>JAUYTN010000021.1 GCA_030695205.1 Burkholderiaceae bacterium | reverse complement strand
CCGCCTCTTTCGAGACCGCCTTCAAACGCCCACGCTTATCGGCTGTGTATTTTTAATGAACACACACCTCATCTGTCGACTCGGTGTCTTTCTTCGCCGTGATCAGCGAAGCCTTGCATTATAGCATGAGAATTTTTCTGTTTTCCAAATCATGCTGCTTTTTGCTTGCTTGCCTTGGTTCACAGAACGAATCTCGTCTGCAGGGCGTGTAGTGTACTGCTTTTTTGTGGCGTATGCGTGAAATCCCTAGGTTTTCTGACTTGTTGCACAGACCGGCGGGGCTGGGGCGGGAACACGGTGCCTGAGTTTGCCCGGGTTGGGGTGCGCACCGGCACCGATAATCTGGGGGCGAACCCGCAAGCACCTTTGCCGCTGTCGGTCGCCGCCTGACGCGCTCAGGCGAGTTGCTCTCGCACTTTCACGGACCCCCCCATGGCACTTATTGCACTGACCGATGCCCAGTTGGCTTTCGGGCACGTACCCCTTCTCGATCACACGGGTTTTTCACTGGAGGCTGGCGAGTGCGTTGGGCTGATTGGCAGAAACGGCACTGGCAAGTCGTCCTTGCTGAAAATTCTGGCGGGTATCGAACGTGCAGACGATGGTGTGCTGCAAGTACAGGGCAATGTGCGGATTGCGTATGTGCCGCAAGAACCCGTTATGGATGACAGCTGCACAGTGTTCGAGGTTGCCAGCGAAGGCCTGGCAACCGCCATTGCGGCCCGGGACCGCTATCTGAGTGGGGAGGACGGGTTGGACTTGGACCAGCTGCAAACCACCATCGAGTCGCTCGATGCGTGGAATTGGGAGCAGCGCGTCGATGAGACCCTGCAGCGCCTGCATTTGGACGCGGCAGCCCGCGTCGGTACTTTGTCGGGTGGACTGAAAAAGCGGGTTGCTTTGGCGCAGGCGCTGGTCAGCCGCCCCGATGTGCTGCTGTTGGACGAACCCACCAACCACCTGGACCTGGATTCGATCGGCTGGTTGGAGAGCTTGCTTAAAGAGTTTGCGGGCAGCGCCGTGGTCATCAGCCACGACCGCGCATTTTTGGATGCCGTCGCCACCCGCATGGTCGATCTGGATCGAGGCCGTTTGCTCAGCTACCCGGGCAACTTTGCCCAATACCAGACACTGAAAGAAGAGCAACTGGCACAAGAGGCGGTCATCAATGCCAGGGCGGACAAACTCCTGGCGCAGGAAGAGGTTTGGATTCGGAAGGGCGTGGAGGCTCGACGGACGCGTGCACAGGGACGCATCACGCGCCTGGAGCACCTGAGGGCAGCACGGGCCGAGCGACGCGATGTGGTCGGGCGGGTCAGGCTGGATGTCGCCACCGGCAACACGAGCGGAAAAATCGTCGCCGAGCTGGAGGGCGTCAGCAAACACTTTGATGGCCCTTCGGGCCGCAAGACCGTGGTGCGCGACTTCACAGGCACCATTTTGCGGGGTGACAAGGTGGGGCTGATTGGCCCCAATGGCGCCGGGAAAACCACCTTGCTCAAACTCATTCTGGGGGAATTACAGCCCGACAGCGGCTCCGTGCGCCAGGGCAGCAAGCAATCGGTCGCCTACTTTGACCAGCTAAGGCACCAGATCGACCTCGAAGCCACGCTGGAGGATTTCATCAGCCCAGGCAGCGAGTGGATCGAGATCAACGGCAAACGCACCCACGTCAAGAGCTACCTGGCGGACTTCCTGTTCTCGCCAGCACGGGCCACGGCTCCCGTCAAAACACTGTCAGGGGGTGAGCGCAACCGCCTGCTGCTCGCCCGCCTATTTGCCAGGCCAGCCAACGTGCTGGTGCTGGACGAGCCCACCAACGACCTGGACATTGACACCCTGGAGTTGCTGGAGGAGCTGCTTGACCAGTACGAGGGCACGGTGTTTCTGGTCAGCCACGACCGGCGGTTTCTGGACAACGTGGTGACCAGCACCCTGGCGTTCGAGGGTGATGGTGTGTGGCGGGAATATGAAGGGGATGTGCAGGACTGGCTGACGCAGTCGGCACGCAGCGCGCCCGCATCGGCCAGCCGCCCCACCGCAAGCCTTGCCCCCACGACAGATACCAGCAAAAAAGCAACCGCCAGCAGCGCCCCAGCCGGCAACGCTGGTGCGCCATCCCGGAAGAAGCTGAGCTACAAAGAACAGAGGGAGTTGGATGCGCTGCCTGCCCTGTTGGCAGCGCTGGAGGGCGAGCAGCAGCGAATCGACCAAGAGTTGGCCGACGGGCAGCTGTATACCACCGAGCCGGTGCGGGCCGCTGCCCTGGCCGCTCGCCACGCTGCCATCGACGACGAACTGCTGGCGGCCTTGGAGCGACAAGAGGCGCTGACGGGCCAATAAGGACCTGGCAGCCCGCAGGGCTTTCGGAGGCATTGGCTGCAATCCACCCGCAGCGACCCATCTGGAGGATGGACCACAAGGGAGTGCCGGAGACGCAAGCCCACTCACTGCGCCATGGCGTCCTTCACCCGGACCAAGGTGGACCAAAACGCCGCCTCCTGAGTGGTGGCGAAGTTGATGCGCATCAGCGTGCTGGGTTTGCGCGCCGCATGGAACAGTGCCCCGGGGGCCAGCAAATAGCCTTCGTCCAACATGCGCTGGGCCAGCGCCTCGGTGTCCACCCCAGTATCCACCCAGCCGAACAGGCCAGCGGGCTCTGCCACAAAGGTGCAATCGGCTGCCAGCGCCAGCTTGACGCTGCGACTGCGTGCCCCGTCCAGCCGCGTGCGCAGCCGCTCGGCGTGGCGGCGCAACTGGCCTTGCTCCATACACAGCGCCAGCGCTTTCTCCAGCAGGCTGGGTGTGGTCAGGGTGCCCAGCAGCTTGGTGTCGAGCAGGCGCTCGGTCAACTCGGGTGGTGCGGCCAGAAAACCCACCCGCCAATTGGGCGCCAGGATTTTGGCAAAACCGCTCACGTAAATGGTTTGGCGAAGGCCATCCAACGCACACAACCGGGTGGCGTGTGGCGGGGCGATGTGGCTGTAGGTGTCGTCTTCCACCACATAAAAGCCGTGCTGGTGGGCCAATTGCAGCACGCGGTGGGCATGGCCGGGGCTCAAAGACTGGCCCGTGGGGTTGTGCAGCACGCTCACACTCACGAACAGCTTGGGTGGCGCACCGGTCGGCGAGGCCTCGCAGTAGCGGGCCATCACCTCCAAGTCGGGGCCCAGTGGGCCACGGGGCACTGGCAGAATGCGCGCGCCCAGGGCATCCAGGCGGGCAAACTCCACCGCCCAGCCAGGCTCTTCCACCATCACCGCGTCACCGGGTTTGAGCAGGGTGCGGCTGACCACGTCCAACGCATGGGTGGCTCCCACGGTGGTGATGATGTGTCCCGGCGCAGCGTCGATGTCCATGCCGCGCAAGCGGGTGGACAGCGCCTGGCGCAAGCCGGGATCGCCCTTGGGCTCGCCATAGCTGAGTGACGCGGTCTGCAGCGCCGCCGGGCTGACCACCCTGCGCACCGCCGCCGTCATGAAGGTGCTGGCCATCCAATCGGGGGGGAACACGCCCATGCCCGGCTGTGGCTTGTCGCTGAGGTGGTGGAACATGCCCCGAATCAGCGCCGTGGCGTTGATGGGCGAGGTGATGGGCGAGGCCTGAGGCCGGGCGGCAGCGGCCTCTGGCGCCGCGAGGGTGGTCCATCTGCCTGTAGCTGGAAACCCAATGCTATCAAGCGCTGGTGGCACTTTTTTGTCCAATTCCCGCACAAAAAAGCCCCGCCTTGGCCGCGCCTCCACCAGACCCCAGGCCAGCAACTGGTCATAGGCCGCCACCACGGTGGATGGGTTCACGCCCTGGGTCCGGGCGGTCTCGCGCACGCTGGGCAACCGTGCCCCGGCGGGCAACAAGCGGTCTCGGATGCGCTGGGCCAACCGCTGCGAGAGTTGCTCGGTCAGGGACTGGCTGGGGGTTTTCTTCAACATCGGCAAAGCTCCTACACGGCGTCAGTGTGCCCGCTTTCTGTATGGAAACAGGCTCCCACACAGCAAACGATCTGCACCAGCCAGCTGTATGGGCGGTGTATGGCCAGCGAGGCTACATTGAAGCTCCAGAACACCCCACCCCATGACCGACACCGAACTCACCGCTTTGCTGATACTGGCCACCGCCACCAGCTTCACGCCCGGACCCAACACCACCCTGAGCACAGCCCTGGCAGCCAACCGGGGCTTGCGGGGCGCGCTGCACTTTGTGTGCGCCGTCCCCGTGGGCTGGGGCTTGCTGTTTGCCCTGTGTGCTGCGGGGCTGGGGGCATTGGTGGTGGCCGCACCGCTCTTGCGCTGGGGCATTCTGGCCGGGGGCTTGGCCTACCTGTTGTGGCTGGCCTCGCGCCTGGCGCGCACCAGGTCGTTGAGCCAAGCCGACAGCGCACGGTTGAACGTGACCTTCTGGCAAGGCGTGGCGCTTCAGTTTCTGAATATCAAGGCCTGGATGCTGGCCCTGGCTGTGGTGGCCGGGTGGATAGCGGGCCGCCCCGACGCCACCGTGCGGACCCTGCAAATACTCCCGCTGATGGTGGCCTTTGGCTTCTTCAGCAACCTGCTGTATGCGCTGGTGGGTTCGCTGCTGCGTGGCTGGTTGGCCGGGCCGGTGGTGGCAGGCGTACCCACCGGGGTCAGGCTGCTGGCCTTCAACCGGTTCATGGCAGGCGTGCTGGTGCTCACCGCCCTCTGGATGGCGAGCAGTGCGCTGGGCTTCTCAGCCACCGGAGGGGCGCCATGACCACAGCAAGCACCACACCCAAACTCCCCCGCACCCGCATGAGCAACGAAACCCGTGGCCTGTGGCTGGGCCTGGTGGGGGTGACCGTGTTCGCCCTCACTCTGCCCATGACGCGACTGGCCACAGGCCCGGCCGATGCGCCCCAGTTATCGCCCTGGTTCATCACCTTTGCGCGGGTGGTGATAGCTGGCTGCCTGTCGGCCGTGTTTCTGCTTGCCACGCGCTCGCCATTGCCCAAGCCCCACCAGCGCAAACCACTGGCCATTGCCATGCTGTGCAACGCCTTGGGTTTCCCACTGCTGCTGGCACTGGCCTTGCGCCAGGTCAGTTCAGGCCACGCTGCGGTGCTGACCGCGCTGCTGCCGCTGGCAACCGCCGCCATGGCCGCGTGGGTGCTGCACCAGCGCGCACGGCTGGGCTTCTGGCTGTGTGCGGTGCTGGGCAGTGGGCTGGTGGTGGTGTTTTCGCTGCTGCGTGCCTACCAGCACAGCGGGTACTTTGCTTTCGAGCTAGCCGACGTGCTGCTGCTGGGGGCCATGCTGTCGGCGGCACTGGGCTATGTGTACGGCGCACAGGTCACACCCGAGCTGGGGGCTGAGCGCGTCATTTGCTGGATGTGCCTCATGGCCCTGCCTTTCGCCTTGCCCGTGGCCTGGGCCACCTGGCCAACGCAGCCCATTGCACCCGCATCGTGGATGGCGCTGGGCTATGTAGGGGTGTTCTCGATGTGGGCGGGTTTCTTCGCTTGGTTTCGGGGCCTGGCCATTGGGGGGGCGCTTCGGGTGAGCCAGGTACAGCTGCTGCAACCCTTCATCAGCATCCTGGCTGCCGTGCCCCTGTTGGGCGAGCCGCTGGAAACCATGACCGTGGGCTTTGCCCTGGCCGTGGTGGGCACCGTGTTCATGGGCAAGCGGCTGGCCATGCCCGCGCGCTGAAGCCTTTAGGATGAAAGGAACCCACCCCATGCTCACGCCCCAAGTGCTCGACGCCCTGAACACCAGCGTGCTGTGCTGGCTGGCCACCTGCGACGCCCAAGGCCAGCCCAATGTGTCGCCCAAAGAGGTGTTTGCTGCGGTCGACGCAGAGCACCTGGTCATTGCCCACATCGCGTCGCCCACCACCGTGCGCAACCTGGCCGACAACCCGCGCGTGTGCGTCAGCTTTGTCAACGTGTTCACCCAGAAAGGCTTCAAGCTGCTGGGCGAGGCGATGGCTGTCTTGCCTGCCGACCCGCGCTTTGCGGGGCTGGAACCCCTGTTGCTGTCACAAACCCAGGGCAAGTTCCCCATCCGCGCCGCGATCCTGGTCACGGTGACGGCAGTTGAGCCCATCGTGGCCCCTAGCTACCGGCTGTTTCCAAGCGACACCACCGAGGCATCGCAAGTGGCCAGCGCCATGCGCACCTATGGCGTGGTGCCAGCACCCGATGCAAACAAGGAAGGCCAGGGAAGCCAACCATGATCTCGACCACCACGCTCTTGCTCTTTCTGAGCACCACGCTGGCCCTGTTTCTGTCACCCGGCCCCAACATGGCATTTGTTCTGTCTCACGCCGTGGCCATGGGGCCGCGCGGCGGGCTGGCTGTGGCGCTGGGTATTGGCATAGCCGATGTGGTGCTGACCGTGCTCACAGCCACCGGTGTGGCCGGGCTGGTGGCGGCGTGGCCACCCTCTTTTGACGTGTTGCGCCTGGGTGGAGCGGCCTACCTGTTGTGGATGGCCTGGAACGCCTGGCGTCACCCTGGGCAACTGACGGTCACACCTGCCGGGGCACAATCGCTGCAGAACGTGGTACGGCGCTCCGCGCTCAACAGCCTGCTCAACCCCAAAGCTTTGTTGTTTTTTCTGGTGTTTCTTCCGCAGTTTGTGGAGCACACCGACACCCCCGTGGCGGTGCAACTGGCTGTGCTGGGCGGGGTGCTGACGGTGGCCTCGGTGGTGTTTCATGGGCTTCTGGGTTTGGTGGGAGGGCAGTTAGCGCAAGCGCTGTCGCAACAGCTGGCCCAAAAGCCGGCATGGGCACAAGCCCAGGGGCGGGTGCTGGCCACGGTGCTGGCCGCCCTGGCCCTGCGCCTGCTGCTGACCCAACGCCCCACGGCCTGACGCCACACCCGACACGCTGACCGACACAACCACACCCATACCGCTATTCAACAGGAGCACCCATGAGCTGGAAACTGGCCCGCCGCGCCGAAAAAATGAACCCGTCCGTGATCCGCGAGATCCTGAAAGTCACAGAGAAGCCGGGCATCGTCAGCTTCGCGGGCGGCCTGCCCTCCCCCGACACTTTCCCCATTCAGGCCATGGCCGAGGCCACGCAAAAGGTGCTGAGTCAGGACGGCCGCAGCGCCTTGCAATACGCGGCCAGCGAAGGCTACGGCCCCTTGCGCGACTGGGTGGCGCATGACCTGAAAAAGCAAGGCATGTCGGTAGACCCCGACCAGGTGCTGATCACCACCGGCTCGCAACAGGGCCTGGACCTGGTGGCCAAAATCCTCATCGACGCAGGGAGCCGCATTCTGGTGGAAACGCCCACCTACCTGGGTGCCCTGCAGGCCTACACCCCCATGGAACCCACCGTGGTCAGCGTGGCCAGCGACGATGAAGGCGTGGACGCGGCGGACCTGCGCGCCAAAGCAGGTAACGGTGCCGATGCCGCCCGTTTTGTGTACCTGCTGCCCAACTTCCAGAACCCCACTGGCCGCACCATGACCGAGGCGCGCCGCGCTGCCGTGGCCCAGGTTGCCATCGAGACCGGTCTGCCCGTCATCGAAGACAACCCCTACGGCGACCTGTGGTTTGACGCGCCGCCCCCCGCCTCGCTGTCATCGCGCAACCCCGACGGCTCGGTGTACCTGGGCTCGTTTTCCAAAATTCTGGCCCCCGGCTTGCGCCTGGGCTACCTGGTGGCGCCCAAGGCGCTGTACCCCAAGCTGCTGCAGGCCAAGCAGGCGGCCGACTTGCACACGCCCAGCTTCAACCAGCGCATCGTGGCCGAAGTGCTGAAGGACGGCTTCATTGACCGCCACGTGCCCACCATCCGCGCGCTGTACAAAAGCCAGTGCGAGGCCATGTTGGCGGCGCTGGAACGCGAGTTTGGCCACACCGGCCACGGCGGCGGCGACCACAGCCTGCAATGGAACCGCCCTGCAGGCGGCATGTTCTTGTGGACGCGCCTGCCAGCAGGCCTGGACGCCGTGAAGCTGCTGCCCAAGGCCGTTGAGCACGACGTGGCCTTCGTGCCCGGCTCGGCCTTCTACGCTGACAGCGCCGACCCGCGCAGCATGCGCCTGTCGTTCGTCACCGCCACGGTGGACCAGATCAACACCGGCATTGCCGCGCTGGCGGCCACCATCCGCGAGGCGCAGGAGGCCCTCTGACCGCCCCCGCCCCGGCCCACGCTTCGGGTGTGACGCGCCCACTGGCCGGGGTGTTGCTGAGCGTGCTGCTGCCGTTTGCGCTGGCGCACTTCGTCTCTTACCTGTACCGCAACGTCAACACCGTGGTCTACCCCGACCTGGTGCGCGACATCGGGCTGGATGCCAACACGCTGGGCCTGCTGACCGGCGCTTACTTCATTGCCTTTGCCCTGGCCCAGTTGCCCGTGGGCATGGCGCTGGACCGTTTTGGCCCGCGCCGCGTACAAATGCCCATGCTGGCCGTGGCCGCACTGGGTGGTGTGCTGTTTGCCCAGGCGCAGTCGCTGGAAGGCTTGCTGGCGGCGCGGGCGCTGATAGGTCTGGGCGTGTCGGCCTCGCTCATGTCGGCCATCAAGGCCTGTGCGCTGTGGTTGCCGCCCGAACGCCTGCCCATGTCCACCGCCGTGCTGCTGGCCGTGGGTGGGCTGGGGGCCATGGCCGCCACCGCACCCATGCAATGGGCCACCGACGCGGTGGGCTGGCGCATGGCGTTCTGGGGCATTGCCACCTGCGCGGCAGCGGTGGCGCTGCTGATTTTTGCGCGTGTGCCCGAACACCCCACCCACCAGACCCATCACCCGGCCAGCCAACCTGCCATCGGCCTGGCCGCCATGGTGACCTCGGTGGGGCAGTTGTATGCGCAGCCCCTGTTCTGGCGCACCGCCCTGTGCACGCTGTTTTCCAACGGGGCCTACATGGCGGTGCAGGGCCTGTGGATGGGCCCCTGGCTGCGCGACGTGGGCAATCTGCCCCGCGCCGAAGTGGCGCAGGTGCTGTTCTGGAGCACGGCGGCCATGGTTGCCGGCTCGCTCAGCTTCGGCGCGCTGACCGACTGGCTGGCACGCCACCGCGTGCGCCCCATCACGGTGTGCGGCGGCGGGTTGGCGGTGTTTTTGCTGTGCCAGTTGCTGATGCTGTGGCCGACAAGCCTGCCGTTTCACGCGCCCTTCTGGGTACTGGCCGTGGCGTTCAGCTTTTTCGGCACCGCCGGGGCCATGAACTACGCCATCCTGGCGCAAGGCATGCCCGCTGCGCTGACCGGGCGGGTCAGCACCAGCTTCAACCTGCTGATTTTTCTGGCGGCGTTTGGCTTGCAATGGGGGCTGGGCGCGGTCATCAACCTGTGGCCGTCGGCCAACGGCGGTTACCCCGAAGCCGCTTACCAGACCGCGCTGGCCGTGTGCCTGGCGGTGCAGGTGCCCGGCTTGCTGCTGTGGCTGGGGTTCAGGCCCTGGCGCCGGGCATCGGCAGCCGCTTGACGGCAACCACGGTTGCTACTGTTTTAAACGCCATTTTTTTAACCCATAAAGCCATCTTCCGCTTTGTTTCATTGGCTTTCAAGCTATCGGATAACACGCAATTTTCAAGAGAAAGCAAGCACATGACACGCCTTCTTCGCCCCCGCCCCTTCATGCAGGTGGATGTGTTCACCGCTGTGCCCTGCCTGGGTAACCCGCTGGCTGTGGTGCTGGACGGCTCGGGCCTGAGCGACGACGCCATGCAGCGCTTCGCCCACTGGACCAACCTGTCGGAAACCACCTTTGTGCTGCCGCCCACACCCGAGGGCCGTGCCGCCGGGGCCGACTACCGCGTGCGCATCTTCACCCCCGGTGCCGAGCTGCCCTTTGCCGGCCACCCCACGCTGGGCACCTTCCATGCGTGGCTGGCCCACGGCGGCCAGCCGCTGGAGGCGGGCGTTGTGCGGCAGGAGTGTGGTGTGGGCCTGGTCGCCTTGCGCGACGTGGGCGGTCGCACCGCCTTTGCCGCGCCGCCCCTGGCCCGCAGCACCCCCGATGGCGAGCACCTCGCCCGCGTGCTGGCTGCGCTGGGTCTGGCACCCCGGCAGGTGCGGGCCACCCAGCGGCTGAACAACGGGCCCGAGTGGCTGGGCCTGCTGATTGACCACCCCGACACCCTGTGGGCCCTCACCCCTGACCACGCCGCCCTGAAGGCGCTGGGCCAAAAAGTGGGCGTGGCCGCCCAGCCAACCGACCCCCTGCTGATTGGCCGCAGCAACCGCGAGGCCCGCGCCTTTCAAGCGGGTGCCGCCATGGCCGCAGCGGGCACCGTGGCTGCACCGGCGCCAGGCACAGAGGCCGAGCCCGACCTGTGGGTGCGCGCCTTTGCTGCCCCCGTGGGCGTGGACGAAGACCCCGTCACCGGCAGCCTCAACGCCAGCCTGGCCCAGTGGCTGATGGCCGAGGGCCACTTGCCCGACCACTACACCGCCGCCCAGGGCCAGGCCTTGGGCCGCGATGGCCGCGTGTACCTGAGCCGAGATGCCAGCGACCAGGTGTGGGTGGGTGGCGATGTGACCCTGTGCATTCGCGGCGAGGTGACACTGTGAACCCCACCACAGGCACCACCGCCACCACCACCACCACCACCGCCACCACCACCGCAGCGCCCACCCTTGACCACATGGTGGTGGTGGCCCACACACTGGCCGAGGGCGAGGCCTGGTGCCTGCGCACCCTGGGCGTGGCACCAGGCCCCGGTGGCGAGCACCCGCTCATGGGCACCCACAACCGGCTGCTGTCGGTGGCGTCGCCCCAGTTTCCGGGTGCTTACCTGGAAATCATCGCCATCAACCCAGTAGCAAACTATGCAGGCAGAACAAGCGGCAAACGCTGGTTTGATATGGATTGTGAGCCGCTGATGCAACTCGTGCAACGCGACGGCCCGCAACTGGTGCACTGGGTGGCCCGCGTGCCCGACCTGGATGCAGCCCGCACCGCGCTGACCCAGCTGGGCCTGGACGCCGGGCCAGCCGTGGCCGCCAGCCGCGCCACGCCTGAGGGCTTGCTGCAATGGCGCATCACCATTCGGCCAGACGGCCAGCGCCCCATGGGCGGCTGCCTGCCCACGCTCATCCAATGGGGCGGGGCCCACCCCACCGGCCGCATGCCAGCATCTGGCGTGCGCCTGCAGGCACTGGTGCTGAGCCACCCCCAGGCCCCACTGCTGACCCAAGCGCTCAACACACTCGGCCTGCCACACCCAGCCGACACCTCACCCCTAGCCGCGACCCCAGCCCCCCACCCCGGCCTGCGCGCCCTGCTCGACACTCCCCGTGGGCCAGTGGAGTTGTGCATGCCAATTTTTTAAGATTTTCTAGCACCTAGCGCTGGCAATACATCAATAGTTAGCTATCTACTTATTGGCTAGCTGGTGTAAAAGTCGCTGCAGAGACAAGCGCCGGGTGCGGCTGATTCTCACAATCGGTGCATGGGCCACATCTACCTCATCCGCCATGGGCAAGCCTCATTGGGCGCTGCCGACTACGACCAACTCAGCCCCCTGGGCCAGCGCCAGAGCGAGCGCCTGGGCCAGTACCTGCGCCAGCGGTCTGACGAACTCGGCCTGCACTGGGACGCCGTGCTGACCGGCAGCCTGCGCCGCCACCACCAAACCTGGCAAGGCATTGCCCAGGGCGCGGGCTGGACGCAGCACACCCCGCTGGTGTGGCCCGGCCTGAACGAGTACGACAGCGAAGCCCTGCTGGCCGCCCTGCCCTTGGGCCCGAGCCCAATCAGCCAGATCAACCCCGGCTCACCCGAAGGCTACAAGCGCCACTTCAGGCTGCTGCGCGATGCGCTGGCGCTGTGGATGGCGGGCACCATCAGCCCCCACGGCATGCCCAGCTACACCGACTTTGTGGCGGGTGCCACCGCCGCGCTGGCCCACATTCGCCAGCACCACGGCCACGGCAATGTGCTGGTGGTCAGCAGCGGCGGCCCCATTGCCACCCTGGTGGGCCACCTGCTGAGCACACCGCCCGAAACCACCATCGAGCTGAACCTGCAAATTCGCAACACCGCCCTGACCGAGCTGGCCGGCAGCCCCCAGCGCCAACGCCTGGTCAGCTTCAACACCCTGCCCCACCTCGACAGCGCCGAGCACCGGGGGTGGGTGACGGCGGCTTGAGGGGGTTGCGCCAGCGCGAAATCAGCCGACGGCAGCCAGCACATCCCTGGCAGCCTGCACGCCACTCAAATACGCACCGTGGGCCGTGCCGAAATGGTCTTTGCTGCTGGCTTCACCGGCAAAAAACAGCCGCCCGCCCAGCGGTTGGGCCAGCGCGGTGCGCATGGCGGGGGTGGTGTGGAGCGCGTTGAACGAGTACGAACCACGGGCAAAGCGGTCGGATGCCCAGCGCGTGATCTGGTGGTCAACCGGGTGGGGAATGTCGTGGCCGAAGATGGTTTTGAGTACCGACATGGCGCTTGCAACGGTTTTTTCGTCTGACCACGCTTCCATGTCACGCCCACGGTCGCCCGCATTGAAGCCCAGCAGCACCGGCAATTTTGTGGCGCGCTGAAAGCTCACCCACTCTGTCCATTCGCCGTGCTGCTGCGGGATGTACTCCAGCCAGTCGATGTCATGCGGCCAGAAAGCATGCGGAAAGCGCAGGTAGCACTTGTTCAGCACCCCCATGCCCAGCGTGGCGATGGCGTGGCGCTTGGCCTCGGGCAACTCCGGCACAAAGCGCACATCGTTGTGTTGCAACACACCCAATGGCAGCGTGACCACCACCCGGTCGGCCACAAACTCGCCGCTTGTGGTGCGCACCTTCACCTCGGCTGCCTGCCAGTGGATTTGTGTGACCGTCTGGGACAAGCGAATGTCAGCATCCCGCGCCAACAACCCGGCAATGACCTGGAAGCCCTGCTCAAACAGCACGTCGTCACCGCCAAACTCTTTGGCCGCATCGAACCAGTGTGCTGACAGGCGGCTGGCGCTGCCCGCGTACTCCTGCTCAATTTCGCTCGACAGGCAGAAGTTCAGCAAGCGCAGCGCCGCCGGGTCGCTGGCCAATTGCTTCTCCAGCCCGGCCACCGCCTGCCGCACGGACGCATCCACGTCTGCATTCTGGGCTTTGCGCAACGTGCCGAACACCTGCTTGCGGATGCTGTCCAGCTGAGCCTCCTCGGCTGGCGAGACCAACTGGCCGCTGGTGCCGTAGGTGGCTGTGCGCTGGTAGCTGGTGACCAGGCGCTTGGCCCCCAGCTGGTTGGCCAGGTCGGTGAGCGGGTTGCCCGTGACCCCGTGTATCCAGGTTGCGCCCCAATCCAGCGGCAAATCGGGCCACTGGTGGCTGGTCCAGATGCGCCCGCCCACCCGGTTTCGCGCTTCCAACACCACCACCTGGTGCCCCGCCTGCCGCAGCTCCCGCGCCGCAGCCAGCCCGGCCAGCCCCGCGCCGATGACCAGAATGCGCTGCTGCGGCTGCTGCTGGCCGCCACTCGGCACGCCCTCGCCCTGTTCACGCCCGCCGCCCCATGCGCCGGAGCCGCTGCCGCCCAGCGCCACCAGAGCCAGCAGCCGCCCAAAATCACGTTTGTTCATTCTGAAACCCACTTATGCCAGCCGACTTTACCGGTTGGCGTTTAACGCAGCTCGTTGTATTCTGCGGTTCATGATCCAAAGCTTCAAGTGTGCCGACACCCAGGCACTGTTTGCAGGTGCAGCGGTTGCAAGGTTTGCGAATTTTCGGGCGGTGGCAGAGCGAAAGCTGCAAATGCTGCACAGGGCCACCCGACTGGATGACTTGCGCATACCACCCAACA
Organism: Burkholderiaceae bacterium; assembly: GCA_030695205.1. GTDB lineage: Bacteria > Pseudomonadota > Gammaproteobacteria > Burkholderiales > Burkholderiaceae_C > UBA2334. Next base: position 194,442 of record JAUYTN010000021.1, on the reverse strand, counting down.
ACCGGCTTGAGGCACTGAAGCGTGACCGCAAAGACCAGCACAGCATCCGCATCAATGACCAATGGCGTGTGTGCTTTGTGTGGACAGGCCGCGATGCCGAAAACGTTGAAATAGTGGACTACCACTGAAGGAACTGAACCATGACAACCATCACCAACGGCATGCGCCCGATTCACCCCGGCGAGGTGCTGCGTGAAGAGTTTTTGCTGCCGCTCGGCTTGACCGCCCATGCGCTGGCCATGGCACTGCACGTGCCTGCTCCGCGCATCAACGACGTGGTGCGCGAACGCCGCGCAGTGACAGCCGACACAGCCCTGCGCCTGGCCAAATACTTTGGCACCAGCGCCGAATTCTGGATGGGCCTGCAAGCCGACTTTGACATGGCGACAGCACGCGCCACCATGACCGATGTACTGAGCCGAATCACGTGCCGCGAGAGTGCCTGATCACGCCGCCTTTTCAGCCACTGGCGACACACTCAGCGCAAGGTTTGAAGGCACTGGAGCGCATGGAGGTGGATTGCAATGCGAAAGACAAAATCTCCAATCCTTGATGCTGTGCATGACACAGCCAAGGGACTGTACGAAGCGGGGGCGATGGATCAATCAGATCACGCTGCGTGAATTCGACCAGCTCTGCCTGCCGCCGGTCGAACCGTTGCAGCCTGAACAACAGCGCAAAGGGGACGAACCCCAGGCGCACTGCATTTCAGGCGTGAACCCGGCACTCACCGCGCCATCAGCGCGAACACGCCCCAGCCCAGGTATTCGCGGGTGTAGGTGACGTGGCGCAGGGGTTCTGTGGTCAGTTGGGTGCGGACTTCGCTGGCCAGTTCGTCGTTGGGGTTGGCTTGCAGCCAGCGGCGCATGGTGAGCCATTTGGCGGCCTCGTACCTGTCCCAGCCGTCTGGGTTGGCCAGCACCATTTCCACCACGTCGTGGCCCAGGTTGCCGAAAGACGACACCAGTTCGGGCAGGGTGAGGAAGTCAGCCACCGTGTGGGCCAGGCATTGCCGGGCCACCTCGTCTGAGGGTGGCAACTGCCGCCAGTAGGGCTCGCCGATGAGGATGATGCCGCCGGGGCGCAGGCTTTGCGCCAGCAGCGCGATGGTGCCGGCAACGCCCCCGGCGATCCAGCTGGCACCGATGCAGGCGGCCACATCGACCTTCTCGTCAGCGACATGGCCCGCCGCATCGCCATGAATGAAGCTGACCTGACCGGCCACGCCCAGCTCCACCGCGCGGCTTTGGGCCTGCGCGGTGAACAGGGGGCTCATGTCGATGCCCGTGCCGACGATGCCGTGATCACGCGCCCAAGTGCAAAGCATCTCGCCCGAACCGCTGCCCAAGTCCAGCACCCGAGCCCCCGCCGACAGACGCAACGCCGCACCGAGCGTGGCGTATTTGTCGGGCGTGAACGGGTTGTGAATGCGGTGGGCGCTTTCGGTGATGTTGAATATGCGGGGGATGTCCATTGGGGGATGGGTCAATTTGAGATTAAGTGGGGAGCGGTAAGTTTTTCGGCAAACGTCTTACTCCTGCAAAGACTTCTCTGCAAGAGAAGTCGAATACCGAGGAACTTACCTATGACCACTTAACGCTTAATTAATCGACGAAAACACTAGACAGAATTGAGTAGCGCCTCATGCTTGAAGTTCAATTGAACGCCATGCTAGGCCTCAACATCGAATATATATATTTTTGAAATTTCTCCGTTATTCGATTGAATTTTTGCACGAACGGCAATTTTCTCACCCGATGCAAGCGCCAATGCATACTTGTTATTTGGCATTTCTAAAAGCGGATCGGATATTACTGCATTTACACGTTTCTCTTCTGGTTCCCCGTCCATATTGACCTTTGCAGATCCTCTTACTTTATCAAGCTCAGTAACTTTAACAACAATAGTTTGAGCATCACTGATTTCGTTGTCACCCATCTTTCTTATCTGCTCAGCATCATTTATATCGTATGAGGAAGAAAAATTTCCATCACTTGATGATATTGTTAGTGTTGCAGCGGATTTCCCGATGGGCGCAACAGCTTGCTTTGCTGACGGCCTTAAATCGACAGTCATTTTCTCAATGACACCGAGTAAGCCCATAACGATTTTATCGTCTCGACTACCAAGCTCACGAATTGCCTTGTCCAACGAATCTTTGAGGAGCTTCATTTCTTCCGCCTTATTTGCATTGGAAGCAAGAATATAGCTTATTATAACAGCGCCTATAGCACCAAAACCACCCGACAATATTTGCTGTTGTTTTACAAATTCCCAAACCGCATCAATTGAAAAGCAATTTGCTTTTGGCTCGGTTGCAACTATTCTAACTTCATGAACGGAGAAATATTTTGAGTACTCTTGCGTTAGTGCGAAATGTCCGGCAACAGCAGCGATACGAGCAAGTCCCTGCAAGGACTCTCCAAGAGAGTAGAGATCAGCTTTGTGATCGCCAGCATCGAGGCCATCAAAACGAAAACGAATACCACCAAGTTCTTGTTGCATTTTTCACCCTGTGATTTTTCTGTGAGTTTGCATTGAAAATAACGTATGAATTCAGTGAGTGACGAAGCCGATCCACTGCAACGCCGGGTTAGGCGTACGTGGATTGCCAAGATTCAGATTTTGAAAACACAGGAAGCTTTATACTTTTTGACAATTTGACAAAGGCAATTTTTTAGTAACTTGATCTAAGCAGTTTTGTTTTGGAGTAACATCAACCTCGACTCCCATAAGTCGATTCTCCAAAGTCCAATTTCTTAATGTTTGATTAATAACATTTTCCACAAAGCCAAGCTTTTCGGGCACTCCTTCAACTTCAAATGAGATGTGGTCACCCAAAGCCATCAGCTCAACCAATATTGAAGATGAGGCAGATGGACGGCCAATTAAAGGAGAGTATGCGGAGCGCACCCCTGAAAAATAGTAAATTGTTTTACTTCCAACAAGTAAAACACTGAAACCATGATCTCCGTGACCAACCAAGGATGGACCGTATCTCTCAACAATTCCTTCTATCGCAATTATCATGTCATTCCCTTAATAAATGAACATCCGCGCCCCAAGGGGCGGGGAATTTACCCACAGCAATTAAACCTTACGGATTGTGAATTTAAATATTGCGCCCTAATGCAAAGTCCACCTGCAGTACCAAAAGTGCAACGACCTATTATGCATTTATATTTATATTTTCTCTGGGGTTATTGATTTAATACCAGCTGAATACCAGCAACTTTGGTGTCTATCTTTTGGTACAAACCTCCAAGGAAATCTTTTGCAAACATCAGGATTATTGTACGAAGCCTCAGCCTCACACGCCCCTGAAAATGGGCATTTCTTCTCGCGCAGATTTGATGTCTTTTCAACTGTTCCATCAGTCTTGAAATGGTGCTGTATAAAATGTATTGCTGAACATAAAACATAAAACCACGTAGGATCGATGGTGGATGCTGCTAAGCTAGTACGGTCTCCTATTATATCAATAGTGGCTTTAGAATTCGATTTTTCTTGTATAATGCAGTGCTCTGCCACATTAGAACTTAATCCAAGGAAACAGGAGGGCGTTATATTTTTTTCAGTTGCATTTTTATGGATAAAAATACTCTCAATATCCGGGTGAGAAATTCTCTTTTTTACTGTAGATTTTATTATTGATGCATAGTGCTGGAATGGAGCAAGTAGTTTATCAGTACGAGAATAGAATTTTTCCAGTTCATCAAACATTTCATTTATTTTCGCATTCGAAAAATCTTGTAATTCTTTGATCATTTTTGCATGATATTCGCCCAATATGTGCACTCCTTTCTTTAATGCCAAGCAAGCATCAACAAATCCTTGCGATGGTGATTCGTGCATAAGCGCAGCGTTGCCAATTTTAATTCTTTCAATTGCCGTTGTTTGCCGGCCAACAATATAATTAACCAAATGCTCATACGCGAGATACGGAAATGTGGGGGTGGCTTTATCTATATCATTTGATAAGCATCCATTATCCTTCCAAACTTCTCGTTCAACTTCATATGCAACCCCTTCTGTAATAAACGTTAGCCCGATACGCAAAACTCCAGTTCTTTTTTTAGAAAAGTTTTCGCTGACAGTAACCTGATAAGAAAAAAAAGGCGTTTCTATGATTGGCGTATAAGTGGATAGATTAGAAAATTTCCAATGGCTTGATTTTGTCGATGGGTCAAATTCAATCTCATTAAATTCGCCATAAATGTAATTTAAGTTATTTATAAAAAAGCGGAAATCTTCTGACCAACCAGAATCCTCACTCTGGACATCAATTCCATTCTCGCCCTTTATTAAAAAATGAGAAGCCAGAAAAATTGCACAATGAGTCAGGTAAATCAGCCTTACACCAGCTTTTGTCGATATATTATGTAGGTAATGAACATACTCATGAATATGAGTTGGCAATGCGCAAGGATATGGATCATCTTCAGTGGCACTCAAATCTGCAATGCTTGCAAAACGAGTAAATAAGCTATTTGTGCAGTATATTCCTATACTTGCGGAATACAGCTGATCATCAATTGATAGCTTGCTCATAAAATAGAAATTGCAGGTTTTAATTGTGCATAACGTGATGTAGGCGCACGCCTATCCAGGGAATCCCAATATAAACTGGGCGCAGCGCATTTCAGCCAACAAGGCAGCCCGAAATGTTCGCGCCTGCAATCCACGCAATAAACGCGTGCGCCGAATGCAATAACGGCATCAAATAAAAGATGTCTCGATCATCTTCCCCTCCCTGTTCTGCGCAATCTCCCTGCGGGCCAGGTCGGCTCAGGCAGGTGCTGCGGTAAAAGCACTGTACCCGCAGACAGCCGCTCTGTCACCCAGCGCACATTGAAAAACTCGGCACACCAACCCGTCACCCAAGTGGTGCGGCGGGTGGGGCGTGGGGGAGGCGACTTGGCCGGTGGCGAGGAGCGCAGGCCGTGGGGCGGGCGGTGCGCCGCCAGGCGCACTTCAACATCAAATTCGGCGCGGCTGTCTGAACGGAGCTTTGCCCCCGGCAAAGCGCAGTGAGTTCCGCGCCGCCGCCCCACAGCTGAGCACCGCAGCGCAGTCCGCACAGCGGACCACCGGCCCAGGAGCCACCCCCACGCCCCACCCGCCGCATCACAGCCAGCACGGCACCGCACCCCAGCCCCCACAAACCAGAACCGCAAACCAAGCTTCCAACAAAGCCAGTACACCGCAAACAAACCTTCCACCCATCAAAAATATCCCCACCATCCAGCCCGCATCAACCACAATTTACCGTTCAAATTCAAAGGCTTAAAAACACAAATCAGTGCTTTCCCTAGTTTGGTGCAGTGTGGCCTGTGTTTTGCAAACGACAACACACCTGCCTGCAATTGCACAGGGCCGCAGCGGGGTGCCCATACACAAGCCACACCCCGCGCCTTGCCAGCCAACGGAGACAAGCACCATGATTGAAACCTTTTACGAGGTGATGCGCCGCAAGGGCATCTCGCGCCGCAGCTACCTGAAGTACTGCTCGCTCACGGCCACCTCGCTGGGGCTCGCGCCCAGTTTTGTGCCGCAAATTGCGCACGCCATGGAAACCAAGCCCCGCACACCCGTGCTGTGGCTGCACGGGCTGGAGTGCACGTGCTGCACCGAGAGCTTCATCCGCTCGGCCCACCCGCTGGCCAAAGACGTGATCCTGTCCATGATCAGCCTGGACTATGACGACACCCTGATGGCCGCCGCAGGCCACCAGGCCGAGGCCATCCTGGAAGAGATCATGGTCAAGTACAAAGGCCAGTACATCCTGGCGGTGGAGGGCAACCCCCCGCTGAACGAAGACGGCATGTTCTGTATTCAGGGCGGCAAGCCGTTCTTGGACAAACTCAAGCGCGTGGCCAAGGATGCCAAGGCCATCATTGCCTGGGGCTCGTGCGCCAGCTGGGGCTGCGTGCAGGCGGCCAAGCCCAACCCCACGCAGGCCACGCCCATTCACAAGGTCATTACCGACAAGCCGATCATCAAAGTGCCGGGCTGCCCGCCCATCCCCGAGGTGATGACCGGCGTGATCACCTACATGCTGGCGTTTGACCGCATCCCCGAGCTGGACCGCCAGGGCCGCCCCAAGATGTTCTACAGCCAGCGCATCCACGACAAGTGCTACCGCCGCCCGCACTTCGACGCGGGCCAGTTTGTCGAGAAGTGGGACGACGAGTCCGCACGCATGGGCTACTGCCTCTACAAAGTGGGCTGCAAAGGCCCCACCACCTACAACGCCTGCTCCACCGTGCAGTGGAACGAGGGCACCAGCTTCCCCATCAAGGCGGGGCACGGCTGCATTGGGTGCAGCGAAGACGGCTTCTGGGACAAAGGCTCGTTTTACGACCGCCTGACCAACATCCACGCCTTTGGCGTCGAGGCCAACGCCGACCAAATTGGTGGCACGGCAGCCGGTGTGGTGGGCGCTGCGGTGGCGGCGCACGCGGCCATTTCGGTGGCCAAGCGCGCCAAAGACAAAGCGGCCCAGAAGCCTGCCGCACCCAGCCACACCTAAAAAACAACGAGGACACACACCATGGGTGCTTACGAAACTCAAGGCTTCAAGATGGACAACACCGGGCGGCGCATCGTCGTTGACCCGGTCACGCGCATCGAGGGCCACATGCGCTGCGAGGTCAACCTTGACAGCAACAACGTCATCCGCAACGCGGTGTCCACCGGCACCATGTGGCGCGGGCTGGAAGTGATTCTGAAAGGCCGCGACCCCCGCGACGCCTGGGCCTTTGTGGAGCGCATTTGCGGCGTGTGCACGGGCTGCCACGCGCTGACCAGTGTGCGCGCGGTGGAAGACGCGCTGGGCATCCAAATTCCGCTCAATGCCCACCTGATTCGCGAAATGATGGCCAAAACGCTGCAGGTGCACGACCACGCGGTGCACTTTTATCACCTGCATGCGCTGGACTGGGTGGACGTGATCTCGTCCCTGAAGGCCGACCCCAAAAAGACCAGCGACCTGCAGCACCTGGTGTCGCCATCGCACCCCATGTCGTCGCCCGGCTACTTCCGCGATGTGCAAAACCGCCTGAAGAAGTTTGTGGAAAGCGGCCAGCTGGGGCCGTTTGCCAACGGTTACTGGGGCAGCAAGGCCTATGTGCTGCCGCCCGAGGCCAACCTGATGGCCGTCACGCACTACCTGGAAGCGCTTGACCTGCAAAAAGAGTGGGTGAAGGTGAACACCATCTTCGGCGGCAAAAACCCGCACCCCAACTACCTGGTGGGCGGCGTGCCCTGCGCCATCAACATCGACGGCAACGGTGCCGCCGGTGCGCCCATCAACATGGAGCGGCTGAACTTTGTCGAGGCGCGCATCAAGGAGATGATCGACTTCAACAACAACGTCTACATACCCGACGTGTTGGCCATTGGCACCATCTACAAGAACGCGGGCTGGCTGTACGGCGGCGGGCTGGCAGCCACCAACGTGGCCGACTTTGGCACCTACGAAAAAGTGCCCTACGACCACAGCACCCACCAGCTACCAGGCGGCGTGATTCTGGATGGCAACTGGGACAAGATTCACCCCATTGACCCCCGCGACCCCGAGCAGGTGCAGGAGTTTGTGACGCACAGCTGGTACAAGTACGGCGACGAAACCAAGGGCCTGCACCCCTGGGACGGCGTGACCGAAGCCAACTACCAGCCCGAAGGCCCCAACTTCAAGGGCACGCGCACCAAGATCGAGGCGGTGGACGAGTCGGCCAAATACAGCTGGATCAAATCGCCCCGCTGGCGTGGCCATGCGCTGGAGGTGGGGCCGCTGTCGCGCTACATATTGGGCTATGTACATGCAAGCCAGGGCAACACGTACTGCCAGCGCGTCAAAGAACAGGTGGATGCCTCGGCCGTGGCCATCAACCACGCCATCCCCAAAGCGCTGGGCCTGCCCGAAACCAACTTCACGCTCAAGCAACTGCTGCCCACCACCATAGGCCGCACGCTGGCCCGTGCGCTGGAAAGCCAGTACTGCGGCGAGATGCTGATGGACGACTTCAGACAGCTGGTGGGCAACATCAAGGCGGGCGACAGCAACACCGTCAACACCGACAAGTGGGACCCCGCCACCTGGCCCAAAGAGGCCAAAGGCGTGGGCACAGTGGCCGCACCGCGCGGCATGCTGGGCCACTGGATCAAGATCAAGGACGGGAAGATCGACAACTACCAGTGCGTGGTGCCCACCACCTGGAACGGCTCGCCCCGCGATGCCAAGGGCCAGATTGGCGCTTTTGAGGCCAGCCTGATGAATACCCCGATGGTCAACCCCGAGCAGCCGCTGGAAATTCTGCGCACGCTGCACAGCTTTGACCCCTGCCTGGCCTGCTCCACCCATGTGATGAGCGAAGACGGCCAGGAAATGAGCCGCGTGACCGTGCGCTGACCCGGCACACCTTCAGCGCCAAACCCGAACCCCACAAGGAGACACCCATGAAACACCTCACACCACGCCGCCTGACGGCCCTTGCGCTTTTCTCCGCGCTGACCGCTTTGTCCGGTGCCGCCCAGGCGCACACCGGCCACGGCACCCACAGCCTGATGGAAGGCTTGGCCCACCCCTTTGGCCTGGATCACCTGCTGGCCATGCTGGCCGTGGGGGTGTGGTCGGTCAGCGCCTTGCCGCAGGGCAAGGCCTGGTGGGGGCCTGCCACGTTTTTGCTGGCGCTGGTGGCCAGTGCGGCGCTGGGCGCAGCGGGCGTGACCGTGCCTTACCTGGAGCAGGCCATTGCGCTGAGCGTGGTGCTGTTTGGTGCCATGCTGGTGTTGGCCAACCGGGCCATGCCCGTGACTTTGGGGCTGGGCCTGGTGGCGGCGGCATCAGCGCTGCACGGCCTGGCGCACGGGGCTGAAACACCAGCCACCGGGTTTGCGGGCTATGCCGCTGGCTTCATGCTGACCACGGCGGTGCTGCACATCGGCGGCGTGGGGGTGGGCCTGGCCATCCAGCGCTGGTTGGGCCAGCGCCGTGGGGCGGTGCTGGGCGGGCTGGGCGCGGCGCTGGCTGCAGCGGGCGTGGTCTTGTTCGGCCAATTGGCCGCCTGAGCGCCGCTGTCTGTCAACGGCACCGCTCACAGGAGGCCACCATGTCCATCACCACCCCAGAACAGCTGGCCGATGTCACCGGCATCGACGACAACGCCGTTTCGCACGGCCAAAACACCAAGTCGGTCTATGTGTACGAAGCGCCGGTGCGCATCTGGCACTGGATCAACGCGGCGTCCATCACCGTGCTGGCCATCACCGGCTACTTCATAGGTGTGCCCCTGCCCACCATGCCCGGCGAGGCCAGCGACCACTTTCTGATGGGTTACATCCGCTTTGCCCACTTCACCGCGGGCTACCTGCTGGCCGTGGGCTTGTTGGGCCGGGCCTACTGGGCCCTGGTGGGCAACCACCATGCGCGGGAGATTTTCTGGGTGCCCATCTTCCAGAAGGCCTATTGGAAAGAAGTGCTGACCATGCTGAAGTGGTACACCTTCCTGATCCCGCAGCCCGGGCGCTACGTGGGCCACAACCCGCTGGCGCGGCTGGCCATGTTCTTTGGCTTCATGGGGCTGTCGGTGTTCATGACCGTGACCGGTTTTGCGCTGTATGGCGAAGGCTCGCAAATGGGCTCGTGGCAAGAGCAGATGTTTGGCTGGGTGATACCGCTGTTTGGCCAGAGCCAGGACGTGCACACCTGGCACCGCATGGGCATGTGGGCCATGATCATTTTTGTGATCCTGCATGTGTACGCCGCCATCCGCGAAGACATCATGGGCCGCCAGAGCATCGTGTCCACCATGATTTCCGGCAGCCGCACCTTCAAGGACGGTGCACCGTGACCCAGCCGCAGACCATTGTGGCCCTGGGCATTGGCAACCTGCTGTGGGCCGATGAAGGCTTTGGCGTGCGCTGCATCGAGGCGCTGCAGCGTCGCTGCGAGTTTGCCGAGCACGTCAGCCTGATCGACGGCGGCACGCAGGGCCTGTACCTGATTCAGCATGTGCAGGCGGCGGACGCGCTGCTGATATTTGATGCCATCGACTACGGCCTGGAGCCCGGCACGCTCAAGCTGATTCGCAACGGCGACGTGCCCCGCTTCATGGGCGCCAAAAAAATGAGCCTGCACCAGACCGGGTTCCAGGAGGTGCTGTCGCTGGCACAACTCACTGGAAAGTACCCGGCCGAGGTGCTGCTGATCGGCTGCCAGCCACAAGAGCTGGACGACTACGGCGGCAGCCTGCGCCCGGTGGTCAAGGCGGCGCTGGAAGACGCCGTGGCGCTGGGCGTGGAGCAGATTGCCCAATGGGGCGGCCAGCCCACCGCGCGGCAAACGCCGTTGGGTGGCCGCGAGGCCGTGACGCTGGAAGAACTGGCCCTGGCCGCCTACGAAACCCAGCGCCCCGCACCCGAGGCCGCATGCCGCGAAGGTGACCAGCGGTTTTTTCCAGCGTCGTTGGCGGGCTGAGCCATGTGCATAGGCATGCCCATGCAGGTCACCGCCCTTGAACCCGGCCACGCCTGGTGCGAGGGACGGGGGGAGCGCCGCCGCGTCAACACCGCGCTGGTGGGGCCGGTGGCCCCTGGCGACTGGTTGCTGGTGTTTCTGGGCGATGCCCGCGAACGCATTGACGCCACCCGCGCATCCGAAGTCAACGCCGCCCTCGACCTGGTGCTGGGTGCCATGAACGGGCTGGATGCCGACGGCGACGCGGGCTTTGCCCTGCCTTCCCAAATGACGGCCCAACAGCTCAGGCAGCTGACGGGCCAACACTGAACCCATACCCTCCACAGGACACCCCCCGTGCACACCCCCCTGAACACCGCGATTCATACCCCGATTCACCCCGCCGCCCCAACCCCTGGCCGGGGGTTTGCACTGCCGGAGCCCGACACCGACCCCGCGCCACCGCTGGTGATGCGCCTGGCGCGCGACTTCGGCGCCGACTGGGTGACTGAAGCCACCGTGGCCGACTGGACCGCCGGTGGTGGCGACCGTGTGGTGCTGCTGGCCGGTGACCCGGTGCGCTTTCCCGAGGGGCAAGACGTGGCCGCCGTGCTGCCCGAGCTGATGAGGGCGTTTCCCCACCGGTTCAAGCTGGCCGTGGTTCCGCGTGACAGCGAAGATGCCGTGGCCCGCCGCTACGGCTCGCAGCGCTGGCCCACGCTGCTGTTTCTGCGCAATGGCCAGTACGTGACCGCCATCGCTGGCATGCAAGACTGGGACGTGTACCTGCGTGGCGTGGCCGCCGCGCTGGCGCTGCCGCCTTCGCGCCCGCCCACCATCGGCATTCCCGTGGTCAGCCACGCAAGCGCTGTTGGTGACAGCAGCTGCCACTGAACCGACACACCCGCCCAGGACACCTGCTCATGAAAAACTTTCCCATCCCAGTCGTGGCGCTTGGCCCCGGCACCCAGCTTGAAGAAGAAACGCTGGACTACCTGCCCATGCCGAAAGACATGGACACCTACCGCGCCCCCATGCTGCCCGAACCCGAAGAGCTGGCCGGGCGCGACGCCGCTCAGGCCGCACTGTCCCAGGTGCTGGCACTGCTGGACCGCACCGCCGAGCGCGGCCCAGGCGGGCAGGTGCCGCTGAACGGCCTGCCCGCCGCCGACCTGGCGCTGGTCAACCAGGTGCTGGGCGAAGGCGAAGCCAGCGCCCTGGTGCGCGAGCCCGACGGCGGGCTGGAGGTGCGTGTGCAGGAGGCCGTGCTGGCCGGTGTGTGGCGGCTCATGACCTTTCGCCAGGAAGAGGGCGAGAGCCGTTTGATCGACGATGTGATCGAGGTCGGGCCGGTGCCCGCTTTGCTCCGGGTCATGGCGCAAGACGACGTGTGGCCTGCTGGCAGCCCGCCGCAGTGGATAGGCGCCCTGCCCCCCAATGTGCAAAACGCACCGCTGCTGCTGGAAGAAATCCGCGACCAGGTGGCGGGCTGGAAGCCCGGGCAACTGCCGCATGTGGTCAACCTCACGCTGCTGCCGGTGTCGCCCGAAGACATCGGCTTTCTGGACCACCACCTGGGCACGGGCCGGGTGCTCATGCTCTCGCGCGGGTATGGCAACTGCCGCATCTCCAACACCCGCCTGCCCAACTGCTGGCGCGTGGTGTACTACAACTCCATGGACAAGGTCATTCTGAACACCGTCGAGGTGGTGGATATGCCCGAAGTGGCCATGGCCGCCCCCGAAGACCTGCGCGATTCGCACGACCGCCTGCTCGACCTGATGGCCTACCTGGAACAGGCCTGATGCGCCATGCCACCCCTGCCAAGGCCACCCCACCATGAGCCACCCACCGTTTGAGGGTTTTGAAGGCTCGTACCTGGGCAACCGCAACGTGTTGCAACCCGGCTCGCGCCTGGAATGCAAAATTTGCTGGTGGGTGTACGACCCGGCGCAGGGCGACCCGCAGTGGCAAATTGCACCAGGCACCCCGTTTGCCGATTTGCCGCCGCACTGGCGCTGCCCCAACTGCGACTGCGAGCCCGACCAGTTTCTGTTGCTGCCCGATGAAGCCACCTGACGCCATGGCCGCCACCCCAACACCCCCGCCCACCGCCGCCGCACTCCAGCAGCGTGTGGACGCCTTGACCCGGCACTTGGTGCGTGTGCAGACCGAGCGCATGGCGGGTGTGCCGCTGCTGAACCCGGCGCTGTGTGTGGAGGTGGTGGGCTTCGAGTGGGCGGCGCAGGCCAAAGCAGATACCGATGCGGCTGCGGCACCCGTGGCCGAGGGGGTGCTGATCACCCCGTGGTTCATGAGCCTGGTGCGACTGCCACTGGCGGTGCTGCCACATGGCAACCGGGTGGGCCGCAGCGCGGTGCGCCAGTTTGGCTGCGAGCGCTTTGACTTCATTGGCGCGCACGACGACGCCATTGGCTTCCATGAAACCTGTGCGCTGTTTTCGCCCATGGATGGCTTCACCAGCCAGGCCCTGGCCCGCGAAACCGCTTGGGCCACGCTGGCCTTGGTGCGGCCGGCTGCCACTGCACCGACCAGCCCGGTGGCCCGCCTTGACCCGTCGGCCCAGACCCACCCGGCCACACCTGCCCAGGCTGTGCCACCCATGCCCGCACGCCGATCATTTTTATGGGGTGCTCGCCCGCGCCAGGGAGCGGCCACATGAGGCCGACGCCACCGGCCACCGGGGTGTCTGCTCTGGCGAGAACGGCAGAGGCAGCTGAAGCAGCCGGCACAGTGGGCTTGGCGGGCATGGCTGGCCTGGTCAACCTGGCGGGCAGCCTGCGCGTGGTGCCGGGAGCCCGCCCACCGCTGGCCCTGCAAAGCAGCCGCCGCGACTGGGCAGCCCGGCTGGCCGTGGGCCAGACAGCCGCTGCCCTGCCGGGGCTGCTGGCCAGCGTGTTCAACCTGTGCAGCCATGCCCACCGCCTGTGTGCCCAGCTGGCGCTGAATGCAGCAGTGCCCGGCGTGCAGGCCACCCTGCCGCCGTCGCATGTGGCGCAACGCCTGCGCATCGAAACCGCCCAGGAGCACATCCGCCGCATGGGCCTGGACTGGCCGCGCCTGCTGGCCACCGGTGCCACACCTGCCGGGGCCACGCGGGCTGCCCAAGCCCAGCCAGCCCACCCAACCGATCTGGCCGCCCAGGCCCATGCCGCCCTGCCACGCTGCCCACTGCTCCACCCTGCGGGGCAAACCGACCACTGGCCCGCCACCCTGGCCTGGCTGGAACACGAACTGCTGCACATGCCTGCCACCACCTGGGCGCACCAGTGGCAAGCGGGCGGCGCAGGCTGGCTGGCCGACTGGGCCAGCCGCCACACCGGCTGGCTGGCGGCCCTGTTGCATGCGGCCAGAACAGCAGACGACCCCGTGCCGCTGAACCCTGCCGAGGCATTGCATGCCCATGCCGACGGCAGCAACCTGCAGGCTCTGGCCCATGCCCTGCGCACACAGCCCGGCTTCAGCCTGGCCCCGCAATGGCAAGGCACCTGCGCCCACACCGGCAGCTGGACGCGGCTGAACCACCCGCTGCCCCAGTTGCACCCTCAGCCACTGACGGCCTGGGGCCTGCTGGGCAGCCGCCTGGCCGAGCTGGTGCACCTGTGCCTGCACACGCCAGACCAGCCCGAGCCCCTGCTGCACGGCGCGGTGCAGACCGGCACCCACCAGGGCCTGGCCTGGGTGGAAATGGCGCGCGGGCTGCTGATCCACCGGGTGGAGCTGAACCTGGGCACAGGCCAGCCCACCGTGCGGGCCTGCAACGTGCTCGCCCCCACCGAATGGAACTTCCACCCGCACGGCGCGGTGGCCCAGGCCATTGCCCGGCTGGATGCCAACCAACCCGCTGCCGAGGCAGAGCGCCGGGTGCGACTGCTGATGGCGGCCTTCGACCCCTGCGTGCCTTTTGAGATGGCCGCAGCCCCCACCCCAACGGAGACACCCCATGCATGAAGCCAGCCTGGCCGGTGGCGTGCTGCAACTGGTGGAAGATGCCGCCCGGCGCGAAGGATTCACGCGGCTGATGTCGCTGCGCCTGGAAGCCGGGGAACTGGCGGGCGTGGATGTGCGGGCGCTGCGCTTTGCGCTGGAGAGCCTGGCCCCCGGCACGCTGTTGCAAGGTGCACAGATAGCCATTGAAACGCCCCCCGGCCAGGCCTGGTGCCTGGGTTGCGGGCAAACCGTGGCCATTGCCCGGCGCGGCGATGCCTGCCCGCAGTGCGGCCGCTTTCAGCTCCAGCCCACGGGCGGGCAGGAGCTGCGTGTGCTGGACATGATGGTCGGCGATGATTGAAACCACCCCCGTGGGCACAGCCCCCGGACACCACAACAAAGGAGACAGACCATGTGCGTAGTTTGCGGATGTGCCGATACGGGCACCACCACGGCACAAGTGAACCCAACCAGCGGCGACCTGCACTTTGGGGCCGGTGCCGCCCGCGTGTCGGTGCCTGGCATGAGCCAGGCGCGGGCCATCAAGCTGGAGACCGACATCCTGGGGGCCAACAACCGCGTGGCCGGGCAGAACCGGGCGCACTTTCTGGCGCACGGCGTGACCGCGCTCAACCTGGTGTCCAGCCCCGGCTCGGGCAAAACCACGCTGCTGTGCGCCACCATCGAGGCGCTGCGCACCCACGCCCCCGGCCTGCATGTGGCCGTGATCGAGGGCGACCAGCAAACCAGCTTCGATGCCGACCGCATCCGCGCCACGGGCGCACCGGCCATCCAGGTCAACACCGGCAAAGGCTGCCACCTGGATGCCCCGATGGTGGCCGAGGCGTTTGCCCAGCTGCACACGCACGCCACACATGCCGATGACCACGGACACGGGCACACGCACGACCATGACCACAGCCATGCGCCGGGTCACGACCACGGTCACACGCATGCGGATGGTCACGAACATGCGCAGAGCCACGACCACAGCCATGACCACGATAGCCACAGCCTGCTGTTCATCGAGAACGTCGGCAACCTGGTGTGCCCCGCCGTGTGGGACCTGGGCGAAGCGGCCAAGGTGGCCATCCTGTCGGTGACCGAGGGCGAGGACAAGCCGCTCAAGTACCCCGACATGTTTGCCGCCTCGCAGCTGATGATCCTGAACAAGATCGACCTGCTGCCGCATGTGAACTTCGACGTGGCGCGTTGCATCGCGCTGGCGCGGCGCGTCAACCCGGCCATTGAAATCATCCAGCTCTCGGCCACCACAGGCGAAGGCATGGGCGACTGGCTGCACTGGCTGGACCATGCCCTGGGCCACGGCCACCACCACCCTGCCGAATCTGATGCCGAGGCCGCTTTGCGCCTGCGGGTGCAGCAGCTGGAGGCCGAGCTGGCACAGGCCAGAGCGGCGCTGAGCTCAGCCGCCTGAGCGCACCCGAGCGATGCCGCACACCCCCATGCCCACCGTGCTGGCCTGCGGCGCCTGGCTGAACAACACCGCCTGCCTGCTGCAAGGCGACCAAGCGGTGTGGTCAGCCCTGCATGGTGACCTGGCCGATCCGGCAGCTTGTTTTGCACTAAAAACCTCTTCAGCGCTTATTCTGCAAGGATTGTCAGCTACTGTTTCTGCGGTTGCACACGATCTGCACCCGGATTTTTTCAGCACGCAACTGGCGCTGCAACTGGCGGCCGAGCTGGGTGTGCCCGCCATCGGCGTGCAGCACCACCATGCCCACATCGCGGCAGTGCTGGCCGAGCACGGGGTGCAAGGCCCGGCCATTGGCCTGGCTTTGGATGGCGTGGGCCTGGGCACCGACGGCACGGCCTGGGGCGGAGAACTGCTGCGGGTGGACGGCGCCAGCTGCGAGCGCCTGGGCCACCTGACCCCGCTGGCGCTGCCCGGCGGCGACCGCGCCGCGCGCGAACCCTGGCGCATGGCAGCCAGCGCCCTGCACGCGCTGGGCAGCAACGCAGACATCACGCCGCGTTTTGCCCCCCTGGTGGGCGAGAGTTTGGCGGCAGGCGTGCAGCACATGCTGGCACGCGGGCTGAACTGCCCGCCCACCAGCAGCGCAGGCCGCTGGTTTGACGCGGCCGCAGGTGCGCTGGGCCTGAGCGTGCGCCAGACCCAAGAGGCCGAAGCCGCCATCGCGCTGGAGCAGGCGGCCACCCGGGCGCTGCGGCGCCAGCCCGACTTGCTGCCACTGCCAGGGGCCACCATCGACGCGGACAACCGGCTGAACCTGTTGGGCCTGGTGCCTCACCTGTTGGCGGCGCAGGCGTCTGCCAACGTGGCCCATGTGGACGCCGCCGCCGCAGGCTTTCACCTGGCCCTGGCCGATGCCCTGGCCCGCTGGGCCCGAGCCGCCGCCCACCAACACAGCTGCAGGGTGGTGTGCCTGGGCGGCGGGTGTTTTGCCAACCGCATCCTCAGCGAGCGGGTGGTGGCGCGTTTGCAGTCAGCAGGCCTGACCGTGCTGCGCCCCCATGCACACAGCTGTGGCGATGCCGGGCTGGCCCTGGGCCAGGCCTGGGTGGCGCAACGGCTGTTGATGCGCGCCGTGCCTCTCTCCCCTTTGAAGGAATTCGAACCATGTGTCTAGCCATTCCCGCACTCGTGGTCGAGCTGCGCCCCAACGACCAGGCGCTGGTCAACCTCGGGGGCATTCGCAAAGAAATATCGGTGGCACTGGTCGATGGTGCGCAGGTGGGCGACTACGTCATCGTGCACGTGGGCCATGCCATCGGCACCATCGACCCCGAAGAGGCCCAGTGCACGCTGGCGCTGTTTGCCGAACTGGCTGCCATGGACGCAGCCCCCACCGAACCGGTGACCCCATGAAATACATCGACGAATTCCGCGACGGCGACCTGGCCCGCCAGATCGGCGCACGCCTGGCCGCCGAGGCCCAAGCCGACCGCCGCTACAGCTTCATGGAGTTTTGCGGTGGCCACACGCATGCCATTCAGCGCTATGGCGTGCTGGAGCTGCTGCCGCCCAACGTGCGCATGATCCACGGCCCCGGCTGCCCGGTGTGTGTGTTGCCCATTGGGCGCATCGACCTGGCCATCCGCCTGGCGCTGGAGCGTGGCGCCATCGTGTGCACGTATGGCGACACCATGCGTGTGCCGGCTTCCGACGGCTTGTCGCTCACCAAGGCCAAGGCACGGGGCGGGGATATCCGCATGGTCTATTCGGCTGCCGATGCGCTGGGCATTGCCCGTGCCAACCCGCAGCGCGAGGTGGTGTTTTTTGCCATTGGGTTTGAGACCACCACGCCGCCCACGGCGCTCGCCATCCGCGAGGCCCACCGCGAAGGCCTGGCCAACTTCAGTGTGCTGTGCTGTCACGTGCTCACGCCGTCGGCCATCACGCACATTTTGGAATCGCCCGAGGTGCGGCAGTTGGGCACCGTGCCCATAGACGGGTTTATTGGCCCCGCGCACGTGAGCATCGTCATCGGCTCGGCACCTTACGACCACTTTGCCGAGGAGTACCGCAAGCCGGTGGTGATTGCCGGGTTCGAGCCGCTGGACGTGATGCAGGCCATTCTGATGCTGGTGCGCCAGGTCAACGAAGGCCGCGCCCATGTAGAAAACGAGTTCACCCGCGCCGTCACGCCAGCGGGCAACCTCAAGGCTCAGGCGCTGGTGTCAGAGGTTTTTGAGTTGCGACCCAGCTTCGAATGGCGCGGCCTGGGCGAGGTGCCCTACAGCGCGCTGAAGATACGCGGGTCTTTTGCCAGCTTTGACGCCGAACGCCGCTTTGACCTGAGCTACACCCCTGTGCCCGACAACAAGGCCTGCGAGTGCGGTGCCATTTTGCGTGGCGTGAAGCGGCCCACCGACTGCAAAATTTTCGGCACCGTGTGCACCCCCGAAAACCCGGTGGGCTCGTGCATGGTGTCCAGCGAAGGGGCGTGCGCCGCCCACTACACCTACGGGCGTTTTCGCGACATCCCCATCGTGGCCACCCAACCAGCCGAGGTAGCCCCATGAGAACAAACCACGACCAACCCGGCGCTGGCGAGGCCTCCGCGCCCAAGCCCGTCAAGAAGGCCTACATCCGCCCGCTGGACATCAAACATGGCCGCATCGACATGGGGCACGGTGCGGGTGGCAAGGCCGCTGCGCAGCTGATCGAAGAACTGTTTCTGGCCGCGTTTGACAACGAATGGCTGCGCCAGGGTGACGACGGCGCGGTGCTGGGCCTGCCCGGCTTCGACCCGGCCCAAGGCCGCCTGGTGATGGCGACCGACGGCCACGTGATTTCGCCGCTGTTTTTCCCCGGTGGCGACATCGGTTGCCTGTCGGTGCACGGCACTGTGAACGACGTGGCCATGAGCGGTGCCAAGCCGCTGTACCTGAGCGCCAGCTTCATCATCGAAGAAGGGTTTCCGCTGATCGACCTGCAGCGCATCGTCCAATCCATGGCCGCCGCCGCCCGCGAAGCCGGTGTGCCGGTGGTCACGGGCGACACCAAGGTGGTGGAGCAGGGCAAGGGCGACGGCGTGTTCATCAGCACCACAGGCGTGGGCGTGCTGGCACCGGGCGTGCACATCAGCGGTCGCCTGGCGCGGCCAGGCGATGTGGTGTTGCTGTCGGGCAGCATTGGCGACCATGGTGTGGCCGTGTTGTCACAGCGCGAGTCGCTGGCGTTTGAAACCACCATAGAAAGCGATACCGCAGCCCTGCACACCCTGGTGGCCGCCATGCTGGCCGCTGCCCCGGGCGGCGTGCGCGTGTTGCGCGACCCCACGCGCGGCGGCCTGGCCACCACCCTGAACGAGGTGGCCCGCCAGTCGGGCGTGGGCATGGTGTTGCAAGAGGCAGCCATTCCCGTCAAACCCCAGGTGGACGCGGCCTGCGAGCTGCTGGGCCTGGACCCGCTGTACGTGGCCAACGAAGGCAAGCTGATTGCCGTGGTGGCCCCCGAAGCCGCCGATGCCGTGCTGGCCGCCATGCGGGCGCACCCCCTGGGGCTGGACGCCGTGCGCATTGGCGAAGTCACGACCGACCCGCACCACTTTGTGCAAATGGCCACGCGCTTCGGTGGCCGCCGCGTGGTGGACTGGCTCAGCGGCGAGCAGCTGCCGCGCATCTGCTGAGCGCCGCTGCCCCCATGTCCTTGCGCATCCTGCTGCTGTGCCACAGCTTCAACAGCCTCAGCCAGCGGCTGTATGCCGAGCTGCGCGCGCGCGGCCATGTGCTGACGGTCGAGCTGGACATTGCCGACAGCGTGACCGAAGAGGCGGTGGCGCTGGCGCAACCCGACCTGGTGCTGGCCCCGTTTTTGAAGCGGCGCATACCGGCCTCGGTTTGGCAGCGCGTGCCGTGCTTCGTGGTGCACCCCGGCCCGCCAGGCGACCAGGGGCCCAGCGCGCTCGACTGGGCGGTGGCGTCGGGCACCCCGCAATGGGGTGTCACGGTGCTGCAGGCCAATGGGGATTTCGACGCTGGCCCCGTCTGGGCGCACGCCGGGTTCGCCATGCGGGCCGCCACCAAGGGCAGCGTGTACCGGCGCGAGGTGACCCAGGCCGCCTGGCAGGCCACGTTGGAATTGGTGGAGCGCTTTGCGGCGGGTGAGCGCCAACCGCCTGCCTTGCCCGTGGCCGCCGCCCGCTGGCAACCAGCCATGCCACAGGCTGACCGCGCCATTTGCTGGCAGCGCGACGACACCGCCACCGTGATGGCCCGCCTGCGCAGCGGCGACGGCCAGCCCGGTGTGCTGGACGCGCTGTGGGGCCAGCCCTGCTACCTGGGCGATGCACACGTGGCATCTGCCGCCACGATGGCCGAGTTTGCCCACCAGCCGCCCGGCGAGTTGCTGGCCGTGCGCGACGGTGCCTTGCTGCGCCGCACGGTGGACGGCGGCGTGTGGATAGGCCAGGCCCGCCGGGCCGATGCGCCCGGTACGCCGCCCGGCCAAGGCTCGTTCAAACAGGTGGCCGCCATGCTGTTTGCCGACGAAGCCGCCCGCCTGCCGCAACGCCCGGCGGCGCTGATGCGTACCAACGACGAGTGGGCCGAGATTTTTTATGAAGAATATGGCCACAGCGCTTATAGGGTGGGCGTTCTAAGCTTCGATTTTTACAACGGCGCCATGAACACCAACCGCTGCGAGCGCCTGCTGGCCGCCCTGCAGCAGGTGCGCGAGCGCCCCACGCGGGTGCTGCTGCTGGCCGGTGGCGAGGGGTTTTTCAGCAACGGCATCGATCTCAACAGCATCGAAGCCGCCGCACACCGCCCCAACGACAGCGCCGCTGACGAATCGTGGCGCAACATCCAGGCCATGGACGACGTGGCACTGGCCGTGCTGACCATGACCGACCGCATGACTGTGAGCCTCATGCGCGGCAACGCCGGTGCGGGTGGTGCCTTCCTGGCGCTGGCGGCCGACGAGGTGTGGGCACACGGCAGCGTGGTGCTCAACCCGCACTACAAAAACATGGGCAACCTGTATGGCTCGGAGTACTGGACCTACCTGTTGCCCCGCCGCCTGGGCGATGCCGGTGCCCGCGACCTGATGGCCAGCCGCTTGCCGCTGCGGGCTGCTGACGCGCTGCGCATGGGCCTGATCGACCACTGCGACGACGGCCCCCGCGCAGGGCTGGAAGCCCGGTGCCTGGCACGCGCACTGGCCTGTGCCGACTCCTACAATTGGCCCGACTGGCTGGCGGCCAAGCAGGCCCGGCGTGCCGCTGACGAGGCGCACTGCCCACTGGCCCGCTACCGCGAACAGGAGCTGGCCCGCATGCACCGCAATTTTTTCGGCTTCGACCCGAGCTACCACGTCGCCCGGCACCACTTTGTGCACAAGCTGCCGCACGCCTGGACACCCCGCCACCTGGCCACCCACCGCCGATAGCCCACCTGAATGCCCCTGTGACCACCACCGCCATCTCCGACGTGCTGCCCACTGTGCTGGTGGTGGACGACGAGGTGCGCTCGCAAGACGCCCTGCGGCGCACGCTGGACGAAGACTTCACCGTGTTCACTGCCAGCAGCGCCGAAGAGGCTCAGGGGCTGCTGCAGCGCCAGCCGGTCAGCGTGATCCTGTGCGACCAGCGCATGCCCGGCACCACCGGCGTGGTGTTTTTAAAAGAAGTGCGCGAACAGTGGCCCAACACGGTGCGCATCCTGATTTCGGGCTACACCGACAGCCAGGACATCATTGCGGGCATCAACGAGGCAGGCATTTACCAGTACATCCTCAAGCCCTGGGCACCCGATGCGCTGCTGGAGTCGGTGCGCAACGCCATGGAGGCGCAGGCACTGCAACAGCAGACCAGCCGCCTGGACCTGGAGCTGCGCACCAGCACCCGGGTGCTGCGCCAGCGCACCGCCAGCCAGATGGCGCGGGCACAAAGCACCTTCGGGTTCGACCGCATCGTGCGCACGCCGGGCGGCCCGCTCGACCAAGTGTGCGCCACGGCCCAACGGGTGGCGCGCTACGACATTCCGGTGCTGGTGCTGGGTGAGTCGGGCACCGGCAAAGAGCTGCTGGCCCGCGCCATCCACTACGCATCGCCCCGACAGTCCGGCCCGTTTGTGGTGGAAAACTGCGCGGCCATCCCCGATTCGCTGCTCGAATCCGAGCTGTTTGGCCACAAGCGCGGGGCGTTCACCGGCGCATTTGAAGACCACCCCGGCCTGTTCCAGCGTGGCAACGGTGGCACCGTGTTTCTGGACGAAATCGGCGAAACCTCGCCCGCGTTCCAGGTCAAGCTGCTGCGGGTGCTGCAGGAGGGCGAGGTACGGCCCGTGGGCGGCGTGCGCCCCATTCAGGTGAACGTGCGCGTCATTGCGGCCACCCACCGCCAGCTGGAGCAGCGGGTGGCTGACGGCCTGTTCCGCGAAGACCTGTACTACCGGCTGGCGGGCATCGGCATCACCGTGCCCCCGCTGCGCGAGCGCGTGGCCGATATCGCACCCATTGCCCACCAGCTGGCGCTGGACGTGGCGGCCGAGCTGGGCCACCCAGGGGCCACCCTGCCCGACGACACCCTGGCCTGCCTGCTGGCCTACCCCTGGCCCGGCAACATCCGCGAGCTGCGCAACGAAATTGCCCGCGCCCTGGCCCTGCACGACGGCGCGACGCTGCCCCCCGGCGCGTTTTCGGCGCGGGTGCTGCAAGGGCGCGCCGCTGGTGGCGGTGGCGACCTGATGTCCGCCGTGCCCCAAAGCGGCACGCTGAGCGAGAGGCTGGATGTCATCGAGGCCATGCTGCTGCGCGAGACCCTGCTGCGCCACCGCTGGAACAAAACGCGCGCCGCGCAGGAGCTGGGCTTGTCGCGCGTCGGTTTGCGGGGCAAGATGCAACGCTTTGGACTGGGAGGAGCATGAACCTTGCCCCGCACACCGTCGCCGATGCCGTGCTGGCCCACTGGGGACACGACCCGCATGCCCTGGTACAGGTGCTGCGGGAGACCCAGGCCCACACCCACTGGCTGTCACGGCCTTTGCTGACGCACATCGCCCAGGCACTGCATTTGCCGCTGGCCCACGTCGAAGGCGTGGCCACGTTCTACCGTTTTTTCCATACCCACCCGGTGGGGCACACCCGGGTGCTGTTCTCCGACCACATCACCGACCGCATGCTGGGCAGCGAGGCGCTGCTGCACAGGCTCTGCCAACGGCTGGGCGTGGCCCCCGGCCAGCCCGACGCACGGGGCCGCTTCAGTGTGGACCGGACATCATGCACCGGCCTGTGCGACCAGGGACCTGCGCTGCTGGTCAACCACCACCAGGTGGTCACCCGCCTGGATGCCACACGGGTCGATGCCCTCGCCGACCTCATGCTGGCCGAGGTGCCCGTGTCCGACTGGCCTGCCGATTGGTTCAAGGTGGTCAACCGCGTTCACCGCGCCGACGCGCTGCTGTCGGGCGTGGCAGCAGATGCACCGTCGCTGCCCAGCGTGCTCGCCCGCGAACCACAGGCCCTGATTGACGAAGTGGCCCGCGCTGGCCTGCGCGGTCGCGGCGGCGCGGGTTTTTCGACCGCCTTCAAGTGGCAGGCCTGCCACGATGCCGCAGGGCCGCTGCGCTGCGTGGTCTGCAACGCCGACGAGGGCGAGCCCGGCACCTTCAAAGACCGCGCCCTGCTGTCCGACCATGCCGATGCGGTGTTCGATGGCATGACCATTGCCGCACGGGCCATTGGTGCGCAACAGGGCTGGCTGTACCTGCGTGGTGAATACCGCTACCTGCTGCCCCACCTGCAAGCCACGCTGGAACGCCGCCGCGCGGACGGCCTGCTGGGCCGCAATGTGGCCGGAGTAATGGGCGGCTTGGACGGATCGAGCGGTTTCGATTTCGACATCGGCATCCACCTGGGGGCGGGGGCCTATGTGTGCGGAGAAGAGTCGGCGCTGATCGAGTCGCTGGAGGGCAAGCGTGGCATGCCGCGCATCCGTCCGCCCTACCCGGTGGAAAGCGGCTACCTGGGCCGCCCCACCGTGGTCAACAACGTCGAAACCTTCTGCGCCGTGGCCCACATTGCGCGGCGCGGCGCAGACTGGTGGGCCAGCCTGGGCACCGCGTCCTCCACAGGAACCAGCATCCATTCGGTCAGCGGTGACTGTGAGCGCCCCGGGCTGTACGAATACCCGCTGGGCACACCCATTTCGCGCATCCTGGCCGATTGCGGTGCGCACCAGCCCCAAGCGGTGCAGGTGAGCGGACCATCGGGCACCTGTGTGCCTGCTTCGGACTTTGGCCGGCGCATTGCCTTTGACGATGTGCCCAGCGCGGGTGGTTTCACCGTGCTCAACCGCACGCGCGACCTGTTCGAGGTGGCGCGCCACTTTGCCCGCTTTTTTGCGCACGAGAGCTGCGGGCTGTGCACACCGTGCCGGGTGGGCACCCACCTGGTGGTGCGGCGGCTGGACAAACTCGCCCACGAGCGCGGCGCGGGCCGGGGCTCGGCCTTTGACCTGGAACGCCTGCGCGAACTCAACACCTTGCTGCACAGTGGCGCGCACTGCGGCCTGGGTGCCTCGGCCTGCAACCCGCTGCGCGACACACTGGCCCACTTCGGGCAGGCGTATGCCCAGCGCACCGGCGCGGCGCAGTTCGAGCCCGAGTTCAACCTGGACGCCGAGCTGTCGGTGGCCCGACGCGCCACCGGGCGCAACGACCCGGGCGCCCACCTGCACACGGAGCCACTGCCATGAGCGCACCCTGCAACCCCACCCCCCGGGCGGTGTTCCACCTTGACGGCCAGCCGGTGGCGCTGGAGCCTGGTGACACCATCCTGGCTGCCGCGCAGCGTGCCGGGCACACCCTTCCCCACCTGTGTTGGCACCCCGATGTCTCGGCCAGCGCATCCTGCCGGGTGTGCACCGTGCGGGTGGATGGCCGCCCTGTGGCCGCCTGCACCACCGCCGCTGCCGCCGGGCAACAGGTGGACTGCCACACGCCTGAACTGGATGCACAGCGCCTGCACCTGCTGCAGATGCTGTTTGTCGAGGGCAACCACTTCTGCCCCGGCTGCGAAAAAAGCGGCAACTGCCAACTGCAAGAACAGGCCGCACAGGCCGGCATGACCGACCTGCACTACGAAGCCCTCAACCCCGAGCGCCCGGTCGATGCCAGCCACCCCGATGTGCTGTTCGAGCCCAACCGCTGCATCCTGTGCCAACTCTGTGTGCGTGCCAGCGACGAACTCGACGGCAAACAGGTGTTTGCCATTGGTGGCCACGGCATTGCCACCCGGTTGCTGATCAACAGCGCCAGCGGCCAGTTGGGCGACAGCGCCCTGGCCGTGACCGACCGCGCCGCCCACATCTGCCCGGTGGGCGCACTGCTGCCCAAGCGGGTGGGCTTTGCCGTGCCCATTGGCCAGCGCACGTTTGATACACCGGAGACACGCGGATGAGCGCCGATACCAGCGCCGACAGGCAAGTCGGCAGGGGTGCGCCCCCACCCGCCAAGCTGCGCGTGGCCACCGTGTCGCTGGCCGGGTGCTTCGGCTGCCACATGTCGTTTCTGGACATTGACGAGCGATTGTTCGATCTGATCGAGCACATCACCTTCGACCGCTCGCCGCTGACCGACATCAAAACCGTTGGCCCTTGCGACATCGGGCTGATCGAAGGTGGGCTGTGCAATGCCGAAAACGTGGAAGTGCTGCGGGCTTTCCGTGCCAACTGCCGCGTGCTGGTGGCCGTGGGGGCCTGCGCCATCAACGGTGGCCTGCCCGCCCTGCGCAACCACCTGGATGTGGGCGACATGCTGCGGGCGGTGTATGGGGAGGTGCCCAACGACCCCGAGCTGCCCCTGCCGCTCAACCGCGTCCACCCCATCCACGAAGTGGTGCGCATCGACCACGCCCTGCCCGGCTGCCCGCCACCCGCCGATGCGTTCTGGCAGCTGTTGCAAGACCTGATGGCCGGGCGCACGCCCAATTTGAAACCGGGGTTGATCCGTTATGACTGACGCCACCCGCCCCCTCGAAACCGCCGCCCATCCCCAGGGCCTGCGCCGCGTGGTCATCGACCCGGTTTCGCGCGTGGAAGGCCACGGCAAAGTCACGCTGCTGCTGGGTGAGGACAACCGCATTGAGCAGGTGCGGCTGCACATCGTCGAGTTCCGGGGTTTTGAGCAGTTCATCGTGGGCCGGCCTTACTGGGAGGTGCCGGTGCTGGTGCAGCGCCTGTGCGGCATCTGCCCGGTGTCGCACCACCTGGCGGCCTCCAAGGCGCTGGACCGCGTGGTGGGCGGCTGGCCGGTGCCCGAGGCCGCCGACAAAATCCGCCGCCTCATGCACTACGGGCAAATGGTGCAAAGCCATGCGCTGCACTTCTTCCACCTGGCCTCGCCCGATTTGCTGTTTGGCTTCGATGCCGCTGTGGCGCAGCGCAACATCGTGGGCGTGGCGATGGCCCACCCCGAGGCCGCACGCCAGGGTGTGATGCTGCGCAAGTTTGGCCAGGAGGTGATCCGCATCACCGCTGGCAAGCGGGTACACGGCACCGGCTCGGTGCCCGGCGGCATGAACCGGGCGGTGGACATGGCCGAGCGCGACACCCTGCGTGCCCAACTGCCCGAGGTGCTGACCTGGGCCGAGACGGCGGTGGACCTGGCCGAGCGCCTGCACACCGGCCTGCCCCCCCACCTGGTGGGCTTTGCCGACACCCCGGCGGCCATGCTGTCGCTGGTCGGCCCCGGTGGCGCGATGGAGTTTTACGACGGCACGCTGCGCCTGCGCGAGGCCGACGGGCGGGTGGCGGTGGATGGCTTTGAAGACCAGCGCTACCGCGAGCTGATTGGCGAGGGCGTGAAGCCCTGGACTTACATGAAGTTTCCCTACCGCCTGGCTATGGGGCCGGATGCGGGCTGGTACCGCGTGGGACCGCTGGCGCGGGTGCAGAACTGCGATTTCATCGCCACACCCAGGGCCGAAGCGCGCCGCCAGGCTTTTGTGGCGGCACACGGCGGCCAGGTGGTGCATGCGGTGCTGGCCACGCACTGGGCCCGCATGATTGAGCTGCTGCACGGCGTGGAGGTGGTGGCGCAGTTGCTGGACGATCCGGCCATCCTCGGCGGCCCGCTGCTGGCCACCGGCGAGCGCCAGCGCGGCGGCGTGGGCATCATCGAAGCACCGCGCGGCACCCTCATCCACGAATACGAAGTGGGCGACAACGATCTGGTGACCAGCTGCAACCTCATAGTCTCCACCACCCACAACAACCAGGCCATGAACGAGGCGGTGCGCTCGGTGGCCCTGCACTACCTGGACGGCCACACCATCACCGAGCCGCTGCTCAACCACATCGAGGTGGCCATCCGCGCCTACGACCCCTGCCTGTCGTGCGCCACCCACGCGCTGGGCCAGATGCCGCTGGCCGTGACGCTGCGCAACGCCCGTGGCGAGGTGCTGGACCACGTACACCGCTCATCCAGCGGCGACACCGTGCGCGGCACCCCGGCACATTCGGCAGAGGCCGCACAGGGATGAGTGGCCCGGTGGCACCGCTGCTGGTGTTCGGCTGGGGCAACCCCAGCCGGGGCGACGACGCGCTGGGGCCGCTGCTGGCCGAACAACTGGCCGAGCGGGCACGGTGGCAGCTGCCAGCGGGGCGGCTGGAATGCCTGACCGACTTTCAGCTGCAAATTGAGCACGCGCTGGACATCGCGGGCCGCGAGCGGGTGCTGCTGGCGGATGCT
The DNA here is from genome assembly GCA_030695205.1 of Burkholderiaceae bacterium. Classification (GTDB taxonomy): domain Bacteria; phylum Pseudomonadota; class Gammaproteobacteria; order Burkholderiales; family Burkholderiaceae_C; genus UBA2334. The sequence goes on along the minus strand of JAUYTN010000021.1, from coordinate 166,853 downwards.
GCCCTGGGCCTGTCGTCTGCCTTTGAAGTGCGCCCCGTTGCGCCCGCCCCGCAGGCGGGCTTCACCACCCACGCCCTGGCACCCGAAGCCTTGCTGAAGGTGTACTGCGACCTGGAACGCACCCCGCCGCCGCCCTGCACGCTGCTGGCCATCCGGGCGCAGCGGTTTGAGCTGGGCGAAGCGCCGAGCGAGCAGGCGCTGGCCGACCTGGCCCTGGCGCTGGACTGGGCAATGGCCTGGGCTGGACTGAATGAATCGGTTGAATCTGTTGAACAGGTTGAAGAAGCTGAAACCATGAAAGAGGTGACCGCATGAACCTGCTGTGGTTGCAGTCCGGCGGCTGCGGCGGGTGCAGCATGTCGCTGCTGTGCGCCGACACCACCGACTTCTCTGGCCACCTGAAGAGCGCGGGCATCGACCTGCTGTGGCACCCGTCGCTGTCGCTGGCCAGCGGCACCGATGTGATTGCGCTGCTGCAATCGGTGCTGGACGGCCACACCCGGCTGGATGCGCTGTGTGTGGAAGGCTCGCTGCTGCGCGGCCCCCACGGCACAGGGCGGTTCCACATGCTGGCGGGCACCGGCCTGCCCATGATCCACTGGGTGCGCGAACTGGCCGCCAAAGCACAGCACGTCGTGGCGGTGGGCAGCTGCGCGGCCTGGGGTGGCATCACCGCCGGGGGCGACAACCCCACCGATGCCTGCGGCCTGCAATACGAAGACGACCGCCCCGGTGGCCTGCTGGGGGCCGACTTCCGCTCGGGCAGCGGGCTGCCGGTCATCAACATCGCCGGTTGCCCCACGCACCCCAGCTGGGTGACCGACACGCTCATGGCGCTGGCCGCCGACAGCTTCACCGCTGACGACCTTGACCCATTGAACCGCCCGCGCTTTTACGCCGACCAGCTGGTACACCACGGCTGCACGCGCAACGAGTACTACGAGTTCAAGGCCAGCGCACTGAAGCCGTCAGACCTGGGCTGCATGATGGAGCACATGGGCTGCAAGGGCACGCAGGTGCATGCCGATTGCAACATCCGCCTGTGGAACGGCGAGGGCAGCTGCACCCGTGGCGGCTACGCCTGCATTGCCTGCACAGAGCCGGGTTTTCAGGAGCCTGGGCATCCGTTTCACGAAACGCCCAAGCTGGCGGGCATTCCCATCGGCCTGCCCACCGACATGCCCAAAGCCTGGTTTGTGGCGCTGGCCTCGCTGTCCAAAAGCGCCACGCCCAAGCGCGTCAAACACAACGCCGTGGCCGACCACCTGGTGGTCAAGCCCGCCGTGCGCAAAACACGGTTGAAATAAGCCGGAACGAGTCGGAATACGTCGGAACAAGTCGAAATGAGCCAAGCATGAGTCGCCTGTTGGTCGGCCCGTTCAACCGGGTGGAAGGGGATCTGGAAGTGGTGCTGGATGTGGACGGTGGCCGCGTGGCCTCGGCGCACGTCAACGCCACCATGTACCGGGGGTTCGAGCAGATTTTGCAAGGCAAGGCCCCGCACGATGCGCTGGTGTACGTGCCGCGCATCTGCGGCATCTGCTCGGTGTCGCAGTCGGTGGCATCGGCCCGTGCGCTGGCAGATTTGGGTGGGTTGACCATGCCGCCCAACGGCCAGCACGCCACCAACCTGATGCTGGCCACCGAGAACCTGGCCGACCACCTGACGCACTTCTACCTGTTCTTCATGCCCGACTTTGTGCGCCCGGTGTATGCCGGGCGGCCCTGGCATGCCGAGGCCCTGCGCCGCTTCGACCCTCAGGCGGGCGAGCAGGTGCGCCAGGCCACCGCCATGCGCCAGCGCTGGCTCACGCTCATGGGCACGCTGGGCGGCAAGTGGCCACACACCCAGGCGGTGGAGCCTGGCGGATCAACCCGCGCCATCGACGCGGCAGAGCGCGTGCGCCTGCTGGCCAGGGTGCGCGAGTTCCGCAGCTTCTTGGAGCGCCAGTTGTTTGCCGCCCCGCTGGAGGCCGTGGCCACGCTCGACTGCGAAGCCGCGCTGTGGGACTGGCATTCGCAGGCCCCGCAGGGCGGCGACCTGCGCTTTTTCCTCACGCTGGTGCGCGACCTGGGGCTGGAGACACTCGGCCCCGGCCCCGGCCGTTACCTGAGCTACGGGGCCTACCCGCAGCCCGGTGGCGGCTGGGCCTTGCCCGGTGGCGTGTGGCGGGCCACCAGCGGTGCCACCGAACCCGTGGCCCTGCGCAGCATCACCGAAGATGCCACCCACGCCTGGCTGGCCCAGGCCCGCGAGCCGCTGTACCCCCTGCACGGCCTGACCCGCCCCGAGCCCGACAAACCCGGTGCCTACACCTGGAACAAAGCCCCCCGCCTGGGCGGCGAGGTGGTGGAAACCGGGGCCATCGCGCGTCAGCTCACCAGCGGCATGCCCCTGGTGACCGACGCGGTGTTGCGCCACGGCAGCACGGTGTACACCCGCGTGCTGGCCCGGCTGGTCGAGCTGGCCCGCGTGGTGCCGCTGATGGAAAGCTGGCTGCAAGCCATTGCACCCACCGAAGCCTTCTGCGTACCCGCCGAGTTGCCCGACGAAGGCAGCGGCATCGGCCTGACCGAAGCCGCCCGTGGCAGCCTGGGCCACTGGCTGGTGGTGCAGGATGGGCGCTTGGCCAACTACCAAATCGTGGCCCCCACCAGTTGGAACTTTTCGCCGCGCGACGCGCAGGGCACGCCGGGTGCGCTGGAACAGGCCCTGGTCAACGCGCCGGTGCTGCCGGGCGAAACCACGCCGGTCAGCGTGCAGCACATCGTGCGCTCGTTCGACCCCTGCATGGTCTGCACGGTGCATTGAAAGCGCGGAGAGGCTTGCACCCATGACCAAACCCCGCTCCCCCAGCCCCCTGCCCGCCGTGCCGATGGAAGGCGTGGACGAATCCACCTGGCTGGACGTGATCCAGAAAATGGACGAGGTGTACACCCGCCTCATCGACGACGAGGTGGAGCTGGAAAAAAAGAACAGCGAGCTGGAGCAGTCGCAACAGTTCATCTTCAGCGTGCTCACCTCCATGTCCGACGTGCTGGTGGTGTGCAACGAGGCCGGGCGCATCGAGCAGACCAATGCCGCGCTGTGCGAGCTGGTGGGCCGCAGCGAAGACCAGCTGCGCGGCACCCGGCTCGATGCCCTGCTGGCCGACGAGGCCAGCGTGGCCCAGGCCAGGGCCGCGATGACCAAGCCCGATGCCCCGCGCAAGGGCGAAGCCATCGAGCTGAACCTGCTGGACAGCCACGGCAGCGTGGTGTCGGTCGATGCCAACTGCACCCCCCGCATGGGTGCCAATGGCCGCCGCGTGGGCACGGTGTGGGTGGGGCGGCCCACGGCAGAACTCAAACGCGCCTACCAGGAAATGCGCACCGCACACGAGGCCTTGAAGCGCACCCAGCAGCAACTGCTGCATTCAGAAAAAATGGCCTCGCTGGGCCAGCTGGTAGCCGGTGTGGCGCACGAGCTGAACAACCCCATCAGCTTCGTGCTGGGCAACGTGCATGCACTGCGCAAATACTGCGACCGCCTGCAAACCTACATGGCCGCGCTGCACGCACACCAGGACGAGGCCACCCTGGCAGCCCTGCGCCAGAAGCTGCGCATCGCCCACCTGATGGCCGACCTGCCCTCGCTCATCGAAGGCACGCTTGAAGGCGCACAGCGCACAGCCGACATCGTGCATGGGCTGAAGCGGTTTTCGGCGATGGACTCGGAGGAGCGCGTGCCGGTCAACCTGGTGGAAGTGGTGGACCGCGCCATCCACTGGGTACAGAAGGGCTACACCCACCCCGTGGCCGTGCATTGGCACAAAGCTGACCCCTGCTGCGTGCTGGGCAGCGCAGGCCAGTTGCAGCAGGTGGTGATGAACCTGGTACAAAACGCCTTCGATGCCGTGGTGGCGGCCCGCATCCCACAACCCTGCGTGTGGGTGTCGGTGGACAGCGACAAGGTCAACCGCCTGGCCCGCGTGACCGTGTGCGACAACGGCCCCGGCATTCTTCCCGAGCACCTGCTGCGCATTTTTGACCCGTTTTTCACTACCAAGCCGGTGGGCAAAGGCACGGGGCTGGGCCTGTCGATCAGCTATGGGCTGGTGGAACAGCACGGCGGCCACCTGAGCGCCCGCAACGGGGAGCGGGGGGCGGAGTTTCGGATGGAGTTGCCGCTGGCGGGGTGAGAAGGAAAAAAGGTTCTTCTGCTTTTGTGGATTGGGAAGTTTGCTATATATTTAATTTAATAGCAAACTATTGAATTCAACCAAGCGAGGGAGGCTTATTTGTTTCCAGAGATTGGCATCCCCACGAAGGGGGAGTCATCGGCATGTGGGCCAATCTGTGCTTCGTGCTGGACTTGCAGGAGCCTTTTCTCGCGCCTTGAGTCTGCGCGTTCGCCTGGTTGAGGTGATGGGGCTTGCGGCATCGGCGCTGTGCCCGTCTGCGCAAAGGGCTTGATGCCCTTGGTGAGGAGCGTCGTCGATATAGGGCTATTGGCGGGAAGTGGGGCAGGTGTGAACCGCACGGCGGCCCATCAATGAGCACTTCCGTCCTCGAAGGCCACCCGGTCATGATGGGTCATTTTCGGTCAACTGTCTTCCTGGTGAAGCCGCCTTTGAGCAGGTTGTCCACGTCCAACGCATTCTCAACAAGGAGATTCTGGATGTGCGGCAGGGACAAGTCCTTGAAATTTAGGAGCTGGAAGGACTGGAAAAAATTCTTCACAGCTTTCACGAAAGACCTCAATTCTTTCTCTCGCATCACTTTGACATCCACCAAGAAGTTGGCTGCACTTTGCACCTGATGCGCGGGGTGAATCTCAATGTAGATGGCAGTACATCCCTGATAGTGCTTCTGGAACCATGCCGCAGAGCGGTTCATCTGCTCAGTCTCCGTCTTATTTATCTCTGCCCTGTTTAAGTCGACCTCGTCTTTGCATTCCCAGACAATGTAGTTGGTGTCATCCAGCGCCCAAAGATTGTCTGGACCTTCCTTCCACTCCTTGTCGGGACGCTCGCCAGCGAAGCCCAACGCGCGGCTCAGTTCATCAAGTGCCTGTTCAAATTTGTCCGCCTTCACTCCGAATACAAGACGTCCGAGGACATCCGCCAACGCGACGTCGAGTTGGGCGTAATCGTTGTGGTCGCGAATCCATTGGGCGATGCGCTCGACGCGCCCCTGGCTAATGACAGACAACTTCGTGACCTTCAAACCTTGCGGCGGCTTCATCACCATGCGATTGGCTCCGTGCGCGGCCAACTGCAGGCGATTGAACTCGGTTCGATCGAGCGGATAGCTGTATCTAGCCATGATCTGGAGGTACCAGCCACGGTCAGCCGCATCGAACTTATGATCGTCCATTAACTTCTGAATGCGCTGTACGGCACCGCTGTAGTCTCCGGCCATGAACAGCTCTTCTGCTTCGAGCTCAGCAGCGTAGATATCGAGCAGCCGCTTGTTGGCGCTCCTCGGTTCAACCTTCTCCATGTGCTCGGCATAGAAGGCCTTCCAACCCTCGTCCCGGCCCAAACACTGACGGATGAGGTTGGAGAACGCCGTATCGGCATCGTCTCCAGCGGCAATGTCGTCTTTCGCGTACCCAGCAACCTCAAGCCCGATTTCGATCTGCGTGGCCATCTGGGACGACAAGTAGCTTCGCGAATGCTGGTCTCGAAGCGCCCGGGTGAGATCAGAACCGATTCCAAGAATCACGGAATAGTCCTTCTCACCTCGCACGCTTCGTCCCATACCCTGTTCGATGGTTCGAACCAGGCGCATCAGGGTAGTGTCGCTCGCCGGGCGGCAGTCCTCTTGATACAGGTCGATCAGGCTCTCAGAGTAAGGCTTTCCGTCAACCACCAAAACTCGGCAGGCATCGTCCGGCAGGTCAATGCCGTCGTAGCGATTGACCAGCACCATCGTCTGCTCGTAGCTTCCCTTACGCAATCCGTCGATATCCCCCCACACCGTTTCCGTAGTTGCTACCTTGGCACCGTAGGCCGCCCAATCCGCGGTGTTCTTGAAGGAAGTCGCGAGGCCCACAACACCATAGCGGCGACGCGCATCCTTGGGCGCGAACTTAGCAACGATCGCTTCACGGTTCAACAGCGGGTTGATGACAGAAGGCAGCAGCACCATCTTCTCGCCCGACCAGCTCTCGTGAGAGTAGAGAAGCGGGGCGACGATCGTCGACGGCTTCAGCCGAAGCCCCTTGATCAGGAATGCATCGTCCGTCACCGTGGCGGACATGAAGATTCGATGCTCCGCCTTCCAGTAGCTTCCAAACGATTGAAGCGGCGCTATTTGCGGCTCAATCTCGATCGAGGTTCCGGAGACAACGCATTGGCAGTGCGCGAGCATGTTGCGCAAGAGCGGCCATGCGAACTTGACGCTCTTTCGATCAGATGCTAACGACAGAATCGCAGCAACATCGGACTCGCGATCGCGCCAGACCCAATAGGGAACCGGCAGCAGCGCATCGTGTTTCCCATTGCATATGTCAGCGTAAGTGCCAACGCCTTGTTGTTCGACTTCGGTTGCAAACAGAGTTCGAAGCGCCTGGTAAGCCGCATCACTAGTATCGATGCGGATCTTGCACTGCTCGCGGATCGTGTCCGCGCATGCGTGTGCGTCGTCCATCAGCAGCGTCCCGACGGCGACGGAATTGCGATCAAGGCCGAACTTCGTCAAGCCGTTGAAGAGCTTTTGTACCGATGTCACAAGGATTTGCTCGCTTGTGAGGAACGCCTCGGGCAGATCTGGCTCTGCTTGGCACGTTGCAATACCGAACTGACGCGCCTGCTCGCACGTCTGCTCGATAAGGTAGTTGTTCGGGCACAGGTAGACGACCGGGCCTTTTCCTTCGTTTAGACGGGCCTGCAACATAAGAAGCCCGACCAGCGTCTTACCTTGGCCGGTGTGCAGCTTGACGATTACGTCGCGCTGACCACGCCCGGTCGCATTCCATTCTCGAAGAATTGCATCCTGAGACGGTCGTAGAGGACCTTTGTCGCTCGCCCGGTCAAGCCCTTTGTAGAGCTCGATGGGGTCCGATACCTTTGAGACCTTCTTGCTTGCTAGCTTTTTGGTGAAATCAACCATAAGACATTTCCTCCATTTGACGTGTTCTACTTGAGAAACGGCTGTCCGCTTCTACCTGGCCCGCGTAATTCGCTACCTTAGCATGATGCATTAGTAGCAAGGCAGGGGGCATAGGAGCCAGCGCTGAAGAGCGTCCGGTCACTGGCCAAAACATGTCGTTGAGGGCTAGCACGGCGACTAACCGCATTCGCTGTAGTGCGGTCATTACCTTCCTGATGACGAATGGCTCCAACGGGTCGTGTGCAGCCCATTCCAACCACATTGGATGCACCGCTAAGCCAACCGAACCACGCCACCCTCCCAGCCCCACCACACACAGTCTCGGCCACTGTTCCAACAAGTGCTTGCAGGTATGCCGCGCCATGAACTGTTCCACGGTGGCGCGTGCGGGGTTGTGCCGCACTCGCAGGCCATGCGGGGCCACCACGGTCAGCGCGTGGTCGGTGGTCAACGTCAGCCCCACTCCGGGCATCAGTACCTGTCAGCAGGTTTCGGTCATGTGTCGCGGTTGGCCGGTGCCGGGTTCCGGGTTGATGACCGCCAGGCCGGGCACACCTCAGCCAAGGTACGCATGGACAATGCGCCATGACCGCCAGTTTGACACCCGATCCCCATCTCGTTGCCACCCACACCACCGCCGCCACCGCATCCGTTGCCCGTTGGGTGGCGCAGCACCACGGCATTGCGGTGCAGCAGTGCCACCTGATTCGCCGGGGCTTGAATGACAACTACGCCTTGCGTGCCGCCGACGGCCAACGGTATGTGGCGCGGCTGTACACCATCCGGCCCCGTGGTGAATTCAATGTGCTGTTCGAGGTGTCGCTGTTGGCGCACCTCCACGCGAATGGCGTAGGCGTGGCCGCGCCGGTGCTGACGGCGGCAGGCGGTATGCATGTGCCCTTGCAGTTCCCTGAGGGGCCGCGTGCCCTGGCGCTGTTTGTGCATGCCGATGGCGCGGTGCCCGATGCGCTGGAAGACTTTGAACTCACCGGCCACGGGTTGGCCCAGATCCACAGCGCGGCGCACGGCTACGCTGGCCCGCCCAGCCGCTACACGCTGAACGGTCACCACCTGGCCAGCCGCACCCTGGACTACCTGCGTGCTTACCCCGACCTGGACACCGGGTTGCTGGACACCTACCACCAGCTGGCGGCACGGTTGCTGGCTGAACTCAGCCAGGCCGAGAGCGGGTTGACGCGCGTGGTGTGCCACGGCGATACACACGGGTTCAACAACTACATCAGCACCGACGCAGCCGGTGTGAAAACAGCCTGCTTTTTTGACTTTGACGATGCCGGGCCAGGCTTCCTGGCCTATGACCTGGCGGTGATGCCGTGGTCGTACCTGACTCGCAAGGCCCTCAAAGAGCCTGATGCGGTGCTGAAAGAACGCTGGACACACTACCTGCGTGGCTACCGCTTGGGCGGCGGGCAGGTCAGCGACGCTGACATGGCCGCCTTGCCCTTGTTTCTTCAGCTGCGGCACCTGTGGAACATGGGCGAGGGTGTCGGGCGTTTGCACCACTGGGGCACCAGCGCGATGCCCGCTGAATGGCTGGCAAAGCAGGTGGATGTCTTGGCGGCCTGGCAGGCGCTTGATTTGCGTGGTTGGCAACCTGAAACCGCCGCGCCTCATGCGCTTTGACGGCGGCCACCCTCAATTATTTGCCCATACAATTATTCAATGCCGCGCTTTACCTTCGATCCCAACAAGGATGCCGCCAACCTGGCCAAACATGGTTTGTCCCTGTCGGATGCTCCGCTGGTATTCAACGCGCGCAACAAACTGACGCTGGAATCTCCCCAGGGCGGTGAAGACCGAAAAATGGATGTGGCGCTGGTCGAACTGGCTGGCGTGGTTCTGGTGCTGGTGTATGTGCTGCGCGAGCCCGACGAAGTGCGGGCCATTTCACTGCGCCGCGCCTCGAAACAGGAAAGGAAGCTGTATGCCCACTGGCAAGACCCCCGCTGAACTTGGCACCGACTGGAAGCGCGTTCAACGCGAAGCCGCGCAGGATGCACCCATCGCCTTCGATGCCCAGGCCGAGCCTTACGACCCGAACGATGCCCAAGCCGTGGCGGCCTTCTGGAATGCCGCCACCATCCGGCGAGGCCGTGGCCGCCCCGCCGCCGCCGTCAAGCGGCCCACACTGAACATGCGCGTGGATGCAGATGTGCTGGCAGCCTTCAAAGCCACCGGGCCTGGGTGGCAAACCCGCATCAATGCGGCGCTGAAGGAGTGGCTGCGCACGCACTCCGCAGCCTGACCGCCAGCAACGGGGAGCAATACACCCGGAAAATGTTTGTCGTTTGTACTAACATTGCAGCAGTTAATCCAACCCAAGAGGTGCTGTCATGACCGCCGTTGCATCGTCGCCTTCCGCCCGCTCCGCTCGTCTTGGGCTGCGCGCCACCCCCGCGCAGGAGGTGGTGCTGCGCCGTGCCGCTGAGGTGGCCCACAAGTCGCTGACCGACTTCATTCTTGACAGTGCCTGCCTGGCCGCCGAGCAGACCCTGCTCGATCAACGGTTGTTCATGGTCTCAGGCAGCCAATACCAGGCTCTGATGGATCTGCTGGATCGCCCCGAACAGGCCAACGAGGGTTTGCGCGACCTGTTTGCCCGCAAGGCACCTTGGGAAGCGAAGTGACGTTGTGCGCACCGCAGCCTCTGGCCGTGCAGCATCGGCTGGAGGGTTTTGATTGCGGCAAGCCCGCACTGAACGACTGGCTGTTGCGCCATGCCCGCCAGGCGCAGGGGAGTGGCTCGGCCAAGACCTTCGTTGTGGCCGAGGATGATGGCCGCGTGGCGGGTTACTTCAGCCTGACTGTGGGGCAGGTCGATACGCTGGAAGCACCGGAGCGCATCCGCAAGGGGATGGGCCAGTACCCTTTGCCCGTGGTCATTCTGGCGAGGCTCGCGGTCTCCCTGGCAGATCAAGGGCGCGGCATAGGCTTTGGCCTGTTGCAGGATGCGATTCGCCGCACGGTGCTGATTGCCGAGCAGGCCGGTATCCGGGCCATGCTGACCCATCCCATTGATGAAGAAGCCGCGCAGTTCTACACCCGGTTCGGGTTCATCGCGTCGCCGCTGCGCGAGCAGCAATTGCTGCTGCTCTTGAAGGATGCCCGTCGCTGGGTAGGCTGAAACCAGCCTGGCCCCCTCACCCCTGCGCAGCAGGCGGCTGCTTGACTTCAAACACCAGGCAGGTGGTGGTGGCGTGGGCGTAGAGGGTGCCGTCGGGGCCGATGAGCTGGGCATCGGCGGTGGCCAGCTGGCGGCCACAGTGGATGACGCGACCGATGGCACGCACGCGCTGCACCTTGGGCGTGAGGGCGCGCACGATGTTCACGCTGAGTTCTGCCGTGGTGTAGGCGCGGCCCGGTGGCATGCAGGTGTGGACGGCGCAGCCCAGCGCCGAGTCGAGCAGCGTGGCAAACCAGCCGCCATGCACCGTGCCCATGGGGTTGAAGTGCGGCACGCCGGGTGTGCCCTGGAAGGTGGCGGAGCCTTCGCCCACCGAGATCAGCATGAAGTCCAGCGTTTTGGCAATGGGCGGGTAAGGCAGCTCGCCTTGCAGCATGGCCTGCATCACCTCCAGCCCGGATTTGCCCGCCACCTGCTCCGGCCTGGCCACGCCGGGGCCGGCACCGCTGTTCAGCGTGTGCAAGAGCCTGGCTTCCTCGGCCAGCCAGACTTCGAGCTGGGATTGCGGATGGGGATGGTGGTGGGATTTCATGGCGGGCTCCGTTCAGACAGTGGATAGCGAAACAAGCAAACAACAGTTGCATATGCAATCATTGTAGATACAAACAGACTACAATCCGGCCATGCCCACCGCCGCCACTGACACGTTTGTGACCCTCCCGCCATCTGCATCTGCATCAGCACCCGTGCCCGCAGATGCGCTTGTACCCGCCGCCCCGAACGGGGAACCGCAGCCGGTGGGCTGCACCAATTTCAAGCTGCGCCAACTGACGCGGCTGGTGACGCAGCATTACGACCAGCACCTGGGCGCGGCGGGGCTGAAGATCACGCAGTACTCGCTGCTGGCGCATGTGGACAGGCTGGGGCCGATTGCGCCCGGCGAGCTGGCGCGGCGCATGGACATGGGGGCTTCCACGCTCACGCGCAACCTGCAACCGCTGGTAGCGGCGGGCTGGCTGGCGCTGGGTTCAGGCCCCGATGCCCGCAGCCGCCTGGTTCACATCACGCCCGAGGGGCGTGCCCTGCGCACCCAGGCCAAACAGCAGTGGAAGGCCGCCCAGCTGGCGCTGAACGACAGGCTGGGCAACGCCAATGTGGCCGCGCTGCACGCGCTGCTGGACTTGGGGCTGACCGCGTTTCACAACCCCGACGGCCCAGGCTCCGCGCCCGAGTAGGCGGTGCGCTGCGTCAGCGTGTCGGGCGGCAACTGGTTCACCTGGGTCAGCAGGCGGGCCAGGGCGCGTCCGGCGGCTTGCACCAGGGCATGGCCTTTGGCGGGGGTGGCGGCGGCGGCGTTGCCCACCGCGCCCCAGGGGTTGTAGTCCTGCGTCTGCCAGGCCAGCTTGGCGCTGCGGCCATTGCCCAGCACGTCGAACTGCCGCGCCCGCGCCTGCGAGGTGGAGGCAAAGTGCTGCGCGGCTGTCATGCGGACATGCTCGGGGGTCAGCGCCAGCATCATGCTGGTTTCGATGTCGCCCGCGTGGATGCCGAAGCGGTGCTCCTCGGGCGCAAACAGGGCGTTCACGTCGTGCCCGGCCTCGTCGCTCAGCGGCAGGTTGAACCAGCTGACGCTGTAGACCAGCAGCCCCAGGCGGGCGCGCAGGTCGCGGGCCACCACGTCCATCAGGCCCACGTGGCCGCCGTGGGTGTTGAACAGCACCAGCTTGTTCACGCCGCTGGCCCGCACGCTTTCGGCCATGTCGGTCCACAGGCGGATGGCGGTGTCGGCCTTGAGGGTGAGCGTGCCTGCAAACGCCGCATGCTCGGGGCTGTAGCCCACGCGCTGGGTGGGCAGAAACAGCGCGGGCACCTCGGGAGGCAGGTGGGGCAGGCAGGCGGCCACGATGCCATCGGCCAACACGGTGTCCACGCTCAGCGGCAGGTGCGGGCCGTGCTGCTCGGTGGCACCCAGCGGCAGGATGGCGATGGTGCGGGCCAGATCGAGCGCGGCGAAGTCGGCGGTGACGAGATTGGCCCAGTACCGGTGGGGGCCGCTGCGGGGCGCGCTGCTCATGGATGCTGGCGCGGGCTCACGCCTGGGGCACGTCCTGGTGGCTGCGCTCGCTCACCAGCACCACCGCTTCGTCGATGGCCTTGTGCATGGCTTTGTCGCTCTCCAGGCGCTCGGACTCGGTCAGGTAGAACACCAGGTCCACATCGTGGCGCACATAGCGGGCGGGCAGCTTGTTCAAGGCCACACAGGCCATGTCGGCCACCATGTCGGCGGTCACGCCGGGCATGTCGCGGGCGCGGCGCAGCACCTCGTCAAGCACCAGGCGCTCGTGGTAGTTGTGGATCTGGTCAATGCTGCTCATGCCGGGCTCCTTGGTTGATGGCGGTGCGCTCAGGCCTCCTGGATGAGGCTGGCGAGGTCGCGCTCCAGAATGTTGTGGTCACCCACGTTCAACTCCACCAGGCGGCGCAGGTGGGTGATGCTGTCGAGATCGATGTTGTCGCAGCGCAGCCCCACGCGGTCGGCATCCACATGCATGGCGGTGCACCACATGGTGATTTGGGTATCGGCGGTCAGGCTCAGAAACAGCTGGCACTTGGCGCCCCGCTGGCCCGTCCAGCCGTGGGGTGCTTGCAGCAGCGCGCCGCGCAGGGAGATGTCCAACACCTCTACCTGGCACTCGCCATCGGGCGAGACGAGTCGGGCTGGCGAATGGAACGCAGCCCGCCAGAAAAAACGGCGCTTGCTGGGAATCATGGTGGGGTTCTCTGGTGCGGTATCGGCTTGCAGTCTAAACCGCAACCGGGCCGCAGCGGTGCCACGCCGCCAAAAACGCATCTTTGGCCTGCTGCGGACCCATGGGGACAATCAGCGCACCCAGCGGCGCAATGCCATCCAGATAGCTCCAGGGCTCGGTGGAGTTGGGCATCAGGTCGCGCTTTTCGGTGGCCAGGGCCACCAGGTCTGCGTATTTGATGGTGCCGTAATCGCCAAAGTCCACACCGAACGCCTCGGCAATCAGGTGGGTCACGCCCGCCTCTATGTGGCCAAAATCGGGCACCAGTGCCTTCAGCGGTTTGACCATGTCGCCCAGGTAGGCCTCGGCCGCATCGTGCAGCAGCGCGGCCCGGCGCAAGGCCGGGGGCACCAGGTCGGCCACCATGAGGCTGTGCTGCGCCACCGAATAAAAGGCACTGGTCTGGCCATTGAAGCGGCACTGGTAGGCCAGTCCGTGGGCAATGTCTTCGATGTCAATGCCGTCGATGCGGGGCTCGGCCGGGTAGAAGCGGTTGCCCTTGAAGGTGGAGATGTAGGTGGTGATGGCCATGCCGCCAATTGTCGCCACGCGGGCAAAACCCCGGTAACCTCGGGCCCCATGTTCGGATTCACCACCTCTCTCTCCACCAAGCTGATGCGCATCGGCGCCGGGCTGCTGCTGGTGGCACTGGCGTCCATCGGGCTGACGCTGTGGGTCACCTGGCAGCTGGAGGGCGGAGCGGCGGCCGTCAACGAAGCCGGCCGCATGCGCATGCAAACCTGGCGGCTGGCCAGCTCGGTGCAGGCCCATGCCAGCCCCGCCGAGGTGGAGCAGCTGGTGGCGCAGTTTGACGCCAGCCTGCGGGTGCTGCGCCAGGGCGATGCCAGCCGCCCGCTGTTTGTGCCCTGGGACGAGGCGGTGCGGCGCGAATTTGCAGACGTAGAGGCCATCTGGCAAAACCAACGCAGCCAGTGGCGCCTGCAGGACGGCCCCGGCGCCGAAGAGGTGCTGCGAGCTGCCGACGCCTTTGTGGAGGCCATAGACCGGCTGGTGCTGTCCATCGAAAAGCAGCTGTCTGGTCTCACCGCCATCCTCAACCTGTTCCAGTTCGTGATGATGGCGCTGGCCGTGGGTGGCGCCGTCATCATGCTCTACACCGGCTACCTCTACGTCATCAACCCGCTGGGCCACCTGCGCCAAGGCCTGCAGCAGCTGGAGTCGGGCGACTTTGCAGTGCGGGTGGATGTGGACACCCAGGACGAATTTGGCCAGGTGGCCGCTGGCTTCAACCGGATGGCGGCCACGCTGCAGTCGCTCTACGGCAAGCTGGAAATCCAGGTGGCCAACAAAACACGGCGCATCGAGGCCCAACGTGCCCGGCTGGAGGCGCTCTACGAGGTAAGCGCCTTTTTGGCCAGCGCCAACACCATTGAAGAACTCTCCAAAGGCTTTTCGCAGCGGGTGCGCCAGGTCATGAAGGCGGACGCGGTGGCCGTGCGGTGGTCCGACGAGGCCAGCCAGCGCTACCTGATGCTGGCCTCTGACTGCTTCCCCCCCGAGATGCAAGAAGAAGAACGCAGCGTGCTGGCAGGTGCATGTGCCTGCGGCAACCTGCAGCCCGACGCCCGCACCCGGGTGATACCCATCCACTCCCTGGAGGCTGCACCACTGCAGCGCTGCGCGAAAGCCGGGTTTCAGAGCATGGTCAGTGTTCCTGTGCGGCTGCAGCAGCGCATGCTGGGCGAAATCGATCTGTTTTTTCGCCAGCCCGCCACCCTCAGCGCCGACGAAGCCGAGCTGCTCGACGCCCTGGCCAGCCACCTCGCCAGCTCACTGGAGAGCCTGCGCGCAGCAGCCCTGGAGCGCGAGGCAGCTGTGAGCGAAGAGCGCGCGCTGATTGCGCGCGAACTGCACGACTCCATTGCCCAGTCGCTGGCGTTTTTGAAAATCCAGGCCCAGCTGCTGCGCACCGCGGTCACCAGGCAGCAGGCCGAACACGTACAGACCAGCCTGGACGAGCTCGACACCGGCCTGCGCGAATGCATTGGCGATGTGCGCGAGCTGCTGGTGCACTTTCGCACCCGCACCAATACCGGCGACATCGAGGCAGCGCTGCGCGAAACCCTGCAGAAATTCGAGCACCAGACCAGCCTGCCCACCCGCTTGCACATCAGCGGCGAAGGCCTGCCTTTGCCCGCCGATGTGCAAATACAGGTGCTGCACGTGCTGCAAGAAGCCCTGTCCAACGTGCGCAAACACGCCCACGCAAGCCATGTGGGCCTGGAAGTTGCCAAAGGCAAAGAGTGGCGCTTTGCCGTCATCGACAACGGCCAGGGCTTTGACACCGAGCGCCAGCTGGGCGAAACACATGTGGGCATGAAAATCATGCACGAGCGCGCCGCCCGCATTGGTGCCCAGGTCAGCGTGACCTCCACCGTGGGCTCGGGCACCACCGTCACACTCACCGTGCCACCTCACCCGGTCACCTCCACCGACAACCCCACGCCATGACCACCGACACCCCCACCGCCCGCCGCATTCGGCTGCTCATCGTCGATGACCACTCCCTGTTTCGCCGGGGGCTGAAGTCGCTGCTGACCCAGGACGAGCGTTTCGAGGTGGCCTGCGAGGCCAGCGACGTGGGCGAAGCCCTGCGCTGCGTGGCCCAGCGGGCACCCGACCTCATCCTGCTGGACAACCACCTGCCGGGGGTACGCGGCATAGAGGCCATTCCCTCCCTGAAAGACGCCGCACCCGGCTGCCGGGTGCTCATGCTGACGGTGAGCGAGGACGAAAACGACCTGTCGGCCGCCCTGCGCGCCGGTGCCGATGGCTACCTGCTCAAGACCGTGGAATCCGAGCAGCTGTGTGATGCCATCGTCAAGGTGCTGGACGGGGAGTCCATCATCAGCCCCGACATGATGAACAAGCTGCTGCGGGCGTTTCGCAACCAGCGCGCCGACCCGTCTGGCGCAGCGACCACCACCGCCATCCCTGGCTCGACAGCAACCGCCAGCGCTGCCGCATCCATAGGCCCCGGCAGCGACACTGCGGCGCCAGCCCCCGTCGACATCGACCCCCACCCCTTGGGTCTGCTATCCACACGAGAGCGTGAAATCCTGACGCTGATTGCCCGGGGCGACAGCAACAAGCTGATTGCCCGCGCACTCGACATTGCCGAGACCACGGTCAAGATCCATGTGCAGCACATCCTGCGCAAGCTCAACCTCACCTCGCGGGTGCAGGCGGCGGTGCTGGCGGTGAACCACGGCTTGCAACCACCCGCCTGAGAGACCAGGCGGCGAACAGTCGCCCCCGGCCACCCCCAACGTGCCGCGCGCGCCTGGGCGGCATAGTTCTTTGGGAGCATGGCCAGCCCAGTCACCTCATCCCACCGGAATGCGCCAGCGTTCGAGAGAGGGATGTTCATTTGCGCGTGGGCGGATCACAGTCCTCCGGTAAACCCTGGTTCAAACAAGGTCTTGTTGCCAGGGCCGCATTGCACCTACCGGAGAACTCCCATGGACATCATGTTGGCCTATGACCATTCCCGCAACTCGCGGATCGCGCTCAATGCAGTCAAGCAAATGTTTGCGCACGCCAATCCCACCGTCACCCTCATTTCGGTCATTGAAGAGCCTGGCAGCAGCACCAGCGCCGGTGACGACATGTTTAACACCCAGTACCACGAGCAAAAGGCTGGGGCAGAGGCAGCTGCAGCCGAACTGGTGGCCATGGGCTTCACCGCCAGGGTGCTGGTGGCCGAGGGCGACGCCCGCAAGATGATTCTGCGCGCCACGATGGAGCGCAAGCCCGACGTGCTCGTCATGGCCCGCCACTCGTACAAGCCCGATGGCAACTTCATCACCCGCAGCCTGGACGCGCTGGTGGAGGAGTTCGACCACATGACGTTTGGCTCGGTCAGCGCGTTTCTGGCGCGGCGTGTGCAGTGCCCGCTGCTGATTGTCCCCACCCACGGCGAGTAAACCCACGCCACCAACGGTCCCGCCCGGCACGTCCGGGCCCACCCTTTTCATCTTCATCACCGCTCAAGGTTCATCATGCAAGTCAGTGACCTATTCCGGTACAAGAACCGGGAAATCAAGGCGCTCCACCTGACGTGGATTGCCTTTTTCATCTGTTTTTACGTGTGGTTCAACATGGCCCCGCTGGCCTCGTCCATCCTCAAGACGGCCAACTGGCTGACCAAGGACGATTTGCGGCTGTTCGCCATTGCGAACGTGGCCCTGACCATTCCGGCCCGCATTCTGGTGGGCATGGCGCTGGACCGCTTTGGCCCGCGCCGGGTGTTCTCCATCCTGATGGTGACCATGGCCATACCCACGCTGTTCTTTGCGTTTGGCAACACCAAGGAACAGTTGTTCGTCTCTCGCCTGGTGCTCAGCTCGGTGGGGGCCAGCTTTGTGGTCGGTATCCACATGACGGCGCTGTGGTTCAAGCCGCGTGACATCGGCTTTGCCGAAGGCTTCTACGCGGGCTGGGGCAACTTTGGCTCGGCAGCGGCTGCCATGACCCTGCCCACCATTGCCCTGACCATGTTCGGCGGGCCTGAAGGCTGGCGCTTGGCCGTGGCCACCTCCGGTGTGGTCATGGGCGCGTACGGCATTTTTTACTGGTTTGCCATCACCGACGGCCCAACGGCTGACACCCACAAAAAGCCCCGCAAGGCCGCGGCACTTGAGGTGTCCACCTACGGCGACCTGGTGCTGCTGCTGCTATTCACCATCCCGCTGGTGGGCATTTTGTCGGTGCTGGTGTGGCGCGTCGAGCGCACTGGCTTCATTGACCCCCTGACCGCCTGGATCTGCTACGCCTCGATTGCGGTGGTGATCGTGTACCAGCTGGTCCAAATTCTGCGGGTCAACCTGCCCATCCTGAAAAAGGGCGTGCCCAAGGACGACCGCTACCCCTTCAAATCGGTGGCTGCCCTCAACACCACCTACTTTGCCAACTTCGGGGCCGAGCTGGCCGTGGTCTCCATGCTGCCCATGTTCTTCGAGCAGACCTGGGGCCTCACCGCCGCTGCTGCGGGTCTGGTGGCTTCGTCCTTTGCGTTTGTGAACCTCTTTGCCCGCCCCATGGGTGGCCTGGTGTCCGACCGCTTCGGTAACCGCCGCTTCGTGATGTTGACCTACATGCTGGGCATCGCCATTGGCTTTGCGCTGATGGGCCTGATGAACAGCAATTGGCCGCTCATCGTGGCGGTGGCTGTGACCATTGCCTGCTCGTTTTTTGTGCAGGGTTCCGAAGGTGCCACCTTCGGCATCATCCCCTCCATCAAGCGGCGCCTGACCGGGCAAATCTCCGGCATGGCCGGTGCCTATGGCAACGTGGGCGCGGTGTTTTACCTGCTGCTGTTCATGTACGTGGAGCCATCTGACTTCTTCTTCATCATCGCCGCAGGTGCATTCATCAGCTGGGTGGCTTGTCTGCTGTGGCTCAAGGAGCCAGAGGGTGGCTTTGGCGACGAGTACATGGTGTCGTCGGTGGACGAAGCCATTGCCCGTGAGGCCAAGGACAAAAAAGACACCGAAGCCCGCCTGAGCCAGCTGTTTGCCGGCAGCGGCAAGGTGGAGTTGCTGGAAAAAGGCGAGGGCCTGGTGCTCACCGCCCGCTTCAACAACCTCGACGAGCTGCGTGCCGCCGTCAAGCGCTTTGACCCTCCACCCGCTGCCGCGCAGCGCTGAAGGCCCACAGGGCATGGCCCGGGCAACGGTTGCAGCCCCACAGCGGCACACCCTGCCCCTGCCATGCCCAACGACCTGAGGCACCAACGCCAGGCCTGGTCCAGTTTGCTGGCCAGCACCCTGGCGTTTACCGTTTGCTTCATGGCATGGATGATGTTTGGGGTCATTGGCCTGCCCATTCGCGACGCCCTGAACCTTTCCGACACCCGCTTTGGCCTGTTGATGGCCACGCCCATCCTGGCTGGTGCCTTGGTCCGTGCGCCATTGGGCATCTGGAGCGAGCGCTGGGGAGGACGCTCCACCATGACGGTACTGCTGCTGGTGTGTGCACCCGGCATCTGGCTGCTGTCGCTGGCCACGCAGTATTGGCAGTTGCTGCTGGCCGGCCTGTTTGTCGGGCTGGCAGGCGGCGCTTTTGCCGTCGGCATTCCCTACGTGGCGCGGTGGTTTGCACAGGGCCAGCAGGGCATGGCCATGGGTGTTTACGGCTCTGGCAACGTGGGGGCAGCGCTGAACCAACTGGTGGCCCCCACCCTGGTGGTGGCCTTTGGCTGGCAGGTGGTGCCCCAGGTGTACGCCGTCCTCATCCTGCTGGTGGCTGTGGTGTTTTGGTGGAGCAGCCATGAGCAACCCACCCGCACTGCAGCGCCCCCCACCCGGCTGCTGGACCAGCTGCGCCTGCTGCGCCAGCCCCAGGTGCTGCGCTACTGCCAGTACTACGCGGTGGTGTTTGGTGGCTTTGTGGGCCTGGCCCTGTGGCTGGTGCAGTACTACGTGGGCGAGTACGGCATGAACATCCGCACCGCCGCCCTCATGGCAGCCTTTTTTGCCCTGCCCGGCGGGCTGGCCCGGGGGCTGGGGGGCTGGCTGGCCGACCGCTACGGCCCCCACCCCGTGACCTGGGGCGTGCTGTGGGTCAGCTGGGTGTGCCTGTTTGTGCTGTCATACCCACCCACCAGCTTCACCATCCACACCACACACGGCCCGCAGACCTTTGAGTGGCGGCTGAACGTGTACGTCTTCACGGCCCTGCTGTCGGTGCTGGGGATTGCCTGGGCGTTTGGCCGAGCCAGCGTGTTCAAGTACATCAGCCAGAACCACCCCGACAACCTGGGCGCAGTCAGCGGCCTGGTGGGCATGGCCGGGGGGCTGGGTGGGTTTGTGCTGCCCATCATGTTTGGCGTGCTCATGGACTGGACGGGCATTCGCTCCAGCGCCTTCATGCTGCTGTACGCACTGGTCTGGCTGAGCCTCATCTGGATGTACTGGGCCGATGTGCGCAAGACCGAAATGATGGGCGAGAATTTACATAATAAATAGCATTTTACGCTTTATTGGTGTCATTGTTTGCTATCTATTTACAAGTCAACGCCGCTTCTTTGATGCCCCTCAGCACCCTGTCTTTGTGACGGACCGGGTCACCTGGGTAGTTCTTTTGGCCGATGGCGGCAGCCGCTCAGTCGTTCGGACGGAACCCGGCACATGTTCCTCTGGTGGATGTTCACCGCCCCCCCATTCCCGGACAGTTGTCCCATCGTGACCGATCCGCTTTTCTCACCGACAGGAGTCCCTTCATGAGTTCCAAACCCCTTCGCCAGGCACCCCCGCCTGTGGCGAAAACCACCACCTACTCGGGGGCCGACATTGCCGAGTGGCAACCCGAAGATGCGCGCTTTTGGGCCAGCACCGGCAAAGGCATTGCCGCCCGCAACCTCTGGATTTCCATCCCCAACTTGCTGGTCGGCTTTGCCGTGTGGCTGATGTGGGGAATCATCACCGTGCAGATGCTGAACCTGGGCTTTCCGTTCGCCCCGGCCGACCTGTTCACACTCACAGCCATCGCTGGCCTGATGGGTGCCACGCTGCGCATTCCCGCCTCGTTTTTCATCCGCCTGGCGGGCGGGCGCAACACCATTTTCCTGACCAGCGCGCTGCTGATCATCCCAGCGGTGATGACAGGCTTTGCGCTGCAGGACAAGACCACGCCACTGTGGGTGTTCCAGCTCTGCGCGTTTTTGTCGGGCATTGGTGGCGGCAATTTCGCTTGCTCCATGTCCAACATCAGCGGCTTTTACCCCAAGAGCCAGCAAGGCACCGCACTCGGCCTGAATGCCGGCCTGGGCAACTTTGGTGTGACCTCCATGCAGGTGCTGATTCCCCTGGCCATGACGGCTGCGGTGTTTGGCACCCTCGCCGGTGAGCCCATGACGCTGATCAAGGACTCGGGCTGGATCCTCGGCAAGATCACGGCAGGCACCGCCACCTACATCCAGAACGCCGGTTTCATCTGGGCCGCCATCCTGGTGCCCCTGGTCATTGCTGCCTGGTTCGGCATGAACAACCTGATGCCCCTGTCGCCCAACTACGGCGGCACGCTGGCAGCGTTTGCCAAGATCATTTACCTGTGGGTGCTGACCGCTGCCGTCGGCCTGGTTGGCCTGTACCTGTACTTGCCAGCCCCCACCGGCCTGGGCCTGCTCAACATGTGGGTGGCACTGCCGCTGATCATCGTGGCCACCGTGGTGCTGATGAAAGTGGCCGCCTTTGGTGAAATGAAGGCCAACATTGGCAAGCAGTACGCCATTTTCTCGAACAAGCACACGTGGTCCATGACCGCGCTGTACATCGTGACCTTCGGCTCCTTCATCGGCTTTTCGATGGCGCTGCCCCTGTCCATCACCGTGATCTTTGGCTTCCAGCACGTGATTGACCCGGCCACTGGCCTCATGACCCACACGCTGAAAAACCCCAATGCCCCATCGGCCCTGACCTACGCCTGGATCGGCCCCTTTGTGGGCGCGCTGATTCGCCCGGTTGGCGGCTGGATTTCGGACAAGGTGGGTGGCTCCATCGTCACCCAGGTCATTTCGGCGGTGATGGTGTTTGCCTCGGCCGCGGTGGGCTACGTGATGCTGCTGGCCTACAAGTCGGCCACGCCCGAAGAGTATTTCCTGATCTTCATGGTGCTGTTTGTGGTGCTGTTTGCCGCCAGCGGCATTGGCAACGGTTCTACCTTCCGCACCATTGGCGTCATTTTTGACCGCCAGCAAGCCGGCCCCGTGCTGGGCTGGACCTCGGCGGTGGGTGCCTACGGCTCCTTCATTGCCCCGGTGGTGATTGGCCAGCAGATCAAGGCTGGCACACCCGAAATCGCCATGTATGGCTTTGCCATCTTCTACGCCGTGTGCCTGGTACTGAACTGGTGGTTCTACCTGCGCGCAGGTTCCGAGATCCGCAACCCCTGACACCCCACCCCACACATCGACCGTACCCACGCCACTGGAGCCACGCACATGAGCCATTTTCTTGACCGGCTGACCTACTTCTCTCACCCCACCGAGAGCTTCTCGGGGGGCCACGGGCAGACCAATGCCGAAGACCGCACCTGGGAAGACGCCTACCGCAACCGCTGGGCCCACGACAAGATCGTGCGCAGCACCCACGGGGTGAACTGCACCGGCTCTTGCAGCTGGAAGATTTACGTCAAAGGCGGCATCGTCACCTGGGAAACCCAGCAAACCGACTACCCCCGCACCCGCTGGGACATGCCCAACCACGAACCCCGTGGCTGCGCCCGTGGGGCCAGCTACAGCTGGTACCTGTACAGCGCCAACCGGGTGAAGTACCCCATGGTTCGTGGACGCCTGCTGGAGCGCTGGCGCGCTGCCCTCAAGGTCAGCAAAACCCCGGTGGACGCCTGGGCCCTGATTCAGCAAAACCCCGAAGCCCGGCGCGACTACCAGCAGGTGCGCGGCATGGGTGGTTTTGTGCGCAGCAGCTGGGACGAAGTCAACCAGCTGATTGCCGCCGCCAACGTGTACACCATCAAGCAGCACGGCGCGGACCGGGTCATTGGTTTCAGCCCCATTCCGGCCATGAGCATGGTGAGCTACGCCGCAGGCAGCCGCTACCTGTCGCTCATCGGCGGCGTGTGCATGAGCTTCTACGACTGGTACTGCGACCTGCCACCGGCCAGCCCGCAGATCTGGGGCGAGCAGACCGACGTGCCCGAGTCGGCCGATTGGTACAACAGCAGCTTCATCATCGCCTGGGGCTCCAACGTGCCCCAGACCCGCACGCCCGACGCCCACTTTTTTACCGAGGTGCGCTACAAAGGCACCAAGACCGTGGCCGTGACGCCCGACTACTCTGAAGTCGCCAAGCTGTCCGACCTGTGGCTGCACCCCAAGCAGGGCACCGACGCCGCACTGGCCATGGCCATGGGCCACGTCGCCCTGAAAGAGTTCTACTTCCCCGATGGCGGCAAGCAGCGCAGCAGCTACTTTGACGACTACGCCCGCCGCTACACCGACCTGCCCTTGCTGGTGATGCTCAAAGAGCACACCCTGCCCGATGGCACGGTGACCATGGTGCCCGACCGCTACCTGCGCGCCAGCGACTTCAACGGCAAGATGGGCCAGCAAAGCAACCCAGACTGGAAAACCGTGGCGTTTGACACCGCAGGCAAAGCGGTGCTGCCCAACGGCTCCATCGGCTTCCGCTGGGGCGAAGCCGGGCGCGAAGACGAAGGCAAGTGGAACCTCGAAGCCAAAGAGGCCCGCACCAACACCGACGTGAAGCTCAAGCTCTCCGTGATTGAAGATGGCAAGCAAGACACTGTGGTGGTGGACGTGGGCTTTCCGTACTTCGGCGGCCGGGACACCCCCAACTTCACCGCCAATGCACAGAACGGCGAGATCAACCACGCCAAGGTACCGGCCGTGCGCCTGCGCCTGGGCAAAGCCGGCGAAGAGCGCTACGCCATGGTGGCCACCGTGTTTGACCTGCAGGTTGCACAGTACGGCATCGACCGTGGCCTGGGCAGTGGTGCCAAAGACTTCAACGACAACGCCGCCTACACACCGGCCTGGCAGGAAAGCATCACCGGGGTGCCGCGTGACCAGGTCATTACCGTGGCCCGCCAGTTTGCCGACAACGCTGACAAGACGCATGGCAAATCCATGGTCATCATCGGCGCGGCCATGAACCACTGGTACCACGCCGACATGAACTACCGTGGCGTCATCAACCTGCTCATGATGTGCGGTTGCATCGGCCAAAGCGGCGGCGGCTGGGCGCACTACGTGGGCCAGGAAAAGCTGCGCCCGCAAACCGGCTGGGTGCCGCTGGCGTTTGCCACCGACTGGATCCGTCCGCCCAAGCAGATGAACAGCACCAGCTTCTTCTATGCCCACACCGACCAGTGGCGCTACGAGAAGCTGGGCATGGAAGAAATCGTGTCACCCACGCTGAGCACGGCCGACAAAGCTGCCTTCAGCGGCAGCATGATCGACTTCAACGTGCGCGCCGAGCGCATGGGCTGGCTGCCCAGCGCCCCCCAGCTCAAGACCCACCCCATGCAGGTGGTCAAAGATGCTCAGGCCGCAGGCATGGACCCCAAGGACTACGTCGTCAAGGCCCTGAAAGACGGCACGCGGGAGATGAGCTGCGAAGACCCCGACGCCCCCCAGAACTGGCCGCGCAACATGTTCGTGTGGCGCTCCAACCTGCTGGGTTCCAGCGGCAAGGGCCATGAGTACTTCTGCAAACACCTGCTGGGCACCGAACACGGCGTGCAGGGCAAAGACCTGGGCGCCGGTGACGCCAAACCCGCCGAAGTGAAGTGGCACAAAGACGCGCCCCAGGGCAAGCTGGACCTGCTGGTGACGCTGGACTTCCGCATGAGCACCACCTGCCTGTACAGCGACATCGTGCTTCCCACGGCCAGCTGGTACGAAAAGAACGACCTCAACACCAGCGACATGCACCCCTTCATCCACCCGCTGTCTGCGGCGGTGGACCCGGTGTGGCAAGCCCGCTCGGATTGGGAAATCTACAAAGGCTTTGCCAAGACCTTCAGCGAGGTGTGCGTGGGCCACCTGGGTGTGGAAAAAGAGGTGGTGCTGTCGCCCATCATGCACGACACCCCCGGAGAAATGGCCCAGCCGTTTGGTGTGGCCGAGTGGAAAAAGGGCCAGTGCGAGCTGCTGCCCGGCAAAACCGCACCACAGATTGCGGTGGTCGAACGCGACTACCCCAACACCTTCAAGCGCTTCACCGCGCTGGGTCCACTGCTCGACAAACTGGGCAACGGCGGCAAGGGCATTGGCTGGAAAACCGGCACCGAAGTCGAACAGCTGGGCCAGCTCAACGGCAAAACGCTGGAAGAAGGCGTGTCGCAAGGCATGCCCCGCATCGTGAGCGACATTGACGCCTGCGAGGTGATTTTGCAGCTGGCCCCCGAGACCAACGGCCATGTGGCGGTCAAGGCCTGGGATGCCCTGGGCAAACAAACCGGGCGCGACCACACCCACCTGGCGCTGTACCGCGAGGACGAAAAGATCCGCTACCGCGACATCCAGTCGCAGCCGCGCAAGATCATCAGCTCGCCCACCTGGAGCGGCATCGAGAGCGAGACCGTCAGCTACAACGCCGGCTACACCAACGTACACGAGTACATCCCGTGGCGCACCCTGACCGGCCGCCAGCAGTTCTACCAGGATCACCCCTGGATGATTGCCTTCGGTGAGGGCTTTGGCAGCTACCGCCCACCGGTGGATCTGAAGACCACCAACAGCATCCACAACATCAGGCCCAACGGCCACAAGGAGATACAGCTCAACTTCATCACGCCGCACCAGAAGTGGGGTATCCACTCCACCTACAGCGACAACCTGATGATGCTGACGCTCAACCGCGGCGGCACAGTGATCTGGCTCAGCGAGACCGACGCCAAGAGCGCCGGCATTGAAGACAACGACTGGATCGAGCTCTTCAACATCAACGGTGCGGTGGCTGGACGTGCGGTGGTCAGCCAGCGGGTGAACGATGGCATGTGCCTGATGTACCACTCGCAGGAAAAAATCATCAACACCCCCGGCAGCGAAATCACCGGGGTGCGTGGCGGCATCCACAACTCGGTGACCCGCATCGTCTTGAAGCCCACCCACATGATCGGCGGCTACGCACAGCTGAGCTACGGCTTCAACTACTACGGAACCATTGGCACCAACCGCGATGAGTTTGTCGTGGTTCGCAAGATGAGCAAGGTGGACTGGCTCGACACCCCGGCAGACGACCACCTCGTTCGCGCCTACCAGTCGCAGGGCGAGAACCCCTGAGCCCATCGCCCCCAACACGGAGTCACAACATGAAAATTCGCGCCCAAATCGGCATGGTGCTCAACCTGGACAAGTGCATTGGCTGCCACACCTGTTCCGTCACCTGCAAAAACGTCTGGACCAGCCGCCCAGGTGTGGAGTACGCCTGGTTCAACAACGTCGAGACCAAGCCTGGCATCGGTTACCCCAAAGAATGGGAAAACCAGGACAAATGGAACGGAGGCTGGGTTCGCAAGGCCGACGGCTCCATCGTGCCCAAGCAGGGTGGCAAGTGGTCGCTGCTGATGAAAATCTTCAGCAACCCCAACCTGCCGCAAATTGACGACTACTACGAACCCTTCACGTTCGACTACGACCATCTGCAATCGGCCCCCGAAATGAAGCACGCCCCCACGGCGCGCCCACGTTCGCTGATCACCGGCAAGCGCATGGAAAAAATCGAGTGGGGCCCGAACTGGGAGGAAATCCTGGGCGGTGAGTTTGCCAAGCGCAGCAAAGACGCCAACCTGGACGGTTTCGAGCAGGCCCAGAAAGACATGATGGGTCAGTTCGAAAACACCTTCATGATGTACCTGCCCCGGCTGTGCGAGCACTGCCTGAACCCCGCGTGTGTGGCCAGCTGCCCCAGCGGCAGCATCTACAAGCGCGAAGAAGACGGCATTGTCCTGATCGACCAGGACAAGTGCCGCGGCTGGCGCATGTGCGTGAGCGGCTGCCCCTACAAAAAGATCTACTACAACTGGAAAAGCGGCAAGGCCGAGAAGTGCATCTTCTGCTACCCCCGCATTGAGGCCGGCCAGCCCACCGTGTGCTCCGAGACCTGCGTGGGCCGCATCCGCTACCTGGGCGTGCTGCTGTACGACGCCGACCGCATTGCCGAAGCCGCCAGCACCCCCAACGAGGCCGACCTGTACCAGGCCCAGCTGGACATCTTCCTGGACCCCAACGACCCCAAGGTCATTGCCCAGGCCAGGATCGACGGCATTCCAGACGCCTGGATGGCAGCGGCCCGCCAGAGCCCGGTGTACAAAATGGCGGTGGACTGGAAGGTGGCCCTGCCACTGCACCCCGAGTACCGCACCCTGCCCATGGTCTGGTACGTGCCACCGCTGTCGCCCATCACCTCGGTGGCCAACAGTGGGCTGCTCAGCAGCAACGGCGAAATTCCCGACGTGTCGCAGCTGCGCATTCCCGTCAAGTACCTGGCCAACCTGCTCACCGCCGGTGACACCAAGCCCGTGATCCGGGCCCTGGAGCGCATGCTGGCCATGCGCACCTACCAGCGCGCCAAGCACGTGGATGGCCTGGTGAACCTGGCGGTGCTGGAACAAACCGGTCTGACCCAGGCCGAGGTGGAAGAGATGTACCGCTACATGGCCATTGCGAACTACGAAGACCGCTTCGTCATTCCGACCACACACCGCGAGTACGCCGAAAACACCTTCAACGTCAAAGGCGGCTGCGGCTTCAGCTTTGGCAACGGCTGCTCCGAGGGGCAGTCCGAAACCAGCCTGTTCGGCAGCGAGAAGAAACGCACCATCCCGATCAAAGTGGAGGCCTGACATGGGCTTGCTATCAACGTCCCCCCCCCACGCACCCCACACCCTGCGTGTGCTGGCCCACCTGCTGCGCTACCCCGACAGCACGTTTCGCGCCCACATCCCCGAGATGCAGGCAGCCCTGAAGGCCGAGGCGGCCCTGGCACCCCAGCGACTGGCAGAGCTGCAGGCCCTGCTGCAGCACCTGGCCCTGAGCCCGACGCTGGATGTGGAGGGCGAATACGTCGAGCTGTTTGACCGGGGTCGGCGCACCGCGCTGCACCTGTTCGAGCATGTGCACGGCGACTCGCGCGAGCGTGGCCCCGCCATGATCGACCTGATCCAGACCTACGAAAAAGGTGGGCTGTACCTGGGCCCCGAAGAGCTGCCCGACCACCTCTCGGTGCTGCTGGAGTTCGCCTCCACCCAGCCTGCACAGGAAGCCCGCCAGTTTCTGGGCGAGGTCGCGCACATCGTGCGCAATATCTTTAGTGCGCTGCAAGAGCGCTCCAGCCCCTACGCCAGCGTGCTGGCAGCGGTGCTGGAGATGGCTGGTGAGCGGGCCGCCACCGTCCCAGTGGCCCCCGAGCCCTCCATCGACGAGAGCTGGGCCGAGCCGGAGGTGTTCGGTGGTTGTTCCACCGAAGGCCAGGCCAAGCCCGGACAGCCCCAACCCATACAGATTGTCAGAAAAGCCCACCAACTTTCTCAAGGAGCGCAGGCATGACCACGCTGCACAACTTTTTCTTCAACGTCTACCCCTACATCTGCCTGGCGGTATTTTTCATGGGTAGCCTGGCCCGCTTTGACCGGGACCAATACACCTGGAAAAGCGACTCTTCGCAGCTGCTGCGCAAAGGCCAGCTGCGCTGGGGCAGCAACCTGTTCCACATCGGCATTTTGTTTTTGTTCGGTGGCCACACCGTGGGCTTGCTCACGCCCCACTTTGTGTACGAGCCCTTCATCACCGCTGGCCAGAAGCAGATGATCGCCGTGACCGCTGGTGGCATCGCGGGCTTCATCTGCTTCATCGGGCTGACCCTGCTGCTGCACCGCCGCCTGTTTGACGACCGCATCCGCCTGACCAGCCACCGCACCGACCTGGGCATCCTGATCATCCTGTGGGTGCAGCTGGTGTTGGGCTTGGTCACGCTGCCGTTTTCTATCGGCCACTCCGACGGCCAGGCCATGCTGCAGCTGTCGGGCTGGGCGCAGGGCATCGTCACCTTCCGTCCGGACGCCAGCCTGCTGGCCGGTTTGGATTGGGTCTATCTGGTGCACCTGGTGCTGGGCATGACGATCTTCCTGATCTTCCCCTTCTCCCGGTTGGTACATGTGTGGAGTGGTTTTGGCACGCTGGCCTACCTGGCCCGTCCCTACCAGGTGGTGCGCAGCCGCCGCCTCGGCCTGGCCCAGCGCAGCGATGCCCACACCCGTGGCCCCAACGCCTGATCGGCCCGTCCGGTCAACTGCCCCTTCACCCGCCCCACCAGGAGCCCCCATGACCCCGACCCCGACCACTGCCACGGCCACGGCCACCACCGGCTGCGGCGGCCAATGCCAATGTGCCGCCGCCGCAGCCGCCGCTGCCACGCCCATGATCAACGGCATTGCCCTGCACGAGCCTGGTGTCACACACGACGAGGCCAGCCTGCGCGAAATCGCCTGGTCCGAGCTGCTGCGCCAGCAAGCGGTGCAGACCGGCTGGCTGCCCGCGCAGCACGTGCTGACCGCCCCCACGCTCACCGAGGCACAACGCACCGCCATTGAACAGATGCTGGAAGCGCTGGTGCCCACCCGCGAACCCAGCGACGACGAGTGCCAACGCTACTACGCCGCCCACACCAGCGAACTGACGGTGGGGCAGGCCATGCATGTGCGCCACATTCTGTTTGCGGTGACACCGGGGGTGAACGTGCACGCCCTGTCCATCCGGGCAGAAACCGCCTTGCTGGAGCTGTCCCGCAAAGACGTGCCGCCCCAGCGCTTCGAGCAACTCGCTGCCGAGCTGTCCAACTGCCCCTCCAGCGCCCAGGGCGGTGACTTGGGCTGGATCACCCCGCAGGAATGCTCACCCGAGCTGGCCAACGAGCTGTTCATGCAAACCGACGTGCGCTACGGCATGGGGGTACACCCCCGGCTGGTCCACTCCCGGTTTGGCTTTCACATCATCGAAGTGCTGGGTCGGCGCAAGGGCAAAACACCCTCCTTTGAAGACGCCCGCACCACCATTGCCCAGCGCCTGGCACAGCAGGCCCGTGCCACCGCCCTGCGCCACCACATGATGGCGCTGGTGGCCGCCGCCGACATCCAGGGCATCGAGCTGGAAGGCGCAGACTCTCCACTGATGCAGTAGGCCACTGCCACCGCCACCGACGGTGCCAACGGCCCAGCCTGATGCACCCGCCAACCCGGCCCAACCTGACTGACCGATTCACCATGCCCACGCCCGCGCAACCCATCAGCACCGACGTGCTGACCGAAAAGTACCTCAAGCCCGGCGAACACACGCTGGACGATTTGCTGCAGCGGGTGGCCCGCGCCCTGGCCTCGGTGGAGGCCGAGGCCGAGCGGCCCCACTGGGAGGCGCGCTTTCTGGCCAACCTGCACCGGGGGGCCATTGGGGCAGGCCGCA
Organism: Burkholderiaceae bacterium; assembly: GCA_030695205.1. Classification (GTDB taxonomy): domain Bacteria; phylum Pseudomonadota; class Gammaproteobacteria; order Burkholderiales; family Burkholderiaceae_C; genus UBA2334. The sequence goes on along the minus strand of JAUYTN010000021.1, from coordinate 136,837 downwards.
TCATGAGCGCGGCGGGCACGGGCATACAGGCCACGCTCATCAACTGCTTCGTGCAGCCCGTGGGCGACTGCATCCAGGGCCAGGACAGCGAGGGCTTTCCCGGCATCTACGAAGCCCTGCGCGAGGCCGCCGAAACCATGCGGCGCGGGGGTGGCGTGGGCTACGACTTCTCGCGCATCCGGCCCCAGGGCGCCGAGGTCAAGGGCACAGCCTCGCTGGCCTCGGGGCCTTGCAGCTACATCAACGTGTTTGACCAGTCGTGCGCCACCGTCGAGAGCGCGGGCGCACGCCGTGGTGCCCAAATGGGGGTGCTGCGCATTGACCACCCCGATGTGCTCGCCTTCATCACCGCCAAACGCACACCCGGGCGCTGGAACAACTTCAACGTCTCGGTGGCCGTGCCCGATGCCTTCATGCACGCCCTGGCCGAAGACGGCCTGTGGGAACTGGTGCACCCCGCGCGCCCGGGAGCCGCGTTGCTGGCGCAAGGTGCCCACCAGCGGGCAGACGGCCAGTGGATCTACCGCCGCCTGCCCGCCCGCGAGCTGTGGGACACGGTCATGCGCTCGGCCTACGACTTTGCCGAGCCCGGCATTCTGTTTCTGGACCGCATCGGCCAGGACAACAACCTGCGCGCCATCGAAACCATTGCCGCCACGAATCCGTGCGTCACCGCAGACACCTGGGTCATGACGGAGAACGGCCCCGCACAGGTCGCAGACCTGGTGGGCAAGCGCTTTGGTGCCGCGGTCGATGGCCGGGTGTTTCGCGTCGAAAGCGAAGGATTTTTCAAAACCGGGCACAAGCCCGTCCTGACCCTGCGCACCCGCGAAGGCCATGCGTTGCGGCTCACCGCCGACCACCGCGTGCGCCGTGTGGCACACCAAAGCCGCCATGCCCTGCAGGTTGAATGGACAGCCGCCGAAGACTTGCAACCGGGCGACGACATCGTGTTGCACGACCACCGCCCGCTGGGCGGCTGGGCAGGCGTGGGCACCGAGGCAGAGGGCTACCTGCTGGGTTTGCTGATAGGCGACGGCACGCTCAAGGCCGACAAGGCCGTGATCTCCATCTGGGCGCCTGAACTCAGGCAGGTGGGCAATGGCGAGGTGACCCGCGAAGCACTGGTCAGCAGTGGCGCGGCGGGCATCGTCGCGGCTGCCGAAGCCGCCGCGGCCACGCTGGCACACCGAGCCGACTTCGGGGGTTTCCAGCGGCCAGTCGCAGGTCGGGCCGAAATGCGTATGGCCAGCGCCCCGGTGTGGCACCTGGCTCATAGTTTTGGCCTGCGTCCAGGCCACAAAACACTGACACCTGCCATCGAAAAAAGCTCGTCTGCTTGCACCATCGGCGTGCTGCGTGGCCTGTTTGACACCGATGGCTCGGTACAAGGCACGCAAGCCAAAGGCGTGAGCATTCGCCTCGCGCAAAGCAACGTGGCGCTCTTGCAAGCCGCGCAGCGCATGCTGCTGCGCCTGGGCATGGCCAGCACGCTGTACACCGAGCGCCGCCCGCAAGGTCTGCGCCTGCTGCCCGACGGGCACGGTGGCAACAAGCCCTACCCCACCCAGGCCCAACACGAGCTGGTGCTGAGCGACGACAACCTGCGCGTCTTTGCCGAGCGCATCGGTTTTGCAGACACCGACAAGGCCGCCCGTCTGGAGCAGGCACTGGCGGGTTACCAGCGTGGCCTGAACCGCGAACGCTTCACTGCCACCGTCGAGTCACTGACAGCTGACGGCAGCGAAGACGTGTACGACGTCACCGTCGCCGATTGCCACGCCTTCGACGCCAATGGCCTGTATGTGCACAACTGTGGCGAACAGCCGCTGCCACCCTACGGCTGCTGCGACCTGGGCCCCGTGATCCTGCCGCGCTTTGTGCGGCATCCGTTTGGGCACGGTGGCAGCGCTGCGTTCGACTTCGAAAGCTTTGCCGCCGCCGTCAGCGACCAGGTGCGCGCCCTAGACAACGTGCTCGACCTCACCCACTGGCCGCTGCCGCAGCAGCGCGCCGAGGCGCAGGCCAAGCGGCGCATCGGGGTGGGTTTTACCGGGCTGGGCAACGCCCTCACCATGCTGGGGCTGCGCTACGACAGCGATGACGGGCGCGACATGGCGGTGCGCATCGCCACTGCCATGCGCGATGCGGCCTATGCCGCCTCTGTCCAACTGGCCACCGAAAAAGGGGCCTTCCCACGGTTCAACCCGGACGAGTACCTAGCCGAGGGCACCTTTGCCAGCCGCCTGCCCGACGAGCTGCAAGCCGACATTCGGGCGCACGGCATCCGCAACAGCCACCTGCTGTCCATTGCGCCCACCGGCACCGTGAGCCTGGCGTTTGCCGACAACGCCTCCAACGGCATAGAGCCGGCGTTCGCCTGGACCTACCTCCGCAAAAAGCGCGAGGCAGATGGAAGCACCACCAGCTACCAGGTGCAAGACCACGCTTGGCGGGTGTACCGCGAACTCGGCGGCGACACCGATGCCTTGCCCCCGGCCTTCGTGTCGGCCCTGTCCATGTCGCCCGACGACCACATTGCCATGATGGCTGCCGTGCAACCCCTGGTGGACACGGCCATCAGCAAAACCGTCAATGTGCCTGCCGAGTGCCCCTTTGCCGACTTCCAGAACCTGTACCAGCGCGCCTGGAGCGCCGGGCTCAAAGGCCTGGCCACCTACCGGCCCAACACCATCATTGGTTCGGTGCTGGAAACCCAGCCCGCCACACCACCCGCTACACCACCCGCCGCTCCGGCCGATCCATGGCCAGCCCGGCAACCAGAACAAACCATAGCTGACAAAGCATACACAGCAAGCGCTGTGGTCGAAAAACGCCCCAAAGGCGGCTTGCCTGCGGTCGTCGAGAAGGTGGAGTACTGGACCCACGAGGGCCACAAAACCCTCTACCTGGTGGTGTCCTTTCTGCCCATGCCCACCGCACCAGGGCAGGCGCTCACCGAGCGGGCCATTGAGTTCTTCATGCCGGTGGGCCAGAACGGCGAATCGCAGCAGTGGGTCACCGCCAGCATGCGGCTGCTGTCGCTGGCCGCGCGCGGCGGCTTTCTGGACCGGGCGCTCAACGACATGCGCAAGGTCGCCTGGGACCGTGGCCCCGTGCGTCTGGGCACATACACCAAGGCCGACGGCACCACCGTGCCGCAGTGGCACGACTCGGAGGTGGCGGCCATTGCCTGCGCGATCCAGCACATCATTGCCCGCCGCCAGCGCGACCTCGCGGCATCGACGGGCACTGCAGCGCCTTCCCCCACCACCCTGGCCACCACCGCAGCCACTGCCGACACCGCCTCCCTGGAGGCCCGACCCGATGCGGCCATCCCACCCCCCACCGGCCACGGCCTGGTGCCCATGGCCGGCAAAAAGTGTCCGGAATGCGGTGCGATGGCCATGATCCGCAAGGATGGCTGCGACGCCTGCACCGAGTGCGGCCACCTGGGTGCCTGCGGCTGAGCCGTCACCCGCTCTCACCCCCGGCGCTGTCCACCATGCCCCCCTCTGCCCCCCACCCTGTGCGCCCCAATCCGACCGTACCCACGGCACCACCCGTCAGGGTCCAGCCCCCGGTGCGGCCTTCGGCACAGCCCCCGGCCCAGTGGAAGTGGCAACGCCTGCTGTGGGCACCCCACCGGCTGGGGTTTTTTCTGGCCACCGTGCTGCTGCTGGCCTCCAGCCTGTGGTGGACGCTGGTCCAGCTAGACCGGGTGGGCTGGGGATTGGGCCTGCCCCTGGCACAGTCGCCCAGCCTGACGCATGCAGCGGTCATGACCTTTGGGTTCATGCCGCTGTTTTTTGCGGGCTTTCTGTTCACCGCAGGCCCCAAGTGGCTGGGGCTGAGCGGGCCAGGCGCACGCGCCCTGCTCGGCCCGCTGCTGTGCCAGTGGGTGGGCTGGATGGGCTGGCTGCTGGGTTCGCTGGTACATGAGACCGTGGCCCAGGCATGTGCCCTGCTTGCCGCCGCAGGACTGGGCTGGATGTACCTGGACTTCATCCGTCTGATCGTGCGCAGCCGGGCGCGCGAGCGCATCCACGCCATCGCGGTGGCAGTGGCGGGTGCCGTGGGCGTGCTCAGCCTGCTGGCCATGCTGTTGGCCGCCAACCTGGGGGACGGCGCTGTGGCCATGGCCGCCGTCCAGACCGGGCTGTGGGGCTGCGTGGTGGTGACCTTTGTGGCGGTGCTGCACCGCATGTTGCCCTTCTTCACCTCCAGCGCGCTGCCCATGATCGAGGCCTGGCGGCCCTTTTGGGTGTTTTGGTTTTTGCTGGGGGTGGTGGTGCTGGAGGTGCTGGCCGTCTGGCACCCCCTGCTGTGGGCTGTGGCCGACCCGGGGCAAGACGCTCCCAGGGTGTGGATGCTGGTGCGCGGTCTGGGCGAACTGGCTGCAGGCAGTGTGGTGCTGTGGCTGGCGGTGGTGTGGGGCCTGGTGCAAAGCATGCGCATCCGGCTGCTGGCCATGCTGCACCTGGGCTTTTTGTGGCTGGGCCTGGCCCTGCTGCTGTCCGGCGCTTCGCAGCTCCTGGGGCTGCGGCTGGGGGTGCCCGTGCTGGGGCTGGGCACCCTGCACGCACTGACCATGGGCGCCCTGGGCTCACTGCTCATGGCCATGGTCACCCGGGTGGCCTGTGGCCACAGTGGGCGCACGCTGGTGGCCGATGACCGGGTGTGGGCCCTCTTCTGGCTGCTGCAGGTGGCGGTGGTGGTGCGCATTGCCGCCGCACTGCCCGGCCTTTCGGGCGTCTGGCTGGCGCTGGCCGCTGGCCTGTGGACGCTGGCCATGGCGGTCTGGGGCGCTCGCTTGCTGCACTGGTTTGGCTTGCCCCGGGCCGATGGCAAACCCGACTGACCTCCCGCGCCATCGTCCGAATGGACAACCCCAGTAGTCCCATCGACGCATGGTCAAACCTGCCCCGCGTGCCTAGACTGGCGGCCAGTTTGCAGCTGCACATGCTGCCCCTGCCACCCCAGCCAGCCACCACCATGAACCGCCGCATTGCCATCAGCTACGCCATCCCTTCCGCCTGGGCGCTTGCGTCTTTGGGAGGACTGCCCGCGCTGGCGCAGACCAGCACCGCCTTGCCTCTGAGCACCGCCATCAACCGCGCCGGCAAAATGCGCGCCATGTCGCAGCGCATGTCCAAGGCCTATGTGCAGGCCACCCTCAACGTCTTGCCCGAGCGTGCGCGCGACACCATGCTGGCCACCCAGACCATGGTCACCCAGGGGCTGAAGGAACTCAGCGCAGGCGCCCCCCCTGCCGACGTGTTGCCCCTGCTCAACACCCTCTCACGCCAGGGTGAAGCCCTGTTCAGCCTGACCGCTGGCACGGTGCGCACCGAGGCGGTGGCCGATGTGGTTCGCCACGCCGACGCCATGCTCGAAGACGCAGAGCGGGTTACCCGTGCCTACGAAAAAGCCAACACCCACCCGTCGGCCCGACTGGTCAACACCGCCGGGCGCCAGCGCATGCTGTGCCAGCGGGCCGCACGGGCCTACTTTATGCTGGCCAACGGCAAGCCCCAGCCCGACATGCGCCAGCAACTCGATGCCGCCCGCAAGGGCTTTGCCGAGGGCCTGGACTACCTGCAGGCATCGGCTGTATCCACGGCGCACATCCGCCAGGAGCTGGAGCTGGCCAAGGGGCAGTGGCTGTTTTTCGAGTCGGCCCTGAAGCGCCCCGCCAGCACCGACACCCTGCAGACCATCGCCACCACCAGCGAGCGCATGTACGACGCCATGGACAACCTGACCGGCCTGTACGACGCCGTCGTGCGCGACCTGTTCGCCTGAGGCGCCCCCCCGTGCTACCCACCGACTCCCCATCCGGCTGGCCCGATGCGGCCCAGCTGCTGATGCACACCCGCCAGACCATCCTGCCCAAGCGGCTGCACGCCCCCAGCCCGGACGAGGCCCAGCTGCACGCCCTGCTGGCGGCCGCCGCCACCGCACCCGACCACGACCAGCTGCGCCCCTGGCGCTTTGTTCTGGTGCCCGCAGCCCAGCGCCCGGCCCTGGGCGAGGTGTTTGCCCAGGCCCTGCGCGAACGCGACCCAGCCGCCACCGCCGAACAGCTCGAACAGGCCCGAGAAAAGGCCCTTCGCGCCCCCCTGCTGCTGCTGCTGGTGGTCAATGCCACCTGCGGCGATGCCGACATCGACCTCGGTGAGCGGCTGATCTCGGCAGGATGTGCGGTACAAAACCTGCTGCTCATGGCCACGGCCCAAGGCTTTGGCTCGGCGCTGACCAGCGGCAAGGCCCTCAAGTCCGAGGCGCTGCGGGAGTTTTTCGGGCTCACGGCCGACGAGCATGCGCCCTGCTTCATCAGCGTGGGCACCGCCCACACCCGAAAACCAGGCCGCCCCCGCCCCCAGCCCACCGAGTTGCTCAAGCCACTTCCCCACCCGCCCCAGTCACCTGACCAGGCGCCCACCACCGCCTGACCCACCACACACCTATACCGATACGCCATGGACATCACCTGTTTTGACGACCTGCTGCAAGCCGCCCGCGCCCAGCCCCAACCCCAGCGGCTGCTGTTTGTGTTTGCGGGTATTGAATTGCCCGAGGACAGCACCGCTGAACAGCGCGCGGGCTTTGAGCGCGGCGAAGGCGGCGCACTGGTGCCGCTGATGTGTGTGGACAAAGCCCCCGACGAGCTGCACAGCTTTGACGACCTCATCCGCGAAGCCGCCCAGTTTGACAAGCCCTGGGGCATGGTGTTTGCCTCGGCCATGGCGGGCCCACTGGGCCTGCCACCCCGCAGCGAAGACGCGGACGAGCCGCTCAAGCGCATGGTCGAAGCCATCCGCCAGGGGCAGGTGGACGCGTTCATCCCCTTCAACCCCAGGGGTCAGGCTGTGCGCCTGCGCTGAGCCCATGGTCACCCGCATAGCCATGCCCCGCCCAGGCAGCCCACGCCCCGCTGCCGATGCCTCCACCAGCCTGCCCGGCCACAGCGCCCCGGCAGCGGGTTTTGAAGAACCGTTTGACATGCTCAGCGCCTGCCACGAGCGGGTCGAGCGCATGTTGGCCCTGCTGCAGCGCCTGCTGGCACACCTGGACCACAGCGGCTGGGACGCCAGCGCCGCCGAGGCGGCCCAGGACGTGATGCGCTACTTTGACCTGGCCGCACCGCTGCACCACCAGGACGAAGAGCTGCATGTGTTCCCCATCCTGCTGGCCGCGCCCGACACCACCGGCATGCTGCACGGGCACATTCGCCGCCTGCAGCAAGACCACCGCGACATGGAAACCGGCTGGCCGCTGGCCCGTGCGGTGCTGCAGCGCATCCGAGAGCCCGGCCCTGGCCCCTGGCAGCCGCTGGGTACCGACGAGCTGCACACCCTGCAGGTATTTGAAGGGCGCTACCAGCAGCACATGGACATTGAAGAGCAGCACATCTACCCCGCCACCCGCCAGCACATCAGCCCAGCGCAGCACACAGCCATGGCCCTGGACATGATGCAACGCCGGGGCGTGAGGCTTCCTGCGCGGGACTGAACGGGTCCGATCCAGCACCTGCCCCGGTGCGGCGCCAGCACCCGTCACGGGCACCAGCTGGCCAATTGGGTTATGGTTGCGCGCGCTTGTGCGCGACTCTCCTGCTCTACCCTGCGGTACACCTGCACCCCCACAGCTCCCCCATGACCACCCTGATTCACCGCCTTGGCTTCCGTCTGATTCTGTGGGTGTTGCTGGTGGGCAGCGTGGCCGTTGTTGCTGCGGTCTGGGTAGGGTCTGTCCAATTCGCCCACAGCCGCATGGCGCAGCTCGTCGAGCAGCAGCAGGCGCAAGCCCACACACAGGCGGTGCTGGCCAGTGCCAACCTGAACCAGCGGATAGCGCAGGCGCGCGGCATCGCCGCCACGATGGCGCAAGCTTCAAACTTCCAGGCCGCCTTGGATCGGTTTGGCCCCCACGTCCAGCCATCGCCTTTGTCGCGTCAAGAGCGCAGCGAGCTGTGGCAAGCCGACCCTGTGCTCCAGCCCCTGTCCGAGCGGATGCAGTACATCGTGGACAAGTTCGACCTCCACTCGATGTGGGTCACCAACGCCGCTGGCGACACCGTGGCAGAAGGCCACGCCCAAGGCACCAGCTCCTTCCTGGGCACCAACTACGCAGACCGCGACTACTTCAAAGCCGCCAGGTTGGGCCGGGACGGGCAGCAGTTTGCCGTGGGCCGGGTGACCAACATGTACGCTTTGTACATGTCCTCGCCGGTGCTGGTGAAGGATCAATTTGTGGGCATGGTCGGGGTGGCGCTTGCTATGCCCAAACTCAAACCGGCCCTCGGCCAACTGAACGCCGTGGTCACGGACGACCTGGGTGTGATCGTGCTGGCCCAAGACCCTGCACTGCTGATGCAAACCATGCCGGGGGCCACCGTAGGCAACCTGTCAGCCGAGGCGCAGGACCTCCGCTACAAGCGCACCCACTTCGACGCCGTGGACCTGCGCCCTGCCCAAGGGCCGCAACCGCTGTACCCCTGGCACTACCTGGGGCAGCCCCACGCCATGGGCACCCACCCCACCAGCGACGGTGCCCTGCATGCCTATGTGCTGCTGGACCTGGGGGAATCGCTCGCACGCATCGAGCACGACCAACTGTGGTGGTTTGGTGTGGTCAGCGTCCTGGTGTTGGCCACCACTGCCCTGGCAATCGGTGCCGCTTATTACGTGACCACCATGCAGCGACAGCAAGCCGCCCTGCAAGCCCTGAACCACGAGCTTGATCGCCAGGCCAACACCGACGCACTGACGGGCTGCGCCAACCGCCGCCATTTCATGGTGGTGCTGGAGCAGGAAATCAGCCGCTCCAGCCGCTATGGCGAGGACTTTTGCGTGCTGAGTGCAGACCTTGACCACTTCAAGCGCGTGAACGACACCCATGGGCACGCCGCCGGTGACGAGGTGCTGCGGCACTTTGTGACCACCATCGGCCACAACCTGCGCGAGACCGATCTGCTGGGCCGCTTGGGCGGAGAAGAGTTTTCCATCCTGCTGCCACACACCTCGGTCGATGGCGGGGTGATGATGGCCGAGCGCATACGGTCTTCGGTGGAAGGTTCACCTGCCCTGCTTGGAGCCACCCGCATCGCCGTGACCGTGAGCATAGGCGGCATTGCGGTGCAGGCAGGCGCGGCACTTGGTGTGGATGCCGTGCTGGCCCGCGCGGACGAGGCCTTGTACGCCGCCAAACAAGGCGGCCGCAACCGGGTGGAATGGGTGCCACAGTGGTCGGCGCATGCAGCGCCCTGCAGCTGACCACCCGCATCGGCTGGCTGACTCAGCGGACCCGGGGTGGCCGCGCCGCTGCGCCACCCATAATTGCAAGCTTTTTTGGCATTTTACGCTTACTGCATAACCACAGTTAGCTATTCATTTACCCAACCCCAACCAGCCCATCAGCCCAACCCCAAACGGGCTTGCAGGCCGCTGGTGCGGACCACCCGCTGCCCTATGGCGGTGGCCAGCAGACCCGCTTCGGCCTCCACCAGCGAAAAATGGGTACGGGCCCGGGTGATGCCGGTGTAAGCCAGCTCGCGCGTCAGCCCGGCGCCCGCGCCGGGTGGCAGCACCAGCACCGTGTGCGCAAACTCCGAGCCCTGGCTTTTGTGCACCGTCATGGCAAACGCCGTCTCCACATGGGCCAGGCGGCTGACGGACACCGAGCGCACCCGCTCGCCATCCAGAAAGTGCGCCCGCAGCGCACCGCCACTGGCTGCGGGCAGCACCACGCCCACGTCGCCGTTGAACACACCCAAACCTGCGTCGTTGCGGGTGACCATGACGGGCCGCCCCACAAACCACTCGCCCTGCGGCTGCAGCCAGCCCGCCTGGGCCAGGGCGCGCTGCACCGCCTGGTTGAGCGCGCGGTCGCCCCAGGGGCCGTCGTGCACGGCACACAGGATGCGAAACCCCTCCCACGCCCGCAGCACCTCGCGCACCCAGGCGGTGTGCAGTGGGTGTGGATCGGTGGCAGCCATGTTGGGTGTGCTGGTGAGGGCACCGGTGGCTTCGGTGTGGGTGGTAGTTTGAGCGGTGGCCGGGATGCGGTCAGCGGCTGCGGGTGGCCCCTGGCGCACCAGGCGCAGGTAGTCGGTGGCGCAGGCGGGAGCGTGCTCGCGCCCGTGCAGCGCCAGGGCGACCACCGCCTCGGGGCTTGCGGCCACAGCCCACACCGCGCCGCTGCTGCCGTGGGCCAGCAGGCGGGCGACGGTGGTGGCATCGCCTGTGTTCACGGCCTGGGCCAACTGCCCGATGACTGTGCCAAAGCGGCGGCTTTCGCGCAGCATGGCGGTGTGCTGCGCCAGCGGGGGATTGGATGCGACCGCGGACGAACCCCCGGGGCCGTTACCGCAGGTGGCCTGCAGGTAGGCCAGGGTGTCGGGGCTGTAGCGCACCTGCTCGGCCTGGGCGCACAGGTCGCCCAGCACCGCACCGGCCTCTACCGAGGCAAGCTGGTCTTTGTCGCCCAGCACCACCAGGCGGGCCGACGCAGGCAGCGCCTGCAAAAGCGCGGCCATGAGTTCGAGGTTGACCATGGAGGTTTCGTCCACGATGAGCACGTCCAGGTCCAGCGGGTGGGCCGCGTGGTGCCGAAACTGCCGTGTGCCCACCCGCGCGCCCAGCAGGGCATGCAAGGTCCTGGCGGGGCCCATGCGGGTGACAAGGCCATCGAGATCCAGGGCAGCGCCCAGCCGGGCCTGCAGGCCCAGCAGTGACTGGTCGATGGCCTGGCGCAGCCGGGCAGCGGCTTTGCCCGTGGGCGCGGCCAAGGCCACGCGCAAGGGCCCAGGGCCAGGGTGCAGCGCCAGCAGCAGCGCCAGCAGCCGGGCGGCGGTGTAGGTTTTGCCGGTGCCCGGCCCGCCGGTGATGAGGGTCAGGCGGCCGCGCAACGCCAGCGCACAGGCGGCGCGCTGCCAATCGAATGCACCCCCCTCGGGTGGGCCCAGCAGGGTGTCCAGCCAGCCGCGCGCGGCGGCGGCATCCACCACCAACGGTGCGGCCGTGGCGCGGGCCACGGCCTGCACCACCTGGCTCTCGCACAGCCAGTGGCGGCGCAGGTACAGCAAGGGCGCGGCATCGCTGCCGCCCAGCACCAGGGGTTGCCCGGCATCGGGGGCAAGGACGGGCGACAGGCGGGCCAGGCGGGCATCGCGCACCAGGGGGCTGGCCAGCAGCGCCTGCGCCCAGGCGGCGGGCGTGCCGGGCAGCCCGACCCACTGGGCCTGCAGGGCGGCCAGAGCCGGTGCGGGCCAGCCCAGCAAGGCGCGGGGCGGCGCCACCAGCGCCGCCAGCGGCACACAGGTGTGGCCCCGCCCTTCCAGGTGGGCCAGCAAGGCCGTGGCCATGGCCAGGGCGGTCAGGCCGGAGGTGGGCGGGTCAGAGATGGCCGGGTGAAACAGCTGGGCCTGCGCGCCGGCAGGTAACGGCGGCTTGGCGTGCGGCTGACCACAGGCCGGGGCGGGCCAGGTGCACACGAAGCGGGCCATGGCGCTGTCGAGGCGCCGCAGCCAGCCTTGCTCGGCCCACCGGTCCAGCTCAGCCAGCAGGGTGGGGGTGTCAGTGGGCATGGTGGGCCTCGGTCAAGGCGGTGCCGGGGGTGGCACCTTGGGCAATCGGGTAAGCATTGGGGCCAGCGTTGGGGGAAGTGTCGGTGTCGCCTGCCAGCATGGCGTCAAGCGCATCCAGCAGGGGTTCATGGGCGGGCAACACGCACAGGCCGTGGCTGGGGCCGTGCAGGCCACGCACAAAAAAGTACACCGCACCGCCCAGGTGCTGCTGGGGCCGGTAGGCGACACCCAGCCGCTGGCGCAGCAGCCGGTGCAGGGCCAGCAGATAAATGGCGGCTTGCACGTCGTAGCGGTGCTGGGCCATGGCCAGCCGCAGGGCTGCTGGCGTGTAGGCGGCGTCGCTGCTGCCCAGGTGATTGCTTTTGTAGTCCAGCACCCAGTAGCGCCCGGCGTGCTCGAACACCAGGTCGGCAAAACCCATGAGCATCCCATGCAGCTGCCCCGCCGCCAGCGCAGGCCGGGGCACCCCCGGCAGGCAGTGGGCCTGGCACAGCGCATCGATGGTGGTGGCCGACAGGCGCTGGGCGGGCAGCCAGAACTCCAACTCGGGGCGCAGGGTGTGCAGCTCGGCCAGTGCCACGCCGGGGCCACTGGCGGGCGTGCCACCGGCCAATGGCGCGTGAACCACGGCCTGCAGCCACTGCACCACCTCGGTGGCCCGGGCGCCGTGCCCGGCACGCTCGCAGCGCAGCGCCAGCCGCCTGGCCAGGTCGGGCTGGCCCGCCAGGTCAAAGCGCTCACCGGCCAGCCACTCCAGCTGGTCGTGCAAAAAGTGGCCACTGAGGGGGCCACGGGCAAAGGCATGCCAGATGGGCAGCGCCTCGGGTGCCGGGGCGGGCCCGGAAGCAGCAGCAACAGCAGCGACAGGCACCGTGGCCGATGCGGGCGCAAGGGCTGGCTGCCCCGGCACCGCCCCGGGTTCCACCGGGTGGTCGGCCTCGCCAGGCAATGACCATTCATCATCGGCCGGGCGCATGGCCTGGGTGGCCAGCAGGGGCGAGGCGGCCGGGGCCTGTTCGTCGGCGCGCACCGCACCGGACATGGCAGCGGTCACGGCGGCGGCTTTCAGGTCGCGGGTCAGGCGGGAGTAGCTGGCGATGGTCCAGTCCCGCTCGAAGCGGGCGCTGTAGCGGGGCGCATCCCGCAGCGCCAGCGGTGCCTCGGGTGGCCGCAAGGCGGTGCAGGCCATCTCGTGCTCGGCCTCGGCGGCGTGCAGCTCGATGTCGGGGCAAGTCTGGGCCAGGGCTTGCAGGCGCTCGGCCCAATCTGTGCCTCCTCCATCGACCGGGGGGTCGCCCCCCAGCAAGGCGCCCAGGGCGCTGCGGTGGGTTTGGCAGCGCGGGCTGGTGCCCACCCGCAGGGCGGCAAAGCCCACCCACACGGCGTGGCGTGGGCGGGTCAGGCCCACATAGAGCAGGCGCAGGTCTTCGCGCAGGCGTTCGGTGTCGGCCACGGCCAGGGCCTCTGCGTCCAGCTCCAGCACCACCTGAGCCTGCCCCTGGGCACCGGGCAGGCGCACTGCGGTGGTGCTGCGGGCATCCACCGCCCGAAAACCGGTGGCAAAGGGCAGGCACACCACGGGGTACTCCAGGCCCTTGCTTTTGTGCAGCGTGACGACCTTGACCAAGTCGGCATCGCTCTCTAGGCGCACCACCTGCTCGTCGCCGCGCAGGGCATGCTCGGCAATCTGGCGCTCCAGCCAGCGGATCAGGCGGGCCTCTCCCGCCTGGCCGGTGCTGGCCGCCTGCAGCAGCTCGGCCAGGTGCAGCAGGTTGGTGAGGCGGCGCTCGCCATCGGGCTGACCCAGCCAGCGCGAAGCCAGCCCCAGCTCGGCCCCGTGCAGCGACTGGCGCAGCATGGCCAGCACCCCCTGGCTGCGCCAGACCGCCAGCAGGGCGGCGAGGTGCTGGCTGCGCAGGTCAAAGGCTTCGTCGTCGGTGGCCAGGGTGTGCAGCTCGGCCAGCGTCAGCCCCATGCTGGCGGTGGCCAGGGCGGCGCGCACCCGGGTGGCGTCGTTGGGGGCGGCCACGCCGTGCAGCCAGTGCACCAGGTCGCGGGCCTCGGGGCTGTCGAACACCGAGTCTTTTTCGGACAGGTACACCGACGCCACGCCCCGGCGCTGCAGCGCGGCGCGCACGGCGGCGGCTTCTTTGCCGGTGCGCACCAGCACGGCAATGTCGCGGGGGCGCAGGCGCTGCAGGCCTGCCACCGGGGTGCGCGACTCAAAACCCAGCGCGGGGTCGTTGAGCCAGGTGGCAATGCGCTCGGCACAGCGCGCCGCAAAGCGGCGGCGGTGAGCGGTGGCACTGGCCAGCTCCAGGTCGTGCACCAGGGTCAGAGCGGGCAGCGGGCCAGCGGCATTGACCAGTTGCTCGGCGCGGCCCTGGGCCGATACCGGCCAGAACGGCAGGGGGTTGCCTTCGGGTGTCTGGAACCGGAACGCGGCCTGGGGCTGGCTGGCCTCGGCCTGGGCAAAGCAGTGGTTGACGGCCCCCACCAGCGCCGCGGTGGAGCGGTGGTTGACCGTCAGCACATAGTGCCGCCCGGCCGTGGCGCGCCTGGCCTCCAGGTAGCTGTGGATGTCTGCCCCCCGAAACCCATAAATGGACTGCTTGGGGTCGCCAATGAGCAGCAGGGCGCGGTCGCGCGGGTTGGCCTCCACGCCGTACACCAGGTCAAACAGGCGGTACTGCAGCGGCGACGTGTCTTGGAATTCATCGATCAGCGCCACCGGAAACTGGGCCAGCACCCGTGCGCGCAGGCGATCGCCGTGCGGGCCGCTCAGGGCGTCGTGCAGGCGCTGCAGCCAATCGGCAAAACCGGCCACGCCCCCCCGGCGCTTGAGATCGGCCAGCCGCTGCGCCACCTGCACAGCGGCATGGCGACGCAGCACAGGGGCCAGCGGCTGGGCGGCCAACTGGGCCAGCACCGCCTCCAGCCACGCCAGGTCTGGCGGTGGCTCGAAAGGTGGGGCTTTTTTGGTGCGGGCATCTTGCAGTCCATCGGCGGTGAGGCGCATCAGGCCATTGGCGATGTCGGGCAGGGCCAGCGGCAGGGGCTGCTCGGCCCACTGGGCCAGGGCGTCCCACCACTTCTGCACGGTGGCCGGGCGCAGCTTGTTGCCGTTCCAGTGGGTGGGGTGGTTGGCCTGCTGCGCCTGCCACCAGGCGACCAGGCGGGCCACCCGCGCCTGGGGCTCGGCCCACAGGGGCTGCAGCGGCGCGGCCCACTGGGCGAGCAGCTCGGGCAGGGAAAGGCTGGCACCGCCGTCCTCCGAAGCGGGCAGCGGCAAGCCCAGCTGCAGCAGCTGCGACACGTCGGCCTGCAGCGAAGCGATGTCCTTCCAGATGGCCAGCACACCGCTCAGCCAGGGGGTGGGCAAGGGGTAGAGGGCGGTGCGCCAGAAGTCCTGCACGGCCTCCAGCCGCAGTGCGCGCTCGTCGGGCAGCAGTTCTTCGTCAAACAGGCTGCCGCTGTCGAGGGCGTGCTCGCGCAGCATGCGCTGGCACCAGGCGTCGATGGTGTGGATGCTGGCCGCGTCCATGCCCTCTGCGGCCAGGGCAAGGCGCCAGGCGGCCTGCTGGCGCACGGGCCCTGGTGGGTGGTCGTCCAGCAGCTGCTGCAGCAGCGGGTCTTGCAGGGGCACGGCCTGCTCGCCCCGAAAGCAGCGCGCTGCCTCCACCAGGCGGCTGCGGATGCGCTCGGACAGCTCGCGGGTGGCGGCGCGGGTAAAGGTCATGACCAGAATGTCTGGCGGAGCCAGCGGCCGGCCCACGCCCGCGTCGTCGCCACCGTGGCCCAGCACCAGGCGCAGGTACAGGGCGGCAATGGTCCAGGTTTTGCCGGTACCGGCACTGGCCTCGATGAGGCGGCTGCCCCACAGCGGGAAGGTGTGCGCCTGCAGGGGCTGTGCAGCGGGTGTGTGCGGCGGGGCCGACACGGGCTGCGCCGCCAGGGTGGGCGTGTGGGCGGTGGTCATGGTGCGGGAGTGGGAGTGGGGGTGGGGGTGTTGGCTGCGTGGGGCTCAGCGGCTGCGGCAGGAACGGCCTGGAGGGAGGCTGAGGGACGGACGGCTGAGGGGCGGTATTGGCACTGACCCAGCCAGGCCCAGAACGGGCCGTAGGCGGCCACCGCCAGCTCGGCAAAGCGGCCATCGGCCTGCAGCTGCTCAAAGTCGGGGTAGGTACGTGCCAGGCAGGGCTCGTCGGCTTCGGCCTGCAAGCGAAAGCCGCCCTCATACACCTGCTCGGGGGGCGACCCGGCGGGGCCGGATGCCGCAGCGGATGCCGTCCCCGTTGCCGGGATGGGCTCTCGGGCCACCTGGCGGGCGTGGGCCAGTGCGGTGCGCAGGGGCAGGGGCAAGGGGCTTTGCATGCCCTGGTGCCACAGGCCCAGCAGCCGTTCGCACTGCGCCAGCGCCTCAGCCTGGGGCATGGCGGCCAGCCACACCGCCCCACCCTGCCCCACCACACGGCCTTGCACCGAGTGGCCACAGGCGGCTGCCACGAGCAGGTGCAGCCAAGGCAGCAGCAAGGTGTCGGCGCGCAGCTGGCCCTTGCCATCGGTCAGGCGCGATGGGGTGAGGTGCAGCCAGGTGGGGCCGTCGCCCAAGGGCTCCAGCCAGTCGCGCAGCGACACCTCGCCATGGCTCAGCTCCAGCGCGAGGCGGGGCTGGGGGCCGGGGCAATCGGCCCCGGCGGTGGCCCAGTCGTGGGCCATGCCCTGCAGGGTGTGCAGCAGGTGGGCAGCGGTGAGGTCGCCCAGGCCCGCCAGGGGCAGCTCGCCGCTGCGGCGCAGCCCTGCCACGGCGGCTGGCAGCTGGGCCGCCACCCCTGAGGCCTCGGACGCAGGCGGCCAGGCCTCGACCAGGCGGCGCACCACCCCGTGACGGTCCAGCCCGGCGAGGTCAAAGGGCTCGTCGCCGTCCAGGGCACTGTCGCTCTCGGGAAACACCACGCCCAGTCTGGCCCGGAAAAAGGCCTTGACCGGGTTGCGCAGGAACTGCCCCAGGCGCTGCAGGGTCAGGGGCGCGTCTGCACCCGGCGACCACGCGGGCAACCCGCCCGCGTCGGCCAGGGGCGGCGCGGCGGCGTGCAGGCCCTGCCACTCGCGGGCCTGGGTGTGCCAGGGGCTGCCTTCCTCGAAGTACCGGCGGCTGAAGGGCTGCAGCGGGTGCTCGGTGGTGCGCTGGGCCACCACCTCGGGGCCCCACACAGCAGACAGGTAGTCGCGCAGCTGCGACACCAGCACCGACGGGGGCTGGCTGGTGTGGTCGCGCACGCTGCGCCCGCACCAGCCCACGTACAGGCGGCGGCGGGCACACAGCAGGGCTTCGAGCATGAGCTGGCGGTCGTCGTCGCGGCGGGAGCGGTCGCCAGGGCGGGCCTGGCCAGGCAGGGCCATGAGGTCAAAGTCGCTGTGCAGGCCGCGCCGGGGGTAGTCGCCGTCGTTCATGCCCAGAAGGCACACCACCTCGAAGGGAATGGCGCGCATGGGCATGAGCGTGCAAAAGGTCACCCCTCCCGCCCGAAAACGCCGCGTCAGGCTGGGCTGCTGCAGGGCCTGCATCCAGGCCTGGGCACAGGTGGCCACGTCCACCGCCTGGTCAAAACCGGCCTCGTCGCAGGCGTGGGTCCAGGCGGCCAGCGCGTCGGCCAGAGCGGTGAGTGCGCCGGTGTCGGCCTCGTCGGTGGCCTGGAAGCAGGCCTGCAACAGGGCACGCCCGCGCTCGGCCCAGGTGGCGGGCGCGGCATCCTGGGCAGACAGTGCCCACCAGTCGGTCAGGGCCTGGACCAGGTGGGCCAATCCCCCGGCCAGCTCTGCATCGAGGCCGCCCATATCGGCAAAGGGCTCCACCGGATCACCGCCTGCCCAGGCGGCAGGGTCGGCCTCTGGCTGAAAGCCTGCCTCGCGGGCGTAGCCACCGGTGGCGTAGCCCAGCAGCAGGCGCTGCAGGGCAAACCAGGTGGAGTTGTGCCCGCCGCAGGCACCCAGGCCCAGCTGTTGGCGGTGTGCAGCGTCCAGACCCCAGCGCAAACCGGCGCCGTGCATCCACTCGGTGAGCTGGGGCAGGCGCTCGGCATCCAGGCCAAAGCGGGCGGCCACGGCGGGCACTTCCAGCAGGTTGCACAGGTCGGCCAGGCGGCAGCGCTCGCGGCCCAGGCGCAGCAGCCACTCCAGCGCCTGAATGACCGGGCTACCAGAGGGGGCACCCAGATCGGCAATGTCAAACGGAATGTGGCGCGCGCTGTGGCGGGGGTACTGGCCAAACACGGCGCGGATGGCGGGGGCCACGGCCTCGATGTCGGGCACCATGACGACCATGTCGCGCGGGTGCAGCGGTGCGCCGCTGTCCTGGGCGTCGGCCAGCCAGCGCAGCATGTGGTCGTGCAGCACCTCCAGCTCGCGCACCGCGCTGTGCGCGCTGCCAAACAGGATGGAGTCGTCATCAGCACGCACCGGCCAAGCGGGCGCACCACCGTGCAGGGGCTCCAGGTCGCGGATGCGCTGCTGCACGCGCTGCAGCAAGGGGGTATCGGGCTGCTCGGTGGTCTCGTCGAACAGGTCGATGCGGGGCAGGCCCAGCCGCTCTTGCTGGGCCTGGGCATCGTCAAAGGCGTCGAGCAGGCGCAGAAAGTCCCGCCCCTGTTTGCCCCAGGCGGCCAGCAGGGGATGGGCGTGCTGGTGCATGTCGGCCAGGTCCACCGTGGCCAAGTCCAGGGCGATGCCGTCGGCACCGGCGCGTGGGCCGTGGCGGCGGCGGGTGCTGCGCAGCAGCTCGCGCCCTTCCATGATGTCGCCCCAGTGGTGGCGGCACGGGTTGGGCACCGCCAGCAGCACCTGGCTGTGGGCACTCAGGCCAGCCAGCAGCTCCAGCGTGGCACCGGGCAGGTGGCTCATGCCAAAGACCACCACGCGCCGGGCCACGGGCGGGCGGTGGGCTGCGGGCTGGGCCAGTTGGGCCAACACCCGCCGGTGCAGCGCGGGCCGGGTGACGGCGCGCTGGCCCTCGTCCAGCGTAGCCAGCACGGCGCGCCACAAGGCGGGTTGCCAGGCCTGGTCTACCGCCAGGGGCTGGGGCTGACCGTCGGCCCCGCGCAGCAGGTCATGCCCAGCGGCCCAGTCGGTGAGCCAGTCGGCACGGTGGTTCTGGTACTGGTCGTACAGGTCGGCCAGGCGGGCGGCCAGTTGCAGCAGGCGCTCGGGCTCGTCGGCACGCAGATAGCCACGCAGCGGTGCGTACACCGGCTGGCCCACCACCTCCGGCAGCACGGCCATGAGCCGCCACGTCAGCGGCAGCTTGTCCAGCGGGGAGTCGGTGGGCACGGTGCGCGGCCCCAGCACCTGGCGGCAGGTGCGCCACACAAACCGCCCCGGCAACTCCACCCGCACCGCCGCGCAAATGCCCAGGTGGCGGGCCAGCTCCATCTTGAACCACTCGGCCATGCCGTTGCTTTGCACCAGCACCACCTCTTCTTCCAGCGGGCCCAGTGGGCGCTGGCGCAACCAGTCGATGACGGTGAGGGCCAGGTCTTCGGTGCGGTTGCCGTGCAAGGCCAGAAAACCGGGCGTGATGTCGCCGCTGCCTGCACTGGCATCGGCACAACCGGGGGCGCTGTCGCCCGGTGCATGGGTGGTGGGGAGGGTCAAGTTGCTGGCTCCTGAATCCGGGTGGCTGCATTGTGCGAGAGCCGCACCGACACACTCGCCACAAAAAATACACTAAAAACGCCAATATCGCTTTCAATATATAGCTTTATAGCTACAAATATTAAAATACTCCTGCCACCGGTCATGCACCGCCTTTACAGTGGTGGCCATGAGCAATTGGAAAGAATGGCTGACATCGGTGCTGGGGGTATCTCCCTGGGTGGCCACGCTGATCGGCGTGGCGGTGCTGACGGTGGTGATCAACGCTGCGCTGCAGTGGGGCTTGCGCCAGTTTGGCCGGGTGACGCAGCGCACCACCAGCGTGTGGGACGACGCGCTGGTGTACGGTGCCCAGCGCCCACTGGCCTGGGCGGTGTGGGTGGTGGGCGCTGGATTCATGGCGCGGGTGCTGCAGCGCCAGACGGACGAGGCATTTCTGGCCCAGACCCTGGCCGCGCACGATGTGGCGCTGGTGGCGTGTGTGGCCTGGGGCCTCCTGCGTTTCATCAACCAACTGGGGCACGATGTGCCCGCGCAGCGCGCAGCCCGCGGCGAAGAAATTGACCACACCACGCTGGATGCCTTGCTCAAGCTGGCGCGGCTGACCACGGTGGTGGCCGCCGCGCTGGTGATTGCGCCCACGCTGGGCTTCCAGATTGGTGGCTTGCTGGCCCTGGGTGGGGTGGGAGGCCTGGCGGTGGGCCTGGCGGCCAAAGACATTCTGGCCAACTTTTTTGGTGGCCTCACCATCTACCTGGACCGCCCGTTTGCGGTGGGCGACTGGATCCGCAGCCCCGACAAAAGCATCGAGGGCACGGTCGAGTACATCAGCTGGCGGCACACCCGCATCCGCGCCTTCAACAAAAACCCCATCTATGTGCCCAACGCGGTGTTCACGTCCATCGTGGTGGAGAACCCCTCGCGCATGAGCCACCGCCGCCTCAAAGAAACCGTGGGCCTGCGCTACGACGACTTCGCGGTGGTGCAACCCATCGTGGACGAGATCCGCGCCATGATCCAGGCCCACCCGGGCATTGACACCTCGCAGACGCTGATCGTCAATTTCAGCCAGTTCGGCGCATCGTCGCTGGACATCCTGATCTACACCTTCACCAGAACCACAGTGTGGACCGAGTTCCACCACATCAAGCAAGACGTGCTGCTCAAGGTGGGCGACATCATTGCCCGCCACGGCGCAGAAATCGCCTTCCCCACCCAAACGCTGCATCTGCAGTCGCCTGCGCCCAACCTGCCCATCCCGCCTGGCGGCGAGCAGGACACCCCTGAGAGGACCTCCAGCGTGCACAGCCACACAGTTCCCACCAAGGACGCCAGAGGATGACTCCCCCCCGCCCGTTCGACAGCCTGCGGCAAACACTGAGGCAGTGGCTGCCCGACTGGCTGCGGCCCTACCCGCGCCAGCACCTGGCGGCGGATGTGGTGGCGGGCATCATCGTGGCGATTCTGGTCATTCCGCAAAGCCTGGCCTTTGCGCTGTTGGCCGGGCTGCCGCCGCAGGTGGGGTTGTACGTCAGCATCGTGCCGGTGGCGGTATATGCGCTGACGGGCAGCAGCCGGGTGCAGGCGGTGGGGCCTGTGGCCATCACGGCCATCATGACCTATGCGGTGCTCAGCCCGATGGCTGTGCCGGGCAGCGCGCAGTACCTGGTGCTGGCGGCCACCCTGGCGCTTCTGAGCGGCTTGCTGGTGTGGGCGTTTGGGGCGCTGCGGCTGGGGTTTTTGTCGCAGCTGCTCAGCCGCCCGGTGGTCAGCGGCTTTATTTCGGGGTCGGCGGTGCTCATCATCATCAGCCAGACCAAGCTGCTGCTGGGCATTTCAGTGCCCAGTGGGCTGGCCTGGCAAACCCTAGCGGGCCTGCTGACCCAGCTGCCCAGCGCCCACCTGCCCACGCTGGCGGTGGCGTTGCCAGCCGTGGCCGTGCTGCTGCTGAGTCGATTTTTTCTGGGCTCGGCCCTGCGCCGCTGGGGCCTGGGGCCGCGCAGCACCGACTACGCCATCCGGGTCATGCCCCTGCTGGTGCTGGGGGTGAGCACCCTGGCGGTGGTGGTGCTGGCGCTGGACGAGCGCCACGGCGTGGCGGTGGTGGGGGCGGTGCCGGAGGGGCTGGCCTCGTTCGAGTTTTTTGTGCCCTCGCTGGCCTCAGTGCAGCAGCTGGCGGGCCCTGCGCTGATGCTGGCCCTGATTGGCATGGTGCAAAACATCACCATGGCCCAGTCGCTGGCGCAGAAGCGGCGGGAGCGCATCGATGCCAACCGCGAGCTGGTGGGCCTGGGCACCGCCAATGTGGCAGCGGCCTTTTACGGCGGCATGCCGGTGGGCGGGGGCCTGTCGCGCTCTGCCATCAACGTGGCGGCAGGCGCACAAACGCCGCTGGCCAGCCTGGCCGCCGCCGCCACCATGCTGGCGGTGGTGCTGATCGACACCCGCTGGGTGGCCCACCTGCCGCTGGCCGTGCTGGCAGCAAGCATCGTGGTGGCCGCACTGGGCATGGTGGACTTGCAGGCCCTGCGCCAGGCCTGGGACTACGACCGGGCCGATGCCGCCGCCTGGCTGGGCACGGCGCTGGGGGTGCTGCTGCTGGGCCTGCAGTGGGGCATTGCGCTGGGGGTGGGTCTGTCGCTGGCCACGTTGCTGCTGCGGGCCAGCACACCGCACATTGCGGTCATTGGACGGGTGCCGGGCACCGAGCACTTTCGCAACGTGGAGCGCCACGGGGTGCACACCGTGCCCGGTGCGCTGCTGCTGCGCATTGACGAGAGCCTGTTTTTTGGCAACCTCAACGCGGTGGAAAACCGCCTGGCGGCCGAGCTGACCCTCGCCCCCGACACCCGCGACGTGGTGCTGATACTGAGCGCCGTCAACCGCATCGACACCACCGCCATGGAGGCCCTGAGCGACCTGCAGCGCGACCTGGCCGATCGCCACATTCGCCTGCACCTGGCCGAGGTCAAAGGGCCGGTACAAGACCGACTGTCGCGCACGCCGCTGTGGGCCTCGTTGCAGGGGCGGGTCCACCTGTCGGTGAATGCCGCTTTTGAGAGCCTGCAAAGCGGCACAATCACAGATTAAAATAGATAGCAGACTATTGTTTATTTATAAGCGAATAGGACGATTTTTATTATAAGTTTTGCCCAGCAGCCAGTTGGTCAACGACAATGGCGGTTTGCCAGTCCGGCCTGCGGGCCTATTCACACAACGGGGGAAGCATGGCCATTGTGGTCTTCAACCAAAAGGGCGGCGTGGGCAAGTCCACCATCGCCTGCAACCTGGCCGCCATCAGCGCCAGCCGGGGCATTCGCACACTCGTCATTGACCTGGACCCGCAGGGCAACTCCAGCAGCTACCTGCTGGGCAACGCGGCCGCTGCCAGCGCCCCCACGGGCGTGGCCGACTTTTTCGAGCAAACACTCAGCTACAGCTTCAAGACCACCGCGCCCACCGACTACGTGGTGCCCACCCCGTTTGAGCACCTGGATGTGATGGTCTCCAGCCCGGCGCTGCACGAGCTGCAGGTCAAGCTGGAATCGCGCCAGAAAATCTACAAGCTGCGCGAGGCCCTGCAGCAGCTGGCCAGCACCTACGACCACATCTACATAGACACCGCCCCGGCGCTGAACTTCTACACCCGGGCCGCCCTGATTGGTGCCGAGGGCTGCCTGGTGCCGTTTGACTGCGACAGCTTCTCGCGCCAGGCGCTGTACGCGTTGCTGGACAACGTGGCCGAAATCCGCGCCGACCACAACCCCGAGCTGGCCATCAGGGGCATTGTGGTCAACCAGTTCCAACCCCGAGCCAAGCTGCCCCAGCGCATGGTGGACGAACTCATTGCCGAAGGCCTGCCCGTGCTGCAGCCCTACCTGACCGCATCCGTGAAAATCCGCGAAAACCACGAGCAGTGCCTGCCCATGGTCCACCTGGACCCGCAGCACAAAATGACCCTGGCCCTGCAGGCCCTGCACAGGGGGCTGCACCCGGCCTGAGTGCCTCCACTGCCCCAACGCGGCCCCGGCTCGCCCCCGCCGCGCCATCCGCCCCCAAACAGACCGCCACCCCCACACCGCGTTTTTGCCACCATGACCACCGCCACCCCCGACACCGCCGAGCTCATGCAGCGCATGGGCTCACAAGCAAAGACCGCCTCTGCACTGATGGCCAAAGCATCTGCAGCTACCAAAAACAAAGCCTTGCTGGCCCTGGCCCGCTTGCTGCGCGGGCACACCGCCGCCCTGCAGCCCGACAACACCCAGGACCTGGACCGCGCCCGCGCCGCCGGGCTGGCCGAACCCATGGTGGACCGCCTGAAGCTCACGCCCCAGGTGCTGGAAACCTGTGCCCAGGGCTGCGAACAGCTGGCTGCCATGCCCGACATCGTTGGTGAAATTGTGGGCATGAAGCAGGTGCCCAGCGGCATCCGCGTGGGGCAGATGCGGGTGCCCATCGGGGTGTTCGGCATGATTTACGAGAGCCGCCCCAACGTCACTATTGAGGCGGCCAGCCTGGCCATCAAAAGTGGCAACGCCTGCATCCTGCGCGGCGGCTCCGAGGCCATTGCCTCCAACCAGGCGCTGGCCCGACTGGTGCGCCAGGCGCTGGCCGAAGCCGGTCTGCCCGAGGACGCGGTGCAGCTGGTGCCCACCACCGACCGCGCCGCCGTGGGCCAGCTCATCGCCATGCCCCAGTTTGTGGATGTGATCATTCCACGCGGCGGCAAGGGCCTGATCGAGCGCATCAGTGCCGAGGCCAAGGTGCCCGTCATCAAACACCTGGACGGCAACTGCCACACCTATGTGGACGACCCCTGTGATGTGGAGCTGGCCGTCAAGGTGACGGACAACGCCAAAACCCACAAGTACAGCCCCTGCAACGCCACCGAAAGCCTGCTGGTCGCGCGCGGCGTGGCAGGGCACTTTTTACCCCGCATCGGCGCAGTGTTTGCCACCAAAGGTGTGGAAATGCGGTGCTGCCCCGAGTCGCTGCGGCTGCTGGCCACCGTGGCCCCCGCCCGGCTGCTCAAAGAAGCCACCGAGGCCGACTGGAGCGAGGAGTACCTGGCCCCCACCATCAGCGTGAAGATGGTGGACGGGCTGGACGAGGCAATTGCCCACATCAACCAGTACAGCAGCCACCACACCGACGCCATCCTGACCACCGACCACCGCCACGCCCAGCAGTTTCTGCGCGAGGTGGACTCGGCCAGCGTGATGGTCAACACCAGCACCCGCTTTGCCGACGGCTTCGAGTACGGGCTGGGCGCAGAAATCGGCATCAGCACCGACAAGTTCCACGCCCGTGGCCCGGTGGGGGTGGAGGGCCTGACCTCGCTCAAGTACGTGGTGCTGGGCGAGGGTGAAGTGCGGGCCTGAGACACCGGGGCCACCCATGATTCCGCACCAACACCCCATTTCGGAGCGCATCGGCTGGCTGTTCGAGCTGGCCCAGCGCCATGCCACCGAGTACGCCAGCGCCGAGGCCTGGCTGGCCCGCAAGCGCTACCGGGCCAACCACCCCACGGCCATCTGGGTGATGAAGTGCATGGATGGGCGCATCAACATCCCCATCGCCACTCAAACGCCCAAGGGCATCATCCAGCCGTTTCGCAACCTGGGCGGCATTTTCCGCCTGGGCTGGCCCCACCTGGGTGAAACACTGGTCAACGACATGGAGGCCGTGGTCAACGCCGGGCGGCAGGCACTGGTCATGGTCACGTACCACTACTCCAAGGGCGACGAGCGGCGCGGCTGCGCCGGCTTTCACTACCGAACCCAGGACGCAGTCGCCCACACCTTTGAAATCCGGGCCGAGATGGGGGTGCTGTTCGGCGCCCACCACCGCACGGTGTATCCGCTGGTGTGCGGCTTTGAAACCGACGAAGAGGCGCTGGTCATCCACGGCCACCTGGGTGCCACCCTGTCCATGGCCGACCTGACCGAGGCCGACCTGGACCACCTGCCCCAGCGGCTGATGGCCCTGCTGCCCGACATGCCCACCCAGATGCGGCATGACCTGCTGCCCCTGCTCGCGGGCAACCTGCGCCACATTGCCCGCCTGCGCCAGATGGTGCGCACGCTGGACATCGAGCACCGCGAGTGGATGTTGTGCGTGGGCCGGGGATTTGACTGGCTGCATGTGCCCAACATCGCCCTCATCATTGGCCCTTACAGCCCCGACCTGGCCGACCCCATCCGCAAGGCGGCTGGCATCATCCGCGCCAACATGCGGGCCGGGCGCATTCCGAGCGATGGTTTTATGGTCATGTCGTCGGTGCCCTACGAAGACATTGGCGTGGACCGCTCGCGGGCCATGCTCAAGTCCAACTTCATGGCCGATTTTGCCGCCGAGACGGTCCGCAAGGACTTCCCCGACCTCGCACCGCTCATGACCGTGCGCAAAACCGTTCTCAATTGGCACAGTCGGCAGGTGGAGACACTGGAGCCGCCAGTCTGAGGGGCCGAGAGGCTTTCGCCACGCCCTGATGTATACGCCTTGATCTGCATCAACCACCGCCCGCGTTCCAAGCCATCGGATGGAACGAAACCACCCCAGCAGCCCTCCACCCAAGCATGACCCGACCACCCGAAACATCCTCCCCGGCGCCCATCACCTGGCATGCCCAGGCCCCGGATGCCGCCCTGGCCGCGTTGGACGCCAGCGCCCGAGGGCTGACCCAGGCCGAAGCCACACAGCGCCTGGCCCGCCACGGCCCCAACCGGCTCACCGAGGCACCGCCTCCCAGTGTGCTGGTGCGGCTGCTGCGCCAGTTCCACAACCTGCTGCTGTATGTGCTGATGGGCGCGGCTGTGGTCACGGCGTTCATGGGACATTGGGTGGACACCGGGGTCATTGCGGCGGTGGTGGTGCTCAACGCCGTCATTGGCTTCATCCAGGAAGGCAAGGCCGAGGCAGCGCTGCAGGCCATTCGCCACATGCTCAGCCCCCACGCCGTGGTGCTGCGCGACGGCCATCCGGTGGAGATCGATGCCGCCCACCTGGTGCCCGGCGACGTGGTGCAACTGGCCTCTGGTGACCGCCTGCCCGCCGATGTGCGCATGCTCCAGGCGCGCAACCTGCGGGTGGACGAGTCGGCCCTGACCGGCGAATCCGTGCCCGTGGACAAACAGGTGCTGGCCGTGCCCCAGCAGGCCAGCCTGGGCGACCGCACCTGCATGGGCTATGCGGGCACCCTGGTCACCCAGGGCCAGGGCCGGGCGGTGGTGGTGGCCACTGGCACCCACACCGAAATGGGCCGCATTGGCCGCCTGCTGGAGTCGGTGGAGGCGGGCACCACCCCGCTGCTGCGCACCATGGAACGGGTGGGCCGGGTGCTCACCATTGCCGTGCTGGGCACAGCTGCTGCGCTGTTTGCGTACGTCGTGGGCATGCGCGGCATGCCTGCGGCCGACATGTTCATGGCCGTGGTGGGCCTGGCGGTGGCCGCCATTCCCGAGGGTTTGCCAGCCGTCATGACCATTGCACTGGCCATGGGCGTGCAGCGCATGGCCGCGCGCAAGGTGATCATTCGCCGCTTGCCCGCGGTCGAGGCGCTGGGCTCGGTCACCGTGATTTGCTCCGACAAAACCGGCACCCTCACCCGCAACGAAATGACGGTGCAGCAGGTCATTCTGGCGGGCCAGTCGCTGGAGGTCTCTGGCACAGGCTACGCGCCCGAAGGCAACATCCAGTTCCCCTCCCCGCAAGACACCCATGCCGCCTGGCCGGTGCTGGCCGAGGCAGCCGCCCTGTGCAACGATGCCCACCTTGACCACAGCGACGGCCGCTGGACCCTGGCAGGCGACCCCACCGAGGGCGCACTGCTGACCCTGGCCATGAAGGCGGGGGTGGACCCCGCTGCCTGCCAGCACGCACGGCCCCGCCTGGATGTGATTCCGTTCGAGTCCGACCACCGCTACATGGCCACCCTGCACCCCCTGGGCGGGGACGGCAGTGGCCAGGCCATCCTGCTCAAAGGCGCGCCCGAGCGGGTGCTGGCCATGTGCAGCCACCAGCGCGAAGCCAACGGCACAGACGCCCCGCTGGACGCGGCATGGTGGCAAACCGAGGTGGAGGCCCAGGCCCGCCAGGGCCGCCGGGTGCTGGCACTGGCCCAGCGCGTGCTCGACAGTGAGCCTGGCCACCCGATTGACCACCCGGACGTGGCCCAGGGCATGACCCTGCTGGGGCTGGTGGCCATCATCGACCCGCCACGCGAGGAGGCCATCCGCGCCGTGGCGCAGTGCCAGCAGGCCGGTATTCGGGTGGTGATGATCACCGGCGACCACGGCGTGACCGCCAGCGCCATTGCCGTCCAACTCGGCATGGCCGGTGCCGACACCCACGGCAACGCAGGTGACCCGTCAGCAGGCCTGAAAGCCCTCACGGGCCCAGACATCGAGGCCATGGACGACGCCGCGCTGCGCGAAGCCGTGCGCTCGGTGCGGGTGTTTGCCCGTGCGAGCCCCGAACACAAAATCCGGCTGGTGCAGGCCCTCAAGGCCAACGGCGAGGTGGTGGCCATGACGGGCGATGGCGTCAACGACGCCCCCGCGCTCAAGCAGGCCGATGTGGGCGTAGCCATGGGCCTCAAGGGCACCGAGGCCGCCAAGCAGGCCGGTGCCATGGTGCTGCTGGACGACAACTTCGCCTCCATTGCCCATGCGGTGGAAGAAGGCCGCACCGTCTATGACAACCTGAAAAAAACCATCACCTTTCTGTTGCCCATCAACGGCGGCGAATCCATGGCCCTGGTGCTGGCCATCCTGCTGGGCATTGCGCTGCCGATTGCACCCGCACAGATTCTGTGGGTGAACATGGTCAGCTCCATTGCGCTGGCGCTGGTGCTTGCGTTCGAACCCACCGAGGCTGACGTCATGCGCCGCCCCCCGCGCAGGCCCGACGAGCCCATGCTCTCGGGCTTTGTGGTGTGGCGCATCGTCTTGGTCTCGGCGCTGTTCACCGCAGGCATTTTTGGCATGCATGCCTGGGCCTTGTCACAGGGAGCCGACGAAGCCGCAGCACGCACCGTGGCGGTCAACTCGCTGGTGGCCATGGAGGTGTTCTACCTGTTCAGCGTGCGCTACCTCAAGTCGCCATCGTTCACCCTGCAAGGGGTCAAGGGCACGCCGCTGGTGCTGCTGTCGGTGGCGTCCGTGCTGGTGCTGCAACTGGTCTTTACCTATGCGCCTTTCATGAACACCCTGTTTGACACCCGACCCATGGACCTGCGGTCCTGCCTGATGGTGGTGGGGGTCGGCGTGGTGGTGCTGGTGCTGCTGGAGATCGAAAAGACCGTGCGCCGTCGCTTGTACCCCACGACCTGACCCACTGTTCCGGAGCGACTCCCTCATGGCACTTCCATCCCCATCTGCCCTCGCCAACGCCGACACCGCCATGCCGGTGCTGCACGGGCCATTTGCCGAGACGGCCGCGCTGCTGCTGCTGTGCGCGGCGGTAGGGGCGCTGTTCGTGCGCCTGCGCCAGCCGGTGCTCATTGCCTACATCGTGGTAGGTATTCTGGTGGGGCCAGCGGTGCTCGGGCTGGTCAAGGCACATGACCAGGTGGACCTGCTCGCCCAGATGGGCGTGGCCGTGCTGCTGTTTGTGGTGGGCCTGAAGCTGGACATCCAGCATGTGCGCCACATCGGCCCGGTGGCACTAGCCACCGGACTGGGGCAGCTCACCTTCACCATCGTGTTTGGCTTTTTC
The DNA here is from genome assembly GCA_030695205.1 of Burkholderiaceae bacterium. GTDB lineage: Bacteria > Pseudomonadota > Gammaproteobacteria > Burkholderiales > Burkholderiaceae_C > UBA2334. Next base: position 107,877 of record JAUYTN010000021.1, on the reverse strand, counting down.
CTAACCATGGTGCTGGGCAAAGGCTGGCTGGAAGCCTTGTACGTGGCGGTGGCTCTCACATTCTCCAGCACCATCATCATCGTCAAGCTGCTGTCGGACAAGCGCGAACTCGACTCCCTGCACGGCCGCATTGCGGTGGGTTTCCTCATTGTTCAGGACCTCGCGGTGGTGCTGGCCATGATGACCGTCAGCGCCATGCGCACCACGACCGATGGCGGCGGCTGGACCGAGGTGGTGCCCGACGTGCTGCTCAGGCTGGTGGGGGTGGGCCTGTTCATGTGGGCGCTGATGCGCTGGGTGCTGCCCCGCGTGGTGGCGTCCATGGCCCGTTCACAAGAGCTGCTGCTGCTGTTTGCCCTGGCCTGGGGCGTGGGCTTGGCCGCCATGGGCGAGTGGGTGGGACTCAGCAAAGAGGCCGGTGCGTTTCTGGCCGGTTTTTCATTGGCATCTACCCCCTACCGCGAAGCCATGAGTGCGCGGCTGACCGGCATCCGCGACTTTTTGCTGCTGTTCTTCTTCATCGACCTCGGGGCCAAGCTGGACTTTTCCACGCTGGGTGCCGAGCTGGTGCCGTCAATCTGGCTGTCGCTGTTTGTGCTCATCGGCAACCCGCTCATCGTCATGGCCATCATGGGCTACATGGGTTACCGCAAGCGCACCGGCTTTCTGGCGGGCCTGACGGTGGCGCAGATCAGCGAGTTTTCGATTGTGTTTGTCGCCATGGGTATCGCCCTGGGCCATGTGGGTGTCGGCACGCTGAGCCTGGTCACGCTGGTGGGGCTGGCCACCATCACCCTGTCCACCTACATGATTTTGTACTCCCAGCCGCTGTACGAGCGCCTCGGTCCCTGGCTGGGCTGGTTCGAGCGCAAGCGCCCGCACCGCGAGCTGGCCGAGGAAACCCAGCTGGGAGAAACCGACAACCACATGGAGGTGCTGGTGTTTGGCACCGGGCGCTACGGCAGGCGCCTGCTGACGCAACTGCGGCGCGACGGCGTGCGGGCGGTGGGCGTGGACTTTGACCCCGAAGCCGCCCAAGCCCTGGCCAGCGAAGGTTTGCCTGTGCTGTTTGGCGACGGCGAAGACCCCGACTTTCTGGAAACCCTGCCGCTGGCCCAGGTGCGCTGGGTGGTCAGCGCCCTGCCCCAGTGGGAATCCAACCGCGCACTGCTGCATGCGCTGGAAGCGGCCGGTTTTCGCGGGCAGGTGGCCGCCGTGGCGCGCGATGCAGCCCACGCACAGGCCGCCCACGACAAAGGGGTGGCGCTGGTCTTCAACCCATTCGACGATGCTGCCGACCACGCCGCCCGCCACCTGGCCGATTTGATGGGCCCCCAGGAGAAGCCATGAACACCCCCCACACGCCGCCCCCCTCCAGCCCACCCCCTGAAAGTGGCACCGCCTCGGCGACAGGCAATATGCCCGAGTCGGCCACCGGTGTGGTGGTGTGCAGCGATTTTTCACCCGCCTCTGACCAGGCCCTGGCCCGGGCATGGGCGCTGGCGTCGACACCCGAGGTGGCATTGACCGCCCTGAACATCGTCGCCAGCAGCGGCCTGGAGGCCTTGCGCCACTGGTTGGCGGGTCAGGGCGAATGGGAGCAGCGCCTGCTGGCCGATGCCCTGGCACGCCTGCAGGGGCAATGCGAGGCCATGCAGCGCAACAACCCGCGTACCCAGCCGGTGGACTGCCGAGTGGGCAGCGGCGCCCTCATTGCCGAAATCAAGGCTGTGGTGCAGGCCCTGCAGCCCGAGCTGGTGGTGCTGGGCGCACGCGGCGAGAGTGATTTTTTGCACCTGGCGCTGGGCACCACCGCCGAGCGCCTGCTGCACCGCAGCCACCGGCCACTGCTGGTGGTGCGCCAGCCCGCCAACCGGCCCTACCGTCGGGTGCTGGTACCTGTCGATTTCTCGCCTTGGAGCACCCTGGCCCTGCAAGCCGTCAGGCGCTGGGCGCCCACCGCACACACCGTTCTGATGCATGCCTGGAGCCTGCCCTTTGAAGGCAAGCTCGCCATGGCCGGGGTGGACGACGACACCGTGGCGCACTACCGCCAGCGCGCCCGCCAGGAGGCTGAGCAGTGGCTGCACCACACCGCCAGCGAACACGGGTTGGTGGCCGGACAGTGGACGCCGTCACTGGTCATGGGCGACCCCAGCCACGCCATCCTGGCGCAGGTGCAGCACCACAGCTGTGACCTGGTCGTGATGGGCAAACACGGGAGCCACGCGGTCGAAGAACTGCTGCTGGGCAGCGTGTGCAAGCACGTGTTGGCAGAGGCGGCGGTGGATGTGATGGTGGTCAACGCCCCACACTCTCTGAACCAGCCCTGACGCCACACTGCTCAAACCCCACCCACCACCTGCCCCAAGACATGGGGGCCTGCGGCCAAACCTATACTCAAAAACCACACAAAGGTTTCACACCATGGTTCCTCACCTTGTCACCGCCCTGGAGGGCCCCATCAACGAGCTGGAGCAGCGCATTCTGGAGTCGATGTCGGCCATTGAGCGCTGGTTCCGCCTGGAGTGGATGGAGCACACCCCTGCGTTTTATGCCTCGGTCGATGTGCGCAACGCGGGCTTCAAACTCGCGCCCATGGACACCCATCTGTTCCCCAGCCAGTGGAACCAGCTCAGTGCCGACATGCTGCCGCTGGCGGTGCAGGCGGGCATGGCCGCCATCGAAAAAATCTGCCCCGAGGCCAAAAACCTGCTGCTGGTGCCCGAGAACGACACCAGCGACCCGCTCTACCTGGCCAACCTGGCCCAACTGGCGCGGATTTTCAACATGGCCGGCCTGAACGTGCGGTTGGGCTCCATCAGCAACGACGTGAAAGCCCCCACCACCCTGGCCCTGCCCGATGGCGGCACCATGGCGCTGGAGCCGCTGATTCGCAGCCCCCACCGCCTGCTGCTGCCGGACTTCGACCCCTGCACCATCCTGCTCAACAACGACCTGAGTGCAGGCATTCCCGGCATTCTGGAGGAGCTGCACGAGCAGTACCTGCTGCCCCCCGTGCACGCAGGCTGGCCCATCCGGCGCAAAACCCACCACGCCAAGGCCTACGAAGAGCTGGCCAAGCGCTTTGCCAAGATGCTGGGCATGGACCACTGGCTCATCACCCCAGCGCACGCAGTGACTGCGGATGTGGACCTCACCACGGGCAACGGGCTGGACGCCCTGCAAGCCCAGGTGGATGCGGTGCTGACCAAAACCCGGCGCAAGTACAAGGAGTACGGCATCCACGAAAAGCCGTTTGCCCTGGTCAAGGCCGACAACGGCTCACCCGGCATGGGTGTGCTGAGCCTGCGGGACGCCAAAGAACTCTCCAGCGCCCCTGCCGAGGCCTTGCGCGGCCTGGCCACGACCAAGAGCGGGCAGACACTGACCCAGTTCATGGTGCAAGAGGGGGTAGCCACCCGTGAGCGCATTGACGCCGCACCCGCCGAGCCGGTGGTGTACACCATGGACCGCTACGTCGTGGGTGGGTTCTACCGCACCCACGACGCATGCGGTCCCGAAGACCACCTCAACACCACCGGTGCGCGCTGCGTGCCGCTGGCCTTCGAGCAAAGCGTGCAACTGCCCCAGCCTGGCATGCAGCCCGGGGTCAACGCGCCCAACCGCTTCTATATGTACGGCGTGGTCGCCCGCCTGGCCATGTTGGCGTCCAGCTACGAACTGGAAGCGACCGATCCCGAGATGGAAATTTCAGACTAAAAAGCCTCTTATCGCTCTTATTTATTAGATAGTTTGCTATATAAAAATACCAACCGTCGTCAGGCTGGCAGCGTCAGGTAGTGTCTGGCCAGGGCCTGGAAGGCGGCCACCTCGGGATCCAGCCCTGTTTCAGATTCCAGGATGCGACCCACCGGCTCGGCCAGTGCCCCGGCGGCCCGTGCGTCCAAAAACAGCAACCGCGAGCGGCGTGCCAACACGTCTTCCACCCGAATGGCGTACTCGTGCCGCGCCGCAAAACGCACCATGGCCTCGGTCAGCCCGGGGTGCAACACATGGGCATGGCCGGGCAGACGGGCCACCAGCGCCTGTTCCGAGCCGTAGGCGTGCAGCCCCGGCGGCTCGCAGATGGACGGAATGTGTGCGCCTGCTGCGGGCGAGCCCACCAACGCCAGGTGGGTGGTGACCCCACCCGCGTGCGCGGGCAGCAAGCCATGTTGGGCGCAACGCGCCAGCACGTCCTCCGCCATGGCCCGGTAGGTGGTCCATTTGCCGCCGGTCACGGTGACCAGGCCGCTGCGGCTGACCAGCACCGTGTGCTCGCGGCTCAACCCTTTGGTGTTGTCTCCGCCGCCGTTCTGAGGCTTGACCAGCGGGCGAAGGCCTACCCAGACGCTGCGCACATCCGAGCGCTGCGGAGCGCGACGCAGGTAGCGGGCCGATTCGTGCAGGATGAAGTCCACCTCCTCCTTGAACGGCTGCGGCTCTTGGGGCAGGTCACCGCGCGGGGTGTCGGTGGTACCCAGAATGACCTTGCCCAGCCAGGGCACGGCAAACAGCACCCGGCCATCGGCGGTTTTGGGCACCATCAGCCCGGTATGCCCCCCAAGAAATGAAGGGTCCACCACCATGTGCACCCCCTGGCTCGGGGCCACCAGTGTCTGGCTGACGCCTGACGTGGGCTGGCGGGCGCGGGCGTCCTGCTGGCGCAGCTCGTCCACCCACACCCCAGCGGCGTTGACCACGCAGCGGGCGTGCAGGGCGTGGGCCTGACCAGTTAGGGCGTCGGTCACCTTCAGTCCCACCACCTGGCCCTGCCCGTGCAGCAGGCCGCTGGCCCGGCAGTGGTTGAGCACCAATGCCCCGTGCTGGGCGGCGGTGCGTGCCAGTGCCAGTGCCAGGCGGGCGTCGTTGAACTGGCCGTCCCAGTACTTGACGCCCCCTTTCAGGCCCTGTGGCTGGGCCATGGGCAACTGGGCGAGGGTCGCGTCTGGCCCCAGAAATTCGGTGGCACCCAGACCAGCCCGACCCGCCAGGGCATCGTAGGCCTTCAGGCCGACGCCGTAGAAAGGGGCCTCCCACCAGCGGTAGGTGGGCATGATGAAGGGCAGCGGCTGGGCCAGGTGGGGGGCGTTGTCCAGCAGGTGGCGGCGTTCATGCAAAGCCTCGCGCACCAGCGCAATGTTGCCCTGGGCGAGGTAGCGCACACCGCCGTGCACCAGTTTGGTGGAGCGTGAGGACGTGCCTTGGGCAAAGTCGCCCGCCTCCACCAGGACCACACGCAGGCCGCGTGCGGCAGCATCCAGGGCCACCCCCAAGCCGGTGGCGCCACCCCCGACAATGGCCAGGTCCCAGGTGTGGCCCGCAGCCAGCTGGGCCATGAGGCTATGGCGAAGGGTGGGCAGGGGTTGCCCCGGGCCAGGGCGGGGTGCGATCGGGGGTGTCATGCGGTGGTGCAGTGCAACTGGGGCCTCGGCGGTTGGGACCCTGGCGTTGGACGTCGTGGCTATCATCTTTGAAATGAGCGCTTCATGCCAGACGCGCACGCCAGAGGCCCCCGCCATGACCTACCTGCTTGCCCTTGACCAAGGCACCTCCAGCTCACGCAGTGTGGTGTTCGATGCCAGCGGGCGCCTGGTGGCCATGGCACAGCAGGAGTTGCCACAGATTTACCCCCAACCCGGCTGGGTAGAGCACGACCCCATGACCATCTGGCGCACCCAGCTGGCCACCGCGCGCAAGGCGTTGCAGAAGGCGGGGCTGGCGGCAGGAGCGGTGCGGGCGGTGGGCATCACCAACCAGCGCGAGACCACGGTGGTGTGGCACCGCCGGACCGGGCGGCCCATCCACAACGCCATGGTCTGGCAGGACCGGCGGGCCGAACCGGCCTGCGCCGACCTGCGGAACAACGGCCATGCCGACACCATCCGGGCCAAAACCGGCTTGCTGGTCGATGCCTATTTTTCCGGCACCAAGCTGCAATGGCTGCTGGACAACGTGCCCGGCGCGCGGGCACAGGCCGAGAACGGCGAGCTGGCGTTTGGCACCGTGGACAGCTGGCTGATGTGGAACCTCACCCACGGCCAGGTACATGCGACCGATGTGAGCAACGCCTCACGCACCATGCTGTTCAACGTGCACACGAACCAGTGGGACGACGAGCTGCTGGCGCTGCTGCGCATTCCCAGGGCGCTGCTGCCCCAGGTGCTGCCCTCCAGCGCCTGCTTTGGCGAGGTGGCCCCCGACCTGCTGGGCCATGCCCTGCCCATTGGCGGCGTGGCGGGTGACCAGCAAAGCGCCCTGTTTGGCCAAGCCTGCTTTGGTGCGGGCATGGCCAAAAACACCTATGGCACCGGCTGCTTCATGCTCATGCACACCGGCCGCACGTTCCAGGCCTCACACAACGGGTTGCTGACCACCAGCGCCGCGCAAACGGGGCCTCAACCCGAATTTGCGCTGGAGGGCAGCGTGTTTGTGGGTGGCGCGGTGGTGCAATGGCTGCGCGACGGCTTGCGCGCCATCGAGGACAGTGGCCAGGTGCAAGCACTGGCCGAGAGCGTGCCCGATGCGGGGGGCGTCATGGTGGTGCCTGCCTTCACCGGACTGGGCGCCCCCTATTGGCAGGCCGATGCGCGGGGCACCATCACTGGTCTGACCCGGGGCAGCACCGTGGCCCACATTGCGAGGGCGGCGCTGGAGAGCATTGCCTTTCAGAGCGCGGCACTGCTGCAGGCCATGGGGCGCGACGCTGTGACCGCCGGTGGCGCTGCCGTGAGCGAGCTGCGGGTGGACGGAGGCGCCTGTGTCAATGACCTGCTGATGCAGTTCCAGGCCGACCTGCTGGGGGTGGCCGTGGTGCGCCCAGCCGTGGTGGAAACCACCGCACTGGGCGCCGCCTATCTGGCAGGACTGGCCACAGGCGTGTACCACGGCACCGACGAGCTGACCCACCTGTGGCGGGCAGAGCACCGGTTTGAGCCCACCCTTTCTCCCGACCGAGCCCAGGCACTCATGGCGCGCTGGGACCGAGCTGTGCGGCAAACCGTTCAGGAGTGAGTCGGCTTCCCTACAGGTGGGGTAGCGTTGCCGCACTGCAACATGTTCGCGCCCGTGACCTGGGACTGGGTGGTGCAGCCCATGCATGCGGGCGCACAATGGCGCCCTCTTGGACTTTGAAATCCTGAACCCTCGCGGTGCCAGGTCACACTTTTGGTTTCCTCCAAATCATCCCTGGCGACACTCACGCTGGGCGCCATTGGCGTGGTGTACGGCGACATCGGCACCAGCGTGCTGTATGCCATCAAGGAAATTTTCGGCTCCGGCCATGTGCCCTTCACCCAGGACAACGTGTTTGGCGTGCTGTCCATCGTGTTCTGGACACTCACCGTCATCGTCTCCCTCAAGTACGTCACGCTGGTGCTGCGGGCCGACAACCACGGAGAAGGCGGGCTGGTGGCCATGCTGGCGCTGGCCTCGCAGTCGGTGAAGGACAAGCCCGTGCTGCGCAAGTGGCTGCTGGTGGTGGGTGTTTTTGGCACCTGCCTGTTTTACGGCGATGGGGTCATTACCCCGGCCATCTCGGTGCTGTCGGCGGTGGAGGGGCTGGAGATCATCTCGCCCACGTTCAAAAAGGGGGTGATCCCCATCACCCTGGTCATTTTGTTTGTGCTGTTTTGGGTGCAGAAACGAGGTACGGCTGGCATTGGCAAGTTTTTCGGCCCCATCACGCTGGTGTGGTTCGTCACCATCGCGGCCCTGGGGCTGATGCACATCGCGCACCACCCCGGCATTTTGTGGGCCATGAACCCACACTACGCGCTGATGTTCATCTGGAGCCAGCCGGGCACCAGCTTCATCATTCTGGGCGCGGTGGTGCTGTGCGTGACCGGTGGCGAGGCGCTGTACGCCGACCTGGGCCACTTTGGCAGAAAGCCCATTCGGGTAGCCTGGTTCACGGTAGTGATGCCCTGCCTGACCCTCAACTACTTTGGCCAGGGCGCGCTGCTGCTGCAAAACCCCGAGGCCGTGAAGAACCCCTTCTTTCTGATGGCACCCGACTGGCTGCTCATACCCCTGGTGGGCCTGGCCACCATGGCCACCGTGATTGCCTCGCAGGCGCTCATCACGGGCGCGTTCAGCGTCACCAAGCAGGTGGTGCAACTGGGCTACCTGCCGCGCCTGCAGGTGCTGCACACCAGCGTCAAAGACACCGGCCAGATCTACATTCCGCTGGTCAACTGGGGGCTGTTTGTGGCCATTGTTCTGGCGGTGGGCATGTTCCGCTCCAGCAGCAACCTGGCCGCGGCCTATGGCATTGCGGTGTGCACCGACATGCTCATCACCACGGTGCTGACGTTCTTTGTCATCCGCCACGGCTGGAAGTACCCGCTGTGGCTGTGCGTGGGGGCCACTGGCTTTTTTCTGGTGGTGGACCTGGCCTTCTGGGCGTCCAACATGGCCAAGCTGTTTGACGGCGGCTGGTTCCCACTGGCCATCGGCGGCGTGATTTTTTTGCTGATGCTGACCTGGAAAGAGGGCCGCCAGCTGCTCAGCAGCAAGCTGCGCGAGGACTCGCTGGACCTGCCCAGCTTTCTGGAGTCCATCTTTGTCAGCCCGCCCGTGCGGGTGGAGGGCACTGCGGTGTTCCTGACGGCCGAGTTGGGCACCGTGCCCAACGCGCTGCTGCACAACCTCAAGCACAACAAGGTGCTGCACGCGCAAAACCTGTTTGTGTCGGTGCGCCACCATGAGGTACCTTGGGTACCTATGCAAGAGCGGCTGGAGGTAGAAGACCTGGGCCACGACTGCTGGCAGGTGGTCATCCACTACGGGTTCAAGAACGACCCCAACGTGCCCAAGGCCCTGTCGCTGATGAAGCCCCATGGTGTGGTGCTGGACACCATGACCACCAGCTACTTTCTGTCGCGCGACACCGTCATCCCCACACTGGGCGGTGGCATGGCACTGTGGCGCGAGAAGATTTTTGCCCAGATGCACCGCAACGCCAGCGGCGCAGCCGACTTTCTCAACATCCCCAGCAACGCGGTGGTGGAGCTGGGCTCCAAGGTGGAAATTTAGCGGCCCATCGGACTGGCCGAACACGGGTGGCTGATCAGACCGCGGGTACAGAGGCCGGTGCTGGCGGCTGGCTGGCGCTGCCCATGTCCGCCAGGCGGTAGCTGCCACGGCCGCTGCGCTTGACGCGGTACATGGCCTCATCGGCCTGCTGCATCAGCGTGGCCAGGGTGGTGCCGGGCTGCTGCGACAGTGACAACCCCATGCTGCTGTCCACATACATCGGCTGGTGCTGACTGCGGATGGGCTGGCGAATGACGTCCTGCAACCGCTCCAACAACAGCTGCAGCTGCACCAGATCAGGCTGGTTGGGCAGCAGCAGCACAAATTCGTCGCCCCCGATACGGGCGACCAGATCGCCGCTGCGCAACTGGCCGCGCAGCCGACCGGCCACGGCCTGCAGCACCTCGTCCCCGCCCTGGTGGCCAAAGCGGTCATTGACTTCTTTGAAGTGGTCCAGGTCCACCATCACCAGGGCATGGGTGCCGGGCCGTGCCAGCAGGGCGGCGGCTTCGCGGGTCAGGGCGGCACGGTTGAGCAAGCCGGTGAGCGGGTCGGTGTCGGCCACCTGGGCCAGGGCTTGTGAACGCAGTTCCAGGTCACGCTGGGCTTGCCGCAGCAGCCGAATGCGCCGACTCAGCGCCAGCGCAAACACCGCCAACTCGGCCGACACGCCCACTTGCAGCCCATTGGCGTGCCAGAACGGGGACTGGAACAGGCCCCAACTCTCCAGCACCATGGCCAGCACCGCCACAAACAGCAGCGCCTGGCCCGCCAGGTACCACATGGCCGGGGCATAGCCCTGCCGGTACACCCGCAGCGTGGCCCACAAAATGAGAAGCACCGCCGCCACAGACGACACCTCGTTCAACCGCTGGGCCGATTCAACATCCCCCCACCCGGCCAGTGCCACCGACGCCATCGCCAGTGCCACCACGCCCCACAGCCAGTGCGCCAACCGGGGGGTGTGGCGCGGCAGATCCAGAAAGTACCGGGCAAACATGGCGCTGCACGCCATCCACAGGGCAGGGCCCAGCACGTTCAGTCTCACAGCCCAGGCGGGGGCATCAGGCACCAGGTAGTGGGCTGCATGGCCATTGAAGCTGGCCAGCGTGAGCAGCGCAAAGCCACAGGTCAACACGTACCAGCCAAAGGCCGCGTCGCGAAACACCCCAGCCAGTACCAGGTTGTAGATCAGCAGGGCCAACAGAATGCCATAGCAGATGCCATCGAACAGGCGCTTGTCCTGGCGCGAGGCCAGGTAATCGGTCAGCTCCCAGGCCTGAAGGGCAAACGACTGCGAGGTGTCCGACACCAGCCGCACATACACGGTGTAGCTGCCCGGCTCGGCCAGTCGCAAGCGCATGACCAGCCGTTCAGAGCCCAGCGGACGGGTGGCAAACGGGGCCGACAAGCCAGTCTCCACAGGCGGGGCCAGTGCCTGACCCTGGGCGTTGAACGGGCCATGAAACACCACCGACGTGATGGCGGTGGTGGGGAATGCCAGCACCCACTCGCCCCGGTGGCCGGTTTGCTCCAGCGACACCCGCAGCCAGTGGGGCTGCTGGGCCGGACCACCCCGCAGGGCAGGTGGCGCAGACTCAAAGCGCCCGACCCACGCAGGACTGCGCACCTGCTTTAGGCTGTGCACAGCACCTCCTCCGTCGGGCAAGAGGCTCACCGTGCCCCGCAGTTGCGCGGTGTCGCTGCGGGCTTGCAACTCGAAGGCGGCAGCCTGCCCCAAACCCAACCACAGCAGCAGGCACACCCACCACACCCACCCGCTGACACTGCGCCGCACACCCACAGCTGAGCTTGCGGCCTCTCGGGCAACCATCGGGCGGCGGGGGGGTGCCACGGGATCTGGAGCAGCTGGAGTGAACATAATGGGAATGTCAATCGTACCCGCCCAATACACGAAATGCCCGGCCAGGGCTTTGTGGTCACCCTCGGCGGGCCGTTCGGCACAACGCCACCGCTTCAGTGGGTGGCCTCGTCGCCGATCGATCCAGCGCCAAGGCTGCCTGATCGACTTGCCCCTCCCACCTTGAGCTCTCATGAATGCTTTGAAACAGGACTGGTTGTCCAATGTCCGAAACGATTTGCTGGCCGGCCTGGTGGTCGCACTGGCCCTGATTCCAGAGGCCATTGCGTTTTCCATCATTGCCGGGGTTGACCCCAAGATCGGCCTGTACGCCTCGTTTTCCATAGCGGTCATCACAGCCTTCATGGGCGGGCGGCCCGGCATGATTTCTGCCGCCACCGGTGCCATGGCGCTGCTGATGGTGACCCTGGTCAAAGACCATGGCCTGCAGTACCTGCTGGCCGCCACGGTACTGACCGGCATCCTGCAGATCGTTGCGGGCTGGGTAAAGCTGGGCTCGCTCATGCGCTTTGTCTCGCGCTCGGTGGTCACTGGCTTTGTGAACGCCCTGGCCATCCTGATTTTTCTGGCCCAGTTGCCCGAGCTGACCAACGTGACTTGGCACGTGTACGCCATGACGGCGGCCGGGCTGGCCATCATTTATGGGTTTCCGCAACTCACCAAGGCGATTCCGTCGCCGCTGGTCACCATCGTGGTGCTGACGGCGGTGGCGCTGGCGCTGGACATGGACATCCGCACCGTGGGCGACATGGGCGCACTGCCCGACAGCCTGCCGGTGTTCCTGATTCCAGACATTCCGCTCAACCTAGAGACGCTGCTGATCATCTTTCCGTACTCGCTGACGCTGATGGTGGTGGGCCTGCTGGAGTCGCTGATGACGGCCACCATCGTGGACGACCTGACCGACACCAAAAGCGACAAAAACCGCGAGTGCGTGGGCCAGGGTGTGGCCAACATCGCCACGGGTTTCATTGGTGGCATGGCGGGCTGCGCCATGATTGGCCAGTCCATCATCAACATCAAGTCCGGGGGGCGTGGCCGCCTCTCCACCTTGTCAGCGGGCATTTTCCTGCTGCTGATGGTGGTGTTTCTGGGTGACTGGGTGGCCCGCATCCCCATGGCTGCGCTGGTGGCCGTGATGGTCATGGTGTCCATTGGCACCTTCAACTGGGCGTCCATCCGCAACCTGCGCGAGCACCCCAAAAGCTCCAGCGTGGTGATGGTGGCCACCGTGGTGGTGACGGTGGCCACGCACGACCTGGCCAAAGGCGTGCTGGTGGGGGTGCTGCTCTCGGGCTTCTTCTTTGCCCACAAGGTGGGACAGATTTTGCGCATCCGCTCCAAAGCCGAAGACGAAGGGCGGGTTCGCACCTACCAGGTCACCGGGCAGGTGTTTTTTGCCACCGCCGACCGCTTCACCAACGCCTTTGACTACAAAGAGGTGATTGACAAGGTCAACATCGACGTGAGCCGCGCGCATTTCTGGGACATCACGGCGGTCAGCGCCCTGGACAAGGTCGTGCTCAAGTTCCGCCGCGAGGGGGCGGACGTGGAAATCATCGGCCTCAACGACGCCAGCGCCACCCTGGTGGACAAGTTCGGCGTGCACGACAAAGACGGTGCGGACGATTTGCTGATGGGCCACTGAAAGGACACAGCACATGAAAACCAACGACGACCACAAAGTGATGGCCTGCGTGGACCAGTCCGCCTACGCCGACCATGTGGCGGACTGCGCTGCTTGGGCAGCGGCGCGCCTGGGTGCGCCGCTGGAGCTGCTGCACGTCATTGACCGCCACCAGGAGGTCAGCACCAGTACCGACCACAGCGGTGCCATCGGTATGGACGCCCAGGAAAAGCTGCTGGGCCAACTCTCGGCCGAGGATCACGACCAGGCACGCCGGGCCAGGGAAACCGGTCGACTGTTTCTGAACCGCTTGCGCCAGCGCGTGCTGGCCACGGCCGACGTGGACGTGGATGTGCGCCAGCGCCATGGCTCGCTGCAAGAAACCCTGGTGGAGCAGGAAAAAGGCGTTCGCCTCATTGTGCTGGGTCGCCGGGGCGAGTCTGCGCAGGCCACCCAACGCGACCTGGGCCGCCATGTCGAACGGATTGTCCGGGGCCTGCACAAGCCCATACTGACGGTGACCGACGACTTTTCGCCACCAACCAGTGTGATGATTGCCTTTGATGGCGGCACCGTCACCCGCCGAGGGGTGGCGCTGGTGGCGGGCAACCCCCTGTTCAGAGGCTTGCCTATCCACGTGCTGATGACGGGCAAGGCCCGTGCCGACTCGCCCAAACACATGGAATGGGCCCGCCGCACGCTGAATGACGCGGGTTTTGAGGTGGTCACTGCCATCGAGCCGGGCGACACCGAAAGCACCATTGCCCGCTACATGGCAGCGCACTCGATTGGCCTGCTCGTCATGGGTTCCTACGGCCACTCCATGCTGCACAACCTGGTGTTTGGCAGCAAAACCACCGACCTGCTGCGGGCCTCCCGCATCCCGACGCTGCTGCTGCGCTGACCTAGGCAGCAGCAGGCAGCAGGCGCTGCAGCTCGCCAATGAGCTGACCCAGCACAATGGGTTTGGCCACATAGCCGTCCATACCCGCTGCCCGGCACAGCACCTGGTCTTCGGCCATGGCATTGGCCGTGAGGGCAATCACCGGCAGGCGGCCTTCGCCTTGCCCCGGTTCGCCCGCGCGCCAGGCGCGGGTGGCGGCCAGGCCATCCATGTCGGGCATCTCGACATCCATCAGCACCCAGTCCAGGCCGCCCTGGGCCATGCGGGTCAGCGCCCCCTGGGCGTCGGACGCGGTTTCGACCGCCAGGCCCAGGCGTTCGAGCAAGGCGGTGGCGAGTTTGCGGTTGATGGCGTTGTCGTCCACCACCAGCACGCGCTTGCCCTGCAACCGGGTGGCATCGGGTGGTGCCGCCACGGCGCCCACCTCAGCCACGGCCTCCGAGGGCACACACAGCGGCACAAATCCCCAAAAACACGTGCCCGCACCGGGGGCACTTTCAATATCAAGCCGACCGCCCATGGCATGCAGCAGGTCACGGGCGATCACCAGTCCCAGCCCGGTTCCGCCGAACTTGCGGGCCACGCTCTCATCGGCCTGGCTGAAGGCCTGGAACAGGCGGCTGCGCGTCTCCTCGTCCATGCCCACACCGGTGTCACGCACGCTGAAGTGCAGCAGCCCATCATCGCCAGCGGCCATGCGCAGTGTCACGGCGCCCTGCTCGGTGAATTTGACTGCATTGGCCAGGAGGTTGATGAACACCTGGCGCAGCCGGGTTGGGTCACCAACGATGCGCGGGGGCAGGTCGCTGGCGATGAAGGTTTCAAACACCAGCCCTTTGGCGCTGGCCTGCTGGTTGACCATGGTCGCCACGACACCGATCAGCTCTCGAACATCGAATGGGATGCGCTCCAACACCAACTTGCCCGCTTCAATCTTGGCGTGGTCGAGCACGGTGTTGATGAGGTCCAGCAGGTGGTCGCCCGAGCTGGCAATGAGCTGCACGTAGTTGCGCTGCGAGTGGGTGAGGGGCTCGTCTTTCAGCAACCCGGCAAAACCGATGATGGCGTTGAGCGGCGTGCGCAGCTCGTGGCTCATGCGCGACACAAACTCCGACTTGGCACGGCTGGCGGCCTCTGTCTTCTCCATCTCCAACAACATGGCCCGCTCGCGCCGGGCCAGCTCTTCGGCCCGCTGGCCCTCGATCTGGCGCTGCAAGGTGTGGGCAAACACCGGCAAAAAACGCTTGAACAGGGTGTGCGCCTCGGGCTCGGTCAGGCGCTCCTGGCCAGCGCACAGCACCAGCCAGGCATGCTCGCCGCACCGAACCCGGCCACAGACCAATGCCTCTGGCACCCCAACTGGGCAAGGCATACCCAGCCCTGCCAGGAGCGCGGCCACGTCAGACACCATGCGCAGCGGTTTGCCCGCCAGGTAGGCCAGCAACGCGGGCTGGGCCAGCAGCTCCAAAAAACCCGCCTCTGCATGGGCGCTGGTGGCCTGGGTGTGTGCGCCACCTTCGCAGGCGCGAATGGCGACCGACGGAACCTCAAGGGCGCTGGCCAGCCGGTCCACGGTGAGCTGCGGCAGCCGGTGCCAGTCACGCTCTTCAACCAGGGTTTCAAGCGCGCCCGCCAGCGCCTCGCTGGCTCGGCGCATGCGTTCGTCGCGCACGCGCAGGTTGGTCAGCTCGACCAGTACATCGCGCACATGGGCTTCGCGCTGGGCCTCTTCATGGGATGGCATGGATACGGCCTTTCAATCGCGGGCCAGCACCACAGCGGAAATCATCAGGTTGCCATGCCGGTTGTCACAGGTCAGCACCGGGCCCTGCTCGCCAAAGGTAAAAGCAGCAATGAACGGCACGCCGGGCAGGGTGGCGCGCAGCGAGGTACGCACCTCGTCCAGCCGTTCCTTCACCGTCAGCATGCACCCGGCACAAAACACCAGAATCAGGCCCGCCACCTGCGAAGGGTCTATCTCGCCCATGCGGCAGGCGGCATCGGTCACCAGGGCGGGGCGTTCCAGCAGGCTGTCGGTGGTGCCGCTCATCAGCACAAACTCATCGCCCTGGGCCACATCGGTGAACAGCGTCATGGAGCCATCAGCGGCCAGTGTTTCGGGGTGGGAGAGCACGTAGGTGTCGGCACCGCCAATGGTGTCCATGCGCCGACCCAGTGGCCACAACGCACTGGCCATCAGCACATTGACAGAGCCTTGAGCAGGTCGGGCAACGGCACCCTGGGCCCATGTCGCATACACATCGGCGGCTGGCTGTCCGTCAAGCTCGAACACCCGGCGGCCTTCGCACCGGGTCACGCGGCCCCGCTGCCCGGTGGGCACATAGCCGGAGTGAAAGGCCGCGCCCATGCGCGACGAAGGGAACCAGACCGACACCACCAACCCATTGCCCACAGGCTCACCGTTGGCCATCACCTGCCACCGACCCTCAATGGCGTTGTCAGCTGCCGAGCCGCCCACGATGGGTGTGGCCGTGCCCACCACCTCCTGCAAGCCGGCAATGACGGCTTCTTCGCTGCCCGGTGCGCTGGACACCCAGACCATGGCCGGGCGCTCGCCCAGCCGATCGGCACTGGCCAGTGCGGCGCGCACCAAGGCTGCAGCCGAGGCGCGCGGAGAGTCTCCCAAGGGGCCGCAGGCTGTGCCGTAATCGCCATCTGCATCGGCAATGGCCAGCATGCACACACCGGGCTCTGGCCCGATGTGTGTGCCGGTTTCCACCATGCTGCCCAGACAGGAGGTGGCGGCATGCATGCGCACCTGCGGCCAACGGGCCAGCACCGCCGTGCGCACGGCCAGCAGATCGTGGCGGGTGTCCAACTGGACCATCAGGTAGCGGGGGTCTGCCATCTGCTGCGCCAGCAACTGGGCCAGGCAGTCTGCAACGGCCTCTGGGGTGGATGCGCCTTCGGCAGCGGCGGTGGCAATGCGAAACATGGCAAGGTCTCCGGGGTGGTGGCTGGGCGGGTGGCAAAAGGGGTGGCTGAACGGGTGCAGCCCCGACAGGCTGCTAGTGTGCCGTGAACGCCGGGGGGCGGCAAACCGCGCCGCTGCTAAGCTGCCCGCTTTGATCGACCTTGCCGCCCCGCTGCGGCCTTCACCATGAACCTGCTGCCCCACATGTCGCTCAGCCTGCTGTTTGTTGCCGACCCTGTCGAATCGTTCAAGGCCTACAAAGACTCCACCTACGTGATGATGCGCGAGGCCCAGCGCCGTGACCACCGCGTGGCCGTGTGCGAGCCGCGCCACCTGGCCTGGCAAAGCGGCCAGCCCGTCACCGCCACGGTGCGCCACATCCACCTGCTGGACATTGCCCCCCAGGCCGGGGCCACCCACGCCCAACAGCCGTGGTTCAAAGAGGTGAACGCCCCGGCTGCTACACACCCGGGGGCCGCCCTGTTGCCCCCTGGACGCTTGGCGCTGAGCGACTTTGACGCGGTGCTGATGCGCAAAGACCCGCCCTTTGATGCCGAATTTATCTACGCGACCCACCTCCTGGAGCAAGCCGAACGCGAGGGGGCCAAGGTGTTCAACCGACCCGCTGCGTTGCGCGACCACCCCGAAAAGCTGGCGCTGATGCAGTTCGCGCAGTACGCGCCGCCCACGCTGGTCACCCGCAGTGCGGCCGATGTAAAAGCCTTCCATGCCGAGCACGGCGACATCATCTTGAAGCCCCTGGACGGCATGGGCGGCATGGGCATTTTCCGGGTGAAGGCCGACGGGCTGAACCTGGGCGCCATCATTGAAACGCTCAACCTGGACGGTGCCCAGACGCTGATGGTGCAGCGCTACCTGCCCGAGATCACCGATGGCGACAAGCGCGTGCTGGTCATTGGCGGCCAAGCCGTGCCCTTCAGCCTGGCCCGCATTCCGCAGGGCAGCGAGGTGCGGGGCAACCTGGCCGTCGGCGGCAAAGGGGTGGCCATGCCCATCACCGAGCGCGAGCGCGACATTGCCGAAGCCCTGGGCCCCACACTGGCCGCACGCGGGCTGATGCTGGTGGGCCTGGACGTGATCGGTGGCTGCCTGACCGAGGTCAACGTCACCAGCCCCACCTGCTTCCAGGAAATCACCCAGCAAACAGGCTTTGACGTGGCCGCCATGTTTGTGGATGCGCTGGAAGCAGCCGTTGCCGCTTGACCCAGTCAACCGGGGGTGGATTTTTATAGATAGCAAACTATTGTTATATATTAAGCGTATATAGCCTTTTTTATTCAATTTTTTACACCCACCCCACGGCATAGCCAGCTGCTGCATCTGAGGGTGGCTAGACTCAGCAGCCGCCCCGCCCTGGGGCCCGGCCTCTGGGCCGCTGTGACAACCAAGAAAGAATTGCCGTGTTCAAACAAGTGTGGGTACACCGGGTGGCCAGTGGATGGCCAAGCTCGTTCGACGTCCTGGAAGCCGCGCTGCAGCGCATGCCCTTCGTGCCGTGCGGGGCCAGCCAGGACAAAAGCGTGGGCTGGGTGTCGCCGCGCCACGGTGCCAGCGGGGCCGAGGGCGCGCCACTGGTCGAATCGGTCAATGGCCAGTGGATGCTGCGCTTCATGGCCGAGGTCCGCCAGGTGCCCGCCAGCGCCATCAAACGCCGGGTGGACGACATGGCCGCGCAAATCGAGGCCACCACCGGGCGCAAGCCAGGCAAGAAAGAAAAGCGCGACCTGAAAGAAGACGCCATCGCCACCTTACTGCCGCAGGCCTTCCCCCGCGAGCAGTCCACGTGGGTGTGGCTGGACACCGAGCACCAGCGCCTGGTGCTGGACACCACCAGCGCAGGGCGTGCCGATGACATCATCACCGCGCTGGTCAAGCTGCTGGACGGCTTTTCGGTGGATCTGCTACGAACCGCCACCTCCCCCGCCGTGGCCATGGCCACCTGGCTGACCGAGCAAGCGGCCCCGGCGGGCTTTGACATCGGCAAAGAATGCGAGTTGAAATCGGCCGACGAGACGCAGGCCGTGGTGCGCTACGCCCGCCACCCGCTGCTGACCGACGAGGTGCGCGACCACATCGCCGCCGGCAAACAACCCACCCGCCTGGCACTGGACTGGGACGGGCGGGTGAGCTTTGTGCTTTCGGACACCCTGCAACTGAAAAAAGTGGCTTTTGCCGACGATGTTCTGGAACAAGCCAAGGCCCAGGGCCAGCGCGCCGACGACTTTGACGGCAGCGTGCTGATGCTGACCGCAGAAGTCGGCCCCCTCATCAGCGACCTGATCGACGCGCTGGATGGGCTGCTGGAGGTGGGGGTGGCTGCGCCTGCATCTGCATCTGCTCCGGCTTCAGCTCCGGCGGCGTCTCTGCCGCTTACCCCGGCCGACGCCCTGCAGACCGCCGAGTCGGCTGCCAACCTGGCCAACGAGGACGACGGTCCTCCGTTTTAGCGAGCCCGTGGCGCTGAGACGAACTCAACGAAATCTTGCACGGGAACACAACCTCGTTGGCATGATTTTTTGGCATCTCCTACCGTGCCGGAGGCCGATACGACCTAGAATGGACTGTACAAACAAACAGGTATAGACATGGATTCATTGGAACTCTGCGCTGGTGCGGGTGGGCAAGCTTTAGGGCTTGAGCGGTCTGGCTTTGAACACAGATCGCTGATCGAAATTGACGGTCACGCCTGCGCCACCCTTCGAATGAATCGTCCGGACTGGAACATCATCGAAGGGGATTTATTGCAGTTCGATGCACGCGGATTTCAGGGTGTCGATTTGGTAGCGGGGGGGGTACCCTGTCCGCCTTTTTCCAAGGCTGGCAAGCAAATGGGGGCCGACGACGAACGCGATCTGTTCCCTCAAGCGATTCGCGTGGTGGAGGAAACCCGCCCTCAGGCTGTCATGCTCGAAAACGTCAGGGGTTTACTTGACGCCGTGTTTGTTGACTACCGCCAGAAAATCGCTCGACAGCTTCAGGCCCTGGGCTACTGGACCGACTGGCATTTGTTCAACGCCGCCGATTTTGGCGTGTGCCAGTTGCGTCCTCGCGTGGTCTTCGTGGCACTGAAACCAGACGTAGCAGCCCATTTTCGTTGGCCAGCTCCCTCGATGCACCTGCCCCCCACGGTGGGTGAATTGCTCAATGACCTGATGGCCGCGCAGGGTTGGCGTGGTGCACACGCCTGGAAAGAACGCGCCAACGATATCGCGCCCACCCTGGTAGGTGGCAGCAAAAAACATGGCGGACCTGACCTGGGCCCCACCCGTTCACGTCTAGCCTGGGCAGCTTTGGGTGTGGATGGGAGAGGCCTAGCCGATGCCCCTCCCCCCCCGGACTTCGTTGGAATGCCGCGCTTGACAGTTCGCATGTGCGCCCGCATTCAAGGCTTCCCTGACGAATGGAAGTTTGCAGGCAAAAAAACCCCTAGTTACCGCCAAGTGGGCAATGCCTTTCCCCCTCCGGTGGCCCAGGCGGTCAGCACCCAGATCGCAAAGGCCATTGAAGCGGCGGCCGCTACCCGCTTGCTCCTGAAAGTGGCGTGATGAAAAAAGATGGAACAAAAGGGGCTCGGTCGGCGCTGCGTGCGCACTTTCTTGCCCACATCGGAGAAGTTCAAGATTCAGAGCAACTTCGTTTGGTTGCGGGGAACATCAGCGAGTGGGCCAGGCGCATCCGAGAACTGCGCACGGAGGAGGGATACCTGATCCTGACCCACAACGACCGTGCAGACTTGAAGCCTGGGCAGTACCTGCTGGAGACAGCCAAACCACAACCCGCATTTGCCAGAGAAATTTCAAAGGAAACACGGGCATTTGTCTTGGATCGGAACGGCTTCACATGCCAGATGTGCGGCGCGGTGGCTGGGGAAGCCCATCCGTACGACCCTTCCCGGAAAACCCGCTTGCATATCGGCCACGTGGTTGACAAAAGCATGGGCGGCAGCGACGACCCTTCAAATTTGAAGGCAATTTGCTCCGTCTGTAATGAAGGTGCATCCAACATCACCCCGACCCGTCCGGATTTGCAAAAACTGTTGGTTCAGATTCGCAGGGCAACTGTTTCAGACCAACGCGCAGTGCTGACTTGGCTCCAAGCCAAATTCAAGGCCTGACGCCAACAGTCAAATCACAGCGCCCCCGCCCCCCAAAACTGGGGCTGGCTGTAGCGCTGCTTCAAAAAGTCCACCCACAGCCGGACCCGCAGCGCCAGGTGTTTGCGCTGCGGAAACACCGCGTAAATGCCGTTGGGCGGGGCGGCGAAATCCTCCAGAACGGGCACCAGCCGCCCGGCTGCAATGTCGGCCTCCACCTCCCAGGTGCTGCGCCACGCAATGCCGTATCCCGCCAGGCACCACTCGCGCAGCACCTGGCCATCCGAGCAGTCCAGCGGCCCGCCCGGGCGCAAATGGATCAGCTCCCGGGTGCCAGGCTCGGGTGGGTCCAGCGGAATCTGAAATGCCCAACCCCGCGTCTGAGACGCATCGCTGGACAAGGTGAGGCAATCGAACTTGACCAGCTCGCTCGGGTGGCGCGGCGTTCCGCGCTGCTGCAGGTAGCGTGGGGTGGCGACGCACAGGCGGCGGTTGTCGGCCAGCCGGACACTCACCAGCGATGAGTCGGGCAAGTCGCCCACACGGACCGCACAGTCATAGCCCTCGCCAGCGATATCCACCACCCGGTCCGACAGGTTGAGTGAAATGGTCACCTCGGGGTGCAACTCGCGAAAGTGCGGCACCAGCGGGGCCACATGCCGCCGCCCAAAACCCGCCGGTGCGGTGACGCGCAAATGCCCGCTGGCCTTGACGCCGCCCGCACTCACACTGGCCTCGGCGTTGGACAACTCCACCAGCAAGCGCTGGCAGTCTTCGAGGAACGCGCTGCCCTCATGGGTAAGTGTGATGCGGCGGGTGGTTCGCACCATGAGCTTGACGCCAAGGTGTTCCTCCAGCCCATCCAGCCGACGACCGATGATGGCCGGGGCCACCCCTTCGGCCTTGGCCGCCGCCGTCAGGCTGCCGCGCTGGGCCACGGCCACAAAGGTTTCAATGGCTTTGAGTTTGTCCATGCGTGACCATTATGCGGAGACGGCCAATGCCTGTTGCATCCAGGCCAAAGGCAGGGGGCACGATGGGGTTGTCCAACAGGCGGTTAGTCAGCTCGCGAAAGTCGTGAACCAGCCACAGCGTATATCATGAAACGTCGGTCTCTTTTGCCAACAACCCATGCACATTCAACGCCGAACCATGCTTTGCGGCTCTGCTGCGTTGCTCGCCTCTCGTCCCATGGGGAACCTGGCGACCACCGCAAAGCACCTCGCCACTGCGGGGGCTGCGATCACCAGTGGCGCTTTCAGCACAGCCTCGTCAGCGCAATCCGCTGATGCTCCGGTTTTTCAGGGCCGCAACGGCTGGTTGTTCCCGGTTTGGGAGAACCTGACAACCGTGGATACCCGAGGCATTCAAACCAGCATCCAGCTCTTTGAACGGGCCCAGACGCTGTTTCAGTCGGTGGGCACCCGGTTGGTTTTCGTGGTGGTCCCCATCAAGGCACTGGTGCAGGAGAAGTACCTTCCAGACGAGCGCCCTATTTCTGCGACCGTAAGGGATCGGTATGGCCTTATTCAGCGGGCATTGCAGCGAAACGGCCTGTTGTCGGTAGATGTGTTGTCGGTATTGCGTGAGCTGGAAAACCGGGGGGAATCCGCGTACTACCGGACGGACTACCACTGGACCAGCCCGGCATCAGAGGCGACTGCAGACGCCACCGCCACGGTAATTTCCGGCCACACCGCCATTGCGCGCTCCCCCGGCACTGTCCCGCCCTTGGGAGAATGGGTCAACGAGCGGCACTACGGTGACTTGGCTGCGCGCTACCTAAGCCCGATTGCGCGGGTGAAACTGGGTAAAGACCTGTTCCGCGTCCGCCTTGATGCGAATTCCGAGGGCAACCTGCTGGATGAGGATGCGTCTCCCGTTCACGTGATGGGCAACAGCTTTGTCCAGCCTTACTGGGGGTTCTCCCAGCGGTTGGCCCATCAATTGCAAGCCACCACATCGCTCACTTGGAATCCGGGAACGATTGGTCATTGGGCCATTGCCCTCAGACACGCCAAGACCCAGCTGCAAGGGTTGGCCAAACCTCGGGTGCTGGTGTGGCAAATGAACGAAGCCCAGTTGCACGTAGGACCCGACACCGACGGCCTGTTTGACAGGGCCGGATTGATGCCACCCGAAGAGTGGCTGTCACAGTTGAAAACAGCACTTAACGCCTGACCCGCGTGCCCGCCAAGCCCGTTGCGACACCCCTCTGATTTCGCCATGTCCACACGCTGGAAAACCATCTACGGGCAATTGCTCGTGGCCTGCATCGTCCACCCATGGCTGCCACTGTCCGCCCAAACACCGACGATCGATGGCATTGTGTGGCAGCCGCACAACGACAATTTGCGCCCGAATGGCAATTGGCACGCACTGGGTGTTACCACGTTGCTGGTGCAATGGTCGACGGTTGACGGAAGGACATTTCTCCCATCCCCGCAACACCACAGCGGCGATGCGCCCACACCCCCCTCAGTGGACGCCCCCACCCTGCCAGACTGGGAGCGCATCGGCAAAGAGCCTTGGGCGCAAGAGGTCATCATGGGTTTGCAGGGTTACTTTCAGGAGGCCACTGCCCGCTCGCGAGCGGCGCAACTGGCTCAAAACGCCCGTAACCAGGCAAAAGCCCCCAGCGGCGTCAATGTGGTCGGATGGTATTTTCCCGTTGAATTTGACCCCACCTGGGATGTCCCCACAGAACTCATCGACGAGCTGGCCAACCTGCCTCGTCCGCTGTGGATCAGCGTCTATGACAGCGCCAACGTTGGCCCCGTCGCCCTGATTCGCCACATTGAGCGTTGGCTGCCTGGCGATGCGGGTTTGTTTTTTCAAGATGGTGTGGGGGTTCACGCGCGTGACGCTCACACCGCGCAACGCTACGCAAAGGCCCTGACAGCCCACTTTGGGGAAAAGCGCGTTCGGTTGATTGCTGAGGCATTCCGTCCTGCCAAAGAAGGCGGGTTTCGCGCAGCAACTCCGGCTGAACTGGGCGCCCAACTGACGGCCTATTCCGGGCAGGTGGTGTACGTCTTCGAAGGGCCGACCTATGTGACACCGGCCACCGTATCGGCACTTCTGTCAACAGAGGTGCCGCCAAGCGTTGATCATCAAGGCTTGCCGGAGTAAACCTCGGTCGTGTCCATCTGACCCGACAACCGAGGAGCTTGTGCGCTGCCATGCGCAAACACACTGAAACGATCTCCGGCGCGCAGGGTTGGCAGCGAAAGCGGGGCAGACACCGCTGGGCCACAGTGCGCCACCAATGTCGCCCTGACAGGGTTGATGTTTCTGGCCTTGCTTTGCAAGGCCAGTACCCCACTGAATACAACCACACCCTCTGCCGTCTTCAGGGTCAGGGAGCAGTCGGGAATCACGTTGGTCAGGCGCAGGGCAACTTTCAGCGCGTTGGCTGGCGCGAGCTCGTCCAAGGTGACATTCATGCCGTCACCAGCGGGCCTCAACTCCCATGTCATGTAACTGCCCGGGGTGGGCAATTGCGCAGGCTTGACCTCTTTGCCATTGACCAACACAGTCGGCGGATGCGCTGGGTTGACCACACGGTAGGACGTGGCCAAATTGCCCGCCAGTGGCACGTCCACGGCCTCACCGCCCGCCCAGGTCAGCTGAACAACGGCACCTGTGTTGAGCACACGCACGAATGCAGAACCGGCTGGCGGCTGCTCGGCATACAAGCCCGCCAGACCGCCTTGGGGCTGGGGCTGCTGTTGGGCATGAGCCGCACCACCCAAAAGTACAGCAACAAAGGATGCACTGACCCATTGACGGACAGTTGATCGGGATAGATTCATGCTGATTCCTCCTGAGGTTAATAGGTTGTGATGAGTTTGATGACCCCGCCCGGGCGTCCACCGCCCCACTGCTGCAGACGGTGATGCCATGCCAACTCAAAGGTCGATCTGGGTGCAGTGTAGGCATCTTCACGGAATGCCCGCTTCAAGCTGAGTCCGATGTCAAGGCCCTGGGTCGATTTGGCCAGCGCCTGGCTGTTGCGCTCTGCCCTCACGCTCGCAAACGGCTGCCAGGCCCAAGCCGTTTCGGCGTGCCCGAGTTTCCAGATATGCCCAATTCGCCCTTCAATGGCTGCGTACGTGTGCTCATGGGTCACAGATCTGCTCCATTCGCCTGTCACTTGGCCCGTCCACCAAGCAGGCCGCACATCCCGTACGTCGGTACCCCAACCCTTGAAGTAGGAAGCCTGAACCACCCAATCAGCCTCGCCCAACACCCCAAAAGGCAATTGCCGCCACGCCGCCAATGTGACGGGGCTACCGGACACCGGTTGCCAACGCAAGCCAACAGAACCAACCCCATGCTTCCACCCGATGGGTCCAGCCTGGCTGCTTTGCAGGGTCGCGTACCCCCTGAAAAAAGCCTCCAATACTTCTCCGTTGCGGTAGCCGAAAGGCCGCCAATACGCCTCGAATCCCGAAACCGTACTGCGTGTGGGCACGCCTCCACCCAACCCAGCCTCTGCGGGCAAGGGTTGCTCTCTGCTCATGGTCAGGCTCAGCGTCAAGCCCCAGACGCGTGACACCTCTGCGGTAGCGCGGCGAAGCATGTGTATCGACTCCTCCGTCCCCTGGGGAGGGGGCTCTTGGCGAGCGGAATCGGACAGGCTGTCGATGCCATGGCGGAAGAAGGTCAGCGCTTGGCGGTCAAGCCTCAATCGCAAGGCAGAAAACCCAGCATCGCCCCATGCAGAACCCTTGAGGGCGCCTGCCGAGGCCAGCTTCTCAAACTCAAGCTGTGCGCTTTCGTCATCCCCCAGCCTGATGGCCAGATAGGCGAGTTCAGGGTCGGCCGCTCTTTCCGACCCACCCTCCACCAGCAACTGTCGCAGTTCCGCTTGAGCCTCCCCTACCCGACCCGAATCCGCCCACAAACGCAAGCGCCGCAGCCGCCAGGCTAGGTCCCAGGGCATGTCAGCGACCATCTGATCAGCGACGCTGAGGGCATGCGAACGACGCCCTCCGCTGACCAATGCGTCAAACAACAGCTGTCGGTACGTCGGGTTGCGGGGTGCCAGATCAACCGCACGGCGAGCCTCGGCCTCGGCCTCTTCCCACCGGCCCTGGGCCATCCACTGGTAAGCCGCTTTGGCGGCATCGAATCCCTTGTCCGCCGGCGCAATACCCGGAACCACCAGGCACGCCCGGCCGTAGGGTGTGAGGCGACACCGGAAAACTGGCATGAGCAGGTCGGCCGCATCCCACGTGCCCAAACCAATTGCCGGGCGGGTCAATACACCCAGGTTGCGCAAGGCCTCACGGCGGCGATCAAGCGCTGCTCGCCACTCTGCATCTTTTCCCGTGTCCAGCACCTGGTGAGACAACCACCCTGTGGCTCGGGCAAGGTCGCGCTCCTTCAAGGCCGAATCGATGGCGAGCAACCGCAACCAACGGTGTTGAACGTCATCCAGCTCGGGCATGGACATGGCGTGCTCGAAATCGGACACGGCCAGGGCGTACTCACCCCTCGCGTGGCGGATGACGGCCCGCCACAACCACGTGGTCACCGCATGTGGATCGGTATCCAGCGCTGCCGTCACAGCAGCGTCTGCCTGCGTCCACAAACCTTGGCGAACCAGCAAATCAATCAGGAGCATCTGATACTCCAGCGAATCGGGTGCCAGTTGAACGGCTTGCGCAGCAAGTGTCGTCGCCTGCTCCAAATCGCTTCGCTCCAATGCACGGTAAACCTCGGTGGCCTTCGCTGCAGCCTTGTGGGATAGCAACACACTCTCTATGGCCAACCAGTGTTCGTCCGCGCCGAACAAGCGCGTTGCCTCTTGCACGGCAGCCAGCGTGTCGTCGGCCCGCCCTGCTGCATTGAGCGCATTGATGAGCAGATGGCGGTAGTGCTTTGTCTGGGGTTCCGCATCCACGGCGGTTTGCGCCGCATCTGCCGCCGCGGCAAACCGACCTTGGTCGTAGTACTGGTACCCTTTGGTCGCCGACAACCACCCGGGGCCCACGCCCGCTGGAGCGCTCGAAGTCCGCTCGGGCGCTGACTGCCGCTCACGGGAGCCAGCAGGCATTGGGCGTGGCACGTTGACTGCGGTCGAAGCGACGAGAAACAACCCCGGCGACGAGCCATCAGCCGCACCCGGCTGGGCGTGCACCCACTGGCCAGCCACCAGCCCAAGAATTGCGGTAGCCATCGTCGCCCGCATCAGACGAAAAAAAGCGTTCATAGGGCCGCCACCTCGGGCTGCAGCATGCCCGACAGACCCGATCCATCAGACAGGACGAACATGCTCCGCTGAGACCTCTGCATTGCCAGCACCATGTCCACCTGCTCTCGCGTCACCACCCCTTGGTCAACCAAGTACGCGCCAACGCGCCCGTGCAAACTGGGCCTGTAGGCGGACATGGCGTGCTCAAACCGAGATCGGTCAATCAGCTGGCTGTTTGCCAGGAGATCGCCCAGCAACGGCGGGGCCACACCAGGCGCAACCTCGGCCGCTGGATGCCACGCCTGCGCCGCAGATTCTCCAGAAAGCTTGTGCATACCCTCCCTCCAGTGCCTCAAGCCTGCGTGAATTTCCGACTCACGAGCGATGCGCAACAGCGGGTCAGTACCCAGTACATTGGCCACTGCCTTCATGTCGACCGGGGCCAAGGGGCCTGCCACTGCCAGCAGGGGGCGCTGATGCTCATCGACCCCCAGGTAAAGCGCGCGCAACTGAACACAAAGGTCAACTGGCAGTTGGTCCCTGTTCGCCCAGACGGTGGCCAGGTCAATGGAGGTTCGGGCATACCCCGTTTGATAGGCAATGGCCTCAGCCAGGGTTTCATCGTCCAGCCAGCCATTCATCACCAGCACCCGCCCCAGCGGCAACCTGAGCGCCTGGTGCTCGGTCACACCTCTTTCCAGCATGTGCGGCTCAATGGCTTGCCAGGAAACCAGCAACTCGCCAAGTCGGCGCTTTTGCCCCGCCAGCACATCGGCCGAAGGAAAGTCATGCATGGTTTTGTCCCATACCAGTGGTTTGCCCAGAAACAGATACCTCAGGAACATTCGCCAGGCCCTCATCACCGCCATGAAATTCACGAAGTTGCCCACAATCATCCGGGGCAATGACCACAAGCCTTGCTGCCAACCGTACAAGGTCGTCACAAAATAGATTCGATGGAGCGCTCGGTTCAGAAACGAGAAGGCATTGAAGTACATCAGCGGCAAAAACCACTCCGTCACCGAAAAAACAGAAGGGTAGTACACCGTCCAGATGCCCGCCGCGGAAAGCATGTGGAAGGCGATGAACCCAAGCAGACTGAAGTACGCCAGCATGCTAATGAATGCGGTGAACACGCCCTTTCTGTCCCGCAACAACAGGTACTTTGCCGCCCAGCTTCCTGTGAACTTGATTTGCTCCCAGCTTTGCAAACCAATGCCCAGTGTCCATCTCGACTTTTGCCGATAGGCTGTCAAAAACGTATCGGGGAAAAACTCCCGAACGCTGAGCGGCATCATGAATCGCTTGACCTCTGGCGTCGAGGTTCCATTGGACTTGTACTCGGTGTACTCCACTGGCAGCACAGCAAAAATGGAACGCATACCCATCCGCGCCAATCGGTTGCCGATGTCGTAGTCCTCAGTCAAGCTCGATGTATTGAAGGGCTGGTTATCTGTGGTTTCGCACAGTGCCCGGATCGCACGCCGCGAAAAACAGGTTCCCACGCCCGCAGAGGGCACGACACCCGATATGTGCTCGCGAACCAACATGTCTTTCCCATGCGATTCCGCAAACTCATCCATGTAGGTACCGGCAACAAGCTCGTACCAATGTCGCTCCAGCGAAAAAACAGGCAGCTGGATCAGGTCCATCCGGGGCAGCAGGTAATTGAAGAACTTCAACTCCAGCGGATGAAGCACGTCCTCACTGTCGTGGAGGATCATGCCGGCAAACTCGATATCGTTTTTCTGCTCGTGGACCGCGATGGCTTGAACCACCCAGTTCAAGCAGTCCGCCTTGCAGGTTGGCCCCGGATGGGGCACTTCAACACGCTGCAGTTGCCGATAGCGACGACGCATGCGGTCAACTTCGTCGCGCGTGGCGTCGTCGTTGCAGTACGTGCCGACAAAGATGGTGTAGTTTTTGTACTCCAACACAGCCACCATGCTTTCGATCATCTGGGCGATGACGTCGTACTCCTTCCAGGCCGGAACCATGATGGCGATGGGCTGCTCGGCACGATCCCGAAGCTGCTCAACGCCCAACGCCTTGACGACGCCTGAGCGCGCCATTCGCCACCGCACCAAGCGTCGCCACCAATACCAAACGTCAATGGCGATGTCATCCAGCGCCGACAGCGCAATGAACACCGCCAAGATGAGTGCAGACCATTCCAGCAGCAAGTAGCTTTCAGCCAGGGTGTGCTGCCAGGCAGTCATCACGTACCCACACGCCGTTTTGCGCTCGCGGCAACCAGCAGGCCCACGAAGGCAAGCACCAACGCCAGCGGCAGCCACCAGCCCAGATGGCGCTTCAACCACGGCTCCCGCCATTCGCTTCGGTGGGCGTCCATCGCCCGACCCTCGGGATCAAGCTCGACGGCAGGCCCAGTGACTGGCATCCAGGCCGTGCTGCCATGGCTCAACGAGGTGATGGGTGTGCTGAAGTTGACGCTGGCTCCCACCGTGTCCACATACACGCTGGGCACCGAGCCAAAGCTTGCCACCGCAGCCGCCACCCCATCTCCCGACATACCAGCCACCATCGCCCGGGGGCGACTGGCTCCCGAGCCCCGACCCGCGGGGACGTCCCATGCCACAAAAGGTCGGGGCCACCCATCCACGGACCCCACGGGGTGAATGCCAAGCACCACGTGCTGGGGCGAAACGGCCATGGCACGGCTGACCCAAATGAGATTGGGCAAAGTACGGAGCGGCTCTTGCAGGTAGCGCTGCGGCACATGCACCTGCCCACCCACCGTCAGGGCGAGGCTGGCCCCCGTGAAACTTTGACCCGGCTTGCCAGACTGCAGCACGACATGGCTGGTGGGCAGCACCTCCACCACCGCTGGTGGGGAGGAACAACCTTCGCTGCCCAAGAAGCGCTGGTACACCACCCTGACCAGATTGCGAGGACGCAGCGCCAAAGGAGGCACACGCGCACTCAGCCGGTAGGTGCCACCATCCATCCGGGTGGTTTTTGCAGCCAGCAGGACATCGTTGAAGTACAGCAACACGGACAACTGCGCATGCTTTGCATCCGAAGAAGGCACCACGTCAAGCACCACCTCCCGCGGAACACGCCCTCCCAGGCGGGCGTTGCCCAGATCGATCACGCCCACCGACTCTTGCTGGTCAGAGACCATCACTGGCCCCACAGGCATGCCAAGCTCTGGAAAGTGCAGCTCTCTGGCCCCGGTTGCCGTCTCTGGCTGCAGCTCCCAGAACGGGCCACTGGCACGCACCAGGCTCGCCCACTTTGGATCGGCCAACTGCCCAAAAGCCCGTGACGAATCAGGACCCGCCACCAGCACACCGCCGCCGCCAGCCGCCTGGACCGCGACTCTGGAAGAAAGGGCACCGTTCATGACCGCCCCCAGCCGATCGCGCAACCAGGCCCCGAACGCATGCACCACCACCCTGGTGTCTTTGAGTTGCATCTCCAACTCGCCCACGCCATTGGCCAGGGCTTGGGCCATGGCGGGATCAACCACCACAACCGAGGGGTGGGGCTGCGCCTGCAGACGGAGCAACACCCACGCGGCAAACTGGGCATCATCAGCCAGGAGCACCTCCCGTCGGTAAGACAACGCCCGAAACGCTGGAACCACCAGCAAGGCCTTGGGTACGACCACCTGACGGGTATCCACCAGGCGGTCAGGCCCAGTGACCGCTTCAAAAACCACCCGCTTGTGTGCGGCAAACAGCGCATCACCCACACGCCATGCAGCCTGGTAGGTGCCTGCCTGGAGTTCTCCGCCGGGTATCAGCACCGTCGGTGCGCCAGGCATCAGCGCCCACGCATCTCCGAGCGTGATGGAGGGCGTCACGAGGTACCGAAAACCCATCCTCGCACTCGGCTCCAATTCCAACGAATCCAACTGATGGATACCGCTGCAGGCATCTGTACCTGTCCCTTCCGGCACCAAGGTGATCTCGATCTTCAAAAATCCATTGCCGTTTGGCTCGACACCCAGTCGGCCAGACAGTACTTGCCTGTCTGCTGAGCCAACCAATCGATGATTGAGGACTGGCCGTCCGTTGACAACGACGGACAACCACGCCCCCTGCGACGCTGAACCTCGATACCAAAAAGGCAACTCCCAATGCAAGTGGGAAACGGGGAGCTGAGTCGGCACCGGGAAATAGAGGGTGTGCGTCGGCTGGCGCTGGCTCAATACCAGCGGCTGACCCAGCCCCAGGTCTGCAAGCGTCGCGCTGTGCTCTGCCCAAACCGCAGGGGAAGGCACGCGCACATGGTCAAAGGCAACGGGAGTCTGAGGGCGCAAGGCCAAACCGGGGCTGAGCCTGAGTGACTGGGCCTGCAGGGCCGATGACATAGCCAACCCTGCGCACACCACGCACACCAGCCCCCGCGAAAATGCCCAGACTTTCAATTCCACGCCCTGTTGTACGGCTCTCCCACCCAGCAGACATGACGGATGGCCGAATTGCCTGCGTTGCTTCTTGTGTGTCTTATCAACCAGTGAGGATTACACCATTTCAGCCTTACCCCAGGATGGCACACCAAGCACCTGGCGCCACAGCACGTTTGCACACAAAAACATCAGCAATCTTTTGCGAATAACCGAATTAATGCCTCTTTAGGTTTGCAATACAGTCGCAAGTGTCGGGGTTGGCTTTTCGATTCAAGCCGACCACTTGTTCATCCAAAGACCAAGAAAGAAAACCATGACCACACGCACCCCCATTCACGGCCTCCAGGTGGCCACCGAGTTATTCGACTTCATCAACCACGAAGTGCTGCCCGGCACTGGCGTCACCGCCGATACGTTTTGGCAAGGTTTCGACGCCATCGTGACCGACCTGGCCCCCAAAAACGCCGCCCTGCTGGCCGAGCGCGACCGCCTGCAAACCGAGCTGGACACCTGGCACAGCGCCAACCCCGGCCCCATCACCGACATGCTGGCCTACCGCAAATTCCTGGAAACCATTGGTTACCTGGTGCCCCAGCCCGCCAACGTGCAGGCCACCACCGCCAATGTGGATGCCGAGCTGGCCACACAGGCAGGCCCCCAGCTGGTGGTGCCCATCCTGAACGCCCGCTACGCGCTCAACGCAGCCAACGCCCGCTGGGGCAGCCTGTACGACGCGCTGTACGGCACCGATGCCATCCCCGAGGCCGATGGCTGCGAAAAAGCCGGCGCCTACAACCCCCTGCGCGGCGCCAAGGTCATTGAATTTGCCCGCGACTTTCTGGACAAAGCCGCCCCGCTGGCCATGGAGTCGCACAAAGACGCCAAGGGCTACAGCGTGGTCAACGGGCAGTTCACCGTTGCCCTGGACGACGGCCAGACCACCGGCCTGAAAGACCCCAGCCAGTTCGTGGGCTACCAGGGCACGGCCGATGCCCCCACCTCGCTGCTGCTCAAGCACCACGGCAACCACATTGACATCATCATCAACCGCGCCACGCCCATTGGCCACACCGACCCTGCGGGCGTGTCCGACGTGGTGCTGGAAGCCGCGCTGTCCACCATCCTGGACTTGGAAGACTCCGTGGCCGCTGTGGACGCCGACGACAAGATCGTGGGCTACCGCAACTGGCTGGGCATTCTGAAGGGCACGCTGACCGAGTCCTTCCAAAAAGGCGGCAAGACGCTGACCCGTGGCCTCAACCCCGAC
Source organism: Burkholderiaceae bacterium (assembly GCA_030695205.1). GTDB lineage: Bacteria > Pseudomonadota > Gammaproteobacteria > Burkholderiales > Burkholderiaceae_C > UBA2334. The sequence continues at coordinate 75,529 of JAUYTN010000021.1, read as the reverse complement.
CGCGTGTACACCGCCCCCAGCGGCGCTGGCGAAGTGCGCCTGCATGGCCGCAGCCTGATGTTCCTGCGCAACGTCGGCCACCTGATGACCAACCCCGCCATCCTGTGGGGCACCGAGGGCAAAGAAATCCCCGAGGGCATCCTGGACGCGATGGTGACCACGACCATCGCCCTGCATGACCTCAAGGGCAACGGCAAAGACGGCCTGCGCAACAGCCGCACCGGCAGCGTGTACATCGTCAAGCCCAAAATGCATGGCCCTGCTGAAGTGGCCTTTGCCTGCGAACTGTTCAGCCGCGTCGAGCAGGTGCTGGGCCTGGCCGACAGCACCGTCAAGCTGGGCATCATGGACGAGGAGCGCCGCACCAGCGTCAACCTCAAGGCCTGCATCGAGGCCGCCAAGAGCCGCGTGGCCTTCATCAACACTGGCTTCCTGGACCGCACTGGCGACGAAATGCACTCCGCCATGCTGGCTGGCCCCATGCTGCGCAAGGGCGACATGAAAACCAGCGCCTGGATTCAGAGCTACGAGAAGAACAACGTCATCGTGGGCCTGTCTTGCGGCCTGCGTGGCAAGGCGCAAATTGGCAAAGGCATGTGGGCCATGCCCGACCTGATGGCCGCCATGCTGGAGCAGAAAATCGGCCACCCCAAGGCCGGCGCCAACACCGCCTGGGTGCCCAGCCCCACCGGTGCCACGCTGCACGCGCTGCACTACCACCAGGTGCTGGTGTCCGACATCCAGAAAGACATGGAAAAGGCCGCCGCCGAGGCCGACCCCGTTCGCCAGCGCGACGACCTGCTCACCGGCCTGCTGACCATTCCCGTGACCGCCAACCCCAACTGGACGGCCGCCGAAAAGCAAGCCGAACTGGACAACAACGCCCAAGGCATTTTGGGCTACGTGGTGCGCTGGGTGGACCAGGGCGTGGGCTGCTCCAAAGTGCCCGACATCAACGACGTGGGCCTGATGGAAGACCGCGCCACGCTGCGCATTTCCAGCCAGCACATGGCCAACTGGCTGCACCACGGCGTGGTGACCCAGGCACAAATCACCGAAACCTTCGAGCGCATGGCCGCCAAAGTGGACGGCCAGAACGCCGGTGACCCTTTCTACAAGCCCATGGCAGGCCACTTTGACACCAGCATGGCCTACCAGGCCGCTTGCGACCTGGTGTTCAAAGGCAAAGAGCAGCCCAGCGGCTATACCGAGCCGCTGTTGCATGCTTGGCGTTTGAAGGTGAAGGCAGCTGCCTGAAGCCAACAAATGAATAGCTGAGATCGCTTATAGATAAAGCGATACAGGCATATTTCTTATAAAAAATGGCACCCTCGGGTGCCATTTTTTGTTTGGTTAACCGCCAATCAAACTGCAAGAATGGGTCCCACACGCCACCCACTGCACCATGCACACCCCCACACTGTTTGCCATCGTGTGCAGGTAGCGTATCAGTGAGGAGGCTGCGTATTGCGCGCTGCCTCCCCACTCTGCTTCAGCTAGGGAGGTACTCGCGGCTCCAGCTCTCGCTGATTACACCGGAGGCCACCAAAGCATCAATTTCTTCGCTCGTGCGACCGAGTTCATGCAGCACATCACGCGTCGATGCCCCGTACTTTTCAGCAGGATCCAGTGCATAGATCTTGCTACGCTGAGGCCGAATGGCGAAGGGATCGAGTTGCGTGACGGTGTGGCCACTCGGGTGGTCGGCGTACACAGAGAAGGCGTAACTGCCTTGGTCGACTCCAGGTGTTCCGTCGCTCGGTCGACTGTTGTAGACGCGAATGGATTCGATGTTCTCGCAGATCGCCGCGCCGATGTCGGCTGCTTGCAGGCGCTCCACCCAATCCACCGCACGGGCTTTCATGAAGGCCTGTGCCAAGAATGATGCCCGATCCTCTTTAGACACCTGTGGCAGCTCCTCCAAACCTTCCACCTTTGCAAATCGGGGCAGGTCCACCTCGTATGCGCTGAGCAGAACGAAGCGGTCGGATGAGGTGTAATAGAAGCGGGACAGTGCATCGAAACCGACCACTTCTCGACCTGCCGGCTCGTCGAACAGGCCACGGCGCGCGTAGTCGTAACAGAAGGGCATCTGCGCCAGGTTGCTCAATGCGGAGAGCGAGGTGCGGGGACGACCGGTGCGACCGGTCTTGAGTTTCTGATAAAGCGCTGCGGCGATGCCCAGCGAACCGCCAAAGCCACACATCACGTCGATGGTGCCCACATGGGCATGCTCCTCAGGCGTGTCCATAGAACCGCCAAAACGCGTCATGATGCCAGTGGTGGCCTGTACCAAGTCGTCGTAGCCGAGATAGCCCGTACGCGGGCCGGGGCGCGGACCGCTGAAGCAGTCGAGCTTGCAGAAAATGGCGTCGGGGTTGAGTTTTTTCAGGCTCTCGGTGTCCAATCCCATGGATTGCACTTGGCGGTCTGGTGCGTTCCACACGATGACATCACTGACCTTGACCAGCTCTTCGAGAATGGTGCGGCCTTCGGGCCGCGTCACGTCGGTCAGCATGGAACGCTTACCTCGCATGTGAGTCATGCCAAAAATGACTGTATTCCAGCAGTCATAAAAGGGCTTGGCCGGGTCCAACTTGATCACTTTGGCGCCAAAGCGCGCAAGATAGGCCACCGAATGCGGCCCCGCAATCACGTTGCACAAATCGAGAATGCGCACGCCATCAAGCCAGCCATCTCGGGCATTTTTTTGCCGCACGCGAGGTAGTTTGGTTTCGATAGCTGACAAGGTTTTCAAGGCCTGCTCAAAAGTCACAGAGCGACGCGGGCGCGGGCTCACCATCTCCAGCGCACTTTCTTCCAACCAGACCATGGGACCGGGTTGGGTCATGGGACCATACTCAGGGTCGTTCACCTCGACCATCAGGCCAGCGGTCTCGGCATGGTCATCGTTGATCCACTCCTGCAACCAGCGGTGGGGCGCGCCAGGGAACTTGCCGCGTCCGAAAATTCGCTCCCACTCCTTCGCGGTTCGTGTCATGAAAACGGTTTTCATGCGTTCTGAGATCTTGTCGGCCCAAATCTTGGGCAGCGGGTAGACACCCAGCGACACATCACTCTTCCACTCACTGACAGGCAGGTACGTGTCTTCTTCTTCGCTCAAGCCTTCAGCAACCAGTTCGTCATAAATGCCCAGCGCTTGCAAACAGCGCTTGGCGTGGTGCTTGTGGCTCGGACACACCACGTAGAACATGCGTCCGTCTTTGCATTTGTAGCTGCGATAGAACGGATCGAGCAGTTCCTGAAGGTCATCGTAAGAGAGGTTCATCGGCAAGCCTTCGGTGCGCCTGCGTTCGATCTCTTTTTCACGCTGGGTTTTATAGCGCTCGGGATAATTGTCGATCTTGATCGAGTTGTAGGAGAGCCCCTCCATTACCGCAGAAGCCAATGGCACTTCAACCTGATCGCCAAGACCAGTGCGCTCACGCGCTTGAAGTGCCAGCACCACCGCAGAGGCAGCCAGCATGGTGCCGTAAGCCGATGCCAAGGGTAGTGGCGAAAAAGAGGGGTTGACGCCCATGAGCACACGGTTCAGACCCATGTCGGTGAATACACCCGATTGCGCATTGATCACACTTTCGAATGCGCGCCAGTCGCGGCGCAACTCGTCGTTGGACGCGAAACCTGGAATGGACAAGGTAATCAACTCTGGGCGACTGGCTCGCAAAGCGGCGAGGTCAATCCCCATGCGTGCCATCACTCCGGGGCGAAAGTTCTCCACGACGATATCGGCCTCTTCAATCAGGGCCAGTGCCTGCGTCAATCCCTCGCGCGTCTTGAGGTCGATGGTGACGGTGAGCTTGTTGCGGTTCAGCGTGGCGTTGGCTGGGCTGTGCCACAACGGACCTCCCGGCGGATCAATGTGTACCACCGTCGCGCCCAAGTCGGCCAGAATCATGGCGACGGCCGGACCGGCCATGTACTGGCCAAAGTCGACAACCTTGACGTCGCGCAAGGGGAGAAGAGAAGCATCAGAAGCGGCCATGGCGATGAATGTGCAATGGGAAATCGGAAGGACGAAAACGTCTAGGACAACGGATTCAGTTAGATCGGCAGCGCCATGGGCAACAGACCTTGCGAAGCCGGCGGGTTACCTGCTTCACAAAGCCTGTGCCCATGCAACTGCCTTTAGCGCCGAGGCGGCTGTGACGCAATCAGGTGCTGATGATCCTCAAGGTCGGCAAAGTCTGCTTTGAGCCAGCGCATCAGCGACCAGGTGAGAACGACGAGCACAGGAATCAGCGGCAGCGCCACGATGATGGTCGAGGTCTGTACCGGTTTCAAGCCACCGATCTGGATCAGGAAAGCACCCACGCCCGCCAGGATGAGCGCCCAGGTGATGCGCAGTGAGCGCTTGGGTTCTTGGTAGCCGGTCAATTCCTGGGAAGTGACCGAGGCCAGCACATAGGCTGCACTGTCCAGCGTGGTCGCCAGGAAGATAAAGCACAGCAGAATGAAGGCGCCAGTGATGAAACCGCTCATGGGCAGGGTGCCGAGAATGGCTTGCACGGTTGCAGGGATACCACCTGCGCCGTTGAGAATGGTGGCCACGTCGAGCTTGCCCGAGATTTGCAGATCGAGCGCATAGCCACCCCAGACCGCGAAGAACACCCAGCAGCCCAGCGAACCCCACACCAGTTCGGCAATGATGAGCTCACGGATGGTGCGGCCACGCGAGATGCGCGCCACGAACAGACCCATCATGGGTGCGTAGGCAATCCACCAGGCCCAGTAGAAGACGGTCCAGTCCTTGAAGAAGCTGGATTTGCCGATCGGGTCGGTCCAGGTGCTCATCGAAATGAAGTTGGTCACCATCTGGCCAAAGCTGTTGGTCCAGCCATCTACCATGAACTGGGTTGGCCCCACCAGAAAGGTGAAGAGCAGCATGGCAAAGGCCATGATCACGTTGATGTCTGACAGCACCTTGATGCCTTTGGCCAGGCCAAACCAGACGCTGGTGCCGAACATGATCGTCCAGATGCTCAGCATGGCCATGTCCAGCAGGAAGGATGTTTCCATGCCAAACAGACCGGAAGCCAGTTTGGACACCAGAGGCACGGCCAAACCCAGTGAGGTGGCCACACCGCCGACGATGCCGAACACCACCACCGCGTCGAGCACCACACCGAGCCAGCTGTCGGACTGTTTGCCCAGCACGCCGCGGGCAGCCACCGACAGGCGCGCACCCGACTGGCGCTTGACGTACATCGAATAGGCGATCGGAATGGCAGGCAGGCAGTAGAAGGCCCAAGGGGTGATGCCCCAATGGAACTGTCCGTAGGTCAATGCCCACTCGGCGGCTGCCTGGCTCTTGGCGGCCACGCCGAATGGAGGGCCGGTGTAGTAGTAGATCGGTTCGACCCATGCCCAGTTCACGATGGCAATGCCGATGCCGCCGCAGAAGATCATGGCGATCCAGCTGAAGTACGAAAACTCGGGGGTGTCATCCGCGCCACCTAAGCGCACGTTGCCGTAGCGGCTGAAAGCCAGGCCGATCAGGAACACGACCACGGCCAGACCGGCCACCATGTACAACCAGCCGAAGGTGCTGGTGGTGAACGAAAACGCGGCCGAGATCATGGCCGAACTCGACTCGGGGAACATCAGCAGGGGCCGACGACCCCTGCCAACAGCAATAGCGATAACGAGAACACGCGCATATCCACGCGGTCTCCACTGATCATGGTTTTTGACATTTTGTCTCCTTTTTTGATTAACCAAAATTGCGCCAACACGCCCTCGGCCAACGAACCAGAGTCCGTCGGTCAGAGTTCCGTGCAAGCACGCCCTAAACGGTTGTCGCGGCCGAAACGACGCCGGCTGCGCTCCGGCTGTTCGCGCGCAGAATCCAGCGCGCGGCTTTCTCGGCAATCATCAACGTCGGTGAGTTGGTGTTGCCACTGGTGATCGTGGGCATGACGCTGGCGTCAACCACGCGCAATCCGTCGATGCCACGCACACGCAACTGGGGGTCCACCACCGCCGTCGGGTCGTCTGCGCGCCCCATCTTCGCGGTGCCTGCCGGATGAAAGATGGTGTTGGCAATATCTCCAGCCAGCCGAGCCAGGGCCTCGTCCGACTGGAACTCCACGCCAGGCTTCCACTCCTCGGGCTGGTATTTCGCCATCGCCGGCTGGTTCACAATTTCGCGCACCTGGCGCAGGCTTTGCGCGGCAATGAGGCGGTCCTCATCGGTGTGCAGGTAGTTGGGCGCAATGGACGGCGCATCCGTGGGCTGGTTGCTCGTGATGGTTACGGTGCCCCGGCTGGTCGGATTGAGGTTGCACACGCTGGCGGTGAACGCCGGGAAACGGTGGAGGTCTTCGCCGAATGCGTCCAGGCTCAGGGGCTGAACGTGGTACTCCAGGTTGGCGTAGGGCTGTGAGGGATCCGACTTGGTGAAGGCACCCAGCTGGCTGGGCGACATGCTCATGGGCCCGGAGCGCCTGAACAGGTATTCCAGACCGATGCTGGCCTTGCCCAACAGGCTGTTGGCCAGTGTGTTGAGCGTGGACACACCCTTGACCTTGAACACGGCGCGGATCTGCAAATGGTCTTGCAGGTTCTGACCCACGGCGGGCATGTCCAGTGTCACGTCGATGCCCAACTGGCGCAAATGCTTCGCGTCGCCGACGCCTGAGAGCTGCAGAATCTGAGGCGAACCAATGGCGCCCGCGCTGAGAATCACCTCGGCCGCTGCGCGAACGGTGATGCGCTGCCCGCCACGCACCACTTGTGCGCCCAGGCATCGGGGACGTCCCGGACCTTTGGAAAAGTTGAGCTTCTCCACATGGGCTTCCGTCCAGACCGTGAGGTTGGCTCGATGGCTCGCCGGGCGCAAAAAGGCTTTGGAGGTGTTCCAGCGCCAACCCGATTTCTGGTTGACTTCGAAATAACCCACCCCGGCGTTGTCGCCTCTGTTGAAGTCGTCGGTCCGGGGCACGCCCGCCTCGACCGCCGCTTCGGCGAACGCTTCCAGCACGTCCCAGCGCAAGCGCTGCTTTTCAACCCGCCATTCACCGCCGCCGCCATGAAGCGCCTTGAACTCGGCCGAAGCGTCACCGCCCGTGTCCATGCGGTAGTGGTTTTCGTGGGCTTTGAAGTCTTGCAGAGAGTGCGCCCAGTCCCATTCCGTCTCGCCCGTTGCGGCGGCCCAGCCGTCGTAGTCGCGCGCCTGACCTCGCATGTAGATCATGCCGTTGATGCTGGAACAACCACCCAGCGTTTTGCCGCGCGGGTAGCGCAGGCTGCGGCCATTGAGGCCCGGATCCGGCTCGGTCTGGTAGAGCCAGTCGGTGCGGGGATTGCCGATGCAATAGAGGTAACCCACCGGGATGTGAATCCACGGGTAGTTGTCCTTTTTTCCCGCTTCGAGCAACAGAACCTTCTTGGAACTGTCTGCGCTCAGGCGGTTGGCCAGCAGGCATCCGGCCGTGCCGGCGCCCACGATGATGTAGTCGAAGTCGGCGGCACTCACGGCAGTGCTCCTTCAGCGTGCCACAGGCATGGTGAATTCAGCACCCTTGGCGATGCTCTCGGGCCAGCGCTGCATCACCGACTTCTGCTTGGTGTAGAAGCGCACACCCTCTTCGCCGTAGGCATGCATGTCGCCAAACAGGCTCTTCTTCCAGCCCCCGAAACCGTGCCAGGCCATGGGCACCGGGATCGGCACGTTCACACCCACCATGCCCACCTGCACTCGGCGGGCGAACTCGCGCGCGGCGTTGCCGTCGCGGGTGAACAGGCTCACGCCGTTGCCGAACTCGTGGCTGTTGATGAGGTCAATGCCTTCGGCAAAGGTCGCCACGCGCACGCAGGCCAGCACCGGGCCGAAGATCTCTTCCTTGTAGATCTTCATGTCAGCGGTCACGTGGTCGAACAGCGTGCCGCCCATGAAGAAGCCTTGCTCATGGCCAGGCACGCTCAGGCCGCGGCCGTCGGCCACCAACGTGGCGCCTTCTTCCACACCTGCTGCGATGTAGTCGGTGATGCGGGCGTGGGCGGCGGCGGTGACGATGGGGCCCATTTCGGCGTCGAGCTCGATGCCGTTTTTCACCTTGAGGGTCTTCAGGCGCTCGGCGATCATGGGCACGATCTTGTCGGCCACGTCGCCCACCAGGGTCGCCACCGAGATCGCCATGCAGCGCTCGCCGGCCGAGCCGTAGGCCGCACCCATCAGTGCGTCCACGGTTTTCTCCAGATCGGCGTCGGGCATGACCAGCATGTGGTTCTTGGCGCCGCCCAGGGCCTGCACGCGCTTGCCATGGTGGGCGCCAGTCTCGTAGATGTAGTTGGCAATCGGGGTGGAGCCCACGAAGCTGATGGCCTTCACATCAGGGTGCTCAAGCAGCGCGTCAACCGCCACCTTGTCGCCATGCACCACGTTGAACACGCCATCGGGGAAGCCGGCCTGCTTCATCAGATCCGCGACCATCAGCGAGGGGGTCGGGTCGGTGGGGGAAGGCTTGAGCACAAAGGTGTTGCCTGCGGCGATGGCCACGGGGAACATCCACATGGGCACCATGACGGGGAAGTTGAACGGCGTGATGCCAGCGACCACGCCCAGCGGCTGGCGCAGGGTCCAGTTGTCTATGCCGGTGGAGACCTGTTCGGTGTAGTCGCCCTTGAGCAGCTGGGGGATACCGCAGGCGAATTCGACGATGTCGATGCCACGCTCGACTTCGCCCTGGGCGTCGGTGAAGACCTTGCCGTGCTCCAGCGTGATGGCCTTGGCCAGCGCGTCTTTGTTCTTGTTGAGCAGGCCCAGGAAGTTGTTCATCAGCCGCGCGCGGCGGATGGGGGGCATGTTGCTCCAGGCGGGGAAAGCGGCCTGGGCGGCGGCCACGGCCTTGCCCACTTCGCCCGCATCGGCGAGGGCTACCTTGCCAGTGACTTCGCCAGTGGCGGGGTTGTACACGTCTTGTGTGCGGCCGGTCGTACCAGCAAATTGGGCGCCGGCGATGTAGTGGCCAATGTGGGCGAACGTCATGTCTTGTCTCCAGTTCTTTGGTTAAAAATGCATCGAATTGGGGCGCGAGTCTAGGCTTGCTCTTCGGCGGTATCCAATGAATAATTCGCCAACTGATATAAATAATTCAAATAATGTGAATACCCCTCCAGACCTCAAAACGCTGCAGTGCTTTCTCGCTGTCGCAGATTTTGGCAACGTGACACGGGCTGCCGAATCGCTCTATATGACGCAGCCCGCCTTGAGTTTGCGGCTGAAGCAGTTGGCTGATCGCTACCAACTGACACTGTTTCGACGCACATCCCGTGGGTTGGACCTGACCGACGACGGGCTGGCTTTGGTGGTGCGCGCGCGACAAGTGATATCCAGTTTGAGTGAACTCGATCGCACCGCTGTGCAGTTGCACAAACAGGTGCGCGGCGGACTGCGCATCGGTACCGTGATTGACCCAGAGTTCATCCGGCTGGGGGCGTTCCTGCATGCCTTGGTCGATGCCGCTCCCTTGCTGGAGAAAGAACTGCGACAGGGCATGAGCGGCAATGTGCGCGATTGGGTGTTGCGCAACGAAGTGGACGCTGGCTATTTCCTTGACCACCTGAGTCAACAAGGCGTAGACAACCTGGAACACGGGCTCCATCAAAAATCACTCACCAACTTCGCCTACTGGGTGGTAGCACCGCCAGGCTGGGAGGCGCGCATGGCCGACAAAGACTGGGACGGACTTGCCCGACTGCCCTGGATTGGCACAGCCCAAGCATCGGTGCATGGCCGATTGCTGCAAGAGGTTTACAGCGAGCGCTCCGCAATGCCCCGCTTTGTAGCCAAGGTCGACCAGGAAAGCTCCATGCTGGCCATGGTGCGCTCAGGGATAGGACTGAGCCTGTGCCGTGACTCGGTGGCCATGCAAGAAAAACACCGCCATGGCCTGGCCATCAATGAGCGGGTGAGCATCGACTGCACGCTCAGCTTCATTTGCCTTGAATCGCGTCAACATGAAGGCCCCATCGCCTGCGCTCTCGATGTGTTGGACCTGGTGTGGGGAAGCTCTTTCCAGAACGGTATCGCAGAGCTGACTCCGCAGCGCAGCACGGGCTACGACGCTCCGGTGCGGCCCTGAAAAGCTCAGTGTTCCAACAACGCTGGTGGGTAGCGCAGGTTGCTGGGGCGCTGGCGAGAACTCTGACACAAGCCAACGACCCGAGGAAACCCCAACAGCGAGATCGTCTGAGACACCAGGCCCGCTCTAGCCCAACGGCGCACGGTCCCGACTGAGCGCCACTTTGTGCAACAACTCGGCCAAGATGGCCCGCTCCGCCTGCGACAGGTTGTGCAGGGTGGCCTCCTCTCCGGCAAGCACGGCCACCGTGGCCTGCTCCACCATGCCCACCCCCTCTGCCGTGAGGCGCAAATGGTTGGACCGACGATCTGACACATTGGGCACACGCGCCAGCCACCCTTTGTCCATGATGCGGTCCACCCACAGCACCGTGTTGGGCATGGACAGGTTCAAGGCCTTGGACAGACTGGACACAGTGCACCCTGGATTGCCCTGCACCAGCACCAGGATGGAAAACGCCAGCCGATGCAACCCCAAGGGCTTGCCCACGGTGGCCTCATAGATGCGGTTGGCGGTGACAGAAGCCTGGGCGATCTGGTAACCGATGAGGGGCTTGAGTGCGGCCTCGGCGAGATTGCCGGCCGGGGTGCTTGCCAAAGATGTTCGCGTGCGGGCCATGAGGTGATTTTGCGCCATGTCTCGACCGGATTCTCGCCTGCACAACTACGTCCAAAAAATAATTGTTTTTACGTGTTCATAGTAGTTACCCTGAAAATATTGTTCCAATTTGGAACTATATTTGCGCCGCCCACCACAAGGTGGCGGCACATCAACACCTGGAGACAACGATGCAAACATGGAAAATTTCCGCTGGAGTCGGGCTTGCCAGCTTGGGCTTTCTGACAGCCTGCGGCGGCGGCAACGACGGCCTGCCGCAATTGACGCCCGCACAGGCTGGCACCCTGGCGAACTGCACCACTTTGGCCAGCAGCTTCGCATTTGCCAACACAACGATAGATGCCGCCACCGTCGTGAGCGAAGGCACCCTGAAAAACGCAGGCACCCCCATCGGGGAGCATTGCGCGGTGACCGGAAAAATGAATCGCCGCACCAGCGCTGTCGATGGGCAGACTTACGCCATTGGCTTTGAAATGCGCCTGCCCAAGGCATGGAACGGCCGCCTCCTGTACCAGGCCAATGGCGGCACGGATGGCGTGGTGTCTCAGGCGGTAGGCGGCTTTGTCGGTGGTGGCCCTCTGCACAATGCGCTTCAGCAAGGATTTGCCGTCATCAGTTCTGACGCAGGCCACAGCGCCACACAAAACCCCCTGTTCGGGCTGGACCCTCAGGCCCGACTGGACTACGGCTACATGGCGGTCGGCACCCTCACGCCGATGGCCAAAGGGCTCATCAAGGCGGCTTTTGGCAAAGGGCCTGATCGCTCCTACATCGGTGGCACCTCCAATGGAGGCCGCCACAGCATGGTCGCCGCATCCCGCTACGCGTCCGAATACGATGGATTCTTGGCCATCGCTCCCGGCTTCAATCTGCCCAAGGCCGCGGTCGCCCAGCTCTATGGTGCGCAACAGTGGGCCAAGGTGGCCACCGACCCAGCCAACCTGGAAACCGCGCTGCCGCAAGCTGAGCGCAAACTGATCGCCAATGCCATCCTCACCAAATGCGACGCACTGGACGGTGCTTCGGATGGGCTTGTTCAAGATATGGACGCCTGTCAATCGGCGTTTGACCTTGCGCGCGACGTCCCCACCTGCACGGGCGATCGCAATGGCTCTTGCCTCACGCCCGCGCAAAAAACAGCCATCGGCAACGTGTACGCCGGCGCACGCAACACCAAAGGGGATGCCCTGTACGCCCGCTGGTCCTACGACCCAGGCATCAGCCAGACGGGATGGGCTGACTGGAAATTCCGCAATGCCGTGGGGGCAGCGCGGGACCCCGTGGCCGTGGCTTTCATTTTTTCGTCACCACCAGAAAGCACCAGCATTCTGTCCAACACATTGGGCTATGCGCTGAATTTCAACTTTGACACGGACGCCCCCAAAATTTTCGCGACCAGCGGCATCTACACCGAAAGCGCCATGTCGTTCATGACCCCACCCAACCCCACACAGCTGGATGGGGTGCGCAACAAGGGGGGCAAGTTACTGGTCATCCATGGCAGCTCAGACCCCGTGTTCTCAGTGGACGACACCACCAACTGGTACCAGAGCCTGAACGCACGCTACGGCGGCAATGCAGCCGAGTTCACCCGGTTCTTCCGCGTCCCCGGCATGGGCCACAGCAGAGGCGGCCCGGCCACCGACCAGTTCGATGCATTGACGGCACTGGTCAACTGGGTGGAAAAGGGCGAAGCGCCCGACAGCATCCTGGCCGCTGCCCGTGGCGCTGGCAATGCAGGAGGCGTCAATGCCGAGCTGCCCGCCAGTTGGTCGGCCACACGGACCCGCCCGCTGTGCGCCTACCCCAAGGTGGCTCGCTTCAAGGGCACGGGCGACATCGAGTCAGCCGGCAGCTTCCACTGCCAGTGAACCAACGGGGAGGCATGGGGAAGGAGAGCACCGCTGGGAAGCCCACTGAGCGGCACACCACCGACCTGTGCCTGAACCCCCCGCGGCATCACGCCGGCTTGTAAAACGCCTCCACCGTCCCCTTGATTTTCAGCAGCAGGGGCTGGCCCTTGCGGTCCACGGTTTTGCCAGCGGGCACTTTCACCCAGCCCTCGCTGATGCAGTACTCGGCCACGTCAAAGCGCTCTTTGCCGTTGAAGCGAATGCCAATGTCGTGCTCCAGCACCGCGCGCACAAAGTGCGGGCTGCGGGGGTCTTGCGAAAGGCGGTCGGGCAGCGGGGGAAGGCTTTGCGTGTCGGTCATGTGAGAACGGGGTTGAAGTGAAACAATCCCCCGATTGTCCCGGATACCGCATGACCCCCACCGCCCCTGACCACTCGCTCCTGGCCCTGCAAGCCCGCTACGGTGAACGCTACCGCTGGCTGCTGCTGTTGTCGGTGATGGTGGGCACCATGGCCTCGGTCATGTCGTCCACCATCATGAACGTGGCCATTCCCGACATGAGCACGCACTTCACCCTGGGGCAAGACCGGGCGCAATGGGTCACCTCGGGCTTCATGGTGGCCATGACGGTGTCCATGCTGACCACGCCCTGGCTGCTGGCGCGCTACGGCTACCGGCGCACCTACCTCAGCTGCATTGCGCTGCTGATGGCGGGTGGTGTGGCCGGTGGCTTTGCCGTCCACTACCCGCTGGTGCTGGCCGCCCGGGTGGCCGAAGGGCTGGCGGCTGGGGTGCTGCAGCCGATTCCAGCCATCATCATCCTGAGGGCGTTTGAGCCCAATGAGCAAGGGCGCGCCTCTGGCCTCTTTGGCATGGGCGTGGTACTGGCCCCGGCGCTGGGCCCCAGCTTAGGAGGCCTGCTGGTGGATGCGTTTGGCTGGCGCTCCATTTTCTTCATGGTCGTGCCGTTTTGCCTGGCATCTTGGTGGCTGGCGCGGCGCTATGTGCCCACCACAGCCCCTGGCGGCGTGGCGGCCAATGCACAAGGCATGGGGCTGGACTGGCTGGGCCTGCTGCTGGCCTCGGCCGGCACGCTGTGCCTGCTCAATGGCTTGGTTGCACTGCACAGCAACGGCTCGGCCCAGGCCGTGGCACTGCTGGCGGGTGCGGCCGCCTTGGTACTGGCCTTCATGGCCTGGCAACGCCACCTGCTGAACCAGCGCTTGCGCCAGCCCACGCAGGGGGTGGACCCGCTGATGAACCTGTCGCTGTTTGCCGACCGGCGCTTTGCCATGGGCAGCATCGTCGCCTTCATTTACGGCATTGCGCTGTTTGGCTCCACCTACTTGCTGCCGGTGTTCATGCAAATGGGGCTGGGCCTGTCGCCGTCTTATGTGGGCAGCATCTTGCTGCCGGCCGGGCTGGTGCTGGCGGTGACCATCGCCGGCGTGGGGCGGCTGGCAGACCAGCAGCCCACACACCGGCTGGTGAGCATGGGGCTGGTGCTGCTCTCGCTGTCATTCGCGCTCATGGTGACGGTGGACCTGCAGCACCCGCAGCGCATCATCCCGCTGCTGGTGTGCTGGGCCATTCTGGGGCGGCTGGGGTTGGGCTTTATCTTGCCGTCGCTCAACATCGGAGCCATGCGGGGGCTGGAGCGCACGCACATTCCGCAAGGGGCCAGCGCCATCAATTTTTTGCGCATGCTGGGTGGCGCCGCAGGCGTGAGCCTGTGCGGCATCGTGCTGGAGTGGCGCGTGGCCGCCCACGGCGCGCAACTGGCCAACGGCCCACCCACCGCCGAGCGGCTGATGGCCTTCAACGAAACGTTTTTGGGGCTCTCCGCCCTGTGCGCCTTGGCGCTGGTGGCCGCCTGGCGGCTGCGGGACCGGCCCGCCTGACGCGCTCCCCTCTGCGCCCAATCCCGCCCGCCCCCCCCGCCCATACCCGCCCAGCAGCCGCCCTGAGCCACGCCCCCGTAGCCCGTGTTCCAATCAGGGTTTCCCCGCGCCGTGCGCGCACAACCCCCGGCTCCCTCTGTGATTACTCTCAAAAACATCGTCTTGCGCCGTGGCGTCAAGGTGCTGCTGGACAGCACATCCGTCACCCTCAACCCCGGCGAAAAGGTGGCACTGGTGGGCCGCAATGGCGCAGGCAAATCGTCTCTGTTTGCGCTGCTCAACGGCAACCTGCACGAAGACGCGGGTGAGTTCTACATTCCCACCCAGTGGCGCATGGGCCAGGTGGCCCAGGACATGCCCGAAACCGAGCAAAGCGCCACCGACTTTGTGGTGCAAGGCGACACCGTGCTGCTGGCCGCCCAGCAAGAGGTGGACGAAGCCGAGGCGCTGGACGACCACGACCGCATGGCCCACGCCTACATGGCCCTGAACGACGCCGGGGCCTACGACGCCGCTGCCCGTGCGCAAGCACTCATCCTCGGCCTGGGCTTCAAGACCACCGAGCTGGACAACCCCGTCAACAGCTTTTCGGGCGGCTGGCGCATGCGCCTGCAACTGGCCCGCGCCCTGATGTGCCCCAGCGACCTGCTGCTGCTGGACGAACCCACCAACCACCTGGACCTGGACGCGCTGGTGTGGCTGGAAGCCTGGCTGAAAAAGTACGAAGGCACCATGGTCGTCATCAGCCACGACCGCGAATTTCTGGATGCCGTGACCAACGTCACCCTGCACATCGACGCGGCCAAGCTGGTGCGCTACGGTGGCAACTACAGCAAGTTTGAAGACATGCGCGCCGAACAAATGGCGCTGCAGGCCACCGCCTTCTCCAAGCAGCAGGAAAAAATTGCCCACCTGCAAAAGTTCATCGCCCGCTTCAAGGCCAAGGCCAGCAAGGCCAAGCAGGCCCAGAGCCGCGTGAAGGCCCTAGACCGCATGGAAAAAGTGGCCCCGCTGCTGGCGGACGCCGAGTTCACCTTCGAGTTCAAAGAACCCGCCAACCTGCCCAACCCCATGCTGGCCATGCAGGGCGTGAGCTTTGGCTACCCTGCGCCCGAAGGCTCTCCCCAGGGCACGCCGCCCACCGTCATCGTGAAGAACGTGAGCAAATCGGTGCTGGCGGGGCAGCGCATTGGCATTCTGGGGGCCAACGGGCAGGGCAAATCCACCCTGGTCAAGACCGTGGCACGCGACCTGGCCCCCATCGGCGGCGAAGTGACCGAGGGCCGGGGCCTGAACATTGGCTACTTTGCCCAGCAAGAGCTGGATGTGCTGCGCCCCGCCGACAACCCGCTGGAGCACATGATCAAACTCGCCAAAGACCTGGGTGCCGCCAGCAAACTGGCCGGCCAGGCCACCCGCGAGCAAGACCTGCGAAGCTTTTTGGGGACTTTCAACTTTGGCGGCGACATGGTCAAACAGGCCGTGGGCAGCATGAGCGGCGGCGAAAAAGCCCGCCTGGTGCTGTGCATGATCGTGTGGCAACGTCCCAACCTGCTGCTGCTGGACGAACCCACCAACCACCTGGACTTGGCCACCCGCGAAGCCCTGGCGATGGCGCTGAACGAGTTTGAAGGCACCGTGATGCTGGTCAGCCACGACCGGGCGCTCTTGCGCTCCGTGTGCGACGAGTTCTGGATGGTGTCGCGCGGGGGCGTGGAACCGTTTGACGGCGATCTGGACGACTACCAGCGCTACCTGCTGGACGAAGCCAAACGCCAGCGCGAGGCGGTGAAAGAGGCGAGCAATGCGGTCGCGAAGGCAGCCAAAAAAGCAGCGAAAGCGGGAGCCAAGGCTTGACCATGCCCGCACCCCAACCCTACCTCAGCCAGACGGAAGCGCCGACGCGTGCGGAAGTGGATGCCCTGCCTGGGCTGACGCTGCTCGAATTCGGCACCAGCTGGTGCGGCCATTGCCGTGCGGCCCAGCCCGCGCTGGCCGAGGCACTGGAACCCCATGCGCTGCTGAGCCACATCAAGGTGGAAGACGGACCAGGCCACGCGCTGGGGCGCAGCTTTCGCGTCAAGCTCTGGCCCACGCTGGTGCTGCTGCGCGACGGGCAGGAGGTTGCCCGCGTGGTGCGCCCCACCCAAGCCGTCGACCTGTCTGCCTTGCTGAGCAACACCATGTGGTGACAGCTGGGCGCTTTTTACTTGCCATTCATTACCCCCCACAGGCTGACCGCTCTGCACCAGCATCTGCCGCCTTCCCGCTGACCAGGAGTTCCTGCCTGGCCTGGCGCATCACCTGCCAGCCACCGTGCAGCGCCAGCGCGGCCATCAGGCCTGCCACACCAAGGTCGGGCCAGGCCGTTCCTGTGCCGAACACCCCCAGGGCGGCGGCGAACACGGCCAGGTTGCCAATGGCATCGTTGCGGGAACAGAGCCACACGCTGCGCATGTTGGCGTCGCCTTCCCGAAAGGCGTACAGCATCCAGGCCACGCCCACGTTGACGGCCAGCGCCAGCAGCGCAACGGCACCCATGGTCAGCGCCTCTGGCACCCCGCCCTGCAGCCCGACCCAGATGGCCCGGCCCAGCACAAACAGGCCAAAGCCCATCATGGTGGCCGCCTTGAGCATGGCGGCCCGCGCACGCCAGGCCAAGGCAGCGGCCAGCACCGCCAGCGACACACCGTAGTTCAGCGCATCACCCGCAAAGTCGATGGCATCAGCCAGCAGCGACAGCGAACCGGCGCTGACACCCGCCACCACCTCGACGACAAACATGGCGGCATTGAGCACCAAGGCCGTCCATAACACCCGGCGGTAGCGGGGCATATCGACAATCTGGGTGGCTGGGGGTGCCTCGTGTGAACAGCTGCAGCCTGACATGGCCTGCTCCTTCAAAGGTTGGAATGCGGTATCGGCATTGGAAACCCTGTAGCCGCTACAGTGTCAAGCATGCAAATCAAAGCCCTGGCCTCGGCCACCGGTGTGGACACCGAAACCATTCGCTACTACGAAAAACAAGGCCTGTTGCCCGAACCTGCTCGGCAGGACAACGGCTACCGCGACTACACGGCCTCGCACCTGGAGCGCCTGTCCTTTATCCGCCACTGCCGGGCCCTGGACATGCCGCTGGCCGATGTTCGCCGCCTGCTGAGCTTTGTGGACGACCCGGTGGCGCACTGCGGCGACGTGAACGACGTTGTGGATGCCCAGCTCGGCCGCGTCCGCGCCCGCCTGGCCAGCATGCGGGCGCTGGAGAAGCAGCTGGTGCAGCTGCGCGCCCGCTGCGGGGATGCCCACGGCCCGGGCGAGGCCTGCGGCATCCTGTCCGAGCTGGTGTCTGCCGCGCATGGCGAGGCGTGCGCCTGCCACTCGGCCTGACGAACACGGCCCATCAGTCCAGCCGGATGCGGCTGGCCAACTCGCGCAAGCGCTCCATACCCGGCTCTCTGCGGGGCCAACCCAGTGTGGCACCATCACCTTCGTAGCGGGGCAGCACATGCATATGCACATGGGGCACGGTCTGCCAGCCCGCCGGGCGGTTGCACTGCAGCACGGTGATGCCCTGGGGCTTGAACTCGGCCTCCACCGCGCGGGCAATTCGCCAGGCGGCGCGCATCATGGCGGCGGCGGTGTCTTCGTCCATGTCCATGAGCGTTTCAAACGGCGACCTACTGGCCACGATCACGTGGCCATCGTTCACCTGGCCCGCATCCATGAAGGCGAACACGTGCTCGTCTTCGTAGACTTTGGCACACGGCAGCTCGCCGCTCAAGAGCTTTTCAAACACAGTGGTCACGGCTTTGTCTCCTGTTAATAAAAGTAGCTAACTACCCAATCATATCAAGCGCAAAAGTCGATTTTTTTATAAATTTTATGATCAACCCCCCCACACTGCGCTTGGCCCGGTTCCCCAACGATACCGCGCCGCTGCTGGCGCTGATCCGCGAGTACCTGGCCTGGCTGGCCGTGGACCTGTGCGGGCGCGGGCTGGATAAGGAACTGCCGCAGTTTGAAACGCTGTTCACCCCACCGTCGGGCCTGTTTGTGCTGGCGCATGTGGGCGACGAGCTGGCCGGGTGCGCGGGCCTGCTGGTGCACCACAGCCACACGGCCGAGGTCAAGCGCGTGTACGTGCGCCCGGCCCACCGGGGCCTGGGCCTTGGCGAGGCACTGTTGCAGCGGCTGATAGCGCTGGCCCCCACACTGAACGTGAACCACCTGATACTCGACGCTGTGGCCCCCACCACCCATGCGCAGGCGCTGTACCGGCGCATGGGCTTTGCCGAAACCCCGCCGTACTATGCCAACCCTGTGCCCGACACGCGGTTCTTCGAGCTCCACCTGACCCCGTCACCAGAAACGACCCCACCATGTTTGTCGTGATTTTTCGGGCCACGGCCCGCCACCTGGATGCCGAGTACAGCGCCACCGCCGCCCGCCTGCGCGAGTTGGCACTCACGCCGCCCGTTGCGACATGAGTGCACCCAGCCCGGTGCCGCCCTCCACCACCGCACCCCAACCTCTGCATACACCGCCGCACAACCCCATGCGCGCCGCGCTGTGGATGACGGGGGCTATCACTGCCTTCAGTGCCATGGCCATTTCGGTGCGCGAACTGCAGGGCGCGCACGACACGTTCGAGATCATGGCTGCGCGCTCGGCTGTGGGCCTGCTCATCGTCGCGGCGGTAGCGCTGGCGACGGGGCAGCTGAAGGATGTGCGCACCAACCGCTTGGGCGGCCATGTGCTGCGCAACGCCATCCACTTCACTGGACAAAACCTGTGGATTCTGGCGGTCACGCTCATTCCGCTGGCACAGGTGTTTGCGCTGGAGTTCACCGCACCGGTGTGGGTGCTGGTCCTGTCCCCCCTGCTGCTGGGCGAGAAGATCACCCGGCCGCGCCTGGTGGCGGCGGTGCTGGGGTTTGTGGGCATCCTAATCGTGGCGCGGCCCAACGTGCAGACCTTGAACGTGGGTGTGGTGGCAGCAGCAGCCAGCGCCATCTGTTTTGCGCTGACCAACATCAGCACCAAGGTGCTGACCCGACACGAGGGCATCGTGTCCATCCTGTTCTGGCTGACGCTGATGCAGCTGGTGCTGGGCTGCGTGCTGGCGCTGTGGGACGGTGTGGTGCGCTGGCCCACGGCAGCCAGCCTGCCCTGGCTGGTGGCGATTGGCGTCACCGGGCTGGCGGCGCATGTTTGCCTGACCAGCGCACTGCGGTTGGCCTCGGCATCGTTCGTCATGCCCATCGACTTCATCCGCCTGCCGGTCATTGCGGTGGCCGGCATGGTTCTGTACGGTGAATCGGTCGATGCGGCGGTGCTGGTGGGTGCAGCCGTCATCTTCGCGGGCAACTACATCAATGTGTGGTCAGAAACCCGTCGCCTGCCCGGTCAGAAACCGTCCCAGTCCTGAAAGCGGGCCATGCGGGCCTGATCGCGCTCCATCTGCTGCTGAAGTTTGCGCTGCTGCGCCAGCCACGGCTTGAAGCCCCCGGGTTGCTGCACCTGCTCCAGGTCTTGCTGCAGGGCGTGCACGGTGTCGGTCAGCTCTTCTTCTTGCTCCGCCAACAGTTGCTTCAGCGTGTTGGCGTTGAGGCCCATGTAGGGCGGCACGTCGAACTCGTGACACAGCGTCCGCTGGGTGCGGGCGCGCTGTCGCTCCAGCTCGGCCACCTGGGCTTTGACCAGCAGGGTCAGGCTCTTGAGCTTGTCTTCGGGCAGGCTGGCCACGGCTTGCGGGTCGGCCAGGGCCACGCGCTGCTGAATGTCCATCAGCGTGACGATGTCTTTGCGGGCATAGGCGGCATTGGCTTCGCTCATGAGGGCGGTTTTGCGCACGCGCTCGTTCTCGTCAGGCTCGCGGTCGGGGTGCAAGGCACCGGCCAGCTGGCGGTACAGCGTGCGCAGGCTGGTGTCGGCGTCGCCCTGCAAGGCAGCTTGTAAAGCCTGGGCGGCGTTGGGGGATTGGCCTCCCGCTTTGGCTGCTTTTTTGGCTTTCCGTTTGGCAGCGGTGGCTTCGCGGGCAGCCTCCTGGTCGGCCACTGTTTGCTGCATACGGGCCTTGGCGGCAGCCATCACATCGCTCAGCGTGGCATCTGGGTCATCGGGCATGAAAGGTTCGCCCAGCATGGCCTCCAGCTGGGCTTTCATGTCCTGGGCATGGGCGCGCTCCATGTCGTCCAGGCTCTGCGGGCTGTGGCGGTCGTGCACGGCGGCCATGTCGGCGTGACCAGCCACCACCAGCTGGCCCGCCAGGTTGCTGGTGATGTGCGCCGTCAGTTGACGCTGGGCGGGGGTCAGCCTGGCCGGGCCGGGCGGCTGAGTCAGCAACGCATCCAGCCAGAGCACCATCTGCCGCATCAGAGCCTGGCGCTGCGCCGTGAGCGGAAACACCTGCTGCGCCAGCGCATGCCGGTGCGCCAGAGACAGCGCGTCCATCTCGGCCAGCTGCTTCTTCAGCTTGTCCACCCGGGCCAACTGCAGGTTGTAGGCACGGGCCGCTGCCGACAGCTTGGTCCCCGCCTGCGGCACCACCTGCAAGCGGCGCATCAGGTCCACGTCGGCAGGCACGGGGGCATCGTCAAACAGGGGCAAGGAGGGCATGGCAACACACGCGATGGCGGCAAAAACACCGAGCGGCCGACTATATAGTGCGCCCATGGCCAAAGACAAAACCCTGTACTCCTGCACCGAATGCGGTGGCACCAGTCCCAAGTGGCTGGGCAAATGCCCCAGTTGCGGCGCATGGAACACGCTGATCGAATCGGTGGCCGAGGCCGCCGCGCCCGCTGCCAAAAACCGCTTTGCCTCGCTGGCCGCAGCCCAACCGGTGACGACGCTGGCCGACATTGACGCGGCCGACTTCGAGCGACTGCCCACCGGTCTGGACGAGCTGGACCGTGTGCTGGGTGGCGGCATGGTGGAAGGCGGCGTGGTACTCATTGGCGGCGACCCCGGCATTGGCAAAAGCACGCTGCTGCTGCAGGCGCTGCACCAGCTGAGTTTGGCGGTACCCAGAAAGTCGTTCGCCGGGCCGCCCCAAGAACGACTTGCCCCCCTCGGGGGGAAGCCCGTGCAAGGCACGGGCAGGGGGCAAACGGTTCTTTACGTGACGGGCGAAGAGTCGGGCGCACAGGTGGCGCTGCGCTCGCGCCGCCTGGGGCTGAATGGCAGCCAGGTGCGGGTGCTGGCCGAAATTTCGGTGGAAAAAATCCTGGCCACCATCGAGGCCGAGCGGCCCACGGTGTGTGTGATCGACTCCATTCAAACCGTGTACAGCGAGCAGCTCACGTCCGCGCCCGGCTCGGTGGCGCAGGTGCGCGAGTGCGCGGCCCAGCTCACGCGCACGGCCAAGGCCACGGGCGTGACGGTGGTGCTGGTGGGCCACGTCACCAAAGAAGGTGCGCTGGCCGGGCCGCGCGTGCTGGAGCACATGGTGGACACGGTGCTGTACTTCGAGGGCGACACGCACAGCAGCTTCCGGCTGATCCGTGCCATCAAGAACCGCTTTGGCGCGGTGAACGAAATTGGCGTGTTCGCCATGACCGAAAAGGGCTTGAAGGGCGTGAGCAACCCCAGCGCCATCTTTTTGAGCCAGCATGCCGAGCCCGTGCCCGGCAGCTGCGTGATGGTGACGCTGGAAGGCACCCGCCCGCTGCTGGTGGAAATTCAGGCGCTGGTGGACGAAGGCGGCCCATCCCCCAGGCGCCTGTCGGTCGGCCTGGACCGCGACCGCCTGGCCATGTTGCTGGCGGTGCTGCACCGCCATGCGGGCATCGCCTGCATGGACCAGGACGTGTTTGTGAATGCCGTGGGCGGTGTGCGCATCACCGAACCCGCCGCCGACCTGGCGGTGATGCTGGCCATCACCAGCAGCCTGCGCGGGCGGGCGCTGCCCAAAGGGTTTCTGGCGTTCGGCGAGGTGGGGCTGGCGGGCGAGGTGCGCCCGGCCCCGCGCGGCCAGGACAGACTGAAAGAGGCGGCCAAGCTGGGCTTCAGCGTGGCGGTGGTGCCGCGCGCCAACGCCCCCAAGCCCAGCCACCTGAAGGCCCACCCCAAGGACTTTGAGGGCCTGACTATCCACCCGGTGGACCGCATCGAAGAGGCCATGGAGGTGGTCCGGGGTCTATAAACTGCGACGCCTGCAGCGACCCCACGAGGTGGCTCAAATATCCAATACCCCCATCCACGTTGGTCACCATGACTGCAATCACTCCCGTCGTGCTGTGCGGCGGCTCCGGCACCCGGCTTTGGCCGATCAGCCGAAAAAGCTTCCCCAAACAATTCGTCCCCCTGGTAGGCAACAAAAGTCTGCTGCAACTCACGCTGGAGCGTGTGGCTCCGCTGGGTACACAGGTGCTGTGCGTCGCTGCCGACGAGCATCGCTTTTTGGTGGCGCAAACCATGCAGACCAGCCACGTCAGTGGCACCGTGCTGCTAGAGCCTGTTGCCCGCAACACAGCGGCAGCCATGGCCATCGCCGCACTCACCGCACAGCCTGCAGACCTGCTGTTGTTTTGTCCGGCGGATCACCACATTCCGGATGCGCCTACCTTTGTCCAACGGGTCAAGGACGGTGTCGCCGCTGCGCAGCAAGGCACCATCGTCACCTTTGGCATCACGCCCACATTTCCAAGCACTGCCTATGGCTACATCCTCCAGGGCGGTGTGCGTGGCGATGGCGCCTTTGACATCCAAGGCTTCACAGAAAAGCCCCCACTGGAGCAGGCTCAGGCATTGTTGCTGACCGGCGCCGCGCTCTGGAATGCCGGTATTTTTCTATGCACGGCACACGCCCTGCTCAGCGCCTTGGAACAACACGCGCCAGACATCTTGCAGTCGTGTACCCAGGCCATAGCGGCCTCCACGAAAGACGGGCATTTCCTGCGCCCAGAGACCACTGCGTTTGAGGCCTGCCGCGCCGAAAGCATTGACTACGCGGTCATGGAACACCACGCTCAAGTGGCGGTATTGCCCTTTGCCAGCGCCTGGAGCGATGTGGGCAGTTGGAACGCCGTGGCCAACCTAGCGCCAGCTGACAGCCATGGAAACCGCCTGCATGGCCAAGGCTTTGCGGTGGATGCACACCACACCTATGTGTACGCTCCTCACCGCCCGGTTGTTGCCCTTGGCACGCACAACCTGCTGATCATCGACACACCCGATGCGGTGCTCGTGGCAGCCGACACCCACACCGAACAGGTCAAGCAGGTGGTGGCGCTGCTGGAGTCCACAGGCGTGACCCAATCCGCACACCATCGAAAAGTGGCGCGCCCCTGGGGCACCTACGACAGTGTGGACAGGGGTGAGCGCTACCAAGTCAAACGCATCACCGTTCACCCGGGAGGCCAGCTGAGTCTGCAAATGCACCACCACCGCGCCGAGCACTGGGTCGTTGTCAAAGGCACAGCCCTGGTGACCAGGGGTACGGAAGAGCTGTTGCTCACCGAAAACCAAAGCACCTACATCCCCGTGGGCGTCCGGCACCGCCTCTCCAACCCTGGCAAAACAGACCTTGAGCTGATCGAGGTCCAGTCCGGCAACTACCTGGGGGAAGACGACATCGTTCGCCTCGAAGACACCTATGGACGGAGTTGAGCGTTTGGGTCAGGGCCACTGAGGCACAGGCTCCGTCAGGCGACTGGCAGCCCACCGCCCGCCGTGTTGTCCATGGGAGAACCTTTTCAACCCTTGGACACTGACACTGCTGTGCGCACGCATCAGGCGCACCAGTGCATACCGGGTTTCAGGCACGCAGTGCAGAGTTGTAGGCGGGATCGTTGTACATCTTGAACTGCCGGTAAATTTTGAAATAGGCACGCCCCGCCAGGCAGTCGGCCAGCAACTCGTCCAGGCAGTGCCCCAGGTCGCGTTGCTGCTCTTGCAAGCGCAGCCACTTTTGCTGGGCAGATGCAATGTGGACCGCATCCACATCGGTGCGCAGCGTTTGCAGCTGCATGGCCCGCACCTTGAGCGAGGTGATTGACAGGCGGTCAATCATGCTGCCAGCGGTTTCGCTGTTCAGGCGCGCGGTCTGCGACACCCGGCTGACCGGGTGGACACACTGCACAGTACTGGCATCCACCAGCCCCAGAGCCAACAACAGACACTCATCGACCTGTTCGATGGCGTTGTTGCGGGCCTGGTTGTGCGCATCGATCTGGCGCTTGTTGGCCACGATCTCGGCATCGGCGGCCCGCACCCGGCGGGCCAGGTCTTCCTCGCACCAGAGCAGGCTGTTGCGGCGGTGGTTCTCCTCCACGGCCCCCAGCAAGCCAGCAGGCCAATGCGCGGTTTCGGGGCTACAGGGCACATCAGCATGGGGCCAGCCAGCCGCCTGGTTGTAGGCGCTGTGCAGCGCCACCACCTGGGAGCTGGTCAACAGAGCGTGGGGCGAGGCGGGAGAAGCTGGCATGGTCAAGCGGATGGAATCTGAAAGAATCTACTGTATCGCCATCCATCGCCCCCGCATGCCGACACCCGCCCAAACACCCACGCCACACGAGCCCCACAACCGCCCACGCCCTGTCGTGGTTGTCCGGCTGTCCAACTGGATAGGCGACGTTGTGCTGATGTTGCCTGCTCTAGTCAGGCTGTCACGGATTGCCGACCTGCAGCTGGTGGGGCGGCGCTGGGCGCCGGACTTGCTGGCCGCCTACGGCTGGCCGTGCCATGTGTACCCCGCCAAGCTGAAGGAGCGTGTGCGGCTGCTGCGCTCGCTGAAGCAGCCTGGCGTACCTGCGCACGGACTGTGCGTACCCACCTCTTTTTCCAGTGCGCTGGAATTCCGGCTGGCGGGCCTGCCCGCCATCGGCTACGCCAGGGAGGGCCGATCTCCGCTGCTGAAGCAGGCTTTGCAGCTGGATCACATTGTCCACATGCGTGCGCATTACGATCGCCTGTTTCGGGCGATGGAAGCCCGGCTGGGGCACCCCGACACGCCACCGCAGCCCGACGATGCCACCCTGCGCCTGACCCCCGCAGCACGCACCCAGGCACAACAGGCCCTGCGCGATGCGGGCATCGCCACCCCGTATGTGGTGGCTTGCCCGATTTCCAGCGGAGGCCTTCAGAACACCGCACGGTCGTGGCCACACTTCCCGGCACTGGTGCAGCAACTCGCTGCCAGAAACATTCCGGTCGTGATCTGCCCTGGGCCAGGAGAAGAGGCGGCCCTGCGCGCATGGAGCGCCGATGTGACCTGCCTGCCCGGTCTGTCGGTATCCGCCTACGCAGCGGTGCTGGCCAATGCCCAGTGCGTGGTGTCCATCGACACCGGGGCCGGGCACATGGCTGCGTCGTTGGGGGTTCCGATCATCAGCGTGCTCGGAGCCACCTTGGCCCACCGCTGGGGCGTACAAGGCCCCCGCGCCCACACGGTGTGCCATTGGCCCCAGTGGCCATCCCACGAGGCTATCCTGGAACTCATCCAAGCCAACGGTTTCCGTTGTGCGAAGACAGGGCCCCCTGGCTTCCCACCGCCGGCCAAACCGTAAAATCAGCGCTCGGGCCACATTGCCCCTGAACACACTGCAAGGACACCCTTCAATGACCGCACTCCCCCCTTCCATGGCCGATCGCGACGGCAAAATCTGGATGGATGGCCAGATGGTTGACTGGCGCGACGCCAAGATCCATGTGTTGACCCACACCCTGCACTACGGCTGCGGGGCGTTCGAGGGTGTGCGGGCGTACAAAACCGAGCAGGGCACGGCTATCTTCCGCCTGCAAGAGCACACCGAGCGGCTGTTCAACAGCGCCAAAATTTTGCGCATGACCATCCCGTTCACCCAGGAAGAAGTGAACGCCGCGCAGTGCGCCGTGGTGCGCGAAAACAAGCTGGAGAGCGGCTACCTGCGCCCCCTGACCTGGGTGGGTTCGCAGAAGCTGGGTGTCAGCACCAAGGGCAACACCATCCACCTGATGGTGGCCGCCTGGGCCTGGGGCGCCTATTTGGGCGAAGAAGGCATGAAGCGCGGCATCCGCGTGAAAACCAGCAGCTACACCCGTCACCACGTCAACATCACCATGACCCAGGCCAAGGCGGTGAGCAACTACACCAACTCCATCCTGGCCAACCGCGAAGCCACCGACGACGGCTACGACGAGGCCCTGCTGCTCGATGCCTCTGGCTTCGTGTCCGAGGGTGCGGGCGAGAACCTGTTTGTGGTCAAAAACGGCGTCATCTACACGCCCGACCTGTCGGCCGGCGCCCTGAACGGCATCACCCGCAACACGGTGTTCCACATTGCCAAAGACCTGGGCCTGGAAGTGGTTCAAAAGCGCATCACCCGCGACGAGGTGTACATCGCCGACGAAGCATTCTTCACTGGCACCGCCGCCGAGGTGACCCCCATCCGCGAGCTGGACCGCATCGAACTGGGCAAACCGGGCTACGTGGGCAGCCGTGGCCCCATCACCGAGAAGGTGCAGACGGCCTTTTTTGACATCGTCAATGGCCGCAACCCCAAGTACGCCCACTGGCTCACAGCGGTCTGACGCCTTGTAGTCGCCACCCCCATTTGCTGCGCCTGATCAGCCACATCGATTGTCCACACACCCACCACCATGACTGCCACAACCAAAGCCCCCGCCACCATTGAGCTGGCCGCTGCAGACCTCAACCCCCAAGGGGGTGTGTACTGCCCCAGTCCCAAAGCCGACATGCAGCTCTGGAACACCCACCCCAAGGTGTACCTGGATGTGGCCCGCCAAGGTGAAGCCAAGTGCCCCTACTGCGGTACGCTGTACAAGCTCAAGGCGGGTGAGGTGGTGGGGCACGGGCATTGAGCAGCCTCCCAGGCACTCAGCCAACCACACCAGACAAAGCGAGCACATACCCCGCCTCGCCACTGCAGCAACGTATCCTGCCCAAGATCACGGACAGTGCTGTTTTCCTCTTTCTGGCGCTGAGCCTGTGCCTGCCATCGGGTTACTCGGTGGGCGCTCTTTTGTTGGTGATGGCTGGCGCTGTGACCCTTGCTGCCCATCGGACAACCCTGTTGGCAGCCGCGCCCGCGCGGCTTCGGCTGTATGCGATCGTGCTGGTGATCATGGGCTGCGTGTGGGCATCGGACATGCTGTGGCGCGAGCCATTCACCGCCCGAGATATGGACAGACCCATCAAATACGCCCTCGTGCTGCTGGCCATGCCAGCCATCGTGGTCGGGTTGAAATCGACCCGACCACTCCAATGGGGGGTTTGGGTCGGGGCCTGGGGGGCTGCGGTGACCGCTGCCTGGCAAGTGCATGTGTGGGACTGGGACAGGGCCTGGGGCTATACCAACGCCATCCCATTTGGGCAAGTGTCCCTGTTACTGGGCATCTGGAGTTGGGCATGGGCACGTCAGGCGCAGTCGGCCGCTCATCGGCTGTTTGGCTGGAGTGCGGCACTGGCAGGTATCTATGCCTGTTTGGCCTCCGAAACCCGAGGGGCCTGGCTGATGCTGCCCTTGCTGGTGGTTCTGGTTCTCTGGCTGCAGCCCAAGCAACAACCAGTCCATGCGCAAAGGCAAGACACCGCCACCTGGCACCACACAACAAAAAAAATGTGGGCGGTGTCACTGGTGCTGTCTCTCACGGTGTTCGCCTCCCTGTGGCCGAGCATGCAAACCCGGCTGGCCGAGGTCCACACAGAATGGAGTGCTTATCAGCACCAAAACAACGCAGCCACTTCAGTCGGGCAACGCCTGGCCCACTGGAAACTCGCCTGGAACATGGGCTGGGACAAACCCGGACTGGGCTGGGGGCAAAAAGCTTACGAAACCCGAAAAAGGCAGCTCGTGGAAAGCGGTGACGCACCCCAAATCGTGCTGGACTTCGGGCACGCCCACCACGAATGGTTAGACATCTGGGCCAAAAAAGGTCTGCTGGGCGTGGTCGCATTGGCTTTGTTCTTTGCTGTTCCATTGGTCTGTTATGCGACCGCTATCCGCCAGTCGGCACAGCCAAGCGCGACAGCCACAGGTCAAGCGGATGCACACACGATGGCGGTGTGTGGGCTGGTCATGGTCATCGGCTATCTGGGGTTTGGAATGACACAGGTGGTGTTTGCCCACAACAGCACCAGCATGGTCTATTTGTTCATGAACCTGATCTGGCTGGCACCGCTCGCCGCCCACAGCCAGCACCCGAAAGTTGACCGTGGCTGAGCCAGCGGCACAGCCTTCCCATTCCGCGCTGCGGGTCATGCACTTTGTCACGGGCGGGTTTTCAGGGGCCACACAGGTAGCGGTTGACCTGTGCACGGCCCATGCCGGGACAGCATCGCTGCTGGTACTGCGCCGCAAAAAAAACACGTCACCCGCGCGCCTGATAGCCTTGCAAGCCCAGGGGGTGAATGTGGCTGTGGTGCCAGGCTGGCTGAATATGCTGACGGTTTTTCGTCTCTGGCAACTTTGCAGGCAATGGAAACCCGACATCCTGGTGGCGCACGGCTTCAGCGAACACCTGTGGGGTCGCTATGCCGGGCTGTTGGCGGGCGTGCCGACACTGGTGCACGTCGAGCACAACGTGCGTGAGCGTTATGGCCATTGGCGGCTGTGGCAATCGCGCTGGCTGGCGCAGCGCACCGCCCGCATTGTGGCGGTGTCGCAGGCTGTTTGCGCCGACTTGGTGCGCACGGGGCATCCTCCCGGCCTGTGCATGGTCATCCACAACGGCATCCACACCGAGCGCTGGCACCACGGGCTGCCTTGGGCAGACAGGGAGTCGGCCTTGGTCATGCCCGCGCGGTTTGCCCGCCAAAAAGACCACGCCACCCTCATCCGGGCGCTCGCACTGCTGGCCGAGCGTGGCCACCGCCCCAAGCTGTACCTGGCAGGCGCAGGGAAAGAGCGCTGGCGCCGGGCAGCAGAACGGCTGGCGGACTCCTTGGGTGTACAGTCGCAGATCGTTTTTTTGGGTCATCATCCCGAATTACCCGCCTTGTTGGCCCGCGTGAAGTGGTGTGTGCTGTCCACCCACTACGAAGGGTTGGGTTTGGGGCTGATGGAAGGCATGGCCTCTGGATGCTGCGCCATTGGCTCCGATGTGGAGGGCGTTCAGGAGGTCATCACACATGGCCAAACCGGCTGGCTGGTTACACCAGGCGATGCACACGCCTGGGCTCAAACCCTGGAGGCCGCGATCACCAACGATGGCCGATCAGCCCAGCTGGCCCAGCTGGGCATGCACCATGCACACACCCAGTGTGATCGGCAACGCATGTGCCGCGACTACCAGCAACTGTTCAAAGCCATCAGCACGCGCACTCAATGACGGCCGGGCAATCGCGCGGACCAGAAATCCACCAATTGCAAGGCCACCCTGTGCGGGTCAAACCAGTCCTTGCATAGGCGGCCTACCTCGGCAGCCTCGCCCGAACGGCGAAGTGCAATGGCATCTGACAGCGCCTGGGCAATCACCTCCGGATCACTTGGCAGCTGATGGGGCATGTGATCGCCGAAATTCACATCCTGCGCATCAGCCAACCTGTCGCGGGAAACCGCCCCCCAACACCCACCAAAACCCAGTCCCACGCCCGCACAGCCGCGAACCAGTCCCTCCATGAGGGCATAACCAGCGCCAGCCAGGACATCCGCGTCCGACAGGTAAGGCGCAGGATCGGGCACCATCCCTGTGAACTCGGCCTCAAGCCCCAACGCCTGGGCCACACCGATCAATTGGCGCAAATGGCTGCCCCCACCGATGACCCGGATGCGATAGCCGCCCGCGTCCGGCAAAAGGGCGATGGCACGCAGCCAAGCTTCACAGCGCGGTCCTTTCTGTCTGCTCAGTCGGGCGCAGTATGCAAGCGTCAGGGGTTGATTGGCTTGGTAGCCCGCCTGCCCCCACCCCACAGGTATCTCCAGAGGCAGACGGCTGAGGCACACAGGCACCCGCTGGTCCATGCCGTCGGCCATTGCAGCGTAAAGGTTAAACATGGATTGGCACATGGTGACCACACCACTGCAGTTACGCCACAAGCCCTGCCACTGCGCCAGGCGGCGCGGTGCGTGACCGTTGTGCATGCAGGCGAACCAGG
The DNA here is from genome assembly GCA_030695205.1 of Burkholderiaceae bacterium. Taxonomy (GTDB): domain Bacteria; phylum Pseudomonadota; class Gammaproteobacteria; order Burkholderiales; family Burkholderiaceae_C; genus UBA2334. Next base: position 45,011 of record JAUYTN010000021.1, on the reverse strand, counting down.
GAATACCCAAGGTTTCCCGCAACCGATGGGCCAGGCGGGCCTGGGAGTAATGGCTGACAAACACCAAATCGGGGCCCCAACGACCCACCACATGACGCAACACAGGCTCCGACCAAGGATGCAGACACAAAGCCTGTAGGGCCTGTACGGCGTAAGGTGCCTCCAGTTGCGGCCATATGGAAACCGTGTGACCCTGGCTGCGCAGTGCCTGTGCAAGGACGCGGTTGTAGGTGGTGATGCCATTGCGGGAGCCGTCCCTGAGCAAAATCAGGATGCGCATGGCGGCTCTTTTTGCAACAGCGGTACCACTTTCCGCGCCTTCGGAAGTGTTTGCCGTCTGCGGTAAGTGGCATTGCGTACCGAATACACAACCTGGAAACGCCATTTCCGCCAGCGGTCGTCACTGACAGTCTTTGCCTGTGGCGACCATATGCTGCTGTGATCAGCCTCCCCACCCAACGCAACCACACCAGGCAACACACCACAGACGCGCAAACTGGCCTCCCACCAACACCGCACATCCACATCCACAGGGCGACCAAATGGTTGCCTGAATTTCAGCATCTTTTCCGCCCCTGCCCGGCTGATGGCGTACCCCGTCGCCCAGCTGGGAACCCGCCAATACGTCACCAAAGCATGGCCAGGGCACAGCGCCAGCTCCAGGTGGGCGCGCTCCACCGGCCTGCTGTGCAACTTGATCACGTCCCAACCACCTTCCAGGCGGCCGAGGGCTTCAACAACCGCGGGGAAATCGGGGCTCAGGCACACATCGTCCTCCAGCACCACGCACCCAGAGGCATCGGACGCCAGCAGGCATTCACACACCTTGAGATGGCTGGCGTAGCACCCCTTTTCACCGTCTACCATCGGCCTGTAAAACAATCGATCATTCAGATCGGCCGAGTACAGACGGTTTTGCTCAGACAGAGACAACACCGACCAACGCAGCGCGGGCACACGCTGCGCCTGGAGCCCCAGCAGCCCCAACTGGGCCTGCATGGAGGTCCGGCGCTGGCTGTCGGTGTCCAGATTGATGTAATAAATGGGCAACATTTTGATATTGTGGCTGTCTGCGCCGGCACTCAAGTCGGCCAGAAACCAATTTCCAGCACTCAGTTCAACAGCAGCGCCACCCCCACGGTCCCCAACCCCAGCGCCAGGTTCACGCCCACCCACAGCCGGATGCTGGCCAAGGCCACGCCTGCGGCTGACCATTCGGCGGCGGCCACTGCGCGCGAGAACCGCTTGAACAGCGCAAACCGGATGTGCCCGAAGATGGCCCACATCGCCACGCCCAACACCGCCATCACCGTCCAGGACAGCGGCATGTGGAAGGAGCCCCCACTTTGCACCACCGCCTTGGCCGTGCGGCCAATCATCCAGACCCCCGACAACACCGCGACGGTGGACAGCACCAGCACCACCTTGAAAAACCGCCCCAGCACGTCGTGCATCAGGCGCAAACGCTCCGGTGGAGCCAGCGCCGCCAGCGCAGGTCGCAGGAAGAAGTGGGCAAACACCATGCCGCCTACCCAGACAATGACAGAGAGCAGATGGGAGAGTTTGAGCAGTTGATCGATCATGGTGGATGTCTTTGAAAAGCCCGCATACTGCCACGCCCGGGCAAACCCCCATGGAACCTGGCGGCTTTGGCCCCACCACAGCCGAAAAAAAACCACCCGAAGGTGGTCTTGAAAGGTCCTTTGAGGGGACCGTCGTTGGGAATCCGTAGGGTATGGCTCTTGTGGATGCCCCAGTTGTTGTTAGAAACACAAGAGTTGTGACAGCAACTGGGGTTATTGTGCGGTGCGGTAGTCCGATTGACTATCCCCCATTTGGGGGAGTCGCTGGGGCTGGGCGGGCGGTTTTTGCGGCTTTTTTCACGAAATCGGCGGTTGAATCGGCAAACACACCACAAACCGGCCACCACCACCAGGGCGTTCGGTACACGCCACGGTGCCCCCGTGCTGCTGCACGATGGACCGAACCAACGCCAGCCCCAAGCCCACGCCACCGTCGCGCTCGCTGGCACCGGGCAAGCGGTAAAACGGCTCAAACACCTTGGTCCGCAGGGCGGCGGGCACCCCCGGCCCCTGGTCGTCCACCGTCAGCTGGGCAAAGTCTGTGCCGTTGCGACTGACCTGGTCCACCGTGAGCTGTACCCCCAGCCCCCTCCCCTCAGCCGGCACCGGCGCCACTGCGGACGCCCCGTGGCGAATGGCGTTCTCCAACAAATTGCGCAGCACCCGGCGCAGCAAGCGGGCATCGGCCATGGCCACAGGCTGGGCATTCACCTGCAGTTCGGCCCCGGTTCGGGCGCACTCCTCGGCGGCCAGGCCTGTCAGGTCAACGGGTTCGCGTTGCAAAGGGGGAGCGGTGCCCGCGTCCAATCGGCTGGCCAACAAAATTTCATCCACCAGCTGGTCCAGCTCCGAGATGTTGCGCGCCACTTCAGCGCGCTGTGCCGCGCGCTTGGCGGGATCGGGATGGTCCAACAGCTCCAGACCCAGCCGAATGCGTGCCAGCGGCGAGCGCAGTTCGTGGGACGCATGGGCCATCAGGACCTGGTGCGAGTGCCACAGCGCCTGCATCCGCTCGGCCGCCACATTGAAGCGCTGCGCCAGAAACGCCACCTCGTCGTGGCCCTCCACCGGCACGCGGGCCGAGAGGTCTCCCTCGCCCCAACGCTCCACGCCGCGCTGCAGGCCCTCCAGGCGCTGGGTCAGCCAGCGCACCACCGGGTATGTGCCCAGGGCCACGCCCACCGAGAGCAGCAGCATCAGCTCCGCAAACCCCATTCCCCCCATGCGCCACCACGGAGAGGCCGCCCCCGGCGGACGGTGTGGTCTGGGCAGCTGCACCGTCAGGGTCTGGCCGTCGCGCAGGGCGACCTGGAACTCCAACGCCCCACCACCCCCCCCTGCACCCGGCACCCGCATGGGCCGCGCAGGTGCCTGACCCAGCACCTCGCCTTGCGCGTTGCGCACCACAATCTCGCGCCCGGGGCGCTCGGCGCGCTCCCGCGCCATGTCCATGCGCCACAACCAGCCAGCCAGCAGCGCCAAAATCGCCACGACCGACACCACCGTCAGCCAAATGCGCAGGTACAGCCGCTGGGACAGGAACCGGGGCATACGGGCTCAGTCCTGCTGGCGGGCAAACACATAGCCCACGCCACGCACGGTCAGGATGCGCCGGGGGTTTTTGCTGTCGGCCTCGATGGCTTGGCGGATGCGGCCCACATGCACATCAATCGAGCGGTCAAAGGCGTCCAGCTCTCGCCCGCGCACCGCCTCCATGATCTGGTCGCGGGTCAGCACCCGCCCCGCCCGCTCGGCCATGGCCACCAGCAGGTCAAACTGGTACGAGGTGAGATCGGCCGCCTGCCCGGCGACGGTCACGGTGCGGGCATCGCGGTCAATGACCAACGAACCAAACTGCAGCAAGGGCTGGCCGCCAGGCGCCGCTGCGGCCACGCCACCGTCGCCATGGCGGCGCAGCACCGCCCGGATTCTGGCCAGCAGCTCGCGGGGCTCGAAAGGTTTGGGCAGGTAGTCGTCTGCCCCCATTTCCAAGCCAATGATGCGGTCCAGCGGATCGCCCTTGGCCGTGAGCATGAGCAAGGGCACTCGACCGGCCTCACCAGGGAGCGCCCGGATGCGGCGGCACACCTCCAGGCCGTCCAGGTCGGGCAACATCAGGTCCAGGATGACGAGGGCCGGCCACCCTGGCGGCCCTGCCTGCAAGGCGGCCAGCCCCTGAGTGGCATCGGGCGCATGCGCCAGCACATAGCCGGACTGCCCCAGGTACTCGGCCACCATGCGCGCCAGGCGCACATCGTCTTCGATCATCAGCAGCTCGGTGTTCATGGCAGCAGTGTGCGGCCTGGCTGCCACGCGTCGATGTCGCCCATGTAAAGTTGCGTTAAACCACCAAACATAGCTAACTAACCATACTTATCAAGCGCCAGACGGCATTTTCTTCATAGAAATCCATACCAACACCAACACCGGCACACCCAGCAAGGCGGTGGCGCTGAAGAACGAGGCGTAGCCCACGGCGTCCACCGCCACGCCAGAGAAGCCTGCCAGCCACTTGGGGGCCAGCAACATCATGGAACTGAACAGCGCGTACTGCGTGGCCGAGTACTGCACATTGGTCAGGCCCGACAGATAGGCAATGAAGGCGGCCGAGGCAATGCCCGCGCTGAGGTTGTCCGCCGAAATGACACCAATGAGTGCTGTCACATCGTGCCCATGCCCCGCCAGCCAGGCAAACAGCAGGTTGGTCGCGGCCGACAGGGCCGCGCCCAGCATGAGGATGCGGTGCACCCCAAAGCGCACCGTCAGCGCCCCCCCCAAAAAGGCACCGACCAGGGTCATGACCACACCGTACACCTTGGTCACGGTCGCCACCTCCTGTTTGGTGTAGCCCATGTCCACATAAAACGGGTTGGCCATGATGCCCATGACCACATCGCTGATGCGGTAGGTGCCAATCAGCAACAGAATGAGCACCGCCTGCCAGCGGTAGCGGCGCAAAAAATCGGCAAACGGCTCCACCAGCGCACCCCGCAGCCACTCGGCCAGGTTGCGCGCCGGGGGCAGCTCGGTGCGCTGGGGTTCTTTGGACCACAGCACCGTGACCACCCCCAGCAGCATGGAGGCGGCCATGACCAGGTAGGCGGTTTGCCAGGCCGTGTTCTGGTAACGCGCACCGGGCACCAGCGAGCCTGCTGCCGGTGCGGCAGCAGCCAGATCGGCCACTGCGGCGGCCGTGGCGGCGGGCACCTCGGCCCAGGCCGCCAGCCACAGCACACCCGCCCCGGCCCAGATCATGGCCAACCGGTAGCCTGTCTGGTAGGTGGCGGCCAGCACCCCCTGGTGGCGCACATCAGCCGACTCGATGCGAAACGCGTCCAGGGCAATGTCCTGCGTGGCCGATGCGAAGGCGACCGCCAGCGCGCACCACACCACCGGCCCCAGCGCCTGGCGCGGGTCGGACAGCGCCATGCCCACCAGCCCAACAGCAATCGCCACCTGCGACACCAGCAACCAGCTGCGCCGCCGCCCCAGTGTCCGCGTCAGCAGGGGGATGGGCAAGCGGTCCACCAGTGGGGCCCAGCACCACTTGAACGCATAAGCCAGCCCCACCCACGACAAAAACCCGATGGTCGCGCGGTCAATGCCCGCCTCCCGCAACCGAAAACTCAGCGTGCCCAGCACCAGCAACAGCGGCAAACCCGCTGAAAACCCGAGCGCAAACATGCGCAAACTGGCGGGCTCCAGGTAGGTGCGCAGCACCTGGCCCCAGGGCACCGGCGGGGCATTGACCAAAGCACCCTCGGCCTGGGCCGAAGGCGCGGGGGCGGGCGGGGCCACGGCAGACGCCGGAGGTGGTGCGGTGGGGCGGGCAGCGGGGGCGGAGTGGGGATCTGCGTTCATGGGGGCCTTTGTGTCTATTATTGGCGCATGTGTTTTCTTTGCAGTGCCAAGCGCCTGGCCAATGCGCGCGATACCACCTTCACCTCGCTTCTGCCCCGCTGGCCCCAACCCCATGGGGCCAAGCAAGCTGGTGAGGCGGCCGGGGCATGGACCGCGCCTACGCCTCAGGGTCGCCACTTGGCGGCCAGTGTGCGCCAGGGGCGGCGGGGTTTTGTGCAGCAGCTGGCAGCGGGTGCAGCGGCCACCGCGCTGGGCGGTTTTTCGTCCGCCCATGCGCAGGTGGACGTGGGCAGGGCCTCGGGCTTGCGAAAGCTGGTGCCCGCCCAACAATTGGAAGAAGCAGCCGCTGGCCAATACCAGCAAATGATGGCCGAGGCCCGCCAGAAAGGCGCCCTGGCCCCCAGCAACCACCCCCAGGTTCGCCAGCTGCGCGCCATTGCCAAACGACTGATTCCCCACGCCACACCCTGGAACGACCGTGCCCAACACTGGCGCTGGGAGGTGAACCTGATTGCCAGCCAACAGATCAATGCGTTTTGCATGCCGGGCGGCAAGATTGCGTTTTACACAGGCATTCTGGACGAACTCAAACTCAGCAACGACGAGGCCGCCATGATCATGGGCCACGAAATGGCCCACGCCCTGCGCGAGCACGCCCGCGAGCGCCTGGCCAAGACCCAAGCCACCAGTTTTGGCCTGTCCATTGGTGCCCGGCTGCTGGGCCTGGGCGACCTTGGAGATGTGGCCGCCAACTTGGGCACCCAGTTGCTGAGCCTGCGCTTCAGCCGGGAGGACGAAACAGAGGCCGACCTGGTCGGGCTGGAGCTGGCGGCCCGCTCCGCCTACACGCCCCAGGCAGGGGTGAGCTTGTGGCAAAAAATGTCGGCTGCCTCCGGCGGAGGCAGCTCAGGGCTGAGCTTTTTGTCCACACACCCCTCGGGACCAGCCCGCATTGAAACGCTGCAGGCCAATGTGCCCAAGGTCATGGGCTTGTACGAGCAGGCCCGCCGGGGCGGCTGAAGGCAGCGAGACGCCGACTGCGCTGGCCACGCCACCAGCGGCCAAGGCGCAATCCTCCAAGTGCGGCACGCGTTTATAAAAAATAGCAAACTATTGATATTCAACAAGCGCAAAAGGCATATTTTTTAATAGATCAAGCCTCGCGCACGTAGGGATTGAAGCGCCGCTCTTCGCCAAAGCTGCTCTCCGGCCCATGGCCGGGAATGAACACCGTGTCGTCGCCCATCGGCCACAGGCGCTCGCGGATGCTGCCGATCAGTTGCGCATGGTTGCCCTGTGGAAAATCCGTCCGTCCGATGCCACCGGCAAACAGCACGTCACCCACAAACGCGCGCTTGATCTCGGGCGAATAAAACACCACATGCCCGGGCGTGTGCCCAGGACAGTGGCGCACCACCAACACGCTGTTCCCCACCGCGACCGAGTCACCGTCTTGCAACCACCGCGTGGGAACAAATGGCTCGGCAGGCGGAAACCCGAACATCCGGCTCTGCTGCGCCAGCCCGTCTATCCAGAACTGGTCGCCCACATGGGGGCCGATGATGGGCAGACCCTTGCGGCGGGCCAACTCACCCGTGCCACCGGCATGGTCAATGTGCGCATGCGTCAGCCAGATGTGCGCCAGCCGCACACCCAGGCGGTCCACCTCGGCCAGCAGGTGGTCCAGGTCGCCACCGGGGTCAATGACGGCGGCCTCCATCGTCTGGTCGCACCAGACGATGGAGCAATTCTGGGCAAACGCAGTGACGGGTACGGTGAGGTAGTGAAGCATGGCAGGGGCGCAGAAAAGTTCTCAAACCGCCGATTGTCCCGCACCGGCTGCAGCGCCGAACGTTGCACCGAGCCGCTGCCTGACTCGTTCCTTGGCCCGTTACTTGGCTCGCTCCAGGCCAATGGGCAACCAGCCCTGCACCGGCAGGCGGGTCTGGTCAACCGGGCAACTGGCAGTGAACGGCACAAACACCGTTGGCTCCATGCAAGTGGTGCAGGTGAGGCCCTGGCGGCTCAGCACGAACGACAAATCGGCGCACCCCGGGCGGCTCCAGCGAAACAAGCCGTTGTCCTGCCCACTGGGCAAGGGTGACAACCAGCTGGACTTGGGAGAGCTGTCGGTCAGCTGGCCATCCCAGGTTTTGCGCTCCCCGCCTTTCAGCACCTGCAGCAAGCGCACCGTGTCGGGCCCGGTTTTTTCCAGGTACCAGCCTGGCTGGTCGGTGTCGGGCTGAACCCCACACCCCGCCAGCGCCAGCGACGAGGCAATGGCCAGCCCAACCACCAAGCGGAGCCAACCACTCCCCAACGCGGCAGGCCCCTGCGATACACCCAACCCGCCAAGGGCTGGCAGTCCAGCCCGGCCAGAGGGGCTGGTGGTTTTGAACAGGCGGCGAAGGGTCATGGTCATGCGTGCCAAAGGGGGGTGGGGGGGGGTGGGACTCTGTGTACAAGAAAAAACACCAGGGGCACAGGATACGACAGCCAGGGGCAACACCGCCTGCGCCCCCCAAACCCCCGTGTCAGAGCGAAAAGCCGTAGTCAATGGTCACCGGCGCATGGTCGCTGAAGCGGCTGGCCTTGTGAATGGCGCAGGCCTGGGCCGTGGCCGCCAACGCAGGGGTGGCCAGGTGGTAGTCCAGACGCCACCCCACGTTGTTGGCCCAGGCCTGACCCCGGTTGCTCCACCATGTGTAGCACTCGTCGGTGGTATCGGGGTGCAGCTGTCGGTACACATCGACCAGCCCACCCTCGGTCAGGAGGCGGGTCATCCACGCCCGTTCTTCGGGCAAAAAGCCGCTGTTTTTCTGGTTGCTGCGCCAATTCTTCAGGTCTTTTGCCTGGTGCGCAATATTCAAGTCGCCACACAAAATGAACTCACGCTGCGCGCGCACCTGTTCCAAATGCGGGTAGAACAGATCCAGCAGGCGGTACTTGGCTGCCTGGCGCTCCTCACCCGACGAGCCGCTGGGGAAATACACGCTGAACACCGAGCGCTTGTGCGACAGCGTATCAAACCTCAGCTCCACGCAACGCCCCTCGGCATCAAACTCACCCCCATCAAACCCCACCACCACATCGCTGGGTTCCTCGCGTGCGTAGACCCCCACCCCCGAGTAGCCCTTCTTCTGGGCAAACTGAAAATACCCTTTCAAGCCGGCCAACTCCTCGAACCTCCCCGCCAGGTCGGGAGCCTGGGCCTTGAGCTCCTGCACGCAAATACAATCGGGCGACAGGGCGGCCACCCAGTCTTCCAACCCCTTGGTGGAGGCCGAGCGAATGCCGTTGAGGTTGAGGCTGGTCAGTTTGAACAAGGATTTTCCCTATGGTGGAACACAACAGGTTGGCCACAGACGCCGCACTGGCGCAGGCATTTGTGGGGTTCGCGGTGGACTCAGGCGTGCTGAAGTTTGGCGAATTCAAAACCAAAGCGGGGCGCATGAGCCCCTACTTCTTCAATGCCGGCCTGTTTGACGATGGTGCCAAACTCGGTCGACTGGCCCAATTCTATGCACAGCGGATTGTGGCCAGCGGCATGGAATTTGACATGATTTTTGGCCCTGCCTACAAAGGCATTCCCCTGGGCGCAGCCGTGGCCATCGAGCTGGCACGCATGGGCCACAACTACCCGTTTGCCTACAACCGCAAAGAAGCGAAAGACCACGGCGAAGGCGGCACCCTGGTGGGCGCTCCCCTGAAAGGACGGGTGCTGATCGTGGACGATGTGATGAGCGCAGGCACCGCAGTGCGCGAGTCGATCGCCCTCATCGAAGCGGCCGGGGCCCGGGCCCACGGGGTAGCCATTGCACTGGACCGCCAGGAAAAAGCCACCGGCCCCGGTGCCGACGGGCAACTGGTGGATTTGCCCCACAGTGCTGTGCAATACGTGCGCGATCGCTTGGGTTTGGAGGTATGCGCCATTGCCCGCCTGACCGACTTGCTGGAGTATTTGCAAACCCAGCAGCAGGGCAGCTCAGCCACCAGCGAGCACCACAGCCGGGTGCTGGCCTACCGAACGCGCTACGGGGTGGCCGACGTCGGCTGAACCCACCCCGTCCAGCCCGCCCTCCACCCCGAACTACCCAGACACGACACACACCAGGAGAGGCATTGCACCACCCCCCACCGCCCCAGTACAGGGCATGCGAGCCCCCCGCCTGCGCAGCCGCTGCCCGAGGCGGCGCGCAGGGCTTGCGCGGCATGGGTTGGCGAGTGGTGCTGGTGTGGGCCTGTGGCGCGCTGTTGGCTTGGGTGCCTGGCGCCCATGCGCTGGCCCAAGCGGGTACACCCGGCATCTACACCTGCACCGACAGCCAAGGGCGGCGCATCACCTCTGACCGCCCCATCATGGAGTGCCTGGACCGGGAGCAGCGCGAACTCGCTCCCTACGGAGGCGTACGCCGCACCATCCCACCCAGCCTGACCGCCGACGAGCGGGCCGAGCAGGCGGCGCAGGCCCGGGAACAGGCCGCCCAGCAGGCCCGCCTGAATGAGGAACGCCGCCAGGACCGCGCCTTGGTGGCACGCTACAAGTCCGCCAAGGAGCACGACCAGGAAAGGCACAACCAGCTCAAGGCGCAGCATCAAGCACAAGCCATGATTCAGCAGCAAACGCTCAGTCTGCAGCAGGAGCGCCAGGCACTGCTCGCAGAGATGGAGTTCTACAAAGCCGACCCCAGCAAAGCGCCCGCCCTGCTGCGCCACCGACTGAACGACAACACCGAGCAACAGGCCAGCCAGCAGCGCCGACTGGCGGCCCAGCAGGACGAGGTGGCGCGCATCAATGCGCGCTTTGACGAGGAACTCAAACGGCTGGAGCAACTCTGGGCCGCTCAGCGGCAGCCGCGCCCCGGGCGCTGAGGCGCGCAGCGGGTTCCGTCAGCCCAGTTTGGCTTTCAGGCGTTCGTTGGCCTGCGCCGGATTGGCTTTGCCTTTGCTGGCTTTCATGACCTGACCCACCAGGGCGTTGAACGCCTTGTCTTTGCCCGCGCGGTACTCCTCCACCGACTTGGCGTTGGCGGTCAGCACCTCGTCAATGATGGCGTCCAGCGCGCCGGTGTCGTTCATCTGCTTGAGGCCTTTGGCTTCGATGATGGCGTCCACCTCGCCGCCCTCCGTCCACAGCGCCTCGAACACCTGCTTGGCGGCGTTGTTGGAGATGGTGCCATCGGCAATGCGGGCAATCAATGCCGCCAGCTGGACGGCTGACACAGGCAGGCTGCCCATGTCCACGTCGCCGCTGTTCAATCGGCGAGAAATCTCGCCCATCACCCAGTTGCTGGCCAGTTTGGGTTGACCAGAGGCTTTGGCCACCGCCTCGAAGTAGGCTGCCATGGCCTGGCTTTGGGTCAGGGTGTTGGCGTCGTACTCGGGCAAACCATAGCTGTCCATGAAGCGCTGGGCCATCACACGGGGCAACTCGGCCATTTCGGACCGGACCCGCTCCACCCAGTCGCGGCCAATCACCAGCGGGGGCAGGTCGGGGTCGGGGAAGTAGCGGTAGTCGGCCGCGTCTTCCTTGGTGCGCATGGCGCGGGTTTCGCCCGTGTCGGGGTCGAACAGCACGGTGGCCTGCTGAATGGCATAGCCGTCTTCAATCTGCTCGATTTGCCAGCGGATTTCAAAGTCGATGGCCTGCTGCATGAACTTGAACGAGTTCAGGTTCTTGATTTCGCGGCGGGTGCCCAAGGGCGCACCGGGTTTGCGCACCGACACGTTGGCGTCGCAGCGGAAAGAGCCCTCTTGCATGTTGCCGTCGCAAATGCCAATCCACGTCACGATTTTGTGCAGCTCCTTGGCGTAGGCCACGGCCTCGGCGCTGCTGCGCATGTCGGGCTCGGTCACGATTTCCAGCAACGGCGTGCCCGCGCGGTTCAGGTCAATGCCCGATTGACCAATGAAGTCTTCATGCAGGCTCTTGCCCGCGTCTTCTTCCAGGTGGGCACGCACCAGGCGGACGGACTTCTTCTCGTCGCCCAAAAAGAACTCAACGCTGCCGCCCTGCACCACCGGAATCTCGAACTGGCTGATCTGGTAGCCCTTGGGCAGGTCGGGATAGAAGTAGTTCTTACGGGCGAACACGCTCTGCTCGGCCACGTGCGAACCCACGGCCAAGCCGAACTGGATGGCACGCTCGACCGCACCCTTGTTCATGACCGGCAGGGTGCCGGGCAGCGCCAAGTCCACGGCGCAGGCCTGGGTATTGGGTTCCGCGCCGAATGCGGTCGGTGCGCGGCTGAAAATTTTGCTGACCGTGGACAGCTGGGCGTGGGTTTCGAAGCCGATGACGACTTCGTAACCGCGCACCAGCAAAGAGGTGGTGGTACTCATGCTCAGAATCCTTGCGGTGCGCGGGTGTGCCAGTCAGTGGCCAGCTGGAACTGGTGGGCAGTGCCCAGCAGTTGCGCTTCTTTGAAGTAGTTGCCAATGAGCTGCAGGCCCACGGGCATGCCATGCTCGCCAAAACCGGCGGGGATGCTCATGCCGGGCAAGCCTGCCAAGCTGGTAGACAGGGTGTAGATGTCGGCCAGGTAGTTGGCCACAGGGTCTTCGGACTTTTCACCGATTTTCCAGGCCACGGTGGGCGACACGGGACCAGCGATCACGTCACACTGGGTGAAGGCCTGCTGGAAGTCCTGCGCGATCAGGCGGCGGATCTGCTGGGCCTTCAGGTAGTAGGCATCGTAGTAGCCGTGGCTCAGCACATAGGTGCCAATCATGATGCGCTTTTGCACCTCGGGGCCAAAGCCTTCGCTGCGCGACTTCTGGTACATGTCAGCCAGGTCGGTGTACTGCGCGGCGCGGTGGCCAAACTTCACGCCGTCAAAGCGGCTGAGGTTGGAGCTGGCCTCGGCCGGGGCAATGATGTAGTACACCGGAATAGACAGCTCGGTGCGAGGCAGCGATATGTCCACCAGCGTGGCGCCCAGCTTCTCGAACTCGGCCAGGGCGGCGCGAATGGCGGCTTGCACGCCGGGGGCGCAGCCCTCGCCAAAAAACTCTTTCGGCAAGCCAATACGCAGTCCTTGGAGATTTTTCAAGCTTTTTTGCCCATTACCGCTTGATGCGCCTGAATTGTTTGCTATGCCAGCCTGCACCATTACAGCAGCAGCAAAGTCCTCTGCCGGGCGGTCGAGCGAGGTCGAGTCGCGGTCCAGATCGGGCCCGGCCATGGCAGACAGCAGCAGCGCACAGTCCAGCGCACTGCGCGCCATGGGGCCGGCCTGGTCCAGGCTGGAGGCAAAGGCCACCATGCCGTAGCGCGAACAGCGGCCATAGGTGGGCTTGATACCAGTGATGCCGGTCAACGACGCTGGCTGGCGGATGGAGCCGCCCGTGTCCGTGCCGGTGGCGGCGGGCACCAAGCGCGCGGCCACGGCAGCAGCCGAGCCGCCTGATGAGCCGCCGGGAATTCGCTCGGCACCCCAGGGGTTGCGTGCGGGACCGTAGGCCGAGTTGTCGTTGCCCGAGCCCATGGCGAACTCGTCGCAATTGAGCTTGCCCAGGTTGACCATGCCAGCCTCGGCCAGCTTGGCCACCACGGTGGCATCGAAGGGGCTGCGGTAGTTCTCCAGCATCTTCGAGCCTGCGGTGGTGGGCAGGTCGCGGGTGACGAAGATGTCTTTGTGCGCCAGCGGCACGCCCAGCAAGGGGTTGCGCTCGCCAGCGGCCAGGCGGGCATCGGCGGCCTTGGCCTGCGCCAGCGCGGCCTCGTCATTGAATGCCAGGTAAGCGCCCAAGGCGCTGTGTTGCCGGGCGCGGGCCAGCAGGTGCTGGGTGGCTTCCACGCTGGACACCTCACGGGTGGCCAGTTGGGCGGCCAGCTCGGCCACGCCGAGTTGATGCAATTCTTTGCTCATGTGCGGGGGCTCACTCGGTGGCTTATTCGATGACTTTGGGCACCAGAAACAAGCCCCGCTCGACGGCGGGGGCGCTTTGCTGGTTGGCCTCACGTTGGTTGAACTCTGACACCACGTCGTCGCGCAGGCGCAGGGCCACGGTGTCAATGACGGCGGTGGGATGGGCCAAGGGCTCCACACCGGTGGTGTCCACCGCATTCATTTGGCCAACGATGTCAAAAAAACCGTTGAGCTGCACCAGCATGTGCTGGGCGTGCGGGGCATCAAACTCCAGGCGTGCAAGCCGGGCGAGGCGCGAAATGTCTTGCGGTGAAAGGGACATGAAAAAATACGGCGCAAGGGCCGGTTTTGGGGGTTAAAACCGCAGGAAATGGCGGCTCCCAGACCTTGGGGTGCGGTATTATCGACCGTTTGGTGAGGCAGATCATTGAACTTGGCGTGAATTGACGGCGAACAAGCAGCCGAACAGGACAATCGGCACCGGAGAGCAGCACCCCGTCGACAGGTTGCGCACCGGCTTCAACGGCGCGTCCCCTGGGACGCCCACACCACCCAAGTTCCACCAGCTGCCCCCCCGAACGCGCCAGGACCCATCCGATTCGCCCCTCGCTATTTGCCGCCTTCACCTCCGCATCACACCAGCCCATGTGGGCGCTGATGACCCCCATTTTTTGACCGAACCCTAGCGATGCGTTGCTGTGGGCAACGCACGCCTCACTGGACGTTGACAGCCATGTTTGAATCTATCCGTCGGCATTTCTCCACCGACCTCGCCATTGACCTGGGCACAGCCAACACCCTGATCTATGTCCGCCACAAAGGCATCGTCCTTGACGAGCCGTCGGTGGTATCCATTCGCCACGAAGGCGGCCCACAAGGCAAAAAAACCATACAAGCCGTGGGCAAAGAAGCCAAGGCCATGCTGGGCAAGGTGCCCGGCAACATCGAGGCCATTCGCCCCATGAAGGACGGCGTGATTGCCGACTTCACCGTCACCGAGCAAATGCTCAAGCAGTTCATCAAGATGGTGCACCCCCGCTCGGCCTTCAAGCCCAGCCCGCGCATCATCATCTGTGTGCCCTGCGGCTCCACCCAGGTGGAGCGCCGCGCCATCCGCGAATCAGCCCTGGGGGCGGGGGCTTCCGAGGTGTACCTGATTGAAGAACCCATGGCAGCAGCCATCGGCGCGGGCTTGCCCGTGTCTGATGCCAGCGGCTCCATGGTGGTGGACATTGGCGGCGGCACCACCGAGGTGGGCGTCATTTCCCTGGGCGGCATGGTCTACAAAGGCAGCGTGCGCGTGGGTGGTGACCGCTTTGACGACGCCATCATCAACTACATCCGCCGCAACTACGGCATGCTGATCGGCGAACCAACGGCAGAGGCCATCAAGAAGAACATCGGCTCCGCCTTCCCCGGCTCCGAAGTCAAAGAAATGGAAGTCAAGGGCCGCAACCTGTCGGAAGGCGTGCCCCGCAGCTTCACCATTTCGTCCAACGAAATCCTGGAAGCCCTGACCGACCCGCTGAACAACATCGTCTCGGCCGTGAAAACCGCGCTGGAGCACACCCCGCCCGAGCTGGGTGCCGACATTGCCGAGCGCGGCATGATGTTGACCGGTGGCGGTGCCCTGCTGCGCGACCTGGACCGCCTGCTGGCCGAGGAAACCGGCCTGCCCGTGCTGGTGGCCGAAGAACCCCTGACCTGCGTCGTGCGCGGCTGTGGCATGGCGCTGGAGCGCATGGACCGCCTGGGCTCCATCTTCACCTCCGAGTGAGCGCCGCCTGCGCGGCCCCTGCACCATGGGGCAGTGCGTGCCCTGAAGCCCCGCTCGCCATACCCCCATGCCCCTAGGGACACTGGACCAATCCCCGCCCCCGTTCTTCAAACAGGGGCTGTCCGCGCTGACCAAGCTGGTGCTGTTTGGTGCCATCGCGGTGCTGCTGATGGTGGCCGACCTGCGGCTGTCATTGACCCAGCCTCTGCGTTCGGCCATCGCCACCGCGCTGTACCCCTTGCAGTGGGTGGTCATCCAGCCCGTCCAGGGCATGAGGGCCATTGGCCAGTACTTCGATTCGCTGCAATCGGCCCAGTCGCTGGCCGCCGCCAGCCAGCGCCAACTGCTGGAACTGACCATCCGGGCCGGACAGGTGGAGCAGCTCACCCTGGAAAACCAGCGCCTGCGCTCACTCATGGAGCTGCGCGATCGGCTGACCACGTCCAGCACCGCTGCCCAGGTCCTTTACGATGCAGCCGACCCCTATGCCCGCCGGGTCATTGTGGACAAGGGCCTGGCACATGGAGTCGTCGCCGGCTCACCGGTGCTGGATGAATCCGGTGTGCTGGGACAGGTCACGCGGGTACACCCGCTGGTGTCCGAGGTCACGTTGCTGACCGACCGCGACCAGGCCATTCCTGTACTTAACACCCGCACCGGCGTACGCAGCGTGGCCTATGGCCAACCCGGCACCAGCACGCATGAGCTGGAGCTGCGCTTCATGGCGGGCAACGCCGATGTGGCCGAGGGCGACCTGCTCAGCACCAGTGGCATTGACGGCGTGTACCCCCCAGGCCTGCCGGTGGCCAGGGTGTCGCAGGTCGAGCGGCAGGCGGAGTCCGCCTTTGCGCGCGTACTGTGCACACCCAGCGCACAGATTGGCAGCGCCACCCATGTGCTGTTGCTGGCACCTGTGGCCGCCCAGCTGCCCCCTCCACCCGACGCAGCCGCCATGCCTGCTGGGCGCCAATCGCCACGCAGCATGCGCAGCGGCCACTGACCGCCCCCCCAGGAGCCAATGCATGATCATGCGCCCCGGCCAACCGCTGCTGTTGCCCGCCAACCCCTGGTTCATCTGGAGCAGCCTGCTGCTGGCCCTGATGGTCAACATGCTGCTCAACATGGGGCTGATGGGCCGCCAACTGTGGCTACCGGACCTGTTGGCCCTGACCCTGGTGTTTTGGGGGGTACACCAACCTCTGCGGGTAGGCGTGGGTGTGGCCTTCGCTTTCGGTCTGGCCATGGACGTCCACCACACGGCCCTGATGGGTCAGCATGCATTGGCCTACACCGTGCTGGGCTACCTGGCTGCCTCGCTGCAGCACCGGCTGCTGTGGTTCCCCACACCGGTGCAGGCGCTGCATGTGCTGCCCCTGTTCGCCATTGCCCAGGCGCTGACGCTGCTGACCGGCTTGTTGGCCACCGGTGGGTTTCCCGGTTGGGCAGCGGTGCTGGCCCCTGCCGTGACAGCGGCCTTGTGGCCACTGGGCAGCTGGTTGCTGCTGGCACCTCAGCACGGCGCACACGATCTTGATGCCAACCGGCCACTGTAGGAACCGCCCGGCATGATTGCCCTGCGCGATGTTGAAGCCGACCTCTCCCGCTTTCGGCTGAGGGTGTGGCTGGCGCTGTTGCTGGTGATCGTGGCCTTCGGGCTGGTTGGAGCACGCGCGGTGTACCTGCAGGTGCTGCGGCACGATGACCTGAAGGCACAGGCCGAAAGCAACCGCACCGCGGTGTTGCCCATCGTGCCGCACCGGGGGCTGATTCTTGACCGAAACGGCGCACCACTGGCCACCAACTACTCGGCCTACACCCTGGAGATCAACCCCTCACGGGTGGGCGACCTGGATGAGGTCATTGAGGCGCTGGGCGAGATTGTGGACATCCAGCTGCGGGACAAGCGCCGCTTCAAGCGGTTGCGGGAGGAGTCGCGCAACTTCGATTCATTGCCCATCCGAACCCGGCTCACCGACGAAGAAGTGGCCCGTTTCACCGCCCAGCGGTACCGCTTTCCGGGGGTGGAAATCAAGGCCAGACTGTTTAGGCAGTACCCCATGGGCGAAGCGGGCAGCCATGTGGTGGGCTACATCGGCCGCATCAACCAGGCCGAAAAAACCCGTATGGAAGACTGGCCCGACGAGGACAGGGCAAACTACCGGGGCACCGAATACATCGGCAAGCTGGGCATCGAGCAAAGCTACGAACAAGAATTGCACGGCCAGACCGGGTTTGACCAGATCGAAACCTCGGCGGGCGGACGGGCGGTGCGCACCCTGGCCCGCACCCCAGCCACCCCAGGCAACACCGTGGTGCTGACGCTGGACATCAAGCTGCAGCGGCTGGTGGAAGAGATGTTCGGCGAACGCCGTGGGGCGCTGGTGGCGCTGGACCCCAACACCGGCGAGGTGCTGGCCTTTGTCAGCAAGCCCACCTTCGACCCCAACCTGTTTGTGGAAGGCATTGACGTCGAGAACTGGCGCATGCTCAACGAATCGCTGGACAAGCCCCTGCTGAACCGGGCGCTGCGAGGCACCTACCCGCCCGGCTCCACCTACAAACCGTTCATGGGGCTGGCCGCGCTGGCGCTGGGCAAGCGCACGCCACAGTCCATCACCCAGGACCCGGGCTTCTGGATGTTTGGCAACCACCGCTTCCGCAGCCACGGTGACGGCGGGCTGGGCGCGGTGGACCTGCACCGCAGCATCGTCAAGTCGAGCAACGTGTACTACTACGCACTGGCCAATGATCTGGGGGTGGACGCCATCCACGACTTCATGGCGCCCCTGGGCTTTGGGCAGATCACCGGACTGGACATGAGGGGCGAAGTCAGGGGCGTGCTGCCGAGCCAGGCCTGGAAACGCGCCTCCTACAAACGGCCCGAGCAACAGCGCTGGTACGCAGGCGAGACCATCTCTCTGGGCATTGGCCAGGGCTACAACAGCTTCACCATGCTGCAGTTGGCCCAGGCCACCGGTATTGTGGCCAACAGGGGGGTGAGGCACACCCCGCACATAGGGCTGGCCACCGAAAACGCAGTCACGGGGGTGCGCACACCGCTGCCCCGGCCGCCTGGCCAGCGGCTTGCCCTGGATCCGGCGCACATCGAACATGTGGTCCGCGCCATGGTGGGCGTGACGCAAGAGGGCACTTCTACGCGGGTATTTGCAGGCGCACCCTACCTGAGTGCGGGCAAGACCGGTACCGCACAGGCGGTGACGATCGGACAAAAGGACAAATACGATGCCCGCAAGCTGGAGGAGCGCCAGCGCGACCACTCGCTGTACATCGCCTTCGCCCCGGCCGAGCGCCCCACAGTGGCTCTGGCCGTGGTGGTGGAGAACTCGGGGTTCGGTGCAGCCCACGCGGCCCCCATTGCGCGGCGGGTATTTGACTACCTGCTGCTCGACCAGTACCCCAATGCTGAGGACATGGCCGCCGTTCAAAAAGGGCTGGCTGCCGCCCCCATTGGCCAGCCACTGAAGGCCAGCGAAGTGGCTGTGCTGCTGGAAACCACCGCGCCCACCCCCGACAAACCAGCGACTCAGAAGTAGGCCTGTGCGGCGGTCCTGACCAGCAACGCACCAACCACCAGCATAAAAAAGATCCGCACAAACCCTGCGCCATGCCGAATGGCCAGCCGCGCCCCCAACAAACTGCCTGCCACATTGGCCACCGCGGTGAACAGCACCAGCCCCCACCACACATGGCCCGCCCAACCAAACCAAGTGAGGGCGGCCACATTCGATGCGGTGTTGAGCAGCTTGGCCGAAGCGCTGGCGTGCAAAAAGTCATAGCCCAGCCAGCGCACCATCACAAACACAAAAAAGCTGCCGGTACCCGGGCCGAAGAAGCCGTCGTAAAACCCAACGACGCCGCCCAGGCAGCCCATCGCCACCATCTCAGTGCGGCCCTGCATGCGCGGCGCGTGCACCTGCCCGAAGTCCTTGCGCACGAGGGTGTATACAAACACCAGCAACAGCACCAGGGGCAGCAGGCGCTTGAGCACATCCGGGGACACCTGCGTCACCATCCAGGCACCCGCAAACGAGCCCGCCAGCGCCAGGCCGGCCCCGGGCAGGAGCGCATGCCATGGCAACTTCACCCGACGGGCGTACTGCCAGGTGGCAGAGGCTGTACCCCAGACCGATGACCCCTTGTTCACCCCGAGCAAAGTGGCCGGTGGTGCGCCAGGAAAAATCGCGAACAGCGCAGGCAACAAAATCAGCCCTCCGCCGCCCACGATGGAGTCCACAAAACCGGCAAAAAAAGAGGCCGTCGCGGCCAAAAGAATATCCATGGCGCCATTGTGACCACGCCGCAGGAGGCTGCACGGGTGGGGGTGTCGGGTAGCGGACACAAAAAAACCGGCCTGAGCCGGTGTTTTTGTGGTGCCTCTGACGGGCTGCGCGGTACACCGCGGTGCAGGTGAGTTGTCTCCTCGACCCGGGCCAGGCGGTGGCACAACCGTGCAAACGCCTGACAACAACCCATGACTGTAGCGGCATGCACCGCCCAGGTGCACTGGGGGTTTCCCTTGGTCAATCGGGCCAATGGCACAGGAAATGCATGGTGCAGCGCAACCAGGAGCCCACATGCCCACACCATCCGCCTCTCCGCCAAGTGCCGCCAACCATCTGCTGCCAGTGCGGCTTGCCGCCTTGTGCACCGCCGTGGCTGCAGGCCTGCCCAACACTGCCTGGGCTGCACCCGCGGCACCCGGCCTGGTCGCCATGGCCGACATCAGCGCGGCCGACACGGCCTGGGTCATGGTGGCCACGGCCCTGGTGCTGCTCATGACCCTGCCTGGTATTGCGCTGTTTTATGGCGGCATGGTCAGGAGCAAAAACGTGCTCAACACCATGGCCAGCGTGGTCGCGGTGGCTGCTTGGGTGAGCCTGCTCTGGTTCGCAGCAGCGTATTCGCTGGCGTTCACCCCCAACCCGCTGGGCTGGAGTTGGATAGGCGGGTGGGACCGCATGGGCTTTCAGGGCCTGGAGTGGTTGGGCCCGCAGGGCCAGGTGGCAGTGAGCCACATGGCGCCACACCTGCCCGAGTCGGTATTCGCACTGTTTCAGCTGGCGTTTGCCATCATCACCTGCGCACTGGTGGTGGGCGCTGTGGTCGAGCGCATGCGCATGGCCGCGCTGCTGTGCTTCACAGGTCTGTGGCTGCTGCTGGTGTATGCGCCTGTGGCCCACTGGGTGTGGGAGCCGGGTGGGTGGTTGGCACAGATGGGCGCGCTGGACTTTGCAGGGGGCGCGGTGGTCCACATCAACGCCGGGGCGGCGGCGCTGGTGGCCGCCTATGCCCTTGGGCCCCGCTTGGGCTACGGCAAAGAGCCCTTCACCCCGTTCAACCTGGGGCTCACCATGGCGGGCACCGGTTTGCTGTGGGTAGGCTGGTTCGGATTCAATGCCGGCTCTGCCCTGGCGGCCGATGGCCGCGCGGGCCTGGCCATGGTGGTGACCCATGTGGCTGCTGCCAGTGGGGCTCTGGCCTGGGGTGCCTCGGAGTGGTTGCTGCGCAAGCGGGTGTCGCTGCTGGGCCTGTGTTCGGGCGCTGTCGCGGGCCTGGTCGCCATCACCCCGGCAGCGGGTTTTGTGGGGCTGCGCAGCGCCGTCATGCTGGGCATCGCGGCAGGGGCGGTGTGCTACTGGGGAGCCACAGGCCTCAAACGGGCCCTGCGGGCCGACGACTCCCTGGACGTCTTTGGGGTGCATGGCCTGGGCGGGCTGGTCGGTGCATTGGGTACCGGTCTGCTGGCAGACCCTGCCATTGGTGGCGTTCATGGCAGCGTGGTCACACAGGTGCTGGCCAGCGGTGCGGTGCTGGCCTACAGCCTGATGGGCACCGCCGTGGTGCTGTGGATCACGTCCCGCATCACACCGCTGCGGGTCACCGCCGAAGACGAGGTGGCGGGACTGGACATGTCCCTGCACGCCGAACGCCTGGGGCACTGACACCATGGCCAGCGCCGACACCTTCGCCATTGCCGCGCACCTGCATGTGCTGTTGCGCCGCAAAACAGGGCGCGTCACCGATACCGAATGGATGGCCACCAACGCCGACTATGCGCGTGCCATGGCCCAACTGGCGCGGCACAGCGGCGAGTCGCTGCCCGATGAAGAACTGGTCAAGTGGGCCGAGCGGCTGGAGCAGGCCCTGCCCGCCATCGAAGCGCCTGCACCGCCGCGCCCCTTGCTGACCGTGGCCAAGGACGCCGTGCGCTACATGGGCGGGCTGCGCTGAAGCCGCAGCCAGGTCTGCCCACCGGCTGGCCTGCGCGCACCTGGCTAGACTCTGGGCCCCTCAGTCGCCTTGCAGCAACCAGCGGGCAGCTTGTTCAGCGACCATCAGGGTGGGGCTGTTGGTGTTGCCACTGGTGATGGTGGGCATGGCCCCTGCATCGACCACCCGCAGTCCGCGCACGGTGCCGCCCCGGCCGTCGCGCACCCTCAGGTGCGAATCCAGCACCGCCATGGGGTCACCATCCCGCCCCATGGCGGTGGTGCCCACCGGATGAAAAATGGTGGTGGCAATGTCGCCAGCCAGGCGCACCAGCTCGTCGTCACTCTGAAACTGGACACCTGGCTTGTACTCCTGGGGCTGAAACCGGGCCAACGCGGGCTGGGCGGCAATGCGCCGGGTCAGGCGCAGGCTGTCCACCGCCACCTGTTGGTCGGCGCTGGTGTGCAGGTAGTTCGGAGCAATCGCCGGTGCATCCTCAAAACGGGGGCTGCGCAGATGCACCGTGCCCCGGCTGGTGGGATTGAGGTTGCACACGCTGGCAGTGATGGCCGGGAACGGGTGCAGAGGCTCCCCAAAGGCCTCCAGGCTGAGGGGCTGCACGTGGTATTCGATGTTCGGCCAGGGCTGAGCCGGGTCACTGCGGGTAAAGGCGCCCAGCTGGCTGGGGGCCATGCTCATGGGGCCAGAGCGCTTCACCAGGTACTCCAGTCCAATCTGCGCCTTGCCCCACAGGGAGCTGGCCAGGGTGTTGAGGGTGTTGACCCCCTGCACCTTGAACACAGTGCGTATTTGCAGGTGGTCCTGCAGGTTGGCACCCACACCAGGCAAGTCCACCTTCACCTCCACGCCCTGTTCGCGCAGCAGCGGCCCAGGGCCAATGCCCGACAGCTGCAAGATGTGCGGGCTGCCAATGGCACCGGCACTCAGCACCACCTCGCGTCGGGCATAGACGGTGAGCATCTCCCGCCCGTTCCAGACGCGGGCCCCCAGACAACGCTGGCTGCCGTCGGGCTCGGTTTGCAGGAGCAACTGGCTGACCTGACGCCCGGTCCACAGCGTGAAGTTGGGACGCTGCATGCAGTGGGGGCGCAAAAATGCCTTGGCGGTGTTCCAGCGCCAGCCGCTTTTCTGATTGACCTCGAAGTAGCCCACCCCCTCGTTGCTGCCGCGGTTGAAGTCGGTGGTGGCAGGAATGCCTGCTTGCTGGGCGGCCTGGGCAAAGGCGTCCAGCACGTCCCAGCGCAGCCGCTGCCGCTCCACCCGCCACTCGCCTCCAGCCGAGCGCTGGCGCAGCCAGTGCCCATAAGCGCTGCGGTCGGACCACACCCCCTCGGGTACGTGGCCTTTGGCACCGTGCAAGGCATCGCCACCCCCATGGTGGTCCTCGTGCAGCTTGAAAAAAGGCAGGCTGTTGGCCCATGTCCAATTGGCATCGCCTGTCAAGGTGGCCCATTGGTCGTAGTCGCGGGCCTGGCCGCGCATGTAGATCATGCCGTTGATGCTGGAACAGCCCCCCAGCGCTTTGCCCCTGGGGTAGCGCAAGCGGCGCCCATTCAAACCGGCATCGGGCTCTGTTTGGAACAACCAGTCGGTCCGGGGGTTGCCGATGCAGTACAGGTAGCCCACGGGAATGTGGATCCAGTGGTAGTTGTCGGCCTGCCCGGCTTCTATCACCAGCACCCGCCGCGCAGGGTCGGCCGACAGGCGGTTGGCCAGCAGGCAACCGGCCGTGCCTGCGCCCACGATGATGGTGTCAAACGTCAGATGGTCCATGGGGAAACGCCTCGTGCTGAGTGAACATTACAACCCAAGCCCCAACGCCTACCCGTCACCCACCTGTCACCCATAGGGTTAGATGCGTATGAATTATCAATAAAAAACGACTTTTACGCTTGCCATGTATAGATAGTTAGCTACACATACCAGGTATCAGGCAGACACGGGAACGATGGCAGCTACCGGCTCTGGCGCCAGCAGACTGCCCTCGCGCAGCCCACGCACCGTTGCCAGGCACAGGCCAAAGACCACCAGCGAAGTCAGGGCCAGCAGCAGCGTGCCCGCCTGCTGAAGACCGGCAGAAGCGGCCAACACCCCCAGCTTGAAGGTGAGGGAGGTGAACGCCGCCAGCGGGAAGGACACGGCCCAAAACGTCAGCGAAAAGGGCTGGTTGACCGCCTGCTGAGCAATGCTGCCCGCCCACAGCAGAAAAAACAGCGCCATGCCCCACAGCCCAGCCACCACCGGCAGCGGAGCTTGCAGAACCAAGGCCACCAGCCCAATCACCGATGGTGGTGCCACGGTGATGAACCAGGTGGGCAGCAACCGGTCGGGCAAGGGCCCTTGCACCGCCCGACGCACCAGCAGCAGGCCCAGCACCACCGGCCACAGCAACAGGCCCATGCCCAGCTGCGCGGCCGACCACACCGGGTAGCCCAGCGCCAGCCCGGCCATTGGAGCGACCACATTGCCCACCACTGGGATGAACAGCACCGGTGTGACCGAGGGCCAAAACGACGGCATGCCAGGAGCTGGCTTGGCCACCAAGGGCGAGGCAGGTGCGGGCGACACCATGGCGCTTTGAATCAGCCCTTGCAAATTCGCCACCGCAGCCGATGGTGACGCGACAGGGGCCGGGGCTGGCACAGGCGTGGCCACCAGCCAGCGCTTGAGCACCCACACCGTGGCCCACAGCTGGCCCAGGGCCCCCAGCCACCACATCCCATCGAGCCACAGCCCCTGCACCCCCAGCCCGGCAGCCAGTGCCACGACCAGCAACAGCGCCACCGGCAGTGCAGCCACAAAGGCATGGCGCACCGGGTGGCGCAAATCCTCATCCAGTGCCTTGGGGTGGCGTACCGCCCTCCACACCGACAACACCAACAGCACCACCAGCGCCACCGCCGCCAGTGCGCCCACCACCAGGGCGACGCCTGTGGACGATTCGCCCAGAACGGGTACAGACGCCTGCCAGGCCAGCGCCAGCCCGGCGAGGCCCATCACCACAGAGAACCAGCCAGGGGCGAGGTATTGGAGCGGGGTTTGGGTGCGCATGGGTGGACCTGGGTGACGAGTGACAGGGGCATCAGTGTGCCAACGGCCATGGGGTGTTCAGCGCCCCAGGGGTATGGCCGGGCTCGGCAGGGATTGCAGGGCAGCAAGCCTTACTTGGCGGGGCAGCTTTTGCCAGCGCCGCAGCTGTCGGCGCCGCCGGGCACCCCGAGCTTGGCCAGGATGGTGCACAGGGGGCAAAAGTTGGTGAAGCCGAACTGGAACAGGTTCAGCCCCACAAAAGCCGTCATGGCCAGGAACCACTGGCTGACGAACAGTGGGCTGCCCTGCACGCCCAGCGCCAGCGACAGCATGATGAAAAAGCCAGCAATGATGCGGATGTATCGTTCGACGGTCATGTCAATGCTCCAGAAAAAACACAGGTTGGTGAAAAAACTCAGGCGTGGCGCTTGTGGTAGACCGCGTGGTACAGCACCGGAATGACGATCAGGGTCAGCAGGGTGGAGACCGCAATGCCAAAAATCAGCGACACCGCCAAGCCATTGAAGATGGGGTCGTCCAGGATGAAGAAGGCCCCCATCATGGCGGCCAGCGCCGTCAGCGCAATCGGCTGAGCGCGCACCGCTGCCGACTGCACCACCGCCTCTGCAAAGGGCACACCACGGGCGGTTTCCAGCTCGATGAAGTCCACCAGCAAAATGGAGTTGCGCACGATGATGCCGGCCAGCGCGATCATGCCGATCATGCTGGTGGCCGTGAACTGCGCCCCCAGCAAGGCGTGCCCTGGCATGACACCAATCAGGGTGAGCGGAATCGGTGCCATGATGATCAGCGGCGTCACATAGCTCTTGAACTGGGCCACCACCAGCAGGTAAATCAGAATCAGCCCTACCCCGTAGGCGGTGCCCATGTCGCGGAAGGTTTCGTAGGTGATCTGCCACTCCCCGTCCCACTTGATGGCGTACTGCCGGTAGGGGTCAGAGGGCTGGTTGATCCAGTACTCGGCCAGGGGGCCGGTGTTGGGCAGGGCCACATCGGTCAGGCGGGTGCGGATATCGAACAGCCCGTACAGGGGCGAGTCGATGGTGCCCGCCATGTCGCCCACCACGTAAGTGACGGGCAGCAGGTCTTTGGTCATGCGGGGCATGTCGATCACGCCATGCTCCACCGTGACCAGCTCGGACAGCGGCACCATGGCACCAGTGGCGGCCTTCATGGACAAGGCCAGCACATGGTCCAGACCCACCTGGCTCTCGCGGGGCAGTTGCAAACGAACGGGTACGGCGTACTTGCTGAAGCCGTCATGCAGGTAGGTGGCATCGGACCCCGACAGCGCGGTGTGCACCGCTTGGGAAACGGCCGCCACCGGTATGCCCAGCGACTCGGCCCGTGCGCGGTTCACCCGCAAAAAGACCCGGGGTGCAGCCTCTTTCAGACTGGTGTCCACACCCACGATGTCGGGTGTCTCGGCATAGGCCTTGGCCAGGCGGCGGGCCAGTTCGTCACGGCCCTCGGCCGTGGGCCCATACACCTCGGCCACGATGGGTGACATCACGGGAGGGCCAGGCGGCACCTCCACCACCTTGATGCGGGCACCATGTGCCTGGGCAATGCGCTCCAGCTCGGGGCGCAGGCGCTGGGCGATGGCATGGCTTTGCTCGCTGCGGTGTTGTTTGTCCACCAGGTTGACCTGCAAGTCACCGCTTTCGGCCTCGGCACGGAGGTAGTACTGGCGCACCAGCCCGTTGAAGGTGATGGGGCTGGCCGTGCCGGCGTAGCCCTGGATGTCGCGCACCTCGGGTGCCTGTGCCAGAAAGCCCGCCATGTCCTGCAGTGCGGCAGCGGTGTTTTCCAGGGGCGTGCCCGCGGGCATGTCCACCACCACCTGGAACTCGCTCTTGTTGTCAAACGGCAGCATTTTGAGCACCACCGCCTGGATGACCGTCAGCCCCACCGACAGCAACAGCGCCGCAATGATGCCCCCCAGCAGCAGCCACCGCTTGGCGGCGCTGGCCAGCAAGGGCTTCAGCGCCCGGGCAAAAAACGACTGCAAGCCACGGGTGACCTTGCCAGGGCCGTGGGCGGCATGGCCGGGCCGTGTGTCGGTAAGTTTGAGTGCCAGCCAGGGGGTGATGGTGAATGCAATCGCCAGCGACAGCGCCATGCCCATGCTGGAGTTGATGGGGATGGGGCTCATGTAAGGACCCATCAGGCCTGACACAAAGGCCATGGGCAGCAGGGCGGCAATCACCGTCAGCGTGGCCAGGATGGTGGGGCCACCCACCTCATCCACCGCACGGGGAATGATGGTGGCCAGGGGCACATCCGGTGTGAGCATGCGGTGTCGGTGGATGTTCTCCACCACCACAATGGCGTCGTCCACCAGGATACCGATGGAGAAAATCAGCGCAAACAGACTCACCCGGTTGAGGGTGAAGCCCCACGCCCACGAAGCAAACAGGGTAGCGGTGAGCGTGAGAATCACAGCGCACCCCACGATCACAGCCTCGCGGCGACCCAGTGCCAAGCCCACCAGAATGATGACGCTGGCGGTGGCAAACGCCAGCTTTTGGATGAGCTTGTTGGCCTTTTCGGCGGCGGTTTCGCCATAGTCGCGCGCCACCGTCATTTCCACGTTGTCGGGCACCACCGAGTTTTTCAGCTCGGCCAGGCGGGCACGCACCGCACGGGCCACATCCACCGCGTTTTCACCCGGCTTTTTGGTAACGGAGAGCGTGACGGACGGGTAGTTTTGCCCGGCACCCTCGGTGGCAGCACCTGGGGCACTGTCCATGGCCACTCCAGGGGTGAACCACACATAGCGCTGAGGCAGCTGGGCACCTGCCTCGACGCGCGCCACCTCATGCAGGTACACGGGACGCCCGCGGTTGACGGCCACCACAATCTCGGCCACCTCCTGCGCGGTGCGCAAAAACTCACCGGTTTCCACCGTCAGCATGCCGGGCGCACCATCGGTGCGGTCGGCCACGGTGCCCGAGGGCATGCCCAGGTTGGCGGAGGCAATGGCCTGCTGCAATTGCTGCACACTCACCCCGCGCTCGCGCAGCCGGGTCGGGTCCAGCCAGACATGGACCGCCCGGCCTGGACCGCCGATGGTCTGCACCTCACGGGTGCCGGGTACGCGCTTGACCTCGGCCTCCACGGTGCGGGCCACCCGCTCCAGCTCCAGCGCAGCCTGGCCATCGCGGCTCCACAGGCTCACAGCCACCACCGGCACGTCGTCTATGCCCTTGGGTTTGACCAGGGGCTCCATGACGCCCAAGCCCTGGGGCAACCAGTCTTTGTTGGCGTTGAGCACGTCGTACAGCCGCACCAGGGCCTCGGTGCGTGGCACCCCCACCTGGAACTGCACCGTCAGCACCGCCACACCAGGGCGCGACACCGAGTAGGTGTGCTCGATGCCATGAATTTGCGACAGCACCTGCTCGGCTGGGCCTGCCACCATTTTTTCCACATCGGCACTGGACGCGCCGGGGAATGGAATGATGACGTTCGCCATGGTTACGTTGATTTGCGGTTCTTCCTCGCGTGGGGTGACCAGCACCGCAAAAAGGCCGAGCAGCAACGCCACCAGCGCCAGCAGCGGGGTGATCGCATTGGCCTGGAACTGGCGCGCAATGCGACCTGACAGGCCCAGGGGCTCATCCGAGGCTGCGTCTGCCGCCTGCCGAGGCGGTGTGGAGGGGAGGTTGGACTGGGTCATTCGGTTGCTTGCCTCGCGTCAGGGCTTGTCAGCGCCATGGGGCACAGGGCGTGCACCCGCCAGACCTGCACGGATGGGGTCCATGGCCACCCACTCACCGGCTTGCAGACCGGCCAACACCTCGTGGCCTGCGGCACCATGGGCCTCACCCAGGCGCACCGCCCGCAGCACAAAGGAACCGCCCGCGCCTTGGGCAGCACCGGACTGCTGCCGGACCACATACACCGCGGTCATTTCGCCACGGCGAAACACAGCGTCGGCAGGCACCGCCAGGCGCTGAGCCTCGCCGGACACAAAGCGAACTTGCACCTGCTGGCCGGGCACCAGCCCCTGGGCAGCTTCGGCAGAGAGGTCCAGCCGCCACTCGACGGTTTGAGACACCGCGTCAGCCACAGGCAGTGCGGTGCGGGTCACCGGCTGCACCCAGCGGCCACCGGGCAATTGCACCTCCACCACCGACGCCTTCAGGGCCAGCGGCTGGCGGGAAGCCGGTACATAGACTACCGCCCGCATGGGCTGGGGTGCGTACACCGTCAGCACAGGGGCCCCGGGTGCGGCCAGGTCCCCAACCTGGGCATGGGTGGCCAACACCCAACCGTCGTAGGGCGCAGTCAACCGGGTAAAACCCTGCGCCAACTGCGACTGCACCTGACCCGCCTGCGCGGCGTTGGTGGCGGCGGCGGCGGCCTTGAGCTGGGCCTCAGCCACATCCAGCGCGGACTGGCTGACGAAGCCTTTGGCGAACAGATCCTTGGTGCGCGCCAGGTGTGACTGGGCATTGCTGCGCTGCGCATCGGCCTGGGCCAGTTGCGCCTGCGCCTGGTTGACACCGGCTTGGGTCATGCGGTCATCGACCACGGCCAGCACCTGACCGGCCCGTACCCGGTCACCCGCCTTGACCTGGAGCTGGGCAATGCGCCCGCTGGCCTGGGCCGACAAGGTGCTTTGCTGCACCGCCTGCAAAGCGCCCTCCAGAACCACCGCCTGGCCCACACCCCTGCGGTCCACCTGCGCCACCGCCACCGACACCTGCTGCGCTGCTGCAGGGTCTGCGGCCTGGACCAAGGTGGAAGCCGCCAACAGGCCAGTCCACGCCCCGACGGCCAGCAACCAGGCCGCACCGCTGCGCTGGCGCATCAAAGATCGAAATGGGTCTGTGAATAGGGTCATGTCGGTCGCTTCCTGTGTGGGTGGGCGAGTATAGCAACATACCCCTGGGGGTACAAGAGCACACACCGAACCGCCGCTGCGCGCCATCCGGCAAGTCGATGGCAGACAGAGATGGCGCGCACGCCCCTGAACATACATTTATATAGCAAACTATTTAACCAATTCAAGCGTAAAAAGCTATTTTTATGCAAATTTTACCCGTGGAGCAACCGCGCACAGCAATTCGTAGCCTATGGTGCCTGCCGCAGCGGCCACCTCATCCACCGGCAACACCGTGCCTGTGCGGCTGCGCCCCCACAGCACAACCTCGGTGCCTGGCCCGTACACCGGCTGACCATGGCTGGCGTGCCGGTCGTCGGGTGGGCCCAGGTCCACGGTGAGCATGTCCATGCTCACCCGCCCCACCACCCGGGTGAGCACCCCACCCACCAGCACCGGTGTGCCGGTGGGTGCATGGCGCGGGTACCCATCGGCATACCCGCACGCCACCACACCGATGCGTATCGGCCGCTCGGCGCGGAAGGTGGAGCCATAACCCACCGCCTCGCCCGGTAACACCTCCTGAACCGCAATCAGCTGGCTGGCCAGGGTCATGGCGGGCTGCAGGCCCCACCCAGCACTGGTAGCATGGGGGTGATCGGGCGCCCCTCCATACACTGCGATGCCGGGGCGAACCCAGTCGGCCGTGAGTGGCGCGTGCGAGGTGCTCTGGCCCGCAGACCCAGACTGGGTCAGGCCCGCCTGCGCATGGCGCAACAGAGCGGCGCTGTTGCACAGGCTGCGCTCACCCGGCAAGTCGTGGGTCGCTGCCACAAAGGCAGCCACCTGATCGGCCACCGCCGCATGGCCGGGCGTGGGGCGGTCGGCATCGCTGAAGTGGGTCATGAGCGAGATTTCTTCCACCTGCGGCAGCGCGTTGAGCCGCATCCAGGCCGCGCGAAACGGCGCTGGCCTGAAACCCAAGCGGTTCATGCCGGTGTTCATTTTCAAAAACACACGGTGCGGCACCTGGGTTTTGTGGGTGGCGAGCATGTCGATCTGCTCGTTGCAATGCACCACGTGCCACAGACCCAGGCGGGAGCACAGCTCCAGATCCCGCAGCTCGAACGCGCCCTCCAGCAGCAACACGGGGCCTCGCCACCCCAGTTGGCGCACCCGCTGCGCCTCGTCGAGGTCGAGCAGGGCAAAACCATCGGCCGAGCGCATGGCGTCGAACACCCGTTCGATACCGTGGCCATAGGCGTTGGCTTTGACGACCGCCCACAGCCTCGCGTCACCTGCGGACAGACGGGCGCGGACCAGGTTGGTGCGGATGGCCTCGGGGTGCACCGTGGCAACAATGGGGCGTGGCATGGCAGTTGGCAATCCAGAAAAATGTCAGGCAACCCTGACGCCCCCAGATGGGAACGGTGGTCGCAGGGAGGTGGAATGAAGAGCCCGCATGCTATAACCGCAGGCCGTTTTCGGACACGCCGACTTTTACACATCTCCGACGTCACGGCCCCCCTTCCACTGGCT
Organism: Burkholderiaceae bacterium; assembly: GCA_030695205.1. GTDB lineage: Bacteria > Pseudomonadota > Gammaproteobacteria > Burkholderiales > Burkholderiaceae_C > UBA2334. Next base: position 14,246 of record JAUYTN010000021.1, on the reverse strand, counting down.
TGCTCCGGAGAATTTATCCCCATGAAGCGCGGCTTCTACACCATCATGACGGCGCAGTTCTTCAGCTCGCTGGCCGACAACGCGCTGTTTGTGGCGGCCATTGAGTTGCTCAGAACCAGCGGTGCACCCAAGTGGCAGCCCGCAGCGCTGGTGCCGATGTTCGCGCTGTTTTATGTGGTGTTGGCCCCCTTTGTCGGCGCGTTCGCAGACGCCAGGCCCAAGGGGCAGGTTATGTTCATCAGCAATGCCATCAAAGTGGTCGGCTGCCTGCTGATGCTGGTGGGTTTCAACCCGCTGCTGTCGTTTGCGGTGGTGGGGCTTGGTGCCGCTGCGTATTCGCCCGCCAAGTACGGCATCCTGACAGAGCTGCTGCCACCGTCGCAACTGGTCAAGGCCAATGGCTGGATCGAAGGACTCACCATTGCCTCCATCATTCTGGGCGTATTGCTGGGTGGGCAGCTGGTTGGGCCGTGGATGTCGGGGTATTTGCTGGCGGTGGATATTCCACTGCTCGACACCGGACTGGACACGCCCGCCGAGGTGGCCATCGCCCTGTTAGTGCTGGTGTATGCGCTAGCGGCCTGGTTCAACACACGCATTCCCCTCACAGGCGTGACACCCAGGCCGCTTCCCCGCCAACTGCGGACCCTGATCGCGGACTTCAACCAATGCAACCGCGCCCTGTGGAACGACCGGCTGGGGCAGATCTCGCTGGCCACCACCACCCTGTTCTGGGGTGTCAGTGGCAATTTGCGCTACATCGTGCTGGCCTGGGCAGCAGCTGCGCTTGGCTACAGCACCACCCAGGCCTCCTCATTGGTGGGCGTGGTGGCTTTGGGGACGGCAGTGGGCGCGGTGCTTGCCTCGCTCAAAATGCGGCTGGACCGTGCCACCAGCGTCATGCCGCTGGGCATTGCCATGGGGCTGCTGGTGGTGCTGATGATCTTCATCGACGACGTGTGGGTGGCTACGCCGTTCCTGATCATGCTGGGTGCCCTGGGCGGCTTCCTGGTGGTGCCCATGAATGCCCTTCTGCAGCACCGAGGGCACAACCTGATGGGGGCAGGCCGATCGATTGCGGTGCAAAATTTCAACGAGCAGGCCTGCATACTGGTGCTGGGATTCATGTACAGCGCAGGCACAGGCATGGGGCTGTCGGCCTTTGCGGCCATCACAGCGTTTGGCTTGCTGGTCGCCTCGGTGATGTGGGTGATCCAACGCTGGCACAGGCACAACGAGCGCCACCACCCCCACGAGCTTGAACGCCTGCTGGCCATTGCCCGCCATGACGACCACTGAACCACCACCACCGTGCGGCGCGGACACCCCCTCCGACACCGACATCTACGGCTTTTCGGCCGTGGACATTCAGGGCCGCAGCGTGCGGCTGTCTCGGTTCCGTTGACAGGTGCTGTTGCTCGTGAACACCGCCAGTGGCTGTGCCTTCACCCCACAGTTGGCTGGGCTGGAGACCCTGCACCAGACCTATGGGCCCCAGGGCCTGACGGTGCTGGGCTTTCCCTGCAACCAGTTTGGCGGTCAGGAACCGGGGTCAGAGGCGGAGATTGCCGCCTTTTGCGACCTGTCCTTTGGGGTTAGCTTTCCCCTCATGGCCAAAATCTCAGTCCATGGACCGGACGCGCTGCCGCTGTACACCTGGCTGTGCGCCGAAGCCCCTGGCCTGCTGGGAAGTCGACGCATCAAATGGAACTTCACCAAGTTCCTGGTGGGCAGAGACGGCCGCACGGTGTCGCGCTTTGCTCCACAAAACAGGCCTGCCTCGCTGGCAAAGGCCATCGAAGCCGCCCTGGCGCAACGACCCACACACCCATAAAAAAACCCCATGCCGGGCACTCGTCCCTGGCATGGGGTTTTGTCGCGCCTAGGGTAAGGGCCAGCAACCGCTTGGCCCCCTACCCCGGTTTTCACAGCACGGGCCGTGCAAGATCACTCGGCCGATGCGCTTTCGCTCTCAGCGTCGGCCTGGTCGGAGGCCAACTGGGCGGCATCGGCGTCGGCTATGGCCCGGCGCTCGGCATCGTCCATGTCCTCTTTGACCTTGCGCGCCTTGTGATACGCCATGCCGGTACCGGCTGGAATCAGGCGACCCACAATGACGTTTTCCTTCAGGCCACGCAGCGGATCGCGCTTGCCCATGATGGCAGCTTCGGTCCACACGCGGGTGGTTTCCTGGAACGAGGCGGCAGAAATGAACGAGTCGGTGGACAGCGAGGCCTTGGTGATACCCAGCAGAATGTTGCTGTACACCGCAGGGATTTTTCCTTCGGCGCGCAAGGCGTCGTTGGTGTTCAGAATCTCGCTGCGCTCGATCTGCTCACCACCGATGTAGGTGGAGTCACCCGGCTGATCGACCACCACACGGCGCAGCATCTGGCGAACGATCACCTCGATGTGCTTATCGTTGATCTTCACACCCTGGAGTCGGTACACGTCCTGGACCTCGTCCACGATGTAGCGGGCCAACTCTTCCATGCCCAGCAGACGCAAAATGTCTTGCGGGTCGGCTGGACCATCCACAATGCTTTCGCCCTTGTTGACCACTTGGCCTTCGTGCACCAGGATGTTCTTTTCCTTGGGGATGAGTTCGTCCCACACCTTGCCATCGGGGTCGGTGATTTGCAGTCGGACCTTGCCCTTGGTCTCCTTGCCGAAGGACACGGTACCTGTCATCTCGGCCAGCATGCCTTTGTCTTTGGGTGATCGGGCTTCGAAAAGCTCGGCCACGCGCGGCAAACCGCCAGTGATGTCTCGGGTCTTCTGCCCTTCGATTGGGATACGGGCCAGCACCTCGCCTGGACCCACTTCCTGGCCGTCACGCACCTGCAGCAACGCACCCACCTGGAAGCCTATGGTCACCGAGTGATCGGTGCCCGGGATCTTGATTTCGTTGCCGGTGGCATCGATCAGCTTGACCTGAGGGCGAACCACCTTGGCAGCACCGCGGCGCTTGGGGTCGATCACAACCAGCGTGGCCAGTCCGGTGACATCATCCACCTGCTTGGCCACGGTCAAACCCTCTTCCACGTTCTCGAAGCGCACCTGACCGGCAAACTCCGTGATGATGGGACGGGTCAATGGGTCCCAGTTGGCGAGCACGGTGCCGGCCTTGATGGCCTGGTCGGGCTTGACAGTCAGAATCGCGCCGTAAGGCACTTTGTGGCGCTCGCGCTCGCGGCCCAGGTCGTCGTGGATGATGATTTCGCCGGAGCGGGCAATCACCACCAACTCACCTTTGCTGTTGCTCACATAGCGCATGGTGCCGTTGAAGCCAATGTTGCCGGCCGATTTGGCTTCCACACTGGAGGCAATGGCCGCACGCGATGCCGCACCACCGATGTGGAAGGTGCGCATGGTCAGCTGCGTACCGGGCTCCCCGATGGACTGCGCAGCAATCACGCCAACCGCTTCGCCCATGTTCACCAGGCCACCGCGACCCAGATCCCGGCCGTAGCACTTGGCACAGATACCAAAACGCGTCTCGCAGGTCAGTGCGGTGCGCACCTTCACCTCGTCCACACCCGCCTCTTCCAGTTCCTCGATCCGGTCTTCGTCCAGCATCTGGCCAGCGGCCACCAGCACAACCCGGGTTTCGGGGTGCAGCACGTCCTCGGCGGTGGTCCGACCCAGCACGCGGTCGCGCAGCGACTCGATCACCTCGCCGCCCTCCACAATGGCACGCATCAAGGTGCCATTGGCTGTGCCGCAATCGTCTTCGTTGACCACCAGGTCTTGGGTCACGTCCACCAGACGCCGGGTCAGGTAGCCTGAGTTGGCAGTTTTCAACGCCGTGTCGGCCAGACCTTTTCGGGCACCGTGCGTCGAGATGAAGTACTGCAACACGTTCAGGCCTTCACGGAAGTTGGCCGTGATGGGGGTCTCGATGATGGAACCGTCTGGCTTGGCCATCAGGCCGCGCATACCGGCCAACTGGCGAATCTGGGCTGCAGAGCCGCGGGCGCCGGAGTCGGCCATCATGTAAATGGAATTGAACGACTCTTGGTCCACCTCGTTGCCATCGCGGTCAACGGTTCTTTCCTTGCGCAGGTGGTCCATCATCACTTTGGAGATTTCATCACCCGCCTTGCCCCAGATGTCCACCACCTTGTTGTAACGCTCGCCAGTGGTCACCAGGCCGGATGCGTACTGCTGCGCGATTTCTTTCACTTCCTTCTCGGCACGACCAATGATGGACGACTTCTCGGAAGGCACCAGCATGTCATCCACGGCGATCGAAATGCCGGAGCGGGTAGCCAAGCGGAAACCGTTCTGGAGCAACTTGTCCGCAAAAACAACCGTCTCTTTCAATCCGCACTTGCGGAATGACGTGTTGATGAGGCGCGAAATTTCCTTCTTCTTAAGGGCCTTGTTCAGGTGGCTGAATGGCAAACCCTTGGGCAAAATTTCAGACAACAGGGCACGACCGACGGTGGTGTCAATCAGCTTGGTTTCGGCGGTGAACTCGCCGGTGACCTTGTCTTTGACGTACTCGGTGAGACGCACGGCAATCTTGGAGGTGATTTCCACCACACCCGCGTCCAGGGCACGCTGCACCTCGGGGATGTCGGCAAAGAGCATGCCCTCGCCTTTGCCGTTGATGCGCTCGCGGGTGGCGTAGTACAGGCCCAGCACCACGTCTTGCGAAGGCACGATGGAAGGCTCACCACTGGCGGGGAACAGCACGTTGTTGGAAGCCAGCATCAGCGTGCGGGCTTCCATTTGTGCCTCTACCGACAGGGGTACGTGCACAGCCATCTGGTCGCCGTCGAAGTCGGCGTTGAATGCCGAACACACCAGTGGGTGCAACTGGATGGCCTTGCCTTCAATCAGGATGGGCTCGAACGCCTGGATACCCAAGCGGTGCAAGGTGGGGGCGCGGTTGAGCAGGATGGGGTGCTCTTTGATCACCTCCTCCAGAATGTCCCACACCACCGGCGTACCGGATTCGACTTCCTTCTTCGCAGCCTTGATGGTGGTAGCAATGCCCATGGCCTCCAAGCGCGAGAAGATGAAGGGCTTGAACAGCTCCAGTGCCATCAGCTTGGGCAGGCCGCACTGGTGCAGCTTGAGGGTTGGGCCCACAGTGATGACAGAACGGCCGGAGTAGTCCACCCGCTTGCCCAGCAAGTTCTGGCGGAAACGGCCACTCTTGCCCTTGATCATGTCGGCCAGAGACTTGAGCGCGCGCTTGTTGGCGCCGGTCATCGCCTTGCCACGGCGACCGTTGTCCAGCAAGCTGTCCACGGCTTCCTGCAGCATGCGCTTTTCGTTGCGCGCAATGATTTCAGGTGCTTTCAACTCCAGCAAGCGGCGCAGGCGGCTGTTGCGGTTGATGACTCGGCGGTAGAGATCGTTCAGATCGGACGTCGCAAAACGACCACCATCCAGCGGCACCAGGGGGCGCAGGTCGGGGGGCAGCACGGGCAGCACATCCAGCACCATCCACTCGGGTTTGATGCCCGACTTTTTGAACGCCTCAATGACCTTCAAACGCTTGGCGTTTTTCTTGATCTTCAACTCGGAGCCGGTCAGGTCGTTGCGGAGTTTTTCAATTTCGACATCCAGCTCGATGCTCTCCAGCAACTCCTTGATGCCCTCTGCGCCCATTTTGGCCACAAATTCGTCACCGAACTCACGCAGCTTGGCCTCGTAGTCGTCCTCGGTCATGATGCTGTACTTTTTCAGCGGGGTCATGCCGGGGTCGACCACTACGTAGGCTTCAAAGTAGAGCACGCGCTCGATGTCGCGCAGCGTCATGTCCAGCACCATACCCAGGCGGCTGGGCAGTGATTTCAGGAACCAGATGTGGGCGCAAGGCGCGGCCAGGTCAATGTGCCCCATGCGTTCACGGCGAACCTTGGTCTGCGTGACTTCAACTCCGCACTTCTCGCAAATCACACCACGGTGCTTCAGGCGCTTGTACTTGCCACACAGGCACTCGTAGTCCTTGATAGGGCCAAAAATCTTGGCGCAGAACAGGCCATCACGCTCTGGCTTGAACGTGCGGTAGTTGATGGTTTCGGGCTTCTTGACCTCACCGAAAGACCATGAGCGGATTTTTTCGGGGGATGCCAAACCGATGCGGATGGCATCGAAGTGCTCGTCGGGCGTGAACTGCTTGAACAGGTCGAGTAATGATTTCATTTTTAAATCCTTGTCTTTCCTGCGGATTAAGAGCGTTCGAGTTCGATGTCGATGCCCAGTGAGCGAATCTCTTTCACCAGCACATTGAACGACTCTGGCATACCGGCAGAGATGGAGTGCTCGCCCTTGACGATGCTTTCGTACACCTTGGTGCGACCTTGCACGTCATCGGACTTGACTGTCAGCATCTCCTGCAGCGTGTAGGAAGCGCCGTAGGCCTCCAGCGCCCACACCTCCATCTCACCGAACCGCTGTCCACCAAACTGCGCCTTGCCGCCCAAAGGCTGCTGCGTGACGAGAGAGTAAGGCCCAGTGGAGCGCGCATGCATCTTGTCGTCCACCAGGTGGTGCAACTTCAGGAAGTGCATGTAGCCCACGGTGGTGCACCGCTCGAAAGCCTCACCGGTGCGGCCGTCGTACAGCTGTGCCTGGGTGCGCGTGGCAGTAAGACCTTTGGCCTTGGCAATGTCGTCCGGATACGCCAGCTTCAGCATGGCCCGGATTTCATCCTCGGAGGCACCGTCAAACACCGGGGTCGCGAACGGCACACCGGTGGTGAGGTTGCCTGCCATTTCCATGACCTCATGATCGCTGAGCTGTGACAGATCTTCTTTTTTGCCAGTGCGGTTGTAGATTTCGTCCATGAAGGCCCGAATCTCCGAGACTTTGGCCTCAGCCTGCAACATGTCGCCAATGCGCTGCCCAAGGCCTTTACCAGCCCAGCCCAGATGCACCTCCAGCACCTGCCCCACGTTCATGCGCGATGGCACACCCAGCGGGTTGAGCACGATGTCGCAGGGCGTGCCGTCGGCCATGTGCGGCATGTCTTCCACTGGAACAATTTTGGAGACCACACCTTTGTTGCCGTGGCGGCCAGCCATCTTGTCACCAGGCTGCAAGCGACGCTTGACCGCCAGGTACACCTTGACCATCTTCAACACGCCAGCTGGCAACTCGTCACCCTGCGTCAGCTTCTTGCGCTTTTCTTCAAACGCCAGATCGAAGCTGTGGCGGGTTTGCTCCATCGAGTTCTTGATGCTCTCCAACTGGGCTGCCACGTCGTCGTCGGCGGGACGAATGTCGAACCAATGGTACTTTTCCACGTCAGCCAAGTAGGCCTTGTCGATGGTGGTGCCCTTGGTCAGCTTTTTGGGACCGCCGTTGGCGACTTTGCCTGTCAGCAACTTCTCGATGCGGTCAAAGGCATCGGCCTCCACAATCCGCAGCTGATCGTTCAGGTCCAGGCGGTAGCGCTTGAGCTCGTCATCAATGATTTGCTGGGCACGCTTGTCGCGGGTGATCCCCTCACGGGTGAACACCTGCACATCGATCACGGTACCCTGTGAGCCTTGATCCACCCGCAGCGAGGTGTCCTTCACGTCGCTGGCTTTTTCACCAAAAATCGCCCGCAACAGCTTTTCTTCGGGTGTGAGCGTGGTTTCACCCTTGGGTGTCACTTTGCCCACCAGCACATCGCCAGGCAACACTTCGGCACCCACATAAATGATGCCGGAGTCGTCGAGGCGGTTGAGCTGCTGCTCGGCTAGGTTGGGAATGTCCCTGGTGATTTCTTCCGCACCCAACTTGGTGTCGCGCGCCATGACCACAAGTTCCTCGATGTGGATCGAGGTGTAACGGTCCTCGGAGACGACCCGCTCGCTGATGAGGATGGAGTCCTCGAAGTTGTAGCCGTTCCAGGGCATGAACGCGATGAGCATATTCTGGCCGATGGAGATTTCGCCCAGGTCGGTGGATGCACCGTCTGCGATCACATCACCCTTGGCCAGCAGGTCACCTTTTCTGACAATCGGGCGCTGGTGGATGTTGGTGTTCTGGTTGGATCGCTGGTACTTGATGAGGTTGTAGATGTCCACACCCACTTCACCGGCGACGGCCTCGGCGTCGTTGACGCGGATCACGATGCGCGTGGCATCAACGTAGTCAACTTTGCCACCACGCTTGGCGGTGACAACCGTACCCGAATCGACTGCGGCCACCCGCTCGATGCCAGTGCCCACCATGGGCTTTTCAGGTCGCAGCACAGGCACAGCCTGGCGGGACATGTTGGCACCCATCAGCGCGCGGTTTGCGTCGTCGTGCTCTAGGAAAGGCACCAAAGATGCCGCGACCGACACGATCTGTGCGGGCGACACATCCATGTACTGAATCGTCTCAGCGCCCACCAGCACCGACTCGCCCTTTTCGCGGGCCGACACCAGGTCGCCGGTCAGGCGACCTTGCGCATCCAGCGTTGCGTTGGCCTGGGCAATGACGTACTTGCCTTCCTCAATGGCGGACAGATAGTCGATCTGGTTGGTCACCGTGCCGTCCACCACCCGGCGGTACGGCGTCTCGATGAATCCGTACTCGTTCAATCGGGCATACAGCGCCAGTGAGTTGATCAGACCAATGTTGGGGCCTTCTGGTGTCTCAATCGGGCATACACGGCCATAGTGGGTCACGTGAACGTCACGGACCTCAAAGCCAGCACGCTCACGGGTCAGACCGCCTGGTCCGAGCGCCGACACACGGCGCTTGTGGGTGATTTCTGCCAGTGGGTTCGTCTGGTCCATGAACTGCGACAGCTGGGACGCACCGAAGAACTCTTTCAACGCCGCCGAAATCGGCTTGGAGTTGATCAGGTCGTGCGGCATCAGGGGCTCTTGCTCGGCCTGGCCCAAACGCTCCTTGACGGCCTTCTCAATGCGGGCCAATCCGGTGCGGTACTGGTTTTCTGCCAGCTCACCCACACACCGCACGCGGCGGTTGCCCAAGTGGTCGATGTCATCGACCTCGCCGCGGCCGTTGCGCAGATCGACCAGGATTTTGACCACGGCCAGGATGTCGTCGTTGGACAGCACCATCGGGCCGGTAGACTCTTCACGCCCCACACGGGCGTTGAATTTCATGCGCCCGACGCGCGACAGATCGTAGGTATCAGGGTTGTAGAACAGGCGCTGGAACAAAGCCTGGACGGCGTCCTCGGTGGGAGGCTCACCGGGGCGCATCATCCGGTAGATGGCAACACGGGCTGCAAATTCGTCGGCGGTTTCGTCGATCCGCAGCGTTTGCGAAATATAGGCACCCTGGTCAAGCTCATTGGTGTACAGGCACTGCAAGTCCTGGATACCAGCCGAACGCAATTTCTTCAGCAATGCCTCGGTCACTTCGTCGTTGGCCTTGGCGAGTATTTCACCAGTATCCGGATCCACGATGTTGCGCGCGATCACGCGTCCGATCACAAAGTCTTCGGGCACACTGATGTGGGTCACCGCTGACTGTTCCATCTCGCGGGTGTGGCGGGCGGTGATCCGCTTGTCCTTGGCGACGATGACCTTGCCGGTCTTGTCTGTGATGTCAAACCGCGCGACTTCGCCACGCAAGCGCTCAGCGACAAACTCCATTTGCGCACCACTGTCCATCAAGCGGAAATGGTCGTTGACAAAGAAGTTGGCCAGAATGGTTTCAGGCGTAAGCCCAATAGCCTTGAGCAAAATCGTGACTGGCATTTTCCGGCGACGGTCCACACGGAAAAACAGCACGTCTTTGGGGTCAAATTCGAAATCCAGCCAGGAGCCACGGTAGGGAATGATTCGGGCAGAAAACAGCAGTTTGCCCGAGCTGTGGGTCTTGCCTTTGTCGTGCTCAAAAAACACACCGGGCGAGCGGTGCAACTGGGAGACGATGACACGCTCGGTCCCGTTGATGATGAACGAGCCTTTTTCGGTCATCAGAGGCACTTCGCCCATGTACACCTCTTGCTCCTTCACTTCCTTGACCACCTTGGACTGTGACGTGGATGACTCCCGGTCATAGATGATCAGCTGTACGCGTGCGCGCACGGCTGAGGCAAAGGTCAGGCCACGGGTCTGGCACTCGCGCACGTCAAAACCCGGCTTGGCCAGGTTGTACTCAACAAACTTCATCTCCACAAAACCGTTGTGGGACACGATGGGGAACGCGGCTTCGAATGCAGCCTGCAACCCTTCGGCGGCGCGCTTTTTCGGGGCAAGGTCCGCCTGCAAGAACGCTGTATAGGCATCCTTTTGCATTTGCAGGAGGTAGGGAATGGGCAACACGTTTTCACGCGTCCCGAAACTTTTGCGAATGCGCTTGCGCTCTGTGTACTGATAGGCCATGGAATCTCCGGGCAAAGACATGCTGTCTGTGTCTTCAGCGACTTAATACGGGCGGGTTGACCCTTGACACTCGGCGGTTGGCCTCTACCAACCTCTGGCGGACGGCAGTGCGTTGCGCACTACCCGAACCAAGCGGTCTTCTGCAGTCGTGGATCAGAAGACACTCCACAACGGACGGATGTCCGCTGCGGGGTGCGCTCTAAGCAGCAAAGGCTGGAGGCCTCAACGAGACACTCCAGCCCTGTTGGCGAGAACCGATTACTTCAGTTCGACCTTGGCGCCAGCATCTTCCAGCTTCTTCTTGGCTGCGTCGGCGTCGGCCTTGGCAATGCCTTCTTTCACGTTCTTGGGAGCGCCATCCACCAGGTCTTTGGCTTCTTTCAGGCCCAGACCGGTCAGCTCACGAACCGCCTTGATCACGGACACCTTGTTGGCGCCAGCTTCAAGCAGCACCACGTTGAATTCCGTTTTCTCTTCCACGGCAGCAGCAGCAGCGCCACCGGCAGCAGGGGCCGCCATTGCAGCGGCGCTCACACCAAACTTCTCTTCGATGGCCTTGACCAGATCGTTGAGTTCCATGACCGTCATGCTGTCAAGCGCGGTCAAAAATGCGTCTTTATCGAATGCCATTTTGATTTCCTATTACAAGTTGGGTATGCGAGTTGGCACCGATCAAGCGGAGGCCACTTCGCCTTTTTTCTCTGCCAATGCAGCCAGCACACGGGCGGTGCGGGAAATGGGGGACTGCATCAAGCCCAGCAATTGCGCCAACAGCACTTCCTTGGTCGGGATGCTGGCCAACTGCTTCACGCCGTTCGAATCCAGTGCTTTTCCGCCGTACACACCCGCACGAATCACCAACTTGTCGTTGGTCTTCGCAAAGTCAGCCACCACTTTCGCGGCAGCCACAGCGTCTTCAGAAAAGCCATAGATCAGCGGACCAGTCATCTGGTCAGCCGCCACTTCAAAGCCGGTACCGGTCACCGCACGGCGTGCCAGGGTGTTTTTCAACACACTCAGGGTCACGCCTTTGCTGCGAGCATCGACACGCAACTTCGTCATGTCAGCCACCGTGATGCCACGGTATTCCGCCATTACGAGCGTTTGAGCTTTAGCGGCGAGGGCGGTCACTTCTTCGATGACTGCCTGCTTCTCACTGCGATTAAGACTCAAGGTCTACTCCTTAAAAAAATGTGCCCACGTCAAGAACATGGGTCACACGCTTCATTGCAGCGACCAACTGTTCGAGGAAAACCTAGTCCAGCGGGATCGCCATCTGCGTTGGCAGGCATTAAGCAATTTCTTGCACCAACGGTCTTGGATGACCTTGCGCACCGAAGTGCGCAAGCCCACCACATTGGCACCCCCTGCTCAGGAGGTGCAAATTTCATCAACCAGCGATGGTTTGTGTGTCCACGCGCACACCCACACCTTGGGTGGAGGACACGGCCACTTTGCGCAGGTACAGGCCCTTGCTCGTTGCTGGCTTGGCTTTGTTCAGCGCATCAATGAGGGCAGCCAGGTTGCCCTGCAGCTTATCCGCATCAAAGGAACGCAGACCAATGGCGCCGTGGACGATACCGGCTTTGTCCACGCGGAACTGAACCTGACCAGCCTTGGCGTTCTTGACAGCGGTTGCCACATCGGGTGTGACCGTCCCGACCTTGGGGTTCGGCATGAGGCCACGGGGACCCAGGATCTGGCCCAGGGTACCGACGATGCGCATGGCATCGGGCGATGCAATGACGACGTCGAAGTTCATGTTGCCTGCCTTAACTTCGGCAGCCAGATCTTCCATGCCAACGATGTCAGCTCCGGCAGCCTTGGCCTCTTCGGCCTTGGCACCCTGGGCAAACACGGCAACGCGTTTGGTTTTGCCAGTACCGTTGGGCAGCACCACCGCACCGCGAACCACTTGGTCGGACTTCTTGGCGTCAACGCCGAGTTGCACCGCGACATCCACCGACTCGTCGAATTTGGCGGTCGCAAACTCTTTCACAAGCGCGATTGCCTCCATCAGCGGGTACAGCTTGTTGCTGTCCACTTTGCCCACTTGGAGCTTCTGTTTTTTGGTCAACTTGGCCATTTACACGCCCTCCACAGTCACACCCATCGAACGGGCAGAGCCGGCGATGGTACGGACAGCTGCATTCAGGTCAGCGGCTGTCATGTCTTTCATTTTGGTCTTTGCAATCTCTTCGAGCTGAGCGCGAGTGATCTTGCCAACCTTCTGCTTGTGTGGCACTGGAGACCCTTTATCAAGCTTGATGGCCTTCTTGATCAACGTCGTCGCGGGCGGCGTCTTGATGATGAAGGTGAAGCTCTTATCGGCATAGGCGGTAATCACCACGGGCAGTGGCAGTCCCGGCTCAACACCCTGGGTCTGGGCGTTGAACGCTTTGCAGAACTCCATGATGTTCAAGCCGCGCTGTCCCAGAGCAGGGCCGATAGGTGGCGATGGATTTGCTTTGCCAGCTGGCACTTGCAGCTTGACGAAGCCAACGATTTTCTTGGCCATTGGTGTGGTTCCTTGCGGGTACAAGCGCCACGTACTGACGCGGCTCCCCGGGGTTGCGACTCGCTAAACACAGTTGGTTGCGCCGAGTCGTCAGGCACAACCAACACGCGTCAGGTTTTTTCGACCTGACTGAACTCCAACTCGACCGGTGTGGCACGCCCAAAGATGGTGACTGACACACGCATCTTGTTTTTTTCGTAATTGACTTCTTCGACCGTACCGTTGAAGTCGGTGAACGGACCTTCTTTGACGCGGACGTATTCACCGACCACAAACTCAACTTTGTGGCGCGGCTTTTCGACTCCCTGCTGCATTTGCGAGACAATTTTTTGTACGTCTTCTTCAGAGATCGGTGCCGGCCTATTCTTGGCCCCACCCACAAAACCTGTGACCTTGTTGGTGTGCTTGACCAGGTGCCACGTGTCGTCATCCATGGCCATCTCCACCAGCACGTATCCCGGAAAAAACTTGCGCTCAGTGGTCCTGCGCTGGCCGTTCTTCATCTCCACCACCTCTTCGGTGGGAACAAGGATGCGACCGAACTTATCTTGCATGCCTGCGTTGGCAACGCGCTCCATGATGTTGCGCTCGACCGCCTTCTCCATACCCGAATAGGCGTGGACTACGTACCAGCGAAGCCCGTTCGCCGCAGCCGCGTCTCCAACCGAAATGGACTCAGACATTACTTTCTCCATCCAAGAATGAGGTCATAAAACGCCCACTCAATGACCTTGTCGGTCAACCACAAAAAGATCGCCATGACCAACACAAAACCGAACACGTACATCGTCATCTGAATGGCCTCCTTGCGCTCCGGCCAAACTACTTTCGACAGTTCCCGGTAGGAGTCCCGACCAAAGGCCACCAGACGCCGCCCCGAATCGGACAGCAGGTACACGGCCACGGAGGCAGCCACCAGCGCCAGGAGACCAGCCCACTGCACATACGGCCCTTGCTTGGACAGCAGGTAGTAAGCAAAAAATGCCGCCAACAGCAGTGCCAGGGATACCCCAACTTTGGCCTTGTCTGCGCCGGTGCTCACGGTCTCGATGTCTGGAGATGCCATATCAACAATTACTAACTATTTAAATCACCGGAGACAAACAAGCCCACCTGAAGCCTCTCGACTTCGGCGGGCTGAACGACCACGAGCTACTGGTACTTGCTATCTACTCAGTACTGTGGCAGGGGCAGTAGGAATCGAACCTACAACCTTCGGTTTTGGAGACCGACGCTCTGCCAATTGAGCTATACCCCTACAAATTCATCAGGCCAGAACCTTGGCGACCACGCCAGCGCCAACGGTGCGACCGCCTTCGCGGATGGCGAAGCGCAGGCCTTCTTCCATGGCGATGGGGGCAATCAGCTTGACCGTGATCGACACGTTGTCACCAGGCATCACCATCTCTTTGCCCTCGGGCAGCTCG
>JAUYTN010000009.1 GCA_030695205.1 Burkholderiaceae bacterium | reverse complement strand
CAAGCTTCAACGGTTTCGGGTAGGTCAAGCCGACCAGCTGGTGCTTGAGTGCTATCGCTTTTGCGCATGCCATCAGTTTAACCCCTGCGCTATCGTTTTGGGTGCGTGATATGAAACTCAGGGGGGGGGTGAACAGATACCCTACCAGTTGCCCCCTTCCAGGCTGAAGTGGCAATTCAAGACAGACCTGTATGTCGGCTGCTGAGCATGATCAGTCTTCGTGATGGTGTTTCTGTCTGAATTGATCAAGTTACGTGATGGTCAACTGGGTTGGTCCATCGTCATAGTTGATCAAACTGAAAGAGATGCGAAGCCGATGGCGTCGTTCGGGGAAGTCAAATGCAATGACTTCGAGGGTTTTGGGCTTCTCGAATTTTTATATGAGGCCCCTGCCAGGGCCGCCGGCAGGGCCCCACCTGAGTTGGCCAGCCAATGCAAAGCGCTGGGGTAAGCCCAGTCATCTTGACGGTCGATGGTGGATGGTCGCAGTCACGCCGCAGCGGTGAGCGGGCAAAAAAAATCTCCCACGAGGACTTTGAACAAGTGGTCCTTGTGAGAGAGTCTCTTTCGACCAAGATCGAGACAAAACAAATTGTGCTACGCCTTACTTCAAAACCCCAAATTTCTTTCCCTTCTTATGCAAATTGACATCGAGCTTGCGCAACAAGCGCATGCCTCGGGTTGTCCGTGTGGTGCCCCCCTGCACCCCCTGAACCCAACAGAGCGGCACCTGTAGCAATCTATGACCGCAAGTCCTGATGATCGATTACTCAACGAGCATTGCTTCAAGCCTTCTGCTAGTTGTTGGCCTCGGGAGGCCCCCGAGCGCGCTCTTCCACTGAGTCATGTTTCAGCGGGGCGATCCAAACCGGCACCACGAATCGGGCGCTTCTTTAGACGTTCGCGTTGTGGATGGTGACAACAGTGGCGGACAATAGGCCACACAACCAGTACCCCATCTAACCATATGATTTCCAGGACTACTGCGCCCACGGAACCTTCAGCCAGCCTTAGGACGCTACTTCATCAGGTGTATTGCCAAGCTGACGCGACGTTCTCTGGACTCGGGATCATTGTTTGGGATGGCGTGTCGACAATACCCATTCACCCCATGCGAAGTGAGCCGCCCGGGGGTATGCACCACGACTCAACAATTGATGTCTTAATGAATATCTCGCATGAGTCGAGCCCGTTTCACGATGGCTTCCACGTAGTCGACGCGACTCTAGCGTTGCTCCAAGTGTCTGTATATTTTTCGCCCAAGATTAACCCAAAGGTCGAGACTCCCACAAGCGGACAGATGTTCGGCGGGCGCTACCTTGCCGCTGCATTCGGCTCTTGTCTTGAAGGTGTGCTTTGCACGGGAGTAGTGTCGCGGCAATACGGCCCGATTGTTTTTGAGCACGGACGGGCAGTCTGATGTTTAACCTTCTTCCGATAACGAAGGTGGTCTCTCTGATAGCGGGACTTTATGCACTTTTGGCTTTCCTTGTGGCACTTGGAATGGAGCGTCTCGATATTCAGTTGAGTCCCATTCGCGTGATTAGCGGTGCAGCGGCTATTGATATCGCCCTGCTGTTCTTCGTCTATGTTGGTTGGCGCTGGATATGGTTAAAGGTGCCAGCTCTCAATCGATGGTTCTATCCTGATCTCAATGGAATGTGGGATGCATCCATTGATTGGGTAAAGGGCGATGAGACTGGTCGCGCATCTGGAAAGGTTTTTATCAAGCAAAATTTTTTCACGATTTCCATCGAAATGGATGCCGACCGATCAGAGTCACGCACCATAGCGTTATCAGTGAAAAGAGATCCAGAATCTGCACGCCCACTCCTGCACTACATCTATGAGGTGAGGGAAAAGTACACTTCCCCTGGTCAGAACAAGGTTTACCAAGGGGCCGCGTCATTGCTAGTTGATGTTGTCTCCAATGACCGCCTTGGTGGCAACTACTTCACCAGTCGTGGATCTGGTGGTCGTTTTGAGTTCCAACGCGCTCCGTAGACGCATGACAGATCGCGTTGCAATCTGTGATCCTGTTGGGTCGCATTTGCTGTGATGCAGATCGAATGCAAGCGTTGAATGCGAGAAGAACGCACGGCTCCAAGAGTTGTTTTTGCCGTTGAAAGGAGTAGCCATGTCTGCCGAGCTGCGTGCTCGGGTTCCCTTCCACGACACTTGCACCTGACATAGGGGCTTTTATTGGCGCAAAGGAATATAGAACTCGGCGGCTGGACTACAGCCGAACCATCGGTAGTCTCGCTCTTGGATTGCAAGCGATACGACTTCAGACGAAAACGCCAGAGACGCATGCCAACTTTGTTCCCAGGCCGACCCCGCACCAGTTAGTGACTCGCCCGACGATCAAGAAGACTGTTGGCTTTGAAGATGCCCGCGCGATCTCTCTCCAGTGCTTGAGATCGACGCCCGAAGGTGATGGGTGATCTTCAGGGTGCGTGTGCCACTCTCCGACGTAGTCCATCGTCTCACCACTTTCCTTCCACCTGCGCAGCGCGACCCGTTGATGGTGGGCTGCGTGACGGATGAACCCGAAACGCCGCTGAATATCACGCGCTGTTGGAATCGTCGCCTCTGTTACGTGCGTGTGTGGTCCGCGGCGATAGCCCATCAGAATGCCGCCAGCCTCGGGTGTCGATGTCGAAATTTGCCTGAAGTCTGCCAGCCGCTCCAGTACCTGCGGCTCAATCAGCAGCATCGCTTCGTTACGACTGAACGGCAGTGGTTTGAGCATCGCGAGGCCCGCAGGCGGGGCACCTAGCCAATCGAGACACGTCCTGGTTCTTGACGCCGAAGACGTTCGCGTTGGCTGTTGCGCTAGTTCTGAACCGCGGGCTCGCCCGTCCGGACTGGAGCCAGTCGACGACAGCCTCCATGCATAGGGCCGCCGCCGCCATCGGCGCGCTGACGGCGTAGGGTGTGAAGCCATTGCAGCCCTGCTGTTTGCGCTTGGGCTGCTCCTTCAGGACCGGGAACCGCTCCTGTCGATAGTTCTTGTGATCGGCCTGCAGCAGGCATCTGAAGCAGCCGAGCTGGCGCCCCTGGGCCCAGAACGTTTGAACGCATTCACCATTCCCCCGGATCCTGATGTGGAGCACCGGCGTGTCGGTCCCACCGTCAAGGCGCATTGAGTTGATCAGCTCGCTGACGATCTCCTCCCCGGTTGCGTCGATGACCAGGTCCGCGTCGAAAAGGTCAGATAGCCCTTGCGCGCTGCGCACGCGTGCCCGAACTTTCGAGAATGGGAACTGCCGCTTCAGTTCCTCGGCCAATGCGGCGGCTTTGGGTTTGAATAGCGTCGGGTAGCCAAGCACATGTCGCCCAAGGTTCTCAGGCTTCATATCGTCGTTGTCGATCAGGTCCAAGCGCCCCTTTCCGGTACCAGCGCCAAGCCGGATCAGTCCCGGCGAGATGTGTGAGCCGACGGCGCCGCAGCCGACTACCGTGATCCTCTTGTCCTTCAGGTCCGGAAATGTGAGGTTTCGGCTGTGAACGAAATCCGGGCCGAACTCGGTGATCGCGAGCCTGCTGATCTTGCGCGTTCCACCCCTGGTGTGAAGGAACTGGCGATAGAGCTTAGGCTTCTTGGCCGCGCCAAGGCGATGCACTGGATCCAGATCAAACCCGAAGCCAAGCCAACCCAGCGGCGTGTGGATGGCGAACGTCGCGATGGAGTACTTCAGGTACTGGGTCTCGCGTTCAAGCACGAGCTGAATATGTTGGTACAGCTGACGATCCCACGCCTGGAGCCACGCGAAGACCTCTTTTACGGTCGCGGGCATGTTCTGCGGAACTGCAGGCAGAGTCTCCGTGGCAAACAGCCAGCACGGACACTTGCTCTCCGTGGGCGGCTTGCTGCCCAACGCCACTGCCAACGCTTCGACTTCCTCCCGGCTGTCAGCAACGACTGCGTGCGAGACATCGGCGATGTTCACGAACCAGTAGTTCGATGACTTGGTGGTTCGGTCGACGGTGCCAATCAGTACCGGATAGACGGCGCTGGACTCACCGTGGGACCAGTGTTGCAGGAACTCGTCCTGGATGTCGTCATGCCTGTAGTTGGGGTCATGCCGGATGTGCTCCAGGACGAGCTGCGCCTGATCCAGGCACTGTGCAATCGATTCGGCCGGGTCGTATCGATCCAGCACGATTGCGCCAGAGGCGAAGTAGCAAAGGCCACCCGATGCGTACACGTGTGGCGATAGCGCCGGCAGCACATCCAGGTGATCGAGCACCCTGATCGAGGGGTAGGTCAGGAAGTCCCAGTCGGTGATGCTCAGCCTGACCTTGATCGGGCCCCCCTTGCAAGGCAACTCGCCATCGAAAGACCGCGTGCCCCGGCGATAACCACTTGGAGTGAAGCCACGCGACCGGAGTAGCCTGAGCGCCTCGCCAAGGGGCGATGCCGCGGCTTCCGGCATTGCTCAGCCCGCGCTGGTCGAATTCACCACCGGGCGAGAGACCCGATCGGCGCCGATAACACGTACTGCGTCCTCGCCGCTATCCGGCTCAACCAAGTCGGTACGGTCTGGCACGCGTCCGCCCAACTGTCCGCGAAGGATGTTGATCGCATCACCTGCAAGGTGGGCTGCCTTCAGCCTGGCGGCTTGGAGCTGGGATGCCAGCGTTGCGGCACGCGCAGAGGCCTCGTGACGCCCATCCGCATCCAGTCGCTTGTTGAAGTCTTCCTTGCCTTCTGCGATGGCCGGCTCGTGCACGTTGCCCTTGAGCGCGATCGCCAGTGCCCGTGCCGACTTCTCCAGCGCTAGGTCGTCGCGTCCCCGCTGCGCTTCGAAGGTCTGCGCCACGGCGATCATGATGCACACCGAGGTTGGCCCATCGCCAGCCTTCCAGTGCAGGTCGCGCCACGCCTTCAGGTAGCGACACACGCGGCGAAGCTGCTCCGTATGTTCCTCGATGCGGTCGATGAACCACCGCGAGACTTCCTCTGGGTCAGACTGTTTCCACTCCCCTGCGCGGGTCGCCATCATGATGTCGACCATGTCTTCCCACTGCTGAAGCGTGAAGTCCTCTTCAGCGAAGTTGGCGACGAGCGCTTCGCGTAAGTCCATGGACTTTGCGGCTTCGAGCGCGACCTTCTCGACGATCTGCGCGAACTGTGCTTCAGGAGCCGCGTAGAGCGGGATGTCGATGTGCGCCCAGGCGTTGATCTGCACACGGATGCAAGTGTCCTTGCCGGTGTACAGTTTCCAGCCCTTGTCGTCGCAGAGGTCCTGCAGCAGGCCCTCCACCAGCTTGAAGTAAAGCTTGGCCATGACGTGAGGCGGACCGCCGTCTTCCCACACGGAAACCGGCAAGTAAACGCCGAAGTCCCAGTCCATCTCCTGCGGCGGATTCCATGCCGGCTGCACGCAGGTCTTGTACGACCAGGATCCCTGAGTGCGGAAACGCGGGGTGACTGCCTTGTCCATGCCGAGCACCTTGATCGTGGCCTCGCGAATTCGCGGCCGCAGGTGATCGCGGATATCGTTCTTTGCGGCGAACAGCACCTGGCGCTGGGCCATTGTGGGCTCGATGCGGTCGATGAACACCTCTTCGGCAGTAGCGAAGAGCAGGCGGTTGAGCTTGAGCATGTTTCTGCAGCCTCAGACGTGTGCGTTCTCGCCGTAGAAGAAGACCGGCTTGGAGGGCGAGTGCTCCAAGAAGGCTTTGAACTCGGGCTTGCTGATGCAAACCTTGGAGCGTTGGGTGGCTGCGCTCAGCAGAACCTCGCGAGCGTTCTCGTCCGCAATGTCCAGTCCAACAGCTCGCGCACGTTCGTCGTGAAGTTCGTCGTCCACATGGACGTAGTGCTTACCAAGGCGGTGTCCAAGCATGAAGTCACTCAGAACCTCCTGCGCCGAAATGGAGAGTCCGAAGAGGCGCCTGGACATCTTGAGCGGACTCCCACCACCCCAGTCCCTTACCCCGCCGTCGCGGTTTTGCTGCGGATCGACTGTGAAGCGCGATGACATGGTGCCGACCGCCATCAGGCGGACATTCTCGATTTCCTGATCGAAGAACTTGCTCGCCTCATGCAGCCCAATTATCCCGGGGGCATTGGCATACAGGCCGCCATCGACGTACTGGCTGTTGTTGAAGCAGTGCCTCGGGAAGTAGGCTGGGGCAGCACTCGTCGCCATCGCGACATCAACGAGCCGGTGGCCGTGGTCGCGCTTGAAATCAAGATGGTGCGGCGTCTTGAAGATCACCGGTTCGCCGGTGGAGTAGTTCAGGCTCGGGATGATCACCGGGTGTTTACACGCCCCCAGGAGGCGGTCGCCGAACAGCTTTGTATCGGACAGAAGGTTAATCAGAGGCACCGGCGAATACGGCGCCCGCAAGAAGCCAACTAGGGACCAGCGCTTTTTGAAGATCTCCTCGCCGTGGTCGACGAAGAGATCGACGATTTCTTGAGCTGGGATCTCAAGAGCCAGCGCCAAAGCAAGAATTCCGCCGATCGATGTGCCGGTGATCAGGTCGAAACGGGATGCGAGCGGTGCGTTGATTTCCCGTTCCACATCCGCGATGACTTTGGCGGTGTAAAGCCCGCGGAATCCTCCACCAGATAGGGCAAGGACTTGAAAGGGCTTGGGCACGTCGTAAGGCATGTAAGTCAGTTGCAGCTCGCACTCAGCAATATCGAGTGCCAAGAAACACTATACCTGGTCGTTTATGTGTGTCAATACACTACAGATAGCGCCGAACAAATATACAGTATGTATTTTTGTACATATATTTATACACCCAAACCTACTGCTGTCGCTGCGAAAACTTGCGAACCACTGAAGTTTCGCCTTCGCCAGCGCCAAGGCGCTCGGCCATTTGCAGCTTCTCGTCGTCGGGGTTAAGGCATGTAATCCAGTCACCCACGAACTCAGCGCCTCGCGGAGTTACAGACTGATCTATCGGGTTCTGTTCTACAGGCTACACCGGCGGTTCACGGAGCCCAGTGCTGCTACTGCGCGGGCGCGCCATTAAGGGGGACGAAAGTCCGGTTGTTGGCGCTTATCGTGAGTCCGTTCGCAGCATGTGACGGGCGTCTAACGCTGCACTACCGACGATGGACCTGAAACCCTGACCGGCTCTTCAGGGTCGTAACCCGCCACCCAACCATCCCCATCCACTCGCCCCCAACATGTCCCGCACCGTGGTCGGGTGGCGTTTTCAGCAGCGCCCACACGAACCGCAGGTCACGTGGACTTAGAAAAAATATAGCTAACTATTGAATTAAATAAAGCGCAAAATGGCGTTTTGTTTATAAGTTTTACTGGTGCAATGGCAGCTCACCTGCCAAGCTGCGTGGTGCAGCGCCGGTCCCTCCAGCCAGGTGGTCCCGAAGCAGGCTGGTCAGCGCCGCACGTCTGCCCCCAACACCCAACCGTTCTGTATGGCCTCGGGCAGCCAGGTGGCAAAGTCCAGGTCGCAGGCTTCCAGCGCGGGCAGCAGGGCGTGCCCGCTCAGCAAGGCTTGCAGAAAAGTGGCTTCGGGCTCGGGTATGGCCACCAGTTGGGCTGTCTGGTGGCCAACCCGCCACGCTGGGGCGGGTGGGTGTGCCACAGGACGCGGGCCAGCTGCGCCATGCTCTCGGTGCTGAGCATGGCGGTGACGACGGGGTAAGCCGCCATCAGCGCCCGCTCTGCCGAGGCGTGTGCGTTGAATTTATAACAGTTTATGCCTCTTCCGCTTGATGGATAAGCGTTATCAGCTATGAATACTGAAATACCCGCTGGCACCGGGTTGCCGGGAAACTGGGTGTCTGGGGTCAGCAGCGCGCTGCTGCTTTTCTTTGCCACCGCCAGACTACACCCGGGCGTAATGTGAGCCTTCAAGTGTCTGCACGCTCGTTAAATCGAGCAAAAATGACTCTATGCTCGATTTAACGAGCAATCCAGGCAACTTGAAGGAGTTGCCTCTGCTATGCTCGTGAAATCGAGGATAAAATGGCCTAGACTCGTTTTAACGAACATGAAAGTCACACAAGCCTCCATGCTGTCTCCTAGTCAACTCGACGAGTGCAAAGACCTGGGCCAACTGCTCGCGCGACTGCGCTTGGCCAGAAAGGTCAAGCAGTCGGATGCTGCATTGCGCGCGGGGCTGTCCCGCAACACCGTTTACCGACTCGAACACGGTGACCCGGGGCTCGCCATGGGTCAGGTGTTGCGCTACCTCGAAGCCATCTCTCCAGGCAGCACGCTGCTGGACTTGCTGAGCCAAAAAGACCCCGCTCTGCTGGCGCTGGACGCGCGCGAAAAGAGCAAGCGGGTCCGCGACATGGGTGCGGCTGAGCGCGAAGAACTCGACTTTTAAGGGGCGCGCACGTGGCAGCCAAAAAACAAAAGTTGATGGTCTTCGCCCACATCGGGCAGGAGTGGCTGCCTTGTGGACAGCTGCAGATGACCGAAGAGGGGTCTAACACACTGGCCTCGGACTTTGCCTACGGGACGAAATACTGTCGCCGGCCGAACGCGCTGGAGGTTGACCCGGTGAGCCTGGGCTTGAAGAAGCTCGACGATGTTCTCGGCAAGCGGCTGCTACCGGCCAACAACCTCACGCTCTTCGGCGGTATCCGCGACGCCGCGCCGGACTCCTGGGGCCGACGCGTCATCGAATCCAAGCTCAAGGTGCCGGCCAATAGCCTCCCTGAGACCCAATATCTGCTGCACGCAGGCAGTGACCGGGTGGGCGCTCTCGACATCCGGCGGTCCATCCATGATGGCCAGAGCCATGGCCCCAATGTTTCTCACAACTTGGACCACCTGCTGGAGGCGGCAGACCGCATCGAGGAAGGGCTTCCTGTGCCAGCGCACCTTGAGGCCATATTCGTCGATGGCACCGCGCTTGGTGGAGCGCGGCCCAAGGCCACGGTACGCGACGACACCGGCATGCTGTGGCTTGCGAAGTTCTCCAGCCGCAAGGACACTTTCGACGTACCAGGCATTGAGTGCGCATCCCTTCGACTGGCTGCGAAGGCCGGCCTGCGGGTTCCCGCTCTGGAGATCCGCCATATCGGCGACCGCAAGGTCATGCTCATCCAGCGATTCGACCGCTACTGGTTTGCGCCCACCGGGATTCCCGCTCTCAATGTTGACCTGCTTCTCACGCAGCCAAGCGGCGGGGCCGTGGAGCACCGCCTCGCGTTCGTGAGCGGGCTGACGATGGTGGCGTGCGACGAAAGCGAGTCAATCACCAAGGCCTACACCGACCTTGCGCGGGCTGTGCGTGCCCATTGCCATCCGAGCGTCGTTCAAGCCGACAACGAGGAGCTGTTCAAACGCATGGTTTTCAACGTGCTTGTCAGCAACGACGACGACCATTTGCGCAACCACGGGTTCTTGTTTGACCCGCGCATTCGAGGTTGGCGCCTGAGCCCGCTGTACGACGTCCTGCCGCGCGCGAGCCACGCCACCGAGCGCTTCCTGCACCTGGGAGTTGGCCCACAGGGTAGGCTCGCGACGCTCGACAACGCGCTCGCCGCGCACGCCATGTTCACCTTGTCGAAGGCCAAGGCTGCACAGCTCATTGCCGATGTCTGGAAGACTGTGCGCGAGTGGAAGGTGTTTTTCGACGGGTTTGGGGTGTCGGACGACGAAATCGCCAAAATTGCACCGGCATTCCGTCGCATGGATGACGTGTCAACGCCGGAGATTCGCAAGCTTTTGCCATAGGGGCACGGCCCACACGGGTTCCATGCCCAGTGCAGGTGGTCCCGAAGCAGGCTGGTCAGGGCCGCACGTCTGCCCCCAACACCCAACCGTTCTGTATGGCCTGGGGCAGCCAGTTGGCAAAGTCCAGGTCGCAGGCTTCCAGCGCTGGCAGCAGGGCGTGCCCGCTCAGCAAGGCTTGCAGAAAAGTGGCGTCGGGCTCGGGTATGTCCACCAGTTGGGCTGGCCGGTGGCCAACCCGCCACACCAGGGCGTGCTCGGTGCGCGCAGGGCACCAGTCGCTGCCCAGGGCGGCGATGGCCTGGGTTTGGTCAGGCCCTGGGGGTTGGCGGTGTGCCTGCAGCACGGGCACTACGGCCCATGGGTGGGTCAGCACCTGCAGCCCAGGTGCCAGCCTGAGCGTGAGGTGTGCTGCGTCTTCCTGGGCCAGCAAAGCCAGGGTGGGCAGGTCGGGCGGCGCGTCTGCCGCGCCATCGGCTTGGTGCAGCGCCCACTCCACGCGGGCCACGTCGGCCAGCCAGGGGATGTTGGCCAGTTGGCCGCTGCCAGCCATGAAGGTGGGCAGGGTGTCGCCCCACTGTGCCAGGTCGCCACGCTCGGGCGGGTGGGTGTGCCACAGGGCGCAGGCCAGCTGCGCCATGCTCTCGGCGCTGATGATGGCGGTGACGACGGGGTAGGCCGCCATCAGCGCCCGCTCTGCCGAGGCATGCGCGTTGGATTTATAACAATTTAGGCCCCTAGCGCTTGATAGATAAGCGTTGTCAGCTATGAATGCTGAAATACCCGCTGGCACCGGGTGGCCGGGCCACAGGTTGCCTGGGGTGAGCAGCGCGTGCAGCAGGGCGCTTTGCTGGGCTTCAAGCGTGGCCATGGGCTGGGCCTTGGGTGGGTGCGGCAGGGCGCGGCGGGTTGGTTGGGCGGGTGGCGGCAGCGATGGCAGCGGTGGTGGTGGTGCTGGTGGTGGTGGTGGTGCACCGGGTAAGTTGCTCTGCGCGGCGGGCCTCTGCCAGCAACACGTCCAGCGCCGGAATGTCGGTGTCCCACTCAATCAGGCTGGGCACCGGGCCCCAGCAGGCCAGTGCATGGGCATACACCGCCCACACCGGCTCGCTCACGCGGCTGCCATGGTCGTCAATGACGATGTCACCCGCGTGGGTATGCCCCGCCAGGTGGATTTCTGCAATGGCGGGGTGGTGCGCGTGGCTGGCGCGTGCAGGTGTTGGCCCCAGGTGGTGGGTCAGCTCGTTGATCCAGCCGCAGCACTCGGCCACCAGCTTGGCCGGTGAAACGGTCGGGTTTGCCAGGTGCCGGTTGCGGGCGTTGACCATGAGGTTGTTCACGTCCACCAGCAGCCCGCAGCCGGTGCGGCGCGACAGCTCGGCCAGAAAGGCGGGCTCGCTCCAGTCAGCCTCGGCCCATTGCAGGTAGGCCGACAGGTTTTCTACGGCAATGGGGCGGCGCAGTCGGTCTTGCACCCGCTGCACGTTGGTGGCCATCACGGCCAGTGCTTCGTTGGTCCAGGGCACGGGCAGCAGGTCGGCCGCATGTACGGGGAGGGTGGTGTGTGCGCGGGGCCAGTTGCCACGCGCAAAGCTGGCGTGGTCGCTGATGCGGATGGGGTCCACCCGCTCGCTCAGGCGGGCGAGTTGGTCCAGGTGCCAGTCGTCCAGGCCGGTGGCCGAGCCCAACGACAAACCCACCCCGTGCAGGCTGATGGGGTAGTGCGCGCGCCCGGCCATCAGCACCGCCAGTGCGGCACCGCCGGGGGCAAAAAAGTTTTCTGAATGCACCTCCAGAAAAGCCAGCGCGGGCTTCTCGGCCAGCACCTGTGTGTAGTGGGGCTGGCGCCAACCCACGCCGGCCACGGGGGGTGCGCTGGCGGTGTGGGTGTGGCACCCGTGCGTGGGGGTGGTCTGTGGCTGGTTCACAAGTGGTGCCGGTTACAGCAGTTCTGCAATGGTGTCCCA
The DNA here is from genome assembly GCA_030695205.1 of Burkholderiaceae bacterium. GTDB lineage: Bacteria > Pseudomonadota > Gammaproteobacteria > Burkholderiales > Burkholderiaceae_C > UBA2334. The sequence goes on along the minus strand of JAUYTN010000009.1, from coordinate 17,078 downwards.
CACATGGGCGGGCACCCGCCCGCTGGCATGCAGGCGCAGTTTGCCTTGCCGGTCTATGACGTAGAGGGCAGGCAGCTGCATGTCGACTGGCAAATTGGTGGCAAAGCCGGGGGCGTGCGCCCAAACCGATGGCCATTGCTGGGCCTTAGGGACGATGGCCTGGCGGGCGGCCTCCCAGCTCAGCAGAGGCTGTTGCTGGCTATCGGTGTTGATGCTCACGATCTGAAAGCCCTGCTGCGCCCACCCCGCGAGGTTGGCCCTGAACTCGGGCATTTTGCTCAGGCAGACCGGGCAGTTGGTGGCCCACACCATCACCAGCACCACCTGCCCGCGCAGGTTGGCCAGGTTCACTGCCTGGCCGTTGGCGGTGCTTGCCGTCAGCGTGGGGGCATCAGGCAGCGCCGTGGGCACCGTGAGGGCACCCGGCGTTTGGGGCTCGGGTGTGCTGGTCACGGCGCTGGCCTGGGTGGACAGTGTCAGCGCCACAGCGGCCCATGCCGCCAGCACAAAGGACTTGCAGCGCAGGGTGCCGGGCTGTGGTGTGGGGCTCATGCTTGGGTATTCTGGGTATTCTGGGTGTCCTGGATATCCTGGGTGTCAGCCCTTGATTTTTTTCCTGGCGTCTTCTGCGCTCATGCCACCGGCTTGTTGGCAGGTGCCCTTGGCCACAAACTTCCATTCGCCCGGATCGTTGTCCACTTTGGACTGGCCAGCGCAGGAGTGGGTGCCCGCCAGGTTGGCGCAATCGTTCTGGCCTGCTTTGGCAATGCCGTAGCACTTTTCTTTGGACTGCGCCATGGCGGGGGCTGCAAAGCCCATGGTCAGCAGGGAAGCGGCGGTCAGGGCAATCATGGAACGCTTGTTCATACAAATTCTCCGTTGGGGTCTGTGGGTTGAAGGTACCGCTGGCGTGAGGCTCACGCTGTCTGCAGTGCTGGGTAGTTCGCTGGGGGCCAGCTTCTGGTTACAGCCCACTGCAAAAAAACTGACTTGCCTCAGGCGCGCACGGTGGCGCAGCCATCGAGCCAGGTTTGCAGGGCCTGGCCGTGCAAGGGGCGGCTGCCCAGGTAGCCTTGCATCACGTCCACACCCAGGGCGGTGATGGTGGCCTTTTCGGCATCGGTTTCCACACCCTCGGCGGTGACCACAAGGCCCAGGCCATGGCCCATTTCCACCATGGCGTGCACCAGCCGCTGGGTGCCGGGCGAGGTGTCCAGCCTGTCGATGAAGCTGCGGTCAATTTTCAGCTCGGATACGGGCATTTGCTGCAGGTAGGCGAGTGAGGAGTAGCCGGTGCCAAAGTCGTCAATGGACAGCGGCAACCCGATGTCTGACAGCGCGTGCAGCAGGGCCATGCTCTGGCGGGCGTCTTCCATCAGGCCGCTTTCGGTGATTTCCAGGCGCAAGCGGTTGGGCTGGATGCCGCTGGCTTCCACCATCTGCTGGACCCGACTGGCAAAGCCAGGGTCTTGCAGGTCGCGGGTGCTGACGTTGACCGCAATGCTCAGCCCAGGGTGGGTGGCAGACCAGCCCGCCAGGGTCTGTATGGCTTGCTGCAGCATCCACTGGGTGACCAGGGTGATGTGCCCCGTTTGTTCGGCAAATGGCACGAACTCGGCCGGTGACACAAAACCGCGCACCGGGTGTTGCCAGCGCACCAGCGCCTCGGCACCGATGGGCAGGCCCGTGGCCAGTTAGAACTTGGGTTGTAGCCACAGCTGCAGCTGGTGGTCGGCCACCGCCTTGCGCAAGTCACTCACCAGGCCCAGTTGGTCCAGGCGGGCGGCTTCCTGGGCCTCGCTGTACCAGGCGTGGGTTTGGGCACTGCGTTTGGCGGCATGCAGGGCCACCTCGGCATTGCGCAGCAGGGTCGCAACGGGTCGCTCGGTGTCGGCTTCACCCTGGTCGGCCAGCCCCAGCACCAGTGCCAGGTCCACCCTGTGCCCGCTGCACGACACGGGCTCTTGCATGGCGCGGTCCAGCTGCTGGCGCAGTGCTTCAACCTGCTGGCGGTCGGTGGCGCCAAACCAGGCGGCAAAGGTGCCACCCCCCAGGCGTGCCACCACCGGCTGCGGGTGTATGTGCCCAGACTGCACCAAATGGTCAAACACCTGCCGGGTGCGGGCCGCCACGGCCTGAATCAGGCTGTCGCCGGTGGTGTGGCCCAGGGTTTCGTTCACCACCTTGAGGCGGGCCAGGTCAATCAGGGCGAGTGTGTTGCGTGCACCGGCGGCTGGCTGGCCAGGCTGTAGCAGGGCGGCACGGTTGGGCAGGCCGGTCAGGCTGTCTTCAAATGCCTGGCGGATGATTTGCCCCTCGCGCTGGGCCACGGTCTGGGCCATGGTGTTCAGGGCAAGCCCTACGCGGTCAACCTCTTGCAAGCCGGTGGCTGAGATCAGCTGGTCGTAGTGGCCTTGGGCAATGTCTTTCGCACCGGCTTCCAGCCGGGCCAGGGGGCGAACCACGCTGCGTGTGGTTAGCCACGCCAACCACGCGGCCATGAGGGCCAGGCACACTGCCAGCCCCACCATCAGCCAGGCGATGCGGGAAAGCCGTGCCTGGGCATCGGTCAACTGCTGCTCGACTTTCTGGCGCTCGTGGTTGAGCAAGGCGTTGGAGTCAATCAGCATGGCCTTCAACGCAGGGTTGACAAGCCCGTTCAGCGCACGGGCAGCAGCGGCTGTGTCACCCGCTTCAATTTCGTCTGCAGTCGCAATGAAGGCGTCGGCGTAGCGGGTGCGGCTGGCGGCCAGGTTGCGCAGAATGGTCTGCAGCTCGGTGTCGGCCACATCGTTACCCAGCGTGGCCATGTTGCCGTCGATGCGGCGGTTTTGCATATCCACTTCGGTGTACTCCGCCACCCGCTGGTCTCTGGGTGCGTGCAGCAGGCGGATGAACGCCACGCTCACCCCTTCAATTTGCATGGACAGGGCCTGTACCCGCAACAGGCGCTGCATGTCCTGGGTGGCAAACCGCTCTGCGGCCTCGCTGGCCTGGTGCATCTGATGGGCCGATTGCAGCAGGGCCACGAGCAGCAGCATCACCAGCACCCCAAAGCCCAGGGTCAGTCGGCGGCCGATTCGGTGGGGCCAGGTTGGTCTCATGCGGGGGTGTTTCTTGGCGTGGCCCGAAAAGCTGTGGTTCACCAGCGCAGCAGCCGGGGGCCCAGCGCGGCACCCAGCGCGGCGGGCAACAGCATGCCCAGCCCGTTCCAGACCAGCAGGAAGGGGGCGTCCAGCTCGGGGCAATGCAGGGCGTACACCAGTGCACCGGCCGCACCGGCCAGCAAACCGGCGCTGGCACCCGCCCATGCGAGCTGCGTAGGGGCCAAGCCTTTGAGCGCCCAGAAGCTGCCGATGAATACCGGTGCGCCCACCAACGCGATGTTGAGCGTGCACACCTGCCAGGTGCTGCCCAGCACCAGCGATGCACGCTCAGCCGGGGCCACATTCATGAGCGCCAGCGCTGCCAGCGCCGCCATGGCCAACGCGGGCAGGGGCAGTGCAGTGGGTACATGGCCTGTGGCCACGCCGGGGCGAGACAGCCGCAGCATCAGCACCAGGCTGAGGGTGGCCACCGTGCCGGGAAACGCTAGCTTCACCCAGAACATGGGGTGGTCCAGTACCTGCATCAAATCGGGGCGAATACCCATGGCCAGGACGATGAGCATTGCCACCGGTGCGCTGACCGCGATGGCCCGTGCCAGGCGTTTTTCGGGCACGGTGTGGGCGACCGGTTCTGCGCCGGTGGCCAGCATGGTGATGAAGTCGTCGGTTTTCATGGGGTGCTCCTCAGGCTCTTGCTCATCAAAGCGGCCAGCGCCTTCATGCCACGGTGCACACCTACCTTGATGGCGGATTCGGACATGCCGGTGGCGGCAGCGGCTTCTGTGACGGACAAGCCTTCCAGCTTGGTGTGGACGATGGGCAGGCGCTGGTTGTCGGGCAGTTGGCCGAGCAACTTGCTCACGTCACGGCGGGCGTCGGCTGCATCGTGGTCGTTGGTGGCAAACAGGGCCATGTCGTCGTCAATCGGGTCGTGCAAGGCCTCGCGGCCCGAGCGGCTGCGCAGCAGGTCGATGAGTTTGTAGCGCGCCATGGCGTTCACCCAGGCCGTCAGCGGCTGATCGGGCCGGTAGGTGTGCCGCTGGTTGTGTACCGCCAACAGGATGTCTTGCACAAGGTCCTCTATGTCGTCAGGCAAGGTGGAAAGCCTGCGGCGCAAAAAAGCCCGCAGGTGCGTGCTCAGGCCCTTCAGAAAAGCCTGGTAGGCCTGGCTGTCACCGTCCATGCCTTGCAGCAGCAGCGCCCGCAGGCGCTGCTCAGCGGCTTTCATGTCGGCCAAAGCCACGCTCTCGGGTGCTATTCGATCCATACAGGCGGTTGGTTACAGGTGGTGCGAGCTTATTGTTGGATTTCCTTTAATTGATTGTGCACAGCCTGTAACCGTGTGGCGGTTGGGACCGAACTGGAGGCCATACGCCAACCACTTTGGAGCCTTGCATGCCACACACCGCCGTTTCCACCCGCCACCCTGCCGCGCAAGTGGTGCACCGCTTCATGGGGTTGGGCTCGCAGCTTGACCTGCTTCAGCCGCTCGCGGCCTTGCTCGCACGCTGGTATGTGGCGCAGGTGTTTTTTATGTCAGGGCTGACCAAGCTGCGTGACTGGGACACCACGCTGTTTTTGTTCACCGAGGAGTACCAGGTGCCTTGGCTGTCGCCACCCGTGGCTGCCGTGATGGGCACCGCTGGTGAGCTGGTACTGCCCGTTTTGCTGGCAGTTGGCTTGCTGGGGCGCTTGGGTGCCTTGGGCTTGTTTGTCGTGAACGTGGTGGCCGTGCTGTCGCTCAGCGAGATTGCACCTGCTGCCATGCAGCAGCACATGCTGTGGGGCGCACTGCTGGCGGGTGTGGCCGTGTACGGGCCGGGCAGCTGGTCAGCTGACCGCTGGGTGTTTGCCACCAGAAAGTACTGATTGGTCCCGGCATGGCCGGCCCGTCTGGCCAGTCGTCAGGTGTGGCCGGGTTGAGTCAACGCCTCAATTTCGCTGGGGCCATACCCCAGGCTTTCAAGCACCTCCACCGTGTGTTCGCCCAGCTTCGGGGGCGACAGCCGCACGCCGGGGCGCTGGCCGCCCAGCGTCAGGGGCAGCGTCACCACGCTGGCCGGGCGGCCATCGGGCAGCTCGATGGGTGCCAGCCCCCCGGTTGCCGTCAAGTGCGGATCGTCAAACAGATCCTGGGGCTGGGTGATGGGGGCGAATGGCAGGCCGTTGGCCTCGAACACCGCCGCGATGCTGGCTGCACTGTGCGTGGCCAGGCGCTCGCGCAAGGCCGGTATCAACCAGTCGCGTGCCCGCACGCGGTCGTTGTTGGTTGGTAGGCGGGGGTCGTCTTTCAGGTCGGCAAAGCCGAACGCATCGCAAAACAACACCCACGCCGTGTTGCTGACCACGGCCAGAAAAATCTGTTCGCCGTCTTTCACCTGGAACACGTCGTAAACCGCCCAGGCTGAAATACGCGCGGGCATGGGGGCGGCGGCCTGGCCGGTGACGGCGTACTGCATCATGTGCTGGGCCACCAGGAACACGTTGTTTTCAAACAGCGCGCTTTGCACCTCCTGGCCCACGCCGGTGTGCTCGCGCTGCGCCAGCGCGGCCATGGCACCGATGGCACCGAACATGCCACCCATGATGTCGTTCACGCTGGCCCCGGCACGCAGCGGGTCGCCGGGGCGGCCGGTCATGTAGGCCAGGCCCCCCATCATCTGCACCACTTCGTCCAGCGCGGTACGGTGTTCATAGGGGCCAGGCAAAAAACCCTTGTGGCTGACGTAGACCAGCCGTGGGTTCAGGGCTTTCAGGCTGTCGTAGTCCAGTCCCAGCTTGGCCATGGCGCCGGGTTTGAAGTTTTCGGTGACGACATCGGCGGTGGCAATCAGGCGCAGTGCGGCCTCTTTGCCGTCAGGGCTTTGCAGGTCGAGCGCCACGCTTTTTTTGTTGCGGTTGAACATGGGGAAAAACCCCGCGCCCGAGCCCAGCAGGTGGCGTGTGGCATCGCCTTCGCGCCCCTGGCCGACCGGCTCGACCTTGATGACCTCGGCCCCCAGATCGGCCAGCACCATGCCGCAGGTAGGGCCCATGACCATGTGGGTGAATTCCACCACACGCACACCGGCGTAGGGCAGGGCAGACGGCGTGGGTGCGTTCATGGCTTGGCTGCTTGGGGAACGGATCGGTCAGTTGTCCGGGCTGGTCTGGTCGGTAGTGCGCAGCATGGTGCGCAGCGCCCACCAGCCCAGTACCCCGTTGCCAATGGCCAGTATGGCCACCAGCCAGCGCAGCCCCCAGGGCAGTGGCAGGGTTTGAGACACCCATGCCAACACACCCGTCAGCGCATTGAACACTATCATCAGCCAGAAATAGGGGCTTTTGGGTTGAATGAACCGGGACAGTGGTTTCATTTTAAAAAATAGCTAACTATTGAATATATAAAAGAGAATAATGGCCTTTTTGTTCTGAATTCAGTAGTGAGGCGGCAGGTCGTCTGCCAGGCTGCGGGGTGATGCGGGAGTGCCGCCATCCAGCTGCTCGCGCAGCGTATGCACCTCGCGGCGCAGCCGGTCAATCAGGTCTTGCTGGCGGGCAACGATGTCGTTGAGGGTGTCCAGCAAGTCGTCGGTGTAGCTGGCCTTGATTTCCAGGTTGGTCAGGCGCTGATCGGTGTGGTCGGGGCATGTCATGTCCGTATTTTGGCCCCCATTCGGCCTTGGCACTGGCCACGGCTTGCGCCACCAGCGCAACTGGCGCTGTTGGTACAGCGCTCATGCGCAGGGCCTTCAGAGTGGCAGTACCTTGAGCGCGCCACTGAGCAGGGGTTTGCACAAAATGAGGTAGCCGTCGCCATCAAAGCCTGCGGCCACGGTGTCGAGCTTGCGGGCGGCAGTCAGGCTGGGGGCGCTGCCCAGGTAGCACCAGTCGCGCACCACATGTATCTGCCGCCGGGGTTGGCCTTCGGCCGGCTGGGGGCTGCCCGATGGCGGTTGGCAGGTTTCCACCAGGCCGACTGCGCCGGGGTAGGGCCAGCAGGCCACCTGCAGCTCTGCCAAGGCCGCTTGAAGCCGGGCATGGTGGGCATCGAGCGGCTCCAGGCCGCAGCACGCCCCGGCACAGCGTTTGACCATGGACCGAAAACACGGTTTGCCGGTGGCTGCGCGCTCCAGGCCCAGCGCCACGCCGCACAGTCGGTGCTCGTCGGCCAGTTGCCAAAGCCGTTCCAGTGCCGCATGGCGGCTGGCAAACAGGCCATACAGCCGGGGGGTGTGGGCAAAGTTGACGCTGCGAGCATCCACCACCACCGGTTGGCCGCTGTCGGCCAGGTGCAGGGCGCAGAGCTGGCGGTTGCGCCTCAGCCGCTGGTTCATCAGCGGCTGCTGCTGTTTGATGAGTTGGGCCTCCAGCAGGAGCGCACCCACCTCGCCGGCGGTGCAGATATGGCTGATGCGCCGGGTCTGGCGCAGCATGCGTACCTCCTCGGGGTTGCGCAGGTGGGACAGCACCCGCTGGCGCAGGTGCACGCTTTTGCCGATGTACAGCGGCAAGTCGCCTTCTTCGCCATGAAAGGTATAGACGCCAGGGCACCCGGGCAGGCGGGCCGCTGCCTCGCGCAGCGCGGCTGGCGGTTCGTAGGTCAGGTCGCTGGTGGTGTCAACGCGCAGTCGGTCGGGGCGGGGCATAGGGGGTATGTGGGGCCAGTGGGGCATATCCGGCGGAGATGGCCCCCTTGTTGCGAGGGCAGCGCACGGCGGACGACCGCGCCGGGTTGGGTTGTGCGTGGATTGTCTATGCAGCACGCCGAATGCGGAATCGCCATGCACCCTTGCAGTGAACCGTGCGAATCTGGGTGCGCATTGACTGCAAAGTGAATGTCGTCGCTCGATATACTTGTATAGCAAAGGAGCCCGACATGCTAGCCATCCGCTTGACCCCCGACATTGAAGCGCGTCTGAATCGACTGACCCAGGAGACTGGCCGCACCAAAACTGCACTGGCGCGCGAGGCCATCCTGGAGCACCTGGACGACTTGGAAGATTTTTACCTTGCCGAGGCCCGAGCACGTCAGAACCGCAAGACCATCCCACTGATTGACGTGGAGCGCGAGCTTGGCCTGGCAGGTTGAGTTTGACCCGGATGCGCTGAAAGAACTCAAGCGGCTGGATCGGCCGGTTCAAATCAGGTTGATCGCTTTTTTGCGGGATCGGCTGGCACCGTTGGACGACCCGCGCAGTCTGGGTGAGGCGTTGTCCGGCTCGCGGCTTGGCAGCTATTGGAAGTACCGTGTGGGGGATTGGCGCATCGTCTGTGACATTCAGGATCAGCGCGTGGTGGTGCGTGTCCTGAGGTTGGGCAACCGCCGCGAGGTGTACCGCTGACCCAGGCCCTTGTGGCTTGTCGGATGTATGGGGGGCTTGAAGAACCATGGGCGGGTCGGGAAAACCCGAATGCCCATTTTTTGGGCAATGTGTGGCGGATTCAGGGTGGGCGCGGGCTGGCGGGTTCCTTCCCCACACTGTCCCGTGGTTATGCACAGTGTTGGTCCCAATCGGCGGGGATAAGCCGTAGCCTGTGGATAAGCCTGTGCCCAAGTGTGCCGTGTAAGCCTGGAGGTGCCTGCCGGTCGGTGGCTTTGCCCCTCAGCCGGCGCGGGGCAGCGTGATCAGGCCTGCGTAGGTGCTGGCCAGTTGGGCTTCGGCGTGCTCCAGCATGAAGTAGCGAAACGCCTCGGCTGCTGGCGACAGCATTTTGGACAGGGTGTGCACCACGTTCCAGGCACGCACCACCGGGGTGCCTTCCACATCCAGCACCGCAATCAGGCGGTGCTCCAGTTCCAGGCCTATGGTGTGCAGCGACAGGAAGCTCAGCCCCAGCCCGGCCATCACCGCTTGCTTGATGGTTTCGTTGCTGGTCATTTCCATGACCACCCTTGGCTCGGTGCGGTAGGGCTCCAGAAACTTCTCCATGGCTGCCCGCGTGCCCGAGCCCCGCTCGCGCACGATGAAGCCGTGCGGTTGCAGGCTGGCCACGGTGGGGTGGCCCACCTTGAGCAAAGGGTGGTCCACCGGGGCCACAAACACATGGGGGTGCGCGGCAAACGGCTCGGCCCGTGTGGCCAGCTCGGTGGGTGGGCGGCCCATGATGGCAATGTCCACCTCGTTGCCCTGCAGCATGTTGACCAGCCGCTCGCGGTTGCTCACAGCCAGGCGGATTTCTATGCCCTCGTGTTCCCGCTTGAAGGCCCCCAACAGCCGGGGTAGAAAGTACTTGGCGGTGCTGACCATGCCAATGGTCAGGGTGCCTGTCTCCAGGTGCTGCAGCCGGGCGGCGGTGTCTTCGGCATCTTTCAGCGTGGCCAGCACCCGCCGGGCGTACACCAGCATGTACTCGCCCGCGGTGGTGAGGCTGACCTTGCGGCCCGAGCGCTCAAACAGCGGCAGGCCCACATGCCCCTCCAGCTCCTTGATCTGCATGGTGACGGCGGGCGGCGTCAGGTGCAGGGCCTCGGCCGCCCGGGCAAAGCTCAGGTGTCGGGCCACTTCGTTGAAGACCCGCAGTTGGCGGAAGGTGGCGTTTCTCATTCAGTAAAACCTTAACTGAAATAAAAGTATTCGTGAATTTACCTTATTTAAATGCTTGCTTATAGTTGACGCACTTGAAGACGACCCTCACCCGCCGCGCTGGCAACCCCGGCGCCTTGTTGTACCCCGATGGAGACCGCCCACCATGTTGAAAGCCTTGATTTTCGATGTCGATGGCACCTTGGCCGACACCGAGGCTGCGCACATGGCCGCGTTCAACCATGCCTTTGCCCAGGAGGACATGGGTTGGCACTGGGACAAGGCGTACTACACCGAGCTGCTGAATGTGTCTGGTGGCAAGGAGCGCATGCTGCACCACTGGCAGCAGGTGCAGCCAGACCTGAAGGACATTGGCGGCAGCGGTGTGCGCGACACCATCAACCGCCTGCACGAGCTCAAAACCGCGGCCTACGAGGCGGCGGTGCAGCGGGGCGAGGTGCATTTGCGCCCTGGTGTGCTGCGGCTCATGGACCAGGCCGCACGCCTGGGTCTGCGCCTGGCCATCGCCACGACCACATCGCCGGTCAACATCGCGGCCCTGTTGGGCAAGGCCATTGGCCCCGACTGGCGCGACTACTTCGTGGCCGTGGGTGATGCGTCCACCGCGCCAGACAAAAAACCCCACCCACAGGTGTACCTCCAAATGCTGTCGGCCTTGGGGTTGCCCGCCTGGGAGTGCCTGGCCTTCGAGGACTCGGCCAATGGGCTGGCCGCTGCCACGGCGGCGGGTATTCCAACCATCATCACCCCCACCGAATACACCGCCCACCACGGTTTCGAGACTGCGCTGCGGGTGTTGCCCGACCTGAACGATGTCACCGTGGCCGATCTGCGCCAGTGGCATGCCGCTGCCCCGCTGCCCCGGGGCCGCTAAAGTGCTGGCCTTCACCCTTCTTCCATGAACTGCCCCCACCCTGGTGCCACCATGACTGCTTCCATCCGCATTGCCCCGTCCATTTTGTCTGCCGACTTCGCCCGCCTGGGGGAGGAGGTCAGGGCCATTGAAAAAGCCGGGGCCGACCTGGTCCACTTTGATGTGATGGACAACCACTACGTGCCCAACCTCACCATAGGGCCGCTGGTGTGCGAGGCCATCCGCCCGCACGTCAAGATAGGTATCGACGTGCACCTGATGGTCGAGCCAGTGGATGCGCTCATTCCGCTGTTTGCCAAGGCCGGTGCCAACCTCATCACCTTCCACCCCGAGGCCAGCCGCCATGTGGACCGTACCTTGCAGCTCATCCGCGACCACGGTTGCAAAGCGGGCCTGGTGCTCAACCCCGCCACCCCCGTGCAGGTGCTTGACCATGTGTGGGACCGCTTGGACATGGTGCTGCTCATGAGCGTGAACCCTGGCTTTGGCGGGCAGAAGTTCATCCCCAGCACGCTGCCCAAGTTGCGCAGCATCCGCGCCGCCATCGAGGCTCACAAGGCCGCTGGTGGTCAGGACATCTGGCTGGAAGTGGATGGCGGTGTGAAGGTGGACAACATCGCCGAGATCGTGCGTGCCGGTGCCGACACCTGTGTGGCCGGCAGCGCAGTGTTTGGTGCGCCCGATGCCGACGGCGGCTACCACGGCGTGATGAAGGCCCTGCGGGCCGAGGCCGCCAAAGGCCTGAGCTGATGCCCCGGTGAGGGGCGGCTGCGGCCTGCCCCTTACCCCTTTTGTTCCTGTTCACCCGGTCTGGTCAGACCCCATGCGGCCCCTGTTGGGGCGCGCAGGGAGAGGCTTTGGCTGCGTGCGGCCCCAGGCGGGCGCGCATTGGGTGGTGTGGGTTGTTGACGGTTTGTTTTGAAAGAGATTGCCATGCCTTTGTCACGACGTTCTACCCTGACCCAGTTCCTCATTGAGGAGCGCCGCCGCTACCCGAGTGCCAGCGGGGACTTCAATGCCCTGATTCTGGATGTGGCCCTGGCCTGCAAGGCCATTGCCCGGGCTGTCGCCTTTGGAGAGCTGGGCGGCATGCTGGGCAACCACCCGGCTGAGGGCGGCAGCAGCGTCAACGTGCAAGGCGAGACGCAAAAGAAGCTGGACGTCATCAGCAACGACATGTTCATCAGGGCCAACGAGTGGGGCGGCCATCTGGCCGGTATGGCCTCCGAGGAAATGGACGACCCCTACCAGATTCCCGGTCAGTACCCACGCGGCAAGTACCTGCTGGTGTTCGACCCGCTGGATGGCTCCAGCAACATTGACGTGAACGTGTCGGTGGGCAGCATTTTTTCGATTCTGCGCGCACCCCAGGAGGTGATCGAGTCGGGCCGAGACATCCGGGCGGAGGACTTTTTTCAGCCCGGTGCCCAGCAGGTGGCAGCTGGCTACGCACTCTATGGCCCCACCACCATGCTGGTGCTGACCGTGGGCAAGGGCGTCAACGGCTTTACCCTGGACCCCAGCCTGGGTGAGTTCAAGCTCACGCACCCACAGATTCAGGTGCCCGAGGACACGCAGGAGTTCGCCATCAACTCGTCCAACAGCCGCTTCTGGGAAGCCCCCGTCAAGCGCTATGTGGACGAGTGCCTGGCCGGCAAAACCGGGCCACGCAGCAAAGACTTCAACATGCGCTGGATTGCCAGCATGGTGGCCGAGGCCCACCGCATCCTGATGCGCGGCGGCGTGTTCATGTACCCGCGTGACACCAAAGACCCCAGCAAACCAGGGCGCCTGCGCCTGTTGTACGAGGCCAACCCCATTGGCATGGTCATGGAGCAGGCGGGTGGGCGGGCCAGCACCGGCCGAGAGCCCATGCTGGCGGTGCAGCCCACGGCCTTGCACCAGCGCATTGGCCTGGTGTTTGGCAGCAAGAACGAGGTCGAGCGCATCGAGCGTTACCACGCCGAACCCCAAGCCTACAAAGACGAGGCCAGCCCGCTGTTCAACGAGCGCAGCCTGTTCAGGGATTGATGCCCAGATACATGGAAAGGTATAGCTAACTACCTATACCAATCAAGCGCAAAACACACTTTTTATTTAAAAAATCAGCAGGAGACCGCCATGTCAGAACGCCACCCCATCATTGCCATCACCGGTTCGTCGGGCGCCGGTACCTCCACGGTGACCAAGACCTTTCAGAACATCTTTCGCCGCGAGGCCCTGAAGTCGGCTGTCATCGAGGGCGACAGCATGCACCGCTACGACCGCCTGGAAATGAAGCGCCGAGCCGCTGAGGCTGAGGCCGTGGGCAACAAACACTTCAGCCACTTTGGGGCGGACAACAACCTGTTTGGCGAACTGGAGAACCTGTTCAAAACCTACGGCGAGTCCGGCACTGGCCGCAGCCGCAAGTACCTGCACAACGCCGAAGAGGCCGCACCCTACAAGCAGGAACCCGGCACCTTCACCCCCTGGGAAGAGCTGCCAGCGGGCACAGATATTTTGTTTTATGAAGGCCTGCACGGGGCTGTGAAAACGCCAGAGCACAACATTGCCCAGTACCCCGACCTGCTCATTGGCGTGGTGCCCGTCATTAACCTGGAGTGGATACAAAAGCTCATCCGCGACAAAACCCAGCGTGGCTACAGCACCGAGGCGGTGACCGACACCATCCTTCGCCGCATGCCCGACTATGTGAACTACATCGTGCCGCAGTTCGAGCACACCCACGTCAACTTCCAGCGCGTGCCGATTGTGGATACGTCCAACCCCTTTATCAGCCGCGACATACCCAGTGCGGACGAGAGCATGGTGGTCATCCGCTTTGCCAAGCCCAAGGGCATTGACTTTCAGTACCTGCTCAACATGATCGGCGGCAGCCAGATGAGCCGCGCCAACACCATCGTGGTGCCCGGCGGCAAGATGGAGCTGGCCATGCAGCTCATCTTCACACCCTTCATCTGGCGAATGATGGAGCGCCGCAAGCGTGCCCTGGGCGCGTGATGCTCTTGCGCTGACCCCGCCTGCCTGGACCTTGACGCCCGCACCGCTTCCTGCCTGACCCCGTGTCTCCCCTGAGCCCGGTCGGCTGATCCACCCTTCTTTGATTTGAAAGCGCCCCATGTCCGCTGCCATTCCCACACCTGCTCCGACGCCAGAGTTGGCGCGCCAGATGGCCAACGCCATCCGCATGCTGGCCGTCGATGCTGTTGAAAAAGCCAAGTCCGGCCACCCCGGTGCCCCCATGGGCATGGCCGACATTGCCGAGGTGCTGTGGAACCGGCACCTCAAGCACAGCCCCGCCAACCCGCACTGGGCCGACCGTGACCGCTTTGTGCTGAGCAACGGCCACGGCTCCATGCTCATTTACGCACTGCTGCACCTGACGGGCTACGACCTGCCCATGGAGCAGCTGAAGGCCTTTCGCCAGCTCCACAGCCAAACCGCCGGTCACCCCGAGGTGGGCATCACCCCCGGCGTGGAAACCACCACCGGCCCGCTGGGGCAGGGCATCAGCAACGGCGTGGGCTTTGCGCTGGCCGAGAAGCTGCTGGCGCAAGAGTTCAACCAGCCCGGCCACACCGTGGTGGACCACTTCACCCACGTGTTTTTGGGCGACGGCTGCATGATGGAAGGCATCAGCCACGAGGCTTGTTCGCTGGCGGGCACGCTGCGGCTGTCCAAGCTGGTGGCGTTTTACGACGACAACGGCATCAGCATCGACGGCCATGTGGAAGGCTGGTTCACCGACGACACACCCAAGCGCTTTGAAGCCTACGGCTGGCACGTCATTCCCGGTGTCGATGGCCACGACCCTGCCGCCATTGACGCAGCGATTCGCGCCGCCAAGACGCAGGCGGTGTTGCCCGACGGCAAGCCCACCCTCATTTGCTGCAAAACCGTCATTGGCATGGGCTCACCCAACAAGGCCGGCACACACGACGTGCATGGTGCAGCCCTGGGTGCCGCTGAAGTGCAAGCCACCCGCGACGCGCTGGGCTGGACCGCCGCACCCTTTGAAATCCCTGCTGACATCGCCACTGCCTGGAATGCCGTGGCCCGTGGCATGGCCGCCGAGGCCGAGTGGACCCAACGCTTTGCCGCCTACCGCGCCGCTTTCCCTGAAAAAGCCGCCGAGTTCGAGCGCCGCATGAAAGGTGAGCTGTTGCCTGCTTTCGCTGAAAAGCTGCCCGAAGTGCTGGCCGCCATTGCCGCCCGGCCCGATGCCTTTGCCACCCGCAAGAGCAGCCAGAACGCGCTGGACGTGCTGGCCCCGCTGGTCCCCGAGTTCTTTGGCGGCAGCGCCGACCTGACCGGCTCCAACCTCACCAACTTCAAGGGCTGCGTGCGTGCGGGCCGTGACACCTGGGGCAACCACCTCAGCTACGGCGTGCGCGAGTTCGGCATGGCCGCCATCATGAACGGGCTGGCGCTGCACGGCGGCTTCATTCCGTACGGCGGCACCTTCCTCACGTTCTCTGACTACAGCCGCAACGCCATCCGCATGGCTGCGCTGATGAAGCAGCGCGTCATCCATGTGTTCACCCACGACAGCATTGGCCTGGGCGAAGACGGCCCCACCCACCAGAGCGTGGAGCATGTGCCCAGCCTGCGCATCATTCCCGGCTTGGACGTGTGGCGGCCTGCCGACGGGCTGGAGACAGCGGTGGCCTGGGCCAGCGCCATTGAGCGCCGCGACGGCCCCAGCGCCCTGTGCCTGAGTCGGCAGAACCTGCCGCGCCTGACGGATGAGGGCATGGTGGCGGCCATCCGCCGGGGCGGCTATGTGCTGGCCGAGCAGGCCAATCCGCAGGCCATCATCCTGGCCACCGGTTCTGAAACCTCGCTGGCCATGGCCGCACACACGGCGTTGGCCGCCGAGGGCATCCGCACCCGGGTGGTGTCCATGCCGTGCACCAATGTGTTTGACCGCCAGAGCGAGGCGTACCAGGACAAGGTGCTACCGCTGGGCCTGCCCACGGTGGCCATTGAAGCGGCCCACCCGGACTTCTGGCGCAAGTACGTGGGCCGCACCGGCGTGGTCATTGGCATGCCCACGTTTGGCGAGTCGGCACCAGCTCCCGCGCTGTATGCCCACTTTGGCATCACCGCGCAGCGGGTGCAAGACGCCGTCAAGGTGCTGGTACACCGCGCTGCCCACCGCCGTGAAGAGGCACTGCCGGACCACATCGTGCCGTCTTCCCACTGAACCGCCTGGATACGCCGCCGCCAAGCCCGCCCCCGCTGCTGGCCTGACCACCCGCACTCGCCCAACCAACTTTGCCTGCCTGTCCCATGAACGCCACTGCCTCTGCCCACCCCGCCTTTGACCTGGTGATGTTTGACCTGGACGGCACGCTGATTGAAACCGCCCCCGAAATCTGTGACGCCACCAACGACACCCTCACCCAGTTCGGCCTGCCGCCGGTGACCCAGCAGCAGGTCAATGACTGGATCGGCCACGGCACCCAAACCCTGCTGGTGCAGGCATTGGCAGCAGCGGGCAACACCACGCAGGAGGCCGTGAGAGGCGCCGCCAACTTTGCCGACATCAGCGCGGCCTTTGTGCGCCACTACGGGCAGCGCTGTGGCACGCGCAGCCACCTCTACCCCCAGGTGCGCGAGGTGCTGGCCGAGCTGAAGGGGCAGGGGGTCAGGCTGGCCGTTGTCACCAACAAGGAGGCGCGCTACACCCAGGTGGTGCTGGATGCCCACCAACTGGCCCCGGTGTTTGACCGCGTCATCAGCGGCGACACCTTTGCCACCAAAAAACCCACCCCTGTGGGCATAGAGGCCTGCCTGACCCAGTTTGGGGTGGCGCGTGAGCGGGCGCTGTTTGTGGGCGACTCGTCCATTGACGTGGCCACCGCCCGCAACGCCGGGGTGGCGGTGTGGGTGCTGCCGTATGGCTACAACATGGGCCAGCCCATCGAGGCAGCCGGTGCCGACCGGGTGATTGCCGACTTTTCGGCATTGCGCGTGGCCCAGACTGCCACGGCGTAGCACCATGCTGGCTGTGTAAGCCAGTTTTGCTATTCAATATGAAGCAAAAAATTCAATAAAATAGAGTGGTTTTTGTCTTTTTTGCTTCAGTTTCAACCATTTTCCAATCACCGAGGAGATTTCCGCATGACCATCAAAATCGGCATCAACGGCTTTGGCCGCATCGGGCGCAACGTGCTGCGCTCGGCCATCCAGAACTTTGCAGACATCGAAGTTGTCGCCATCAACGACTTGCTAGAACCCGACTACCTCGCCTACATGCTCAAGTACGACAGCGTGCACGGCCGCTTCAAAGGCGAAGTCAGCGTCGAAGGCTCCAACCTCATCGTCAACGGCAAGACCATCCGCCTGACCGCCATCAAAGACCCGTCCGAACTCAAGTGGGCCGAAGTCGGTGCCGACATCGTCATCGAATCCACCGGCATCTTCCTGGACAAAGCCGGTGGCGAAAAGCACCTGGCCGCAGGCGCCAAAAAAGTCATCTTCTCCGCCCCCAGCAAAGACGACACCCCCATGTTCGTCTACGGTGTCAACCACGCCACCTATGCCGGCCAGGCCATCATCTCC
>JAUYTN010000066.1 GCA_030695205.1 Burkholderiaceae bacterium | reverse complement strand
GACATAACCGCTGGCCCTGATCTGCGCAAATAAAGCGCGCGCCGTGCGCCGGTCCTGCTTGGGCCGCTGAGCATCGGCCTTGAGCGAGAGCTCCAGCTCTTCCACATAGGCACTGAGCTTGTTGAATCCCGCCTGGCGTTTGTAGACCGGCTCCTTCACCTCTTATGGCGTCCTCAGCCAGCTTCGTACCGTGATGCGCGACAGTCCCGTCCGCTTGGCGATCTCATGCAACGACATCATGTCGCGCAGGTACATCCGACGAATTCTTCCCAACATATCCAGGGTGATCACCCTCTTTGACCCCTGCCCAATAATTGAGCAAGGAAAGTTAAACACCTGGGTCAGTTTTCAGTCGGCACAGTGGCCTGGGGTGGGTCAGTTTTCGGGCGGCGGCAACACTGCACGCTCAAAACATCGCCATGATGGCCGGAGCTGTGGGCGACGAAATTGAACGTCTTGCGCAAGTGCTCGTGGAGAAGGGCATGGTGCGCATAGATGTTGCTGATGCCGAGCTCGCGCTGCTACGCAATGCCTGACGGCATCCATCCTGATCTGTAGGTAACCCGGCTGTATTGGCTCATCAGCTACTGTCTGGCCGCCAGGCGATATGAAGTCCAAATTGAGATCTGTCCTCTACTCGCCAACGATCGATTGCTGATCGCACGAACTGGTGCTGTAAATAACAAAGCGCAGCTCACGTCATGGTGACCGATGTCTGGAGAAGGCTGGGTGCGGTCACCCGAACTTGCCAACTGAAAGGTCGCGATCGACGTAACCGGTCATCCCAAGCACCAGTCAATCTGCAACTGAGCTGGGAAAGACGAGGCAGAAGGTGGTGATGCCGTTGCTGGAACTGGCTGTCACGGAGCCGCCATGGGCGGCCATGATCGCCTGGGTGATCGACAGGCCCAGGCCAGCGCCATCGGAGTCCGGGTGGCTGCGCGACTTGTCCACCCGGAAGAAGCGGTCGAACAGCCGAGGCAGAACCTCGGGGGAAATGGTGGGCCCCGTGTTGGTGAGACGCAGGGTGGTGATGGTGCCTTGCTTTTCGATCGTCACCGTCACGTCGGCATCATCCGGTGAGTGCCGCAAGGCGTTGGACAGCAGGTTGCCAATGGCGCGCCGAACCATCAGGCGGTCACCCATGATCACCGCCTGCCCAGCAAGCGAAAGACGAATGCGTTTCTCGTCGGCCACCGCGTCATAGAAGTCGAACAGCGCCCGCGTTTCCTGCTCCAACTCAATCGCCTCCGGGTTGGGCAGTTCGATTCCGTGCTCCGTCTTGGCCAGAAACAGCATGTCAGACACCATGCGGGCCAGTCGCTGAAATTCTTCGGCGTTGGAGGCGAGGATGTCCTGGTAGGCGCTCGCATCCCGTTTCTGGGCCAGTGACACCTGTGTCTGGGTCAGCAGGTTGTTGATGGGGGTACGCAGTTCGTGCGCCAGGTCGCTGGAGAATTCCTGCAGCCGCGCAAAGTCGGATTGCAGGCGTTCGAGCATGGTGTTCAGGCTCTGTGCCAGGTCGGCGAACTCCGTCGGCACCGCGTCCACGGGCATGCGCTGGTCCAGCTTGTGGGCCGTGACCGTCATGGCGCGCTCTTTCATGGTTCGAAGCGGCGCCAGGCCCCGGCGGGCGGCCCACCAGCCCAGCAAGCCGCTGGCCAGGATGGCGCCGATCAGGTAGAGCGCCAGCGTCTGCCTGAGCGACTGCATGAAATGGGTGTGGTGCGCCGTGTCCAGCGCGATCAGGAGTTCAAGCGGTTGGCCGTCCGCGGCCTGGCCCGTCCACGTGGAGGGCGGACGGATGGCCGCCCTCAGACCGCGCAGCGTGTGATCGCCGGCCGTCCAGTCAAAGGCCTGTTCATCTGTACCGATGGACGGTGGCAGGCGGGAGAACACCGAACCCGCTTCGCCATAGACCTGGCCGGCGCTGTTGTGCAGCTCGATGAACAAGCCGTGGTGACTGGTCAGCAACTCATCCAGCCGGGGTGCCAGCATCTCCGATGACGCAGTCTCGCTGACAATGGTCTGCACCAGTTCGATCTTGTCCTTCAGGAAATCCCGGTCGAGTTCGACAAAGTGCCGACCCACCGCGATCGAGACTAGCAGGCCCAGTCCGACGAGCACGCAGGCCGAGACCAGGGTGTACAGCGCGGTCAGGCGCGCCGTCAGCGACAGCCGGCCGAGCATCAGTGGGCGTCCTCGGGTGCTTCGAGCACGTAGCCCATGCCGCGCACGGTCTGGATCAGGCGCGGTTCGAATCCATCGTCCACCTTGGCCCGCAAACGCCGCATGGCCACCTCGATCACATTGGTGTCGCTGTCGAAATTCACATCCCACACCTGGGAGGCGATCAGGGAGCGCGGCAGCACCTCGCCGTGGCGGCGCATCAGCAGCTCCAGCAGGCCGAATTCCTTGGCCGTCAGATCGATGCGCTTGCCGGCCCGGGTCACGCGACGGCGCAGCAAGTCAAGCTCCAGATCGGCCACTTTCATCGAGGTGGCTTCCAGACCTGAGCGGCCGCGCCGCAGGATCGTCCGGACCCTGGCCAGCAACTCGGCAAACGAAAACGGCTTGACCAGGTAGTCATCGGCCCCCAGCTCAAGTCCCTTGACGCGGTCTTCGACCTGATCGCGCGCTGTGAGGAACAGCACGGGCATCTGTCGCCCCTGGCTGCGCAGGTTCTTGAGCACCTGCCACCCGTCCATGCCCGGCAGCATGACGTCCAGGATCACCAGATCGTGATCCCCTTCGAGGCCGTGGTGCAGTCCGTCCACGCCGTTGGGGACGAGGTCCACGGCAAAGCCGGCCTCGCGCAGGCCTTGTCTGAGGTAGTCACCCGCTTTGGGCTCATCTTCGACGATCAGAATTTTCACGTTCACGTTCTCCTGACCTCGAGTTTGCCCGTATCGAGGCGGGCGCGACAAAAGCTGACATTTTTGTAATCTGACCGACAGGGAAGTGACGAACTCGCCTCGCCAGAATCCGCACCACTTGATCCACATCAAAAGGAGCGATTGCAGTGAAACCTTTGTTCAGTTATCGAGCCACAAGCCAGCTGCTGGTGGCAGGCCTGTTGGTCGTCCCATTCGCGCTGGCTGCGCAGACGGCCAGCCCGACGCAGGAGGCCGACTGGCGCCGTGCCAATGACGCAGTGGGAGTGTTCAAGCGCGGCCATGCCGACGTACTCAAGTGGGAGCAGACCAACGTGAGCGTCGCCGCCGTTACGCCGAGCAGCACCATGGGAGTTGCCATCCCCACCGCAGAGGTAGCGGTTCGCATGGCCTGGATGGTGCATCGCGATCTGGCCCGTGCGTTGGCTCGGTTGGGTCCTAAGAACGAGCAACTGATCGCTGAGGGCCGTTGGACGGAACTCGACCCCAGCCTGCAGCGCCGCGTCGAAGATACCGGCGAGGTGCTGGAGGTGGCTGCGGCGGGGCGCAAAGCCTGGATTGACGCTGTGGCCGCCCAGCAGGTCCTGAAGCATCAGCGTGACATGCTGGAGGCTGCCCAGGCGGCCTATGAGCTGGGGCAGCGTATGGTGACGGTGGGCAACTGGAGCAAGCTGCAACTGTCTCCCGTACAACTGGCCGCCTCCAACGCACGCATGAATATGAGGCGAGCGCAGCAAGCCGCCGCCCAGGCGCAGGCCAATCTGGTCAAGACGATGGGGCAAACGGGTCTTCAGGATGGCTTTGTGTTGCCAGACCAGTTGCCTGCCATCCCGGCGCAACCCATGGCGGCAGCGGACCTGCAAAAGCGCGGTGATGCTGTTCGCAACCAGTTGCCAGATGCAGAAAGCCTGCGCAACCGTGCGCTATCGAAGTCAGCCATGAACGTTTATTGGGCCGCCCACACCTTGGCGCAGGACAGCCAGGGCGACATCCTGAAGACCCGTGAGTTCATCACCGAAGAGACTGTGCTGCACTACAACGGCATGCTCAAGAGTGTCTGGGACCTGCTGGACGAGGTGCGCAACCAGTCTCAGGCCACTGTGGATGCAATCGGTGCACAGCGCGACTTCTGGCTGGCCGAGGCCGATCTGCAGTGGGTCTTGCAGGGCGGAGAGCCCGACAGTTTTGTGAATCTGGGCGGCGCCGGTGGCGAGGCTCCGGCAGCAGCAGCGCATTGAAAGGACACATCACATGACCAACACCCCTACCAACTCCAGACGACAGTTCTTCGCCGGTGCCGCCGCCTCCGTGGCCGGCCTGGCCGTGGCCCGCTCTGCTTTGGCTGGCTTGCCCGAGCCGGTCATCCAGACTTCGGTCGACACCGCGCCGCCGCTGGTGCCACAGTCCGGCCGACCCTACAACCCGGTGGTCACGCTCAACGGCTGGACGCTGCCCTGGCGCATGAACAAAGGCGTCAAGGAATTCCACCTGGTGGCCGAGCCCGTGGTGCGCGAGGTCTCGCCGGGCTTCAAGGTCAACATGTGGGGCTACAACGGTCAGAGCCCAGGCCCGACCATCGAGGTGGTGGAGGGCGACCGCGTGCGCATCTTCGTGACCAACAAGCTGCCCGAGCACACCACCATCCACTGGCACGGCCAGCGCCTGCCCAGCGGCATGGACGGCGTGGGGGGGTTGAATCAGCGCGCCATTCCCGTGGGCAAGACTTATGTCTACGAGTTCGAGGCTCGGCGCCCTGGCACCTTCATGTACCACCCGCACGCCGACGAGATGGTGCAGATGGCCATGGGCATGATGGGCATGTGGGTGACCCACCCCAAGGCCAAACACCCGCACATCAGCGAGGTGGACCGCGACTTCTGCTTCCTGCTCAACGCCTTCGACGTGGAGCCTGGCAGCAAGACGCCCAAGGTCAACACCATGACCGACTTCAACATCTGGTGCTGGAACAGCCGGGTGTTCCCAGCCATCGACACGCTCAACGTGCGCCTGAACGACCGCGTGCGCATTCGGGTGGGCAACCTCACCATGACCAACCACCCGATCCACCTGCACGGCCACGAGTTTCTGGTCACGGGTACGGACGGCGGACCGACCCCACCGAGCACCCGCTGGTATGAGGTCACCACCGATGTGGCTGTGGGGCAGATGCGCCAGATCGAGCTGATCGCCGACGAGGAAGGCGACTGGGCCATGCACTGCCACAAGAGCCACCACACCATGAACGCCATGGGGCACGACGTGCCCACCCTGATCGGCGTGGACCACCGCGGCCTGGTCAAGAAGATCCAGAAGGTCGCGCCCGACTACATGCTCATGGGCGAACGCGGCATGGCCGATATGGGCGAGATGCAGATGCCCATTCCCGACAACACGGCGCCCATGATGACCGGCACTGGCCAGTTCGGCCCGCTGGAAATGGGTGGGATGTTCACGGTCTTCAAGGTGCGCAAGGACCAAAAACCAGGCGACTACAAGGACCCGGGTCCGTACAAGTTCCCTGAAGGCACCGTGGCCTACGAATGGAACGGCGCGCTCCCGCCAACGCCGCGCCCAGCAGCCAGCAGCGATACGACCCCGGCTGCCGCCACGGCGATCAAACCCACCGCCAAAAGTATGTCCCACTGAAATGGGCCATTGCACGCCTCACCACCGTTTTTCCTCAACCGCTTCCCCAACCAAAACCCCAAGGACAACCATGAAATCCCTCAAGTTCAACGTCGCTTCCCGCTCTGGCTTTGTTTTCGCTGCTGCAGCTTTGGCTGCGTCTGCGGTCTTCGCTGGCGGCACCCATGGCGGCGGCCACCACGAAGAGTCACCCATCGGCAAACCGGGTGTCGCCGCCAAGGTCACGCGCACGATCCAGGTCGACATGAGCAACGGCATGCGATTCAAGCCGTCGGACATCCAGGTCAAGCGGGGTGAAACTATCCGCTTCGTCCTGAGGAACACCGACAGCGTCAAACACGAGTTCAGCCTGGGCACGCCCAAAGAGCTGGCGGAGCACTACGAGGTGATGAAGAAGTTCCCCGACATGGAGCACGACGAGCCCAACAAGATCTCGCTGGCGCCCGGCAAACAAGGTGAGGTGATCTGGCAGTTCACCGAGGCCGGCACCGTGGATTTCGCGTGTTTGCACGTGGGCCATTTCGACGCTGGCATGAAGGGCCAGGTCAAGGTAGCGGCCAAGTGAGCCTTCTTCTGGTGATCTCCACTCAACGAAAGGAATTCACGATGAAGCTGCGAGTGATTTTGAGTGCGGGCGCACTGGCCTTCACGGCCTTTGCCGTCAACCCGGTGTTAGCCCAGATGAACATGGACCACGGAAAAATGGGCATGGCGGCCATGCCCGGCATGACCGACGGCGAGGTCCGCAAGATCGACAAGGACGCCGGCAAGATCACCATCAAGCACGGTGACATCAAGCACATGGACATGCCCGGCATGACCATGGTGTTCGTGGCCAAGGACAAGGCCTTGCTGGACAAGACCAGCGTCGGCGCCAAGATCCAGTTCATGGCAACGAACGAGAACGGTCAGATGACGGTGACCGACATCCAGCCAGCGAAGTGATTCTTCAGCGCGCAGGTTTCCTCCGTTCAACTGCGGTCGTCCTGGCACTCGCCGGGACGACCGCAGCCTTTCTATGGTGGCGATCTGCGGACCGCTTCCAGCCAGTTCCTGTCGGGATGCTTCGCATGGATGACGCCGCGATGCTCAAACAGGGGGCGCTGATTTATCAGGCCCGCTGCGCGAGTTGCCACGGCGTCCATCTGGAGGGGCAAGCCAACTGGCGCGAAAGAGGCGCCGATGGGCGATTGCCTGCACCTCCCCACGATGCAAGCGGCCACACGTGGCACCACCCGGACGATGTGCTGATTCGCATCACCAAGGAAGGGGTGGCGAAGGCCGTCGGCATGCCCGACTACGCCACCAACATGCCCGCCTTTGGCGATTCACTCAGCGATGCCGACATTGTGGCCGTGCTGTCCTGGATCAAGTCGCAATGGGCGCCAGAGACACGACGCCACCACGACGACATCAACCGGCAGGCTCAGCAGCAGTCACCGCGCTGAACCTGACTTTTTTGTCATCTCCGGGTCATCTTGCCGACCTGGGTCGATTCCTACAGTGACCCCATGGCATTTCGCCATGCGTTCTGTCACGAAAGGAAATCGACATGTCCACCTTGATCCGAACCCTTCTGTCCGTGGCTGTCGCCGGTGCGGCGGTCTCCGCCGCGGCGCAGCAAACCACCGACCACACCCAGCACCACCCGTCCACTTCGGCGACCAGCACCGCGACCCAGCCGACCACACCCCAAGCAGGCATGCCCATGGGCATGTCGTCGATGCCGCAGATGCAGGAGCACATGCAGCAGCACATGGCCACGATGCAGACGCTGCGCACCAGGATGGCGGCCGCCAAGACGCCGGCCGAACGCGAGGCTCTGATGGTCGAGCACATGAAAGCCATGCAAGAGGGCATGGACATGATGAAAGCCATGAAGCCCATGGGCGGTATGGCCGGCACGTCGGGGATGCAGGGGATGGGTGCCCCGGGCGCGGCCACGCCGGATCTGACGCAGCGGCATCAAATGATGGAGATGCGCATGGACATGATGCAAAACATGATGGAAATGATGATGCAGCGCATGCCGCCATCGCCCGCCAAACCCGGCGCCCAGTGATCGCGCCGACGTTCTGACGCTGTTCCTGTTTTCGTATTTAGTTCAGGAGATTGTGTGATGTCGATTTCTTCACGGCGGCAGTTTCTGGGCGGCATGGGCGCGCTGGGGGCAGCAGCAGCCTGCCCGGGCGCCTGGGCCGCCTCAGCCACGCCGTCAGGCCTTTCTACCGACGAGGTCCTGCGCCTTGAAGCGCAGGCGACGGGCTTCTCCAACCCCTTGCGCCTGCCGGGCACCAGTGGCCTCTTCGGGGTGCTGCCCGTGACGGACTTCAAGGAGGTCCATGTGGTCCGCAGCGAGATCGAGGTGCTGCCGGGGCAGCGCACCCCCGTCCTGGCCTATGCCGTGGAGTCGGGCGGCAAGAAATTCCTCAACCCGGCGCTGCTGGCCCGACAGGGCGATCAGATGCGGGTCAAGCTGATCAACCGCATCGATCAGCCCACCGTCATTCACTGGCACGGCCTGAGCGTGGATTCGCGCAACGACGGCAACGGGCTCCACGTGGTGGCACCGGGTCAGCAGATGGACTACGCCTTCACCGTGCAGGACCGGTCCTCGATGTACTGGTACCACCCCCATGCGCACGGCTTCATTCCCCGGCAGGCTTACCACGGGCTGGCCAGCCTGTTCTTCGTCGAGGACGACGACGAGGCCGCCCTGCGCAAGGAACTGGCGCTGGCGCTGGGTGAGTCCGAGATCCCGCTGGTGCTGCAGGACAAGGAATTCGATGCACAGGGACGTCTCCAGTACGCGCCCAGCGCCGCCCAGTCTTTTGGTGGCTGGGTGGGCAGCCGGCTGATGGTCAACCTGACCGAGCGTCCGGTGCTCAAGGCGGGGCGCCGCATCGTGCGCTTTCGCATCCTTAACGGCAGCAACGCGCGCAGCTACCGGCTGGCGTTCCTGCAGCAGGGCCGCGCCCTGGGCTTCTATTTGACGGGCACGGACGGTGGATTGCTGGCCCAGCCCGTGCGCATCGAACAGACCTTCCTTTCGCCCGGTCAGCGGCTGGATGTGCTGGTGGACTTCCGGGAAGCCGAAGGCGGTCGGCCGGTGACCCTGGCCTCGCTGCCTTTCGACCCGATGCACCAGGAGGGTGGACACGATATGGCGGCGATGGACCACAGCCAGCACGGCGCGGCCCTCGGTGCCGCCGCGCCCGCCGCCATGGCGATGGAAGGCGATGCGAGGGCACTGATGCGTATTGACCTGGCGGCAGCCGGAGTGCCCTATGACCGGCGCATGCCCTCCCGGCTGTCCAGCCTCGCCACACCGGTCGAACCGGCGGGCACGCCGCGCCGCATGCGGCTGGGTCACGACGGCCAGGGCCACTGGACCATCAATGGCGGGGTGTTCGACCACGCGACCGTGGCGTTGACCGTGCAGCGGGGCGCGCGCGAGACCTGGTTGATCGAGAACGCCGAACGCAGCATGCCGCACCCCATGCACCTGCACGGCTTTTCGTTCCGGGTGCTTGAACGCCGGGGCAGCCCGGCACAGATCCGCCCCCTGGCCGGCGCTCGCGGCCTGCTGCCGCAAGACCTGGGGGTGGTGGACACCCTGCAGGTCTGGCCGGGCGAGTCGGTGAAGGTTGCCATCGACTTCTCGCACCCCCACGCCGGCGATCAGGACTATGTCTTTCACTGCCACACGCTGGAACACGCCGAAGCGGGAATGATGCTTCGCTACCAGGTCAAGGCTTGAGGAACCCACATGAACATCCGAAACTATCCCATGCGATTCACCCTGTTGTCCGCCTGCCTCGCCCTGGGCGGGATCTCCGCCGCCCTGGCCGCGCCCAAGGTCTACGTCGCCAATGAAACCGACGGCACGGTCAGCGTGATCGCGACCGACACCCGCCAGACCGTGCGCACCGTCACCGTCGGCGCAGGCGCGCACAACGTCCAGGCCACCGCCGACGGGCAGCGGGTCTGGGTGACCCACAACGGCACACCGCCCGCCGACTCTGGCCACGCGGCCCACCAGGGAACGTCGGGTGCCGAACACACAGCCATGGCCATCCCCGGGGAGGTCTGGGCCATCGACACCACTACCGACACGGTGGTGGGCAAGGTGCCCGTCGGCAACCATCCCGCGCACGTCGTGGTGTCCCCGGACGGCCGCTGGGTCTATGTGACCAACGGCGGCGACAACACCGTCAGCGTGGTGGACGCCATAGCGATGAAGGTGGTCGCCACCATCGCCACCGGCGCGTTCCCGCATGGCATCCGGCTGAGCCCGGACGGGCGGCAGGCCTATGTGGCCAACCTCAAGGGCGGCACCGTGTCCGTCATCGACACGGCCAGCCGCAAGGAGGTCGCGAGCATTCCCGTGGGCCGGGGGCCGGCCCAGGTGGGGTTCACCGGCGACGGGCGCCTGGCGTTCGTGTCGCTGTCGCAGGAGGACCGGGTGGCCGTCATCGACCCGAAGACCCACGAAGTGGTGCGCAAGGTCCCCGTCGGAGACGGTCCCATCCAGCTGTTTGCGACCCCGGACAGCCAGCGCCTGTTGGTGGCGAACCAGGGCAGCCGCAAGAACCCCGGGCGGACGGTGAGCGTGATCGACTTGACCTCCTTCAAGGTCACCGCCAGCATCCGCACTGGACGGGGTGCGCACGGGGTCGTGGTCGATGCGGACGGTCGGCAGGCCTATGTGAGCAACCTGTACGACAACACGGTCACCGTGATCGACCTGGTCGCGCACAAGCCGGTCGCCACCGTGCCGGTGGGTGCCGGCCCCAACGGCATCAGCGTGACCCCATAGGAGCAGGCCCATGCATGCGCCGCACCACCACCATCACCCAGCCGCCCATTCGCAGGCGGCGGCGCCTGCGGCACCCTTGCCGGCGGGCACGGTCTACACCTGCCCCATGCACCCCGAGATCCGCCAGCCGAACCCGGGAAACTGTCCCAAGTGCGGCATGACGCTGGAGCCGGTGATGCCGGAGGCCGAGGAACAGGACAACCCGGAACTCGCGGACTTCCAGCGCCGGTTCTGGGCCACCTTGCCGCTCACGGTGGTGGTCACGGTGCTGGCGATGGCCGGGCACCGCCTAGGCTGGTTCGACATGGCCGTGCAGAGCTGGGTCGAACTGGTGTTGTCGGTGCCCATCGTCCTGTGGGCGGGCTGGCCGTTCTTCGTGCGGGCCTGGCAGTCGGTGCTACACCGCAGCCCCAACATGTGGACCCTGATCGGCCTGGGCACCGGGGCCGCGTTCGTCTATAGCGTCGCGGCCACGGTCGCACCGCAGGCCTTTCCCGCCTCGTTCCAGTCCATGGGGCGGGTGGCGGTGTACTTCGAGGCCGCGGCGGTGATCATCTCGCTCACGCTGCTGGGTCAGGTGCTGGAGCTCAAGGCTCGCTCCCAGACCTCGGCCGCCATCCGTTCCCTGCTGGGGCTGGCGCCCAAGACGGCGCGGCGGATCGGCTCCGACGCGAAGGAAGAGGACGTGCCGCTGGCGCATGTGCACGTCGGCGACCTGTTGCGGGTGCGCCCAGGCGAGAAAGTGCCGGTGGACGGCGTGGTGGTGGAGGGCCAGAGCGCGGTGGACGAATCCATGCTCACCGGCGAGCCGCTGCCGGTCAGCAAACAGGTGGGCTCCCCGCTGATCGGCGCCACGCTCAACACCAGCGGGGCGCTGGTGATGCGGTCGGAGCGCGTGGGGTCGGCCACCGTGCTGTCCCAGATCGTGCAGATGGTGGCCATGGCCCAGCGCTCCAGGGCGCCCATGCAGCGCATGGCCGACCAGGTGGCGGGCACCTTCGTGCTGGCCGTGGTGGGCATCGCGGCGCTCACCTTCCTGGGCTGGGGCTGGCTGGGACCGGAGCCCAGTTGGGTCTATGCGCTGATCAATGCGGTCGCGGTGCTCATCATCGCCTGTCCCTGTGCGCTGGGCCTTGCCACGCCCATGTCGATCATGGTAGCCACCGGCCGCGGCGCCGGCCACGGCGTGCTGTTCCGCGACGCGGCGGCCATCGAGAACCTGCGCAAGGTCGACACCCTGATCGTGGACAAGACCGGCACCCTCACGGAAGGGCGGCCCATGTTCGAACGCGCCATGGGCGTGGCGGGCCACACGGACGCGGAGGTGCTGCGGCTGGCGGCCAGCCTGGACCAGGGCAGCGAACATCCGCTGGCGGCGGCCATCGTCGCGGCGGCCAGGCAGGAAGGGCTGGTGCTTGAAGCACCCCGTCAGTTCGACTCGGCGTCGGGCATCGGCGTGCACGGCATGGTGGGCGAACGGGCGCTGGCATTGGGCAATACTGCCCTCATGGACCAGTTGGGGGTGGACACCTCGTTGGTGACGCCAGAGGCCGAGTCGCTGCGCGGCCAGGGCGCCAGTGTCATGTACCTGGCAGTGGACCAACAACTGGCTGGCCTGCTGGCGGTGTCGGACCCGATCAAGCCGACCACCGCCGAGGCCCTGGTCTCGCTGCGCAAAGCAGGTATCCGCGTCGTGATGGCCACGGGCGACGGCCTGACCACGGCGCACGCGGTAGGCCAGCGCCTGGGCATCGACGAGGTGCACGGCGAGGTCCAGCCAGCCGACAAGCTCCGGCTTGTGGAACGGCTGCAGACCGAGGGCCGCGTGGTGGCCATGGCGGGTGATGGCATCAACGACGCACCGGCATTGGCCCGTGCCGACGTCGGCATCGCTATGGGCACCGGCACCGATGTCGCCATGAACAGCGCGCAGCTCACCCTGGTGAAGGGCGACTTGCGTGGCATCGCCACCGCGCGCGAACTCTCGGTGGCCACCGTGGCCAACATGAAACAGAACCTGGGGTTCGCCTTCGTCTACAACGCGCTGGGCATTCCGCTGGCCGCCGGGCTGCTGTATCCGATCACGGGCTGGCTGTTGTCGCCGATGATCGCCGCGCTGGCCATGAGCCTGAGCTCGGTGTCCGTTATCGGCAACGCGCTGCGCCTGCGCAACCGATAACGGACAGATTTACTGGACAGGAGGGCCAGCGCCATGGACATCCTTGCGCACGGACTGTGGGTGGGCCTGGGCGCTGCGGCTTGGCACCGGCGTCGTCCGCTGGACCGCCGCACCGTCGGGTTGGCGGTGGGCCTGGCGGTGCTGCCCGATCTGGCCCAGCTTGCGCCGCTGGTCGCGATGACGCTGTCGTCGTCTGAGGGCTGGCGTGTGCTGCTGGCCTACGCCAATGCGCTGCCCGGGTACGAGCCCCCGCTTACACCGCTGCTCGCCGGCCTGACACACCACCTGCACTGCGTGATGCACAGCGCGCTGGTGGCGGGCGCGGTCACAGGGGGGCTCTGGCTCTGGCTGGGCCGCTTCTGGCTGCCGCTGTGGGGCTGGTGGTCCCATGTGCTGATCGACGTGTTCACGCACTCGGCCGATTTCTATCCATCCCCGGTTTTCTATCCTGTGACCTACTGGGGGTTTAATGGGGTCGCGTGGAACACCCCTTGGTTCATGGTCACCAACTACCTCGCCATCACCGTTGCAGCCGTGGTTGTTTTCCATCGGTGGTCACGGGCGAGATAAACCATCTTCAAAGTCATCAGCCGCTCTGGCTTGGTTTTGTGTCAAGCGTGCAGCGGTGATGGACTTCGGCACGCGGTAAGTCTGCAAGGCGGGTCCCGCATGGAAAAAGGAACCCGGCCCAACCAGACCGCCATTTGCACGTCTAGCAGGCCGTTGAAAAAGTCCTGAGGAACGAAACACCGCCAAAGCCCGACCTCCCAGAACGGCCTACAAGCGATTTTTCTGGAGTGGGCAAGGGGTGAGGCACCCCCGAAATCACCACTTTTTGAACCCTCGCCGACTTTTTCAACGGCCTGCTAGAGGTCGACGCCCAGTGTCCGCGGCAGTGGTGCCGTCGACACCAGCGTCAAATTTCTGTCTGCTCGGATATTTCAAGGGCGTCATCGACTTCGACACCCAGATACCGCACGGTGGACTCCAGCTTGGCATGCCCAAGCAGCAACTGCACAGCTCGAAGGTTTTTGGTGCGCCGATAGATCAGCGTCGCCTTCGTCCTTCGTATGGAATGCGTCCCATAGTCGGCTCGGTCAAGCCCCAGTTCGTCAACCCAGTGCCCCAGAATTCGCGACAGCCGCCTTTGATTATTGGAAAGCGAACTCACGCTGACAGGCGCTAAGCGGTCGCTGGACTGCACAACCGGTGCTCATGAGAACGGAGCTTCTGCAAGGAGCTGCAGTCGTAGGCATAGAGCAACACACCCAGCGCGATGCTGTGAGCCGCATTTCCGCTATCGGGAAATGCGGTCGCCACCAGAAGCTGCTCTCCTTCGATACCCGCATTCTGCTTCCACTAGTCCCACGCAATTGCAGCGGACAGTAGGTGGACGAGAGCAGGCGTATGCCATGGCATAGACTACGCACAGAGGAAAAAGGGCCGCTGTAAGTCTACTGAAAAGAAATTACATGAACACAAAAGCTGCACCACCAGCCAGCCGTGTGCTCTTGAGCACCACGCTGCACCATCTAGACCTGAACAATAGTACGTGTACGATGGCCACCATTTCATCGGACAACTCGGATCTGGGTGCCTATCTAGATGAGTTGTTGCACGAGATCAGTATCAAGCCACAGCATCGAGGTTATCAACTTTCCAGTAGCACAACCGAGTTTGCCACCTCGTTGGATAAATTTTACCAAACACAAGGCTTAGCGAAAACAGGAGCCGAAGCGCTTGCCGCACGACTGCTGCGCATTGAGATACAGACTGACGCCAAATATGGACACCTGAATCCCACAGGAACTCACATTCGAAAGGGGAGCTTTCTCCAATACATGTATCAGGAGAACTCTCAGTGTCATTATCTTGGTGTGAAAGTCGATCACCACGCTTTTCTCGATGAGAAAGATCTACGTAAGCGAATCGGACTGGGGCAGACCCAGAAGCTGTTCAAAGCGTGCCGTGTGGTGTTCGATGTCAATGGTGCGCCCCAAGAAACACTTGTGTTCGATACCAACGTGCGCCCGTCCGTTTACTGGTGGCGTGAGTTCTGGGAACTCAAAGAACTCCGGAGCGATCAGCATAATACAGAGGCAGCCATTCGGGGAGTCATAAAGTGCCTCAATCCAATCAAGAAATTGGCCCCGACCGATTACACGCATCTGCGTAACGCAGCGATCACGGCCTTCAAGCAGACCGGATCGTTAGATTTCCCGGCCTTCGTCAATTCGGTGTTTACCAACTACCAGCCGGTAGAGCCGTTATTGGTGCAGTCGCTTCCCAAGATTGTGCAGAAGATCAAGGAGTTGCCCACTGTCAATAAGTTTGATGCTCAGTTCACGCTTGCCCCAAGCGCCGTTCCTTTCAGACGCATGAATGTCGCGGTTAGTGAGGAGATTTCGCTAAGCTACAACGAGGATGTAGCGAATATCGACGAGAAGATATGGTCTTCAAAGACGCGAGATGGCAGAGATGTCATTGTCATTCGCGCTACCGAAGCAGCTGACCGATTCAAGTTCAGGGATTGGTCGTGACATGGGAGTCGATTTCCACTCCATTTTCGAAGCTGTAGATATCGACACCGCCACCCGTGTAGAGCGTTTGGATGAATTCGAACTCTTCGTTGAGATTGAGCTGACCCAGGATCATGCCCGCGCGATCGCGCTTGCCCTACTTCGCATTGGCCCCTTACTTCCCGCCCGTGATCGCTTTGAAGTCACTATTAGTGTCGATGGTGAAGCCGCTAGTGCCAGCGACGACGGAGAGGGCAGTCGCGCCAAGATTAACGCGCTGTTTGAACTTGCAAGTATCGTCCGAGCCGAGGTTGCCTTTCGGGTCATCATACGCAAGCTAGTTCGGGATAATTTTCTCTCCGTCTATGACCTAGAGGCATTTGGTCATTACTTGATCAATGAGCCCATCAAACAAGTACTCGAGGCGATTTCGGCAAGGCTCGATGGGCATATCAATTTGGAATGCAATGGCTTGTCAAAGCCAGGCGGTAGCGCCTCCTTGCAGTTTGTGCCGGAGGGCTATTCAGGCCCGATGATGGCTGCTTTGTCGTCAGCTACTCGTGAGCGCACGATCGCCCTATTCAAAGAAACGTCATTTAGCACGACCCTTCCTGCTACGCTTATCCCACTGGATTTTCAGCTCGATTTCCCGCTAGGCCGGCCAATAATAGATGAGTTCTTCAGGCGTGCCAGCGCAGTTCTCAGTGCAGCGTACCTATGCAACAATTTAGAACTCGACTTAAACAACAACTTGACTTACCGCCTGGCCGGTTACAAGGTGCTGGAAGAAAAGCAGGTTTCAGTGGTCGCGCTCGCTAATGCGCATGAGGTGCTGAGCAAGATTGCCAATTGGGCGTACGATGCCGGTGGCAGCACAGATAAGGTTGGCCTAGCGCGTAATGTACTTTCTTTGCATGCCTCGTCATTGCCTGAACTAGTTGGTCAGCCACATGTTTTGAACGCAATTTTGTCCAACTATCAGATATATCTAAAAGATAATGTATCGGCTTATTTGGACGTTAGAAACCGAATGGCAGAGCTTTTATTGGAGTCTATTGCCAAAACCCATGCCCTTGTTGAGAGCTTGCTCGACTCAGTTCGAAACGGGATGCTGGTAGTGTTTACCTTTGTGCTAACCGTGGTGGTTGTCAACGGATTAAAGGACACTAATGTTCAGGTGATTTTTTCGGGTCAATATCTCTGGATCGTCATCGTCATTGCTTTGCTTTGCACCATCTGGATTCATCATGCTTGCAAGGATGTCGTTGCCAGATTTGATAGTGCGACACAAATTACAAGACAGCTTCTACAGGACAGTTACCGGAATGTTCTGATCGAAGATGAGATTAATCAGCACACAAATGCGACATTTCTATCCAATGGAAATCATCTGAAAGACCAGATAAAAAAATATCAGCGCCTGTGGTATCAGGTGTCAGCCATCTTGGTATTGGCATTTGCCATTGGGCACATAGTGAGTCATCAGTATTTCAGCCGCGTTGACTCTAATGTGGATGCCAGTAGCGCTACTTCAACCCAAAGGCCCGCGTCTTCCGAAAAAATACTGGGTGAGAGTGCGGGTGTTGAGTTGCTGCCCGCCGCAACAACTACACCCCCGAAGTCGTCGCAGACGACGCCGCTGCATGATGTGCCCGGGACACTTCAAAAGGCCCCGTCGATTCCGTCGCACTGAACTCTTTCGAAAGCTCGATCAACCGCAGGTAAAGTGGACTTCAACGACTGCTATCTGTGTGCAACTGTCCGTCAGTTGCAGAGTTCGGGCGACAGATCCCAGCCTTGATCGGTCAATCACGCTAGAGGATGCAGTTGCGCTTCGCTTCGCTCGTCTTGATCAACTTGCGGCGGGACTTGCACCCGCAGGAGTGCGCCCATGCTGGGCGCACCAAAGACAAACGCCCCCGGAGGGGCGTTCGCTCCCTTGGTTCTGCCAAGGGTCAGCACACTTCTGCTACACATTGAACATGCGTGCAGTTTTACTTCAACCCCCGGTAAACCCGGGGCTGCTGCAGGTATTGGCACCTGTCGCTGGATTCAAGTATATATGCTCAGCATGACCACAGTCAATGACGACTCGCATTCATTCCACCGACTTGTCAACCCTCAGATGGATAACATCCGTGCTGTTTTAGAAACTATCTTGTTTGCGTCTGTTGCCTGAATAAGACACATGTCACTTTGAAGTCCCCTCGAATTCCTGAGCCAGTCAGAAGTAGAGGTTGGGGAACAGCAAAGCTTAATGGGCTAAACAAACCGTCCGGGAACCTGGGGGAAGCCCACCCAGACGTCCACAAAAGGCTGAGTTGTCCTCTCCACCACGCAGATCGAATAAGGACCTCCTCCAGCTTGCAGTCGCTCGACTGTCCGCGCCGATCCAAATTTGATCTCAATTTTCGGCGCCAACATGGTCTCAATGGCATAGAAGCGGTTGCATTCCCGAGACATCACTTGAGTTCATACCAAACACCACGCCCGCTACCCTGCTGATTCAGATGACCGTGCTCGACCAGGTTGCGGAAATGTTGCTTCAGCGTGTTTCGGCTGACACCCGTCCATTTGATCGCCTCACCGATCGTGACGCGCCCGTGCTCACGGGCAAATTCGACGATCTGCAGTGACAGCTCGGGCAAGGCAGCCAGTACGATCTTCTCGCGCTCCACCTTCTTTTCAAGCCGTCGTACCTGCTCGGCCAGTGACCGCAGGAAGAACACCAGCCACGGTTGCCAGTTGGGGGCAGACGCTCGGATCGATCCTTGCGTCTGCCGCAAGGCAAGGTAGTACGCCTCTTTATTCAGCTCGATCACGCTCTCCAGTGAGCTGTAGGGCACATAGGCGTAGCCTGTCTGGATGAGCAACAAAGTGGTCAACACACGACTGAGGCGGCCATTGCCATCTTGGAACGGGTGGATCTCCAGGAACACCACGACAAAGATGGCAATGATCAAGAGCGGGTGCAACTGCGCCTTGTCGCGCTCCCTATTTACCCAGGCAACCAATTCAGCCATCAGACGCGGCGTGTCGAACGGGCTTGCCGTCTCGAACACGATCCCGATCTGCACACCGTTTTCATCGAAAGCGGCCACGCTGTTTGAGTTGGTCTTGTACTGTCCGCGGTGCCGCGAGTCCTTCTCACTGTGGCGCAGCAGGATCTGGTGCAGTTGCTTGACGTGGTTCTCGTTGAACGGAATGTCACGCCAGGAGGTGAACACCAAGTCCATCAGTTCGGCGTAGCCAGCCACCTCCTGCTCATCACGGGTCTCGAAAGACTGGATGGCCAGGTTGGAAAGCAGCTTCTCCACTTCCCTGTCGGACAGCTTGCTGCCCTCGATACGGGTTGACGACCCGATGCTCTCGATGGTGGCCACCCTGCGCAAGGCAGACAGACGATCAGGCGCGAGGGTTCCCAAAGCGCGCCAAGCACCTTTGAACTCATCAATCCGAGCGATCAATCTCAAGATCTCGGGGGTGATCTGAAGGGTGTCAGTGCTAAACATAAAACCAATAATACACCCAATAACACCCATTTATTCTGGATGCGATCCCCTCCGAATTCCGATCAGAAAATGGGTGCGAATGGGTGTTTTATCGGTTCGAACCTTGCGTGGGTCCTTGTTGAGCTTGGACTGCTTGTCTAGGGCACGCTCGACTGACTGACGGACAGCTTCATCGCCAAGCTGCAGCAGAGGACCTCGTTCACAGCGGAGGCCGACTAAACTGCTGGCCTGTTACCCATCGTGCGATGTCACCACCCGTCATGAGCGCCAAGCAGACCCTTCTGGATCGTGAGTTGTTTACCCAAGCCCTGCGCCACATGGGCGAGGAGGATCTGCGGTATCTCAACCGCATGGTTGTTGAGCGGCTGAACCTGTTGGCCCAAGCCAGGAGCACCGTGCAGCTGGCCCAGTTTGCTGAAGGGGACCGCGTGTGCTTCACCACCAATGACGGCACCGAAAAACACGGGGTTGTGTTGCGACTGAACAAAAAGACGGCCAGTTTGCTTACCGATGACGGACAGAACTGGAAGGTCTCGCCGATGTTATTGCGCAAGACGACGGGCTAGGCGGCCACGTACCAGCAAACGCGTATGAACATGGTGGTTGGTCTTCAAACGTGATGTGAGTGGCAAGGTAAGTTTCATGAGCTGAGCTGTCTGTCCACAAGCCAGGGGATAAAGAGAAGCGCAGTTGGTTGGGGTTTCTACTAGTTGGTTTGTCAACTAGTTTTCCTATGATGACTCCAGCTTCGCCGTCCAGAGCGCAAGCACCATCCCAGGAGACAACCATGCGTTTTCAATGGAAGCTGGTCGGCACGTTCGCTGCCGCGTTCGCCATGGGCAGCGTCGCTGCCCAGACCGTCAAGGTCGGCATCATTGCCCCGTTCTCAGGCCCCTTCGCGCACTACGGCGCGCTGTTCAAGGCGGGGGCTGAAGGCTATGTGGCCCAGCAGGGCGGCAAGCTCGCCGGCAAGGAGATCGAGTTCATCTACCGCGACGAGGGCGGCCCCAACCCGGCCAACACGCGAACCCTGGCGCAAGAGCTGGTAATCAAGGACAAGGTCGACTACCTGGGCGGCGTCGTGTTCTCGCCCAACGCATTTGCGGTGGCACCGGTGATTCAGGAATCGAAGACACCTTTCGTGGTGTTCAACGCCGCCACCTCCGACATCACGACCAAGAGCGATTATTACGTGCGCACCAGCTACACGCTGTGGCAGGTGACGGTGCCGCTGGCCCAGCACGCGGCCAAAAAGGGGATCAAGAAAGTCGTGACAGCCGTCACCGACTACGCGCCGGGCGTGGACGCCGAGAACGCATTCAAAGCCGAGTTTGCCAAGCAGGGCGGAACAGTGGTGGAGAGCATCCGCATGCCGATCCGCACCACCGACTTCGCGCCTTTTGCCCAGCGCATCAAGGCAAGCGGCGCACAGGCTGTGTATGTTTTTCTGCCAGGTGGTCCTCCCAACCTGGGCTTCGTGAAGGCGTACAACGAGAACGGATTGAAGGCGGCCGGTGTCGAGTTCCTCGGTACCGCTGAGACTGATGAGTTCGACCTGCAGAAATTCGGCGACTCGGC
Source organism: Burkholderiaceae bacterium (assembly GCA_030695205.1). Taxonomy (GTDB): domain Bacteria; phylum Pseudomonadota; class Gammaproteobacteria; order Burkholderiales; family Burkholderiaceae_C; genus UBA2334. The sequence continues at coordinate 22,783 of JAUYTN010000066.1, read as the reverse complement.
CCTGGGCTTGACCACGGCTTTCCATTACAGCGCCGCGCACGACTCGGCCGCAAACAAGACCTTTGCCGCGGCCGTGACCAAGGTCAACAAAGACGCGGTTATCAACTACGCCACCGTCGGGGCCTGGGACGGCATGGCCGTTATCCACAAGATGATCGAAGCCACCGGTGGCCAGCGGAATGGTGAGAAAGCCATGGCTGCGATCAAGGGCCACAAATGGGAGAGCCCGCGAGGTCCTGTGAGCATCGACCCCACCACGCGCCACATCACGCAGAACGTCTACCTGCGCACGGTGGAAAAAGGCCCAGGCGGCCTGATGATCAACAAGGAACTTCAGAGCTTTGGACAGCAGGTCGACCACGGCCTGGTCAAGTAAACGCACTCCACAGACGAGGACTGCTGCGTGACCCTGCTCGCCAACATCCTGATCGACGGCATCGCCTACGGCATGGTGCTGTTCATCATCGCCGTGGGCCTCTCGGTCACGCTCGGTCTGATGCGTTTCGTGAACCTGGCCCACGGCGCCTTTGCCATGACCGGAGGTTATATCGCCGCGTGGCTGGTGCGCGAGCAAGGTCTGTCGTTCTACGTGGGGGTGCCGCTGGCCGTGTTGGCCACTGGTCTGCTCGGTGCCTTGCTGGAGGTAACGGTGCTGCGCCGGCTATACCGCCGCACAGAACTGCAACAGGTGTTGTTCACCATCGGTCTCACTTTCCTCTTCGTGGCCACCGCCAACCTGCTGGCCGGACCCGAGGTGCAGCTGATTCCGTTGCCTCCGGCCCTGTCGTTCGCAGTGGACCTTGGCATTCGCACTTTGCCCGCGCAGCGCCTGCTGGTGATTGCCAGTGGCTTGCTGGTGGTGCTGGCAGCGTTCTGGGTGCTCAACAAGTCGCGCTTCGGTGTGTGGTTGCGTGCCACGGTCGACAACACCGCTGCGGCATCGGCGCTGGGCATCCCGGTGCAGTTGGTCTACGTGGCCACCTTCGCGGTGGGCGCGGCCCTGGCCGGTCTGGGAGGAATTCTGGGGGCTGAACTCATGCCGCTGGAGCCGTACTACCCGGTGAAGTACCTGGTGTTGGTGCTCGTGGTGGTGGCTGTGGGGGGCATGGGCAGCATTGCCGGCTCGCTGGCCGCCTCGCTCACGCTGGGCATCATCGACACCGCGAGCAAGTACCTAGCTTCCGACTGGGGTTCGCTGTTCTTCTTCCTGGCCATGGCGCTGCTGCTGGCCTGGCGCCCGCACGGCCTGCTGGTGCCTCGCAAGGTCTGATGCCATGAAACGCTCTCTGCCCTACCTGCTCCTTGTTGCGCTGGCCGTGCTGATCTTCTTCGTGTTCCCGGACCAGTTGCCGCTGGCTGCGCGCATCGCCACCATGGCCATCTTCGTGATGTCACTCGACCTGGTGGTGGGCTACGGCGGGCTGGCCACACTGGGCCACTCGGCACTCTTCGGTATCGGCGCCTACGCGGCCGGCTTGCTGGCCATGCACCTCACCGGCAACCCCTTGATCGGCCTGCTGGCCGGAGCGCTGGCGGGCGCGCTGCTGGCTTTGATCTCGGGACTGTTCCTGTTGCGCTACGAGGGCCTGACCTTCCTGATGCTCACCGTGGCTGTGGGCCAGATCGCACAGAACGGTGCCAGCAAGTTGCGCGACTGGACCGGGGGTGAAGACGGTCTCACGGGATTCGAAATACAGAAGCTTTTTGGCGTCTGGTCGTTCGATCTCTACGGCAAGGTGGCCTTCGTCTATTGCTTCGTGGTCATGCTGGTCTGCCTGTGGGCCATGCGCCGGCTCATGGGCTCTCCCTTCGGCCTGTCGGTGGTTGGCATCCACCAGAACCGGCTGCGAACGGCTGCCATCGGCGGCTCGGTACGCGGGCAGCTGCTAAAACTCTACACGCTGGCGGGGGCCTTCGCCGGCGTCGGCGGTGCTCTCAATGCACAGGTCAACCAGATCGTCGGCCTGGACACGCTGGGCTTCGAGCTGTCGGCCGAAGCCCTGGTGATGCTGGTGCTGGGCGGTGCTGGCAACCTGTTCGGCGCCATCGGCGGCACGGCGGCGTTCATGCTGATCCACCACACCGCCTCAGCCATCAACCCCTACCACTGGCTGTTCATCATCGGAGGGCTGCTGGTGTTCGTGGTGCTCGTGCCACGAGCGCGACTGTTTGAAGCCTTGCGCCAGCGCGTGGCCCGCATATTGCCCACGCCCCGGGGGTTGGCATGAGCTCAGGACCTTTGTTGGACGTGCGCCAGCTGCACAAATCCTTTGGTGGCTTGCATGTCACACGGGACGTGTCGTTTGCACTGCACCCGGGCAACCGGGTGGGCTTGATCGGCCCCAATGGCGCGGGCAAAACCACGCTGATCAACCTCATCACAGGCATGCTCGCGCCCAGCCAGGGCAGTGTGTGGCTCAAAGGTGAAGACGTGTCGCATCTGCCCCAGCCCAAGCGTGTGCAGCGCGGCCTCGCGCGCACGTTCCAGATCACGCAGCTCGCGCTCGATCTGCCCATCTACCGCCAGGTGGAGCTGGCCATTCATCAGCGCGAGGGCTCAGTGAATCGAATGTTCCGTGCACTCGACGGCTTTCGCGCGGTGCGCGATGAAGCCGCGCAGATCCTGCATACCCTGCGCATGGACAGCTTGTCCCGGCGCTGCCCGGTGGAGCTGGCCTACGGCGAGCAGCGCCTGGTGGAGATTGCCCTGGCCATGGCGCTCAAGCCGCAGGTGTTGCTGCTGGATGAACCCATGGCGGGCGTGCCCAGTGGTGAGCGTCAAGTGGTTCTGGACGCACTCGACACGCTGCCCAGCGACCTGGCCATTTTGATGATCGAACACGACATGGACCTCGTTTTCAACTTTGCCGACCGCATGCTGGTGCTGGCCGAAGGCGCGCTGCTGGCCGAGGGCACACCGCAGGAGATTCGCCGACACCCCGCGGTACGCACCGCCTACCTCGGTGCAGAGGCTTGATCCCATGGGTGAGCTGTTGCACATTGAGAACCTCACCGCTGGCTATGGCGCCATTCAGGTGCTGCACGGCGTGAACCTGTCGCTCGCCTCAGGCGGGCGGCTCGCGCTCATCGGGCGCAACGGCGTGGGCAAGACCACGCTGCTCAAAGCGGTGATGGGGCTGGCCGACGTGAAGGCCGGCCAAGTGCGCCTGGACGGCCAGGACATCACAAAGTGGTCAGCCCGCGAACGCGCACACGCTGGTATCGGCTATGTACCGCAGACGCGGGACATCTTCCCCTCGCTTACCGTCGAGGAAAACTTGCTCGCTGGCCTCAAGGGCCGACCGCGCAGCGCGCTGGATGAAGCCTACGCGCTCTTCCCACGCTTGGCCGAGCGGCGCCTGAACGGCGGTCAGCAACTCTCGGGCGGTGAGCAGCAGATGCTCAGCGTGGCCCGCACCCTGCTGGGCAAGCCCCGCCTGCTGCTGCTGGACGAGCCTCTGGAAGGACTCGCGCCCATCATCTGCATCGAACTCATGCGCGCCTTCGAACACCTCGCGCAGGACACCGGCGTGGCCGTGCTGCTGGTGGAGCAGAAGGTGGACGACGCGCTGCGATTTGCGCCCCGCGCCATGGTGCTCGAGCGCGGTGAGGTGGTGCACGAGAGCTCAAGCGCCGCCCTGAGCCAGCGCAAGGATCTGCTGGAACGCTATGTCGGCGTGGCCGGCGCGCATTGACAACCAAAACGACAGGAGGTCCCATGAACACAGCCACCCTTTCCCCCGACACAGCGGCCACGCCTACTGGCGTACCCGTGGTCGATGTCGATCCCTACAGCGACGCCTTCCTGAGCGACCCGTATGCGGCCCACCGCCAACTGCGCGAAGCGGGCCCGGTGGTGTGGATTCCCGCCTATGGGATCTACGCCTGCGCTCGCCACGAATCCGTGCACGCTGTCTTTAACGACCACGCCACCTACATCTCGGGTGCCGGCGTCGGGCTGGCCAACTTCAACAAGGAAACGCCGTTCAGGCCCAAGAGCCTGATCTTGGAAGCGGACCCGCCTTCGCACACCAAGGCCCGTGCGATCCTGGCGCGCATTCTCTCGCCCAAGACGGTAATGCAGATCCGTGCTGCCTTCACGGCCGAAGCCGAGTCGCTGGTGGACCGATTGCTGGCACGCCAGGCGGAGGGCGAGACCATCGACGCAGTGAAGGACCTGTCAGAGGTGTATCCGCTCAAGGTGTTCCCGGACGCAGTGGGTGTGGGTGCGGCGAACCGCGAGAACCTGCTGCTTTACGGCAACATGATCTTCAACGCCTTTGGCCCACGCAACGAACGCCTGCAAAAGTCAGCCGAGCTGGTGCAGCCCGTAACGGCCTGGATCATGGCGCACTGCCAGCGCGAGAATCTGCGCCCCGGCGGCTTTGGCGATTTGATCTACCAGGCAGCCGACGCCGGCGAAATCACCCACGACGAAGCGCCCCTGCTGGTGCGCTCCTTCCTCTCTGCAGGCGTGGACACCACCGTCAACGGCATCGGCAACGCCATCTTGTGCATGGCCAACCACCCCGACCAATACGCGCAGCTTTGCGCCGACCTGACCCTGGCCCGCCCAGCGTTCGAGGAATCCCTGCGCTTCGAATCTTCGGTGCAGACCTTCTTCCGGACCACCTCAAAAGACACCGAACTGTTCGGCGTGCCGATTCCCAAAGACAGCAAGGTCGTCACCTTTCTCGCTGCGGCCAACCGAGACGAGCGCCAGTGGCCGGACCCCGACCGCTTCGACATCCAGCGCCGCCCGGCGGGTCACATGGCGTTTGGCTCCGGCATTCACGGCTGCGTGGGGCAGGTGGTGGCGCGGCTCGAAGGCGAGGTGGTGCTCACCGCGCTTGCCAAGCGCGTCTCGCGCATTGAACTCATCGGCGTGCCAGAACGCCGCCTGAACAACACGCTGCGCGCGTTGGCGTCGATGCCGGTGCGCCTGATTCCCGCCTGAGAGGACATTCCCATGGTTGATGTGATCTTGATCGATGCGTGCGGGGTAAGCCGCACGCTGCATGTGGCCGAGGGCCAGAGCCTGATGCAGTCCGCAGTGTCGGCCGGTGTGCGCGGCATTGTTGGTGAGTGCGGTGGGTCTTCCATGTGCGCAACCTGCCATGTGTACGTGGATGAGGCGTTTGCCGGCCACCTTCCTACCCCCCTGGAGACCGAGCTGGAGATGCTGGAATGCACCGCTAGCGAGCGCCTGCCCAACAGCCGACTGGCTTGCCAGATCAAACTGTCTGCCGCGCTCGACGGCCTGGTGGTGCACCTGCCCGAGCGGCAACAATAAGGCCCTCGTCATCCTACGAACCCATTCCATGAGCAAGATGCCTCCCGCCTCGGTACCCACGCGCAAGGCCTCGTCCAAGGTCGCTGACGACGCGGCGGTGGTCGACCTCGAGCGCTATGTGCCGGCGTTATTCACCTGGATCGCCAATAAGCTCTCGGGCGGTGCTTCCACGGCCTACCTCAGCGCATTCAACGTCGGCATCGAGACCTGGCGCCTGTTGGTGCTGCTGGCGATCGAGAAGTCGCTGACCGCACAGTCGATTTCTCGCACCATCGGCATGGACAAGGCGTCTGTGAGCCGCGCCTTTAAGAGCATGCAGACTCGCGGGCTCATCACCATCGGGCTGGACGACGCAGACGGCCGCCTTCGGGTGGCCACCATAACGTCCAAAGGCAGAGCCCTGCACGACGATATTCTGAAGCTGGCGATTGAACGAGAGCGCGCGTTTCTCAGCGTGCTCAATGACAAGGAACGCGAGACGCTCATTGGCTTATTGCGCCGCCTTCACGACAACTTGCCCATGGTGGAGAAGGCGACGCACGACTACCTGACGCGCCATTACCCGAAGTCGAAACTGCCCCGCGCACGCGGTAGCGACGCATGAACACAGACCAGATTGTCATTGTCGGTGGTGGTCATGCGGCCGCAGCTCTCTGTGCCTGCTTGGCCGAGGCAGGTCAAGCTAGGCGAGTGCATCTGGTGAGCGCTGAGAGTGAGTTGCCGTACCAACGCCCGCCGCTGTCCAAAAGCTTTCTGAAGAAGGCTGACGAGACCATCGCGCCGCACAAAGCGGCTGCCTGGTACGCCGAGCAGGGTATCCAGGTTCACCTGAGCGACCCCGTGGTGTCCATCGACCGCAAAGCCCTGCGCGTACTGCTGCGCTCCGGCACCCAGCTGGACTACCAGTACCTGGTGCTGGCCACGGGAACACGTGCACGCACCCTGGATGCCCTTCCTCCCGGTTTGAGCAATGTGCATCTGCTGCGCGATGCTGAAAATGCGCGTAGCCTGCGCACCCGGCTGGCCGAGATGATCGACAGGGGGCAGCGCCTCACCGTGCTGGGCGGCGGTTTCATCGGCCTGGAGCTTGCGGCATCTGCGCGCCAGCTCGGACTGGACGTGACCGTGCTGGAGGTGGCGCCACGTTTGCTGGGGCGCTCTGTTTCGGCATCGCTGGGAGAGCATGTGCTGGCGCACCACAGGGGCATGGGCACAGAGGTGCAGATCGGTGTGTGCGTGGAAGATTTCGAGTTGCACGACGCTCGCTTGGTGTCGATGCAGGTGAATGGCAATCGCGTGGCTGTGGACGAGTTGGTGCTGGGCATCGGCGCTGTGCCAGAGGCGCGACTGGCCGCCGACTGCGGTTTAGCGGTGGACAACGGGATCGTGGTGGACGCCTGCATGCGCACATCAGACATGGCGATTCTTGCCATCGGCGACTGTGCCGCATTTCCCACGACCGATGGCACGCGAATTCGACTGGAGTCGGTGCAGAACGCCAACGACCAAGCGCGCACCGCAACTGCAACGCTGCTAGGGCGCGAGGAGCCCTACAAGTCATTGCCCTGGTTCTGGTCCGAGCAAGGCCCGATGCGCCTGCAAATGGCAGGACTGTTACCAACCTCGTCGGCGACCATACAGCGCGCTGGGGCGAACGCCAGCAGCTTCACAATCTTTCACGTGGTCAACGGCAGACTGCTGTGTGCGGAGTCGGTCAACGCACCGCTGGACCACATGATTTCGCGCAAGTTGATTGAGGCAGGCGTCGGGGTGAATACAGCCTCTCTCGCCGATCCCTCGATCCCTTTGAAATCGCTGCTGGTCTGAATTTTCTGGAGCTCCAGCTGCGCCGCTACACCAGTCTGCGTGCATCCCCTTCAGTGACGGTCGTGGATGCCCAACCGCTTGGCCAGCCTGACCAAATTGGCCCGGTCCATCTGCAGAGCGCGTGCCGCCTGTGCCCAGTTTTGGTCATGCGCTTCGAGTGCCTGCAGCACAAGGTGACGCTCGGTGGCCTCCACCGCTTGCCGAAGGCTCAAGCCCAGTGGCAAAGGCAGCTGGTCCCCGGCGGCGGCAGGAGCGTGGGTTGACGTGGATTGGGACCCCGACTCCCGCAACCCCAGATCACCGGCTGTAAGTGTCAGGATGCGAGGCCTCGGCTGCTGCCGCCCCAAAGCCTTGAGCACGCTGCGCCCGATCAGATGCTCCAGTTCACGAACGTTGCCGGGCCAGTCGTAGGCCAGCAGCGCGGCCTGGGCCTCGTGGTCCAGACGCAGGCCACCCAGGCCCAGGCGTGAGCGGTTTTCTTCCAGAAAGAAGCCACTGAGCACCAAGACGTCGCGGCCCCGCTCTCGCAGGGGTGGCACCGGCAGGGGGTAGACACTGAGGCGGTGGTAGATGTCGGCCCGAAGTCGTCCGGCGCGCACCTCGGCGGGAAGGTCGCGGTTGGTGGCCACGATCAGGCGCACGTCCACGTGGTGTTCCCGGTCCGACCCCAGGCGCTGCAGTTGACCGCTCTGCAAGACGCGAAGCAGCTTGGCCTGCACCGCGAGGGGCAACTCGCCCACTTCGTCCAGAAACAGGGTGCCGCCGTTGGCCAGTTCGAATTTGCCCTGCCGATCACTGACCGCGCCAGTGAAGGCGCCACGCACGTGCCCAAATAACTCGCTTTCCACCAGCGTGTCAGGCAGTGCAGCGCAGTTGAGACTGACCATGGGCCGGTCTGCTCGCGGCGAGCGGGCGTGCAGCGCTTGCGCCACCAGCTCTTTGCCCACACCGGTTTCGCCGGCGACCAGCACGGTGAGCTCGCTGGCGCCCACCAAGTCGATTTCCCTGAGCAGTTGTTTAAGTGCCGGGCTCTGGCCCAGCAAGGCGCGCTCTGGCTGGCCGGCCGCCCGTTTGTAAGATTCGGCGCGCAGGTGTTCGCTTTGCGCCAGCCGGGCCAACCGGTTGATTCGCATGGCCGCGCCCACCGTGGCCGAAGCCAGGCTGCCGAAGGCCTGCAGCACATCGAGGTGGGTGTCGTTAAAGCTGCCCGGGCGCAGTGAATCCAAGGTCAGCACGCCCCATGCCTTGCCTTCCACCTGCAAAGCGCAGCCCATGCAGTCATGCACCTCCAGGTGCCCATGCAGTCCCTCGATCAGGCCGTCGTAGGGGTCGGGTAGGGTGCTGCCGGGTGCGAAGCGCTGCGGCCCTGCCGATTCGAGCAGGGCAGACAGGCGCGGGTGTTCGGTCACCTTGAAACGCCGCCCCAGCGTGTCGCGGCTCAGGCCATCGGTGGCCAGGGGCAGCAGGCTGTCGCCTTCCAGGCGCAACAAGGCCACCGCGTCACACGGGAACAGGGTGCGCAGGGTTTGGAGCAAGCGGCGGTAGCGCTCGGCCTCGGCAATGTCCTGCGGCAGGTCGGCCACCAGCGGCACCAGGGTCCGCAGCCATTCGGATGTTGTCAATTTGACCTATTTGAAAGTCGTTTTGACTTCGTTTTGATGTGTGTCAAATCGACATTATCTCGTGCAAGTGTTTGATCCGTAAAGCTGGAGGGGATGGCACATGGGTTGCAAGGCAGAAGGTTCCAAGCCGTTCTCCATCCACAAAGGAAGTTCTCTGTGCTCACCGATTCCCAACGCGCCATCGTCAAATCCACCGTACCCCTGCTCGAAACCGGCGGCGAGGCGCTGACCACCCACTTCTACCGCATCATGCTGAGCGAGTACCCCGAGGTGCGCCCCCTGTTCAACCAGGCCCACCAAGCCAGCGGCGACCAACCGCGTGCACTGGCCAACAGCGTGTTGATGTACGCCAAACACATCGACCGCCTCGAAGCCCTGGGCAACCTGCCCGCGCAGATCATCAACAAACACGTCTCGCTGCAGGTGATGCCCGAGCACTACCCCATCGTGGGCGCCTGCCTGCTGCGCGCCATCCGCGAGGTGCTGGGCGCAGAGATCGCTACTGACGAGGTGATCGCTGCCTGGGGTGCGGCCTACCAGCAGCTGGCCGACCTCCTGATTGGCGCCGAAGAACAGGCCTACCGCGCCATCGTCGAACAGACGGGCGGCTGGCGCGGCGCGCGGGCTTTCCGAGTGACGCGCAAGATCGCCGAGAGCAGCGAGATCACGTCCTTCTACCTGAGCCCTGTGGACGGCGGACCTGTGGTGGCCCACCAGCCGGGCCAGTACATCGGCCTGCGTCTGATCCTGGACGGACAGGAACAGCGCCGTAATTACTCGTTGTCGGATGTTGCCAACGGCAAGGATTTGCGCATCAGCGTCAAGCGCGAGGCCGATGGCCGGGTGTCCAGCCACCTCCACGACGCGGTTCAGGTAGGTGACTCCCTGGACCTGTTCCCCCCGGCCGGCGCGTTCACGCTGGCACCCAGCGAGAAGCCGCTGGTGCTGATCAGCGGTGGCGTGGGCATCACACCCACCCTGGCCATGCTCAGCGAGGCGCTGCAAAGCGGTCGCCCGGTCCACTTCATCCACTGCGCGCGCAACCGGGCGGTACACGCTTTCCGTGATGCCATCGACGCTCTGGCCGCACGCCACCCGCAGCTCCAGCGCTTCTACTGCTACGACCAGGCCGACGAGGGCACTGATGATGGTGCCCATGCCGTGGGCTTGCTCGACCAGGACCGCCTGGCCCAATGGTTGCCTACCTCCCGCGACGTGGACGCCTATTTCCTGGGCCCCAAGCCCTTCATGGCACTGGTCAAGCGCAGCCTGCAGGCACTGGGGGTGCCAGAGGCGCAGACGCGCTACGAGTTCTTCGGGCCTGCGGCCGCGCTGAACTGAGTGCCCACAGGTCGACACCCACTGCCCCTGTGGCTGCGGTCGTTTGTGCCTGCGCGCCAGGTGGGCGGCAGGCGCGAGCTCTGGCTGGGCGGCCTGGGCGTGGGCCTGGGCTTGCTGTGCACCGAGTGGCTGGGCCGTCACTGGCTGGGCGGGACCTCCCCCTGGTTCATCGCCCCCATGGGCGCATCGGCCGTGCTGCTGTTCATGCTGCCCGCCAGCCCCCTGGCACAGCCCTGGTCCGTGGTGGGCGGCAACCTGGTCTCGGCACTGATCGGGTGGCTGGTTTACTGCTGGCTGGGCGACGGCGGCTCCGCAGCGGCGCTTGCCGCGGCATTGTCCGTGGCTGCCATGGTGGCCCTTCGCTGCCTGCACCCGCCCGGTGGTGCGGTGGCGCTCACGGCGGTATTGGGTGGTTCGGCGGTGCAACGGCTGGAGCTTGCATTTGCATTCGGGCCAGTGCTGGTCAACTCAGTCTGTATGTTGCTGCTGGCACTTTTGCTCAACAACATTGCCGGCAGGCGCTACCCGCACCACGGCGCGACACCACCCCATCGCACAAGTGACCCCTTGCCGACCCACCGCACGGGCGTCTTGCCGTCCGACCTGGACGCCGCTCTGGGGTCCTTCGGCGAAGTGCTGGACATCGATCGGGACGACATGGAGGAGATCATGGTGCGCGCGCAGATGCACGCCCAGCGCCGGCACTGGGCAGGCGTGATATGTGAGCACATCATGTCGCGCGACGTGGTCAGCGTGGGTCCCAACGACAGCGTGGATGAGGCCTGGCGACGGTTGGCCCACCACAAGGTCAAGGCGCTGCCGGTGACCGAAGCCGACGGGCGCCTGGTCGGCATTGTGTCCCTGCACGACTTCTTCATCGGGCAGAGCGCGCCGGTGCCGCAGCGCCCGCCGCTGCTGAGCACCGCACGCCGTGTGCGTGAAATCATGTCGCGGCGCGTCATCACCGCCCGGCCTCACCAGACCGTGGCCGATCTGGTGCCTGGTTTCTCCGACGGTGGCCTGCACCACATGCCGGTGGTGGACGCGCACGACCGGGTGGTGGGCATAGTGACCCAGTCCGACCTGGTGGCGGCTTTGTTCAAGAACCGATCTCCAGAAGTGTCCGCGCCGATCCAAATTTGAGCCCAGTTTTGGATATAAATCAACATCAAAAGCATTGGAGATGTTCCTGTTGAATTCCACGCAATGGGGTCAAAATTAATCGGAATTCAACAGGCAGGAAGCTTTCGGAACTGGACGTTCAGGACCTCGCCGGTATATGCATGCCTGTGACAGTTTCTGGCCGGTCGGCATAACGCTGTGCGGAATCGATGGTCATATGCAATGGTCGTTCGCGAGAGTTTCGCGTCGGCCGGGATCGGCCCAAAGTCGAACCTCGGCTTTCCAGATGCGGATCTGGCGCAAGCGACCCGGCCCTGCCGTTCTCAAAGACACACAGAGTTGAGCCAAGGCCTCGCCTCGTCGAGAATGATCGTTCGATTGACAACAGGTTGGATTTAATAGATCATGGCTGCAAAGAAAAACACGGCCCCGCAAAGGCAGGAAATCTACGCGCCGCCGGATGTGCAGATTCCGCGTAGATTCGGCGGAGGCGTGTTGAAGGAGCGGGTGGTTCGGGAGCTGCCTTCAAAGAAGGTCATTCAGTACGCGCTGGCTTACATCAACCCGCTGATCTTCAGCGGAGACAATGGCCGCGTGCTGGGGTACGACAACGCCCATGGCTTCTCGCACAAGCACTTCAAGGGCGAGATGGCACGCGAGGCTTTCCCGGGCTATGAGGCGTTGTATGAACGCTGCGATGTGGAGTGGAAAGAGATCGCGATGGAATATGTGAATGGGAGTGAAAAGTGATGGCAGACAAAATTTCCCTGGAAAACTTCGCGAAGGACAAGACCCTGAGCGAGCACAAGCGCAGGAGCCTGGAAGTCGCTCGCGCGCTGGATGCAAAGGCGGACGTCCTGCCCCACGCTCGCACGTTCACGAGCATTGAGTTTGAGGCATTTGTGACGGAGCTAACGCCCAAGCGATTCGAACTGCTGCGTCTGGCGATCAAGCGCAGTCGCTCCATCGGAGATCTGGCCACGGCCTCCCACCGCGACCAGAGCGCGGTTTCGAGGGACGTTGCCAAGCTGGAAAAGCTCGGGCTTGTGAAGGTTGAATCCGTGGCAAATCCGGGTCACGGACTGATGAAAATCGTGACTCCGGTGGCCACCAGAATAGCGATCGACGCCAGTCTTGAGGCTGCCTGAGGTACCCAAAACCCTTGTAGATCGGTTGAGGGTCGGCTCGCGATGGTCATGGTCGTCGACACCGGTATTTCGGGCCGAGCCATGACCAAGGAGCTTTGCCGAGCTTGGCCTGTAACTGGCAGTCCCGGCCAGAAGCGGACGCTTTCCTCCGCAGATTCTCAACCACCGTCTCTCTCCCGCGCTATAAGCATGCGGCCGCCGCAATAAGACGACATTCGAACCTTGAGCTGCCCGCGTCAGTCCTTCGAGATCCTGCTCTGGTCGATGTCAACTACCCTGACCGCCGTGCCGCCGGCGACAACTATCCTGGCCGGTGGAAGCGGGGAATGAATGTGGTTGGTTACTAGGCTGAACGAGCCTTTCTTGCCGTAGAGGCTTGGAGCGCTTGGGCTGCACGGCGGCAGTAGATCTCCACGTTCATCTCCAGAATAGTGGAGTGATGCACCAGACGGTCGACGGCGGCCAGGGTCATGGCCGGCTGTTGGCGCCGACCGAAATTGAGCCTGTGGCTCAAATTTGGATCGGCGCGGACACCTTTCCACAGGCGCACACGCCAAACCCGCTGGCACAGACCGTCAGCCTCCAAAACGACCCAACGGAATTTGCTGCCTATCGGCAAACCAATCGGCAACGCATGCGCTGACTGGTCAGCCTACGCATGGGCCGCCTCGAACACCATACGCTTAACCACAGGGCGCGGCTGCTGGGATGCTTGCCACAGGTCGTAGGCGCTCTGCATGCCCAGCCACATCTCGGCGCTGGTGCCCAGCAAGGCGGACAGGCGCAGCGCCATGTCGGCAGACACATCAGCATGCCCATGCAGGATGCGCGACAGGTAGGCGCGCGTCACGCCAAGTTCAGCGGCGGCCTGGGTCACACTGACCTCAGCCAGCCACTCTTGCAGCACCGCGCCGGGGTGCGGGGGGTTGTGCATACGGCCCATGAAAAAACTCCTTCAGTGATAGTCTTGGTAATCCACCAGTTCAGCGTCTGCGCCCACAAAACGGAACGTTAAGCGCCAGTTGCCATTCACGGTAATGGCCCAGTGCCCCTTGAGTGCACGCCCCTTGAGCGAGTGCAGCTTCCAGCCCGGGAACCATGTCCTGCGGCCCCGTGGCCTGATCCAGGGCACCGAGTTGCAGCTGCAAACGCTGAGCATGATCAGGGCGAATGCCTGCCTTACTGCCTCGGTGAAAGAAAGCTTCGAGGCCCTTGTGCTGGAAACTGCGAATCATGCATAAAGTGTATACGACTTGTATACGAACGGATAGGCTTCAGCCGCCTTCCATGAGCAGACTTTGAGTCCCAAATACAGGAGTGACCATGAAGCGGATTTTGGCGGTGGTGGTGGGGATGCCGATAGCTGAGCGTCCAACCACGACCATTAATGGCGGTCAACGTGGGGTTTGCCACACGCTTACCGCTCAACGACAAAAGCGGGCAAAGGCAGCCGGCGACAACGCAGAAAAAGTAGTGCGCAGCTACGCCCGCTTAGCCGCCCAGCTCGACCTGCCTTGGCACGCCGTGCATGTGGAAACGCCCAAGCAGCAACGCTAATCAGCTACCCAGTACACGCAGGTGGAGCGCACGCTAAAAGTCGCCCAGGAACTGGGCGCCTCCGCCTCTGCCTCCGCCGTGCTGCCTGCCGCCCAGCCCACGGCTCTCACCTCGCCACCAACCGCGATCCCCCTGCCTAGCTGGCACAGTTTGAATCAACCGTCTAGATGCCCGTAGGGCGCCATATTTGTTTCTATGGCGCGCGTCCTGAATCAAGGACTTGCAGCGCCTCGCGCCACAGTTCAGTAGACATTTGCGTCACATTTGGTGCGACTGGCCTATTCTGTGCCAACGTTCCTGCGACTCTCGGCGTGGCGCAGCCATTGTCCTGACAGGCGGCAAAAGGCTACTTGCTGCCGGTGACCAAGCACGACTGAAAGTCGGCCGCGGCGGTCACCTGTCAGTCGAGGATGGAAGGGGCGAACGACCGCTGCACCTCCGTCACCGGTTTCTCAACACATGCCAGCCTGGTCGCGCTTCGAGAATGACTCCTAGCGACCGAGGCAAGCCGTTTGAGAATCAAACCGGTAACCGTCCACGGCAGTGGGTCAAATCCAAATCCAAACAGCCTTTCGGCGACCGCTAGATGACCACTCGCTGTGCCACATCGCTGAGTCGCCAATGCCCTTGTTCGATCGGCAAAAATGCCTCGATCGCGGCGGTGGCGATGACATGGATGGCGTCTTGTTCTGCATCATGCACATTGAGTCCGCCAAGCACAGCGGTGACCTCGGCACGGCCTCGCGGCAGTTCCGCGCAGACGCGGACAATGTCCACCTTGTCCGGATCCTGAACACCAATGGTGACTTGCACGCGCATATCACGGTGGTCATAGCCCAACGACTTGAACAGCACGATCGACGAGTGGTGCAGGGCATCCTGCACAGCACGACAGGCCGCCTTGGTGTAGTCACAGCCATACAGATCGTTGCCCGACCCCATTTCCAGGATGATCCGCTTTTCAGTCATGCGCTGGCTCCATGTCGAACGAGACCATGACCGCCGCGTTGGCGACGACGCTCCAGCCCTCTTTCTCTCTGCGTGGAATGTCGAGCCCTCCCTTGACCACCGTCACCGAGGGTTGTCCGTAGGGAAAAATTTCCAGCAGGGCTTGTCGATCCACCTCGTCGGGTCGCTGAACCCCAATCTCGACGTTGATGATCATGGCCTCCTTCGGGAAACCGAATGCATCGGCCACATTCAACGAGTTGTGCCACAGCGCATCGCGGATGGCACGCGCGGCGGCCTCTGTGTAGTTGCGGCTGCGAATGGAGGTTCCCATCCCGAATTGGGTGACGACTCGCTTCATGGCCATGAAAAATGTCCTATCAGAGAAAGTGGAGCGCGCTCGGACGCCAAGACATGCCGTTGTTGAAAGGGACCTGCGTCATTGGGCATGAATCCATGCGCTCAGATCTTTTCGTCGCGCAGCCAGTACCACTTGTACAGGAAAAACTGGCCGAAGCGCCGGAAGGGTGCGAAGGCTTCCGAGCGCACTGTGTTCCAGATGTTGGGGTATTCAAGCGGTGAGTTGTAGATAGGCAGATTGAACACGTCTCGTCCGGCGTCCTTGCCCGCTACCCGCTCGGCTATGCGCTTGCCCGCCCAGGTGGATGCAGCCACACCGTTGCCACCGTAGCCCAGCGCGTGCCACACGGTCTCTCTCGGGTCTGGGCGGGTGATGCGCGGCATCATGTCGTGGCTCACGTCCACCCAGCCCCACCAGGAGTGGTCTATACGGATATCGGTCAACGGCGGAAATTTGCGCGCGATTGCGTCTGTGAGCAGCTTCAAGTGCACCGGATCTTCGGCGTCGGCGCCGGTGATCGAGCTGCGGCTGCCCAACTGCAGGCGGTTGACTACGCAACCATCGTCAAACTGTTTCGCGTCTCTATGCTGGCCGTGGTGGTGGTGGTGGTTGTCTCCGCCATGTTCAAGACCGAGCGCGAACAGGCCGAGCGCGAGATTGCCACCAACGGTGGTCTAGCCGCGACCAAAAAGCAAGCCTTGGTGCCCTGGTTCCTATGGGTGTTCGTGATCCTGGTGGCCATCAACTCGCTGGGCCTTTTGCCTGCTGAGGTGAACAAGGGCTTGAGCGACTTTTCGCGTCTGTGTCTGGTGGTGGCGATCGCGGCGTTGGGCATCAAGACATCGTTCCAGCAACTGGCCGAAGCCGGGTGGCGGCCCTTCACCCTGCTGCTGATCGAGACATTGTGGATGGCGGGATTCGTGTTGATCGCAATTTTCGCGCGGCAGCACGGGCATCTCTGATGTCGCACCCGACCCTGCAGGTCAGGTGCAGGGATGAATCAGGCTTCGGTATCTTTTGAGAGGCTCGCTCACCGATGATGTCGCTGATTTCCCTGCCATCTCTAGGCACAGTCGGCGTGTTGCTGTGCATCACGTTGGCCTCCTATGTGCAAAGCCTGACCGGTTTTGCGTTTGGCCTGATCTTCCTGGCGCTGGTCGGTGTGTTCGATTTGATCCCGGTGGGGGTCGCTGCAAACGCCGTGACCCTCATCACCCTTAGCCAGACCTACATCTATTTTCGGGAGTACCCGCTCACCGACGATTGGCGGGTGATTCGACCCGCGATTTGGCCCAGTTTGGGGGGCGTGGTGGCGGGCCTGGCGTTGTTGTTCTGGCTCAGTGACAGCGCGCTCACCGGTCTACTCGCCGGCTTGATGGGTGGCATGTTTTCCACCGCAGGCCCGCCACTGGTCTACAAGCTCTATCGCCAGCCCCTCAGTCTGCCGGTGATCCGTCAGGCGCTGCTGGTGATGTTTGGCCTGAGCCAGCTGGTGCGGCTGGGAATAGTGTTGATCATGGGGCAATTCACGCCAGCCTCGATCGCCTATGCTGTCTTGGCCTTGCCTTTGCTCTTCGTGGTCACCCGCTACAACCGGCGTTACCCTTTGAAGCTCTCTCCTGTGGCGGTGTCACGCGTGGCTGCTGGTCTGTTGCTGATGGCCGGCACGAGCTTGATTGCCACTTCCTGATAGTTGTTCTGGCTTGAAGTTGCTCTGAAAATCAAGTTCAACTTGTTTTTCAGCAGGTCTTCCCCGGATGCAGTTTTTTGGGCGGTTTGGCATAAGCCTCCAAGCTTGGGCAGGGAGCTACATGAGTCGGATGACCCCAGGCATCCTGTTCAGTTGCCCATTGCGCATTCCCCTGGGTGTTGTCCGTTGATGTTCCCAGGCGATATCGTGGTCGCTTTGTACGGCATATGGTGGAGCGCTTCTACAACCCGGTGCGCAAAAACTCAAAGCTCTCGTGTTACCAGGTCGCTGCCATTCGTCAAGCACCAGCATGCCACCAAGCTGCGCTGATAGGTCTCTTTGGAACGCGCAGGCGGACTCACGGTTACGACCAACAAAGCCTGTCGCGATGGCTGGCCGTGTGCCTGCAGTAGGCAGACAGCTGTCATCCAGGTTCGGTCGTTGATCGACCTCTGCCGCTGGAACCATCGCGTAAGGGACTCGTAGCATGTGCTTGTGAGGCGTGGTGACGTCAAGCTTGGACTGTTTCAGTGGCTGGCCCGTAGGGCTGCATTTGTGCGCTTCGGTGTGCGTTGTTTTCTATCGCTGGGCCAGCGTGTGTGCGTACTTGGCGGCACTCAATTCCATGGGGTGATTCAAGCCTTTCGAGGCAGAAAGGAATCTCGACCTCTACAGTAGTGCCCCAATGCCCCGCACCGACGAAGACCTGTCTCCCATCGCGCCGCTGCGCCGGCCGGCCTTTCGCATGTTGTGGATCACCTGGCTCATGGCCAACGTGTGCATGTGGATGAGCGATGTGGCCGCGGCCTGGATGATGACCTCGCTCACCACGACGCCGCTCTGGGTCGCGCTGGTGCAGACGGCATCCACCCTCCCGGTGTTCCTGCTGGGCCTGCTCAGCGGCGCGCTGGCCGACAGCCTGGATCGCAAACGCTTCTTCCTCTTCACCCAGCTGTGGGTGGCGGTGGTGGCGTCGATCCTGAGCGCCATCATCTTCCTCGGCGCGATGACCCCGGCCCTGCTGCTGGCGCTGACGTTTGTCAACGGCATCGGCATGGCGATGCGCTGGCCGGTGTTTTCGGCCATCGTGCCCACGATCGTTCCCCGGAACCAGTTGCCGGCGGCGCTGGCGCTCAACGGCGTGTCGATGAACGCCTCGCGCATCATCGGCCCGCTGGTGGCCGGCGCACTGATTGCCAGCGCCGGCAGCGCCTGGGTGTTCCTGCTCAACGCGGTGTTGTCCGTGGTGGCCGCGGTCATCATCAGCCGCTGGAAACACGAGCACCAGCCGCACCCGCTGGGGCGCGAGCGCCTGGGCACCGCGATGCGCGTGGGCCTGCAGTACGTGGCCCAGTCCTACCACCTGAAGGGCGTGCTGCTGCGCATCTCGATCTTCTTCTTCCATTCGACAGCCCTGCTGGCGCTGCTGGCCCTGCTGGCGCGCGGCATGCAGGGAGGCGGTGCCGGCACTTTCACGCTGTTTCTGGCGGCCATGGGCGCGGGCGCCATCGCTTCGGCGGCGTTCCTGCCGGCCTTGCGCCGCCGTTATCCGCGCGACGGTCTCGTCCTGCGTGGCACGGCCCTACAGGCGGGTGCCATGGCGACCATGGCCCTGACCGACCAGGTCTGGGTGGCGGTGCCCGCGATGTTTCTGGGCGGCGCGGCATGGATCACCTCCGCCAACACGCTCAGCGTCTCGATCCAGATGGGCCTGCCCGACTGGGTGCGTGCGCGCGGCATGTCCATGTACCAGATGGCGATCATGGGCGCCAGCGCCCTGGGGGCTGCGATCTGGGGCCAGGTGGCCACCTGGACCAGCGTGCCGGTCAGCCTGGGCATCGCTTCCGTGACCGGGCTGCTCGCCATGTATCTGGCCAACCGCCTGATGCCGGACTCGGGGCTGGAAGACGACCTCACGCCCAAGCGCATTTTTCCGGCGCCACAGATCCACGAGCCACCGCCCCGGGGCCATGTGATGGTGATGATCGAGTACCGCATCGATCCGGTGCGTGCGGCCGACTTCCGCGACCTGATGCTGGGCGAGGGGCGCCGCAGCCGCCTGCGCCACGGCGCCTTGTCGTGGGAGCTGCTGCACGACATCCACGAACCCAGCCGCTTTGTCGAGGTCATCGTCGACGAGTCCTGGACCGATCACCTGCGGCGCTTTGACCGCGTCACCGCCGCCGACGTCGCGCTGCGCGACCGCAAGCTGGCCTTTCACCTCGGTGAGGAACCGCCGCGCGTCACCCGCAGCCTGATGGAAACGACGGCGGGTTTCTCCTGAACAGTGAAACGCGTTCGAAAGGTCGGATTGACTCTGATTCTCTTCACGAGACGCCCGCTGCTTTCAACGCGGCGCTGTGCTCTCCCAAGAGAATTGGAAGTGTTCAGCAGGGTGAGTGCGAAGCCCGCCCAGAACTGAATCACGGCGCGCGAACGTGGCCCCGGGCAGCGTAGGTTATGGCGAGGTGTCTTACAATACTTTTATGGATTCTTGCCCAACCATCACTGCCCGTACGGCAGCTTGCGTGCCCCTCGCGGCAGGCGGCGCCGTGGCTGGTCGCAAGCTGATGGGATCGGCGGGACTGCGCCAGCCGGCCGCACATTCTTAAGCCCGGCGATACCCCTTCCTCCTTTCTGCGCAATCCACCTATCGCCGGGCCCCAGCCCAGCGCGACAGCGGGCGTCGCCTTTTCGCGGCGCGCCTGCACCAGTTGGAGTGCAACATGCACAAACCCCATGATGGTGAGCGGCTGCTCACCGAGATCGATTTCGCACGCCTGAACAACCTGCACAGCGGACAGCTCCCGCCCGAGCTGGTCGACACCCTGGATTCATTGGACCTCGTTCCCTCGCGCGAGATACCGCCCGACATCGTCACGATGTATTCCCAGGTCATGGTCGAAGACCTGGCATCGAGGAAGCGGCAGAAGCTCACGCTGTGTTACCCCATCGACGCCGAACCGCACCAGGGCTTCATCTCCGTGCTCTCGCCGGTGGGCGCCAGCCTGCTTGGCCAGCGCGTGGGCGCCATCGCCCGCTGGCGAACGCCCAATGGGGACGAGTGCGCGGCCGAGATCGCCACGCTGCTGTTCCAGCCTGAAGCCAGCGGCGACTACACCACCTAGCCATTTCGTCACACCCGATCACGCCCCGCACGCCCTGTGCTGCGGAGCGGGCCCGCGTTCGTCCAGGAATTCCCATGTACTTCGACTCCATCCTTGCCGTCTCCGATTTTTCGGCGCTGTCAGCGCACGCGTTGAACCGCGCAGCCCTGCTGGCCAGACAACACCAGACTCCACTGCGGCTCGTCCATTTCGCCGACAGCCCCAACACCTATCTAGTCGATCCCATCGCGCGGCTGGGTCAGCGTGCGCGCCAGCTGGCCAGACGCCATGAGATAGACGTGCATGCCCTTGAACGGTCGGCTTCGCTGAATGAGGTTATGGCCGAAGCCAGTGCTTCCAGCCTGGTGGTCATGGGACCGTTGTCGCACCGCAGCTGGAAGCGGTTTCATCTTGGAACCACACTCGACCAGGCGGTACACGGCAGCATCTGTCCACTGCTGGTGGTCAAGCAGGCACCGGACAAGCCGTATGCAAGGGTGCTCGTGGCCGTCGACCTGTCGCCCGTTTCAATGCCCTTGATCGACTTCGCCGGCCGGTTTTCAACACCCACCATGCTGACGCTGTTTCATGCCATCGACACCCTCGATGAGGCCAAACTGCGTTCGGTCGACGTGTCCCGTGAGGCGATTCAGGCCAACCGGTTCGGCTCGCGCCTGCTGGCCAGGGACCGACTCGCACAACTCATCGGCGCGCTGGATGTGAACCGGCATCCGTTGGCTTTCGATGTCGGCCATGGCGACCCGGCCTATTCGACCGCACTGCACCTGCAGGCCACACAAGGCGAGCTGGTCGTGGTGGGTAAGCGGCGCCGCTCGGCGCTGGCGCAGTTTTTCACGGCCAGCGTGGCGCAGCGCCTTGCCAAGTGGGTAGACGGCGATGTGTTGATTGCTCCGCTCGATCAACTGAGCGTTGCCACGGCCGCAGACGGCTTCTGAGAACGACATGGACCTCACCAAAGACTTCATCAAGACCAAGCAGCCTTGTGCCGATGGATTCCGCTGGTTCTTGCGCCACCACCATGAGGGGAGCAACTACCAGGACCTGCTGGATGCCCTTGTCCAAGCAGGTCGCATCAACGACGCCTGCTGGCTGCTCGATCAGTTCGGCCCCACCAACGAGACGCTGACCCTGGACCATCTTTCATCCTGCGCCATTGTTTTCGCGGGCTCGCTGCGGGTACGCGGCAACATCGACGTGGATTCGGTGGTACGGGTGGGTCGGCGCATCGACGTGGGTGGCAGCATCTTTGTGGGTGAATCGCTGGTATCTGGCGACGACATCCGCTGCGAAGGGAATATTCGAAGCAACGGAAGGCTGAAATCGGGCGGCCTCCTCAGAGCCGGCTGGGGCATCGAAGCCAACGGTGACATCACCGCCAAGGCGGGCCTGCATGCTGCATGGGATGTTCGATGCGCAGGGCATCTGCGCCTGAGCGGTCAGGCATCTGTGGGTCAAGACCTCTCTGTGCAGGGCTCAATCAACTGCACAAAGAGCCTCGTGTCACGTGGCAGTCTGGTTTCAACAGGCAGCGCCCACGCCATCGAGGGCATTTCAGTTGGCTTGGATATCCATTGCGGCATGCACTTGGAGGCGGGTTGGGGTATCAAGGCGGGTGGTGCCATCCAGGCGCGAGGCGCGATCCGCGCTGGTGAAAGCCTGAGTGCGTTCGAAACCATCAGAGCCGGTGCCGGCTATGGCGTGTTTGCAGGTCTGAATGTGCAAATGGAGGACTGGGAATCGAGCGCCCGCGTGTGCGCAAGCCAAAAGCCCGAAAGCTTGATGAGCGGCTGGTGGGCGGGAGCTCGGGATGTTTGAACCATGGATGTGTGCCCTGCTGACATTGCCCTTTATCACCCCTAGACCAGCCCTTCTCGGCGAGCGGCCTGCAACGCGCGGCGCTGCGCGACCTCGTGCGCAGCGGCACACCATGGATCTGCGCGTGGACGTGCAATGGAGCGCAGCGTCCGTTGAGGATGAATTGATATCGCTGCATGCACGCCTTCTGCGCACGGGTCTGCTCAAAAGCGGCACCGGCATCATCACAACCCAGCTCCCTGGCCTGATCCTTCGCCACCGTGAGGCCGACGGGGAGCACTACATCTACGTAGAGGACGTGGCACGCGGCTGCCTGGCCGGTTACACCGTCTTCAACCGGTTGATCGAAGTTGATCGCCGGATGGATCCTTTTGTCCGCGCCCCGCATTCCAAATATGCGGGCGAGTACCAGCGAAGGGGCATCGCTACCGCCGTGTATGAGTGGGCGCTGCGTCAGGGGTACTGCCTGGTCAGCGGTGCCCGCCAATCCCAGAGTGCCCACGCGCTGTGGAGATCCCTCGCGACGCGTCATCGGCTGGAATACATCGAGATTCGAAACAAGTGCATTCACTTGTTGGCGCCCCCTGTGGACTCCTTGACGCGCGACCGCCTCCAGACCCGCATGGTGTTGCTGGGTGAGGGTTGGGAGGTCGACGCTGGCTCACTCAAGCCGCCAATCGCGTGTCCACCTGTCCTGCACGGCTGAGCATGAAACGTCGCGCTCGGCTTCCAGGCCTCGATGCCATGCGTTCAGTACGCCGACCGGGCCATCTCGGTAGCCAGCGCGCCGAGCTGTTGGCGCCGATTGAATATTGACCCACCCTGCCGATCCAATATTGACCCAGGGCGGACTGCTGAATTTTCTTTCAGCAATTGTGGATAAGTGTAGCGATTGGCCCTTTCATAACGGCTCGTCCGCCCCCGGGGGTAC
>JAUYTN010000061.1 GCA_030695205.1 Burkholderiaceae bacterium | reverse complement strand
GGCTCTGGCTCTGGCTCTGGCTCTGGCAATTCGTCGGAAGGAGACTCCCAGGCAAGTTCCCCGGCATTTGAAATTTCGTTCAGGGCATCGGGTGTTAGCAACCCTTCCACAAGCCCGTCCGACCCCCCCTCAAGGTCTGCTGGTGCAGGCGCAGCAGCCACGGCAGCCTGCCGCTGATGCAAGAACTCATCGAGCTGTTGCATGACGGAGGCAGAGGCTTCTTTCAGGAAACCCGCTGCAAACTGGTGCAACAACCGGCGGATATCGTCGGCGGCATCCACAAACAGCGCCGCATCGGACGCCGAGGCAGGCATGCCATCCTGCGCGTGGGCATGCGATGCCCCCAGAGCATGCTCAAGAGCACGAGCCAGATCGGACAACGCGCTGAAACCCACCGCACCCGATGCGCCGGCCAGTGAATGCGCCAGGGCCTCGGCAGACTTGGGCACAGCCTCGGCGCTGCAGTCCAGCGCCCAGTCACCCAGTTCGGCCGACAGCCGGCGTGACCATTCGTCCGCCTCATTGAGGTACACATTGAAGAGCTTGATACCAATGCGCAGCGACCCGATGACTTTGACCTCGTCCTCGGGCACAGGCTCAGGCTCAGGCTCCGCAAACATTTCAGCCTGAGGCTCGCTGTCCCGAGGGGCCACGTCCGCGGCCGGGGCCTCATGCGCCACGGGCTCCGCAACTTCCAATGGCGCATCGGCCGTGGCAGGCTCCGGCACGGGTTCCGGCTCCCACCGCAGCCCTTCATCTGAAGCCGCCTGCGAGAAAAATTCATCCAGGGCATCGGCACCCAGCTCCACACCGACGAGCTCGTCGGATTCAGAGGCCGCAGCATCGCCGACACCCAATGGCTCTGGGAGTGGGGAATCCGCGACTATTGCCCCATCCGCCAGAGCGGTCTGTGGCACCGGCTGCTCGTCGCCCCAATCGGCAGGGAAGTCCAGATCGAAATCGAACGCATCTGGTCCTGCTGGCCCTGTCTCCCGCTCTGCTCCATCAGGGGCCAACGGCAGGTCGCCCAGCACAGGCGCATCGGTGAACTGGGTCGCTGCAAACTCGGTTGCGGCGAACTCGGGAGAGGCGAACTCGGTCGCTGCAAACTCGGTCGCGGCGAACTCGGGAGAGGCACCCTTTGAAAGGCCTTCGCCGACCGCCGCAGACCGCCAAGCGGCCGCAATGGCGGGCTCGGCTTCAGGCAGGGAATCGGGTTCATCATGTGGCTCAGCTGAGGCGCTGCTCTGTACCTCCAGCGCGCCTGTCTGAACGGGGTCCGGGCCCAGGTCAAATCCAAAATCAAGATCCAAGTCCAAGTCAGCCTCATGACCGGCCGACAGGACCTCCTCACCCTCGATCGAAGCGCTTGCTTCAGGTGACTCGGCTCCGTCGACTGTCTCAGCCACACTGGCTGCGCCACCCGCAGCCCTGGCTGGTGGCGTCTCTGGGGATGCAGTTTCGGAAGGATCGGTGGGTGGTGTGGCATCCGGCTCCGGGCTCTCCAGAGCGGCAGCATCTGGCCAGGGCAAAAAGACGCCGTCCTGACGCATGGCCAGCGAACTGGCCTGAAACGGGGCTGCCGACCAGCCATGGCTGCTGTGCTGTGCAATGTCCTCCACCCACTGACCCAGCCGCTCCAGGCTTTCGCTGCACAGCTTGCACAGATCAGCGCTGGCGGGCTTGGACTCCGCCAACCACCCGTTCATCAGCTGCTCCATGGCCCATGCGGCTTCGCCAAACTCAGTCAGCCCCACCATGCGGGAACTGCCCTTGAGGGTGTGGAAGGCGCGGCGCAGCGTGGTCATGTCGGGCATGCTGTGCGGCGCTGCACCCAAGGCTGCCGATGCGGCCCACCCCGCCTGGATCACGTCCCTGGCCTCTTCCAGGAAGATGTCCAGCAAATCGTCTTCAATTGGCTCTTGCGGTACGCTGGACACGGGCGCTGGCGCCGGTGGTTCAGGCTGCTCCTCCACCAGATCCACCAGGCGGCTCAGCGCCTGCGCACCCGCCTGCGGATCACCCGCAGCAACTTCGCTGGCCGCTTCCCGCGCGGCCGTGGCCAACGCAGGGCTCTCAGACAGGTCAGCCTCCTGCGCCACCACATCGAGTCGGCGGGTCAGCTCAGCAACATTCAGGTGGTCGTCGGACGTACCGGTCACTGCGTCCACCACGTCGCTGAGCGAGGCAGACAGTGTGGCCTGCGCCGCCGTCGGCTCGGAAGGGGCTGTCGTCCGCCCCATCAGGGGGTTGAGCTCGCCGGTGCGCGCATCGAACACAAACAACTTGCGGGCCAGCACCGGCTGGTAGTTGAGCATGTCGATCAGGAAACTCAATGCACTCAGGTTGTGCGCCAGGTGGCTGAACGTGCCAGCCTCGCGGGCCCGGTCGGGGTCCACCTCGTCGGCCAGCATGCCTTCGACATTGCCCAACATGTGGGTCACAGCGTGGGAGGCATGGTCCAAGCCGAGCACCGACAGCACGCCCCGCATCTGGGACAGCTGCTGCGGCACCTTGGCCAGAGCCCCCTTGTCGGCGGGGTTGCGCACGAAATCGTCGAGTTTGCCCTCCAAATCCCCCAGGGTGACCTTCAATTCGCCCACCACACTGCCCATGGTCTGGCGGTCACTGACCCGGCGGTAGAGATCTTCCATCCAGCCCTCGATGGGCGAAGATGGGACGCCGGATAGGGCCTGCTCCACCCGCTGGGCAATTTGCGCCATGCGCTGGGGCAGCGTCGGATCGCTGGCCTCCATGTCCTGCAACACCGCCTCGACGTACAACAGGGCGGTGGCGGTTTCCATGCCCAGCTCAGCCGACGGGGCTTGACCCGACCGGTGGCTGTGCTCTGCCGCACGGACCAGGGACTGGCCCAGCACCGCGCCCACAGGCAGAATTTTGTCCAGTGAGTCCCGCACCAGGCTGAACTGGTCGGCCACCTGCCGCGCCTTGGCCGCGTCTCCGCCGGTGAGCAGGGACCACCCCTCTTTGGCCGAGTTGATCCGTTTGCGGGCCTGCACGAGGTGGGCAGGGTCGTATCGCCCGAGCGTGGGTGCGTCGTAGTCTGTGTCTGGCAGGGCCGCTATGCCCATGCCAGCGCGCACCGCATCCAGCCAGGGGGCCGTGACCTCTGGCCTGCGGCGGGCCTGGGCCACAAAGAACATCAGGTCATGGCGCAGCGCGGCATTCACATCGGGCGAACCCTGTGCCTGTGCCGTGTACTGGAGCAGCACCCGAGAGGCGGCTCGCTTGACGTACATGTCCGAAGGCAACAGGCCCAGCTCAATGGCCTCAAAGTACGCCGCCGCCAGCTGCCAAAAGCCCGCCAACCGGGGCGAAGCGGCCCCCGCGGCCAGACCGGCAGATACCCGCTTGAGGTACCCAGCAGCCACTGGGTGCTGGCTTTTCATGATGTGCAGCACGTACCGGTCGAACTGGGCTCGAATGGCTGGGCCCACCTGCAAAGGCGTCACCCCAGCGGGTGCACCCGCCACAGGTTGCTGGCGCTGGGCGTCGGCAGGGGCCTCCCACAGATCGGCAGGGTGGATGCGTTGAGCACCGGCCAGTTCCTGCACATCCCGGTACTGGGCAAACAGCGCAACCGATGCCACCGGCTTGCCCAGCAACACAGCCTCCAGGTACTCGACCAGCGCAAAACCGGCTTTTTCCACCTTGGCAATCGCGGCTTCGGTACACGATGCAGGCCGACTCAGAAACCGCTGCACCGCCGCCTCCATGGCCTTGACCATGGCAGCCGGTGCCTGGAAGCCCACCATCTCCAGTGCGCCGACGACTTGGTGCAACTGGGCGCGCGCCATGCGCAAGGGCGCAGGGTCCACCGCCGACAACTCGGAGCCGCGGGCGGCCGCTGTGTCATTGGAGAATCGCTTCAGCGCTTTGTTGGCAGATTCGAGCGACTTGCGCAGTTCTTCAAAAACCCACGCCAGTGGGCCCAGGTCACTGGCAGGGCCTTCTGCCGAATCGGAAGAGTGGCGGTGGGTTTGCATATCGCGCGGACGCCGGTGATGGGGGCGTGTTGGAGCCTGAACCAGCCGGTGACCGATTCAAGTGGTTTCAGGAAATCTTGAACCGCGCCACAGACTGTCGCAGTTCCTCGGCCATGCGGGACAAATCCCGCACCTGCTGGGCTGTGGACCGGGTACTTTCACCGGTTTCTTCGGTCACCGCAAAAATGTGCTGGATGTTGCCAGCCACCTCGTTGGCGGATTCGGCCTCTCGGGACGCAGAGTCGGAAATCTGCTCAATCAGCAGAGCCAGCCTGCGCGACACCCGGTCAATTTCAGACAGCGCGGCACCGGCGTTGTCGGACAGCTTGGCCCCTTCAACCACACCCTGGGTGGACCGCTCCATAGCGGCTACCGCATCCTGGGTGTCGGTTTGAATGGCCTTCACGAGTGCGGCAATCTGACGTGTGGCGTCGGCCGAACGTTCGGCCAGGCGCTGCACCTCTTCGGCCACCACCGAGAAGCCCCTGCCCGCTTCACCGGCAGACGCGGCTTGGATGGCGGCGTTGAGCGCCAGCACGTTGGTCTGTTCGGTAATGTCGGAGATCAGCTCGGTGATCTCGCCAATCTCCTGAGACGACTCGCCCAGACGCTTGATGCGCTTGGAGGTTTCCTGAATCTGATCCCGGATGGCGTTCATACCGCCAATCGCGTTTTGCACAGCGTCCAGACCTGACTCGGCAGCCATCAGCGACTGGCGGGCCACCTGGGCGGACTCCTGCGCCTGTGACGACACCTGGTTGATGCGCTGCGCCATGTCCAACACCGACTGGCCGGTTTCGCGGATTTCGCGCAGCTGCTCAGCCGAGGTGGCCAGCAGCTCGGTGGACGTGTTCTCCACCTGGGTGGTGGTTTGGGCCACCCGGGTCGCTGTGTTTTGTACGTTGCCCACCAGCGAGCGCAACTCTTCCACCGTGTAGTTCACCGAGTCGGCAATGGCACCGGTGATGTCTTCGGTCACGGTCGCTTCCTGCGTCAGATCGCCCTCGGCGACGTTTTGCAACTCGTTCATGAGCCGCAAAATGGCTGCCTGGTTGCCATCGTTGACTCGCTTGGCCTCCTGCTCTTGCGCCACCGCTTGCTGGCGCTGCCATTCGGCGGCGTCCTGGCGCTGACGGCTGTCTTGCAGCTGCACGTAGGCAAGCCCACCCGCACACAACAGAGCGAACAAAGCAGAACCCACCAGCATGATGAGCTGCACACCGCCCAGACCGGTCTGCGCCGACAAGCCGCTTTGCAGCTTCTCCAGGCCCAGGCGAAGAGATTCGCTGTCGCCCACGATGGTGGACTGCGCCTCACGGGCGGCCACCAGACCCTGCAAGTTGCCCAGAATGGCACCTGCCTCCACCCGAGTGTTTTCGTACAGCTCCAGCAGTGCTTGCAGCCGCTCGCGCACCTGGGCATCGGTGGCCGCAGCCAGCCTCAACTCGTTGCTGCCGGACAGCAGACCAGTGCCAATCTCCTTGAACGAGTTCAAGTCCTTTCCCAGCAAAAACACCGCCTCGGGGCTCACACCCTCCATGGTCAGGAATTCGTTGGCCGATTTACCGATGCGCTGCGTCAGCATCACCAGCTGACCTGCGGCGGAAATCTCGGCGGCCGGAGCGTTTTGCTGCAGCTTGAGCGAGGAAACGGTTTCTGCAATCTCCAGAAGGTCGGACGACTGGCGGTTGATGGTGCGCAACGCATCCCCCACCTGGAGCAGAATTTTTTGCTGTCCCATGACGGTGGCGGCATTTTTCTCAGCCCGATCGATCATGGGGGCAATCGCCTCCAGATCGGGATCGAAACTGGCTGACAACGCCGTCAAAGAGAGGTCGGAGTCGCCTTGGCGCAGACCACGGAATGTCTTGCCCAGCACGTTGCTGCTCTCGCGCACCTCTTCAAAGGAGCTGGCACTGCCCACCAGGGCCTGCGACACACTCTTGGCCAACCGCTGCGACTGCATCAGTGCCTGTCCGCTGGCGGCCACCTGTTGACTAACGGTGTCGGTCTGTCCAAGCGTAACCACCGTCACGCCACCCAGGACCACGAGACCAATGGCCAGCAGGGCGGATAGGGTCCGCTGGTGCTGCGCTGCTGTGCGCTGACCCAGCAGGGGCACCGCGATGGCATCTGTCAACTCGCCGTCGCCCGCCATGCGGGTGGCGTCACCCCGGCCACCTCTGGGGGAGGCGTCGGATTCGGCCAGCATGCTGGGCAAGGCCCCGTCGATGGCGACCACCGAATCATCGGGTGAGTGGGTATCGCCCTTTTTTCGGAACAGGCTCTGAAAACGGTCAAGCATCGACATGGTTTACCTTCCGCAACGAACACAGCGCCGCAACCATCAGGCCGCAACGCTCAAAAAATCAGGCCAATCCAGCAAGGCCTGCAGATTCAGCTCTTGCCACTCGACGCCCTGGGCATCGGTCAGCAGCTGAGAGAACACCGGCATCGCATGGGCCGCGCTGGGCACTGCACCCACAAACATGCCTGCACTGCGCAGGCCAACCAGACGGTCAATCAGGAGCGCAGCATTCAGCCCCAGGGCCGAGTTCAGCGCCACAAGTTTGGTCTCTGGGGTCAGCTTCAGGGGAGGAACGGATTGCCCCTGGTGCACACCGAACAAATGGGCCATGTCCACCACGCTGACCAAAGCGCCGCGCACGGCGGACACGCCCAGAAACCAGGGGCGGGTGTGCGGCACGGGCTGAATGACTGGCACCGGGAATATCTCGCCCGAGTGCACCAGCGGCAGCAGGTAGCGGTTGCCCCGTGCCTGCACAGCGAGCCAGGACGCATCGGGACCAGACTTTTTGGCCTCGGCCAAACGCCCGGCCAGGCGCTCTTGCAAGGCCTTGAGCGACTGACGCTGGGTGGTGGTTGCCATGGAGCTGCTGTACCCGCTCAGCCCAAGGCTTCGATCTTGGCGATCAGGTCTTTGCCATCGACCGGCTTGGTGATGTAGTCACGCGCGCCCTGCCGAATGCCCCACACCCGGTCGGTTTCCTGGTTCTTGCTGGTGCACATGATGATGGGCACGTTGGAGAACTGGGGGTCACGCGAGATCGCACGGGTGAGCTGGAACCCGTTCTGGCCGGGCATGACCACGTCCATCAGGATGAGGTCAGGCTTGGCCGCAGCCAGCTGCTTGAATGCCTCTTCGGCAGACTCCGCGGTGCTGACCGCATAGCCATGGCGAGTCAGGAGGTCCGAGAGCACCATGAGTTCGGTTTTGGAGTCGTCAACGATGAGTACATTTTTGATGGGCATGGAGGTACCTCAGTGGGCTGCCAGGCTGTGCTGCAACACGGCCTGCAAAAGTTGATCTTTGGTGAACGGCTTGGTCAGGTAGTCTTGCGAACCGACCATGCGTCCACGGGCCTTGTCAAACACACCATCTTTGGACGACAGCATCACCACCGGCGTACCGGCAAACTTGGCATTGCGCTTGATGATGGCGCAGGTCTGGTAGCCATCCAGGCGGGGCATGAGGATGTCGCAGAACACCAACTGGGGCTCGTAGTCGTTGATTTTGGCCAAGGCGTCGAAACCGTCTTCGGCCAGTAGTACCTCGTGGCCTCCCTGCTTGAGAAAGATTTCAGCGCTTTTGCGGATGGTGTTGCTGTCGTCCACCACCAGAATTTTGAGGGCCTTGTCGCGCATGAGGGTTTGACCTGCTGGAGAGGTGTTCAGTGGCGCACGTTGGCGTCGCCAGCGGCGACGAACGCACAGCGGGGCATCAGATTTGCACCATTTCAAAGTCTTCCTTGCGGGCACCGCACTCGGGGCACACCCAGTTCATGGGCACGTCGTGCCAGGCGGTGCCTGCGGGGATGCCTTCTTCGGGCACCCCTGCTGCCTCATCGTAAATCCATCCGCAAATGAGGCACATCCAAGTCTTGGGATCGTTCATGTCCGCTGGTGGTGGTTGATCTTAAAATGAAAGTCATTGTAGCCACAGCTTTTTGAGGTGCAGGCCCCGGCAGCGCCCGAGACCGGCACCGGCCACCGCTTCGGCGCCCCGGCTTTTTACCCACCCGGCCTTGATGCCCGATGCAGCACTCCCCCACCGACCCCATTGCCCCACCGCCCAGCGACGACGCACCAGTGTCACTGCCGTGTGTGATGACCTTCAACACCAACGATCCCAGCGGGGCCGGAGGGCTGGCAGCCGACCTGGTGGCGATGGCTTCAGCGTCGGCCCATGTGCTGTCGGTGGTGACTGGTACCTGGGTGCGGGACACCTCCGGCATCCGGGACCACTTCGCTCTCGATGAAGAGACGGTGGACGAGCAGGCCCGCTGCGCGCTGGAAGACATCACGGTATCGGCATTCAAGGCTGGCTTCTTGGGCAGCCCCGACAACGTCGATACCGTGGCGGACATCGCCAGCGACTACCCCGAGGTGCCGCTGATCACTTACGTTGGCGATCTGTCGTGGTGGAATGAACTGTCGATCGATACCTACCTGGAGGCGGTGGCCGAGTTGTTGCTGCCACAGACCACGGTGCTGGTGGGCAACCACAGCAGCCTGTGCCGCTGGCTGTTGCCCGACTGGGAGGCCGAGCGCCCCCCCGGTCCCCGCGACGTGGCCAGGGCGGCCGCCGAGCATGGCGTGCCCTACACCCTGGTGACTGGCTTCAACGCGCCCGACCAGTACCTGGAAAGCCACCTGGCCAGCCCTGAAACGGTGTTGGCCACTGCCCGCTACGAGCGCTTTGAGGCCACCTTCACCGGCGCGGGAGACACCCTGTCGGCGGCGCTGGCAGCACTGCTGGCCGCTGGTGAAGACCTGCAGTCTGCCGTGGGCGAAAGCATGACCTACCTGGACCAGTGCCTGGATGCAGGCTTTCAGCCCGGCATGGGCCATGCCGTCCCGGACCGCATGTTCTGGGCCCATGAAGACCCCGACGAGGAAGACCCCACGGCACCAGAGGCTCCGGCCATCCTGGACTTTCCACTGGACAATACCCAGCATTGAGTCCACCTCACCACCGTTTACACCACCTGAACCACCATGACCGACCGCAACCAGCAACTGTTTGACCGTGCCAAAACCCTGATTCCCGGTGGCGTGAACTCGCCCGTGCGGGCGTTCAAGGCGGTGGGAGGCACACCCCGCTTTGTGCAACGGGCACAGGGCGCTTACTTCTGGGACGCCAACGGCCAGCGCTACACCGACTACATCGGCTCCTGGGGCCCCATGATCCTGGGCCACGGCCACCCGGCGGTGGTGGAGGCGGTGCAACAGGCGCTGCTGCAGGGTTTCAGCTTTGGTGCCCCCACCGAGCGCGAGGTAGAGTTGGCCGAAGAAATCATCAAGCTCGTGCCCAGCCTGGACATGGTGCGCCTGGTCAGCTCGGGCACCGAGGCGGGCATGAGCGCCATCCGCCTGGCACGCGGGGCCACCGGCCGCAAAAAGATCATCAAGTTCGAAGGCTGTTACCACGGTCACGCCGACGCCCTGCTGGTCAAGGCCGGCTCAGGCCTGGCCACTTTTGGCAACCCCACCAGCGCGGGCGTACCGCCCGAGGTGGTGCAGCACACCCTGGTGCTGGAGTACAACAACATCGAACAGTTGGAGGCCGCTTTTGCCGAACACGGCCCCGAAGTGGCCACCCTGATGATCGAGCCCATCGCGGGCAACATGAACTTTGTGCGCGCCTCGGTGCCCTTCATGACCCGCTGCCGCGAGCTGTGTACCCAGTACGGCGCGCTGCTGGCGTTTGACGAGGTCATGACGGGCTTTCGGGTGGGGCCTGGCAGTGCCCAGGGCGTGTACGCCGACCTGATCCCAGGCTTTGAGCCCGACATGACCGTCATGGGCAAGGTCATTGGCGGCGGCATGCCGCTGGCAGCCTTTGGCGCCAAGCGCGCGGTGATGGAGCAACTCGCGCCGCTGGGCGCGGTGTACCAGGCCGGCACCCTCAGCGGCAACCCTGTGGCCACCGCCTGCGGCCTGGCCACGCTGAAAGAAATCCAGAAACCGGGCTTTTACGAGGCACTGGACGTGCGCACCCGCCAGCTCACCGCTGGCCTGCAAGCCGCGGCTGATGCCGCTGGTGTGCCCTTTGCCACCGACAGCCAGGGCGGCATGTTTGGTTTTTTCCTGATGAACACGCTGCCGCAGAACTACGCCACGGTCATGACGACCGACAACGCCCGCTTCAACACCTTCTTCCACGGCATGCTGGAGCGGGGCGTGTACTTTGCACCTGCGCTGTACGAGGCGGGGTTTGTCAGCGCCGCCCACACCGAGGCCGATGTGCAGGCCACGGTAGATGCCGCCGTCGACGTCTTCAAACAACTGAATTGATAGCTAACTATTCATACGCAGAAAGCGTAAAAGGCTGATTCTATATAAATCAGCCCACCACCCGCTGCACCAGCCACACCGAGGCCAACATGGCCATGGCCAGTGACCCGCCCACCACCACGCCCCAGCGGTAGAACGCGGTGTGGCGCAGCCACCAGGCCAATGGCAAAAACACCGCCACGATGGCCAACTGGCCCAACTCCACCCCCAGGTTGAACCCACCCAGCGCCAGCGCCAGCGCCTGGGCGGGCAGGCCCAGGTCCACCAGCACGCTGGCAAACCCGAAACCGTGAATCAACCCAAAGGCAAAGGCCAGCCGCCAGCGGCGCACACCGCCCCAGCCCCACAGGTTGTTCAGCGCGGCCAGCACCACCGACAAGGCAATCACCGGCTCGACCACACTCCCTGGTAGCTCCACCCACTTGAGCACCGCCAGACTGAGGGTGATGGAATGCGCCACGGTGAAGGCAGTGACCACGGCCAACACCTGCAGCCACACACTCTTGAATTGGTCCTGCGCCGCCCATCTCGACACCCGCTCCCGCCCGGGCACCAGCGGCGCCAGCACCAGCAGGCTGAGCAGAAACAAAATATGGTCCAGCCCGATCCAGATGTGCCACACGCCCTCCACCACGTAGTGACCCAGCACGCCAAGTGCGGACGGCTGGGTCAGCAGCAACTGGGTGGAAGGGCGTTCGGGGCTGAGAATGGCACTGCCTGGCGCATCGGGTGCTTCGGGTGAATCGATGCGCAGCAGGCCCCGGTGCAGGTGGTCGCGCTCAAACAGCAAGGAGTAGCGCAGCGTCCACGGCACCCCCGTCTGGGTGGGTGGGGTGGCGCAAGCCACGGCCCATTCGACACTGAGGTGCAGGCCGTCGGCGTGCTCGCTGGCTTGCAGATCATCGGGGGTCAGGTCACACACAGCGTCGCCCGCTTCGATGGCCAAGCCTGCGCGCATCCAGGCCAGCAGCTCGGGGGCGCGGGGGCTGACCTCGGCCCAGATCACCTGTCCGTCGCGGTCGTGGTCCAGGTCCAGCCACAGGTCCACGTCGCGCAGCGGTACGTCCACCCGCAGCACGGGCACGCCATCGCGCACCGAAAAATTGAGGTAGCTGTTGCTGCTGGAATGTGCCCACGCTGGCCCGCTGAGGCACCAGGCCAGCAGCAATGCCAATGCCCATTGAAACGGCCGAAGGGGCTGGAGCAATTGGAACAGTGGGGTCATGTCAGCGCCCTCCCAACCGCTGGCGCACCTGCGCCAGCAAAGGCTGCAGCACCGGGTCGGTGTAGCCGGTGGTGGCCACCCAATCCAGCACCGGCCGTGCGGCTTCGGGCTGGTCCAGGCGCAGCGCCGCCTCGACCAGCAGGGCCCCATCGACGGGCTCTTGTTGGGTGGCCCAGTTGTCTTGCGCCAGCTTCAAACCCCGGGGTAGGTCGTGCGCGGCGCGAATGAAGAACACCATGTCTGGTCGCTCAATCAGCCCTTCTCCCCGCTGCTCGCGGGCTGCCAGCCGCTGCACCATGGCCTGGGTCAGGCGGTCGGCGGTGCCATCTTTCAGCACCTGGCTGGCCAACAGCTGCTGCACCAGCAAGGCATCGGTGGGGTTGGGCACGCTGGCCCAGCGCCGGGCGTCGGCGGGCTGACCCGTGGCATTGAGCAGCTCAACCAGCGCCAGACGGGCACCGTGGTCGCGCGGCTGCGCCTGCAGGTGGGTGGTCCAGACCGCCTGCGCCCGGGCAGGTTGACCCGCCGCCCACAGCGCCTGCCCCTGGTGAAACCGCAGCCACCGCTGGGCACCGTCGCCCTGAAAACCGGGCAGCTGCACCAGCCGCTCGAACACCCCCACCGCCTGGACCGCCTGCCCCGTGCGCACCATCAGGGTGGCTTCACAGGCCTGGCCTTCGTCTGGCCCGAAACGCTGGGCCATGCTGGCGCAGTCCTGGCGGGCAGCGGCCAGATCGGTCTGCAACAGGTGCAGCGCAAACCGCCAAGACCACACTTCGGCACGGTCGGCATCGAGTGCCAGGGATGCATTGAAATCGGCCAGGCCGCCGGCAAAGTCATGAAAACCCTGCTTGACCAGCCCCCGCAAAAAGTGGCCCTCTGCGCTGAGCGAAGGTTCCGTCCACAAGGGCAACAGCGCGGCCTTGGCCGTGCCGTACCAGCGCAAATCACCCTCGTTCAGCCCCAGCACAAACGCGGCGCGGGCGTAGCGCACAGCCGCTGCCAGGTCGTTGGGGTTGCGCCGCCAGCCGCGCTCGGCTTCGCGCAGCGGGCCAGCCTGTGCCCCCAGCGCCTGGGACGAGGGTGCCAGCACCACCTGCTCAGGCGGCGGCACGTACCGGGTTTGTGCAACGGCACCACCCGAGCAGGCGGCACACACCGCCAGAGCCACCGCCGCACGACCCACCGTTGCCCATGCCACGGTCGAAGCCTCGCCGGCCAAACCCATACCCGTCACAACCCATCGTGTGTTGCACATAGAAACCCGTTGCATGACCAAAGAATTGCATCGAAGGCTGGCAAAACTGCCACCCTGAGCTACATTGCCCGAGCACCTTGCACGTTCTTGCATTGTGCGATGGTGGTTCAATCCTGATGAGTTGAGGTGTTTATGAAATTGTTTCTCTCTGCCGTAGTGTCTGCCGTGCTGGCTCTGTCCGCCCCTGCGTTTGCGGGCAGCCATGGCGGCGGCAAAATGGACGACAAGCCCGATTGCACCAAGAAAGAGAATGCCGAGAAAAAGGAATGCAAGAAGATGTGAGTCTTCGGGCACCGCCCACAAAAAAAGCGACCCTCGGGTCGCTTTTTTTTGTGGGGCGCCAGGCCAACGCTCAGTGACGGAAGTGGCGCACGCCGCTGTACACCATGGCCACGCCACGCTCGTTGGCCGCGTCAATGACTTCCTGGTCGCGCATGCTGCCACCGGGCTGGATGACGCAGGTGGCTCCCGCATCCACCACCACATCCAGGCCGTCGCGGAAGGGGAAGAACGCATCGCTGGCCACCGCCGTGCCCGCCAGCGACAACCCAGCGGCCTGCGCCTTGATGCTGGCGATGCGGGCCGAGTCGAGGCGGCTCATTTGCCCCGCGCCCACGCCCATGGTCATGCCGTTGCCACAGAAGACGATGGCGTTGCTTTTCACGTAGGTGGCCACCTTCCAGGCAAACAGCAGGTCCTGCAGTTGCTGCTCGGTGGGGTGCACTTTGGTGACCACCTTCAGGTCGGCCAGGGTGAGTTCGTGGTTGTCGGCGGTTTGCATCAGCAGGCCAGAGCCCACGCGTTTGATGTCCACGGCGTTGCGGCCCTGGTCCCACGCGGTCAGGCCCGCACGTGCGGCAGCATCACTGCCGTAGGAAGCGGGCAAGGCAATTTGCAGCACGCGCACGTTGACCTTGGTTTTGAATACGGCCAGTGCTTCAGGCGTAAAGCCGGGGGCCATCAGCACCTCGACAAACTGCTTGGACACCTGCAGCGCCGCAGCCTCATCCACCGGGCGGTTGAAGGCAATAATGCCGCCGAAGGCGCTGGTGGGGTCGGTCTGGAAGGCCTTGCTGTAGGCCTCCAGCGGGTGTGCGCCCACGGCGACGCCACAGGGGTTGGCGTGTTTGACGATGACGCACGCAGGCGCGTCAAACGACTTGACACATTCCCACGCCGCGTCGGCATCGGCAATGTTGTTGTAGCTCAGCTCTTTGCCTTGCAGCTGCGTGGCCGTGACCAGCGAGCCGGGCGCGGGGTGCAGGTCGCGGAAAAAGGCGGCTTGCTGGTGGGGGTTTTCGCCGTAGCGCAGGTCTTGCAGCTTGATGAAGCGGCCATTGCTTTGCGCGGGGAACAGGGTGCGCACAGGCGCTACTTCCTGTTCGGGCAGGCCGTTGGACAGGTCGATGGCGGACAGAAAGTCGCTGATGGCGGCGTCGTAGTTGCTGATGCGGTTGAACGCGGCCACCGCCAGCTTGAAGCGGGTGGCGTCGCTCACAGCCTTGTTGGCTTTCAGCTCGGCCACCACCTCGGCGTACTGGCTGGCGTCGGTCAGCACGGCCACGTCTTTCCAGTTTTTGGCGGCGCTGCGCACCATGGCGGGGCCACCGATGTCGATGTTCTCGATGGCGTCGGCCAGCGTGCAACCAGCCTTGGCCACGGTGGACTCAAACGGATACAGGTTGACCACCAGCAGGTCGATGGTGTCTATGCCGTGCGCAGCCAACGCGGCCATGTGCTCGGGCGTGTCGCGGCGGGCCAGCAGGCCGCCGTGCACCTTGGGGTGCAGGGTCTTGACGCGGCCGTCCAGCATTTCCGGGAAGCCGGTCACTTCGGCCACCTCGGCCACGGGCAAGCCAGCATCGGCCAGCAGCTTGGCGGTGCCGCCGGTAGAGATGAGGCTCACACCCAGGGCGTGCAGCTCGCGCGCCAGGTCAAGAACGCCGGTTTTGTCGGATACGGAAAGAAGGGCTCGCATGGGAATGGTGGGGCAGGTTAAAAAATTGAAAGCTTTTTTGGCATCTAGCGCTTGATGGGAAAGCACCATCAGCTATTCATTTGCGAAGCAATGTGTGGCAATGGAGGTGTGAATCAGTCGGCCAGGCCGTGCTCCAGCAGCTTTTTGCGCAGGGTGTTGCGGTTCAGGCCCAGCCACTGCGCGGCGCGCGACTGGTTGTGCTGGGCACGCTCCATCACCACCTCCAGCAGCGGCTTTTCCACCGCCTTGACCAGCATGTCATGCAGGTTGGCCGGATCGGTGCCGCCCAGGTCGCTGAAGTAGGTGAGCATGTTGCTGCGCACACACTCTTGGAGGGTGAGGGGTTCGTGGTTCATGCGGCCATCTTCCAAGGGGAGTGGTCCGTGGCGGGGGCCTCGGACCAGTCGTCAAACAAATCGGTCACAGCGGTCAGCTGCGCATCGCAGGTGGTGGCGCCGTTGATGCGGTGGCGAAACGCCTCGCCCAAGCCACCCGCGCCAAAAGACTGCACGTACCAGCCCAGGTGCTTGCGGGCGCTGCGCACGCCGGTGTGTTCACCGTACAGGTCGTAGTGCTCGTGCAGGTGGGCCAGCATCCAGGTTTTGAGCTCACTGCGGGTGGGCGGCGCCAGTTCGGTGCCGGTGGCCAGAAAGTGGGCCATTTCGCGAAAAATCCAGGGTCTGCCCTGCGCGGCACGGCCCACCATGACCGCATCGGCCCCCGTGCGGGCCAGCACATCGCGGGCGGCCTGGGGGCTGTTGATGTCGCCATTGGCCACCACCGGGATGGATACCCGGCTTTTGATGTGGGCCACGGTGTCGTGCTCGGCCTGGCCTTTGTAGCCCTGCTCGCGGGTGCGGCCGTGGATGGTCAGCATGGCCACCCCGGCGGATTCGGCGGCCAGGGCAATGGCAGGGGCGTTTTTGGCCCGGGCTGCCCAGCCGGTGCGCATTTTGAGGGTGACGGGCACGCCGCGCGGGCTGCACGCCGCCACCACCGCTTGCACAATCTGCAGCGCCAGCGCCTCGTCTTGCATGAGGGCCGAGCCTGCCCACTTGTTGCACACCTTTTTGGCGGGGCAGCCCATGTTGATGTCGATGATCTGCGCGCCACGGTCGATGTTGTAGCGGGCGGCGTCGGCCATCATGGTGGCATCGGTGCCCGCAATCTGCACCGCAATGGGTGCGTCTTCGCCCTCGTGGTTGGCGCGGCGCGAGGT
The DNA here is from genome assembly GCA_030695205.1 of Burkholderiaceae bacterium. Classification (GTDB taxonomy): domain Bacteria; phylum Pseudomonadota; class Gammaproteobacteria; order Burkholderiales; family Burkholderiaceae_C; genus UBA2334. Next base: position 164,036 of record JAUYTN010000061.1, on the reverse strand, counting down.
CTTGAGGCTGTCCCACAGGTCGGGGCGGGACGTGACCATCTCACTCACGGCATAACCCGCACCCAGCTGTTTGCACAGCTTGCGAAAGGGCCTGTCCGTCACGCCCGCCATGGGTGCAACGAACAACTGGTTGGCAAGTGAGTAGGGACCAATGCGCATGGACAATGCCCGCGCCACCGCTGCGAAACCGCATGGGCGCTGGGTTTGAAGAATCTGGGGGGGGTGTTGGGCTGCTGAAAAAAGCAGCACTATTGTAACCCCGGTGAGCACGCCAACACCCGCCCGGCGTGAGCCCCCGGGATGGGGCGAACCACCTTCCGCCAGCGCCAGCCGCGGTCATTGGGGGGCGCCAGCCGCCGGAGCGGGTGGCGCTTCCTATACTCGCCCACCCACCGCACACCGATCATGGACCACTGGATTGCCCAACTGCTCACCCTCTTCAGCCTGCCTGAGGTGGGTCTGGGCACGGTGTTTGTGGTGGCCGTGGTGTCGGCCACGCTGCTGCCCATGGGGTCGGAGCCGGCGGTGTTTGCCTTGGTCAAGCTCAACCCCGAGTTGTTCTGGCCGGCGGTGCTGGTAGCCACGGTCGGCAACACCCTGGGCGGTGTCATCAGCTACGGCATGGGGCTGGGCGCCCATGCCGCGGTGGACAAGGCCACCGGACACCCCACCCAGGTCAAGGCGCTGGAATGGCTGCGCCGCTTCGGCCCCAAGGCCTGCCTGCTGAGCTGGCTGCCCGGTGTAGGTGACCCGCTGTGCGCGGTGGCCGGGTGGCTGAAACTGCCGTTCTGGCCCTGCACGGCCTACATGGCCATTGGCAAGTTTGCGCGCTACCTCACCATGACGGCCGGGCTGCTGTGGGTGTTTCCCGGCGTGTACACCCCATGAAACGCACCATGAAGCGGTTGTCCTTTGTCGTGCGCTCGCGCCGGGCCAATGCCCCTGCCGGACTGCCGCGCGCGCTGTGGGCACTGCTGCTGGGCAACTTCATGATCGGCACCGGGGTGATGGTGGTGCCCGGCACGCTCAACGACATCAGCACATCGCTGGGGGTGTCGGTACCCCAGGCAGGCATGCTCATCACCGCCGGTGCGGTGCTGATGGGGCTGGGCGCACCCACACTGGCCACCCTGGTGGCGGGCTGGGACCGCCGCCGCCTGCTGGTGGCCTCTCTGGTGTGGTACGGCGTGTTGCTGGGCGCCTGTGCCCTTGCACCCGACTACGGCACGCTGCTGCCGCTGCGGGTACTGGCCATGGTGGCGCCTGCGGTGTTCACCCCGCAGGCGGCCGCGAGTGTGGGGCTGATGGTGCCGCCCGAGCGGCGCGGGCAGGCCATCACGTTTGTGTTTCTGGGGTGGTCGGTGGCGTCGGTCATGGGCATGCCGCTGTCGGCCTGGGTAGGGGGCACACTGGGCTGGCGCTGGGCATTTGCTGGGGTGGCCACCGGTGCACTGGTGGCCGGGTGGTGGCTGTGGCGGGTGATGCCCGACGGCATCAAGCCCGCTGCGCTGTCTCGCCAGGGCTGGAGCCAGGCGCTGGGCTCTGCGCCGCTGATGCTGACGGTGGGGGTGACGCTGGTGTCTGCGTTTGGGCAGTTCACCGTGTTTTCTTACCTGGCGCCGACCTTCAAGCAGATGCTGTCCATCGAAGCTGGCCAGCTGTCGCTGATGTTTTTGTGGTTTGGAGTTTTCGGCCTCATGGGCAACGTGGGCCTGTCGCGCCACATTGACCGGGTGGGCCCGCACCGCGCGGTGCTGCTGACGCTGGGGCTGATGGCCCTGACCCAGGCGCTGTGGCCACTGGGCACCAGCCCCTGGGCCATGGCCTTGCTGATGGTGCCCTGGGCGCTGGGGTGTTTTGCCTCCAACTCCGCCCAGCAGGCCCGCCTGGTGAACCTGTCACCCCAGCTGGCCCCAGCCACCGTGGCTCTGAACACCTCGGCCATGTACGCCGGGCAAGCGATGGGTGCGGCCCTGGGGGGGTGGATGATTGCCCACGGGCACATGGCCAACCTCCATGCCGTCAGCCTGGTGCTGTTGCTGCTGGCCATGGCCTTGAGCGCCTGGGCCACTCGGCGCTCAAACACAAAAAAGTAGCTATAAACCCTTATCCATCAAGCGCTAAGCATCAAAAAAGCTCTAAATTTCAGGCCAACATCCCTGCACACGCTCAGCGGGCGGCTTGCAAAAAGGCGTCGAGCAAAGGGTTGCAATCCAGCATCTCGGCACCCGCGAGGTGGTGGAACTCGGGGTGCCACTGCACGCCGCACACAAAACTGCGGCCACTCCAGCGAATGGCCTCTACCACGCCGTCAGGGGCGGTGGCCTCGACCACCACACCCTTGCCCAGGCGGTGAACCGCCTGGTGGTGGATGGACGCCACCTGCCCACCTTTGACCTCGCCAAACCAGCGCGCCATGTGCCCGCCGGGGACGAACTCCACCACATGGGCATTGCGGTCGTAGGCGGGGGTCTGGTGCTCCAGGGGGCCGGGTAACTGGGTGGGCAGGTCCTGGTACAGGCTGCCGCCCAAAGCCACGTTGATGAGCTGCATGCCCCGGCAAATGCCCAGAATGGGCTTGCCCGCCTCCATGAACTCGTGCACCAGTTCCAGCTCGTAAGCGTCGCGCACCGGGTCACCACTCCACTCGGGGCGCTGGGGCTCCTCCCCATAGGCACGGGGGCTGACATCGGCACCGCCTTGCAAAATCAGCCCGTCGAGGTACTCGGCGTAGTCGCGCACCCGAATGCTGCTGCGCAGCAACGCGCCGTCCTGCAGCACCGAGGGCACCATCAGCACCAGCGTGTCGCGCGAGGCGGCCCACTGCGCCACCGACTGCTCCAGCACCTGCAGGGTTTTGGTTTGCAGCCCCACACCGGTCACCTCCGGGTGGGTGATGCGGGCAGAAAGGCCAATTCGAACGGGGCGGCGACGCAACATGACAGGCTCCTTGCTGGGGGTTCAATGCCCGGCCCAGTGCGCCGCTCGGCACGGGCCAGCGTCTGTGGGTGTCAGACGTTGAACAAAAAGTTCAGGACATCGCCGTCTTTGACCACGTAGTCCTTGCCTTCGGCACGCATCTTGCCGGCATCTTTGGCGCCCTGCTCACCCTTGAGGGCAATGAAGTCGTCAAACGCAATGGTCTGTGCGCGGATGAAGCCACGCTCGAAGTCGCCGTGAATCACTCCGGCGGCCTTGGGTGCCGTGTCGCCAATGTGGATGGTCCAGGCACGGACCTCTTTAACCCCGGCGGTGAAGTAGGTCTGCAGGCCCAGCAGCTTGAAGGCCGCGCGGATGAGGCGGTTCAGGCCAGGCTCGGTCTGGCCCATTTCGGCCAGGAACACCAGTCGGTCTTCGTCGTCCATTTCAGACAACTCCGCCTCGATCTTGGCGCAAATGGCCACGACAGGGGCGTTCTGGCTATCGGCATAGGCCTTCAGCCGGTCCAGGAACGGGTTGTTCTCGAAGCCGGTTTCGCTGACATTGCCCACAAACATGGCCGGCTTGGCCGTGATCAGGCAAATGGGCTTGAGCAGCGCGCGCTCTTCATCACTGAAGTCGATGGTGCGCACGGGCTTGCCTTGGTCGAGCGCAGCCTGGCACTTGGTGAGCATGGCCACCAGTTTGGCGGCGTCCTTGTCGTTGCCGCTGCGGGCAGCTTTGCCAAACCGGTGCAGGCTTTTTTCCACGGTGCCCAGATCGGCCAGGCACAGCTCGGTCTGGATGACCTCGATGTCGGAGATGGGGTCCACCTTGCCCGCCACGTGGATGACGTTGTCGTCTTCAAAGCAGCGCACCACATTGACGATGGCATCGGTCTCGCGGATGTGGGCCAGAAACTGGTTGCCCAAGCCCTCGCCCTGGCTGGCTCCGGCCACCAGACCTGCAATGTCCACAAACTCCACAATCGCAGGCACGATGCGCTCGGGCGAAATGATCTCGGCCAGTTGCTGCAGGCGCGGATCGGGCACTTCCACCACACCCACATTGGGCTCGATGGTGCAAAAAGGATAGTTCTCAGCCGCGATGCCGGCCTTGGTCAGCGCGTTGAACAGGGTACTTTTGCCGACGTTGGGCAGGCCGACTATGCCGCATTTCAAACTCATGGAAAACCTCTGAAAAAACAGCGGCTGAGTGTATGCGATGGCCTGCGCCCAGGCCTTACCCCCTGCCCCATCGGCCATGCCGGACACACCAGACCAAAGGCCATACCCAACGCAAGATACCGCCCGCCAGACCTCATGCAACCCCGAACGGGCATCAGCCACAGATTCGGCCGCGCCCTTGGGGGCAAACCCGTGACCACCGGGGGGGTTGCGGCAGGGGTTTTCAGCACTGGATCGGCGCTGCCTTTCTACAATGGCCCATGAGCCAAAAATTTGATGTGTGCATTCGGGGCGGTGGCATCGTGGGCCGCACACTGGCGCTGTTGCTGGCCCAGCAGCGGTTGCGTGTGGCCCTATGCACCGCGCACAGCAGCGCACCCGGCGCCCAGGATCCGTCTGCCAGCGGCCACAGCGACATTCGGGCTTACGCCCTGAACGCGGCCTCTCGCACGCTGCTGGAGTCGGTGCGCGGCTGGCCCGACGCACCTGCCGTGGCGGGTCAAGAGCCCCCCGTCACCGCTGTGGTGCGCATGGAGGTGCACGGCGACCAGGGCGGCACCCTGTCGTTTGATGCACCGACAGGCGACCACCCACCCCTGAACTGGATGGTCGATGTACCCGCCCTGGAGGCCAGGTTGGCCGACGCGCTGCGCTTCCAGAGCCTGGTAGAAACATTCCACGAAAACGACGCCCCAGCGTCGGCACTGAGCGTGATTTGCGAGGGCAAGCGCAGCCGCACACGCGACGACCACGGCCTGACCTATGTGGTCCAACCCTACCCCCACCATGCGGTGGCGGCGCGGCTGCGCCTGGCCAAACCCCACCAGGGCTGTGCCAGGCAGTGGTTCCAGAACGGCGAAATCCTCGCGCTGCTGCCGCTGGGCGGGGTAGCGGGCGACACCGCCGCGCTGGTGTGGTCGGTACCGGCGGACAAAGCCCAGCACCTCAAGGCGCTTGCGCCAGCCGACTTCCTGGCCAGCCTGGCCCAGTCCTTGCCACCCGAGACGCTGTGCACCGGCGCAGACACCCTGACGCAAGCCCCGCAGTCGTGGCCGCTGGAACTGTCCCAGGCCGAGCGCTGGGTGGCACCCGGCGTGGCACTGGCGGGCGATGCCGCCCACGCCATGCACCCGTTGGCTGGGCAGGGCCTGAACATGGGCCTGGGCGACGTCCGCGAACTGGCACTGGTGCTGCAACAGCGCGAGTACTGGCGCAGCCTGGGCGACACCCGGCTGTTGCGCCGCTACGAGCGGGCCCGCAAGGCCGAATTTGCCGCCATGGGCGGGCTGACCGACGGTTTGTTTGTGCTGTTCAACCAGGACCAGCCGTTGGTGCAGAGCCTGCGCAACTGGGGCATGAACGGTGTGAACCGGCTCAATCCCCTCAAACACTGGCTGGCCCGGCAGGCCCAGGGCACACCCCCCACCCCCTCCAGCCCCGGCCGCCCCGCCCACTGACCTGAAGCACGGGGCAGCGGCCCACACCGAGGAACCCCGCTGCGCAGTGCCCACTCCGACACCCCTCTGACCTTCCCTTCCCACGCATTGCCCATCTCCCGCTCCTCCATGACACACCCTGCGCCCCACCACCGAATTGCCACTGCCCTGTTGACCCTGACTCTGGGGCTGGCGCTCCACACAGGCGCAGCGGCGCAAGAAGCCACCATCCGCAAAAACCTGAGCGAGCGTTTGCCCAACTTCCCCAGCATTGACGAAGTCAGCAAAACCCCCATGCCAGGGCTGTTCGAGGTGCGGGTCAACGGGGCCGATGTGCTCTACACCGACGCCGAGGGCAACTACCTGATCCAGGGCATGCTCATCGACACCCGAGCCAAGGTCAACCTGACCGAAGAGCGGGTCGAAAAACTGAGCGCGGTACCCTTCAAAGACCTGCCCTTTAAAGACGCCTTCACCATCGTCAAAGGCAACGGCAAACGCAAGCTCGCGGTGTTTGAAGACCCCAACTGCGGCTACTGCAAAAAGTTCGAGCGCGACCTGGCCAAAATCGACAACGTGACGGTGCATGTGTTCCTGTACCCCATCCTGAGCAAAGACTCTGCAGACAAGTCCAAGGCCATCTGGTGCGCCAAAGACAAAGGCAAAGCCTTCACCGACTGGATGCTCAAAGACATCCAGCCTCCGGCTGCCAGCTGCGATGCGTCGGCCGTGGACCGCAACGTCGAATTCGGCAAAAAGAACCGCATCACCGGCACGCCCACCCTGTTTTTTGTGGACGGCAGCCGGGTGCCTGGGGCCATTCCCACTGAGCGCATCGAAAAACTCCTGAGCGATGCCAAACCCTGACCCCACCACCCCTCCGCCGGTGCCTGCCGCACCTGCCGCACCGGCCAACGATGCCGCCGCAAGGCTGGCCACCGAGCGGCTGGTCCACCAGCTGGGCAACGCAGGCCTGATCCCGTTTGTCGGGCTGGCCCTGCTGATGTGGCTGGTCAATGCCGAGGCACTGCCCTATGTGTCTCTGCTGCTGGTGTCGTATGCCGCGCTGATCGTGTCGTTTCTGGGCGGTGTGCACTGGGGCGTGGTGTGGCACCGCCACTCGGGCCACAGCGGCGCGCCCGCCATGTGCACCTCCGAGGCCCGGCGGCATCTGGTGTGGGGGATCACCCCATCGCTGCTGGCCTGGCCTGGCCTGCTGATGCCCGAGCCCGCCGCCCTGCCCTGGCTGGGTGCCGTGCTGCTGGTGTGCTACGCCGTCGACCGCAAGCTTTTTGCGTCGGCTGGGCTGGGCCACTGGCTCACCCTGCGCTTTCGCCTGTCCTCCGTTGCAGCGCTGAGCTGCTTCATTGCCGCCGGTGCCGTCTGACTGCCCCCATGCACACCACACCATCCACCCTGCACCATGCGGTGCGTCCCCTGAACCTCAACGCCCATCTTTTTGAGGTGGTGCTGACCATTCCCCGTCCCACCACCGGCCTGGTGCTCAGCCTGCCTGTATGGATTCCGGGCAGCTACCTGGTGCGGGAGTTTGCCCAGCATGTACAACACATAAGCGCCCATCTGGAAGGGCAACCCGTCGCACTGCGCCAGCTGGACAAGCACCGCTGGCAGGTGGGCACCCTGCCCAGCCTGGGCACGCCGGTGCAGCCCAGTGGCCCGCCAGACCAGGGGCTTGCGACTCCCCAGCCGTCGGTGCCGCCCACACCACCAGCCGCCGCTTCACCACCGGTGCTGCAGGTGCGCTTTGAGGTGTACGCCCGCGACGCCTCGGTGCGCACCGCCTGGCTCGACGCCGAGCGGGGCTTTTTCAACGGCACCAGCCTGTGCCTGGCGGTCGAGGGTCGGGAAGACCAGCCCCACACCCTGTCCATCGCGCCACCGGCCCTGACCCCCATCTGGCCGCCTGTGCCTGGCCCACTGGCACCCACGGGCTGCCTTCCGGTGGTGGCAGCGCCCTGGCAGGTGGCCACCGCGCTGCAGCCGGTGCACACCGACAGCCATGGGTTTGGCTCCTACCAGGCCCCCAGCTACGCCGCCCTGGTGGACGAGCCTGTGACCCTGGGCGCGTTCTGGAGCGGCCAGTTCGAGGTGCGCGGCGTGCCCCACCGCTTCGTGGTCACAGGCGCCGGTGCGTCCTTTGACGGCGAGCGGCTGCTGGCCGACACCCGCCGCATTTGCGAGGCGCAGATGCACTTCTGGCACGGCGCCACTGGCCAGCCGCCATTTGACCGCTATGTGTTCATGCTGCACGCCAGCCACGATGGCCACGGCGGCCTGGAGCACCCGCACTCCACCGCCCTCATGTGCCCGCGCAGCCACCTGCCGCGCCGCACAGGCAGCACAGCCGTGGGCGGATCGGAGGCGCCCCCTGCCCTCACCGACACAGACCCCTACACCAGCCTGCTGGGGTTGATCAGCCACGAATACTTCCACACCTGGAACGTCAAGCGCATGCGGCCCGCCGAGTTCACCCGCATGGACTTCAGCCGAGAAAACCACACCGAGCTGCTGTGGCTGTTCGAGGGCTTCACCAGCTACTTTGACGACCTGATGCTGCTGCGCGCCGGGCTCATCAGCACCGAGGCCTACCTGGCCTTGCTGGTCAAGACCATCCAACAGGTGGCCCACACACCAGGCCAGCACGTGCAAACCGTGGCACAGGCCAGTTTCGATGCGTGGACCCGCTACTACCGGGTGCAGGAAAACACCCCCAACGCCACCGTGAGCTACTACACCAAGGGCGCACTGGTGGCCCTGTGCCTGGACCTGACCCTGCGCCAGCACGGCAGCAGCCTGGACCACGCCATGCGCGCCTTGTGGACCCGCAGCCAGGGTGGCCCCATCACCGAATACGACGTGCGGGCAGTCGCCACCGCTTTGGCCGCTCGGCCACTGGACGCCGAGCTAGATGCCTGGGTGCACAGCACCACCGAACTGCCCACACTGGCCCTGCTGGCGGCCAGCGGAGTGAGCGTTACCCCACAAGCCCCCCCCCTGGCCCAGCGGCTGGGCCTCAAGGTACGGGAAGACGGTCGCCTCACGGTCCAATCGGTGCTGCGCGGTGGGCTGGCCGAGCAAGCCGGTATGGCCGCTGGCGACGAGTGGCTGGCCGTCGGCACGACCCCCACCGAGCACTGGCGCATTGACCGCCTGGACGACATTCCTCCCCTGCTGGACGGTGCGGCTGCGTCCACCCCCCTGACCGCACTCGTCAGCCGCGACCGGCGCCTGCTGGCACTGCCGCTGCAGTGGCCAGCCACGACCACACCCAACGCACACACCGGCAGCGTCCGCCTCAGCCTGCCAGCGACCGCCACCAACGAGCCTGCCCACCCCGGCACACGGCCACCGGCCAGCCCCTGGCCCCACCCGGTCCTGTGACGCCCCCGCTCGGGAGCGCCGCCCACCCGCCCCCGGCGGGACACCTGCCCACGCGGCGCCGCATGCGACACCCCGCCAGGGCGGCGCAGTGGACCTTTGGGGCAGCTGCTGTGCTGGTGCTGCACCTGGGACTGCTGGAGTGGCTGGGCCACCACACCGCACCCGGCACAGGCCCAGCGGGCATGACCGAACCCGAGTTCAACCGCGCCATGACCCTGGGAGAGGTAAGAACCAGCGACGCGACCCTGGCCGACGCCCAGGCAGCAGCAGCCATGGTGGCGCCCCTGTCCACCGTGGGGCAGGTCGTCCAGGCCCGCACCATCCACCCAGCCCCCAAAGCCCCTCAGGACACACCCCCCGCGCCTGAGCCGACCGCCCAGCCAGCATCCGCCGAGGCGGCAGAGTCAGTGGAGACGGCGCCCGCACCACCAAGCCCACCACCACCGGAGGCCACACCGGCACCAGCGGCAGCAAGCACGCCCCTGCCGCAACCCGAAACGCTGCACGAGACCGCGCCAATGACAGCCCCATCAGCGGCCCACACAGCGGCAGTCGAACCACAGACCAACGAACGAGCAGCGCCAGAGCTGACCACCGCTCCACCCACCACCACCGAGAAATTTAGGCCAAATACGCCATATTCGCTTGATGAGAAAGGATTTTCAGCTACATATTCAGAAAGTACCAATCGCCAATGGCTCGATACCTGGCCGCCCAGCACCCGCCTGAGCTACCAGCTGCGGGGGTATTTCAGGGGCGACCTGCACGGCAACGCACGGGTGCAGTGGCAGCGCCGAGGGGACCAGTACCAGGCGCAGGTGGCGGTGAATGTGGGCCTGTTCATGGACATGCGCCTGATCAGCCAGGGGCGCATCACACCCACCCAACTGTGGCCAATCAGCTACCAGGAAGACCGCCGACGCAAAACCCGGGCGGTGCGCATGAGCGAGCAGGAAATCGTTCTGAACAACGGCAGCCATCTGCAACGCCCCCCTGGGCTGCAAGACACCGCCAGCCTGTTTGTGCAGCTGTCGCAAGACTTCGCCACGGGTAGGCGGTCACTGGTGGTGGGAGAAGTCATCGCAGTCATGCTGGCGCGCCCCGGCGGCGTTGACGCCTGGACCTACGACGTGGCCGCCCTGGACACCTTGGACACAGGCCTGGGCACGGTACAGGCCTACCACCTCAAGCCCCGCCCCCTGGCCACCACCCGAAGCGGTGTGGCGGTGGAGATGTGGTTCGCCCCCGCACTGAGCCACCAGCCGGTGCGCATCCGGCTCACCCTCCATCCGGACACTTGGCTGGACCTGACCCTTTCCTCGGCCACACAAGCCGACGACACCAGTGCCTCGGCAACCGGGGTGGACACAGCTGCCACACCGACGTCGACCGGCCGCTGAACCACTCCAACACGGGCTGTGGCACTGCCCCTGCACCGAATGCACCCGAAGCGAGCCCAAACCAGCCAATCAGGCCTTGGGCATGCGGGCACCCAGCCCTTGTTCGTAGGCGGTGATGGCGGCTGGGCCTTTGAAGTACTTGAGGTTGTCCAGCCCGCGGGCCACCAGCGGTTTGAGATCGGACACCTTGGCGCACGCCCGAATTTGAATACCCAGCATGGTGGCCGACGGACCCAGCTCGGCCTCGAAGTACGCCGCCAGTTGCTCCCGAAACTCGGGCAAGGGCAACGCGCTGTCGGCACCGCCTGCCGGTGACGGGTCAGCCACAGGGACGGTCGATGCAGGGACGGCCGATGCACCTACCGCGCCCGCGAGCAAATCCACCATGCCCAAGGCCAGCAGCTGCTCCACCGCTGCCATGCCACCGACCATTTCGGCCACTTTTTCCAACTCGGCCACGGAACGCTTGCCATCCACCATGATGAGCAAAGGCCGCAGACGCGCGGGCAACTCGGGCAATCGGCGAGCGATGGCATCGCGCCCCAGCTCCGACTTGATCAACACATTTCTTTTGTCCATGGACCCCGGTGCAGCCGCCTGGGCGGCCCACCCATCGACAAAGAAGTTACAGATGAACGGCTGGCACGACCGGCACCTTACTGGTGCGCCAACAATCTACCACCGACCCTGCGCCTGGCGCTTAGCGGTTTTCCCTTGGTTTAGACTCAAAAATCCGACCCGACCACCACCCTGGAGAACACCTATGTCGTTTGAATTGATCACCGTCCGCACCGAAGGCCGTGTGGGCATCGTCACCCTCAACCGCCCCAAACAGCTCAATGCCCTGAATGACCAACTCATGACCGAGCTCGGCCAGGCTCTGCAGGCCTTTGATGCCGATGCCGACATCGGCTGCATGATCCTGACGGGCAGCGAAAAGGCGTTTGCCGCCGGTGCCGACATTGGGGCCATGGCCACGTACACATTTGCCGACGTGTACAAGGGCGACTACATCACCCGCAACTGGGAAAGCATCCGCAGCATCCGCAAGCCCGTCATTGCCGCCGTGAGCGGTTTTGCCCTGGGTGGCGGCTGCGAGCTGGCCATGATGTGCGACTTCATCATCGCCGCCGACAACGCCAAATTTGGCCAGCCTGAAATCAAGCTTGGCATCATCCCCGGCGCGGGCGGCACCCAGCGCCTGCCCCGCGCAGTGGGCAAGGCCAAGGCCATGGACCTGGCACTGACCGGGCGCATGATGGACGCGACCGAAGCCGAGCGCGCCGGGCTGGTCAGCCGGGTGGTGCCCCTTGACAAGCTCATGGACGAAGCCCTGGGCGCGGCACTGCAAATTGCCGATTTCTCGCAGATTGCCGTGATGGCGGCCAAAGAGTCGGTCAACCGCGCGTTTGAAGGTTCTCTGGCCGACGGCGTGATGTTTGAGCGCCGCCTCTTCCATGCGTTGTTTGCCACCGCCGACCAAAAAGAGGGCATGGACGCTTTTGTTAACAAGCGCAAGGCCGTGTTCACCCACCAGTGACCGCCAACCGGGGCCCACACCGATCTCCCCCGAAAAACCTGTCTATAATGCGCGGCTGTCGGTGGTATAGCTCAGTTGGTTAGAGCGCAGCATTCATAATGCTGATGTCCCAGGTTCAAGTCCCGGTACCACCACCACACACCAAAACCCCAAGCTCACCCCTTGGGGTTTTTTCATATCAGCCTCTGGATGGATACCATGAACCGCTGCCCACTGCCTTTGCGCACCCAGCGCGCGCGCTGCGCCGCCACCCCCCGTCACACGGCCAACTCTTTGGCCACAACCCTTGTCCAAGGAGCCTCCTCATGAGCAAAAAGGTATTCATCAAGACCTTTGGTTGCCAGATGAACGAGTACGACTCGGACAAGATGGCCGATGTGCTCGGAGCCGCCCAAGGCTACGAACCCACCCAGGACGTGGAAGAGGCCGACCTCATCCTGTTCAACACCTGCTCGGTGCGCGAAAAGGCACAAGAAAAGGTGTTTTCCGACCTGGGCCGTGTGAAGCACCTGAAGAAAAAAGGCGTGCTCATCGGGGTAGGTGGCTGCGTGGCCAGCCAGGAGGGTGCTGCCATCATTGAGCGCGCACCGTATGTCGATGTGGTGTTTGGCCCCCAGACCCTGCACCGCCTGCCCGAAATGCTCAAGGCGCGCGAGCGCCTGTCGCGCCCGCAGGTGGACATCAGCTTTCCTGAAATCGAGAAGTTCGACCACCTGCCCCCAGCCCGCACCGAGGGGGCGAGTGCGTTCGTTTCCATCATGGAAGGTTGCTCCAAATACTGCAGCTACTGCGTGGTGCCCTACACCCGTGGTGAAGAGGTGAGTCGTCCATTCGAGGACGTGCTGGTGGAAGTGGCCGGCCTGGCCGCCCAGGGGGTGAAAGAAGTCAACCTGCTGGGCCAGAACGTCAACGCCTACCGGGGCCAGATGGGCAAAGACGTCCATGGAAGCGCCGACATCGCCGACTTTGCCCTGCTGCTGGAGTACGTGGCCGACATCCCCGGCATCGAGCGCATCCGCTACACCACCAGCCACCCCAACGAGTTCACACAGCGCCTGATCGACGCCTACGCCAAAATTCCGCAGCTGGTCAGCCACCTGCACCTGCCAGTTCAGCACGGCAGCGACAAAATTCTGTCGGCCATGAAGCGCGGCTACACCGCCCTGGAATACAAAAGCACCATCCGCAAGCTGCGGGCCATACGCCCCAACCTGGCCATCAGCTCGGACTTCATCGTCGGCTTTCCTGGCGAGACGGAAGAAGACTTTGCCCGGATGATGAAGCTGATCGAGGATGTGGGCTTTGATGCTTCCTTCAGCTTCATTTTCAGCCCCCGCCCCGGCACGCCCGCCGCCAACCTGGCCGACGACACCCCACACGCCGTCAAGCTCAAGCGGCTGCAGCACCTGCAAGCCACCATCGAGGCGAACGTGGGCCGCATCAGCGCCGCCATGGAGGGCACGGTGCAGCGCATCCTGGTAGAAGGCCCCTCGCGCAAAGACCCGACCGAGCTGATGGGCCGCACCGAGTGCAACCGCATCGTCAACTTCCCCGGTGGCCCGCACCCCGAGCGCCTGACGGGGCAACTGATCGACGTGACCATCACCGAAGCCCGCCCACACTCGCTGCGCGGCGAGGTGGCACTGGCCGGCGAAGCTACCGACACCCTGGGACAGTCTGCATGACCCGCGCCGACCCCACAGCGAGCCACATCAGCCGTCGAGCTCGTCTCCAACGAGCTCGACGTGCTCGCCCGGCTGTTGCCTTTGCAGCACTTTGCCCGCCACGGCGCCGGGCTGTCGGCCATCGAGCTGGGGTGTGGCAACGCCCGGCTGGGCCGCGAGCTGCGGGAACTGGGACTGGTGACTCGCTACACCGGGCTGGAGGTGGATGAGCGCCAGCACGCCAAGAACCTGGCCACCCCTGTGGCTGGCATGGCCTTTGTGCAGGCGGGTGCACAAGCCATACCTTGTGACGACCAGCAGTTTGACCTGGCCCTGATGCTCAAAAGCCTGCACCACATCCCGCTGCACGCCATGGGCAAAGCGCTGGACGAGGTGGCCCGGGTGCTCAAGCCTGGAGGTTGGCTGTATGTGTCCGAGCCGGTGTATGCGGGCGCACTCAACGACATCGTCAAGCTCTTCAACGACGAAGGCATGGTGCGCGCTGCCGCCCAACTCGCGTTGGACGAGGCCCTGGACCGCCACGACAGTCCGTGGCAGGCGCTGCATGAGCTGCGCTTTGACATGCCGGCGCGCTACACCAGCAGCGCCGACTTTGAGCAACGCATGCTCTACCCCACCTTTGCCGACCACCGCATCAGCGACGCAACGCTGCAGGCGGTGCGCGCCGCGCTGGCACCCCACCTGGGGCCAGACGGGACCCGCTTCACCCGCCCCATGCATGTGCGGGTGCTGCAGCGCAAACACTGACACGACCGCTGAAAACACAAACATATTTCATAGCTAAAAGTCCTTACAAAATAAGCGTAAAAGGCAAAAAAGCTTGTAGTTTTCACCCACACAACAGACACCCGAACCCCACGCTGCGCGGTACTGGCCGCAGCCCTGAGGTGGTCGGGCTATAGCGGTCAGTCGGGGGACGAGGCGGGTGGCTCGGAGGGTCGGGTCAGGTAGCGGCGGTCTGACCAGGTGGCCAGCCACTCAGGCTTGAAGGCCACAAAAATGGCCGCCGCCATGCCGGTGAGAAAGGCGTCGCCCCAGGCCATGAGCCAGCGCGCCACCAGGGCCTGCTCCACCGCCACCCCACCGACGAGGTGGTAGAGCATTTCGTAGGCCATGCCCGACGCAAACATGCACAACGCCGTGCCCAAAAACCCCCGGCCCAGGATGTATATGAACAGGTTCGCGGGCAACCAGCGCCGCAAGGCTGCCCCCAGGGCCAGCGTCAGGGTGGCAGGCACCAGACCCAGCCACACCCACTGGGACAGCGCAGCCTCCAGCGGCACCTGCCCCACCCACCACACCACCGTGGCCACCGCAGCCAGGGTCAACACCGCCAGCGGCCAGCCCAGCATCAGGGTCAGCAGGCAGGCGCCCGAGAGCTGAATGGAAATTCCCCCAGCCGCCAGGGAGCGCGGCAGCATCTGCGGCAGCAACCAGCACCACGGCAGCAGCACCAGCGCTGCCAGCAAAGGGGTCAGCAGGTCACTGGTGAGCATGCGCCAGGGGCGCAGGCCCAGGGCGAAGACCAGCGCCAGCGCGGCCAACACAAGTTCGATGGGAGTGAGCATGGCGGCCAAGTGTGCGGTGGCTTGAACAACCCCGCCATGCGATCGGTCAACCCATGCCGGGCAGCTTGGGCATGCCCATGCCCTTCATGCCGCCCATGCGCTTCATCATTTTCATGAGGCCGCCGCCCTTCATTTTTTTCATCATCCCCTGCATTTGCTCGAACTCCTTGAGCAGCCGGTTGACTTCCTGCACATGCACACCCGCCCCGGCGGCGATGCGGCGCTTGCGGGTGGCCTTGATGAGCTCGGGCTTGCGGCGCTCCAGGGGCGTCATGCTGCAAATGATGCCCTCCTTGCGCTTGATGTCTTTTTCGGCACGGTCCATGTCCAGCTCGGAGGCCTTGCCTGCCATTTGCGAAGGCAGCTTGTCCATCAGGCTGGATAGGCCGCCCATGTTCTTCATCTGGCGGATCTGCTCCAGAAAGTCTTGCAGGTCAAACCCATCGCCGCTCTTGACCTTGGCCGCCAGCCGCTGGGCCGACGCCATGTCCACCCCAGCGGTAACCTGCTCGACCAGGGCCACGATGTCGCCCATGCCCAGAATGCGTCCAGCGTGCCGCTCGGCATCGAAAGGCTCCAACCCGTCGATCTTTTCGCTCACCCCCGAGAACTTGATGGGCACACCGGTGATGTGGCGCACCGACAGCGCCGCCCCGCCGCGCGAGTCGCCATCGGTTTTGGTGAGGACAATGCCGGTCAGCGGCAAGGCATCTTTGAAGGCCTTGGCGGTGTTGACCGCGTCCTGACCCTGCATGGCATCGACCACAAACAGCGTTTCCACGGGCTTGATGGCGGCGTGCAAAGCCTTGATTTCGGCCATCAGCGCTTCGTCGATGGCCAGGCGACCGGCGGTGTCCACCAGCAACACATCAAAGTGGTGCTTGCGGGCATGGTCCAGGGCGGCCAGCGCAATGTCCACCGGCTTTTGATCGGGCGTGCTCGGGAACCACTCGGCCCCCGCTTGTTTGGTAACGGTTTTCAGCTGCTCGATGGCGGCCGGGCGGTACACGTCGCCCGACACCGTCAGCACCTTTTTCTTGCGCTTTTCAATCAGGTGCTTGGCCAGCTTGGCGGTGGTGGTGGTTTTGCCCGCGCCTTGCAAACCGGCCATCAGGATCACGGCAGGCGGCTGGGCCGCCAGGTTGAGCTCGGTATGGGCGCGGGCGTCGCCAGCCCCGCCGCTCATGGTGGCCACCAGTTCGCGGTTGACCACCGCCACCAGCGCCTGCCCTGGGGTAAGCGAGCCCACCACCTCCTGGCCCAGCGCCTTCTCTTTGACCCGGGCAATGAAGTCACGCACCACGGGCAGGGCCACATCGGCCTCCAGGAGGGCCATGCGCACCTCGCGCATCATGTCGGCCACATTGCCCTCGGTGATGCGGGCCTGGCCCCGCATTTCTTTGACGATGCGTGAGAGTTTGTCGGAAAGTGCTGAGGCCATGGTGGTGTGGGGGTGGGGTAAAACGCGAGACAAAACCAGCGCACTGGCCAATGGAAGCTGAACACACAGCCCAACGGCCCGCTTGCCCACTTGGGCCCGGCAGGCCGTTAAACTGCGTGGATGATTTTAGCGGCCACCCCCCTTCTGACGACCGTCCTGTCGGTAGCGGCGGCGCTGGGCTATGCGGCCGTGGCACTGGCCCAACGGCGCTGGGGCGGTCCGGCAGTGCGCGCAGGCCTGACCGCAGCCTGGGTGCTGCATGGCCTGGTGCTGGCCAGCAGCCTGCTGGCGACACCTCCCCTGTTTGGGTTTGCGCCCGCGCTGTCTGTCACGGCCTGGCTGGTGACGCTGGTGTACGCCATCGAAAGCCACATCTACCCCCAACTCAAGGCCCGCGCGGCCCTGCTGGGCATGGGCATGCTGGCGGTGCTCATGGCCCTGATGTTCCCCGGCTCGCCTTACCCCAGCCTGGAGTCGCCATGGCTGCCACTGCACTGGGCGCTGGGCATAGCCGCCTACGGCCTGATTGCGGCGGCTGTGGTGCACGCCTGGTGGATGCAGCGCACCGAAAAGGCCATGCGTGATGGCGTGGCGCTGCGCGAGGGCAGCCTGCCTTTGCTGGCGATCGAGCGGCTCACCTTCCGGCTGGTGACGGCCGGTTTTGCGCTGTTGACCGCCACGCTGGGCGCGGGCTGGTGGTTTTCCGAGCACCTGTACGGGCAAGGCATCACCTGGGACCACAAGCGGCTGTTCGCGGTGCTGTCCTGGGCGGTGTTCGCGGTGCTGCTGCTGGGGCGCTGGCGCCTGGGCTGGCGGGGTCGCACTGCCAGCCGCATGCTGTACGCGGGCTCTGGCTTGCTGCTGCTGGCCTATGTGGGCTCGCGCTTCGTCCTGGAAGTGGTGCTGCACCGCCTGTCTGCCACCTGAACGCATTCGCCGCTGCAGCTCTGTCGTCCACCTTATGAATTCAGCCCACCCGGTCCCACCATGAAATACCTGCTTGTACTGGGCGTTGTGCTGTTTGCGGTCTGGCTGTGGCGGCACAACCGTGCAGGTGAGGCGCAGGACCGGGCCGACGAACGCGCACGCCGCTCACCGCCAAGCGCCCCCCCGCATGCGCCAGTGGCCGACATGGTGGCCTGTGCCCACTGCGGTCTGCACGTACCCACCGGCGAGGCCATCGCCCACCAAGGCGTTTTTTACTGCAGCGATGCGCACCGCCGCGCCCACAACGCCTGACACCGGGCCGGGCGAAACCCGCCCTGCCCTCCACCTGGCCACCCGCGCAGCCGAGCGCTTCTGGTCCACCTTCATGCAGGCACGGCTGGTGGTGGCCAGCGTGCTGCTGGTGCTACAGGGGGTGGTGCTGGCCCTTGGCACAGCCGACAGCTGGATCAGCCTGGTGCTGTGCGCGGTGCACCTGGGAACCGTAGTGGGGGTGCACCACAGCCTGCAACCCTCGCTGCGCCACGGGCTCATGCCCGTGCCCTGGGCGCTGACGGTGGGCATCGACGTGCTGGTGTTTGCCACCCTGCAGTTCTGGCAACATGGTGGTCTGAACTACGCCTTGCTGTTTGCACTGCCAGTGCTGATGTCGGCCATTTTGGGGCCGCAGTTGCGGGGTCTGGCCACAGCTGCAGCCGTCACCCTGCTGCTGCTGGGCGAAGCAGTTTGGGTGGCGCTGACCAACGACGACGGCACGGGGCCACGCCTGATCCAGCCCGCCATCACTGGAACGGGGTTTTTTCTGGTGGCGCTGCTGGCGCACCAGCTGGCCCGGCGGCTGGACAGCGAACAGGCGCTGGCCGAGCGCAACCAGCTGGCGGCCCGAACCCAGGTGGCAGTAAACGAACTCATCATCGAAACCATGACCGATGGCGTTCTGGTGGTGGACGAGCGGGGCATGGTACGCACCCTCAACCCCGCCGCCGCCGCCATGCTCGCTGGCCCGGAAGATGCCAAAACCCAGCTCTTCCTGCTGGGCGCGCGGCCCCACTGCCTGCCCCTGCTGGCCCTGGTGCAAGACACCTTTGCGCAGCGCGCCCCCCAGCACGGGCAGGTGACGCTGATGGCACATGCCGACCTGACGCGCCGCCTGCGGGTACAGACCCGGCCCACCCCGCCCCGCCACACCGGTGACGCCACGGACGACACCCGGCTGTGCGTGGTGTTCCTGCAAGACCTGCACGAGCTGGAAGCCCGGGTACGCACCGAAAAGCTGGTGGCCATGGGCCGCATGACCGTGGCCGTGGCCCACGAAATCCGCAACCCGCTCTCGGCCATTGCCCAGGCCAACGCACTCTTGCAGGAAGACCTGCACGACCCCCAGCTGCTGCGCCTGTCGGCCATGGTGGCCACCCACACCCAGCGGCTCAACCGCATCGTGGACGACGTACTCAACGTGGTGCGGCTGCCTGGGCAAGCCGCCCCCCCCGATGTGCCACCCGTGGTGTTGGATGCCAGCGTAGAAGCCACCGTGCGGGAGTGGTGCACGCAGCACCGCTGCACCACCCGCCTGAGCTGGCACGGTGGCTGTGGTCAGCGGCAGGTGCGCTTTGATGGCGAGCACCTGCGGCGCATCCTCGTCAACCTGCTGGACAACGCCAGCCGCTACGCCGGCCAGAACCAAGCCGCCATCCAGGTGGCCAGCCGAGTCGATGCGAGCGGCCTGCTGCGCCTGTCGGTGTGGAGCAACGGCTCCCCCCTGAGCCCCAGCGTGCGCCTGCACCTGTTCGAGCCCTTCTTTTCGTCGGAGAGCCGCTCCAGCGGCATGGGCCTGTACCTGTGCCGCGAGCTGTGCGAGCGCTACCAGACCACCATGGACTACCAGCGCAGCGAACGCGATGGGCAGGCAGGCAACGAGTTCTTCCTACTGCTGCCAGCGGTGGCAAACTCCCAGCCATGAGCAAAGACCCGCTGCACGGCCCGGCCCACCTGTTGGTGGTGGACGACGAGCCCGACCTCCTCACCCTGTACGAGCTCACCCTGGTGCGCGAGGGGTATGCGGTCAGCTGCGCGGGCTCTCTGGCCGAGGCCCGCGAGCTGCTGGCCGCCCGGCGCTTTGACCTGCTCATCACCGACATGCGCTTGCCCGATGGCATGGGCCTGGAGCTCATCCGCGAGCTGACACAGACCGGGCGGGGCGAACGGACGGTGGTCGTCACCGCCCACGGCTCGGCCGACAACGCGGTCGAAGCGCTCAAGCAAGGGGCCTTTGACTACCTCACCAAGCCGCTGGACCTCAAGCAGTTCCGGGCGGTGGTGGCCACCGCCTTGCAACGGCGGGACACGCCCGCCGCCCTCCCCGGCGAGCGCCCAGGCCCCGGCACCGATGGCAGGGCCCGCCCCCCGCGGGATGCGGGCGAGACCACAGGAAGCGAGCAAGCGCAGGCCACGCTGCGCAATCTGGTGGGAGAGTCCACCTGCATGGCCATGGTGCGCGAGCGCATTGCCAAGGTGGCCACCAACATGGCACCGGTGATGATTCTGGGTGAGTCCGGCACCGGCAAAGAACTGGTGGCCCGCGCCATCCACAGCAACAGCCACCGCGCCAGCGGGCCCTTCGTGGCGGTCAACTGCGGGGCCATCCCCGAGAACCTCATTGAATCGGAGTTTTTCGGGGCCCGCAAAGGTGCCTACACCGGTGCCACCACCGACCGCGACGGCTACTTTGTGGCCGCCAGGGGCGGCACCCTGTTTCTGGATGAGATCGGCGATCTGCCCCTGCCCATGCAGGCCAAGCTGCTGCGCGTGATTCAGGAGCGTCAAGTGCGGCCGCTGGGCGGTGTGCACGAAGAGCTGGTGGATGTCCGCATCGTCTGCGCCACCCACAAAGACCTGGTGCAGGCCGTGGCGCAGCAACAGTTTCGCCAGGATCTGTTCTACCGCCTGAACGTGATTGAAATCCGCCTGCCACCGCTGCGCGAGCGCCGCGAAGACCTGGGCGCCCTGGTGGCCACCTTGCTCGACCGCATTTGTCGCGACAACTGCCAGCCCAGGGTGAGCATGGCCCCCGAGGCCAGCGAGTGGCTGCGTCAGCAGCCGCTCGCTGGCAACGTGCGCGAACTCGAAAACCTGCTGCACCGCGCCGTGGCGCTGTGCGACGGCCACTGCATCGTGCCCGCCGATTTTGGCGATGCACCCCACCTGGCACAGGCAAGCAGCAGTGGCACCGGGGCCGGGGCAGCCACACCGCCCGCCGACACCGCGTCTGCCAACACCCCACAGGCCCACACCAAGCCAACCCACACCCAGCTGCCACCCTCATCACCCGGCCCGGGCGACAACCGCTTTGCCGAACTGCCCAGCGATTTGCAGCAGCACCTGGACGAGCAAGAGCGCGCTGTGCTGTGCCAGGCACTCGCCGCCACCCATGGCAACCGCACCGCAGCGGCTGCGTTGCTGGGGCTGAACCTGCGCCAGATCCGCTACCGCATCGGGCGGCTGAACATACAGGTAGGCGGCAACGACGCGAACAACGACACCAACGACGCCGACGACCTCCTGGCCACCCCCAACCCGGCCAGCCCAGCCAACCACCGCCCATGAGCACTGCCCCATCTGTTCGGCCCACTCCGTCTTCCGCCACCGCTGGCAACCACGGCTGGCATGCGGGCTGGTGGGCGGGTGCGCGCCACCTGCCGTCGCCCCATGTCGGGCCACGCCCGCCAGCGGCGTGTACCGACCTGCTGGTGCTGCACTCCATCAGCCTGCCGCCGGGTGAATACGGCAACGGCCATGTGGACGAGCTCTTCACGGGCAGGCTGGACTGGGATGCCCACCCCTACTTCCAGTCCATCCGGGGGCTGCAGGTGTCGGCGCACTTTCTGATTGACCGGCTCGGGGCCGTGACCCAGTACGTCAGCGTGCACGATCGGGCCTGGCACGCAGGCACCTCATGCTGGCGGGGGCGCAGCAACTGCAACGACGACTCGGTGGGCATAGAGCTGGAGGGCCTGGAGGGCTTGGCGTTCGAGCCCGCCCAGTACGCCAGCCTGGCCAGGCTGTGCCTGGCCGTTGCCCAGGTGTGCCCCATTGCACACGTCGCTGGCCATGAGCACATTGCGCCGGGACGAAAACAAGACCCCGGTAGCGGCTTCGACTGGGCCAGGCTGCGCCAGGCGCTGGGCTGGCCACGCGAGCACTTTGCCGCCTGATCGGCAAAAGATTCTATAGCTAACAACGCTTACATATAAAGCGCAAAAGGCACTTTTAATGCCTAAACTGGCCAGACACACCCGTTGTCATTGAGGATGGCGTCCAGTGGCAGGTCGTGGGCCTCAGGCTCGAAATCATCCACAAAGCCCGAGGTAAAGCCCAGACCCACTGTGAACGGCCGCGGCTGCAAGCTGGCCAGGGTGCGGTCGTAAAAACCACCGCCGTAGCCGAGCCGGTACCCCCCGGCCGCATACCCCACACACGGCACGAACAGCAGCGTGGGCACGATCAGCTCCGTGTCTTTGGGCTTGGGAATGCCGTAGGCGTCTTCCTCCATGGGGCAACCGGGGTACCACGCATGGAAGGTCAGGGTTTTGTGCTGCTTGTTCACCACCGGCAGGCCAATGCGGCGCAGCTGGGGCTCGTCCAGCAGCTCGCCGTCTTCCTTCCAGCGGTGCAGCGCTGGCAAGGGGTCAAACTCCCCCTTGATGGGCCAATAGGCCCCAATGACGGTGTCCGGTCGCTCGATCAGCCACACCCGCATGACGCGCTGCAACAGCTCCGAACGCCACTCGCGGTCGGGCATGGACTGGCGGCGGGCCAGCAGGGTTTTGCGCAGCGCGAGCTTGGCCAGCTGCCCCTGGGTGAGCACCCGCTCACCCGCAGGCCTGGCATCTGAAGGGGAACTCGAAGTTGGGTTGTCCATAATGGTCCGATGACGTTGAATTGCTTGCGCACCCCAAAGACGCTGCACCCCATGGCGGGCGTGTGGCACCTGGCTCTGACCACCATTGTCGCCCTGATTGCCTGGCATCCCGGCACCACCGTGGCACAACCTGCCATGAGCCAGGCCACACCGCTGACCAGCCCGGCCACCGCCGCAGGCGACCAGGCCTTGCTGACCATGCGCGACGCCTACCGGCGCGGCAACCAGCGCGAACTCCAGACGCTGCGCCCCCGCCTCAACGGCCACCCCCTGGAGCCCATGGCCGACTATTGGGTCATGCGCATGGGCCTGGAAACCGCCACCGCGCAAGACATTCGCGGTTTTTTGCAGCGCTGGGCGGGC
Source organism: Burkholderiaceae bacterium (assembly GCA_030695205.1). Lineage (GTDB taxonomy): Bacteria > Pseudomonadota > Gammaproteobacteria > Burkholderiales > Burkholderiaceae_C > UBA2334. Next base: position 141,232 of record JAUYTN010000061.1, on the reverse strand, counting down.
AGCTACTACGAGGACCGGCTGCGCAACGACTGGCTGCTGCTGCTGGGTACCCGACAGGACTGGGCCACCTTTCTGGCCGAATGGCCCCGTTTTCGCATGAACGACGACGCCCGCGTGCGCTGCCACGGCCTGCACGCCAGGCTGCTGACCGAAGGCAGCCTCAGCCCCGACGAAGCGGCCGAGGCCGGTCGGCTCTGGCTGGCCCAGCGCGACACCGAAGACGCCTGCGCCCCCCTGGTGGAGCAGCTGCTGACCCGGCAAGCCATCGGTGCCGATGTGGTGTGGCAGCGGGTGCGCCTGGGCGCTGAGCTCAACCGCCCACGTGCCGTGGCGCAGGCAGTGGCCATGCTCAACCCCGACTGGGTAGAGCCGTTTGGCCAGGTGATGGCCCAGCCCAGCCGCTATCTGGACGACAAACTCACCGCACTGCGCCACCGCACCAAAGAAATGGTGACGCTGGCTCTCATCCGCGTGGCCGTGGGCGACCCCGAGGAGGCCGCCACCCACATGGAGCGCACCCGCTGGCGCACCCAACTCACCCGCGAAGAAGCCAGCTGGGTGTGGGGCGTCATTGGCCGAGTCGCCGCCCAGCGCCTGATGAACGAAGCCCCCGCCTGGTTTGCTCGCGGCCAGGCCGCCGATATGCACCCCGACCACCTGGGCTGGTGGGCCCGCTCTGCCTTGCGCACCGGCCAGTGGACGCATGTGGCCAAGGCCATTGCTGCCATGCCTGCGGCGCAGCAGGGCGAACCCATCTGGACCTACTGGCACGCCCGGGCGCTGCTGCAACTCAAAACCCCCGACGCCCAGGCCCAGGCGCGGGCGCAGTTCCAGCGCATGGCCGGGGTGCACGACTTTTATGGTCAGCTGGCATTGGAGGAGTTGGGCCAGGCCATTACCACGCCACAGCCACCCCCACCACCCACCCCGCAAGAGATGGAAGCGGCCCGCCAGAACCCCGGCCTGCGCCGGGCGCTGCACGCGGTGGCCGTGGGCCTGCGCAGCGAGGGTGTGCGCGAATGGAACTACGAAACCAACCTCCACACCCCCGGCGGCATGGGCGAGCGCGAGCTGCTGGCCGCCGCCCAGCTGGCCTGCCAGCACCAGGTGTGGGACCGCTGCATCAACACCAGCGAGCGCACCCCCCGCAGCGCCGACCACCGCCAGCGCTACCCCACCCCGTACCGCGAGCCGGTGCTGCAACACACCATGACCATTGGACTGGATGCCGCCTATGTGTACGGACTGATTCGCCAGGAGAGCCGCTTCATCACCGATGCACGCTCCCATGTGGGGGCATCTGGCCTGATGCAGGTCATGCCCGCCACCGCCCGCTGGACGGCCAAAAAAATCGGCCTGAACAGCTTCCAGCCGCGTGACATCAACCAGCTGGAGACCAACATCGCCATTGGCACCGGCTACCTCAAGCTGGTGCTGGACGACTTTGAGGGTTCACTGCCCCTGGCTGCCGCCGCCTACAACGCAGGCCCAGGCCGGGCGCGGCGCTGGCGCGCCCCCAACGACGGCTCCGGCCCCGTGCTCGAAGGCGCCATCTGGGCAGAAAACATCCCATTCTCTGAAACCCGCGACTACGTCAAGCGCGTGCTCAGCAACACCACCAACTACGCCGCGCTGCTCAGCGGCCAGCCCCAGTCGCTCAAAGCCAGGCTGGGCGTGGTGGGCCCCAGGGCACGCAGCAGCCCCGGCGAAAATAGCGACTTGCCCTGACGCCCCCTTTTTTGTCCAACGGCTCCAACCTCAAGGAACACAACCCATGTCCAACATCCTCGTTCTGGGTGGTACCGGCTTCATCGGTCGCCACATTTGCGAACAGCTGCAGCGCGCCGGCCACCGCATGACCGTACCCACCCGCCAGGCCAAACGGGCCGATGTGGTGCGCCACCTTCCCCTGCTGACGGTGCTCACCGCCAATGTCCACGATCCCGAGGTGCTGGCCCAGCTGATGGCCGGGCACGATGCGGTGGTCAACCTGGTGGCCATCCTGCACGGCAACGAAGCGGCCTTTGAGCGGGCCCACGTCACCCTGGCCCGTACCATTGCCCAGGCCTGCCAGCGCTCGGGCGTGCGCCGCGTGGTGCACGTCAGCGCGCTGGGTGCGGCCGCAGACGGCCCGTCCATGTACCTGCGCAGCAAGGCCAAGGGCGAAGCGGTGCTGCAGGCTGCCGGGCTGGACCTGACGGTGCTGCGCCCCAGTGTGGTCTTTGGCGAGGGCGACCGCTTCCTGAACCTGTTTGGCGGCATGCAAAAGCTGCTGCCCCTGGTGCCGCTGGCGGGTGCCGACACGCGCTTCCAGCCGGTGTGGGTGGAGGACGTGGCCTCTGCGGTGGTGCACGCGCTGACCGACACCGCCACCATCGGACAGACTGTGGAGGTGGTGGGCCCCGATGTCTTCACCCTGCGCGAACTGGTGCGCATGGCGGGCCGCACAGTGGGCCACCAGCGGCCAGTGCTGGGTATGCCCCGAGCGGTGGCTTACTTCCAGGCACTGCTGATGGAACTGGCCCCTGGCGAGCCACTGATGAGCACCGACAACCTCAGTTCACTGGAAGTGGACAACGTCGCCAGCCCCGCCAGTGCCGGCATCCCCACCACCGCCAGCTGGGGGCTGACCCCTGCCCACCTCGCTGCCATTTTGCCCACCTACATGGGCACCGTGGCCGGCGGCCAGGGGCCACGCAACCGGCTGCTGAGCCTGCGGGCCAAGGGCCGCGCCTGAGCGCGGGGCTGGTCAGAAGTTGTAGTTGTAGTTGACCCGCAGCGTCGTCTGGCTGTGGGACACCGTGCCGGGCAAGGCACCACCCGTGGGGGTGGGGAACATGGCGGGGTTGGTGCGCGTCACCTTGGGCGCGATGGCCACCGATGCCGCCCAGGTGTGCCCACCACCCGCGTTCCATCCGACGCCCATCGTGTAGTGGGTGCGCACAGTCGCGGGGAACAAGGGGTTGAGCGTCTGGTCGGGTACCGGATTTTCAGCATGGTTGACACCTGCCCGCAGTGCGACGTTGGGGTTGAGCATGTACTGCACGCCCAGCATCACCACGGTCTGGTCTTTCCAGTTCTGCGGCATGGCGCCTTCGGCCCAGCCGGCCCCCATGTTCATGGCCAGGCGGAAGGTCTTCATGCTGTCCGACCATTTCAGCCGTTTGACGTCGGCAGCCACCATGAAGGTGGACGTGGCCTGCCAGGCCATGCCAACCCCGTAGGTTTGCGGCCACTGGAAGTCCACCACCTTGAAGTTGGTGGGCATGACCGCTCCGCTGGGGAACGCCGTAAAGCTGCCGCTGCCGGTCAGGTCACCGATATCGGTTTTGCTGTGGAAGGTGGCGCCAAGGGCCAAGGTGTCGGACACCTTGTAGTGCCCACCCAGCTTGAATGCCCAGCCATTGCCCTTGGTTTGACCGCTGAAGTCGCTGTTGTTGCTGAAATTGACATGACCCGAGCCATCGGGCATGAGCATCTGCACGTCCATGCTCGCCCACACATAGTCCACCTGCCCCGCCACGGTGAAGTCATCGTTCACGTTGTAGGCCAAGGGCATCATGAGCCGACCAAACCCTACCTCCGAGCGCATGGGCAAACCCGTGTTGTTGGACAAAAAGCTGCTGCTGCCGTACTCGGTGCCCATGCCGCCCTGGGCCAGCATGCCTACCCCGTAGGTCAGCTTGCCGGTCTTGCGGATCAAAGAAACCGATGGCATCCAGTACGCATCGCCACCCGATTTGGCATTCATCGGGCCAGCCAGCGGGTGGTTCATGCTGGTATTGACGTTGGGTTGCAGCAAGGTCATGCCAATGCCCAGGCTGCTGCCCTCTTTGCGCAGCCCCAGCGTGGCGGGGTTGTTCATCAGGGCAGAGTTGCCGTTTTCAAAGGCAAACGATGCGCCGCCCATGGCGCCGGCTTTGGCGCCGTAGGCGTCCAGGTTCATGCCATTGGTGGCATGCGCCGCTGGCAACAGGGTGGCACCCAGTGCCAGCAGCAGCGCGGTGCGCACAGGGGTGGTGGTGAATGTGGTCATGTGGTCTCCTCGCATTGGAATGGGTTTGTGGTGGTACCGCCCCGCCTATGTGCCCTCCGTGGGGGTGGCGATGCCAACAGGGGTGTCAGAACTCGCCCTTGGAGGCGCGCTCCATCATTTCGTAGATGGTGTTGCGCACGGCCATGGCCTCTTCTTTCAGGGGCGAGGGGAGTTTGCGACCCATTTTGACCATCATGTCCATGTTCAGGGTGTAGAGCCACAGGCCATCGTCCTGCTCGACCAGCGACACCCGGCAGGGCAGGTACGCCGCCATGTGGGGGCTGAAGTCCACCATCTTGCGGGCGGTGTCGGGGCTGCAGTACGAGTACACCGTCAGCACCTTCTCTTTTTTGCCGGAGCGGGCTTCCAGTTCTTTGGACAGGGGCAGCACCCCCACGTCGCGCATGTTGCGCTCCACCGCCACGAGCTTGAGGATTTCTTCCACGTCCTTGGCACTGACCCCAGCCTTGACCTTGCGCTCCCAAGTGGTGGCCACGGCAATGTCGCCCTGGCCATCCACCCAGCGGTCCCACATGCGGCTGGCTTCGGCGGCCGCGCCGTCTTCGAGCTTGCCAATGGTGGCCACGGTGCCGCAGCCAGTGGCCAAAAGGGTGGCGGTCAAAGCGGCAACCAGGGTGAGTGTTTTCAAAACGCGCATGGAATCTCCTCGGGTGAATGGTGGGTCACTGAATGCTTGACTTTTGTCAAAAAGCCAGGATCGCGAAGGTAGCTCCGCTTGAGCGTTTGTTGCACCCCTGTTTACCCTAGGGGGTAGTGTTTTTTATGAATCCACCCCGCTGGGCAGGGTTGCCCCGAGCCGGAGCGTCCGCGTTTTTTTGGCACACTGCACCTTTGCCTCAAACCGACAGGAGCCCTCATGGCCTCATCCAAACCCACTGCTGTGCCCACCGCCGCGCCCACTGCTGAGGCTGCCAAGGTGCCCGCGCCCTCTGCCTACCGCACCGAGCACCAACGCGACGTGGTCAATCGGCTCAAGCGCATCGAGGGTCAGGTGCGTGGCCTGATCGACATGGTCGAAAGCGGCCGCCCCTGCGAAGACGTGGCCCAGCAAATGTCCGCGGCCCGCAAGGCCATGGAAAAAACCTTCTACCGCATGATGGCGTGCACCGTGATGGAGGCCGTCACCTCCTCGGAATCCGAGCTGGAAACCTTCCGCGAGGTGGAGCGCTCCACCCGCATCCTCGAAAAATACGCCTGAAAGCCCCCATGTCCCTCACGCTGCTGGTTGGCAACAAAAACTACTCCTCCTGGTCCATGCGCCCCTGGGTGCTGATGACGCAGGCGGGCATCGCCTTCACCGAGCGCATGGTGCGCTTTGACTCCTTTGCACCAGGCTCCCACTTCAAACAGGCCGTTGGCCTGCACAACCCTGTGGGCAAGGTGCCGGTGCTGCTGGACAACACCCACCTGAGCCCATCGGGCCAGCCTCTGGCCGTGTGGGACACCCTGGCCATTGCCGAGTACGTGGCCGAACTGGTCCCGGCGCTGTCCCCCGCAGGCACTCCCCCGCTGTGGCCCACTGACCCGGCGGCCAGGGCCAGGGCGCGCAGCGTGTGTGCCGAGATGCACAGCGGCTTTGGTGCGCTGCGCAGCCACTTCCCCATGAACATCGAGGCATCGCTGCCACACATTGGTGCCCTGGTGCTGCGCGACCAGCCCGCCGTGCGCGCCGACCTGGACCGTCTGCTGGCGATGTGGACGCAGTTGCTGGACGAACACGGTGGCCCGCTGCTGTTTGGCCATTTCACCGTGGCCGATGCCTACTTTGCCCCCGTGGTGATGCGCCTGAACACCTACGCCGTGCCCGTGCCCGACACCGTGGCCCGCTACATGCAAAACGTGTGCGAGCTGCCGGGTGTGCAAGCCTGGGTGGCGGGTGCCCTGGCCGAGCACGATTTTCTGGACTTTGAAGAGCCCTACCGGCTGGGGCGCTGACCCCTGGCCCAGGCAACGGCAGGCCGCACCGACCGCGCGACAATCGGGGGATGGACATTTACATGGTGGGTGGTGCGGTGCGCGATGCGTGGTTGGGCCTTCCCGTACACGAACGCGACTGGGTGGTGGTGGGCGCCACACCCGAGGCCCTGGTGGCCCAGGGCTATTTGCCTGTGGGCAAAGACTTCCCGGTGTTTTTGCACCCGCATACCCGCGAGGAGTACGCGCTGGCGCGCACCGAGCGCAAAACCGCCCCCGGCTACCACGGCTTCACCTTCCATGCCGACCCCGGTGTGACCCTGGAGCAAGATTTGGCCAGGCGCGACCTGACCATCAACTCCATAGCTACAAAGCCAATACCAGCAAGCGGTGAAGGCGATTTTTATTCAAAAAATTTACCCGGGCCACACCCCGACCTGAACCAGCTGGTGGACCCCTTTGGCGGTGTGGCCGACCTGCAAGCCAAGGTGCTTCGCCATGTGGGGCCAGCGTTTACCGAGGACCCGGTGCGCATCCTGCGCCTGGCCCGCTTTGCCGCCCGCTTGACCGACTTCAGCGTGGCCCCCGAAACCACCGCCCTCATGTGCGACATGGTGGCCGCTGGCGAGGTGGACCACCTCGTGCCCGAGCGGGTGTGGCAGGAAGTGTCTCGCGGGTTGATGGAGTCCAGGCCTTCCCGCATGTTCGAGGTGCTGCGCAGCTGCGGCGCACTGGCGGTGCTGTTGCCCGAGCTTGACCGGCTGTGGGGCGTGCCCCAGCGGGCCGACTACCACCCCGAAGTGGACACCGGCGTGCACATGATGCTGGTCATGGACATGGCCGCCCAACTCCACGCTCCACTGACCGTGCGCTTTGCCTGCCTGTGCCACGACCTCGGCAAAGGCACCACCCCCGCCGATGTGCTGCCGCGCCACATTGGCCACGAAGAACGCAGCGTTCGCCTGCTGCAGCGCGTGTGCGAGCGCTGGCGGGTGCCCAAAGACTGCAAGGAACTGGCCGACGTCGTGGCCCGCGAGCACGGCAATGTGCACCGCAGCGGCGACTTTTCAGCGGCCGCACGGGTGAGGTTGCTGGAGCGCTGCGACGCGCTGCGCCGCCCCGAACGCTTTGCCCAGGTGCTGCTGGCCTGCGAATGCGACGCCCGCGGCCGTGGTGGCCTGGCCGAACAGCCCTACCCGCAGCGCCCCCGCCTGCTGGAGGCCCTGGCCGTGGCCCAGCGGGTGGAGACAGCGGCCATAGCCGCCCAGGTGGCTGAAGCCGAGCGGCTGCGCAGCGCCACCGACGCTGCGCCCGCGCCTGGGCAGCCGCGCAAGCGCGCGGCCCTGGGCGAACAAATAGCCCACGCCTTGCACACCGCGCGTGTGGCAGCCCTCAAAGCTGCGGGGCTCGACGGCAACGGCCCCACCGCCCAGGCCTTGCCAACCCAACAGAGCCACCCTGGCGCACACGCCTGAACTGCACCGCGAGCGTGCGGCTCAGGCCACGCCATCCAAGGCCCTGGAGGCACCCAGCAGTGCAGGTGACTGGCGGGCGGTGATGACCCACACAGGAATGGCCTGCAGATAGGCCGCATAGCGCCCCTTGGCCTCAAAACGCGCCCGAAACGGCGAACCCTGGAACCAGTCGCCCAGGCGGGGCACGATACCTCCGCCGACGTACACCCCCCCACGCGCACCCAGCGTCAGCGCCAGGTTGGCAGCCACCGAGCCCAACAACGCACAAAACATGGTCAATGCCTCCACCGCCTGCTGCCCATGACCGGCCAATGCGGCCTTGGTGATGTCGGCAGGTGTGGCACAGGTTGAATGGGTGACGCCATCGGCCTCACAAAGCAGGGTGTACATGTCCAGCAGGCCCTGGCCACACAAGGCGCGCTCGGCGGAGACATGGCCATAGCGGCGGCGCAGGCCAGCCATCACCAGGTGTTCACGATCGGTCTCCGCTGGCAAAGTGACGTGGCCGCCCTCCCCCTGCAGCGGCACCCAGCCCCCACACCCGTTGGGCACCAAACCTGACACGCCCAGCCCGGTTCCGGCGCCCAACAGCGCCCTGGGCGCATCGGGCACCGCCACCCCAGCGCCAATGGCTTGCAAATCGCCAGCGGGCACAGCGGGCAGAGCCAGGGCCAGCGCGGTGAAATCGTTGAGCACGCGCAGGGTGGTCAGCGACAGACTGTCCCGCAGCGCTTGCTGTGAAAACGCCCAGTGGTGGTTGGTCATTTGGACCCAATCCCCGGTGACAGGGGAGGCAATGGCCACCGCCGCATGGCTGGGCGCGGCATGCCCCGTGCGCGCCAGGTAGGCCTGGATGGCCAAGGGCAGGCTGGCATGGTCGGCGCAAGGCAGCACCTGTTCATCGACCAGCGGTCGACCAGGCCCCGCCTGCCAGGCGAAACGGGCGTTGGTGCCACCGACATCGGCCAACAAGCGAGCCTGAGTGGCGGGGGCAGTTGGCTGGAAAAACGGAGCTGGATCAGAGGGCTTCATGGCGGCTCCAAACAGACGGGGCAAAAGCCTTGGGGTGAAAAAAACTCCCGTGCCGTCAACCCAGCTTGGCTTGGGTCCAGCGCACGATGTCGGCCGCGCCCATGGCACCCGCCTGGCGGGCCACTTCGCGCCCCCCCACAAACAGCGCCAGGGTAGGAATGCTGCGGATGTTGAGCCTGGCGCCCAGCGCCTGGGCCTCTTCGGTGTTGACCTTGACCAGGCGCACATGCGGCTCCAGCTGGGCCGCCGCCTGCTCGAAGGCGGGGGCCATCATGCGGCAGGGGCCGCACCAGGGCGCCCAAAAATCCACCAGCACAGGCAGGTGGCTGCGGCTGATGTGGCGCTCGAAGCCCGCTTCGTCCAGCGCCAGCGGGTGGGCAGTGAACAGCGGCTGCTGGCACTTGCCGCAAGTGGGGGCAGCGGCCAGATCGGCCTGGGCCACGCGGTTGGTGGTGTGGCAATGGGGGCACACCACATGCAGGGGCGCAGCACCTGCAGCAGTCGTAGATGGAGTGGTTGTCTGGTTCATGGTCAATACCCTTTGGAGTATGGAATATGGCCGCCATGGGCGCGATTTCAAGGGCCGACCACCTGTCGGGCAGCGCAGATCAAATCATCCGCGAGACCAGGCTGGCCACACCGCTCAGAATCAGCGTAGTGGTCACCGGCAAAAACCACTCCCGCCCGAACAACCGAAACCGAAAGTCGCCGGGCAAGCGGCCAAAGCCCAAACGCTGCAGCAGCGGGGTGAACCAGCTGATGAGCAGCAGCGCCAGAAAAATCACCAGCATCCAGCGGATCATGGCGCGCCACTCACAGCGTGTGGGTGCGGTCGCCCGCTGCAAAGCCCATGGGCAGCCATGCCTGTGCACTGGCCTCCGGTGCCAGCGCCAGCACCTTGAAGAGTTCGCCCATCTCGTGCTCGTGGATCAGCTTGGCAGCCATGCTGCGAGCGGCCAGACCTAGGGCATCCGCTGGCAGGGCCTCCAACACCTCGGCCATGCCGCAGTTGATGAGAAAACGCGCCTGACTGGTGTAGCCCAGCACCTGCATGCCAGCCTCCTGGGCGGCCAGCGCCACACCGGTGAAGTTGACGTGCGCGGTGATGTCCTTCTCACCCACCGACACCAGGGGGTTGTCGTCCACCCGGTGGTGGTGGTGGCAGGCCAATGTGCCCATGGCGCGTTGCGGGTGGTAGTACTCAGCCTCGGGAAAGCCATAGTCGATCAGGAATGCCGCGCCGCGCACCAAGTGGTCGGCCAGGGTGCGGACAAAAGCCTCTGCCTGGGGGTGGACCTCGGTCAGGTAATCGTGATCGCCCGGCACGTCCAGCGGGGGGCGCAGCTCGGTGGGCCGGTCGGCCCAGACCCACGCGGGGCTGGCACTGTCGTCGCCATCGCCAACGGTGGGGCCGGGGGTGAGGCCTGGGGTGGTTTGGGGGGCGTTGGGGTGCAGTGCCACGCCGCGCTCGTGCCACCGGCCACCGTGGCGAGCCAGCAGCTTCACGGGCATGGCGTCCAGCACCTCGTTGCCCAGCACCACCCCGTGCAAGGCGGGCGGCAAGCGGTCGACCCATTGCACGCGGTTGCCAAACTGGGCCAGTGTGGTCTGCTGGCGCTGGCGCAGGGTGCCCGAGAGGTCCACGATGGTGTATTTTTTAACAATTTCAGCCCCCAGCGCTTGTTCCCATTCAGATACCTGCTGCAGTATCTGAAGCGCCAGCGCCCCACTGCCTGCGCCAAACTCCCACACCTCGTGGGTGCCGGTGGCCTGTAAGGCCTGGCGCACCTGGCGGGCCAGCGTCTGGCCAAACACCTCGGACAGTTCGGGCGCGGTGACAAAGTCGCTGCCTGTGCCGGGCATGCGCCCGAACGTGGCGCGCGGGCTGGCGTAGTAGCCCAGGCCGGGCTCATACAGCGCCAGGGCCATGAACTGGTCAAAAGGCAGCCAGCCACCGTGGGCACTCAGGGCGCCGTGCAGGCGTTGGGCAAGGGTCATCGTTACACTCGGGCGCTGTTCAAACACCTGTGGATTGTCCCCCAATGGCCCCTGGCTCCCCCTCCACGCCTGGCCCGACCCCACTGGCCCTGGCACCGCGTCGGCGCACCGCACTGGTCACCGGCGCCGCCCGCCGACTGGGCCGCGACATCGCCCTAACCCTGGCCCGCCAGGGCTGGAACGTCGGCATCCATTACCGCCACTCGCAAGACCAGGCACTTGAAACTGTAGCTGACTGTTCAACAAATTCAAGTGCTAGCGGCACTTTTTATGCATTTTTCGGCGACCTGAGTGACGAGGCATCCGTGCGCCAGCTCTGGACCAACGTGGCGGAGCACTTTGGCACGGTGGATGCCGTGGTCAACAGCGCCAGCACCTTCGAGCACGACGACGCGGCCACCTTTGGCTACGCCGCCCTCGACCGCCACCTGCGGGCCAACACCGGCGCCGCCATCGTCCTGGCCCAGTGCCTGCACGCCCACCGCGTCGCGCAGCCACCAGCCCCGGACGAGCCGCCCGCGGTGGTGGTGAACCTGCTGGACCAGAAGCTGTGGAACATGAACCCGGACTTCCTCAGCTACACCCTGTCCAAAGCCGCACTGGAAGCCGCCACCACCCTGCTGGCCCAGGCACTCGCCCCGCAGGTGCGCGTGGTGGGCGTGGCCCCTGGCCTCACACTCACCAGCCACATGCTGAGCGACGAGCAGTTCCAGGCGCTGCACCGGCTCTCGCCGCTGGGGCGCAGTTCCACACCCGACGATGTGGCCGCCACCGTGGCGTTTGCGCTGACCAACCGCTCCATCACCGGCACCACGCTGCTGGTGGACGGTGGCCAGCACCTGATGAAGTTCGAGCGGGACTTTTCGCTCATGCCCAGCTCAGCACCACCTGCCCCCGAATCCACACCATGACCGTTTCCACCACCACCCATTTCAGCAAGGCAGGCACCCAGACCCTGAGCCTAAGCGGCCTGCGCTTTGACGCCAACCTGGGCATTCTGGAGCAGGAAAAATGCGCACCCCAGCCCATCCAGGTGGACGCGGAACTGAACCAGGGCACCCAACCGCTGCTGCCGCACGACGACGACATCAACCACGTGCTGGACTACCGCAAGGTGCGCCAGATCATCATTGACGAGTGCACGGCCGAGCACGTCAACCTGCTCGAAACCCTCATCGGCAAACTGGCCCACCGCCTCATGCAACTGCCCGGCGTCATTGGGGTGCGGGTGAGCATTGCCAAGCTGGAAATCTTTGACGACTGCCAGGTGGCCATTCGCATGCAGAGCGGGCAGTGGTAATCGGGCCACTTCAACAACCGGCACAAACCATTCATCACCAAAGTCCATCCGTGTCTTCAACCCAGCACAGCGAGAAGTAACCAGCATGCGACTGTTGCACTACCTAGAGATCGAAAATTTCAAACGCTTTGGTGACAAACAACGGATTGAGCTGGATCACCCTGCGGTGCTGATTGGCCCCAACAACTGCGGTAAAACCAGTGCCATCCAGGCGCTCGCCTTGTGGGCACAGGCAGTTAAAACCTGGCACGACGCACGAAAAGACTCGACCGCCAAAGAGCGCACTGCCACCTCAATCAACCGCCTGAATATTGTTGCAGTCCCAGTCCTGAGAACCCGCTTCTTCTGGCACAACACACAGGTACGAACAGGAAACAAAGACATTCCCCTCCTCATCACCGTTGGTATTGAGTACCAAGGATCAGTACACGCATTGTCCATGCGCTTTCGGAATCAAGGTGATGAACTGGTTTACTGCACACCAGATGCCTCTGTTGCCAGCAACCTGGATTTGATTGGCCATGCGGCACGACTCAATGTGGAACTGCTCTACCCCATGTCTGGACTGGAAGTGGAAGAGCCCATTCTCCAGCCGGGCCGCATCGCTGTGCTGTTAGGACAGGGTCAGACTGCACAGGTTTTGCGCAACCTCTGCCTGATGGTGGCACGGGAGTCCCAAGACGACTGGCAAAGCATCATTGCTCTGATGAAGCGGCTGTTTCAGGTCACGCTGTCTCACCCCCGTGAAACTTCACGCGGCAGCATTGAACTGCATTACCGCCAGCCCAAAGTCAAAGAACCGCTGGATGTTTCGTCCTCAGGTCGGGGCTTTCAGCAGATGCTGCTGATTTTTGCCTACCTGTACTCGCACAAAGGCAGTGTGCTGCTGGTGGATGAACCCGATGCCCATCTTGAAATCTTGCGGCAAAAGCAGGTGTACGTGCTGCTGCGCGACATCGCCACAGAAAACAAGTCGCAAGTGGTCATGGTTACCCATTCCGAGGTCATTCTGGACGAGGCCCTGGACCGTAATCTGACGCTGCTGCTGGATGGTAAGGCTGATGATCTGGCCAAAACCCAGGACATACGCAACAGCCTCAAGCACTACGGGGCAGACCACTACGTCAAAGCCCGGGAACGGGGTTACGTGCTGTACGTGGAAGGCGGAACGGATGTGGACATGCTGCGGGCACTGGCAGAGCGACTGGGGCACCGGGCAGCCGGACTGTGGGATGAACGCATCAATTCCTTTTACGTTCAGAACAACTATCCACAGCAAGACATGGATGCCGAACTTGAACGGGTGGAAGGTGGGTTCGGCATCACCCCGCAACAGCATTTCAATAGCCTGCGCAACCTTTTGCCCACCTTGAAGGGTCTGGCGATTCTTGATAACGATGGCAGAAGTCGGGAAGGCACAACCGGTCCATTGAGCATCACTTACTGGAAGCGGTATGAAGCAGAAAACTACTTCATCACCCCCGATGTGCTGCGTGAATACGCCCGTTCCGACTACAAAGACATGGATTTATTCAGCGGATTCACTGCTGAAATTGACGAAGTAATGGACACACTGGTGCTGGAGCAGGTGTTTGAAGGAGCCCGGACAGACTTTGAAACCTGGAAACAATCGCCCACCCAGGTGTCGCGCCTGCTGTGGGAAGCCAAAACAGAGCGGCGCAAACTCAGCACCCTGGCCGAAGAGTTTTTCCGCCGACTCGCCCAACGACTGGGCGGACAGATGTTGCTCAAAAAAGGCGAGTTGCACCGACTGGTGCCACTGGTCAATCCGCAAAGCATTGCCCCGGAAGTCAGCGAGAAGCTGGATCGGCTGGCAGACCTGTTTGAGCACGCCACTCCCGAAGATGCTGTAGCTATTCCTGCAACCGCATCCACTGAACACACTAAATGACCATCGAACGCGAAGACCACAAACTTGAAAAGCGCCTGTGCCGCCTGACCGGCCAGGCCATCGTTGATTACCACATGATCGGCGAGGGTGACCGGGTGATGGTGTGCCTGTCGGGCGGCAAAGACAGCTACGGCCTGCTCGACATCCTGCTCAAACTTCAGGCGCGTGCGCCGGTGCGCTTCGAGCTGATAGCAGTCAACCTGGACCAGAAGCAGCCCGGCTTTCCCGAGCACATCCTGCCCGAGTACCTGACCAGGCTGGGCGTGCCCTTTCACATCGAAAACCAGGACACCTATTCCATCGTCAAGGACAAAATCGAGCCCGGCAAAACCATGTGCAGCCTGTGCAGCCGCTTGCGCCGGGGCATTCTGTACCGGGTGGCCTCTGAGCTGGGGGCCACCAAAATCGCGCTGGGCCACCACCGCGACGACATGCTGGCCACGCTGTTCCTGAACATGTTTTTTGGTGCCAAGCTCAAGGCCATGCCACCCAAGCTGGTCAGTGACAACGGGCTGCACACCGTCATCCGCCCCCTGGCCTATGTGGCCGAAAAAGACCTGGTGCGCTGGGCACAGGTGCGCGAGTTCCCCATCATCCCCTGCACCCTGTGCGGCAGCCAGGAAAACCTGCAACGCAAGCAGGTGGGCAACATGCTCAAGGAGTGGGACAAAAAATTCCCCGGGCGACTCGACAACATGCTGCGCGCCCTGCAGACCGTGGTGCCCAGCCACCTGATGGACCGCAAACTCTTCCCCTTTGAAACCCTGGTGCCCACCGGCGTGGCCAACGAAGACGGTGACACCGCCTTTGACACCGAAGACCTGCCGTCCGACCTGGGCACCGCTGGTCTGCCTGCGGTGCAGGTGATTCAGCTGGGCTGACCCCATGGCCCCCAGCACACCCACCCCACAGCCCTGCCTGGCCCAACCCGTGCAGTTCCAACCGGGGCACGCCGACCTGGGCAACCACGCTGCGCCGCCCCCGCACCGACCAAGCGCGTGGGCGGTCGCAGGGGTGCTGGCGGTGGGGGTCTGGCTGGGCGGCTGCGCCAGTGTCATGCGGGTGGACAGCGACGTGACTTCACATGCCAATTGGCCCACTGGCACATACCCCACGGGCACTGTCAGCTACATATTCGAAAGAATGCCATCCCAACTCAGCGGGCAAGGCGCCATGGAGCAGAACGGGTTGGAGCAGTTGGCCCAACAGGCCCTGGCCAGCAAAGGCTGGCAACTGCTGGAGCAGGCGGCCCAGGCGGCCACACCCGCACCCCCGTGGCGGGTGCAGGTATCGGCCAGCCAGACCACCCTGCCCCGCGCGCCCTGGGACGATGCGCCGGTGGGCATGGGCCCACGGTGGAGCCTGAGCGCAGGAACAGCCGGGGTGGGCATAGGCCTGGGCTGGGGCTTGCCGCGCAGCGACATGCCCTACCACCTGCGCCAGGTGCAGCTGGTGGTGCGCGACCCCCAGCAGGGCCGCGTGGCCTACGAGGCCAAAGCCGCCCACGATGGCCGCTGGAACAGCACCCCCGCCATCTGGCGCGCCATGCTGGATGCCGCGCTCACCGATTTCCCCCACCCCAGCCGCACCCAACAGCGGGTGGACATCGACGTGCCACGCTGAAACCCACCACGGCGTCACACACCCCGGCTCAGACAGAACCGGGGCAATGGCGCCCATAGTCCCAGGCTCATGGGGCAAGCAAGTCGGTGGCAACAGGGCGAGACGGTAGGTGGTGCAACAGGTCGGCCAGCTTGGCGGCCAGTTCATCCACACTGTCGTGCTTGTTGAGCACCTCCAGCACCCCAGCGGCACGGGCCTGGGCCTGAAGGCCCGGCGTCACATGGCCCGAGGCAATGACCACCGGCAAGCCTGGTGCGCAACGGGCCACCTCGCGAACCACGTCCAGGCCGCTGTACTCGGGCATGTTGTAGTCCGTTACCAGCAGATCCACGCCGTCCGGGTGAGCCTTCACATGGGCCAGGGCATCGGAGGCACGCTCGAAAGCACTCACCCGCACACCCCGTTTTTTGAGCATGCGCACCATGAGGTACACCATGGCCTCGTAGTCATCGATGTACACCACGTGCCAGCCCGTCCGTGCCTGGGGTGAGGCGGGCGACAGAGTTGCCAGAGCAGGTGCCACCGGAGCAGCCGCTGCCACTGATTGGGGGGCTGGCGCTTGCGGTGTGGGGTGTGCGCCTGGGGGCTGGCCATTGGAGGGGCGTGCCGGCTCGGCCGCACGCGGCAGCCACACCTCCACCCGGCAGCCCTGCCCAGGCGGGCTGTGCACCGCCACCCTACCCTGGTGGGCGGCCACCAGCCGAGCCACCACGGCCAACCCACTGGTGCCCAAACGACCACTGGCCCGCCGCGACGGGTGAAAAGGCTCCAGCACATGGGGCAAGGCATCGGGGGCTATGCACGGCCCATCGTCCTGGACCACCCACCGAACCCCACCCGCCGGGTCGGCTTGCACCGAGACCTCCACGCGCACTGGTGTCTGCGCCCCGGTTTGCCAGGCATGGAAACACAGGTTGTTCAACACCTGCTCCAGCTGGGCATGATCGGCCACCACCTGCAGGGGCTCCGTGCCCACGTGCTCCACCAACCGGGCGTGCGCCGGGGCCAGTGCGCGCAGGCGGGCGCACTGCTGCACCACCCACCCGCTCAGATCCACCAGCTGCATGTGCTGCGTCTGGCTGCTGCCGAAGGCATGCATTTGCGACACCACATGCCGCGCCCGCTCGGTGGCTTGCAGCGCGCCTTGCACACCCTCTACCCCTTGTGCGCAGGCTGCACCTGCCCCACCACCCAACAGCGCCGCCTGGGCCTGCTGCAACTGCGTCTGGACATCGGCCAGCAGCTCTTGCAGCTCATGCCCCACCTGGCTGGCCAGGGCATGGACGGCTTCGCGCTGGTGTGCCTCGTGCAGCTGGGTTTGCAGCGCAAGCCTGGCCTGGTCGGATGCCACACGGGCCGAAATGTCGGTCAGGTGCCCGGTCAAGCGCGCAGGCCCGCCCCGGCCGTCCGAACCGCTGCACCTGCCCCGGCCATTGAACCAGCGGTAGCTCCCATCGCGGGTGCGCAAGCGGTAGTCTTCGTCAAACAAGGGGGTTCGCCCCCGCAGGTGGGTACGCACCGCACTGGTCACCCGGGCCAGGTCATCGGGGTGCAACTGACTGCGAAAACTGAAACGCTGCCCAAACTCTTCTTCCGACCCATAGCCCAGCAGGGTCCGAAACCGTGGCGAGTAGTGCGTGCAGTCCCCCACGATGTCCCAGTCCCACAGGCCGTCATTGGCCCCTTGCAGCGCCAGCTCCAGGCGCTCGCGGGTGTGCTGGTGGTCCAGCTCGGCCTGCTTGCGCTGGGTGATATCGGTGTGTGTGCCCACCATGCGCAGCGGGAGGCCCTGGGCATCGCGGCTGATGACCAACCCCCGCGTCAGCACCCACACCCAGCGGCCTGAGCGGTGGCGCACCCGGTGCTCGTTCTGGTAGCGCGGCGCTCTGCCCTCCCAGTGGGCCTGCCGGTCGGCCTGCATGCCCGGTACATCGTCGGGGTGGGTGAGTGCATCCAGGTGAGCCGACAGGCTCAGGTCATCCTCGTCGGCATAGCCAAACATGGCCTTGAGCCGAGGCGAAAAATACTCGGCGCCACTGACCAGATCCCAGTCCCACACACCGTGTCCCAGCCCCTCCAAAACCAGAGGCAGCGACAGCTGAGCACTGTGGGCATCGGGCAGGGCGCCCACTGCCAAGGGTGGCAATGCGGGCCCTGTGTCAGCCGCCAGTGGCGCAGTCGGGTGGAGCAAGGGGTTGGCGGGGGGATTCGTCATGGGCGGCACCAGTGCGCACACCACGTGCGCTCCCTGCATGGTAGAGCCAAGCCGGCGCCACACCAAACCGCTACCATGAACCCCCACGAGCTCAGCAAGGACCCACACTGTGTATGCCACCCGCCTGACCGTGCTCCGCCACGGCGAAACCGACTGGAACCTGGACACCCGCATCCAGGGCCACACCGACATTCCCCTGAACGCGGCGGGCCATTGGCAAGCGGCCCGTCTGTCCAAGGCCCTGGCCACCGACGCTTTCACCGCGGTGTACACCAGCGACCTGGAGCGCGCCCACGCCACCGCACTGGCCGTAGCCCGAGCCCACGGCCTGCAGCCAATGCCCGAGGTCGGTCTGCGCGAACGCTTCTTTGGCGCACTGGAGGGCCTGACGTGGGCCGAAATAGAGACCAACCACCCCGAGCACGCCCTGCACTGGCGCACCCGGGTACCCGACTGGGCACCCCCAGGAGGTGGCGAATCACTCCAGGTGCTGCGGGCGCGGGTGCTGGACACCCTGAACACCCTGGCGGCCCGCCACCTGGGTGAGCACATTGCACTGGTGGCCCACGGTGGGGTGCTGGACGCCATGTACCGCGCCGCCACTGGGCTTGACCTGGCCGCCCCCCGCAGCTGGCTGCTCAAGAACGCCGCCATCAACCGCCTGCTGTGGAGCCCGGACAGCCTGAGCCTGGTGTGCTGGGGCGAAACCGCCCACCTCGAACCCGCCCCCGGAGCCACCACCTCCCGCGACGAAACCACCACCTGAACCCCTGTTGCCCATGCCCTGAAGCTGGGGCTGGGCTACAGTTGCACAGCGGGCACGGCCCGCACTTGTTGACCCCCTTTGCAGGAGAACCCTCACATGGCGAACCGAAAAATTGAAGACGTCGAAGGCATTGGCCCAGCCACTGGCGACAAGCTGCGCGCCGCAGGCATCAAAGACACCGATACCCTGCTGGCCCAGTGCACCACCCCCAAACAGCGCAAAGACCTGGCCGAAAAAACCGGCCTGGGCGAGGGCCAGGTGCTGCGCTTTGCCAACATGGTGGACCTCTACCGCATCAGCGGCGTGGGTGCCGAGTACGCCGAGCTGCTCGAAGTCGCGGGCGTGAACACTGTGCCCGAGCTGTCGCGGCGCAATGCCGCCAACTTGACCGCTGCCATGGCCGAGGTCAACGAGCAGAAAAAACTCACCCGCCGTACCCCCTCCGAAACCGAGGTGACCAAATGGGTGGAGCAGGCCAAAACCCTGCCGCGTGTGCTGGAGTACTGATCAGCTGCCAAACAGGTCGCCCCGGCTGGCGGGCGGCACCACACCCAGGTGCCGGTACGCCGCCAGCGTGGCAATGCGCCCACGCGGCGTGCGCTGCAAATAGCCCTGCTGGATGAGGTAGGGCTCGATCACATCTTCGATGGTGTCGCGCTCCTCGCCAATGCTGGCCGCGATGTTGTCCAGCCCCACGGGGCCGCCGTCAAAGCGGTGAATCACCGCCTCCAGCAGCTTGCGATCCATCAGGTCAAAGCCCTGCGGGTCCACATCCAGCATGGCCAGGGCCTGGTTGGCCACCGCCAGGGTGATGCGGCCATTGCCCTTCACCTCTGCGTAATCGCGCACCCGGCGCAACAGCCGGTTGGCAATGCGCGGCGTGCCCCGGCTTCGGCGGGCCACCTCGAAGCCACCTTCTTCGTCCATGCCCACATTCAGCAGCCCAGCGCTGCGCCGAACGATCAGTGCCAGCTCCTCGGCGCTGTAAAACTCCAGCCGCGCCACGATGCCGAATCGGTCGCGCAGCGGGTTGGTCAACATGCCCGCCCGCGTGGTGGCCCCCACCAGGGTGAAGGGCTGCAAATCGAGCTTGATGCTGCGGGCTGCAGGCCCCTCACCAATCATGATGTCGATCTGGTAGTCCTCCAGCGCGGGGTACAGAATTTCTTCCACCACCGGGCTGAGGCGGTGGATTTCGTCGATGAACAACACATCATTCGGCTCCAGGTTGGTCAGCAGCGCAGCCAGGTCTTTGGGCTTTTCGAGCACGGGGCCACTGGTCTGGCGCAGGTTCACCCCCAGCTCGTGGGCGATGATGTGGCTGAGCGTGGTCTTGCCCAACCCCGGCGGGCCAAACAGCAGCACATGGTCCAGCGCCTCGCTGCGCTTTTTGGCAGCACCTATGAAAATTTCCAGCTGCTCGCGCACCTTGGCCTGACCCACGTAGTCATCCAGCAGCTTGGGACGCAGGGCGCGCTCCAGCGCCTCTTCTCGCGGGGACTCGGGCACAGCCGCCAGCATGCGCTTGGGCGGCGGCGGAGAAAAATCGTCGGTTTGAATGCTCATGGCAACAGCGTCAGGTGCCACCCGGTGCGGCGCACCGTTTGGGGCGGACGCATGGACAGCGGTTAACTTGGCGGCTCACAGGCCGATAAAGTCTGCGATAAAGCCTAGTATCTCCCCTCCGACCCGCACGCCTTCATGCCTTTGCCATTCCACCACATCCTGGCCCCGCAGCGGCCCACTCGCTGGCCCAAGGTGGATGCATGCCTGCGCAAGGGCCCCAACGCTGGCCAGCATCTGAAACTGAACACCTGCCTGAACGTGTGCCTGGGCGCTGGACTGTGGGCTGCACTGGTGCTGCTGCCCATGGTGGCACCAAGCGCCATCGCCCAGTCGGCCCAGACCACCGAGCCGTTTGAGCCCATCGATGTGCCCATTACCCGGGGCACCATCAACCTGGGCAGCATCCGTCCCTCGCTGGGGCCCAGTGCACCACCACCCGAGACCCTGCCTGCAGGCCCCCAAGCTGGCTCAGGCACGCCTGCCGCTGCGGCGGCGGCCAGCGCGGCACCTGATACAGCCACTGGCCGCGCACCGCGCCAAGCGCCAACCACGGCGGCCGCCCCGGCGCCAGGCCCCAGCCCTGCCGCGCTGCCCAACCCGCCCCGCACCGTGGCCGATTTCGCCGCCATTGCCCGGGCCAGAGCCGCGGCCGAGGCTGCTGCGGCCAACGCCAACGGTCTGCCCCCCAAGGCAGCAGCCGCAGCCGCACCGACCACCCCAAGCAGCCCCCCCACCGAGCCAACACCACCAGCCGCACCACCCGCCGCAGCGGCAACCAGCCCCACCGCCAGCACCCTTGCGCCCGCGCCGCCACCCGCTAGAGCCGCCGCACCCACCCCCCGCCCCGCACCCGCGCCGCGCCTGCGCACCCCCACCCAGGCACAGGCCTCAGCGGAGGCTGACACCGGCATGCAGAATCTGGCCAACAAAATCATGGAGGCCATGAGCCGCGCCGAGGCCAAACAGGGCGGCACGCCCCGGGCCCAAAGCCCCGCCAACACCGCACGTACCGCACGCTCGCCACGCACCGCGCCACAGCCTGTTGCAGGAGCTGCCGCCACAACGGCTCCATCCCAACTCCTGAATGGTTCAAGCTCACCCACCGCCACCGAGCCAGCCGCCAGCCACAGCCGCGACGAACTCAAGGCCAGGGCGGCTGCGCTAGCGGCCAAGTTGTCGGGCAACGAAGAGGTGTTTCTGGACGCGCCGCGCTGGAGCTACGGGGGCCAGACCGGGCCCGCCCACTGGCACCGCCTGCGCCCCTCGTACGAACTGTGCGCCACAGGCCAGCGGCAAGCACCCATCGCCATTGACAGCAGCACCACGCTGCAAGGACCGGCCGAGCCGCTCGACATCCGCTACGAACCGGTTGACGCCTCGGTGTGGCACACAGGGCGCACCCTTCAGGTGGATGTCGCACCAGGCAACCTGCTGACGGTGCGCGGCATCCGCTACGAGCTGACTGCGCTGCGCTTTCAGCACCCGGGCGAGGGGTCAATCAATGGCGTGACCCACCCCATGTCGGTGCAACTGTGGCACCGCAGCGACACCGGCGACCAACTGGTGCTGTCCATACCCTTGCGGGTAGGCAGCGCCAATTCGGCCATCCACACCCTGTGGACCTACCTGCCACTGGACACCGACGACCGCGTCCGCCTCCCACCGGCCGCACTGAACGTGGCACAGCTGCTTCCCCCAGACCTGCGGTACTTCCAGTTCATGGGCTCACTGCCCACCCCGCCCTGCACGGAAGACGTGCTGTGGCTGGTCATGAAAACCCCCGCCACCCTCAGCACCGCCCAGCTCACGTTGTTCGGGCAAATGTTCCCGCTCAGTGCCCGACCGCCACAACCCACGCATGAGCGCCCGGTGCGCGAGGCGCTCTGACACAGCGGGCAACTGGCTGCCTCACCAAGCGCTGGGAGTGTCAGCGGCTGGACGTTAGGCGCAAGGCCAGGACAGGGTAGGACAGACCTCAGCGGCTGAGGCTTTTCAGGGCCAGCTTGATGCCCTCGCTGACTCCCACGTCAGCAGGCAGCAGCTTGAGCGCAGCGGCGGCTTCCTTGTCGTTGTAGCCCAGGGCCATCAGGGCCTGGCCAATGTCGTGCTGGTGGTCGCTGGTGGCCACGCTGCTCGGCCCCATGTCGGCACCGAGCTTGCCCTTGAGTTCCAGCAGCAAGCGCTCGGCGGTTTTTTTGCCGATGCCTGGCACCTTGACCAGGCGGGCCACCTGCTGCTGCGTCACCGCCTGGGCCAGGTCGGCCACGCTCATGCCACTGAGCAGTGACAGCGCCATGCGCGGACCCACCCCGGTGATTTTGATGAGCTGGCGAAACGCCTCGCGCTCGGAGGCGGTGGCAAAGCCGAACAGCACCTGCGCGTCTTCGCGCACCACAAAATGCGTCAGCAGCGTGACACCTGCGCCCACCTCGGGCAGGTTGTAGTAGGTGCTCATGGGCACATCCACCTCGTAGCCCACGCCGTGGCAATCCACCAGCACCTGCGGTGGGTGCTTGGCCACCAGTTGCCCCTGCAATCTACCAATCATTTAATGCCTTTGCGCTTGATATATATACATAGTTTGCTATGTATACAACATATGTCATGGCTCCACCAACCCCCGTCGGGCTGCCTCCAGGGCAGCTTCGGCGCGGGACGAGACGTTGAGCTTTTTGTAAATTTGCTTGATGTGGTCACCCACGGTGTGGCGCGACAGCCCGAACTGCTGCGCAATTTCGGGCAGGGTGTAGCCCTTGGCCACCCGCTGCAACACATCGGTTTCGCGCTCGGTCAGATGCACCTCGTCGTCGATCTGGCGCATCAGGGCGGCCCGGCGCTGTGCCCCACCGGCAAAGTGCGCCAGCACGCGGCGGGCGATGGGGGGTGACAGTGGGGGCTCGCCCTGGGCCATGCGCTGCAACTGCGCCACCAGCACCTCGTGTGGCTGGTCTTTCAGCAAATACCCAAAAGCCCCAGCCTGCAACGCGGGAAACAAGTGGTCATCGTCATCGTGAATGGTGACCACCACGCTGGTGGCCTGCGGCTGGTGGTGGCGCAGCGCCCCCACCACGTCGGTTCCATCGCCATCGGGCAGGCCCAGGTCCACCAGGGCCAGGTCAAACGGTTCGCAACGCAGCAGGGCCAGCGCCTCGTCGCAACGCGCCGTCATACGCAGCTGCGCGCCATCACAGGCCGCACGGACCACCTCCGCCATCCACAGCTGGGCTTCGGGCAAGTCTTCAACAATGAGCACGCTTTTCATGGTGGGTCCATCGTAGCGGATACACCAGCCCCCACAGGCACTGCCACACTGACCAGCAGCCCACCCAAGTCGCTGCGAGCAAAAAGGTGTGTGCCGCCCAGCTTGCGAGCGCGGCGCTCCATGTTCGGCAAGCCAAAACCCCGGGTAGGCAGGCGACCACCTGAATTGAGCGCAAGTCCACGCCCATCGTCTTCAACTTGCAGCAAGAGGGTCAGCTCCTGCAGTGAAATGCACACCCGGCAACGCGTCGCACCGCTGTGTCGAATGGTGTTGGACACCGCCTCGCGCAGCACACGGGTCAGTTGCACATGGGTGCTTGCGGGCAACATGCAAGCTTCCAGCCCTGACTCAGGCAGCCATTGCGTCGTCCATTCGGCATCCAACCCTGCTTCACTCAGCCGCTGCACCGTTTCAGCCCTCCAATCGGCCAATACGTCGGCCAGCGGCGCATCGCCAGTGGTCAAACCTCGCACACTCAGGCGCATGTCGTCCAGCGCCTGGCGGGCCAAACGCGACAGGCGCTGCAGATCCGCATCAGGCTGCTGGGCGCACTGGGCAATGGTCAGCAGCTTGGCCCCCAGGTCGTCGTGCAGATCAGCAGCGATGCGTTGGCGCTCAGCATGGGCGCCCCTGGCTTGGGCCTGTCCGGCCTCCAGGCCGCGGCGGACCAAAGCAACAATCTGCTGGCAGCGCTGCACATCCTGCAGGCTGAACAGGCGCGTGCCCCTCATGGGCAAACCCAACTCCAGCGCAGGCAGTGCACCCACGCCCGGCACCCTCAGCCGCTGTCCCTGCGCGCGTATCTCCACCTCCCCGCAAGCAGCTATCACAACCACGGAGAGGGGTTGAAACTGCAGTTCCCACAGCCGCCGCCAGCGCACCGACATCCCCGCCGACAATGGCACTTGACTCTCAGTGGCCAGCGCCACCACATCAGGCAGCACATCGGTCAACTGCGGAAGGGCCGAGTCGGACAGCCGCCGCCACAACCACTGACGCAGCGGAAAGTAGATCCAACCGGCCAGCGCCATCGCCAGCATCAGCGCATGACCACCGGTCAAGGGCCAGGCCAGCAGCAGGGCCACGTCGAGCACGATGACCAGCACCCCGCCCAAAAACCACAACCACGCACGCGGCCACCAGGCCTCCAATTCAAACAAGCGCAGCCGGGTCACCAGCGGCACAAACCCCACGAAAATGAGCGAGAACACCACCATCCCATAGGCAATGGGCAGCGGGCTGAACACACCGACCACGGCGTACAACGAAGCCACAAACGGCACGGCCAGGGTCAGCATCAGCAGTAACCCCAGCCATTTGATCTGCGCACGGTGCAGGGGCTGACCGCGGCTGCGCCGCCACTGTGCCAGGTAGAGCACCAGCAGCAGCACAGCAAGCGCCAGATTGGGCAACCGAAACCCCACGGAAATGGTGTCCACCCACTCCAGCACATCCACCAGCATGAACACCCCGCTCCACAGCGCCATGCCAGCCAGCAGGCGCGAACGGGTCAGCCAACGGCCATCCAGCGCCACCGGAAAACGCCACAGCAGCATGCACAACCCGATGAGGTAGAGGTAGGCGGCAGCGTGTGTCCACCAGTGCAGCCACTGGAAGCTGACGGCCTCTTGCGTCAGCAGCCGCGAGCTGGTGCCCGCCACCACCATCATCCAGTAGCTGTAGGCCAGACTGGCCAATACGTACCAGTTGGCCGCCCCATCGACAGCCCGGTACACCCACACCGCCAGCCCCACGGACAACGCCAGCAGTGCCGAGCACCAGGGCACCCAGAAGCGCAGCCCCAGTTCAGCCAGCGTCTTGCTGCGTATGGCCACCGGCAACACGCCGCCCGCGTGCTCCACTTCCAGGCGCACACTGCCCGAGCGTGCCTGCGTCAGCCAAGTCCAAAAGACAGCGTGCTGCTCATAAAAGTATTGCTGATCGCGGTAGTACAACGTGAGTCCGCCAGTTTCGGCCATCAGCGGCGCTGACAGTTCCAACCGCTGCACCGCACCATCTGGGGTGGTGGCAAGCAGTGCCGTCACGCCAGCCAGGGGAGGCCCCACCCCCAGCGTGGGCACTGCCGTCACCCCTTCCTGAGCAGACCAACCGAAGCGGTGACCTATGGACGGCTCGGCCAGCGTACGCCAAAGGCCCATCACCCCCACCACCAACAGCAGCAACACCGCGACGAACAGGCGCAAGCGCACACCGCTCAGGCCAACGAGCGGTTTCTGCATCATTTGTGGCGCTGACACTGAGCGATGTTCAATTGATGGCTGCTGCAGTCTTGCGATAGATGGGAGCGTCTCAGGGCCTCAATTCGACCACGCACCCGCCAAGCGGGAGGGCAAAGCCCACACAAGTCCAATCAGGAACCGCTGCTGTCGAAATCCAAGCGGCACTGGCGGTTATAAAGGGTGTTCGTGGTCGCAGCCACACCATGAGAGTTCCTCGCGATCACTTTGATTCGCCCTGCTGCTACTGGGTCAGGAGACACTTCCAAACTGATGGTTTCCAACGGAACGCTGGGCTTCGACATGGTGGCCGACTGAAGGAAGCTACTGGAATAGGAGCTCAGGTTGTTGTAGCCACCGCTGACCGTAAGAGCGAAAGTGTTGTCCTTGGCGCTGTCTTTGAAGCGGAAGCTGTTGGCTATCGTGTCGATGGTGACCGTGCAAGCCGCGCCATCGATGTCCGTTCCGACATATGTGCCAGCCAAACAGGCGATGTCAATCATCTCTGCATTGAAGAGATTTTGCTTGACCTTGCACGCACTCAGCTGTGCTGCTGTGACAGTCGTCCCGTCGCGGGGACTCCAATCCGGCAAACCGAAAGTGCCACTGATGCGCGCTGCGGCTGAATTGCCGCTGAGGATCGTGGCTTTAAGTTCAGTGTCGGCAAACGTCACCGTGCCTGCCGATGCATCGACCGTAATGCCACTGCAAGCGGGGTACTCGCAAACAGCATAGTAGTTTTTACTCCCCAACGGCGCGGTCGGCTCGGGCACAACAATGGCCGAGGCAGACAGCACAACGCCGGTGGATGCGACGTATCGGACACTCACGCTGTCAAACGATGAGGCACCGTTCAGCGGATCAGTGGCCTGACTCATGACCAATTTGCGACCCGATCCAGAACTGGTGTTTTCAACATCAAAGTCTGGCAGCCGGTTGGGTTTGAGCGTCCGATCGGCAGAGAAAGCCGTGCTCTTGATCGTCACGCTGCCCCAGTTTTGGTTGTTGGGTGGAGGTGTTTCCCCGCCGCCGCCCGCTGGCGCTGCAATCTGGCCAAAGAAGGTACTTCCATCAACGCTGGAGACATTAATTTCATGCAAGGCAGTGTCTTTGAAAATCACTTCAAAGGTGGCGCTGCTGCCCACAAACTTATATGCGCTGTAGGGTGCAGACACGGCTGTGTTTTGCGTCGGGTTGGTCAGCTTGACACCCGATATGGTCAGCTCAGTGGTGCTGGCTGAGAAGCAAACCTGCTCACCGTTACTGAATGGGCCACCCGCCGTACTCGCGGCGTACGGCAGGGTCGTCGAAGGCGTGCTGCAGGGGCCGCCGGCGTCTCCGCCACCCGAGCCACCACCCGAAGGTGCCGGCACGATCTCGGTCAGCACTTTGCCCTCCACAGCACCAGCGCGCAAATCGGTGATTGATTTGCCCGCCTTCACCAACGCACTTCCCAAGGCATCGAGCACTTTGTCATTCGCATCGCCTACCGCCAGCACATCAGACAACGGATCTGCAGCGTATTCAGCGCCAGTGACGAGTTTGAGCTGGGCCTTGACATAGGCTTTCGCTGCAACCAAGCCGGTGCTGATGGTGTCAGCGGTGTCCTTGCCAAATCCGGCAAACGCATCGGCCAGATTGCCCTTGAGGGCATTGGCCACCACCAAGTCGGTGGCGGGTGTGATGTTCACGCGCCCGGCCTCGGTGGCAAAGCTGTATAGCTTGGCGGCACCATTCACCACCTCCAGCATGCAAGGCGCGGTGTGGGTGGCAGACAACGGAAGGCTAAACACACCATCCGTGCCTGTCTGACCTGTCAGCCCTGGGCCTGTCACACAGCGAGCCGTGACATCGGCGTTCGCTATGGCAGCACCAGTCGCCGCCAAGCCAGACAAGGCCGAAGAGGCTGGCGGGTCGTCACTGCCGCCACAGGCGGTCAATGACGCCAAAACACAAAGAAGCAACGTGGGGCGAAAAATGGTTTTCATGGCGGTAGGCGCAAAAAAAAAAGAATTTACAGAACCAACCCCCCCAAGGTATCCGCCCGCCGACGTCGGGGTAATCCCCTGAACGAGGGGGGTTAACCAACTTGGCCGACCGTTGCGGAAGGGACTTCCATCCGAATGCAGGTGCCACCCAGCTCGGATGCGCCAAAAAAGTGCACACCACCCAGCTTGCGGGCCCGTCGCTCCATGTTGGGCAAACCGTGACCATGGGTCGGTACGCGGCCACCTGAATTGAACGCAAGACCATGCCCGTCATCGTCCACTTGCAGCGAAAGGGTCCATCCTTGCAGCGCAATGACCACCCGGCAACGCGTCGCACCGCTGTGCCGAATGGTGTTGGACACCGCCTCCCGCAGCACACGGGTCAGCTGCACATGGGTCCGGGCGGGCAGCACCAGGCCAGCGGGCGGGTCATCGGCCACCCACTCGGGGCTGATTCCCGCCTCGCTCAGGCGGGCCACAGTTTCGGCCCGCCAATCGGCCAGCACATCACTGGCCAGTGCGGCTTCACCCACGATGCCCCGCACGCTCAGGCGCATGTCGTCCAGTGCCTGGCGGGCCAGGGTGGACACGCGCTCGGCATTGGCAGGCTGCGCGTGTGCCGTCTGGGCAATGGTCAACAGCTTGGCCCCCAGGTCATCGTGCAGGTCAGAGGCAATGCGCTGGCGCTCTCGCTGTGCCGCCTCGCGGGTGCGCAGGTCGGTCAGCTCAGCGTAGCTGCGCTCGATTTCGCGGGTTTTTTCGGTAACGCGGTCTTCCAGCTCCTGGTTGAGCCGCTCGGTGCGGCGCATGGATTCGGTGAACACCCATATGAGCCGCAGCCCCACTGGCAGCAGGGTGATGGGGCCGCCCAGGTGGCCAATGTGTACCTTCAAGGGAATCAGCAGCAGCGTGGCAGCCATCTCAATGACCACAATGACCAGGATGGCCCCCAGAATGACCAGAAACAGCCAAAAATCGCGGCGGGACACGTGCCACGATGTCCACAAAAACCACACCAGCACCGCCAAAAACTGCGGGATAAACCACAGCCCATACAACCCGGTGGCCAAGGTGTGGATGTGGTCCCACCCCGCCAGCACAAACACCGCACACACGCCAGGTATTTGCCACCACAGCAGCTGGTTGACCCAGCGCACGCTCCGCCCCAAAAAGCGCATAAAAAACAGCACGATGCCCGTCACGCACACACTCACAGTGGCAGGGGTGAGCATTTCAATCAGCGGGCCGGGCAGCGGCAGATCGGTCAAGAACAAACGGGAGGTGTTCAGCGTCCACCAGCCGCTCCACAACGCAAAGTACCCAAAGTAGGTTTCCTGCGGACGCGCCAGCCACAGGGCCACAATAAACAGTGTGAACAACCCCAGCACCGCGGTGATGATTTTGGGCAGCGTCTGCGCCCACCACATGGCCCGATCGTGCTCGGGCTTGACCTCGTGCAGCGGCCCCAGCAGCAGGTCAGACAACCCACTGGAGCGCTGGCTGGCCGACACATGGCGCAGAGGGTAGCCCACCACCTCCAGCTCCAGCACGTTGCCCTCGGGCTTGAGCAGCGGCAATGGCAGGGTGAACAGCTGGGGCACAAAGCAATTGCGGGTGTAGGGCAGCTCCATGCGCCCACCCGAGCCAACTGCCGTGCCATTGAGCGTCACGGCCACGTTGCTGCACACACGCGGCACGTACAGCGCGGGCACATCCAGCGGGCTGAACAGCCCTTGTGCATCGAACACCACGCGGTAACGCAGGCTGCCGCCAAAGTCCGGGCGGGTCTGACCCCAGTCATCGGGCAACACCACCAGTTGCCAGTGACCCTCCGGCGCCCTGACCTCTGCATAGGTAAGCTGCAGCACCGCGGCCTGCGCAGGGCGCAGCAGCAACGGCCACAGCAGCCAAGCTGCAGCGACAATGAAAGCCCACTTTTTCAGCATGCCCATGATTCTGCGCCACACCTTTTCCCCGCCCGACAACGCCCGCATGGCCCACCTGTGCGGCCCAATGGACAGCCACATCCGCACCATAGAGGCGGCTTTGCAGGTGAAGGTGGCGCACCGGTTCGAACAGTTCCGCATCGAAGGCCCCAAGGCCCGCGCCGAGCAGGCCCTGGAGGCCCTGCAGGCCATGTACGAAATGGCACGCAAGCCCATACCGCCCGAGCAAGTGCAGCTCATGCTCAGCGGCGACACCGCCCTCATGGGCGTGGACACCGAGACCCTGGGCATGCTCAGCCGCAAAGGCGAAATCCGCGGGCGCACGCCCAACCAGGCCCACTACCTCGCCCAGATGGCCACGCACGACATCACCTTTGGCATAGGCCCGGCGGGCACGGGCAAAACCTACCTGGCCGTGGCCTGTGCGGTGGACGCGCTGGAGCGCAGCGCGGTGCAGCGCATCGTGCTGACACGCCCAGCGGTTGAAGCGGGAGAAAAACTGGGCTTTCTGCCCGGCGACCTGGGCCAGAAGGTGGACCCGTACCTGCGCCCGCTGTACGACGCGCTGCACGACCTGATGGGCTTTGACAAGGTGCAAAAAGCCTTTGAGCGCCAGCAAATTGAAATTGCGCCACTGGCCTTCATGCGCGGACGCACGCTCAACCATGCGTTCGTCATCCTGGACGAGGCGCAGAACACCACGCCCGAGCAAATGAAGATGTTTCTGACCCGCATTGGCTTTGGCAGCAAAGCCGTGGTGACGGGCGACGTGAGCCAGATTGACCTGCCCCGCACCCAGCTCAGCGGCCTGATTGACGCTGAGCGGGTCTTGAAGCGGGTGCAAGGCATTGCCATGTGCCGCCTGACCAGTGTGGACGTGGTGCGCCACCCACTGGTGGCCCGCATCGTCGATGCCTACGATGCCCGCAGCAGCCAAGGCGGCGGTGGCCTGTACGGCGACGTGGCCGAGGTGCCGCCGCCGGGTGCACCGGGCGCGGGCAAACCCAGCCGCAAACTGCGCCTGGAAGCCTCATCATGAAAATAGCGTGGGTCTCGGACATTCACGGCAACCTGACTGCACTGGAGGCCGTCGACGCCGACCTGACCCGCGAGGGGGTCGACGTGGTGGTGAACCTGGGCGACGCCCTCAGCGGGCCCCTGCTGGCACTGGACACCGCCCGCTGGCTGATGGCGCACACCACCTCACCTGCCCCCGGCCAGCCTCCTTGGCTGCACATCACCGGCAACCACGAGCGGCAGCTGCTGGTCGCCGCACAACGGCTGGCACAAGGCACGCCCCCACGGCCCGCCACCGACAGCGACCACCTGGCTGCGCTGGACATCGACAGTGCCGCGCTGGCCTGGGTGCGTGACCTGGTGCCCTCCACCCACCCACCATTGCACAGAGGCCAGTGGCAAGCGCACCTGCTGGGTGCAGACGTGGCCCTGTGCCACGGTACACCGGCTAACGACCTGACCTACCTGCTGGACACCCCCGACGGCGAGGCCACGGTGATGGCGACCGACGCCGAACTGGCCGAGCGCCTGGGCACACACGTGCCCGACCACATCACCCTGCTGGCATGTGGGCACACGCACTTGGCACGGCACCTGACACTCGCCCGCCCGGCAGGCTCGCTGCAACTCGTCAACCCCGGCAGCGTGGGGCTGCCCGCCTACGACGACGACAGCCCACACCCCCGTTCAAGCTACCACCGCGTGGAAAACGGCTGCCCCGACGCCCGCTACGCCCTCACCGAGCGCACACCCGGTACATCCGGCTGGAAAGTTAGCCTGCACAGCGTGCCCTACGACTTCGAACCCATGGCCCGCCAAGCCGACCGCCGAGGTCGCCCCGACTGGGCACATGCCTTGCGCACCGGGCGCATGCCGCGACCCACCGCCTGACCTTGCAGGATCACCATGCACCCCGAGTTCGTTGCCCACTGCCTGGATGTGTTGTCCCCGGTGGGCCCCTGCGTGGCCAAACGCATGTTCGGTGGCTGGGGCATCAGCACCGGTGGACTGACGCTGGCCATCATTGCCGACTTGGGGTGCGGCGAGTGCCTGTGGCTCAAGGCCGATGCCACCACGCTGCCCACCTTCGAGGCCGCTGGCTGCCTGCCGTTTGTGTACACGGCCAAAGGCACGCCCATGACGCTGAGCTACCGTGCAGCACCCGAAGACGCCATGGAGTCCTCCGCGCTGATGCGCCCCTGGGCTACCCTGGCCCTGGAGGCAGCGGTCCGGGCGCAGGCCAGGAGAGCCCGCCCCGCCAAACCCGCCCCACCACCTGCCCCACGCAGGAAACCGTTCCATGAATGAGCCCCAAGCGTGGGACGTGCTGCTGGCCAAGGCCATCGAATCCGCGCCCAAGGCCACCACCTGGGTCAGCTCGACCCAGCAGCGTGCCGCCAGCGAGGCGGCACTGGCCAGCGCCCGCCGCCCCGCCTCCGAGGGGCGCTCCCGCGAGTGGGCCGAGCAGTTTTTGGCCAGGCGCGCCAGGCACCTGCTGGACCAGGCCTTGCCCCGCCACCCCGGTTTGCAGGCGCTGCAGGCCATGAGCACTCCCTGGGCTGGCTGGGCATGGGCCTGGCCGCTGCTGGCCCTGTGTGCGGGGGCGCTGACCGAGCACCTGTTTTCTCCGGACCGCATCCACCTGCTGTCGCCCGCGCTGCTGTTGGTGCTGGGCTGGAACTGGGCGCTCATGACGGCCCTGCTGGTGCAGCAGGCCCTGCGTCTGCGCCGGCTGCTGGGCTCACCGGTGTTGGCTACGGCACCCGCGCCGCTCCCGCGGCCCGGGCAAGAAGCCAGAGGGCTGTGGCCCCAATGGCTGCCACGGCCCGGATGGCCAGGCCCCGGTGGCCTGGCAGCGGCCCTGGCGCCGGTGTCGCATGCCTTGCGGCGCGACTGGCACCGCGTGGCCCGGCCACTCACCGCGAGCCGCTGGGCCGCGCGGCTGCACACCGGGTCGGCGCTGTTCGCGCTGGGCTTGGTTGCCTCTCTGGGCTGGAAGGGCCTGTTTGCCGAGTACCGCGTGGGCTGGGAGTCCGCCTGGCTGGACGCGGCGCAGCTGCAGCAGGTGCTGGCCACCTTGGGCTCATGGGTGGGCAGCCCGGCGTTCAGCCTGGAGACCATCACCCAGCTCAACGGCTGGCAAGAGGCTGCCGCACCTGGCGTGGGCACCGCCTGGTTCTGGCTAGTGACCCGCTTGCTGCTGCTCACCGTGGTGCTGCCACGCGGTGTGCTGGCGGCGTTGGCCGCCTGGCGCGCCCGCAGACTGGCGCAGCAGCTCGCCCCCGACCTGACCGAACCCTACTACGTGGCGCTGCTGGCCACGTTTGGCGGGGCACGCACCCACCTGCAGGTGTGGCCCTACAGCTACACCCTGGGTGAGTCCGCGCATGCGGCCCTGACCCGTGCGGCCAGGGCGCTGCACGGCGAGGCGGCCACACTGGCCCTGTTGCCACACACCCCCTATGGGCAACTGCCCACTGCCGCACCGACAGCCACACCCCCAGCCGCGCCCGGCCCAGCACCCGCCAGCGGTCACCCGGTGGCCCTCTTCAGTCTGGCGGCCACGCCAGAGACCGAGGCCCATGGCCAGTTTGTGCGCCACCTGCAGGCCCAACGCCCACCCGGCGCGGGCGCGCTGGAGCTGTGGCTGGACCGCGCCCCGCTGGCGCGCAAACTCGGCCCTCAGGGCAGCGCCCGCCTGGCCGAACGCGAAGCCCTGTGGCGCGACTTTGCCGCCCGGCACCAGGCCCAGCTGCACCTGATCGACCTCGACACCTGACATGGCCCAGCCCCCTTCCCCCAACGCCCCAGCGCGCACCACCTCCAGGGCCTACACCGGCGGCACGGTGGCCAGCCCGCCCGCTTCCGTTGGCCTGTGCCTGGTCTCGCACACCAACGTGGGCAAAACCACACTGGCACGCACCCTGCTCGGCCAGGATGTGGGCGAGGTACAAGACGGCCCCCACGTCACCCAGGAAGCCCAGTCCCATGCACTGCTGACCACCCCGCAAGGCGACGAGCTGCGCCTGTGGGACACCCCCGGCTTTGGCGACTCGGTACGGTTGCACCGCCGCCTGAGCCAGTCGGGCCAACCGCTGGGCTGGTTCCTGAGCCAGGTGTGGGACCGCTGGGCCGACCCCGCGTTTTTTTTAAGCCAGCGCGCCATGCGCGCAGCGCGCGACGAGGCCGACATCGTGCTCTACCTCGTCAACGCCACCGAAGCCCCCGAAGACTGCGGCTACCTGGCGCCTGAGCTGGCCATTCTGGCCTGGCTGGGCAAGCCGGTGGTGGTGGTCCTCAACCAACTCGGCCGTGCGCCCGAACAGGGCACACCCGGCCAGGCCGAACGCGACGAACAGGCCCGCTGGACCGCCCACCTGAAAGGACAGGCCATGGTCAAAGCCGTGCTGCCGCTGGATGCGTTTGCGCGCTGCTGGGTCCACGAGGGTGTGCTGCTCGACACCCTGGCGCCCTGGCTGGCCCCACCCCGCCAGGCGGGCTATGCCCGGCTGGTGGCGCAATGGAAGCGGCGCAACTGGCAGCGCCTGCAGGCATCGGCCCAGGCACTGGCCACCGAACTGCTGGCCGCCGCCACTGACGTACACACCGGCCATACGGGCCAGTCAGGCTTTGAGGCCACCGCACGCCAGGCACTGGCGCAGCGGGTGCTGCAGTGCCGCCAGCAACTCACCAGCCAGCTGCTGGCGCTGCACGGTCTGCAGGGCCATGCCGACCACCCGCTGTGGAAGCACCTGGACGGACTGGCCCTGAATGGCCACACCCCCATCCCGCTGCGGCAAGCCGGTGTGCTGGGGGCCATTGCCTCGGGTGCGGCCACCGGGCTGGGCGCGGACGCCATGGCCGGTGGCCTCACCCTGGGCCTGGGTGCGCTGGTGGGAGCTGTGGTAGGAGGCCTGGCCTTTGCCGGAGCAGCACTGGGCATCAACAAGGCCCGCCAACAGGAACACCCCACCCTGGCGCTGGCCCCCGAGGCCCTCACCACCCTGCTGCAAGAAGCGCTGCTGAAGTACCTGGCCATTGCCCACTTTGGCCGGGGCCGGGGCGACTTTGTCCACGAAGAGCTGCCCGTCCATTGGCAAACCCTGTGCGCCCTGGCTCTGGCTGGCCATGCCGATGCGCTGGATGCACTGTGGGCAGACGCCCAACAATGGGCTACCCGCACACCCGCGCACCCCACCCGAACCGCGCCCGCCGAGCTGGACCAGCGGCTGCACCACCTGTGCACCACCTTGCTGCTGGCGCTGCTGCAGGGCCTCTACCCCCACACACCCATCCACCCGCACACCGGCATGCCACCACCACTGGCAGAATAAGGCGCATCGCCGATACACAAGTTCATAGCCAACAACCAATACGCAACAAGCGAAAAAGACATTTTTTATGCCAAAAAATCCTCTGCACTCACTCAGCCTGTCGCTCCAGTTTGGCCCGCTGGCCGATGCCGCCACCCACCGCGCAGCCCTGCCCCGCCACAAGGTGGCCCGCTGGATTCGCCATGCGCTGACCATCGACGCGGAAATGGCCATCCGCATCGTGGACACCGACGAAGGCCAGCAGCTCAACCGCGACTACCGCCAAAAAGACTACCCCACCAACGTGCTCACCTTTGACTACTGCACAGGCCCGGTCATGATGGCCGACCTGGTGCTGTGTGCCCCTGTGGTCGCTCGCGAGGCAGCCGAGCAAGGCAAAACCCTGGCCGACCACTACGCCCACCTGCTGGTGCACGGCACGCTGCACGCCCAGGGCTGGGACCACGAAACCTCCGAGGCCGACGCCCAGGCCATGGAGGCCCGCGAGGTAGAAATCCTGGCGCAGCTGGGTGTGGCCAACCCCTACGCCTGAGGGCGAGTCGCCACCCATGAAGCTTCTGCTGACCGAAGACGACCCCCAGATTGGCGAGGGCCTGGTGCTTGGGCTGGGCGGTGCGGGTTTTCAGGTGGACTGGGTACAGCAGGGTGAGCAGGCCCTGGTGGCTCTGCGCCACACCCCGTACGACCTGTGGGTACTCGACCTGGGCTTGCCCGACATGGACGGGCTGGAGGTACTGCGCCAGAGCCAAGCCCTGCCCGCTTGCCCCGCCACACTGATTCTGTCGGCCCGCCACATTGCCACCGACCGCGTCATGGGCCTGAACCTGGGGGCCGACGACTACCTCGTCAAACCCTTTGACTTTGACGAGCTGCTTGCCCGCCTGCATGCACTGCACCGGCGCTCGCAGGGCAGGCGCGACCCGCTCATCCGCGTGGGCGATCTGTGCATAGACCCCATCCGGCGCACCGTGGCGCTGGCGGGACAGGCCATCGCCCTGTCACCGCGCGAGTTCGACCTGCTGCAGGCCCTGGCCGAGCACCCCGGCGCGGTGCGCTCGGCGCAGTGGCTGGAGTCGCGCCTGTACCGCTGGGGCACCGAGGTGGCCAGCAACGCCATTCAGGTGCACCTGCACCACCTGCGGCGCAAACTGGGCGAGGGCTGGCTGCACAACGTGCGCGGCACGGGCTACAAACTGGAGCAAGCCGCCCGGCCCATCCCTGCGGCCGACAACCCGTCCGACCCCGCCCCTGTCCGGCCATGAGTGCAGCCCCCGGCACCAGCCTGTCACTGCGTAGCCGCCTCATGCGGGTGCAGTGGCTGGCCCTGCTGCTGGTGGGCACGCTGTGCGGCGCGGTGTCGTTTGCCCTGACCTGGCGCACCGTCAACGAACAGCGCGACCACATGCTGGAGCAGGTGGCCCACTCGGTGGTGCGCCATGGGCTCACCCCCCACAGCAGCCACGCGCCAGACCCCAGCGACCCTGGCCAGGTCACCACCCAGATCTGGACCGAAGGCGGCATCCTCGTGTACCCCGTCGGACTGGCGGCCGACCTCAGCGGCCCCGCCCGCCAGCCACCCGGCTGGCACGTGGTGGAGTGGCGCGGAGGTGACTGGCACGTCCACACCATGGTGCAAAGCGGCCTGACGGTGCAGGTCTCCCAAACCAGCCAAACGCGCAGCCAGGCGTTCTGGCACATTGCCCCCAGCCTGTTGCTGGTGGTGGTAGCGGTCACGCTGGGCCTGTACGGGCTGCTGCACTGGGCCGCCAACTGGTCGCTGCGCCCGCTGGGTGAGCTGCGCCGCCGCCTCAGCCACGCTGACCCATTGCAGCTGCCCGAGCCACTGGCCCGTCAGGCCTGGCCGCAGGATTTGTGGCCACTGGTGCACACCTTGCACACCCTGTTCACCCGGCTGAGCGAATCGCGCCTGACCCAGCAGCACCTGGTGGGCCGCGCCGCGCATGGGTTTCGCACGCCTTTGGCCGCGCTGCGCATCCATGCCCAGTTGCTGGGCCGATCGACCGATCCGGCGCTCAACGAACGCCACCGCACCCATGTGCTGCTGGCCATTGACCGCATGACGCGGCTGGTCAACCAGCTGCTCAAGCTGGCCGAGTTCGACGCCATGCCCCAGGAAGCACCGCCCGAGCGCTTCGAGGTCGGCCCCTGGCTGGCCGAATCCGAACCGGTGTGGCACACCCTGGCCAGTGCCCATGGCTGCTCGCTGGTGCTGGACATTGCGCCCGGCGTTCATCTGGTGGGCCACCCGGAGGCCCTGCGGGCCATGCTGGACAACCTGGTGCACAACGCCCTGGTGCACAGCGGCAGCACCCAAGCCATCACCCTGTCACTGACCGTGGACGCCCACGGGGCCACCTGGCGAGTGTGCGACCACGGCCGCGGCATCGCACCCGGGCAGCGGGAACGGGTGGGCCAGGGCTTCGTCAGTCTGGCGGGGGTGCAGTCCGAGGGCAGTGGCCTGGGGCTGGCCATTGCCTGCAAGGTGGCCGAGCTGCACGGTGGCGCGCTGACCCTGGAAGACACCCCCGGTGGCGGCCTGACGGTGTGCGTGCGCCTGCCGCTCCCACTGCCACCACCGCCCACCGCTGGAGAGCGGTAGCGCATCGGTGCCAGAATGACGAATGGCTTTGTCTTCCGGTTCCCACAGCGTGCACGCTCCCGCCTCCTTTTTCCCGCCGCCGCCCCCAAGCACCCCCGACTGGCTGGGTGAGTTGGACCGCTGGCTGCTGGCCGAGGGCCAGCACCGGCGCCCCTGGCTCAAGCTGGGGGCTCACCCCACCACGCTGGGCGGGGTCGATGGCACCGCCTTTGCGGTGTGGGCCCCCCACGCGCGGGTGGTGGCGCTGATGGGCGACTTCAATGGCTGGCAGGCCCACGCCATGCGCCTGCACCCCCAGTGCGGCGTATGGGAACTGTTTGTGCCCGGCGCAGCCACTGGTCAGTGGTACCAGTTCGAGATACTGGGTGCCGACGGCCAGCGCGTGCTCAAAACCGACCCCTACGCCCGCGAGACCGAGCTGCCTCCCAAATTTGCCGCCCGCATCAGCCCCAGCCTGGACCGCAGTGCCAGCCACACCAGCACCGACACCGCCACAGCGGCCACCCCCTCCGGCGGCGCACCCCTTCAGCCGCCCCTGGCGACCTCAAGCCACCAGCGGCAGTGGACAGCGCCCGTGGCCAACGGTGCCGCGCCCATGGCCATTTACGAGGTCCACGCGGGCTCGTGGCGCCGCCCCTGGGGACCACACACCACGGCCACCTGGGACGACCTCACCCACCACCTGGTGCCCTATGTGGCCGAGATGGGCTTTACCCACATCGAGCTCATGCCCGTGGCCGAGCACCCGTTTTACGGCTCCTGGGGCTACCAGCCCACCGGCCTGTTTGCCCCCACCGCCCGCCACGGTGGGTCAGAGGGGTTCAGGCGCCTGGTCGATGCGGTGCATGCAGCCGGGCTCAAACTCATCATCGACTGGGTGCCCGCCCACTTTCCCAGCGACGGTCACGCCCTCGCCCGATTTGACGGCACCGCCCTGTACGAATACGCCGACCCCCGCGAAGGCTTTCACCGCGACTGGCACACCCTCATCTACAACTGGGCTCGGCCCGAGGTGCGCAACTTCCTGGTGGGCAACGCCCTGTTTTGGATAGAGCACTACGGGGTGGACGGCCTGCGGGTCGATGCCGTGGCCTCCATGCTCTACCGCGACTACAGCCGCCCCGACGGCGAATGGGTGGCCAACCAGTACGGCGGGCGCGAGAACCTGGAGGCCATTGCATTCTTGCGCGAGCTCAACGACGTGCTCAACACCGAGGCCCCCCACGCACTGACCATTGCCGAGGAGTCGACCGCCTTCCCACGGGTGACAGGGCCCACCCGGGATGGCGGGCTGGGCTTCACCCACAAATGGAACATGGGCTGGATGCACGACACCCTGGCCTACTTTGCCCAGGACCCCATCAACCGCCGCTGGCACCACGACCAGCTCACCTTCGGCCTGACCTACGCCCACACCGAACGCTTTGTGCTGCCACTGTCGCACGACGAGGTGGTGCACGGCAAAGGCTCGCTGCTGGCCAAAATGCCCGGCGACCGCTGGCAGCAACTGGCCAACCTGCGCGCCCTGCTGGCCTGGATGTACGGCCACCCGGGCAAAAAGCTGCTGTTCATGGGGATAGAGCTGGCCCAGCCCACCGAGTGGGCCCACGACGGCGAGCTGCCCTGGCACCTGCTGAGCGACCCCGCCCACGCCGGTGTGCAGCGCCTGGTGCGCGACCTCAACCACCTGTACCGGCAACACCCCGCACTGTCCGCCCGCGACAACGAGCCTGGCGGTTTTGCCTGGCACGTGGTGGACGATGCCGCCCAAAGCGTGTTCGCCTTTGGCCGCCACAGCCACCACCCGGCCGACGCGGTCCTGGTGGTGGCCAACCTCACCCCGGTGGTGCGCCACGGCTATCGCATCGGGGTGCCCACCGGCAGTGGCCACTGGCATGAGCTGCTCAACACCGACTCGGTCCACTACGGCGGCAGCAACGTGGGCAACCCAGGCGGCGCCCCCGCCGAAGCGGTGGCAACCCACGGTTTTGCACAGTCGGTGGTGCTGACCCTACCGCCCCTGGCGGTGCTGTGGCTACAGGCCAAAAATTATTGACATAAATACCTTTTATCGCTTGATGGGTATAATAAGTTTACTATAAATAGTAATGACATCACAACCCATCGACCCCCGTCCCCTCGCCCACGTCTCTGTCCGCCCGGGGCAGCCTTACCCCATGGGTGCAAGCCTGGCCACCGACCCCACCGACGGCCAGCCCGGTGTGAACTTTGCGGTGGTGGCCACCGGCGCCCATGCGGTGGAGGTGCTGCTGAGCGCCCATGCGACCGGTAAGGCCGCAGACGCAGATGCCCCAGCGGTGGCGCTGGCCCTGAGCCCCGCCGGCCCCGACCTGTGGTGCGCCTTTGTCCCGGGGCTGGGCGCCGGGCAGGCCTACCAGTTTCGCGTCCACCGGCCCGGCCCCAGCGGCCACCCTGCCCCCGCCTTGCTGGACCCCTGGGCCCATGGCCTGCTGGGCGACACCACCACCCTGGCCAACGGTGGCCCACTGCCCTGGGGCCTGGTGCTGGACCAGGCGGCCGAACGCGCCGCCGGTGCGCAGGCCCTGGCACTGGCCTCCCGGCCAGCCACACCACCGGCCCGCACGGTGCTGTACGAGGCCCACGTCAAAGCCCTGACCCGGCAGCACCCCGGCGTGCCCGAGCCACTGCGTGGCACCTATGCCGGGCTGGCCTGCCCCGCCATCACCGGGCACCTGCGTGCCCTGGGCATCACCACCGTGTGCCTGCTGCCGGTGCACCAGCACCTGACCGAACGCCATCTGCTGGACAAAGGGCTGACCAACCACTGGGGCTACAACCCGCTCAACGCGTTCACCCCCGACCCGCGCTTTGCGGCCTGCACCCACGGCCAGGCCCCCACCACCGCTGCGCAGGCGGCTGCCGTGCGCCGGGAGTTCCGCGACATGGTCGAGGCCCTGCACCGCGCCGGGCTGGAGGTGGTGCTGGACGTCGTGTTCAACCACAGCGCCGAGGGCGATGCCAACGGCCCGTGCCTGAGCTGGCGCGGCCTGGCCCCCATGCAGTGGTACGCCCACACCGCAGACGGCCAACTGCACAACTTCAGTGGCTGCGGCAACAGCCTGCAACTGGGCCACCCGCTGGCGGTGCAGTGGGTCATGGACAGTCTGCGCTGGTGGGTACAGGCCTACGGGGTGGACGGTTTTCGCTTCGACCTGGCCACCAGCCTGGGCCGCCACGGGCCCGACCAGGGCTACGGCCCCCAATCGCCGTTGCTCAGCGCCATGGCGCAAGACCCCACCCTGGCGGGCATCCGGCTGGTGGCCGAGCCCTGGGATCTGGGGCCACACGGCTACCAGCTGGGCCAGTTTCCACCCCGCTGGCAGGAGTGGAACGACCGCTTCCGCGACACCACCCGCGCTTTCTGGCTGGGCCACCCCTGCACCCCTGGCCAGATGGCCCGTGTGCTGCTGGCCAGCAGCGACCACTTTCAGCCCCGCCACAAGCGGCCGCTGGAAAGCATCAACCTCATCACCGCGCACGACGGCTTCACCCTGGCCGACCTCACCGCCTACACCGAACGCCACAACCAGGCCAATGGCGAACGCAACCGCGACGGCCACAGCCACAACCTCAGCGCCAACGCGGGCACCGAAGGCCCCAGCGCCGACCCCGACACCCAGGCCCAGCGCAGCCGCTGGCAACGGGCTTTGCTGGCCACGCTGCTGCTGGCCCAGGGCACGCCACAGCTGCTGTCCGGTGACGAACTCGGCCACACCCAGCACGGCAACAACAACGCCTACTGCCAGGACAACCCCACCACCTGGCTGGACTGGGGCCACCCCGCGCCCAACCCGCCCGACCAACCACCTGGTCAACAGGCAGACCTCCTGGCATGGGTGGCAGGGCTGAGCGCCCTGCGTGCGCGTTACCCTGGCCTGCGCCACCCGCACTGGTTCACCGGCCAGCCCCTGGATGCGTGGCCCGCCGACCGGGTCTGCCCCTTGCACCCGATATCCCCTCCGGACGGCGTACCTAGCTCCGATCCGCCACCACCGGCTGCGGGCGACAGAATCCCATGGGACAACGGCCACCACCCCCAGCGCGGGCTCTGCCAACGCACCTGCCCGGTGCTGTGCCCATGGGCAGCGGCACGGCTGGAGCCCGATGTGACGTGGCGCGACCTCGACGGAGGCCCCATGACACCCCAGCGCTGGAACGACCCGCAGCGCCGCAGCCTGGCCTGCACCATCACCGTGGGCGAACCCCACCAGCCCCCCACCGAGCGGCTGCTGCTGGCCCTCAATGCCAACCCATGGCCCCAACCGCTCACCCTGCCGCCGGGCACCTGGCGCTGCGCACTCGATAGCGCCAGCGCCTGGGTGGACGCCACCGGGGCAGCACCCAGTGGTGCCTCCCGCCCCACCCTCACTCCCGCTCCGGACCTGGCCGACACCACCACGCTGGCCGCCTGCAGTGTGCTGTTGCTGGTGCAGTCTTTGCTTGAGCCCGCACCGACCACCCCCCAGCCATGATGAACCCGCCCCCACCCGCCCCCCACCCGCTGCTGTCGGCGCGCCGCAGCGGGGTGCTGCTCCACATCACCAGCCTGCCCGGCCCCCACGGCAGTGGCGACCTCGGCACCTGTGCCCACCACTTTGTGGACTGGCTGGCCTCTGCCGGGCAAACGCTGTGGCAAATCCTGCCGCTGACCCCGGCAGGTGCGGGCAATTCGCCCTACCAAAGCCCATCGGCCTTTGCCGGCCATCCGCTGCTGGTGGACCTGGAAGACCTGGTGCAACACGGCTGGCTGCCCTGGCAGGCGCACCAGGGGTTTGATCACCACCGTTGCGAGTTCCACCGCGTTGCCCCCCACCGCATGGCCTGCCTGCGCACCGCCTGGCGAGGTTTTCAGGCCCAGGCCAGCGACACCGACCGCGCAGCCCTGCACAGCTTTTGCCAGACCCACGCCCACTGGCTGGACGACTACGCGCTGTTCATGGTGCTGGACACCTGCCACGGCGGGCCCTGGCCCCACTGGCCGACCGAACTGGCACAGCGCCAACCCGAAGCACTGGCGGCGGCGCGCGCCGAGGCCACAGACGCCATCGGGTTCTGGCAGTTTGTGCAGTGGCGCTTTTGGGTGCAGTGGCAGCGCCTGCGCCAGCACGCACACAGCCGGGGCGTCCACATCGTGGGTGACGCCCCTATTTTTGTGGCCCACCACAGCGCCGATGTGTGGGCGCATGCGGGGCAGTTTGTCCTGGACGACGCGGGCCACCCCACCGTGGTGGCGGGCGTGCCTCCCGACTACTTCTCGGCCACCGGCCAGCGCTGGGGCAACCCGCTGTACCGCTGGGAGGCCATGGCCCACACCGACTACCGCTGGTGGAAAGACCGGCTGGCCCACCTGTTCCAGCTGGTGGATGTGGTTCGCCTGGACCATTTCAGGGGGTTTGAATCTCATTGGGAGATTCCGGCCAGCGAACCCACGGCCATGCACGGGCAATGGCGGCCCGGGCCTGGCCTGGCGCTGTTCCAGGCGCTGCGCGAAGAACTGGGGCCACTGCCCATCGTGGCGGAAGACCTGGGCCTGATCACCGAAGAAGTGCACCGCTTGCGCCACGACTGCGGGCTGCCGGGCATGCGCATTGCCCACTTCGCCTTTGGGGGCGATGCCCGCAACCCCTACCTGCCCCACCGCTACGACGCCCACACCGTGGCCTACACCGGCACCCACGACAACAACACCACGCTGGGCTGGTGGCGCCAGGCGCCAGCGCCCGAGCGCCAGGCCGTGCGCCGCTACATGGGACCAGGCATGGACACCGCTCCGCACTGGACGCTGATGCGCGCGCTCTCGCAATCGGTGGCCAACACCGTGGTGTTCCCGTTCCAGGACGTGCTGGGCCTGGACGAAACCCACCGCATGAACACCCCAGGCCACGCCAGTGGCTGCTGGGAATGGCGCTTTGACTGGGCCCAGGTGGACCACCAGCCCGCCACCTGGCTGCACGCCATGGCGCAGGCCCATGGCCGCACCGGGCCATTTGCCTGAGCCCTCCCCACCACAGTCACCAGACTCGCACACCCCACCGCACCCCGAGGAGACACCCATGGACAAACACTCACCCGCGCACTTGGCCAAACGCACCATTGCCCTGGTGCTGGCGGGCGGTCGCGGCTCGCGCCTGCATGCCCTGACCGACCGCCGCACCAAGCCCGCTGTGTACTTTGGCGGCAAATTCCGCATCGTGGACTTTGCGCTGTCCAACTGCCTGAACTCCGGGGTACGCCGCATCGGTGTGCTCACCCAGTACAAGTCGCACAGCCTGCTGCGCCATTTGCAGCGCGGCTGGAGTTTCTTGCGCAGCGAGTTCAACGAATTCATCGACCTGCTGCCCGCCCAGCAGCGCATGGACGACGAAAGCTGGTACCTGGGCACCGCTGATGCGGTGTACCAGAACCTGGACATCCTGCGCTCACACAACCCCGAGTACATCCTGGTGCTGGCCGGTGACCACATCTACAAAATGGACTACGCCAACCTGATCGCCGACCATGTGGAACAAGGCAAGCTGTGCACCGTGGCCTGCATCGAGGTGCCGCTGGCCGAGGCCAGCGCCTTTGGCGTGATGGCCATTGACGCGCAGCGCCACATCGTCAGCTTCCAGGAAAAACCGGCCCACCCACCCGCCATGCCCGGCAAGCCCGACGTGGCGCTGGCCAGCA
The DNA here is from genome assembly GCA_030695205.1 of Burkholderiaceae bacterium. Taxonomy (GTDB): domain Bacteria; phylum Pseudomonadota; class Gammaproteobacteria; order Burkholderiales; family Burkholderiaceae_C; genus UBA2334. Next base: position 97,259 of record JAUYTN010000061.1, on the reverse strand, counting down.
TGGGCATTTATGTGTTCAACGCCCAGCACCTCTTCAAGGTACTGGCCGAGGACGCGGGCACCCCGGGCTCCAGCCGGGACTTTGGCAAAGACATCATCCCGGCCATGGTCGCCCAGGGGCAGGCGGTGGCCCATCCGTTTGGCCTGTCGTGCGTCACCAGCAGCCCCGGAGCCCCTGCCTACTGGCGGGACGTGGGCACGGTCGATGCCTACTGGCAGGCCAACATCGACCTCACCGGCACCGTGCCCGAGCTGGACATGTACGACCGCGAATGGCCCATCTGGACCCACCAGGAGCAGCTGCCGCCGGCCAAGTTCGTGTTTGACGACGACGACCGCCGGGGCATGGCGGTGGACTCGCTGGTCTCGGGGGGCTGCATCATTTCAGGCGCCCACCTGCGGCGCACGGTGCTGTTTTCCAACGTGCGGGTGCACTCGTTTGCGCAGGTGGACGGGTGTGTGGTGCTGCCCGGGGTGAGCATTGGCCGCCACTGCCAGCTGCGCAAGGTGGTCATTGACAACGGCTGCACCATCCCGGACGGGCTGCGCATCGGCTTTGACGCGGCCGAAGACGCGAGACGCTTCTTTCGCACCGACAGCGGCGTGGTACTGGTGACCCGCGAGATGCTGGACCGGCTGGAGCCAACCCCCGCCGCCGTGGGCACCGCTGCCCCCCACGGAACCGCCCCATGAAGGTGCTGTACGTCAGCGCGGAGCTGTTTCCACTGCTCAAAACCGGTGGCCTGGCCGATGTGAGCGCGGCCCTGCCTCCTGCCCTGAGCGCCCTGGGTGCGGACGTGCGGGTACTGCTGCCCGCGTTCGCGGCCCTGCAGGCGGGGGTCACCCCCATCGGCAAACCCGTGCCCCTGCCTGCCGGTGTGCCCCTGGCAGGTGGACCCGAACCCCACACCCCACCCTGGCTGCACCTGCCCCCCGGTGTGGGGCCCACACCCGCCAGTGCCGGGGGCACCGCCCCGTGGCTGCGGGCGGGGTACGTCAGCGCCAGCGGCCAGCCGGTGCTGCTGCTGCACGCCCCCGGCCTGTACGAACAGGGCGACCACCCCTACCACGACGCCCACGGCCATGCCTGGGCCAACAGCGCCGAACGCTTCGCCTGGCTGGGCTGGGCCGCTGCGCTGCTGGGGGCTGGGCTGGACCCCGCCTGGAAACCCGATGTGGTCCACGGCCACGACTGGCACACCGGCTTGGCCTTTGCCTACCTGCACGCTTTGCAAGGCGACACCACCCCTGCCCGAACTGCCGCCGCGCGCGCGCCCACTCGGGGCAGCCACCGTGCCCGGCGGGTGTTCACCGTCCACAACCTGGCCTACCAGGGGGTGTTTGCCCCCGAGGTGCGCACCCCGCTGGGCCTGCCCGACGCGCTGTTTCACCTGCAAGGGCTGGAGTTCCACGGCCAGGTGTCCTTCATGAAGGCCGGCTTGCAGTACAGCGACGCCATCACCACCGTCAGCCCCCGCTATGCCCGCGAAATCACCACACCAGAGCAAGGCTGTGGCCTGGACGGTGTGCTGCGCGAGCGCCAGGGGGTGCTGCACGGCATCCTGAACGGGGTGGACCAGGCGGTGTGGAACCCCGCCGCCGACCCCCAGGTGCAGCCCGGCTACAGCGCCAACGACCTCAGTGGTAAGGCCCTGGCCAAGGCCAGGCTGCAGCGGGAGCTGGGCCTGCACGACAGCCCCCAGTCGCTGCTGTGCGGCGTGGTCAGCCGCCTGACACACCAGAAAGGCCTGCACCTGCTGGGCCCGCTGCTCGATGACTGGGTCGCCCGTGGCGGCCAACTCGCGGTGCTGGGCAGCGGAGATGCCGACACCGTGCAGCCCCTGGCCGACGCAGCCCAGCGCCACCCCGGACACATTGCCCTGCACCTGGGCTACGACGAAGCCCTTGCCCACCGCCTGGTGGCAGGGGTGGACGTGATGCTGGTGCCCTCGTTGTACGAGCCCTGTGGCCTGACCCAGCTCTATGGCCTGCGCTACGGCAGCCTGCCGCTGGTGCGGGCTGTGGGCGGCCTGGCCGACACCGTGACCGATTGCAGCCTGGAAAACCTGGACGACGGCAGCGCCAGTGGCTTTGTTTTCCATGACTTTTCCAGCGAAGCCCTGCACGCCGCCTGGCGACGCGCGCTGGCGCTGTACCGCCGACCGGCCGACTGGCAAGCCGTACAGCGTCACGCCATGGGCCAGTGTTTTGACTGGGCCAGTGCGGCCCGCGCCACGCTGGCGGTGTACCAGCCGCCAGCACCAGCCGATCCCAGCACTGGCACGCCACCTGCTTCATGACCATGGCACCCTTGGACCCTCCTGTCGGCGCCCGGTGCCGCCCCGCCGGTCCGATCCATCGGCCCGGACCACCTGGTGGTTTCGGTCGGTGCCGGTTCGGTACCCCGGCGGTGTGACACCCCGCACCCACTCACGCCAAAAATTTCAAGCTTTTTTGCCAATAACCGCTTGTCCGACCTGCCTATACAGCTATTCAAAATGAACAACTCCACCACCCCAGTGCCAGGCTTCGAGTACGACCACTTGGACAACAGCGTGGACGCGCTGCGCAAGTCCATTGCCAACCGGCTGGTGTACGCCGTGGGCAAGGACATGCGCACCGCCACCAAGCGCGACTGGCTCTTTGCCCTGCTGCACGCTGTGCGCGACCGCACCATGGACCGCTGGCGCGAGTCCCTCAATGCCGCCAACGACCAGGACGCCAAGCGGGTGTACTACCTAAGCATGGAGTTCCTGACCGGGCGCGCGCTCACCAACGCCTTGCTGGCTGTCGGCATTTACGACGACGCCCGCACCGCGTGCACCCAGCTGGGCGCCGACTTTGACGCACTCATCGACCTGGAAACCGACGCCGGCCTGGGCAACGGTGGCCTGGGGCGGCTGGCAGCCTGCTTCCTGGACAGCATGGCCACGGTGGGCCTGCCCGGCATGGGCTACGGCATTCGCTACGACTTTGGCATGTTTGCGCAGCGCATCGTGGACGGGCGCCAGATCGAAGAGCCCGACACCTGGCTGGCCAATGGCAACCCCTGGGAATTCATGCGCCCCGAGTTCAGCCACACGGTGCGCTTTGGCGGTCGGCTGGTGCAAGACGGCGAGCGCGTACAGTGGCAAGACACCGACGATGTTCAGGCCATGGCCTACGACACCGCCATCCCCGGCCACGACATGAGCAGCGTGGCCACCCTGCGCCTGTGGTCGGCGCGGGCCACCGGCGGCATCAACCTGGACGCCTTCAACAAAGGCGACTACATGCGGGCTGTGGAGGCCAAGAACCAGTCGGAAAACGTCTCGCGCGTGCTCTACCCCGACGACAGCACCGACCACGGCAAAGAGCTGCGGCTGCGCCAGGAGTACTTTTTTGTCAGCGCCTCGCTGCAGGACATCCTGCGCCGCTACCTCAAGACCCACGGCGACTTTTCTCTGCTGGCCGACAAGGTGGCCATTCACCTCAACGACACCCACCCCGCCCTGGCCGTACCCGAGCTGATGCGCCTGCTGATGGACGAGCACGACCTGGACTGGGACACCGCCTGGGGCATGTGCGAGCGCATCTTCAGTTACACCAACCACACCCTCATGCAAGAGGCCCTGGAAACCTGGCCGGTGGACCTGCTGGGCCGGTTGCTGCCCCGGCATCTGCGCATCATTTTTGACCTCAACGCCCGCTTCCTGGCCCTGGTGCACCAGCAAGTGCCCAACGACAACGAGCTGCTGCGCCGTGTCTCGCTCATTGATGAGCGCGGCCAGCGCCGGGTGCGCATGGCCTACCTGTCGGTGCTGGCCAGCCACAAAATCAACGGCGTGTCGGCCCTGCACAGCCAGCTCATGGTGGACACCATCTTTGCCGACTTTGCGCGGCTGTTTCCCGAGCGCTTTTGCAACAAAACCAACGGCATCACACCCAGGCGCTGGCTGTCGCAGGCCAACCGCCCCTTGTCCGCGCTCATCGACAACCGAATTGGCACCACCTGGCGCCGCCACCTGGGGGAGCTGGCAGCCCTGCGCGAACTGGCCACCGAGCCCGCCTTCAACAACGCCTTTCGCCTGGCCAAGGCCCAGAACAAGCGGCGGCTGGCCGAAGTGATTGCGCGCGAGACCGGCGTGGTGGTGGACCCCGAGAGCCTGTTTGATGTGCAAGTCAAGCGCATGCACGAGTACAAGCGCCAGCTGCTCAATGTGCTGCACGTCATCACCCGTTACCAGCAAATTCTGGCGCAACCCCACGCCAACTGGGTGCCGCGCACCGTGGTGTTCGCGGGCAAGGCCGCCTCGGCCTACTACATGGCCAAGCTGGTGATTCGCCTCATCCACGATGTCGCGCGCGTGGTCAACCACGACCCGCGCATGGCCAACCGGCTGAAGGTGGTGTTTTTGCCCAACTACCGAGTGTCGCTGGCCGAGATCATCATCCCGGCGGCCGACCTGTCAGAGCAAATCTCGACCGCAGGCACCGAGGCCTCGGGCACCGGCAACATGAAGTTTGCCCTCAACGGCGCGCTGACCATTGGCACCTGGGACGGGGCCAACATCGAAATGGCCGAGGCCGTGGGCACCGACAACATGTTTGTGTTTGGCCTGCGCACCGAGCAGGTGGCGGAGTTGCGCGCCAGCGGCTACAACCCCCGGCGCTACTACGACCACCACTACGACCTGAAAACCGCCATCGACCGCATTGCCGACGGCGCTTTCAGCCCCGAGGAGCCCAAGCGCTACCACGACATCACCCGCACACTGCTGGAGTCCGACTACTACCTGCTGCTGGCCGACTACGCCGAGTACGTGGCCACCCAGCACAAGGTGGACGACCTGTACCGCCGCCCCAGCGAGTGGGCGCGCCAGGCCATCCTGAACGTGGCAGGCATGGGCCACTTCTCTGCCGACCGCACCATCCTCGAGTACGCCGACGATATCTGGGGTGTGAAGCCGATTTTTTAAGGAAAATTGGCTGCTAGCGCTGGCAAATAAAGCGATAGCAGCTACTTTTTTTAAACACAGAATCCACCAAAGCGGCAGCGGTAACCCGCTGGGCGCGTCGCGCCAGCCGCCCCTACACCCTCATGGGGATGGTGATGGGCCCGTCGTTCACCAGGTGCACCTGCATCTCGGTGGCAAAGCGCCCGGTGGCCACCTCGGGGTGGGCCGCGCGGGCGCGGGCCACCAGGTGGTCAAACAGGCGGCGGGCCAGCACGGGCTCGGCGGCGGCACTGAAGCCGGGGCGGGTGCCGCTGCGGGTGTCGGCCGCCAGAGTGAACTGACTCACCAGCAGCAAGCCGCCCGGCGTTCCCGCACCGTCTAGGTCTTGCACGCTGCGGTTCATCTTGCCGTCGGCATCGCCAAAAATGCGCAGCTTCAGCAGCTTGGCCAGCAGCTTGTCGGCGGTGGCTTCAGAGTCGGCAGGCTCAGCGCAGACCAGCACCAGCATGCCGGGGCCTATGCGGCCCACGGCCTCCCCGGCCACCTCCACATGGGCACGGGCCACGCGCTGGATCAGGGCTTGCATGAAGGGCTCAGCCCAGGGTCACGCGCGCAAACTTGCGCTTGCCCACCTGCACCACGTAGGTGCCTGCGGCCAGCTTCAGCCCCTTGTCGGACACCACGCTGGAGTCCACCCGCACGCCACCGCCTTCGATCAGGCGGCCTGCTTCGGTGGTGGAAGGGGCCAGTCCGGCGCTTTTCAGGAGTGCACCAATGCCCAACGCCGCACCGCCGTCTGCCAGGGACAGGGTCAACTCGGGAATCTCATCGGGCACGCCGCCTTTGCTGCGGTTGATGAAGTCCTGCTCGGCGGCATCGGCTGCAGCCGCACTGTGGAAGCGGGCGGTGATTTCTTTGGCCAGGGCCACCTTGGCGTCTTTGGGGTTGCGGCCAGCGGCCACCTCGGTTTTGAGGGCTGCAATCTGTGCCTCGGACTGAAAGCTCAGCAGGGTGTACCAGTCCCACATCAGGGTGTCGCTGATAGACAGCACCTTGGCGAACATGCTGTTGGCTTCTTCGGTGATGCCGATGTAGTTGTTTTTGGACTTGGACATTTTGTCCACGCCGTCCAGCCCCACCAGCAGCGGCATGGTCAGGATGCACTGGGGCTCCTGGCCGTACTCGGCCTGCAAATGGCGGCCCATCAGCAGGTTGAACTTCTGGTCCGTGCCGCCCAACTCCAGGTCGGACTTGAGGGCCACCGAGTCGTAGCCCTGCATCAGCGGGTACAAAAATTCGTGCACGCTGATGGGCGTGCCCGCGTGGAAGCGGTCATGGAAGTCGTTGCGCTCCATCATGCGCGCCACGGTGTACTTGGCCGCCAACTGGATCATGCCCATGCTGCCCAGCGGCAGGCTCCACTCGCTGTTGTACCGAATTTCGGTTTTGGCCGGGTCGAGCACCAGGCTGGCCTGCTTGTAATAGGTTTCGGCGTTGACCTTGATTTGCTCGGGCGTCAGTGGCGGGCGGGTGCTGTTGCGGCCAGACGGGTCGCCGATCAGGCTGGTGAAGTCGCCAATCAGAAAAATCACCTGGTGCCCCAGGTTCTGCAACTGGCGCATTTTGTTCAGCACCACGGTGTGGCCGATGTGGATGTCAGGTGCCGTTGGGTCCAGACCCAATTTGATGCGCAGCGCTTGCCCTGTCTGCTCCGAACGCTGCAGCTTCTTGACCCAGTCGGCCTGCGGAATCAGTTCTTCGCAGCCGCGCAGCGTGACGGCCAACGCCTCTTGCACCTCGGGGCTGACGGACAGGGCGTCACTGGCATCGGCCAGCAAACTGGGAGGGGCGGCATGTGCGCTGGCGGGGGCCTGGTGGCTGTCAGTCATAGGGTTTTCACAGGTGCGAGCCCCAGGGCAGGGGCTATACTTTCAGGTGGTCGTTGGTGTGTGTTTGGTGTTGATTTTAGAGGCCCAAACCGTGCACTTGTGCACAGTTGGCCTTCCTGTCTATCCCAGATGCGCCGCCTCAGGCCTTGTGCCTGCCGTGCCAATGCCGGACAAGCCGGTCTGCCGCGACACCACCGCCAACCCCTCACCAGGATCTCCAGCCGTGGCCAGTGGCCACCAGCAAGCGAGCTCTCCTAACCCTTTTGATCCACTGGCCTGCGGGCCAGGCAACCGTTGGATGACTGGACACAATGGTTCTATCCCTGAACGCGCTGAGCACAGCCACACTGGCCGCCATGCAGCGCCACCCCCGCCGCGTCATGGGTGCACTGGGCACCCTTCTTCTCACCACCGGCGTCACCGCTTTTGGCATTGCTCCCTTGGCCCCAGACGCAGCCGACCTGCCGGTTCGGCAGGTGCTGCAGGCCATCGACCTGCCGACCCTTCCCCCCACTGGCTGGGACCTGAGCCAACCCAATGCCGAACTGGCGGTCCAACTCACCCTGTATCGCCACGACACCACCCGCCGCGAAGACACTGCCGAGTCGCTGCTGCAGCGACTGGGTGTCAGCGACCGCCAAGCCCAGGATTTTTTGCGCACCAACCCTCTGGCCCGAGGGCTTCTCCAGGGTCGCGCAGGCAAGCTGGTATCGGTGGAAATGGACGATCGCCAGCGCTTGCTCAAGCTCACCGCTCGCTGGCTTGACCAGCGCAGCGACACCGATTTCCGCCGCCTGGTGGTCCAGCGCAACGGCGACCGCTTCCAGGCCCAGCAGCAAAGCGCCCCATTGACGGTGGCCACCCGCATCAACAGCGGCACCATCGAGACATCCCTGTTTGCCGCGACCGACGCCGCAGGCATGCCCGACTTGGTCGCCAACCAGCTTGCCGAAATTTTCTCGGCCGACATTGATTTCCGCCGCGATCTGCGCAAGGGCGATCGCTTCACCGTGGTTTACGAATCTCTGGAAGCTGACGGCGAGCCCATGCGCAGCGGTCGGGTACTGGCCGCCAACTTCAACAACAACGGCACCCTGATCGAAAGCGTGTGGTTCCAGGAGCCTGGCAGCAAGGGCGGCTACTACGGCATGGACGGCCAGAGCAAGCGCCGCAGTTACCTCGCATCCCCCCTCGAATTCACCCGCGTGAGCAGCGGATACGGCATGCGGTTTCACCCCATCAGTGGTCAGCATAAGGCCCATCTGGGCGTGGACTACGCCGCACCCACCGGTACGCCCGTGCGGGCAGTCGGTGACGGGGTGGTGGACTTTGCTGGCTGGCAACGCGGCTACGGCAACATCATCGTTGTCAAACACCGCAACAACCAGTCCACCGCCTACGCCCATCTGAGCCGGATCATGGTGCGCAAAGGCCAACGGGTCGAACAAGGACTCAACATTGGCCTGGTCGGCTCCACCGGTGCATCGACCGGGCCACACCTGCACTTTGAGTTCCGCGAAGGCTCCACCCACCGCGATCCGCTGACCATCGCCAAACACGGCGAGAGCGTCCCGGTGTCGGCAGGGGCGCGTGCCGAGTTCTCCGCCCAGGCCAAGCGCATGCAGGTGGAACTTGCGGCAGCGGCCCAACTGGTGACCGCCAGCGCCCAGTGAGCGCCGCCCTCGACTCAGATCCAAGCCCCGCCCGAACAGCCGATGCAGCAGCGGGCCACGGCCTGCGCTACATAGGCCTGATGTCGGGCACGTCGCTGGATGGCGTGGATGGGGTGGTTCTGGCTCAGCGTCCCAACGGCTGGCAGATTGTCGAAGCCAGGCACACACCCATGCCCGCCGACCTCAGGCAGGCTTTCCTGGTGTTGAACGAAGCAGGCCCCAACGAGCTTCACCAGGCCGCGCTGGCGGGCAATGCCTTGGCCCAGTTGTATGCACGCACAGTAGAAGACCTTCTGTCTGCCGCTGGGCTGGTGGCTTCCGACATCGCCGCCATTGGTGCCCACGGGCAAACGGTGCGCCACCGGCCTGCGCCTCCCGGTCAACACCCTGGCACATCCGCCACGTGGCAGGCCTATACCCTTCAAATCAACCAACCGGCGTTGCTCGCCGAGCTCACTGGCATTGCGGTGGTGGCCGACTTCCGCAGCCGCGACGTCGCCGCCGGTGGCCAGGGCGCTCCGCTGGTGCCCGGCTACCACCACGCCATGTTTGGCCGTACCGGCGTGGAGACCGTGGTCGTGAACATCGGCGGCATGGCCAACGCAACGGTGTTGCACGCCAGAGGCGAGGTCAGCGGCTTTGACACCGGCCCAGGCAATGTGCTCATGGACCTGTGGTGCGAACGACACACCGGACAAGCGCTGGACCACAGCGGCGCCTGGGGTGCCACCGGCACGGCTGCACCAACTTTGCTGCACCGCCTGCAGCAAGACCCGTTCTTTGCCTGGATTGGCCCACGCAGCACCGGCAGGGACTATTTCCACTTGGCGTGGCTGCAGCAGCATCTGCAGGCGGCGTACCCCGCGCACAGCCCTCAGCCTATGCCACAGGACGTTCAGGCCACCTTGCGCGCCCTCACCGCCTGGAGCATTGCGCGCGCGGTTCCGCTGCAAGCGGCGCAGGTGGTGGTGTGTGGTGGAGGGGTATTCAACAAGGCGCTGATGAACGAACTGCGCCAACTGTTGTCACCCCGGGAATTGCTGACCACCGACGAACTGGGCATACCTGCCATGCAAGTAGAGGCGGCTGCCTTTGCCTGGCTGGCCATGTGCACCTGCCAGGGCCTACCAGGCAACATCACCGCCGTCACAGGGGCAAAAGGCCCGCGGGTTCTGGGGGCCTTATACCCGGCGTGAATCAGGCACTGAAGCTGGAGCCACACCCACAAGTGGTGGTGGCGTTGGGGTTTTTGATGACGAACTGTGAACCCTGCAGGTCTTCTTTGTAGTCAATCTCTGCGCCCACCAGGTACTGGTAGCTCATGGCGTCGATCAGCAGCGATACACCGTTTTTGGTCATAGTGGTGTCGTCGTCGTTCACGATTTCATCGAAGGTGAAACCGTACTGAAACCCTGAGCAGCCACCGCCTTGCACAAACACGCGGAGCTTGAGGTCGGGGTTGCCTTCTTCGGCGATCAGGTCCGCCACTTTGGCGGCAGCGCTGTCGGTGAACACCAACGGGATTGGCATTTCTTCGGTGGCAATGGATTCGGCGAGTGCGCTCATGAGGAACCTCGATTCGGTACGGGTGGGCAAGGGGACAGAGTCCAGACGACCGGAATACTAAACCAACGCGGTCGGGATTGCCGGTCAGCCCCGATTGGCCGCCAGCTTGAGTGGGGGCTTTGTTGCCACAACGGCCTCTGCGATGACCTCAGCCTCTGCCCCGATGGGTGACAACTGCCCGGCAATCACAGCTCCCTGGTGCATTTCCAGGGCCTGGTAGGTGACATCGCCTTCGACCTTGGCCTTGGGCTGCAGCTCCAGCAACTCGGCCGCGCGCACAGGCCCACGCACCGTGCCATTGAGCACCACGTGGTCGGCACTGACCTCTCCCGTCACCACCGCCGACTCGCTGATGACCAACATGCTGCCAACCCCAGGCAAGGCCCGCAGGTTGCCGACTACCTCGCCGTCGACACGCAAACCTTCACTGAACTCGATGTCGCCGCGAATCACGGTGCCGTGGGCGATCAGGCTCTTGATAGGGGGTTGTTTTTTTCTTCCGAACACCGGTGTCTCCTCAACGATAGAACTCAAGGGGCCACTTTGGTGGCCTGCGTCAACACCACATTGTCGCCTTGCATGAGGCGCACGGTGAGCCGATGGACCGAGACACCCGCTATTGCAGCCGCCCGGCCCTCCAACCGCAAGGACTGTCGCATGACCACCGGGTGCTTGCCCGCAGGCTCTGTGAACTCCCAGGGCTGCCCGCCACGCTCCCCGCTGTAGGTGACCTTGAGCTGCCCCTTGAACTCCGGCGCATTGCGGGTGGACTGCACCAGCAGCACCTGCCAGCTCAGGCCACCGGACTCAGTCTTTTGAGCTCGCAAGCCCCGAACGCTGAGGCCTCCCGCGCCCGAGGTGGGAATCAGTTGCTCGTAAAACCCGAGCTCGCGGCGCAAATCGCGGTTGTCCTCCTGCAGTTGCTGCAGTTGGGCGGCCAGCATCTCTTGCGCACGCCGCTCGGCTGTCAGCAGCGTCTCGGCGGTGTTGGCCACCGACTGTGCGCGCTCCAGGTCGTTGGTCAGTGTGAGCACCCGCTCCTGCAACCGGTCCAGGGACTGCACGCGGCCGCGGTCCAGACCAGCAAACTCACGCCCTTTTTCGAAAGTCCACAGCGCCACAGCGGCAGACAGCCCAAGCACCACCGCCCCCAGCAACCAACGCAGGGGCCACGGGATGGCACTGCGAATGGCCATTCGGGGCGCACTGATGGTCAGCCGACGCCGCCACAACTTCCAACGCATTCAAGCACCTTTCCAGCCGCCACATGGACGTTTGCCCACGCACACAGCCATAAAAAAACCGCCCCGAGCATAACCCGTGGGCGGTTTTTGGCAGACAGAAAGAACGGCTTAGCGCTTGCTGAACTGCTTGCGGCGACGTGCAGAACGCAGACCGACTTTTTTACGTTCGACTTCGCGGGCGTCACGGGTGACGAAACCGGCTTGCGACAGCGCGGGCTTCAGCGTGGTGTCATAGTCGATCAGGGCGCGGGTGATGCCGTGGCGCACTGCGCCTGCCTGACCGGATTCACCGCCACCGTGCACATTGACCTGGATGTCGAAGGTTTCGACATGGTTGGTCAGGAACAGGGGTTGACGGCAGATCATGATGGAGGTTTCACGGCCAAAGTACGCCTGAATGTCTTTGCCATTCACGGTGATTTTGCCGGAGCCTTTTTTCAGAAACACGCGGGCGACGCTGGATTTGCGACGGCCGGTGCCATTGTTCCATTCACCAATCATCAGACTGCTCCTGTCAGGGCCAGAACTTTGGGCTGCTGCGCGGTGTGGGGATGCTCTGCACCACCGTAAACCTTGAGCTTCTTGATCATGGCGTAGCCCAGGGGACCCTTGGGCAGCATGCCTTTGACGGCTTTTTCCAGGGCACGGCCAGGGTGTTTGGCTTGCATGTCGCGGAAGTTGGTGCCGTAGATGCCACCGGGGAAACCGGAGTGGCGGTAGTACACCTTGTCGAGGGCTTTGGTGCCTGTGACGCGGAGCTTGGCGGCGTTGATGACGACGATGTAATCGCCGGTATCGACGTGAGGCGTGTAAATGGCTTTGTGTTTACCGCGCAGACGGAGGGCAACTTCGCTGGCTACCCGGCCGAGCACCAAATCGGTGGCGTCAACAACAAACCACTCGTGCACCACGTCAGCGGGTTTGGCGCTGAAAGTTTTCATGGGTGAAAGTTCGAGTGAGAAAAAGAACCCTTTTCCACGGTCGGTGTTTCTCTGCTGGAAACCTCTTAGGTGGGTTCGTCCACCCGGCATGCCGACTGGACCTGATTGCTGCGGGGTTCTGGAAGCGCCGCAAAACCCGAGATTATACAAAGCCCACGGCAAGTCCGGACACTTTTCAACCCCTGGAGGGTAGACACACGCCAATGGTCGCTGTGGCGCGCGGGTACCATCGCGGGATGTTCAGTTACCGACACGCCTTTCACGCGGGCAACCATGCCGACGTGCTCAAACACGCCATCCTGGTGGCCACCCTTCGCTACATGGCCCAAAAGGAGACGGGGTTCACCGTGGTGGACACCCACGCGGGTGCGGGCTGGTACCGGCTCGATGGCGACCAGGCCCGCACCAGCGGCGAAGCCGAGTCGGGCATTTTCAGCGTACTGGGGGGCCCGCACCTGCCAAAGGGGCAGACGGGCATGGGCAGCTTGGTGGACGACTACCTGGCCGTGCTGCGGGAGTTCAACCCACCAGCCAAAGGCAGCTCCACCCACGGACCGCAGGCGTTGCGCAACTACCCGGGCTCGCCGCTCATCACCGAGCGGCTGCTGCGTCTGCAGGACCGGGCGCATGTGTTCGAGGTTCACCCCACCGACCAGCGCCTGTTGCGCGGCCTGGTGGCGCAGCGTGACACCCGGCGCCTCATGACGCTGCGGGTGGCCGATGGCTTCAGCGGCGTTCGCGCGCTGCTGCCGCCACCTACCCGCCGGGGTCTGGTGGTGTGCGACCCGAGCTACGAAATCAAAAGCGATTACGGCAAAGTGGTGGACATGCTGACGGATGCGCTCATCCGCTTCGCCACGGGCAGTGTGCTGATCTGGCACCCGATCGTGGCCAGGCCCGAAGCGCATGACCTGCCGCGCAAACTCAAAAACGCCGCGTCGCGGGCAGGCAAACCCTGGCTGTACACCAGCCTGAGAGTTCAGTCGGGCCAGAGCAACGCCAGGGGCGTGCCGGTGGGGTTGTCGGGCAGCGGGGTGTTCATGGTCAACCCGCCATTTGTGCTGGCGCCCATCCTGAAGGAATCGCTGCCGCACCTCGTCAAAGCCATGGGCAAGGACGAGCACGCAGGGTTCGTGCTCGAACAAGGAAAGTAAAACAATAGCTATAAGTGCTTACAAATAAAGCGCTAATGGCATTTTTTACTGATAACTCAACCCCAACCAAAGCACCACACTGGCCCGCCGAGCTGCGCGCCTCGCTGGTGCTGGGTGCGCCCATGGTGCTGGCCAACCTGGCCCAGGCGGCGCTGTCGGCCACCGACGTGGCGCTGATGGGCAGGCTGGGCCCGGCGGCACTGGCCGCCGGCGCTTTGGCCACGGCGCTCTACCACGGGCTGATGATTTTTTGCATGGGCGTGGTGTCTGCCACCTTGCCCCTGGTCTCCACCGCGCTGGGGCGGCGCAAACGCCCCCTGCGGGAGGTTCGCCTTCTGATGCATCAGGGGCTCTGGCTAGCGCTGTGGGTGTGCTTACCGGTTTGGGCGCTGCTGTGGCACACCGAAGCCATTTTGCGGGCCATGGGCCAATCGGCCGAGGCGTCTGCCATGGCGGCCGAATTCATGCGAACGCTCCAGTGGGCCTTACTGCCCTACCTGGGCTTTCTGGTGCTGCGCTCGCTGCTGGCCGCCACTGGGCTACAGCGCTGGACGCTGCTGGTGGCGCTGCTGGCCATTGCGGTGAATGCGGTTCTGGCCTGGGCGCTGATGTTCGGTCGCGGTGGGCTACCTGCGATGGGCCTGGCGGGAGCCGGACTGGCCACCACGCTGTGCAGCCTGTTCATGTGCGGCGGACTGGCCGCTGTGGTGCGCTGGCACCCCGTGCTGCGCCCCTACCACCTGTTGCGCACAGACTGGCAGGTGGAGCCCACCCGCCTGAAGGCGATGGTCAAATTGGGGCTGCCCATCGGGTTGACCTTTGCCTTTGAAACCAGCATTTTTTACGCAGCCGTGATGATGATGGGGCGCATCGGCCCCCACGAGCTGGCGGCCCACGCGGTGGCCATACAGATCGCGTCCATCAGCTTCATGGTGCCCCTGAGTTTTGGTCAGGTGGCCACCATTCGCGTGGCTATGGCCCATGGTGCGGGTCGGTATGCGGACGTGGCCAGGGCGGGCTGGAGTGCGTTTGTGCTGGGCGTGGGCTTCATGGCCGTCATGGCCGTGGTGATGCTGACGACCCCGCTGACGCTGGTGCGGGTGTTCATGGACACGGACCTGCCAGGCAACGCCCCCGTGGTGGCGCTGGCGGTGCATTTTCTGGCGCTTGCGGCCCTGTTCCAGGTGGTGGACGGTGCCCAGGCGGTGGCCGCTGGCATGCTGCGCGGTCTGCACGACACACGGGTGCCGATGTGGTTTGCCGCACTGGGCTACTGGGGCTTTGGCATTCCGCTGAGCGCACTGTTTGCCTTCGGGCTGGACTGGGGCGGTACGGGTGTGTGGCTAGGCCTGCTGACTGGCCTGAGCGCCGCAGCCGTGCTGCTGACCTGGCGTTGGTGGCGCCTGGCGCACCGGCACCGCCACAGCTGAACCTCGCCGGGCAGGACACCTGCGCGCGGCACTGCGCTCACCTCCGGCCGAGCAACTCCTCCAGCGTGCCCGAGGCGGGCTCGAAGCGGCGGTTTCTGAACATCAGGCGGGTGGGGCCGGGCAGCACCGGGGTGGGATGGGAATGGCGTTCGTCGCCCGGATAGCAGATGACCCGCATGCCCTCGTGGTCGAACGGCTCAGGGGCCACCGTGGGCGGGAAGCGGGTGCGGGCCTCGGCCAGCGCATCGGCCACGGTGCAATGCGCGTGCAGGTGCACCAGGCTCATGATCTGCGGCGGCGCCATGTCGAACTCGCGGGCCCAGTAGCGCTGCAAGGCGCTGCGCGGAGTCATCCACTCGCTGGCAGTGGTTTCGTGGTCATCGTGCAGGGCTGCCTGGCCCTCAGGCATGGCGGCCAGGAAAAACCGGGTGTCAAACCGTTTGTTCATCAGCGAAGCCTGGCGCGGCGTGATCCAGCGCACCCAGGGCAGCAGGTCGGTGGCGGCCAGGGCCACGCCGCATTCCTCGCGGGCCTCGCGCACCGCCGCCACAAACAGGCTGGCGGCGGCCTGCGGGCTGAGGCCGGGCTCGGCCAAGTGGGCCAGCAGGTCGCGGTGGGCGGCCTCGGTGGCCAGGGCCTGAGCCAACTCGGCCTGTTCGTCGGCCTGGTCCACCTTGCCACCGGGGAACACGTAGGCCCCGCCCAGCACGTCGGACTGGGCGGCCCGCTTCATGAGAAACACTTCCAGCCCGTCATGTCCGTCCCGCAGCAGAACCACGCTGGCGGCATCGCGGGGTGGCGTGGTGACGATGTGCGAGGTGATCTGCATGCCCTCGCCGCGCACGATGACCTCGGCCACAGACCCCTGGACCACGGGCAACACATGGGTGGTACTCACGCCTTGCCCCCGGCATGTACCGAACCGATGGGCAGCGCCGCCTGCTCTGGCGTGAGTTCGGGGTAGTCGGTGTAGCCCGCTTCGCCACCGCCGTACCAGGTGCGACGGTCCCCCTCGTTGAGCGGTCCGTTCTGGCGCAGGCGTGCCACGAGATCGGGGTTGGCAATGAACGGGCGGCCAAAGGCGACCAGGTCGGCCCCATGGGCCAGCGCGGCATCGGCCAGCTCGCGGGTGTAGCCGTTGTTGACCATCCACGCGCCCTGCCCGCCTGCGGCGCGGTAGGCGGTGCGGGCAGCGGCATAGTCAAACGGACGCTCGGGCAGCTCGCGGGGGCCACCGGTGGAGCCTTCGATGACGTGCACATAAGCCAGCCCCAGCGGCGCCAACTGGCGCAGCACATGCTCGAACAGCGGTTGGGGGTCGGTATCGGATATGTCGTTGGCGGGCGTGACAGGCGACAGGCGAATGCCGGTGCGCGCGCCACCCACCTCATCGGTCACGGCCTGCACTACCTCCAGCAGCAAGCGGGCGCGGTTGGCTATAGACCCACCGTAAGCATCGGTGCGCTGGTTGGCACCAGTTTTCAGGAACTGGTCCAGCAAGTAGCCGTTGGCGGCGTGGACTTCAACCCCGTCAAAGCCCGCATCCAGGGCGGCACGGGCGGCACGGCGGTAGTCGGCCACGATGCCGGGCAACTCATCCAGCCCCAATGCACGGGGCACCGAGGTGTCTTCAAACCGAGGCACGCCGTTGTCCAGCAGCACGGTTTTGGTTCTGGCCGCGATGGCAGAAGGGGCCACGGGCGCGCCTGCGCCGGGCTGCAGCGAGGTGTGCGACACCCGGCCCACATGCCACAGTTGGGTGACGATGCAGCCACCAGCGGCATGGACCGCGTCTGTCACGGCACG
This sequence comes from Burkholderiaceae bacterium, assembly GCA_030695205.1. Lineage (GTDB taxonomy): Bacteria > Pseudomonadota > Gammaproteobacteria > Burkholderiales > Burkholderiaceae_C > UBA2334. The sequence goes on along the minus strand of JAUYTN010000061.1, from coordinate 80,620 downwards.
CCACGCGCTCACCTGCTCGGGCGAGTACAGACCTGGCACATCGGCATAGCCCTGGGCCTGGTGGCTGATGGCGGTGGCCTCGGTGATGAGCAAGCCCGCACTGGCCCGCTGGGCGTAGTAGGTAGCGGTGATGGCCTGCGGCACGGCACCCGGTGCACGGTTGCGCGTGAGCGGAGCCATGACGATGCGGTTCTTCAGGTGCAGGGCACCGGCTTGCAAAGGGTCAAACAACAGGGGCATGAGGGCAGACTCCAACAACGAACAAGGGCGGATGTTGACCGCCCTTGGCAAACCGCGCTGTCACGCAAGCTGCAAAACCCGCTGGCGCGACAGTCACTGGGGACAACCACCGTGGACGGCGCCCCGGTGGATGCCGATTGCACGGTTTACACCGCTGCCAGCGCTTGCTCCAGGTCTGCCATGAGGTCGTCAATATGCTCGATGCCGATGGACAGGCGCACCATGTTCTCGCTCACACCGGCCTTGGCCAGCTCGGCAGGGTTGAGCTGGCGGTGGGTCGTGGATGCTGGGTGCGTGGCCAGTGACTTGGCATCGCCAATGTTGACCAGGCGGGTGAACAGTTGCAGCGCGTCCAGGAAGCGGGCACCGGCGGCGCGGGGGTCGGCATCGGTGGTTTTGAGGCCGAACGACAGGATGCCGGAAGCGCGGCCACCCATCTGGCGCTGGGCCACGGCATGGTCGGGGTGGTCGGGCAGACCGGCGTAGCGCACCCATTCCACCTTGTCGTGGCCTTGCAGTCGCTGGGCCAGGGCCAGGGTGTTGGCGCAGATGCGGTCCATGCGCAGCGGCAGGGTTTCAATGCCTTGCAGCGTCAGCCAGGCATTGAACGGAGACAGGGCTGCACCCATGTTGCGCAGCGGCACCACGCGGGCGCGGCCAATGTAGGCAGCGGCCCCCAGGGCCTCGGTGTACACCACGCCGTGGTAGCTCACGTCGGGCTCGTTCAGGCGCTTGAAGCGGGCCTTGTGCTCGGCCCACGGGAACTTACCGCTATCAACAATGATGCCGCCGATGCTGTTGCCGTGGCCGTTCATGTACTTGGTGAGGGCATGCACCACGATGTCGGCACCGTGCTCAATGGGGCGAAACAGGTAGGGGCTGGGCACGGTGTTGTCCACGATCAGCGGCACGCCGTGGGCATGGGCCACGGCGGCCAGCGCGGCGATGTCGGTCACGTTGCCCAGCGGGTTGCCCACCGACTCGCAGAACACGGCCTTGGTGCGCTCGTCCATCAGCGCGGCAAAGCTGGCGGGGTCGCGCGGGTCGGCAAAGCGCACCTCAATACCCTGCTGCGGGAAGGTGTGGGCAAACAGGTTGTAGGTGCCGCCGTACAGCGTGCTGGCCGACACGATGTTGTCGCCCGCCTCGGCAATGGTCTGGATGGCGGCGGTGATGGCCGCCATGCCCGAGGCCATCGCCAGCGCGGCAATGCCGCCCTCCATCGCGGCGACGCGCTTTTCCAGCACGTCGTTGGTGGGGTTCATGATGCGGCTGTAGATGTTGCCCGCCACCTTCAGGTCGAACAGGTCAGCCCCGTGCTGGGCGCTGTCGAACGCATAGGCCACCGTCTGGTACAGCGGCACGGCAGCCGACTTGGTGGTGGGGTCGGGGGTGTAGCCACCGTGAACGGCAATGGTTTCGAGTTGCATGGCAGGAAGACTCCAGATAGTTGGCACCCCTGTTCAGGGGCGGATGGCGGGTTGAAAAGTTATCTGCTGCGACTTTACTGCTTTGGTTGTCGGACAGCCGATCGGGCAGATTCGCGAGCCGACGGCTTGCGCGGCAAAGCCGCCCGCCGGGGAGCTGGTTGCGCCACGGGGCGCCTGGCCGCTTCAGCCAGCCGCCGGGCAAACTCCGAGGCCTCTTCCGACGAAGGCAAGCGAATGTCCACGTGCCCTACGCCCACCTGCACCAGCCCCAGCGCGTTGGCCGCTGCACGGCTGACATCAATGACGCGGTTGCCGTGGAATGGCCCCCGGTCATTCACGCGCAGCACCACGCCCACGCCTGTTTCAGGGTTGCTGACATGCAACAACGTGCCCAGCGGTAGGTGGCGGTGCGCGGCCGTCATTTCGTAGCGGGAGTACGGCTCCCCGCTGGCTGTGCGGCGGCCATGAAAACGATCGGCATACCAGGATGCCAACCCCGATGACAGACCTGGCAACACATCGGGGCTGGCACGCAGACCCAGCGGGTCAGGGCGGTCGGGTGGCATGGCCAGGTCATCGGGCCAGTGCGCTGTCTGGATGCCCTGCGGCTTTAAGCCGCGGCCGGTATTGATATCGGTGGTCGGCTGAGCAACAGATTCAACGATGGGATCATCCGGTTGTGGCGCAACTGCCACTGGCGTGGTCCTTTGTACTGCAAACGGGTCACCGCCAGCACCCGCAGAACCCACGAAATCTATTGCCCCCGTCGAGGCGGCGGTATGCAGTGGCAGGCAAACCCAAGCCGCTGCAACCAGCCAGCCCGGGCGAATCACAGCCCCAGCTGGCCCAACACGGCCAGAGTGGGTACGCTCTGGTTCATGCTGTAGAAGTGCAGCCCTGGCGCACCGCCAGCGCGTAGTTGCTCGCACAAATCGGTCACCACCTCCAAACCAAACGCCTTGATGGAGGCGGAGTCATCGCCGTAGCCCTGCAGCCGCAGCCGAATCCAGCGCGGCACCTCGGCGCCACAGGCATCGGAAAAACGCAGCAGCTGGCTGGAATTGGTGATGGGCATGATGCCGGGCACCACCGGGACGGTGGCCCCCAAGCGGTGCGCGTCTTCCACGAAGCGGAAGTAGGCGTCGCTGTTGTAGAAGTACTGAGTGATGGCGCTGTTGGCCCCCGCCTTGACCTTGGTGGCGTAGGCCTGAAGATCGGCCTCGGCGCTGCGGGCCTGGGGGTGTACCTCGGGGTAGGCTGCCACTTCGATATGGAAGTGGTCGCCGGTTTCGGCCCTGATAAAGGCCACCAGGTCGCTGGCGTAGGTGAACTCGCCCCCCGCACCATAGCCACTGGGCAGGTCGCCACGCAGGGCAACCAGGCGGTTGACCCCCATGGCCTGCAAGGTGGCCAGCTGCTCGCGCACGCGAGACCGGGTGGCACCCACGCACGAGAAATGGCTGGCGGCACTGTGGCCCTCGGCCAGAATGTCGCCCACGGTCGCAAAGGTGCCGTCCTGGGTGGAGCCTCCGGCACCGAAGGTCACCGAGCAAAACTCCGGCGCCTTGGCGTACAGCGCCTGGCGCACGGTGCGCAGCTTGTCCGCACCTTCGGGAGTTTTGGGAGGAAAGAATTCAAAACTGAGCGGGAATGTCATGGTCGCGCCTTGCGAATAAACCGGTCGAATCTGAAAAACAGCAGTGGGTCAGCAGTGAGCTCACGCACCGCCCTCGCCCACTGCAACCCGGGCATGGATGAAAAATTCGCGGTTGCCGTCGCCCCCGGCAATCGGGCTGTCCAGCCAGGCCAGAACCTGCAGGCCCAGCGCGGCACAGGCCTCGCGCAGACGGCGCTCCACCCGGGGGTAGGCGCTGGCCGGGTCGCGCACCAGGCCGCCCTTGCCAATGTCGGCTGGCTGCAACTCGAATTGTGGCTTGACCAGCATCAGCACATCACCCCCAGGCGCCAGCAAGGGCACGAGCACTGGCAGCACCAGGGTCAGGCTGATGAAGGACAAGTCCCCCACCACCAGGGAAAATTTCAAGCTTTTTTGACTGTCAGCGCTTGATTCACAAGCATTGTCAGCTACCAAATCAGCCGCAGTCAGTGCGCGCGCATTGATGCCTTCCAGGGCAACGACCCGGCTGTCGGCCCGCAGCGTGGGGTGCAACTGGCCGTGGCCCACGTCCACACCCACCACTTGGATGGCGCCCGCGCGCAGCAGGCAGTCGGTGAAGCCACCGGTGCTTTGCCCCACGTCCAGGCAGCGCTTGCCCCGAACGGCCACGCCAGTGGCGGCAAGGGCGCCCTCCAGCTTCAGGCCACCGCGCGACACGTAGCGGCTCTCGCGGTCATCGGCCAGGTGGAGCTCTGCGCCCTCGGGCACGTCGTCGCCGCATTTGCGTACGGCCCGCCATGGGTTGCCGGCAGGCACGGGCAGGCGCCACGAGACGCCAGCTGCCACCAGACGCTGGGCCTGGGAGCGGCTGGTGGCGTGGCCAAGCTGCACCAGCAGTTGGTCAATGCGCATGGCAAGCAGTGCGGATCAGGCGATCAGTAGCGGTAGGTGTCTGGCTTGTAGGGGCCAGACTTGCTCACGCCAATGTAGGCGGCCTGCTCGTCGCTCAGCTCGGAGAGCATGGCACCGACCTTTTTCAGGTGCAAGCGGGCTACCTTTTCGTCCAGGTGCTTGGGCAGCACGTACACCTTGCCGGGCTGGTAGGCCTCGGGCCGAGTGAACAGCTCGATCTGGGCGATGGTCTGGTTGGCAAAGCTGCTGCTCATCACGAAGCTGGGGTGGCCGGTGCCGCAGCCCAGGTTCACCAGGCGGCCCTTGGCCAGCAGGATGATGCGTTTGCCGTCGGGGAAGATGACATGGTCCACCTGGGGCTTGATTTCTTCCCAGGTGCAGTTGCTCTCCAGCGAGGCCACGTCAATCTCGTTGTCAAAGTGGCCGATGTTGCAGACGATGGCCTGGTCTTTCATGGCGTCCATATGGGCGCGGCGAATGACGTTTTTGTTGCCAGTGGCGGTCACAAAAATGTCGGCCTTGTCGGCGGCGTATTCCATGGTGACCACTTTGTAGCCCTCCATGGCCGCCTGCAAGGCGTTGATGGGGTCGATTTCAGTGACCCACACTTGCGCGCTCAGTGCACGCAGGGCCTGGGCACTGCCCTTGCCCACGTCGCCATAACCAGCCACGACCGCCACTTTGCCGGCAATCATCACATCGGTGGCGCGTTTGATGGCATCGACCAGGCTCTCACGGCAACCATACAGGTTGTCGAACTTGCTCTTGGTGACGCTGTCGTTGACGTTGATGGCGCGGTACAGCAGCGTGCCTTTGGCGCTCATTTCATTCAGGCGGTGCACACCGGTGGTGGTCTCTTCGGTCACGCCAATGACCTGGGCGCTCTTGCGCTCGTACCAGCTGGGGTCCACCGCCAGCTTGGCCTTGATGGCAGCAAACAGAATGGTTTCTTCTTCGCTACCGGGGTTGTCCAGCACCGAAATGTCTTTGGCGGCACGTTGGCCCAGGTGCATGAGCATGGTGGCGTCGCCGCCGTCGTCCAGGATCATGTTGGGACCTTCGCCTTCGGTGCCTGCTGCGCCGAAGTCAAAGATACGGTGGGTGTAGTCCCAGTAGTCGGTCAGGGTTTCGCCCTTGATGGCAAACACGGGTGTGCCGCTGGCTGCAATGGCTGCGGCAGCGTGGTCTTGCGTGGAAAAGATGTTGCAGCTGGCCCAGCGCACCTGGGCACCCAGGGCTTGCAGCGTCTCAATGAGCACGCCGGTCTGAATGGTCATGTGCAAGCTGCCAGTGATGCGGGCGCCTTTGAGGGGCTGGGCCTTGGCGAACTCTTCGCGGATGGCCATCAGGCCGGGCATTTCGGTTTCGGCAATGCGCAATTCTTTGCGGCCCCAGCTGGCCAGGCCAATATCGGCAATGGCGCAGTCGGTGTTGACGGCGGGGGTTTTCAGGGCATCGGTGCGTGCGTTCATGGAAGGCTCCAAACAGGGTTTTGAAGAACAACCACGGATTGGCAGCCGCGCATAAAAAAAGCGCTCACCCGCCAAAGCGTGGGTGAGCGCCGTTGTCTGTGCCAGGCACCCGGCGCTTGAGGCCCGGGCGGCTGGTGTTCCGAGCCTCACAAGCGCGACTTTTTGCAAAAGCCCGCCAGCTGCAACGCTCCTCGGAAGCCACATTATAGGAAGACTCGAGCAGGCGGATAGTCGCAAGGACATTGCAAGACACGGGACGCCGCACCCACAGCACCACGGCCACAATCCCGGATCGCACTGCCCCCCGCCGCCCGGCGCGATAGGACCCGACGCGCAGAATTTTTATATGAAAACAGGATTTTACGCTTGATAGACATGCATAGTCAGCTATTGAATATCAAACCAGTTCAACCAACTGATGCCCCCGTTGCGGGCGGCGCACCGCGCGCATGAATGACATGGTGCGCAGCCCAAACCAGCCTGTGCTGGCCCGGCGGGGACTGTGGGTGGTGTTCGGGTCCACGTTTCTGGAACTGGTGGGGGTATTCATGCTGTCGCCCTTGCTGCTGTTGCTGCTCAAGGCGCAAGGTCACTCCACCGTGGTGGCGGGTCTGTTTGCAGCGGTGGGGTGGCTGGGCATTTTTGCGGTCATGCCATGGGTATCGGGCCTGACGCGGCGACTGGGCAGGCGCAAGGCCCTGTGGCTGGCCGCAGGCCTACCGGTGTTGGCCACCCTGGGGTTTCTGCTCACAGACTCGCTGGCCATCTGGTGGGGTCTGACCCTGCTCGCGGGCATGGCGGGTGGCCTTCGATGGGTGCTGGCCGAGGCTGCGGTGGCCGAGTTCGCACCGCCGGGGCAACGCGGGCGCTGGGTCGGCCTGTTCGAGGCCATGGTGGGCCTGACGTTTGTGCTGGGCCCTGCGTTGCTGGCATGGCTGGGCACCGATGGACCGCAGGCCTTGTGGGTGGTGCTTGGGCTGATGGTGGCGGCGTTCATCACCAGCCTATGGATTCCGCACCTGCCACTGCCGCCCGACAGCGACAACCCCCGCGCGGGCCGCTGGGGCTTGTGGCACGCCCTGCGGGCCCACCCAGTGGTCATGGTGGTTGGGCTGGTGGGTGGCTTTTTTGAAAGCGGTTTGTCGTCTTTGCTGCCTCTGTACGGGCTGGCGCTCGGACTGACGCCCGCCCTGGCGGCGCTGCTGGTCTCCGCCAGCGGCCTCGGCAGCAGCCTGATGATGCTGCCTGCGGGGATGCTGGCCGATGCCATGGCGCGCCACCCCCAGCAACGCTGGGGCTCCATCGCACAGGCCAGGCGCACCCTGATGCAGGCCTGTGCGGTGGGCACACTCTGTGTCACCCTGCTGGTGCCCTGGGTGGTGCACCACCCGGCGCTGGCCTGGCCGCTGGTGTTTGTGTGGGGTGGTGCGGGCGGCTGCCTCTACACCCTGGCCATGATCGACATTGGCGACCGCGAAACCGGGCTGGCCCTGGTCAACAGCACCTCGGTGTTGGTCATGTCGTACACGCTGGGGGGGCTGCTGGCGCCTGCGCTGGGGGGCATGGCCTTGCAGTGGTCACCCACGCTGGGGTTTCCGGCCCTGCTGCTGGCGGCAGCGGGTTTGGGCGTGGCGGCACTGTACGGTCACCGCAGCCGCTGGTGATGCCGCAAGACGCACCCTGGCAAGCAGCCGCCGGAGTGCACCTGTCAGTGCTCTCGCATGCGCGAGCGCAGCCGGGCAATGGACTGGCTGTGCAGCTGGCACACCCGAGACTCGGTGACACCAAGCACCGCCGCAATTTCCTTGAGGTTCATGTCGTGCTCGTAGTACATGCTCATGACGTACTGCTCGCGCTCGGGGAGGTGGTTGATGGCCTCCACCAGCGCAGTGCGCATGCGGGAGTTGCCCAGAATCTGCGCCGGATCCGCATCCACCTGCACCACATGGCGGTCGAGGTAGTCGCCGCTTTCGTCGCCGCCCGGCCCTGAAAAGTCCTCCAGGTACACGAGTTGTGTGCCGCGAACGCGGGCGAGCAGGTTTTGGTAGTCGGGCAAGGTCATGTCCAATTCGGCCGCTATTTCGGATTCCAAGGGAGCCCGCTGCAGACGCTGCTCCAGCGTGTGCACAGCGTGCTCGATTTCTTTCTGGCTTTTGCGCGAGCCGCGCGACATCCAGTCGCCCCCGCGCAGTTCATCGATCATGGCGCCTCGGATGCGCTGGCTGGCAAAGGTCTCAAACTGGACACCCTGCGATGGTTCAAAACGCGCCAAAGCCTCGGTCAAACCGATCATGCCGACCTGGATCAGGTCGTCCACCTCGACGCTCGCTGGCAACTTGGCCATCATGTGATGGGCCAATTTTTTGACCAACGGGCTGTACTGGCGAATTTGGGCATCCCGGTTGAGCGTCCCTTTGGCGGTGTACATCAGCAACTCCAGAGCTGTGGAACAAGTGCCTCATGGGGAGTGGAGATGGACCAGCCGGAAGCTGACGCCGCGTCGTCTGCAACCACCAGGGCACTGCCGATGATTCTAAGCACCCAGGAACCTGCTGAACCGGTGGATGCCGCATCCACAGTGTCATCGAGAGGCCAGCACTCAGGGACACCACCCAGGTGTTTGCGGCAGGTTTCCAGCAGGGCCGACAGGCTGCGCTGCTCCACCTCGCCAAAGGGCATGTGCGCCACTGGCACCAGCACCGGGCTGAGCGCCGCCGCCTGGCTCAACACCTTGGCGGCGCTGTAGGCATCCACCACGCCGGCCGGGTGCAGCACCAAAGGAACCAGGGGCTGGGCGCCGGTTTCTTCAAACAGCACACTGAGCCACTCCTTGGGGGCCATCACCAGCACCACAGTCCCCAGTGCAAACACCCCTGCCAAACGGGTCAGCGCTGCGCCGACCCCCTGCTCGGCGGCCTGGTGCAGCAGGCTGTTCAGCCCCGACTGGCTCGGCACCGTGGGCCAGGACACCGGCGCTTGGGCCGTTGCGGCCAGGGACTGCCCGCCCTGGCGCGTTTGCGGAATGGCCACCCGGTCTCCGGTCTGAAGCCATTGCGACAGTCCGGGGGCGTGCGCACGCTCGCGTGCGGTGGCGTCGAGCACCACCACCGCATACCCGTGGGCACTGAGGGCATTGGCCAGCACCCAGCAGGCCTCGTAGGCCACAGCGGCATCGCGGGTCAGCGATACAGGCACCAGCCGCACACCGCTGGGCAAACCCACACCGCGCAGGCCAGCGGCCTGATCAAACAACGGGTCAAACACGGATGGCTCCCATCGCCATGCCGGCTTGTGCGGGTTGCGCAAAGAAGAAACCCAGCTCCGACGGTGCGGGGTCGTAGGCCGACTTGCCTGCGCTGCCCATGGAGGTGCGCACCAGTTGGGCTGCATCGGGGTTTTGCCAGTCTTCGGGGACACGCTGGCCATTGGCCACACCGCGCAGCACCACCTGGTGGCGGATCAAGGCGTCCAGCGCGGGTCCAAGCTTGACGGCTTCGTCCACCTTGGACAGCACCACCCCATGCAGGGCCTTGGTCTTGAAGGTGCCCAGCACGTCATCGAGTGTGTCGCCCTGGCTGCTGGCGTTGAGCACCAGGGCCTTCTTGATGCCAGGCATATCGAGCACATCCAGCATTTCCTGGATGCGCGGATCTTTCTGGCCCAGGCCTGCGGTGTCGATCACCACCAGGCGCTTGCCCGACAACAGGTTGAGCATGTCCTTGAGGGCTGCGCGGTCATGCGCCAGGTGGGCAACGACACCCATCATCCGCCCATAGGCGCGCAGTTGTTCGTAGCCGGCCACCCGGTAGGTGTCCAGGGTAATGAGGCCCACGCTGTTGGCGCCGTAAGTCTTGACGCACTGGGCAGCGAGTTTGGCGGCGGTGGTGGTTTTACCCACCCCGGTGGCCCCGATGAGCGACACCACACCACCTTCGTCGCAGATGCCCACCCCAGGCTGAGACGCGCGCAGGTTGCGCGCCAGCACGTCCATGACCCACCGCACCGCCTCAGCGGGACCGCCGTCGGCGGGCAGGCGCTCCAACACACTGCGCACCAGTGCGGGCGAATAGCCCGAGCGGATGAGTTTGAGCATCAGGTTGGACTGCAGGGGGTTTTGGCGGGACGTGCCCAACCAAGCCAGCATGTTGAAGCGGTCCTCGATCATGTCCTTGATGGCGCTCAACTCGCTGGCGATGTTGGCCGTGGGCTGGACCATGGGCGCCGCTGCCTCAGGCGCTGGGGTCTTGAGCATGGAAGCGTTCCAGTCGGACTGCTCGCGCTCGCGGGTCACGATGGGGGGGGGCGCAGCGGTGGCTGGCTGAGCCACCACAGGCCGGGGCGCATGGGACGGTGTCAGGTCGTTGACCACATGGCGCGAGAAGGGCTGTTCCCCGGCCACTGCAAGGCGCTCGCGGGGTGCTGGTGGCACGCTGGGCACGCCCATCAGCCCCGGGTGGGCCACGGTGCGGGATGCTCCTCCTGCCAAAGAACGGGTTGGCACCGGTGCCGCAGGGGCTGCCGCAGCGGCTTGTGCATCCAGCGCCTCTTTGCGTCGTTTGAGCATGCGTTCGCGCACGTAGTCCTGGAACGACAGAGTGCTCATGGCCATGGTTTCCGTGTCGCTCTCAACCGTATTGCTGCGGGGCGTCGGGCGCGGTGGCGGGGCCGCCGCCGCCTGTGCACGGCGGGCGTCGCGGGGCTCTGGCGCACCCGACACAGGCCTGGCAGATCCGGCCACCGAGCCCAACGCAAGATTGGACAGATTTTCTTCAGCAGTGGCCACCACCTCGAAGCCACCGGCAGTGGCACGGCTGGACAAAATCACGGCACTTTCACCAAACGCGCCACGCGCCTTGGCCATGGCTTCACGTGAGGTAGGGGCCAGAAAACGCTGAATGCTCATGATGCGGCTCCTCCAAGAATCGGGCCGATTCGGATCAGATGGGTATCGGGAATTTCACTGTGGGCCAGCACCTGCAACCGTGGCGCGGCGCGGCGCAACAGGCGTGCCATGGCGCTGCGGATGGCATCGGGCACCAACAGGCAGGCGGGTACACCGTTTTCTTCCTGGCTGTTGGCCACTTGCGCGGCCGATTGGGTGAGCATGTCGGCCACGCCAGGGTCGAGCGCATTGCCGTTGGCACCGCCCAGTGCCTGCACCAGCAAACGCTCCAAGCCAGGATCAATGGCAATGACCTCCAGCTCTTTCACTGGACCATAAATTTGCTGCACGATGGCAGAAGACAAGGACACCCGCACACGCTTGGCCAGCTCGCCGGCATCGGTGACACCGGCCGCCGCATGTTCTGCCAGCGTCTCAATGATGGTGCGCATGTCGCGGATGTTCACCGACTCGTCCAGCAGCAGCTGGAGAACTTTCTGGAACGTTGCAATCGACACCATTTTGGGCACCACTTCCTCAATCAGCTTGGGAGCCAGCTTGGCGACATGCTCGACCAGCTCCTGGGTCTCCGTGCGGCTCAACAGCTTGGCCGCGTGAAGTTGCATCAAGTGTGACAAATGTGTGGCCAACACAGTCTCTGAATCAACCACGGTAAAGCCCGCTATTTGTGCGCTCTCTTTTTGTCTGTCGTCGATCCAGTTGGCGGGCAGGCCAAACGCAGGGTCGGTGGTGGGAGTGCCGATCAAAGGCGTGTTGATGCCGCCGGGGTTGATGGCCAGGTGCATGCTGGGAAATACCTCTCCCTCGCCCACCACGACGCCGCGCAAGGTGATCCGGTAGCCAGTGGGCTTGAGTTCGAGGTTGTCGCGCACATGGACGGCCGGGGGCAAAAAGCCCACCTCCTGGGCAAACTTCTTGCGCACCCCTTTGATGCGGCTGAGCAGGTCACCCTGGCGGTTTTTGTCCACCAGAGCAATCAGCCGGTAGCCCAGCTCCAGGCCCAGCAGATCGACGGGCTGCATGTCGTCCCACGAGGCCTCGCCATCGTTGGCTGCACCTTCGGGGGGGGCATCCTCCACCACGGGCTTGGGTTTGGCAGCCAGGTAGGCCAACCACCAGGCCAAGGCGGCCAGCACAGCTCCAAACGACAGGAACACCCAATGAGGCATGCCTGGGATTACCCCCAGCAGCGTCATGACCCCCGCGGTGATGCCCAGTACCCGGGGCGAGCTGAAAATCTGCTCGCCAATCTGGCGGCCCATGTCCTGGTCTTTGCCCACCCGGGACACCACCATGGCCGCGGCCACAGAAATCAGCAGCCCCGGAATCTGGGCCACCAGTGCATCACCGACCGCAAGCAGGATGTAGGAGTTGGCTGCTTCGTTGGCACCCAGTCCGTGCTGGATCATGCCCACGGCCAATCCACCTACGATATTGATGATCAGAATCAGAATGCCTGCAATTGCATCGCCCCGCACGAACTTGGCCGCACCGTCCATGGAGCCAAAAAAGCCCGCTTCATCACTGACTTCCACGCGGCGGCGCTTGGCTTCTTTTTCATCGATCAATCCGGCATTGAGGTCTGCGTCGATGGCCATTTGCTTGCCCGGCATTGCGTCCAGGGTGAAGCGGGCAGACACCTCGGCGATCCGCTCGGAACCCTTGGTAACCACAATGAAGTTGATCACCACCAGGATCAAAAACACGATCAGACCCACGGCAAAGTTGCCCCCGATCAGAAAGTGGCCAAACGCCTCGATCACCGCACCCGCCGCACCTGGCCCGGTGTGACCATCCATCAGCACCACCCGGGTCGAAGCCACGTTGAGCGACAGGCGCAACAGGGTTGTCAGCAGCAGCACTGTCGGGAACACCGAAAAGTCCAGAGGGCGGCGCATGTAGGCCGCCACCATCATCACCACCACCGCCAGCGCAATGTTGAGCGAAAAAAAGATGTCCAACATCCAGGGCGGCATGGGCAGCACCATAAGTGCCAACACCGCCACCACCAGCACAGGCGCGGTCAACCCACTGAGAATGCCAGCCCCACCCTTGAGCCACTGCGAGGGCGTCATGGAAGCGTAGTTCATGCGGTTTTCTCCTGGGCGGCTGCACGTTCACGCACATGGTGCGGATCCAGCTCGGGGGGCACCTCGGGCACGGGCTGGCTCTGAGGCATGGGCCCTTGGCCCCGCAGAGCCGCTTTCATCTGGTACACATAGGCCAGCACCTGGGCCACCGCGTTGTAAAGGCCGGGTGGGATCTCGCTGCCAATCTCGGCGTGTGCGTACAGCGCGCGCGCCAGCATGGGCGACTGCAGCACCGGCACGCTGCAGCCTTTGGCTACGTCGCGAATTCGCATGGCTACCAGGTCTGCCCCTTTGGCAATGACCCGTGGGGCTGCCATGGTGGCCTCGTCGTAGCGAATGGCCACCGCATAGTGGGTGGGGTTCATCACCACCAGGTCCGCCTGGGGCACCGCTGCGACGCTGTTGCGCTGCGCCACTTCACGCTGCAGTGCCCGCATGCGACCTTTGAGTTGCGGGTTGCCCTCGGTCTCCTTGTGCTCCTGCTTGACCTCCTGATGGGACATCCGCAAGCGGTGCTTGTGCAGCATGATGGACAAAGGCACATCCGCACCCGCCACCACAGCGACCACCACCAAGAGCGCACCCGTGCCCATCACCAGCCAGCTGCCCAGCTGCGACAAGGCCGAATCCAGAGGGCGCAACAGCAAGGTGGAGAACTCCACCAGATGGGTAGAGATAAAAACCCAGGCCACAGTCACGATCACCGACGTCAGTGCCACCAGCTTGAGCACCTCAAAGAACTGTTGCTTGGAAAAAATGCGAGAGAAACCCGTGAGTGGGCTGATTTTGTTCAAATCGGGGACCAGCGGCTTGAGACTGACCGACCACCCGCCCACCGCAATACTGGCCATCACCGTGGCCAGCAACACCGCCAACCCCAGCGGCAGGTACACCACCAGGGCAGACCCAACTGACGAAGCCAATTGGACCTGCAACAGATCGCCTTTTTGCAGCAACTCATGGTCAAAGCGCAATTGGTAGCGCATGGAATCGCGCAAGTAGCCCATCGCAGCTGGCCAAAAGGCAATCAGCATCGCAGCCCCCCCACCCAACACCGACAGATTGGCCAGGTCGCGCGAACGCGCCATCTGGCCATCTTTCTTGGCCTGGTCAAGCCGTCGTTCGGTGGCTGGTAAGTTCTTGTCTTGGCTGGAGTCGGACATGGGGCAGCAAACAAAGGTGTTCGCTGCATTGTCTGGTCAGGGGCGGATTTCTAAAGCGCGAAGAAGCCCTGCTTTGCAGGCCACATCTGCGGATGGCACCTCTGCGGCTGGCGCCGTCAAAAACCGAGGCTGGCCAGCAAATCGTCCACGTCTTGCTGGCTGGTGGCCACGTCGTCCCGACCCTCGGACACCACCACTGGCCCCTCCAGTTGGGGACTGGACTCTGCCGCGGGGAATACCGCTTCGGTGGACACGATAGGCTTGGCCATCGCCGACGGCGGTGCCACATCCACCAGCAGTTGCAGCAACTGCTCTTCGATCGAGGCCGCCAGCTTGACCACGCGGGAGATCACCTGACCGGTCAGGTCGTGAAAGTCCTGGGCCATCATGATGTCGGTCAAGTCTTGGTCAGTTTGCTCTCCACACTCTCGAATGACCTGCAACTGCGCGGCCAAGGCCGGCTTGGCCGGGAACAGGGATTCCAAAAGCCTGGCGGTTTGAACAATTTTGTCCTGTTTGGCCTTGGCCTCATCCACGCTGTTGAGTACTTTTTCAGCGGCCTCACCGGTCAGCCGGGCGATGTAGGACAGGCGGCTTTGCGCATCCGGGAGCTCGCCCGCTGCGTTTTTCAGCTTGTCGGCAAAGCCCAACTCCTGCAGCGCGTCGTGCAACTGCCGAGTGATCAAGCCAACCCGGTGGAACATTTCGCCCGTTCGGTCGTCCCCAGGGCCCACCTCCGCAAGGGATTGGGTAGCGGTCTGCTGCTCCATGCGTGGCTCCCTCAGAGACCGAGCTTCTGAATCACGTGGGTGAGCTTGTCTTCTAGCGTGGCCTTGGTGAACGGCTTGACGATGTACCCGGCCGCCCCACTCTGGGCAGCCAGCACGATGTCCTCTTTGCGGGCTTCTGCCGTGACCATGAGCACCGGCAGGTGCTTGAGCTTGTCGTCGGACTTGATTTCCTTGAGCAGCTGAAACCCGTTCATGTTGGGCATATTGATGTCGCTGACCACAAAGTTGAATCGGCCATTGCGCAGCTTGTGCAGGGCTGCTACACCGTCTTCCGCCTCGTCGGCATCGACATACCCAATTTCCTTGAGCAGGCCGCGCACGATACGGCGCATGGTAGAAAAATCATCAACGATCAAAAAACGGAGGTCTTTCGACATAGGGTACCCCGTGGGCGTGTGGTGTCGGACATGGGAGGCGGGAGCGGTTGCCTGCCTGCCGTTGGAACTGATTAAATAACGGATTCAATGCATTTACAGTGGGCATTGCATTTTTTAGGGCGCTGCAACTCCCGCTGGCTCTGGCACCGGTGGCCGGTAGGTGCGGTTGGCACGGTCTTCAGCTTCTTTGGTCATGATCACGATGCTGATGCGCCGGTTGATCTGATCCAGCGGTGCGTCAGGCTCCAGCGGCTGGCTGGCCGCCAGCCCTTCAACACGGATGAGTTTACCGTCCGGCATTCCGGCCGCCACCAACTCGCGCCGCGCGGCATTGGCCCGGTCCGCCGACAGCTCCCAGTTGCTGTAACCCGTCAGCCCGCTGCCAAAAGGCGTTGCGTCGGTATGGCCCGCGAGAGAAATTCGGTTGTCCACATCGGACAGGGCGCCGCCTATTTCCCGCAAGATGTCGCGCATGTAGGGCTTGACCATGGCGGCCCCACTGTCAAACATGGGGCGGTTCTGGGCATCAACGATCTGAATGTGCAAGCCATCCGGTGACTTCTCAATCCGGATCTGGTCGGCATAAGCGGCCAAACGAGGATTGTTGCTGATGACGTTGACGATTTTGTCGCGCAATTTTTCCATGCGCTGCGCCTCTTGTTCCTTGAAGCGGACTTGTGCCGTTTGCGCTCCCCGCAGCTTCTCGGTGCGCTCGGCATCACCACCATCCACTTGCCCATCAGCTGCACTGAGGTCGCGCCCTCCACCCGTCAAAATGGAGTTGCTGCCGCCGGAGCCCGGCCCACCGATCAGCGCCACCTTCAGGGGAGCAGAAAAATAGTCGGCAATGCCTTTTTTGTCGCCTTCGGAGGTGGAGCCCAGCAGCCACATCAGCAAAAAAAACGCCATCATGGCCGTCACGAAGTCAGCGTAAGCAATTTTCCAGGCGCCCCCATGGGCGGAATGGCCACCTTTTTTGATGCGCTTGATGATGATCGGCTGCAGCCGTTTGGCGTCACCAGCCATGGCACATCATTGGTTCGGGTTGCGGATGAAGTTGGGACATTATTTCTTCTTCACATGGGCTTCCAACTCGCCAAACGTGGGGCGCTCGGTGGAGTAGAGCACTTTGCGACCGAACTCGATGGCCGTCATGGGCGCATACCCTTGCATGCTGGCCAGCAGGGTGGTCTTGATGCATTGCAGCTCTTTGCCCGCCTCGTCCATTTTTTGCTCCATCAGGCCAGCCAGCGGCTCGGCAAACGCGTAGGCCAGCAAAATACCCAAAAACGTCCCCACCAGCGCAGACCCGATCATGCCGCCTAACACCGCTGGCGGCTGGCCTACAGAGCCCATGGTGTTCACCACCCCAAGTACCGCTGCCACGATACCGAACGCAGGCAACCCCCCGGCAATGCGGTTGACCGCTGCCACACCCGCATGCTCCTCCTGGTGGTGGGTTTCAATTTCAGTGTCCATGATGGACTCAATCTCATGGGCATTGAGGTTGCCCGACACCATCAGCCGCAGGTAGTCGGTGATGAACTCGGTCACATGGTGATCGTTGCCCACGTTGGGGTATTTCTGAAAAATCGGCGAAGAGTGCGGGTCTTCCACATCCTTCTCAATGGCCATGAGCCCCTCTTTTCTGGCTTTTTGCAGAATATCGAACAGCAGCGCCAGCAGCTCCATGTAGCGCTCCTTGGTGTACTTGCTGCCTTTGAAGCAACCAGCCAGCCCACGCATGGCCGTCTTCATGGTGGTCTTTTTGTTGGTGGCCACGAAAGCACCCAGGGTTGCCCCCCCGATCGCAATCATTTCGAAGGGCAAGGCCTTCAGCACCACCTGGATGTTGCCGCCGTGGGCGATGTACACACCGAACACGCAGACAAGCACCACGCCCCAGCCGATAAAAACAAACATAGCCCGTCCAGGTCTTGATAGATACAGGAGCCTCCAGCACCACGGAGGGAGCCCATTGCGGCACATGATAGTGGAAGGTGTAGGCAGTGATCGCTCGAAAATCCCTGCGCCACAGCCCCATTTTTCAAGACTGCTTGCCCACGACACACGCACACTTGTGGGTCAGGATCCCCGCAAATACAGCTTAAGTTCACTCTGGCGGGACCGAAAAAACCAACACAGGCATTCAGCACAGCCATTGCACAGAAGAGTTGGTGGTTTTTCCGCCGCTGCGACTGGGCTGCAGCCGATACCCGTCACGCCGACCCGGCGAACAATGTCCCTACCAGGAGTACACCATGTCCATGAGCATCAACACCAACGCGCTGTCCCTGAATGCTCAGCGCAACGCATCCAACAACGCAACCAGCCTGGCCACCACCATGGCTCGCTTGTCCTCAGGATTGCGCATCAACAGCTCCAAAGACGACGCTGCTGGCTTGGCCATTGCAGACCGCATGAATACCCAGGTGCGCGGCATGAACGTCGCCATCCGCAATGCCAACGACGGCATCTCTTTGGCGCAAACGGCTGAAGGTGGCTTGGCCAGCATGAACGACATGCTGCAGCGCATGCGGGAGCTGGCTGTTCAATCGGTCAACTCGACAAATACCAGCGGCGATATCGCCAAACTGAACAACGAGTACCAGCAACTCGGCGCAGAAATTGGTCGCACCATGAGTGCGACCACCTTCAACGGACAAGCGGTACTGAACGGATCCTCCGACTACAACTTCCAAGTGGGGGCCAACTCGGGCACGACCGACCGAATCACCGTGGCATCGTCCAGCATCACCTTAAGTGGTGCTACGGCACTGACCAACGTGATCAGCGGCACCACCGCCTCTGGCTTGGACACAGGTACTGCGCTGAACAACTCTGCCCAGATTGCTGCGCTTGACTTGGCCATATCAGCAGTGAACGACCGCCGTGCCACGCTGGGTGCTGTGCAAAGCCGTTTTGAGAACACAGTTTCCAACCTGCGTATCAGCGTCGAAAACCAAGCCGCAGCCCGTGGCCGAATCATGGATGCCGACTTTGCTTCCGAGACGGCGAACCTGAGCCGTTCACAGATCCTGCAGCAAGCCGGTACCGCCATGATTGCCCAGGCCAACCAGCTGCCACAGGGTGTGCTGGCACTGCTGCGCTGATCGGGTTGTAGCCCGCTACACCGGCCAGCCCCTTGCCAAAGGGTCTGGCTTTTTTGGTTTTGGCGCGCTTTAATGGCTGAGCCAACCACTTGCCACCAGAGACACGAAAGGACGAACCATGGCCACCATTTCAACCCCCGGAGTCGGCAGCGGATTGGATGTGCGTACCATCGTCTCTCAGCTGGTGGCGCTGGAACGACAGCCCATTACCCAGTTGCAGACCAAGGCATCCAGTCTGCAGACCAAACTCTCCGCCTACGGTCGACTCAAATCCGAAATGGCCACGCTGCAGGATGCCGCCACCGCGCTGATGAACCCCAGCACGTGGAACAGCAAAACATTCACAAGCAACAACACATCGGCCGTGACAGGCAGCGTCACCGAGGGCGCATTGGCCACCTCATTTTCTGTGCGGGTGAACAACCTGGCCCAGGCCCAGTCTGCGCGCTCCGGCCCGCTGGCCACCAACGCGGCCATTGGCAGCGAAGGTCGGCTGGACCTGCAAACCGGCAAGTGGGATGGCACCACCTTCAACAGCTCAGGCTCTGTGGTCAGCGTCAACATTCTTGACACCGACACCCTGAGCGACATCGCAGGCAAGATCAACAGCTCGGGGGCGGGCGTCACTGCGGTGGTGGTGCGCAGCGGTGCGGAAGATCGGTTACTGTTGCGCGGCAATGGCACCGGCGACAACGCTGGTTTTCGCATCCAATCTTTCGACGGGAGTGGTACGGCCATCACCGATGGCACCACAGGTGTAGGCTCGTTGGCCTTTGACCATGGGCCAACCGGGTTTTATGGCATGGCCCGCACCCAAACTGCCATGGACGCCAACATCGAGATTGACGGCATTGCAGTCAGCTCAGCCACTAACACCGTGGCCGATGCCGTTCCGGGCGTGACACTCAATCTTTTGGCCGAAACCACCTCCAACGCGCAGGTCAGCATCACGGCCAACGAGGCAGAAACCAAAGCACGGCTGGAGGCCTTCCAAAAGGCCTACAACACCCTGAACGCCAGCCTGGCGGACATGACACGCTACAACCCCGCCAACAAGTCTGCTGGCCCCCTGCAGGGCGACAGCACCGCCGTGGGCTTGCAAAGCGTGTTGCGGTCCATGCTGGGGGCCAATGGGCCTGCGGGCACCAGCTTCAACCGCCTGAGCGATGTGGGCATGGAGCTGCAACGGGACGGTAGCCTCAACATCAACAGCGCCAAACTCACCGCCAGCTTGGCCAAACCAGCGGATTTGCGCACCTTCTTCGATACAGACTCGGGCAGCGCCACCACCGATGGGCTGGCCAAGCGCCTGAGAGACTTTGTCCGCACGGCTGTCGGCATTGACGGCACCATCGAAAACCGCAACAAGGCGCTCAAGAGCGCCATCGACCGCAACACCACCGAGCAAGGCCGCATCAGCGACCGGGTTACCCGCTCCGAAACCCGGCTTTATGCCCAATTCAGCCGACTCGATGCCAACATGGCGGCTCTATCGTCTTTGGGCAGCTTTGTGTCGTCACAAGTGGCCGTGTGGAACAAATCGAGCTAAGCAGATCTTGCCAGCCAAGGTATTCGTGACACATTGCACACCGTACCGCCTCAAGTTCAACTCAACTCAGCCGAAACATTCACCATGAGCACCAAGCGTTTCTGCCAGATGCCTGAAACACGAACGCTCAGTTCTTGACCCACCTAGGAGTTCCATCATGGCCATGACCATCAACACCAATGCACTGTCCCTGAACGCTCAGCGCAACGCCTCCAACAACGCCACCAGCCTGGCTACCACCATGGCTCGCTTGTCCTCAGGATTGCGCATCAACAGCTCCAAAGACGACGCTGCTGGCCTGGCCATTGCAGACCGCATGAATACCCAGGTGCGCGGCATGAACGTCGCTATCCGCAATGCCAACGACGGCATCTCTTTGGCCCAAACGGCTGAAGGTGGCTTGGCCAGCATGAACGACATGCTGCAGCGCATGCGTGAACTGGCGGTACAAGCTACAAACTCAACAAACACAACCGGCGCGTCTGGAGACATTGGTAAGCTTAACAACGAATTTTTGGAATTGGGAGCAGAGATCGGTCGGACCATGAGCTCCACTACGTTCAACGGACAAGCTATTCTGAACATCGCGACAGCCACCGCCAACGACTTTGCCTTCCAAGTCGGCGCCAATTCAGGCGCTTCAGACCGCATTACCGTGGCAGCAGCGAACGTTTCTCTCAGTGGAAACGTGGCGCTCAGCGCCGTGCTCTCGGGCGGTGCGAGCTCCTCACTGGTCACAGGCACGGCACTCAACAACTCTGCAGTCATTGGGGCTTTGGACTCTGCCATATCTGCAGTGAACGACCGCCGCGCCACGCTGGGTGCTGTGCAAAGCCGTTTTGAGAACACAGTTTCCAACCTGCGTATCAGCGTAGAAAACCAAGCCGCAGCCCGTGGCCGAATCATGGATGCCGACTTTGCTTCCGAGACGGCGAACCTGAGCCGTTCACAGATCCTGCAGCAAGCCGGTACCGCCATGATTGCCCAGGCCAACCAGCTGCCACAGGGCGTGCTGGCACTGCTACGCTAAGCATCCCATCCGGCAACGCCGGATATACCCCGCAAAGGCCCCGTTTATCGGGGCTTTTGTTTTTGATCCCTCAGAAAAAATAGACCTCCACACTCGGAGTTTCAGGCATGCCCACAGCAGATGCGTACCGACCGGGTGCAAGTCCACCGCAGCATCTCTCTCTGAAGGAGTCTTTCAAATGGCCATGACCATCAACACCAACTCGATATCACTCAACGCCCAGCGCAACGCCGCCAACAACGCGATGAGCCTCTCGACCACCATGGCCCGCCTGTCGTCTGGCCTGCGCGTCAACAGTTCCAAAGACGACGCCGCTGGCTTGGCGATTGCCGACCGCATGAACACCCAGGTGCGCGGCATGAATGTGGCGATCCGCAACGCCAACGACGGTATTTCCCTGGCGCAAACGGCCGAAGGTGGCCTGGCCAGCATCAACGACATGCTGCAGCGCATGCGCGAATTGGCGGTTCAATCGGTCAACGCGACCAACACCAGTGGCGACATCGCCAAACTCAACAACGAATACGTGGAACTGAGGAATGAAGTGGGTCGCACCATGAGCGCCACCACATTCAACGGACAGACGGTCTTGAACGGGAGTGCCGACTACACCTTTCAAGTGGGCGCGAACTCTTCCACTGATAATCAGATTACCGTCAGCTCGGGCAACATCACACTAAGCGGCAATGCCGCCATGGCAACCGTGTTTACGGGTGCAAGCGCGTCGGCGCTCACCACTAGCGCTGCGCTGACCAACTCAGCCACCATCGGATTTCTCGATGCGGCCATTTCCGCCGTCAACGATCGCCGCGCGACCCTGGGCGCTGTGCAGAGCCGGTTTGAACAAACCATTTCCAACTTGCGCATTGGCGTGGAAAACCAAGCAGCAGCACGAGGCCGCATCATGGATGCCGACTTTGCCTCCGAAACGGCCAATCTGAGCCGCTCACAAATTCTGCAGCAGGCTGGCACGGCCATGATTGCCCAAGCCAACCAGTTGCCACAAAACGTCATGAGCCTGCTGCGCTGATAGTGCGCCCGTACGCCCCCTGGAACCGCCCGACGGCCCTGCCCCGGGCGGTTTCGCTTTTTGAACCCCGGCCTTGAACCAGCCGTTTACCCCGCCACCTGCCCTGCCATTCATTGAGACACCTCCATGCAAATCAACGCAGACAACTCCTTGCAACTGTCGGGCGAGTTGGAGCTCCACCTCATGCAAGGCATGCAGATTCACGGGACCGGCCTGTTGTCGGCACCGTGCATGGTCTACCCCAACGTCACTCTGTACCACAGCAGCCTGGGTGGACACTCCTACATCTCGACACAAGCAGAGGTGGGCTACACCGACATTGGCAACTACACATCGATTGCCTCGGGTTTCGTGATTGGCCTGGGACACCCCATGCACTTGCTGACGGCCAGTCCAGTGGCTTGGCGCCCCTTCATGCCCAACTCCCGCTTTGACGGTCAAACCACCTACCGCTACGAGCGAACGGTCATAGGGTCTGATGTATGGATTGGGGCGAATGTCATTGTCAAGGCAGGCGTGACCATTGGGGACGGTTGCGTGGTGGGCGCGGGTTCGGTGGTAACCCGCAGCATTGCGCCATTCACCGTGGCTGCTGGCAACCCCTGTCGCCCGATCAGGCCCAGGTTCACATCAGAGATCCAAGGGCGGATCGAGCACATCCGCTGGTACGACCACGATTGGCGAGACGAAACCGTGGACTGGAGCAGCACAGACGGCGCACTGGACAGCATGGAGGCCGCCTTGACCCAAGGGTTTGGCCGACCATTTCGACGGATCCGCTACGAGGCGGACAACACCAACCTGAACCTGACGAGCCCTTGAGAATCGGCCAAGTGGTCATGCACAACAGACCACAAACACCTCAAAAAGCCCCAAAAAAGCCCCGTTCATCGGGGCTTAAGTTTTTCCCCAGACCAGAACAATGGAGTCCAACACCCGGTTGTCTCGGTCGGTCTGATGCGATGAACGAGCCGAGTGGATTGAACAACCTATTTTTTGATCACTCGAGGAGTTTTCCATGGCCATGACCATCAACACCAACGCGATGTCGCTCAACGCCCAGCGCAACGCCACCAACAACGCAGCCAGCTTGGCCACCACCATGGCCCGCCTGTCCTCCGGCCTGCGCGTCAACAGCTCCAAAGACGACGCCGCTGGCTTGGCCATTGCCGACCGCATGAACACCCAGGTGCGCGGCATGAATGTGGCCATCCGCAACGCCAACGACGGCATCTCCCTGGCGCAAACCGCAGAGGGCGGCTTGGCTGGTCTGAACGACATGCTGCAACGCATGCGCGAGTTGGCGGTGCAGTCCATCAACTCCACCAACACCACTGGCGACTTGGTCAAGCTGAACAACGAATACACCGAACTGGCCTCCGAGTTGGCACGAACCATGAGTGCCACCACATTCAACGGCCAAACTATTTTGAATGTCGCCACCGCTACGGCCAATGATTTCACCTTTCAAGTGGGAGCCAACTCGGGGAGCGACAACCGCATCACATTGGCAGCAAGCGCAGTCTCTCTCTCCGGCAGCGTGCTGACTGCTGTCGCCAGCGGCGGCACTACAGCATCTGCCTTGGACACCGCTGCCAACTCTGGAAACATCGCTCGAATCCAATCTCTGGACAATGCCATCTCCGCCGTCAACGACCGCCGAGCCACGCTGGGTGCGGTGCAAAGCCGCTTCGAGCAAACCATTGCCAACCTGCGGATTGGCGTGGAGAACCAGGCTGCTGCCCGAGGCCGAATCATGGACGCCGACTTCGCCGCTGAAACCGCCAACCTCAGCCGTTCGCAAATCTTGCAGCAAGCTGGCACCGCCATGATTGCCCAAGCCAACCAGCAGCCCCAGAACGTGATGCGCCTGCTGCAGAGCTGATGGCCGGCTTGCGAATGCCACGCGCCAGCCTTCCAGCCCCAAACCACTTGGCCACCCGGTTGCACCGAGGTGGCTTTTTTTCGTCCTGCCGATGCGGTGGTACACAATCTGTGCCGACGGAGAGCCTATGAACAGCTTCACACACCGCGCGTCCCCCTACTACGTGTTTGCCCCCGCCCATTTGGACGATGGCGACGAGACCACCTGGCAGTTGCACGTGCTGTGCAGTCTGCTGAACCGTGCGGGTTACCCCGCGTACCTGGTGGACGCCCCCAAAACCGATGGCAGGCTGTGGACGCCGGTGCTGACCGCATCCCAAATGGCGGCACACCACCTCAGTGGGCTGCGGCCCATTTCGGTGGCCGGATTTCGTGCGCCCGAGGTGTCGCCCCGCCCAGGGCTGCAGGTGGTGTTCCGCTCCGAATGGAACATGCCCGACGGCCAGCTGGGCAAACCCGGTGTGTTGTGCTTTGACATGCCAGGCCCAGTTCCAGGGGCCACCATCCACAAAGAGTGGCCAATTGCCCTGCCTTGGGTAGACCCTGAGGGGTTTGTCGCGCCCCCGCCCGACGCTCCTCGCTCGGGGGCACTGGTACACACCGGGCGACTGCCAGCGCTGAACCAAAAACCACTGGCCGAACATGCCGGGCTCCAGGACCTGTCGCAACACGTCGACGTTCCCTTGGGGCCAGACGCCAGATTTTTAGCATTAAAAACCGCCTCTACGCTTTATGCGTATGCAAAATCAGCTATTACTACAGAAGCAAGGCTGTCTGGCTGCCAGGTGGTGTATGTGCCCAACGACTACCTGCTGCCAAGCCGCCCCTCCCTGCCTCTGGAGACTGTGGGCTGCGCGTACGGGCTGCAACAAGCGCCCATGCACCCCGACTGCACACTGCAATTGCAGGGGTTTACCAAAGCCTATGCCGCGCACATTGCCCACTGCGAGGAGTCGGTGCGTGGGTTTGTGGCACTGACCCAACGTGCTGCGGCGCAGATGGACAATGACCTCGTGTGGCTGAGTACCCACACCGAGCAGCTGGAGAACTGGCTGCCCGCACTGACCGAAGACAAGGCCAAGCGCGCCGACGCCCAGGCCTACCAAAAACTGGCCACCAGCTACAAAGACTGGTCCAAGCGCGCCACGCTGCGGGAGGTGCACGCCGACATTTATGCCGAATTCATTGCGCACCAGCGGGTGCAGCCCGCGTGTGTGCATGTGTTTGCCCAGGACCGCAGCATGGACGCCCTGGCCGCCACGCTGGACGATGTGGCCGCCAGCTGGCTGCCCAACGCAGCCATCGTCATCCACGCGCCCTACCCTTCGCCCGTACCTGCTGAAGAGCTGGGCACCAACGTCAACTGGCTGACCGGGGATGCCGACAGCCTGGATACCGCCACCCATCCGCTGTGTGTGCTGGTGGACGCAGGCACCCGCTTGGAGCCGCACGCCACCCTGGAGCTGCTGCTGGCCCTGGAAACCCACGCCGACGCCCAACTGGCGTTTGCCGCCGAAGACGTGCCTGGCCTGAAAGGTGCGCGGGTGCCCTTTTTCAAAGGCATGGGCCATGTGGAGTGGCTGCGGCAGACCAACTGCCTGGGCGGCATCGTGGCAGTTCGCACCGCTGCGTGGCGGCACATGCCGGACCGGCATGACTACGTGTCGGCCTACCGCCTGGCGCTGAGTGTGGTGGCCACGCATGGAGCAGTGGCGGCGCGCTATGTGGACAAAATTCTGTCCCATGCATCACCCGACATGCCCGCCGGGCGTGAGGCACGGGAGCTGGCCGCAGCCACCAGTGTGCTGCAGACCCTGCTGCCCCATACCGTGGTCCAGGCCACCGACACCGTGGGCTGCTGGCAGGTTCGCTACCCCGACGACCCACAGGCCCGTGTCAGTCTGGTCATCCCGACCGGCAAGCAGTTGGGCTATCTCAAGTCGCTGCTGCTGTCGGTGCGCACGTATGCGGCCGACGAGGTGGACGACATCGTGCTGCTGGTGCAGCCCACCGATGCCATGGCCACCCGCAACCTGCTGGAGACCATGCTGCCTGCAGGCTACAGCGACTGCATCCGCCTGATCGAAACACAGGATGGCCCCTACCACCACGCCCTATCGCTCAACCAGGGGCTGGCCGCTGCCCGCCACGAGCTGGTGCTGGTGTGTGACGACGATGTGGAATTCATTGAGGCCGGTTGCGTGCGCCAGCTTCGCCGCCTGATGTCCCAAGCCGATGTGGCGGTGGTGGCCCCTCGGCTGGTGCTGCAGGTCAACCACAAGCCCACCCTGATGGGCGGCCCGTGCATCAGCGGTGAAGGGGCGCAGCTTCTGAGCTACGTGGGCGAGCAACAGTGGCTGACCGAAAACGGCCAGTTCAACCGCCTGCAAATGGCGCAAGACGTGGCGGGCGTGTTGGGCTCTTGCGCCATGGTGCGCAAATCCGCTGTGGTGGCGGGCGGTGGCTGGGACGAGACCAATGCCAGGGTGTTTACCACCATGGCGGACCTCGGGTACCGTCTCACAGACGCCGGATGGCGCCTGGTGTGGACGCCAGCCGCCAGCATGTTGCACGCGGGCGGCGCCACCCGGCAAAGCGTGCGCCGCCACCAGCAAATCGACGCCGCCCTGACCCAGCAGCACCTGAACGAACGGGATGCACTGGGCCAGCGCTGGCTGGGTCGGGCACCGGGGCGGGACCTGTACAGTCGCCACCTGTCGGGCCATTCGCCCTACAGACTCGACGCAGAGCTGGTGGTGGATTGGGAACCTGCGCGGCACGACCGCCCCAGGGCCATTGCCCAACCCATCTCCAGCGGATCGGGCCAGTACCGGGTGGTCGAACCCCTGGACTGGCTGCAGCATGAAAGCAAGGCCGAAACCTGCCTGGTCAACCCCGTCGGCAAACAGGCCCGCCGACTGCTCACCCCACTGGACATTGCCCGTGCCAAGCCCGACCGGGTGCTGCTGCAGCACTCCATAGGCGATGCAGACATTGCCAGTATGCGCGCCATCCGGGCTCAGTGCCCAGGCACCTTCATCATTCAACTGATGGACGATTTGTCGTCCGACCTGCCGCGCTCGCACCCCGCCTATGTGCAAGGACAGCGCGAAAGCCATGGCCGAACCCTGGAAGCGCTGTCCCTGAGTGACCGCCTGCTGGTGTCCACCCAGCCCTTGGCCGACTACTACCGAGCGTTTTGTACCGACGTGCGCGTGGTGCCCAACGCTTTGGATGCCCGCGCCTGGGGCAGCTTTTTCAGGCCTGCACCTGATCGGCAGCGGCTGCGGGTGGGCTGGGCGGGCGCCGCACAGCACCAGGGCGACCTGAAGCTGATCCAAACGGTGGTGGCCGAGTTGGCCAACGAGGTGGACCTGGTGTTCATGGGCATGTGCCCCAACGAGCTCAGGCCCTTCATCAAAGAGTTCCACACCTTTGTGTCATACAAAGACTATCCAGCCAAGCTGGCCAGCCTGGACCTGGACATTGCCCTGGCCCCCCTGGAGAACAACCCATTCAACGCCTGCAAAAGCAACCTGCGGCTGCTGGAATACGGGGCCATGGGCTGGCCAGTGGTGTGCTCGGATGTGTACCCATTCCGCACATCATCCCCGCCTGTCGCCCATGTTTCCGACGACCCCGAGCAGTGGCTGAACGCCATTCGGGCACTCATGAACAGCCATACCCTGCGCGCGCAGCAGGGCAAGGCGCTGAACGACTGGCTCACCAGCCACTACTGGCTGGAGCATCAGGCCGACGCCTGGTACAGCGCCATTTTTGACTGATATACACCCCCTTTGGAGCCACCCATGAGCACCACCATCCCACCCCAACTTCCGCAGCTGCCACCGCTGCCCATGGACCAGCACATCAATTACTCGACCACGACATCGTGGGGCATCAGCGACCCAGTTCGCTTCAACCAGCTGATGGACGAAGCGCGCTCACTGGTGACTGGCGGGTACTACCTGGGTGACAACCTGTTCACCTGGCTGCGCAACAACTCGGCCTTTGAGGATCCGGCTTTTACCCAATCCCTCAATGACAACGCCCAAAACGCCTCGGACCGCGCCATTGCCTGGCGGCGCTACATCCTGACCTGTGCTGCCTGCCATGCGGTGCACCTGGACGGCGACTTTGTGGAGTGTGGCGTGTACCTGGGCACGGGGGTAAAAACCGTGATCGACTACTTTGGGCAGGCCAACTTCACGCCCACCTTCTGGGGATACGACACGTTTGACTATCACCCCACAGAAGGCCACGACTTTCCGGAACAGCGCAGCGGCCTGTACGAGAAGGTCCTGGAGCGCTTCGCGGCCTACCCCCAGGTCAGGATGGTCAAGGGCTTCCTGCCCGACGCGTTTGCCCTGGGTTGCCCAGAGCGTGTGGCCTACCTGCACATTGACCTGAACAACGCCCCTGGCGAAATTGCCACCCTTGAACACCTGTGGGACAGGCTGGTGCCAGGTGCCATCGTGGTGCTGGACGACTACGAATGGGCCGGCATCTACCGGGAACAAAAACGGCAGGAGGACATCTGGTTCCAGAGCCGTGGGTACAGGGTATTTCCACTGCCCACCGGCCAGGGGCTGGTGATCAAGCGATGACCTGTGTTTGGGTCGTTGCCTGCGTTTGGTCGCCGGATAAGCGTGGCAAAACAGGGCTTGTTGTGGGCGAAAGTTACTCAATTGGAGACATAAATGGCCGATACATACAACAACAAACCTAAGGCACAGGACGGCAACATGTACCTCTCCATCAACTCTCGCGCCACATCCGCATACAACCGCGTCGCTGTGGATGCCCGGATACAGGTCGCCTCACCCCACGAACTGATTGCCATGCTGTACGACGGGGTGCTGGAATCCCTTGCCAATGCACAAGGTGCGCTGCAGCGCGGTGACCTGGCAGGCAAGGGCAAGTCTTTGAACAAATGCATCTTGCTGCTGGGCGAAGGTCTCAAGGGCGGTCTGTCCCCAGAAGGGGGCGAATTGACCGACAACCTCAGCCAGCTGTATGACTACTGCATCCTGCGGCTGACCCAGGCGAACATGGACAACGACGAAGCCGCGATCGAAGAAGTTCGCGCGCTGGTGGTGACGGTGGCCGACGGCTGGCGTGGCATCAGCCACACACAATAAGGAGAGCGACATGCTTGACACCACTCTGATGTTGCACAGCACCACCAACGAACACCAGTCGCTCATCGACTACTACAAGGCCATTGAAACCGCCAGCCGAAAAATGCTGGAAGCCGCCCAATGCGAGAACTGGGACGAGGTGGTACAGCTTGAGGGTGCTTGCGCGGTGCTGATTGAGCAGCTGCGCGCCCAATCCCATGTGCACCACTTGTCGGCCCAGGAGCGCTCCGAGAAGCAGCGCATCATGCTCAGCATCCTGCGCCACGATGCCGAAATCAGAAACCTGGCTGAACCGTGGCTGGCCGACATTGACCACATGCTGGGCTCGGAAACCCGGTTTCTGCACTGACTCAACGACCAAAGCGCCTCAGGCGCCGACCACCAGAAAGGGCCTTTCGGCCCTTTTTTTGCGACTCAATACAATCACGAAACCAATTAAATAGATAGCTTATTATCTATATATTACAAGCGTAAAAAGCACTTTTCATTCTAAATGCTACACCTGCATGTTCATGATGTCCGAATACGCCTGCACCATGCGGTTGCGGACCGTGAGTGCGGTCTGAAAACCAATTTGTGCTTTCTGCATCGCCACCATGGTTTCTTCCAGGCTGGCACCGGGGGCGCCCATTTGCACTTTGTTTTGCAGTTGAGTGGCGTTGGACTGAGCGCTACTGACAGCAACGAGTGCGTTTTTGAAAGCCGCAGAGAAAGTGGCTTCCGTTTTTTGCACCGCGTTGCCAACGGGCAGGGTCACCGGCGCAGCCGCTTTGGTGGCTGTGGCGCCAGAGAGGCCGGGGTTTTGCAGGCGCTGCGCGGCCATCTGGGCCAGCACCTGGCTCTGAAGGGAGTTGATGCGCATGTTCATGGAAGAAGCTCTCGGTTCGGTTGACCTGCATCGTACGGCTCACCCCTGCCCAACTTAAATGCAATAAGGAGGCGCTAAACCGGCCTTTTCCTGCTTTAGGTCTGGCCTGCAGTGCAGACAATGGCCTCAGATCAGGGCGTTTGCCCCCAGCCCTTTCAGTGAGTCCCATGCCATGAGCACCGCCGTCGCAGAAATCAACGCCACCCCGATGGAGCCGCCCCGCAACCCACTGGCTGCGGGGTTCAGCCGCCTGGACAACGCCCAAAAGCTCAAACTGCTGGGCGGCTTGGCTGCGCTGTTGGCCATGGTGATTGCCGCCATCTTCATGAGCCGCCAGCCCGACTGGCGGGTGTTGTTTGCCAACGTGAGCGACCGCGATGGCGGTGCCATCGTCGCGCGCCTGGCACAGCTGAACGTACCCTACAAATACACGGAAGGGGGCCAGGCCATTCTGGTGCCTGCCGAGCGGGTGCACGACACCCGCCTGCGCCTGGCGCAAGAGGGACTGCCCAAGGGGTCGGTCGGCGGCTTCGAAATGATGGAGGCCAACCGGTTTGGCATGACTCAGTTCCAGGAGCGACTCACGTTTCAGCGGGGTCTGGAGGGCGAGTTGACACGCTCCATCCAGTCCATAGGATCGGTTCAATCCGCACGCATTCACCTGGCGCTACCCAGCCAGAACGGCTTTTTCCGTGAACAACAAAAGCCATCGGCCTCGGTTCTGGTGACCTTGCACCCTGGCCGCAGCCTGGAAAAGGCACAGGTGGCTGGCATCGTGCACCTGGTGGCCGCCAGCGTGCCCGAGCTGCCCCCCACATCGGTGAGCGTGGTGGATGAATCGGGCAACCTGCTGTCCAACCCGCCAGATGGCCAGACCGGTGGCATCGATACCCAGCAGCTGCAGTATGTACAGAAGATGGAAGAGGTCTATACCCGCCGGGTGATGGACATCCTCGAACCCCTGCTGGGGCGCGACAACGTGCGAGCTCAGGTCACGGCAGACCTAGACTTTTCCATCTCGGAGCAAACCTCCGAAACCCACAACCCCAACCAAGGCGCGTCCCCGGCATCAGTGCGCAGCCAACAGGTGGTGGAAAACACCACCGACAGCAACGGCACCACCCCCGGCGCGCCCGGAGCGGTAGCCAATATCCCGCCGGGCGCGCCCAATGCGCCCATCAATGGGCAGGCCTTCGCCCCCGGAGTGACCGGGCCCAACGGGGAACCCGCCAGCACCAGCGCCAACACCATGCGCCGCGAGTCGGTGGTGAACTATGAGGTGGACAAAACGGTGCGGGTAGTCAAGGGCAGCACGGGCAACATCCGCCGCCTGACGGCGGCTGTGGTGGTCAACCACCGCACGGCCATCGACCCCAAAACCGGCAAAGAAATCACCCAGCCACTTCCCCCTGAGCAGCTGGAACAAATGACCGCCCTGGTGCGCGAGGCCATTGGCTTCAAGCAGGAACGGGGCGACTCGGTCAATCTGATGAATGCGGCGTTCAACATCCCCAAGGTGGAGGCGGTGGACACTCCCCTGTGGCGGCAACCCGACAACATCGAGCTGGCACGCACGCTTGCGTGGCCAGTGGGGGCTCTCATTCTGGGGCTGGCGGTCCTGCTAGGATTCGTGCGACCCAGCCTGAAGGCAATGAACGCACCACCACCCGTGCCAGACAGCGACGAAACGAAACTGAAGCAGCTTGAAACGGTGGTGAACGACCCGAACGAGCGCTCGGAACTCATGCCCGGGCTGGCCGCTCCCACAGCGGCCGAGACTGCCCCAACCGCCCACCAGCTGCGCTTGGCCGACGCCCGGCGCCTGGCCAAAGAGAACCCTGTGGCTGTGGCCAACATCGTCAAGACCTGGGTCAACGGTGAGGCCCCGGCCTGACCACGTTGACAAAGGACACGCACCATGGAAGACGATGGCGTTCAAGATGCAGCTATTTTTCTGATGTCGCTGGGCGAGGAGGAAGCTGCCGAGGTGTTCAAACACCTCTCGCCCAAAGAGGTCCAGAAACTGGGTGAAACCATTGCCCGCACCCGCGGCGTGACCCACGAAAAGGTGGAAGCGGTGATCAGCAAGTTCACGGGCGAGGCCGCCTCGCAGAGCCTGCTGGTGTCCGACACCGACAACTACGTGCGCTCAGTGCTCAAGCGGGCTTTGGGTGACGACAAGGCGTCGCTGCTGATTGATCGGATTTTGCAAGGTGGAGATGTCTCGGGAATCGAGAGCCTGAAGTGGATGGACCCGCTCTCGGTGGCCGAGCTGCTGCGCAACGAGCACCCGCAAATTCTGGCCGCCATCCTGGTGCACCTCGACTTTGACCAGACCGCTGGCGTGCTCAAGAACCTGACTGAACGCACCCGCAACGAAGTCATGCTGCGCATCGCCACGCTGGAGGGTATTCAGCCCACCGCCCTCAAAGACCTCAATGAGGTGCTCTACCGGGTGCTGGCCGGTGGCGACAAGATCCGCAAGTCCTCGCTGGGCGGGGTGAAGACGGCCGCAGAAATCATCAACCTGATGGGCACATCCATCGAGACTGGAGTGATCGAGTCCATCCGCGAGCATGACCCTGATCTGGCCCAAAAGATCATGGACAAGATGTTCACCTTCGAAGATTTGCTCAAACTCGACGACAAGTCGGTGCAAATGGTTCTCAAGGAAGTGGCGTCCGAAACCTTGGTCATTTCCCTCAAAGGTGCTTCGCAAGAGCTGCGCGAAAAGGTACTGGCCAACATGTCTTCGCGCGCCGCAGAGTCGCTGCGCGAAGACCTGGAGTCGCGCGGGCCGGTTCGCCTGTCTGAAGTGGAAGCGCAGCAAAAAGAAGTGCTCAAAATCGTCCGCCGACTGACCGATGAGGGTCAGATCGTCATGGGCGGAGGCGGTGATGACGCATTCGTCTAAGTCCACCGCATACGCCCGCTTCATTCCCCGGGAAGAGATTGAACAGGTCTCGGCCTGGCGCTTTGCCAACGTGGACGGGTCTCCTGACCCCACCGACATCCCCGAGCCGCCACCCCCACCCAGCCCAGAGGCCATTGCAGCCGACATGGAGGCCGTGCGTCAGGAAGCGCGGGCGGCCGGGTATGCCGAAGGGCATGCAGACGGGCACGCCGCAGCCAGCCAGGAGGTGCGCGACGCCCTGGCCGAGCCCATGCGGCTGGCCACCGAACAGGCGGTCCAACGGTTTGAGACCATGCTGCGCACCATGGGCGAACAGCTGCACCAGCTTCAGGAGCGCATGGCACAAACGGTCCTGCTCATGGGCTGCGACCTGGCCCGCCAGGTGGTGCGACGGGAACTGAACACAGCCCCTCAATCTTTGCAGCCGCTGGTGGACGAGGCCATTGCAGCCCTGGCCACCGACAGCCAACCTGTGACGGTGCGCCTGCACCCCGATGACTATGCCGCACTGGAAGCGGGCTGGATCCACCTGCCCGAATCCGGTGCACCACGCTTTGTGGCCGACGAGTCCATCACCCCCGGCGGCTGCCTGGTGCAGTCCAAAGGCAACGAGGTGGACGCCACCATCGAGCAGCGGTGGGCCAAGGCTGCGGCCAATCTGGGCCTGAGCTCGGCCTGGGACGACCCCGAATGACCACAGACAATCCGAGCGCTGACCTTTCTGTGGACTGGGCGTTGTTTTTGGACGAAATCGGCCAGCGTGCACGCCTGCCTGTGCCACTGGAGACACGGGGCACCCTGACGCGGCTGGCGGGCCTGGTACTGGAGGCTTCGGGCATACGCTCGCCAGTGGGTAGCCAGTGCCTGATCGACGCCGGTGACGGCCAGACCGTACTGGCCGAGGTAGTGGGCTTCTCGGCTGGCCGCGCGTTTCTGATGCCAGCTGGTGATGTCCGAGGCTTGTCTCCGGGCGCTGCTGTGACACCTGCACCTCCCTACCGCCCGCTGCCAAAGCTTGGGCATCCGGGGCGAGCCATCAACCCCAGCGACAAAGGGGTGCTGCGCCTGCCACTGGGCAACGGGCTGCTGGGGCGGGTGGTGGATGCCCATGGCCAACCCATGGATGGGCAAGGCCCCCTGGCAGACGTGGACGCCATCCCCATGGACCAACAGCCCCTCAACGCCATGGAGCGCGAACCCATCCGCACCCCGCTGGACACCGGAGTTCGCTGCATCAACAGCTTGCTGACCGTGGGGCGAGGCCAGCGCATTGGACTCTTCGCCGGCTCGGGGGTAGGGAAAAGTGTGCTGCTGGGCATGATGGCCCGCTACACCCAGGCCGACGTGATCGTGGTGGGGCTGATCGGTGAACGCGGGCGCGAGGTCAAGGAGTTCATTGAAGACATCCTGGGTGCCGATGGCCGAAGTCGGTCGGTGGTGGTGGCAGCCCCAGCCGATGCCCCCCCACTGGTGCGCATGCAGGGCGCGGCCTATGCCACTGCTGTGGCCGAACACTTCAGGGACCAGGGGCAGCATGTGCTGCTGCTGATGGACTCGCTCACCCGCTACGCCATGGCGCAACGCGAAATTGCACTGGCCATCGGCGAGCCGCCCGCCACCAAAGGCTACCCACCGTCGTGCTTTGCCAAGTTGCCAAGCCTGGTCGAGCGCAGTGGCAACGGCCTCAACGGTGTGGGCTCCATCACCGCGTTCTACACGGTGCTCTCTGAGGGCGACGACCAGCAAGATCCGATTGCCGATGCCGCCAGAGCCATTTTGGATGGCCACGTGGTGCTGTCGCGCAGTCTCGCAGAGGCGGGGCACTTCCCGGCCATTGATGTCGAGCAGTCGGCCTCCCGGGTCATGAACAACGTCACCACACAGGCCCATTGGCAGGCATCTCGCCGGTTTAAAGCCCTTTATTCGAGGTATCAAAAAACCCGCGACCTGATACAACTGGGTGTGTACGCCAAGGGCAGCGATGCCGAGACGGACCAGGCGATTGCCTTGTTTCCCGCCATGCAGGCTTTTTTGGCGCAAGACATGAACGAAGGGGCTCCGTTGAACACATGCATTGCCGACCTGATGCGCCTGGTCTCGCCAGGCCTCGGCGCTGCGCGCCCCTGAAGTGCAACCCGCACAACCACGCTCTGTGAGACCGCCCCTCAACCACTGCACGCCCCATGTCCGTCAACCTCAAAAGCCTGCAAATCGTCATCGATCTGGCCCGCCGCAAACGGGACCAGTGGGGTGCGCAGGTCGCAGCGGCGCACCGGGAGTTGCAGCAGGCGCAAGACCAACTGGCCCAGCTGTCACACTTCGCCGACGAGGGACAGACCAAATGGCTGTCGCGGGCCGCTGAAGGCGTAACCCCTGTGCTGATGCAGCACCACAACGAATTCGCCCTCAAAATCCAACACGCCATCGACTTTCAGGGCCGGGTCATTGGCCAGCGCGAAGGGAGGCTGCAGGCCGAACTCGGGGGCCTGCAGGCTGCTGAGCGCGAGTTGGCCACCCTGGAAAAAGTGGCCGAAAACAGCCGCCTGATGCAGCAAAAAATCGCCCACAAAGCCGAGCAAAAGCTGAACGACGAAATGGCCATGACCATGCTGGCCCACCAGCGCCGTCTGGCTGAACAGGAGCACGCACCATGAGCACCACAACGGCTCCCTCCCCATCCAGCGAGCGGACCACCGCCACCCACAAACCCACCCCAGTCAGACCTGGCCACACCCAGGCGGGCACGGCAGCGGGTCAGTTTGCGGCACTGCTGCTGCTACAGGCGGATGAGTCCTCTGTGTCCGACGCCGAACCGACCGCGCTGCTTCCAAGCGCAGAGGGAGAAGTCCCTCACTCAGCGGGGCAAGACACCAACCATCCCGCCCCCCCCCTGGGCATGGAGTCTGCGCTGCAGGGCTTGCTGGGTTGGCGCAACTACGGAGGCTCGGCAGGAAGCACATCAGCGGCGTTGGGCACCAACACCTCCCAAACAAGCACCCCCACACCACCCCCCGCAGTCCGATCCGACACCGGGAATGCGACAGCGGCCGCTTTCCCGACATGGACCAACGGCACACCGGTAGCAACGGCTGCCGCCCCCTCGCTTGCCTCTACCGTCGTTGCCCCCACTTTGGCAGCGGCGTCGGGCACTGACCCGTCTGCCCCAACGGTTGGCACGCCCACCACCAAGGGGGTATCGAACGACGCTGCCACCACAGCGGCCGCCGCAGCCTCGCCCATGCCGTTGGCCATCACAGGTGCGCCATTGGCTGCAGCCACTGGAGCAGATAGCTTGGCCAAGCCCGTCGTGCCCGGTCCATCGCTTGCTGCAACCACACAGGAACCACGTCCACCCGGCAGCGAGCCTTCCGCCACCCAAACACCCACCGCAGCTGGAAAAGCCTCCGGTGACGCGTCTCACGGTGCAGCTGGCACACCAGAGACCGCTGGCACCCGGCCCAAGCCATTCAACGCACGGCTTGGCCCCGGTGCCCGGCTGGTGCAAGCCCTTCCAACGGGCACCGCCCCGGCAACAGTGCCTTCAACCATTTCTCTGGGCTTGAGAGGCACCCCGCCAGACATGGCCACTGAGGCGCCACGCCAGGGCCTGGCACGCGCCGTGGCGGGCTTGAGCGCAAACAATGCCCCGTCAGAAGCCACCTCGCCTTCGCCCGAGGCTGCGGAGTCTCCTGTGGCCATGGCCCAACCTGCTGGTCGCAGCGCCGACCCCTCAGGGGCTGGCTCGGGCGGGGCTGGTGCTGACACCGGTGCCACCACCGAAGTGGCAGTGCCAGACCCTGCCCAGGCCACCCCATCCGACGCCATGGAGCACACGATGGAGCGCCTGAGCGCGCAGGTGTCGTACTGGGCGACACAAGGCGCCCAACGAGCCAACCTGACGATAGCCGGCGACCAGGCAGACCCCCTGAATGTGACCATTGCCTTCGAAAAAGGAGAAATCAATGTGCACTTTGAAACCGATGAAGCGTCTGTTCGCGAAGCACTGCAAACCGGGGCAGAAGAGATACTCAACCGGCTGCTGGAAGCCAAGGGCATGACACTAGGCAGTGTGTCGATAGGCCTTGGCCAGAGCGACAGTCGACAGCAGCACTCATCACACCAGGGGTCGAACCCAACCGAAAGGGTGAATCAACGCGCGGGTCGTGCCCCTCAGGGGTTGGCCGGTATAGCACCCACCACGACTCGACCAGCGACACAGATCATTTCGGCCAACAAACTGGATTTTTTTGCCTGAAACTCCTGAACAGGCGAACACGACATGTGACACGCTCTTGCGGAGGCCAATTGGCGCCGATGCTTCAACGCAATAATCGCCACACGCTGGAGTGGCTCATCCGCCCGACAACCACCTAACCCAACCACGGAATACCCAACATGGCCGACAAACCTCAGGCAGCGGCAGAGCCCGAGAAGCCCAAAAGCAAAAAGATGCTCATCATCATCGTGGCCGTCGTTTTGCTGGTGGTCCTGATCGGTGGTGGAGCCGCCTTTTTTCTGCTGAAAAAGAAAGACACCGATGAAGAGGCGGGAGGGGACAAGCCAGCGCCTGCCGTCGTCCACAAAAAGCCGGACCCCAAAGCCCCGCCCACCTACCTGCCAATGGACAACATGGTGGTGAACCTGGCCGATCCCGGTGGTGGTCGGTTTGCACAGGTGGGCATTACCCTCAAGTTGGATGACGCCAAAACCGCCGACACCGTCAAAGCCTTCATGCCAAGCATCCGAAATGCTGTCCTGTTGGAGATCTCTAAGCGCACATCCGACGAGTTGCTGGCCATCGAAGGCAAAGAAAGCCTGACCCGGGCGATCATCCGGGAGGTGTCGGCACAGTTGGGCTACGAGGTGGAAGACGAAGACGCCGACGACGGCAAGCCCACCAAGAAGCGCCGGGTTGCCCTACCGCCCTCGCCAGTGCAGGCGGTGCTGTTTTCCAGCTTCATCGTCCAGTGAGCATGCCGGAGGACGCACCATGAGCGACTCATACCTGTCCCAGGAAGAAATTGATGCCTTGCTCGAAGGCGTCACCGGCGAAAGCCAGAAGCTGGCAAAAGACGATGAGCCCACCGATGGCGTGCGCGCCTACAACCTGTCGAGCCAGGAGCGGATCGTCCGAGGCCGCATGCCGACGATGGAGATTGTCAACGAGCGCTTTGCCCGCAACCTGAGGGTGGGACTGTTCAACTTCATTCGCCGCAGCCCAGAGGTATCGGTGGGCTCGGTCACGGTTCAGAAATACAGTGCTTTTTTGCGTGAGCTGGTGGTCCCCACCAACTTCAACATCATGGCGGTGCGCCCGCTGCGTGGGAACGGCCTGATCGTGTGCGAACCCACCCTGCTGTTTGGTGTCATCGACAGCCTGTTTGGCGGATCGGGCAAGTTTCACACCCGCATCGAAGGTCGGGACTTTTCGCCTACTGAGCAGCGGGTCATCAACCGACTGGTGGATGTGGCCTCCGAAGAGTATGCCAAGGCCTGGAAGGGCGTGTACCCCCTGGAGCTGGTGTACCAACGCTCGGAAATGCAACCTCAGTTCGCCACCATCGCCACCCCCAGCGAAATTGTGGTTTCCACCAGCTTTACCCTGGAAATTGGCGACCTGACGGGCTCGCTGCACATTTGCATCCCGTACTCGACGCTGGAGCCCATTCGGGATGTACTGTACTCATCGGTGCAAGGTGACGCCATCGAGGTGGACAGACGCTGGGTCCGGGTATTGGGCCAAGAGCTGCAGGCCGCAGAAGTGACCCTGGTAGCCGACCTGGCCACTGCCGACACCACGGTGGAGCAACTGCTGTCCATGAAGGTCGGCGACTTCATCGAACTGGATCGGCAACAGATCGTGGAGGCCCGCGTGGATGGCGTGCCTCTGTTTGAATGCCAGTACGGCACCCACAAAGGGAAGTACGCCCTGAAGGTGGAACGCCGACTGCGCTCCAGCACCCTTGACTGGATCGGAGACAAATATGACAACTGACACCCCCATGGACCCCAGCGCCGACCAGGCAATGGCTGACGATTGGGCGCAGGCCCTGGAAGAACAAAACCAGTCACCCGGCAGCGACCATGCCGATGGTGCGCCGGCGTTTGACTCGATGCATGACACCTTTTCGTCCAATGCCAAGCCGGCCGCCAGCCAGGACATCAACATGGTTCTGGACATTCCCGTCCAGCTCTCAGTGGAGCTTGGCAGAACGAAGGTGCCAATCAAGTACATCCTCCAGCTGGGACAAGGGTCGGTGGTTGAACTCGATGCCCTCGCAGGCGAACCCATGGACGTGCTCGTCAATGGCTACCTGATCGCTCAGGGGGAGGTGGTGGTGGTCAACGACAAGTTCGGCATCCGATTGACAGACATCGTGACACCGTCCGAGCGTCTGAAACGCCTGAGCAGGCACTGACCATGCCCACCCTGATGGATGCATGGCCCGCGCTGGCCCTGATGGGCCTGCTGGTGCTGCTGCCGTGGGCGGTGACATGGTTGCGTCGCCAAGGCTGGCAAGGTACGGGGGCCAGGGGACAAGTTCTGAAGGTTGTCGGGGCGGTGGCTGTGGGGCCACAACAAAAGGTTGTCACCGTCGAGGTGACGCAGGGCGACCAGCGCCGGTGGCTGGTACTGGGGGTGACACCCCAGTCCATCACCCAGCTGGCCACCATGGAGGCACCTCCTGAAACCGCCCCCACGTTGGCAGCTGGCGTTGCCGTGGAGCAAGCCTCCGGTTTCCGATCCATTCTGGCCAGGCAACCTGGGGCTACGCCATGACCGCCAAACTCAGAACTGGCCTTGTGGCGGGGCTGCTGCTGGCCTGCTGCGCAGGCGCCTGGGCGCAGCAAGGCGGCCAGCTTCCTATTCTGATTGGTCAGGGGCCAGGTGGCAGCAGCTACTCGATGCCCATCCAGACGCTGCTGTTTTTTACAGCGCTCTCCTTTATCCCCGCGATGGTGCTCATGATGACGGGCTTCACCCGCATCGTGATCGTGCTCTCGCTCATGCGCCAAGCCCTGGGCACGCAGTCGGCACCGCCCAACCAGGTGATTGTCGGCTTGTCGCTTTTTCTCACGTTTTTTGTGATGAGCCCCACACTGGACCGGGTGTACAACGAGGCCTATGTGCCTTACACCCAAAACACCCTCAGCTTCGAGCAGGCAGTGGATGCCGCACAGGCACCCATGAGGAACTTCATGACCAAACAAACCCGGCAATCGGACTTTGAGCTGTTTGCGAAACTGGCCAAACTGCCGCCTGGCGTCACCCCGGACACCGCGCCCATGCGGGTGCTCATTCCTGCTTTTGCCACCAGTGAACTCAAAACCGCCTTCCAGATTGGTTTCCTGATCTTCATCCCCTTTCTGGTCATCGACATGGTGGTGGCCAGCGTGCTGATGTCCCTGGGCATGATGATGCTGTCGCCGGTGTTGGTGGCGCTGCCCTTCAAACTGATGCTGTTTGTGCTGGCCGACGGCTGGAACCTGCTGCTGGGCTCCCTCGCTGCCAGCTTCGCCACCTGAGTGAACCATGGACGCATCTGCCGTACTGACACTCGCGCAAAACGCGCTCTTCCTGCTGCTGATGGTGGCATCCCCCATCCTGGGGACGGTGCTGGTGGTCGGCCTGGCGGTCAGCCTGTTTCAGGCCATCACCCAAATCAACGAGGCCACGCTGTCCTTTGTGCCCAAGCTGATTGCCGCGATTGTGATGTTTGCGGCGGCAGGTCCATGGATGCTGATCACCATGGTGGACTTTATCCGCCGCACCCTGCAGGCGATTCCGACCTTTGCAGCCTGAACGCTGGCCATGATCGGTTTCACCGAAGCCCAGATCATGGAATGGGTCAGCCCCATTTTCTGGCCCTTTTTGCGCGTGCTGGCTGTGTTCACCAGCGCCCCGGTGCTGTCTGCCCGGTCACACCCCGTGCGGTCACGGGTTGCCCTTGCCTTTCTGATTGCCCTGTGCGCACAGGCCGGACTGCCCGAGCAAGAGGTGGTGTCACTGAATGACCGCGCCGCGCTGGGCCTTGCCATGCAGCAGGTGGTCATTGGGGTCGCCATCGGTTTGGCCGCCCGGGTGGTTTTGTCGGCAGTGGAAATGGCGGGTGAACTGATCGGTCTGCAAATGGGCTTGAACTTTGCAGGCTTCTTCGATCCGGCCACCAGCTCCCAATCGAGCACCGTGGGGCGTTTTTTCGGCAACACCACGATGCTGGTGTTTGTCGTGCTCAACGGCCACTTGCTGTTGGTCCACACGGTCATTGCCAGCTTCACCACCTTCCCGTTGAGCGAGGACACCCTGTCGGTGATCACGCACATGAAGCTGCACGAGCTGGGCGCATTGATCTTCAGCTATGGGCTGTTGATCTCGCTACCAATGATCGGCATTTTGCTGTTCATCAACACCGTTCTGGGTATTTTGTCGCGTGTCGCGCCCCAAATGAACGCATTCGCCATTGGTTTCCCGCTGACCGTCTCCGGGGGGTTGTTGGGCCTGGCGTTCACCCTGCCAATGCTGGAGCAGCCCTTGATCAGGCTGATCACGGTAGTCTCGGATGTGTTTGCCCGCTGAACCACCTGCCGCTCAAACCAAGCCATGGCGGATGGCGTAGGCTGTCAACTCGGCGTTATTGGACAAGCCCAGCTTTTGCAACACACGGGCACGGTACACACTGACGGTTTTGGGGCTGAGCATCAATTCCTCGGCAATCTCGGACAAGCGGCGACCGGAGGCCATTTTCTGCAGCGTCTGCAGCTCACGCTCTGACAGGCTGGTGTGAGGATCCTCCCCCTGCGGAGACAGCAGGCTGTCTACCAGCTTTTGGGCAACTTCGGGGGTGACGTATTTTCGGCCCTGCATCAGCACCCGGATGGCGCTGATCAGCTCTGCAGGGTCCGCCGCCTTGTTGAGGTAACCCATGGCGCCTGCTTTCAGGCAACGGATGGCATATTGGTCTTCCGGGTACATGGACACCACCAGAGTCTTGACTTTCGCACCCTCTTCTTTGAGGGCGGCCAGCACCTCCAGCCCACTGCGACCCGGCATGTTCAGGTCCAGCAGCAACACATCACAAGGTGCATCCCGCAGCTGCTGGCGAAGCTCGGCGTAGCTGCCTACCTCACCCACGACACGAATATCCACGGCCTCCGAAACAGCGTCCTTGATGCCCCGCCTGACCATGGCATGGTCGTCACACAACACAACATGGATCACGCGCACACCTCCGGCTCGTCTGAAAAGTCATTGTCGCCCAGCGGAACGCTCAAAATCACAGACACACCGTCTGCGCTGGAACTGACATCCAGCCAGCCGCCCACCGACTGTGCCCGCTCACGCAAGCCCAAAATACCTAGCGAACTGGTTTTGCCCAATTCCTTCGCGGAAAAACCAGCGCCGTTATCCGACACCTCCACCGTCAAGACGCCCTCCTGGTCGCTGATCTCCACCCGCACCTGGGTGGCATGCGCGTGCTTGACCACGTTGGTCAGGGCCTCCCTCACCACGCTGAAGGCCACCGTCTGCACCTCGTCGGGCAACTCCAATGCATCTTTGTCGCATCGCAAGGTCACGTCGGCCTGTGTGCGTTTTTGAAAAGACGTCACCAGCCACTGCAAGGCCGCAACCAGTCCCTCATCCAGAATGGCCGGACGCAGGCTGATCATGATGCGCTGGCTGGCCTCCAAGGCCTGCTGCAAGGTGGCTGCGGTTTGCTCGACCCGGTCCCGAACCGCTGCGTCGGTGGTGTGGCGGGCGATCCAGGCGAGGTCAAACTTGACCGCAGCGAGCGCCCCGCCAATGTCGTCGTGGATTTCCCGCGAGACGGCACGCCGCTCTTCTTCCACCCGCGCATGCAGCTGCTGGGTCAGTCGCAACAGCTGGTTGCGCGACACCACCAGCGCTGCATCGGCCTGCAGCTTGGCCTGGCGGGCCTCCCACACGTCGAGCAGCTGCTGTACCAGATAGCCCAGGCGATGAAAGTCTTCCGCAAAAATGCATTCACTGACACCGCTGCGCATGACATCCACCGACTCGGCCTCACCCATTTCAGTGGCCGACAAAATCACAAAGGGCACTTCGCCCTCGGAGTGTTCCAGGCGGTTCCAGACATCGATTCCGGTACCACCCCCCAGGTGGTAATCTGTAACAAGCAGGTCAAACCCGCTCTGACCTGCGTGGCCCACAAAGTCATCGGCGTTGGCCGCCCGTTGGACCATGACGCTGGAAAACACCGTCGCCAGTGCGTGCTCCAGGCTGACCTCCCCCGGCAATCCTGCGCCCAGATACAGCACGCGCAAGGAATCGATCATGGGACCCAGCGCTCGGTCGAGCGGATTTTCTTTCCCTGATTCAAGTGCCAAGCCCTTTCTTTTGCGTAAAAATAGCCCAACAAAGCGCCCTGTTTGCGCTGCTCAGTGACGACACGACCAAGACACCCACTTACACATGCCGACGTCCCCGCCCAAGGTTTCCATGCCAGTCACTGCTGTTGCCGACCTGCACGACTCGCTGCTGGTGGTCATGAACGACTTGGAACGCTTGGGCG
Organism: Burkholderiaceae bacterium; assembly: GCA_030695205.1. GTDB lineage: Bacteria > Pseudomonadota > Gammaproteobacteria > Burkholderiales > Burkholderiaceae_C > UBA2334. The sequence goes on along the minus strand of JAUYTN010000061.1, from coordinate 37,545 downwards.
GCCTGTTGGATCATGCCACCGAAAACCTGATGGACCGTTTCAGCACGGCCAACCAGGCACTGACCCACATGGGGCACGATGGTCACCCGGAGCTGCCCAAAGTCCGGGCGGCGTTGCAACTGGCAGTGACCGAGCTCCAGTTCCACGACATGGCCTCGCAACTGCTGGTCCATACCGACAAAATACTTAAGGCATGTGCCTACAAACTGGCAGAAGAAGCCATGGGGCGGGACGAGAGCGAATCACCCGATGCAACATTGGACGTGCCCCCACCCCGCCCCAACCCCGTCACCCAGAGTGAAATGGACGCAGGTTCCATTGAGCTTTTCTGACAAGTTTTGCTGCCCAACGACATCTCAGGCACTCGGAGCCCCCACACATGCATTCAATTCTGGCCGTTGACGACTCGGCATCCATGCGAAAAATGGTCTCCTTTACACTGGTCGGCGCCGGATACCACGTGGTGGAAGCCGTCGATGGACAAGACGCACTTGACAAAGCGCAGGCCCAAACCTTTGATCTCGTCCTCACCGACCAGAACATGCCACGGCTGGACGGCCTAGGCCTGACCCGAAAGCTGCGAGAGATGCCAGCGTTTCAAACCACTCCCATCCTGATTCTGACCACCGAGTCCAGCGATGATATGAAGCAGGCTGGCCGGGCAGCGGGGGCTACCGGGTGGTTGGTCAAGCCTTTTGACCCCAACCGATTGATCGAGATCATCCGAAAAGTCATCCGCTGACTGTTTAATCGACACGACTCCTGACGAGGAAGCCACCATGGGTGTAAGCATGCAAGACAACCACAGCAGCAGCGGATCAATTGACCTGTCTCAGTTTTATGAAATCTTTTTCGAAGAAGCAGGTGAAAACCTCGACCAGATGGAGCAGATGCTGCTCGATCTCGACCTGGAAACTGCAGACGATGAAGAGCTGAACGCCATTTTTCGCTGCGCCCACTCCATCAAAGGCGGGTCGGCCACGTTCGGGTTTGCCGATGTGGCCGAACTGACCCACCAGATGGAGTCCTTGCTGGACAAACTGCGCCGACACGAGCTCAAGCCGACCAGCCCTATGGTGGACGTACTGCTGGAATCGTCAGACGCACTCAGGGGCTTGCTGGCCCGCCACCAGGGCTCGGATGCAGCCCCCCCCGACACATCGGGCCTCGTCGATCGCATCCGGCGCCTGGCTGCTGGCGAAGCTGCTGTGGTGACCACTGTTGCCACCCCCCGACCTGCGCCGCAGGTGGTGGTTGCACCCCCTCCACCACCGCCACCTGCGCCGATCGCAGACGCCAGCCAACCGGCGAATCGGCAACTCCATCTCCGCATCGGACCACTGGACCACCCCGAACAGGCCGATGCCATTTTGGAACTGTTCCGCGACATTGCCGGGCTGGGCACGATACGGCCACTGCCAACGGCCGAGCCGGGTATGCGGCTGTTTGCGGTCGAGACCACCTCCTCGGACAGCGACCTGATCGACCTGATGGCCTTCCATGTCGCCAAGGAGCAGGTGCACATTTCAGACGCCGCCACAGCAGCCCCTTCGGCAGCGGAGCCCGCCACCGAAGACCCCGGATTTGGCCTGTTTGAAGACCTGCCAGTGTCGGCAGCGCCTGCGCCAACTGCTGCGCCCACGGTCGCCATGCCCGCACCAGTGACCACGCCGTCAGCGGTCATATCCTCTCCACCGGCAGCCACCCCAAAAGCCGACGCCAAACCGGCAGCCCAGGCTGCTCAACTGGAGTCCTCCACCCTGCGGGTGTCGGTCAGCAAGGTAGATCAGCTCATCAACCTGGTGGGTGAACTCGTCATTACCCAGGCCATGCTGGCGCAAAACAGCCGCGCCCTGGACCCTGTGCTCAACCAACAGCTGTTGGCCGGTCTGGCGGACCTGGACCGCAACACCCGTGACCTGCAAGAGTCGGTCATGTCCATCCGCATGATCCCCATGTCGGTGGTGTTCAGCCGCTTCCCGCGCATGCTCAGGGACCTGGCGGGCAAGCTGGGCAAAAAAGTGGAGCTCATCACCCACGGTGAGGCCACAGAACTCGACAAGGGGCTGATCGAAAAAATCACCGATCCCCTCACCCACCTGATCCGCAACAGCTGCGACCACGGCATCGAAATGCCCGACGTCAGGGCATCCAAGGGCAAGCCGGAGGTCGGTACCGTCACCCTGTCGGCGGCCCACCAAGGGGGCTCCATCCTTATCGAGGTCAAGGATGACGGGCGAGGTCTGAACCGCGAAAAACTCCTGGACAAGGCCCGCGAAAAAGGCATAGACGTGTCCGGTAACATGACCGACAGCGAGGTCTGGATGCTGATTTTTGCCCCTGGTTTTTCTACCGCCGACGTGGTGACCGACGTCTCTGGCCGTGGCGTTGGCATGGATGTGGTCAAGAAAAACATCGCCGCCCTGAACGGCACCGTCGAGATCGAGTCCAGAGAAGGCAAGGGCATGAAAGTCATGGTGCGATTGCCCCTGACCCTGGCCATCATGGACGGTATGTCGGTGCGGGTCGCCAACGAGGTGTACATACTTCCCCTGTCATCGGTCGTCGAGTCCTTCCAGGTGAAGTCCGGTGAAGTCAACACCGTGGCCCAAGGGGCCCAGCTGGTCAAGGTCCGGGACGAGTACATGCCCGTCATTGAGCTGGAGCGCGTGTTCGACGTGCCCCGCACCGATCACACCAACGCCAACACCATCATGGTGGTGATTGAGGCCGAAGGGTCGCGGGTGGCGGTGATGGTGGACGAGCTGCTGGGCCAGCAGCAGGTGGTGATCAAAAACCTGGAAAGCAACTACCGCAAGGTGCCCAACGTGTCCGGGGCCACCATCCTGGGCGACGGCAAGGTCGCGCTGATTCTGGACACCAGCGGGCTGATTCGCCGCTCGCGCCACTGATGCAGCCACACCGCACACCATGGCAGCCTTGGCCGTGAGGCGGACGTTCGCGCGATGAGCCGCCCCACCCATGCCTCCGATGACAACGGCCCGATCTCTCAGGGGCGGGAGTTCATTTGGAGCGACCAGGATTTCGCACGCATCAAGGCCCTGATTTACCAGCGAGCAGGCATCAGCCTGCACGACGGCAAACATGCCATGGTGTACAGCCGCATCTCCCGGCGGCTGCGCGACACCGGGCATGAGAGCTTCAAGTCCTACCTCGATTGGCTGGAGCACCACGATGGCTCGGAGTGGCAGGAGTTCATCAACGCGCTCACCACCAACCTGACAGCATTTTTCCGGGAGCAGCACCACTTCTCCATCCTGGCGGACTTCCTTCGCTCCATGGGGCCCGGCGCCAGCCCCCGTGTCTGGTGCAGCGCCGCATCCACTGGCGAGGAGCCGTATTCGCTGGCCATGACCCTGGCCGACACCCTGGGGGCGAATGCGCGCTTTACGCTGCAATGCAGCGACATCGACACCAAAGTACTGGCCGCCGCCGCCGCCGGGATTTACAAAGCCGAAAACACCAAAGGGCTCACGCCCGAGCAGCTTCGCAAGCACTTCCTGAAGGGCAAGGGGAAGAACAGCGGCTACATCCGGGTCAAGCCCGAGCTCCAAAAACACATGGAGTTCTTTACCGTCAACCTGATCCAGGACAACTGGCCGTTTCGGGAGCCACTGGATGTGGTGTTTTGCCGCAATGTGATGATCTACTTTGACGCCGCCACCCAGCGCCGGGTGCTGGAGCGCATCCACCGCACCATGAGGCCTGGGGGCATGCTCTTTGTGGGGCATGCCGAAAATTTCACAGACGCCAAGACCCTGTTCACCTTGCGGGGGAAGACGGTTTATGAGCGGATATAACCCACCAGGCAACCTGGGTCAGGCAGTGGTGGCGCGCCCAACGGGGGCAGCGGCTGGCTCGGGGCTTCAGAAGAGCGACTCGCTGTACACGCTCAGAACCCGCGCACGCAAGCCGGGCGAAGCATCGTTCTTCTTCTTTGACCACCACTTTCAGTCCGATGCGGTCAAAGTCCTGCCGGGTGAGTACTTTGTCACCAACGAAGACATCGTGATCATGACGGTGCTGGGCTCGTGCATTGCGGCATGTCTGTGGGACAGCCGCTCTGGCGTCGGTGGCATGAACCACTTCATGCTGCCTGAAGGCGACAGCAGCGACGCCTCAGGCCGCTATGGCTCATACGCCATGGAGTTGCTGATCAATGAAATGCTCAAACTCGGCGCCCGGCGTGAGTCCATGCAGGCCAAGGTGTTTGGCGGGGGGCAGGTCATGGCAGGCTTCACCACCATGAACGTGGGCGAGCGCAACACCCGCTTTGTGCTGGACTACCTGCACACCGAGCGCATCAGCGTGGTCTCCAAAGACGTGCTGGACATATACCCTCGCAAAGTGGTTTTTTTCCCGACCACGGGCAAGGCCATGGTCAAAAAACTGGCCCACTCCCACCCCGAATCGCTGGAAACCACCGAGCGCAAAGGCAATGCGGCGGTGTTGGCCAAGCGCACCGCCGGTGGCTCGGTCGATCTGTTTTAGCAAAGGATTTTTTCCACCATGGCAAAGATACGGGTAGTGGTTGTTGACGACTCTGCATTGGTCAGAAGCCTGCTCGCCGAAATCATCAACCAGCAGCCAGACATGGTGTGTGTCGGAGCGGCCAACGACCCCCTGGTGGCCCGCGAAATGATTCGCGAGCTCAACCCGGACGTCATCACGCTGGATGTGGAAATGCCCCGCATGGACGGGCTGGACTTCCTGTCTCGGCTCATGCGCTTGCGCCCCATGCCGGTGGTCATGGTGTCCACGCTGACGGAACGCGGCGCAGACATCACCCTGCGGGCTCTGGAGATGGGTGCAGTGGACTTTGTGGCCAAGCCCCGGATCGGCGTGTCCTCCGGGCTCAAAGACCTGTCGGGCGACATCGTCGAAAAAATCCGGGCAGCGTCGGTGGCCCATGTGGGCCGGCAAGCGGCTCCAGCATCGGCCACACGGCCGCCAGTCCTCACTGGGACAAACAAAGCAGCTCCCCGCTCCGAACCTGCGCCACCTGTTCCACGCTACCAACCTGGCCGTTTGTCTACCGAAAAAGTCATTTGCATTGGCGCATCCACCGGCGGCACGGAGGCCATCAAAGAGGTGCTGATGCCGCTGCCCGCCGACGCACCCGCCATCGTCATCACCCAGCACATGCCGCCCGGCTTTACCACCAGCTTTGCGGCCAGGTTGGACTCGCTGTGCCGCATCCGCGTGAAAGAGGCCACCCACGGCGAGCGCATCCTGCCGGGGCACGCCTATGTGGCACCGGGTGGGCGGCAGTTCCGGATAGACCGCAGCGGCTCCAACTATGTGGCAGTGGTGGAGGACACCGAACCCGTGAACCGACACAAACCATCGGTGGAGGTGCTGTTCAAGTCAGCGGCCCAGGTGCTCGGGGCCAACGCCGTTGGCGTGATGCTGACCGGTATGGGTGGCGACGGCGCGCAGGCCATGAAGGACATGCGCGATGCGGGCAGCTACAACATCTGCCAGGACGAAACGAGTTGTGTGGTGTTTGGTATGCCGCGCATGGCCATACAAGCGGGAGCGGCCCATGCGGTACTGCCCCTGAAGCAAATTGCGGCTGCGGTCATCGAGCGGCTATCGATTGGCAGTTCAGGTGTTCGTCACCGAATCTGAAACGCGGGCACCAACCACAGCGCGGCCAGCAGCGAGCGGCGCGCTGAATGTTCAGGCCTGGACGTCCAGCAACTGACCACGGCTGGTGGGTGAGGGGAGTTCTGACGTGCCCTTGGGGGAATACAGCTCCACCACACGCTCGGGCGTCTGAGAGGGTGCGGGAGTGGTTTGGGCCGCCAAAGCGGCCTGGCTGAACCGAGACCCTGGTGCCGCTGTCAGGCTCCACATGATGGCACTCATGGGCTCCTGTGCGGCCGCCACCTGGGCCGGCGTGGGCTCTGGCCTGCCCAGCAAAAAGTCCACCGCCTTGCCACTGGCCTTCCACACAGCACCAAACAGCTCCTTGATCTGGGTCTCTACCGCCTTTTGCACCGGCGTAGGCTCCGCCTGCGGCGGCAGCGACGGCCGCGAGCGCGTCACCCCGTAGGTGGGGGACTGCACCTGAGCCTGCGCCTGCGCCTGGGCGGCCGGTCGAGGGGCAGGTGCGGCTGGCCCCTGCACCACGGGCTTGGCCAGCCCCTCCGGTGAGCGGGTCTCGACCCGGGAGCGCTCCTTGCTGATGGCCGTGGTGGGCTCGATGACGCGTGCGGCGGCCGCAGGGCGCAACGCTGCATCGACCATCAACACGGGCCGCGACACCACACTTGGCGTGGAATTGACGCTTGGCAGAGACAACATGACAGCACTCCTCTGATGGATGCCTGGCATGTGCGCACAGACACCTTTACGCAAGGACTATCGGCCGACCGCATCCAATCTTTAGAACAGCGGGGCAAATCTGGTGCTGATCGCGGGATTGCACAGCCACCAACTGTGGCAGCGCATGCGCAAACACACATATTCCATCCCAAAAGCGGGAGACAATCGGCGGAGCAGACCGTCCGAGGGTGGTACCACACGGGTTCGGTGGAGCCCCCTGCCACCTGGTCGACCCCGCACACCACCGCCGCCCCACGATCACGACCCAGACCAGCGCCACAGCGCCCACCGATGTATGGACAACAACACACCCACCCGCTCATCGGCCCTGGCAGCAGACCCGCCCAGCCCAGCGCCCCACTTGCCCAGCAGCGCGCCGGGGAGAGACGCACTGCACAACGAGGTCCATGCCCGCCCGTCGGCGCGCATACGCCTGCCCGCGCTGGTCATCTATGTGGCGGTGCTCAACGATGGAGTCACCCGAGAGGCCGAGTGCGAACACCTGCGCCAGCTGCCGCAGCAAGGGCATCTGACCCCCGAGGACATGGCCGACAACTTCCTGCGCCTGCGGTTTGCCGACCACACCGTGAAGTGGGAGCGCCACAGCGAGTTCAGCCGCTATTCCATCGTGCAGCCTCTACCGGAACGCGCCTTGCTTGGTGCAAGCGACCCGGAGCTTCTGTCCGCCCTGACCCTGCCACCCGAGTGGCTGAGCCGCATACCAGGCCAGACCATGGTGGCCGTCAAGCTGGCGATGTTGCACGGCGACCTGACCACTCCCGACGCCACCCTGGCGCAAGCACGGCACTGGCTGGGCGACCACACCCTGGTGGCGTCGGTGATGGGCAACAACGGCCACTCGTGGGCGCTGACCGACTTTGCGCTGCGCGACAGCGGCTTTGAGCGCATGCTGGTCATTGCACCGGCCGGCACCACCGATACGCGGGCGGGCCGCATTTCCCAACGGCTGCTGGAGCTGGAAACCTACCGCCTCATGGCCCTGCGCGGACTGCCTGTGGCCAAGGCACTGATGCCCACGCTGACCACCACCGAGCAGGAGTTGGCCGACATCACCGCCCAAATTGAACACGGCAATGGGTCCGACCCCGAGCTGCTCAACCACCTGGCAACACTCGCCGCCCGCGTCGAGCAGGCCACCGCCAGCCACGCCTACCGCTTTGCAGCCACCGAGGCCTACCACGGCATCGTGGGCCAGCGCATTGCCGAGCTGCGCGAACGCGCCATTCCAGGCACACAAACGATTGGCGAATTCATGAACCGGCGCCTCTCACCCGCCATGGCCACGGTGAGCGCCACCGCCCGCCGGCTGAGCACCTTGTCCGAACGCATCACCCGGGCCACCGCGCTGCTGCGCACCCGCGTGGACATTGCCACCGAGACCCAGAACCAGTTGTTGCTGGAAAAACTCACCAAAGGCCAGGAGCTGCAGCTGCGGCTGCAGTCCACAGTGGAGGGGCTGTCGATCGCTGCCATCTCTTACTATGTGGTGAGTTTGCTGCTGTACCTGGGCAAAGCGGCCAAGGCGGCTGGCGCCCCCATCAACCCCGAAATGGCCGCGGGTGCCGCCATTCCGCTGGTGCTGTGGGCGGTGTGGCGCACCACCCAACGCATTCACCAGAAGCTGCATACCGGGCACTGATTTTTTATCATTAAACGTGCCTGAAGCGCTTTACTCACCTGGCTGAGCAGCTATCGATACACACAATGAACTTCTGGGACCAACACTACACCGCACCGGGCTACAAGTACGGCACCGCCCCCAACCGCTACCTGCTCGGGCAGGCCCACCGGCTAGCAGCCTGTCGGACTTTCGGCATCGAAGCGAAATCCGGCCCCAGCGAGACCAGTTTTTGCCGGCTTTGCAGCCCCATAGCCTGGCTATGGGACAAAAAGACGGTGAAAAATGGGCCGCTGCGGTCGGATTGCAGCCGATGGCTCCGAAAGTCCGACAGGCTGCTAGCGCCTGGTAGCCTGGTGTTGCTGCCCGGTGACGGAGAAGGACGCAACAGCGTGTGGCTGGCAAGCCAGGGCCACCGCGTGCATGCCGTGGATTCGTCGGCCGTGGGGCTGGCCAAGGCGCAGGCCCTGGCCACCAGGGCCTGGCCCATGTCACCCGCCACATCGCCCACCGACGCCCTACCCGCTCCGACAGCTCCAACAGCTCCAACAGCTCCAACAGCGTCGCTTCTGTTTTTTAAATAAAAACAGGCTCTATCGCATATATTTAAACAATAGTTAGCTATTTTTTTAACAAGGACTTCCCCATGAAATCTGCAATGGACCTCGTCATGGCCGCCAAGGCACACACCCGAGAAATCCCGCTGACCGACGCTGACCGCGCACTGGCCAGCGCCGATGTCGTGATCGACGTGCGCGAGCCCGACGAATACGCCGCGGGCCACCTGCAAGGTGCGGTCAACCTGCCCCGGGGATTGCTGGAGTTCAAGCTCGCGGGCAACCCCGCGTTGGAGCGGCGCGACCTGGCCGTGGTGCTGTACTGCAAAACCAGCGGACGGGCGGCGCTGTCGGCGGCCAGCATGCAGGCCATGGGCTACCTGAACGTGGTCTCCATCGCCGGGGGCTACGACGCGTGGGTCGCTGCTGGCAAACCGGTGGTCAAGCCCGAGTTGCCGTCGTTCGGCTGACACATCCCCCGCAACGGCAGCGGGGGCGCCCCCGCACGCCTCAATCCCGCCAGGCGCCAGCCTGGACCATGGCCACCACGGCACGCCCGGTGCGCACCAGGGCCGGGCCGAAGTCCTGGTGCAGCAGGTCACCACGCAGCCGCACCGATGGCCCACCCAAGGTCATGGACAAGGGCTCGCGGCCATCTCCCAGGTTCAGCCCCACCCCCACGGCGGACACCTCAGACTCCCACTCCGACTCCGCACTGACAAAACCCTTGAGCGCGTACTCCGCCTGTGCCTGTTCCAGACGGGCCAGGCGCTGAGGCCAGCGCGCGGGTTCCTCGGCCTCCAGCAAACGCGCCACCGAAGTGCGCATGCCGGGCGCGGCGGTGCACCACCACGCGCGCCCCATGGCGGTGTCCGCGAGTGGAATCCGCGCCCCCACATCCACCCCAAGGATGATGCGCGCCGTGCCCCGGCAATGCGCCACGTACACCATGGACGATCCATGGCGCACCCCCAGCGACACAGCGGCCTGCGAATGCTCGACCAGATCTGCCATGAACGGCCGGGCAATCCTCCCCAACTCGAAGTTGGACAACACACTGAAGCCCAAGGCCAGCACGGCGGGGGTGAGCGCGTACTCACCGGTGGCTGCCCGGTGCTTCAGGTAGCCCAGCGCGGTCAGTGTGAAGGTCAGACGCGACACCGTGGCCTGGGGCAAGCGCGTGCGCCGGGCCAGCTCCTGGTGCGCCAACCAGTGGTCCTGCGGGCGAAAGCAGCGCAATACCTCCAGACCCCGGGCCAACGCCGTGATGAAGCGACGGTCCAGAGCGACATCGACGTCACCCGGCGACACCGCACCCACGCCAGACCGCGCAATGGGCCCACGGGCATCGGACAAGCCTGGCGGCACCAGTGAGGGTGCTGATGTGTGTTGGCGGCGTCGACCCATGGGGCCTCCTGTTGTTTTCTGCCTGGCGAAATACGACCGGAGAATATGCCACAAAGTGCTGGGCATATTCCGCTCAACAAAATATCGATCAACCAAGGTGACAGGCGGGCATGCTGGATTTCCCTAGATGCTGTTTACAGCACCGATGGATCACCCGTACATTGGATCGCACACCCCACGTATTCCAGAGAGCGGAATACCAGCCATTTCGATGGAGCCGCCTTGAACCTGCTGCACCTGGCCCACTGGCCCCCCGGACTCTCGACCCAGCTGACGCTGCCCGAGACCCATCTGTTTCACAACGCCGAGGTGTCGGCCACGCGCTACCCCCACAAGCCGTTCATCGTTTTCCACGGTGCCGTGCTCACGTTTGCGCAGTTCCGTCTGCAGGCAGAGCAGTTGGCGGGCTATCTGCAGCGGGTCTGCGGTGTGCAGCGCGGGGACCGCGTGTTGCTGTGCTTGCAAAACAGTCCCCAGTGGGCCGTGGCGTTTTACGCCATCGTCCGGGCCAATGCCGTGGTCGTGCCCGTCAACCCCATGAACCGCACAGACGAGTTGCGCCACTGCCTCACCGACAGCGGTGCCACCGTGGCCGTGACCGCCCAGAACCTGCTGCCGGAATTTGAGCCCCTGCGCAGCGACGGACTGAACCACCTCGTGGTGGCCACCTACAGCGATGCACTGCCCCCCGAGCCAGAGCCACCTGCCCCGGAGTTCGTGACCGCCCCGGGCCAACCGCTGCATGGACCTGGCTTGCATGCGTGGACAGACGCCCTGGCCGCCGGACACGTGCCAGGCCCCATCACCACCGGCCCGGACGACCTGTGTGCCATGCCCTACACCTCGGGCACCACCGGCCAGCCCAAGGGGTGCATGCACACCCACCGGACCAGCATGAGCACGCTGGTCGGCGGCGTCAACTGGTTCTGCCGCACACCCGACACCGTGTACCTGTCTGTGCTGCCCTACTTCCACGTGACCGGTCTGGTCGGGGGCTTGCACGGGCCGCTGTACCTGGGCGCCACCACCGTGCTGCTCTCGCGCTGGGACCGCGAGGCCGCCGCCGTGTGCATCGCCCGGCACAGGGTGAATGTGTGGCAGGCCATCTCCACCATGGTGATCGACTTCATGGCCAACCCCCGGTTGTCGGGGCACGACCTGTCCAGCCTGGACGCCGTGCGCGGCGGTGGGGCGGCCATGCCAGCCGCCGTGCATGCCCAACTCAAGGCACTCACGGGTGTGGATTACATCGAAGGCTACGGCATGACCGAAACCATGGCAGCCACCCATATCAACCCACCGCACCGCCCCAAGCGGCAGTGTCTGGGCATTCCGGTGTTTGATGTGGACGCGCGCATCGTCGATCCGGCGACCCTGGCAGAACTGCCACAGGGAGAGACCGGTGAAATCGTGATGCACGGCCCGCAGGTAATGCGGGGCTACTGGCGGCAACCGGCCGCCACCGAGCAGGCGTTTCTGACACTGGACGGCAAGCGTTTCCTGCGCACGGGCGACCTGGGACACATCGATGACGAGGGCTACTTCTTCATGACTGACCGGCTCAAACGGATGATCAACGCCTCCGGATACAAGGTCTGGCCCGCCGAGGTGGAGGGACTGCTCCACCACCACCCTGCCATTCAGGAAGCGTGTGTGATTGGCATAAAGGATCCCCACCGGGGCGAAACGGTCAAGGCCATGGTCGTGCTGCGCGCGGACGCCGTGGGCCATACCCAGCCCGAAGACATCGTGGCCTGGGCCCACGAACACATGGCCCCCTACAAGGCCCCCCGCGTGGTGGAGCTGGTGGCAGCCCTGCCCAAGTCCGCCAGCGGCAAGGTGATGTGGCGCAGCCTGCAGGAGCAAGAGGCCCAGCGCCACGCCAGCCCCCAGACCCCTCCCCAAGATCACCACCCTGACAGCCTGCCTGACAACCCCACCCCGTGACGGGGTGTGCCACTTTTTTCGACCGTTGACCACCCAACCCAGAGGAGACAACCATGACCCCATCCCACCGCCCCAACCTGCGTCGCCGCGCCCTGGTACTGGCCACCACCACCGCCCTGGCCGCGTCCGCCCTGCTGCCCCTGGGCACGGCCCAGGCCCAGGCGTTTCCTGCCAAGCCCATCACCCTGATCGTGCCGTGGCCGGCAGGCGGCTCTACCGACCGGCACCTGCGCACCCTGGCCGAAATCGCCAGCACACACCTGGGCCAGAACATCGTGATCGAGAACAAACCCGGCGCCGGGGGCACCCTGGGGCCCGCCACCATGGCCGCCACCGCCAAACCCGACGGCTACACCATTGCCCAGTTCCCGCTGGGCATGCTGCGCATGCCGCACATGCAAAAAACCAACTGGGATCCCATCAACGACTTCAGCTACATCATTGGCGTTTCGGGCTACACCTTCGGCTTCACCGTCAAGGCCGACTCCCCCTACAAGACCTTCAATGAGTACATCGAGGCCGCCCGCCAACAACCCGGTGCCATCAACTACGGCTCCACCGGCACAGGCAGCAGCCCCCACCTGCTGCTGGAAGAACTGGCGGGCAACGCCAAGGTGCAGCTCAACCACATCCCTTACAAAGGCAACGCCGACCTGCAGGCCGCGCTGCTGGGCGGCCACGTGATGGCGCAAAGCGACGCCACTGGCTGGGACAAGTTCGTGGACGCTGGTCAGATGCGCTTGCTGGTCACCTTCGGCGACGAGCGCACCAAGCGCTGGCCCCAGGTGCCCACCGCCAAGGAGCTGGGCTACAACGTCGTGTCATCGTCGCCCTACGGCCTGGTCGGCCCCAAAGGCATGGACCCTGCTGTTGTCAAAACCCTGCACGATGCATTCAGAAAAGCCATGGACAATCCCAAACACCTGGCCGTTCTGGAGCAGCTGAACCAGGCCATGTGGTACCGCCATGGCACGGCCTACAAGCAGTGGGCGACGGACACCTTTGTGAAAGACAAGACCCTGATCGAGCGCCTGGGGCTGGCGGCCAAGTGATGCCACACTGGCCATGGGCCACAGCGCACTGGGCTTACTCCAGCGCCCGGCCCTCTCCCGCCTCTTCCACCGTTTGACCATCTCGGATGTGGTAAATCCGTTTGAAGGTGGGGATAATTTTTTCGTCGTGTGTGACCACGATGACCGCCGTTTGCGCCTGGCGGGCCATCTGGTTGAGCAGGCGCATCACGCCCAGGGCGCGCTCGCTGTCGAGCGGGGCGGTGGGCTCGTCGGCCAGGATCACCGGCGGTTTGTTGGCCAGGGCGCGGGCAATGGACACCCGCTGCTGCTCGCCGCCCGAGAGCTGGTTGGGCTGGGCCTTGGCCCGGTGTTGCACGTCCAGCGCCGTCAGCAGCTCCAGCGCACGGGCGCGGGCGGCGGCGTTGCGCACACCGGCCAGCATGGGCAGCAGGGCCACGTTGTCGGTCACGTCCAGAAACGGAATCAGGTACGGGGCCTGGAACACAAAGCCGATGCGGTCGCGCCGCAGGGCGCGCAGGTCTTTGACGCGCCAGCCGTTGTCGTAGATCACCTCGCCGCCCAGCGTCATCCGGCCCGATGTCGGCTCAATGATGGCACCCAGGCACTTGAGCAAGGTGCTTTTGCCCGAGCCCGAGGGGCCCACCAGACCCACCACCTCGCCGGGGGCCACCTGCATGTTCACGTTCTTCAGGGCTTCGACGGCGGTGTCGCCCTGGCCGTACACCTTGCGCAGCCCCTCGATGAGGATGCCGCTTGCGGGGGGAATGGATGGGTTCATGCAGGGCTCAGCCAATGGCTGCTCCGGGGTCCACCTTCAGCGCCACACGGATGGCCAGTGTGCTGGCCAGCGCGCAGATGGCCATGGTGGCGGCAAAACCGATGACGGCATCGCTGGTCAGCAGCAGCACATACTTGGGGAACGCCGGGGCCCACAGCGTGGCGGCCACCTTGCCCACGACAAAGCCGATGGCACCCAGGCCCATGGCCTGCTGCAGGATCATCCCGGCGATGGTGCGGTTGCGGGTGCCAATGAGTTTGAGCACCGCAATTTCGCGCAGCTTGCCCATGGTCATGGTGTAGATGATGAAGGCCACGATGGCCGCGCTCACCACCGACAGAATCACCAGGAACATGCCAATTTGTTTGGCCGAGTTGGCAATCAGCTTGGCCACCAGAATGTCTTCCATCTCGGCGCGGGTGAACACGTTCACGTGCTTCCAGCGGCGCAACTCACCGGCCACGTCGTCGGGGTGGGCGCCGGGGGCCAGTTGCACCAGCACCGCGTTCACGCTGCGGCTGCTGGTTTGCAGGGCCTGCACGGCCTCCAGCAACCCGGGCTGGCCGGGGCGGTTGAAGGCGGGGTTGGCGGCGGTGCGGGCGCGGTCGTTGACGATGGCGTCGTTGTCTTTCAGAAACTGCGCCTCCTGCGCATCTTTCAGCGGCACAAACACCATGGGGTCGCCACCGGATGACACCATGCGCCGCGCCAGACCCACCACGGTGTATTCATGCCGTTTGATGCGGATGCGCTCGCCCACCTGAAACCCGGTTTTCACATCGGCCACGGCCTCAAAATGGCTGCGGGTGATGTGCCGCCCTGCCACCAGATGCACGGGGCTGCCGGGGGGTGCATCGGCGTCGCTGTCGTAGCCCACCACCATGGCACGCACGTCCTGGCCACCCGCACCGCGCACCTGCATGGTCAGGTAGCTGATGTTGGCGGCGCGGCCCACACCGGGCATGCCGCGCACGCTGCGCACCACGTCGTCCTTGAGGCTGGAGGATTCGGCATACGGCCCCTGTGTGTCTTTTTGCACCACCCACAGGTCTGCGCCGCTGTTGCTGAGCAAGGCGTGGGCATCGTCCACCATGCCCCGAAAAATACCGGCCATGCTCAGCGTCACACCAATGAGCAGCCCCAACCCCAACCCGGTGAGGGCGAACTTGCCCCAGCCGTGCAGGATGTCGCGACCGGCCAGGCTGATCATTTCGCCGTCCCTGCGGTGGCGGCAGGCACCAGCGCGTCCACCACCTGCACACGCATACCGGCTTGCACGGGTTTCTGGCTGTGCTGCACCACACGGTCACCCTCGGCCAAGCCCAGGGTGTCGTCGGCGCTGTCCACACGCACGGTGCCGTCCAGCCCGGACGCCACCACCTTCACGGGTACCCAGGCGGGCTTGCCGTCGGCCTCCAGCCGCCACACACCAGACGCTGCGTTGTGGCGCAGCACGGCGGCATTGGGCAGCACCAGCCCGGGGGCTGACGCGGGCAGTTGCACCGTCACCTCGGCCATCTCACCCACCGACAGACCTTGGGGCGGCGCGGCAAAGGCCACCTGGGCGATGCGCTCTTCGGTCACGGCGTCGGCCAGCAGCTCCAGCCGGGCAATGGTGGCGGCGTGGACCTGCCCGGGCTGCGAGCGCAGCACCACTTGGGCAGGCTGCCCCAACGCCATGCCTGCGGCACGGCCCTGGTCGATGCGGGTTTTCACCCACAGGCTGGCTGGGTCCACCAGGCGCAGCACGGCTTGGCCCGCCACCACGGTGGTTCCGGGCTCGGCCTCCCGGGTGGTGACCACCGCCACGGCCGGGGCCAGCAGGCGCAGGTTGCCGCGCTGCTGGGCCAGTGCCGCGCGCTCGGCGGCCAGGCGCTGTGCATCCTGGGCAGCAGCACTGGCGTTGGCCTGAGCGCTTTGCAACGCGGCGCTGGCCGAGGCCAGCTCTTGCTGGCGGCCTTCCAGCGCACCGGGGCTGATGAACTGCTGGCGCGCCAGGTCTTCGTTGCGGCGCAGGTTGCCCGCACTGAGTTGCTGGCGGGCGGTGGCGTCAAGCACCTGGGCCTGGGCGGCGGCCTGGGTGCTTCGGGCGCGGGCCAGCGATGCGTCCAGCGCAGCCAGGCGCTGGTCCAGGTCCACCGGGTCCATCTCGGCCAGCAGTTGGCCGGGGGCAACGGTGTCGCCCACGTCCACTGCCACGCGCAGCACGCGGCTGGCCGCTGTGGGGCCCACCATCCAGCTGCGGCGGGCCTCCACCGTGCCAATGCCCATGACCGAGGGCTGCACCGTGCCTTGCTGCACACGGGCCACCGTGACCTTGACCGGGGCCAGCGGGCCACTGCGCACCATGACAAAAGCGATGCCGCCCAGAATGGCCACAGCCACCGCGCCCAGCGCCAGCCGACGACCCCAAGGGGTGTGTTGAGCCATATGCCGCCTTACCTGAAAAAAACAATAAAAAGTGCCGTTTGCGCTTATTCCATATACATAGTTAGCTATGCATCATGAACAGTTGTTGTGCCTCTTCCACATGTCCTCGTGGCCAATGGCTTTGGCAAAGGCGGGCACCTGGCAGCGCTCGACCTCGGCAGGGTCTTTGGGCGCAGCCGGGTTGGCCTGCGACACCGCCCCGCCCCGGCCTGCGCCACGCACGCCCATGTCTTCCAGCGTGGCCATGTCGTCAAACCCGCTCAGGCCCACAGGCGCGGTGCTGCGCACCCACTGACCAGCCACCACCACGTAGCCCACAAAGCCCAGCATCACCGCTGCCTTGCCCCAGGCAAACGCCTGGCGGGGCCGCTCGGCGGGCAGTTCGCACACACCGCCGGGGCACAGCTGGGCCTTGTCTTTGTGGAACAGGTTGTAGAGCTTGCAGCCCAGGCAAATGCCAAACGAGGTTTCAAAAAACATCAGCACCAGGCAGGTGCCGCACACCAGCATGTTGATGGGCCCCACCACCTGGTTGACCACCATGGTCCACGCCATGACCAGGCCAAGCGCCAGCCCCAAGCCCCAGGCAAAGCGCTTTTGCGGCGCACCCACCCAGTCGGGCGTTTGATGGCGCACCACCCAAGCGCCCACAATCATGCTGGGTGCGTACTGCGGGTTCACGAACACGCGGATGGCCATGTCCAGCACAAACACCAGCACAAAGAAGCGGGTGGGCTGGAAGTTGCCCAACATCATGGCGTTGGCAAACGAAATGAACGCCCCCAGCAGCAACAGCCCGGCGGCGGCGCGCACCGCACGCTCGTTCAGCACACGCACGGGGTAGCCATCAATGTCTTGACCGAACTGAAAAATAGGGCTCACGGGAATCCTCTTGACCATGGAACAGCGACTGCACCCGGATTGGAGCGCACGGCGGTGGCGGGCGGGTGATGCAGGGCAACCGAGTTGCAACCCAGCCTCTCACCAGCACCCGCTGCAACACAGCGATACAAATCCACCACCGGCGTTCCCCAACCCCCGGGGGTAGTATGCATCGCATGGTGCCCAACCACCCACACGCATGACCACCCCCGACCGCATCCTCATCGTTGACGACGACGCCGACATCCGCCAGCTGCTGGTCGATTACCTGGCCAAACACGGCATGGACGCCCTGCCCGCGCGCGACGGCAAAGAAATGTGGCAGCAGCTGGAGCGCCATGCCATCGACCTGGTGGTGCTCGACCTCATGCTGCCCGACGCCGACGGCCTGACCCTGTGCCGCGACCTGCGCGCCCGTGCCACCAGCCCCCAGCACCCGTTGGCCAACCTGCCGGTGCTGATGCTGACCGCACGCGGCGAAGACGCCGACCGCATCCTGGGCCTGGAAATGGGGGCCGACGACTACCTGGTCAAACCCTTCAACCCCCGCGAGCTGGTGGCCCGCATCAAAGGCGTGCTGCGCCGCACCCGCGCCCTGCCACCCAACCTGCAGCAAGACAGCGCCCGCTGGCTGGCCTTTGCAGGCTGGAAGCTGGACACCGCCAGCCGGGCGCTGACCGGCGCAGACGGCGTAGTCACGCCCCTGTCGGGCGCTGAATACCGCTTGCTGCGCATCTTGCTCGACCACCCCAACCGCGTGGTGCAGCGCGAGCAGCTGGTGGAGCTGATCCACGGCCGGGAAGCCGCTGCCTACGACCGCGCCATTGACGTGCAAATCAGCCGCCTGCGCCAGCGCCTGGGCGACGACGGACGCGAGGCCCGGCTCATCCAAACCGTGCGGGGCGAAGGCTATGTGCTGGCCGCCACCGTCACAGGGTGCAGCGCATGAACGCACCCACCGAGGCCAGCCCACGCGCACGCTGGCTGCCCCGCGGCCTGTTCGGCCGCCTGACCCTGATCGTGGCAGCCGGGCTGGTGCTTCTGCAGTGCACCACCATGGTCTTGCACCTGCAAGACCGCGCGGCCCTCAAAGCCCTGCTGGAGACCAGCGGCCTGCTGGCACAAGCCCCGCCAGAAGTGCTGGCGCAGCTGCAACTGCCCAAGGCCTGGCACCCGGTGGTGATGTTGTCCACCATCCTGGCGGTGGTGCTGGGCGTGGCGCTGGTGGCGGTGCGCTGGGTCACCCAGCCCCTGCAGCAGCTGGCCGATGCCGCCCAGGCCTTTGGCCAGCACCTGGATGGTCCACCCCTGCCCACCACCGGCCCGCTGGAGGCGCAGCAGGCCGCCGCCGCCTTCAACACCATGCAGCTGCAGGTGCGCGCCCTGGTGGGCGAACGCAGCCGTGCGCTGGAAGCCGTGTCGCACGACCTGCGCACCCCCCTCATGCGCCTGCGCTTGCGCGCCGAGCTGGTGGACGACGAGGCACTGCGCCAGCGCATACACGCCGACATCGACGCCATGGATGCCATGGTGGGCGGCGTGCTGGGCTACCTGCGCGGCCTGCAGACCACCGAAGCGCCCCAGCCCCTGGACCTGACGGCCCTGCTGGAGAGCCTCATCGACGACCAACAGGCCATGGGCCGTGACGTGGCCTGGACCCAGCCTCCCAACGGCGCCGTGGTGGTGAATGCCCGGCTGGAGGGCCTGCGCCGCGCCCTGACCAACCTGATCGACAACGCCGTGGCCCACGGTCGGTGTGCCCGCCTGGGCCTGGCTTGCAGCGACACCCTGACGTGTATGACCGTGGACGACGAAGGCCCCGGCATACCCGAGGCCGACTTGCAGCGGGTGCTGCAACCCTATGTGCGGCTGGACGCAGCCCGCCACCACCCCAGCGGCGGCGTGGGCCTGGGCCTGGCCGTGGCCCACCAAGCGGCGCTGGCGCATGGCGGGACACTGGTGCTGAGCAACCGAACCGAGGGCGGGTTGCGGGCCACGCTGACACTGCCCCACACAAGCACCTGAGCCTGAACCAACAGGCACCCAGTCATCAACACCGAGCGGGGTTCGTTTGCCCCGAAAATGGGCCAATGAATGACTCTTTCGCCCCCTCGGTCCTGCGGCGCGTTCGCGCCACCCTCGACCGGTGGACCCAAGAAGGCCAGCAGGTCAGTGCTGCGGCCCTTCAACTCAATCTGTCCCACCTCAAGACAGCGGCCTGGGTCATGGCCCTGCTGAATGTGGCCCATGTGCTGGTGTTTGTGCTGGCACTGGACCACACCGACCCCGTTCGCACCCAGTGGGCCCACGGCGTGGCCTGGGCCCACGCCACCATGGCGGTGCTGATGCTGGGCATGGGCGCAGTGGCCCGCAGGGGCTTGCGCCAGCACGCCCCACCCAGGCATGTTCGGCTGCTGCCAGACATCACGGCCCTGGCCGTGTTGGTCTGGGCCGGGGCACTGACGCTGGTGGACCAGGCCGTGACCACCAACATCAGCGCCTACCTCAATGCCTGCGCGGGGGTTGCCATCGTTCTGTTGCTGCCGCCGCTGCGGGCACTGGCCCTGTTCACCCTGGCTTGGGGCATGCTGGCATGGGGCTTGGGCCAGGTGTCCACCGACCCGGCCACCCTGCTCACCAACCGCGTCAATGCCGCCACGGCCAGTGTGCTGGCCGTGATGGTGAGCGTGCTGCTGTGGCGCAAATACACACAAACCGAGTTGCTGCAACGGGCGCTGGCCGACACCAACCGGGTGCTGAAACAGCAACGCGCCGAACTGGAAACCCTGGCCACCCGCGACCCCCTCACGGGCCTGCTGAACCGGCGCGAATTTCTGCACCAGGCCGAGCAGGAATGCGCCCGCGCCCGCCGCGACCACAGCCCCCTGTCCTTGCTGATGGTGGACCTGGACCATTTCAAGACCGTCAACGACCGCTTCGGGCACCCCGTGGGTGATGCGGTGCTGAGGCACGTGGCGCACCTGATGACCCAATCGGTGCGCCAAACCGACCGCGTGGCCCGCTTCGGCGGTGAAGAATTTGTGGTGCTGCTGCCCAATACCGACGCCGCCAGCGCCCACGTGCTGGCCGAGAAACTGCGCCGCACCCTGATGCACACACCCACCCCGTGCCCACCACCCACCCCGTGCCCACCACCCGGATCAGGCCCTGACATCCCCATCACCACCAGCATCGGGCTGGTCTGCCAACCCGCCGGGCAAAGCCACACGCTGGACCGGCTGATGGCCCGCGCCGACCAGGCCCTGTACCGGGCCAAAACCCAGGGGCGCAACCGGGTTGAAGAGATGGCCAGCCCCTCATCAGATGATTCCGTAATTAACAACTGAAATCTCAGTCGTTCCCTTTATGAGGGATTGCTTTCACCATGCGTGCCATTGCATGTACTGAAAGGAATCCCACCATGACCACCCGCCGCCACTTTGCCACCCGACTGACCCGGCTGGCCACTGCCACCGCCGCCGCCACCGCTTTGTGGACCCTCACAGGGGCTGCCTCCCTGACCTGGGCACAAACCCCAGCGCCCGCCATGGCGGCGCTGCCCCCCATCACGTTGCTCAACGTGTCGTACGACCCCACCCGCGAGCTGTACGTCGAGTACAACGCCGCGTTCACCAAACACTGGAAGGCCAAAGCCGGCCAGGACGTGACCATCAAGCAAAGCCACGGTGGCTCGGGCAAGCAGGCCCGCTCCATCATCGACGGCCTGGACGCCGACGTGGCCACCCTGGCCCTGGCCGGTGACACAGATGCCCTGCACACCAACGGCGGCTGGATACCCAAAGACTGGCAAAAACGCCTGCCCCATGCATCCTCTCCGTACACATCCACCATCGTGCTGGTGGTGCGCCAGGGCAACCCCAAACACATCAAAGACTGGGACGATCTGATCAGGCCTGACGTGAAGGTCATCACCCCCAACCCGAAAACTTCCGGTGGTGCACGCTGGAACTACCTGGCGGCCTGGGAATTTGCCAAGCGCAAGTACGGCAGCGATGTCAAAGCACAGGAATTTGTGAAAGCGCTGTATGCCAACGTGCCGGTGCTGGACACGGGCGCACGGGGCTCTTCCGTCACGTTCGCGCAGCGCGCGCAGGGCGACGTGTTTTTGTCTTGGGAAAACGAGGCTTACCTGCTGGAAAAAGAATTTGGCAACAAGGTGGACTTTGTGTACCCCTCGCTGTCCATCCTGGCCGAGCCCGCAGTGACCATTGTGGACAGAAACGTGGACAAAAAGGGCACACGTGGCGTGGCTCAGGCCTACTTGGAGTACCTGTACACCGAAGAGGCGCAAGACCTGATTGGCAAGCACTTTTACCGCCCCACCTCAGCCAAAGCCCAGGCCAAGTACGCCAAACAGCTGCCTAAGCTGAACCTGTTCACGCTCGGCGAAGCCTTTGGCAGCTGGGAACAGGCCACCAGGGTTCACTTTGCCGATGGCGGCACGTTTGATCAGATCTACACCAGAAAATGACGCGCAGCCACATTGCGGCTGAACCCAGCCCGCCAAGTCTGCCAAGCACAGCCCCCGTTCTGATCGTCCCTGGCTGGCGCAACTCTGGCCCAGGCCACTGGCAGCAGCAGTGGTGCACACAACTGCCACAAGCAGTGTGGGTGGAGCAGGACGACTGGCTCACGCCCACACGCCAGGCATGGGTGGACCGCCTGGCAAACACCATTGCGGCACAACCCCAACCCGTGATTCTGGTGACCCACAGCCTGGGCTGCATCACAGCGGCGCACTTGCCGCCTGAAGCGGCGGCACACGTCAAGGCCGCGCTGCTGGTTGCCCCAGCCGACCCCGAACGCCGGGGCCAATTGGCAGACTTTGCCCCGGTGCCCTACCGGCCACTGCCTTACCGCAGCATCGTGGTGGCCAGCGACAACGACCCGTTTTGCCCCGTGCGCCTGGCCACGGCGTATTCGCGTGCCTGGGGCAGCGACCTGGTCAAGCTGGTGGGTGCCGGGCACATCAACGTGGAATCGGGCCATGGCCATTGGCCCTTGGGCTGGGGCCTGCTGCAAGCCCTGCAACAAGAGTCGGCTGATCCTCGCCCCAATACCGCACACCCTTATATGCATCAAACGCATATACAAACAAGAACAAAGTCGTTTGAGTTCTGAAGACACCCTCACACAATCCGCGTCCACATCGAACCTGACATGAATGGAGTCCCCATGAAACACTTTGCACGCGCTGCCCTGACCACCCTGGTGCTGGCCACCTCGACCCTGGCCATGGCCCAAACCAGCTTGCTCAACGTGTCGTATGACGTGTCGCGCGAGTTTTACAAAGACCTGAACGTGGCCTTCGTGGCGCACCACAAAAAGGCCACCGGCAAAGACATCAAGGTGGACCAGTCGCACGCGGGATCCAGCGCGCAGGCCCGCGCCGTGGCCGACGGCCTGGACGCCGATGTGGTGACCATGAACACCACCACCGACGTGGACTTTCTGGCCAGCAAGGGCGTGGTGGCCGCTGACTGGGCCAAGCGCTTCCCGCACAACGCCGCGCCCACCACCAGCACCATGCTGTTTCTGGTGCGCAACGGCAACCCAAAAGGCATCAAGGACTGGGACGACCTGATCAAGCCCGGCATTCAGGTGATCGTGGTCAACCCCAAAACCGGTGGCAATGGCCGCATGGCCTACTTGGCTGCATGGGGCTCGGTACGCGCCAAGGGCGGCACCGATGCGCAGGCGGCCGAATTCGTGAGCAAGCTGTACAAAAACGTGCCCGTGCTGGCACGCGGTGGGCGCGATGCCACCGGCATCTTTTTGCAACGCAACATCGGCGATGTGCTGGTGACGTTTGAAAGCGAAGTGGTGTCAGTGGACAAAGAGTTTGGCGCGGGCAAGGTGGACGCCATTCACCCCAGCGCCAGCATCGTGGCCGAAAACCCAGTGGCCATCGTGGAGCGCACCGTGAACAAGAAGGGCACGGCCGCAGAGGCCAAGGCCTACCTGGACTTTTTGTACAGCGACGAGGGCCAGGAGATTGCAGCCAAACACAACATCCGCCCGCGCAACGAAGCCATCCTGAAGAAGCACAGTGCCGCGCTGCGCCCCATCAAGCTGTTCACGGTGAACGAGTACTTTGGCTCGCTGGGCGAAGCGCAAAAGGTGCACTTCAACGACGGTGGCCTGTTTGACAAGCTGTACACCCAAGGCAAGTAAATGAGTGCGTCTGCTGCTTTGCCATTGCCGGGCGCGGGCGGGCCGCCCCTGAAGCGGCGCGCCGCCCAACGTGTGCTGCCGGGCTTCAACATCACGCTGGGTTTCACGCTGTTTTACCTGAGCCTGATCGTGCTGATTCCGCTGTCGGCGCTGCTGTTCAAAACCTTCACGCTCACCTGGCCGCAGTTCTGGGAGGCCGTGACCGCGCCGCGTGTGCTGGCCTCTTATCGGCTGACGTTTGGTGCATCGCTGATCGCGGCGCTGGTCAACGTGGTGTTTGGCCTGCTGGTGGCCTGGGTGCTGGTGCGTTACACGTTTCCGGGCAAAAAGATTGTGGATGCCCTGGTGGACCTGCCGTTTGCCCTGCCCACTGCCGTCGCCGGCATTTCGCTGACCGCGCTGCTGGCCGGCAACGGCTGGATTGGCCAATACCTGGAGCCCATGGGCATCCAGCTGGCCTTCAACCCCAACGGGGTGGTGATTGCGCTCATTTTCATAGGCTTGCCGTTTGTGGTGCGCACCGTGCAGCCCGTGCTGGAAGACGCCGAAAAGGAACTGGAAGAAGCCGCCATGTGCCTGGGTGCCACGCGCTGGCAAACCTTTGTGCGGGTGATTTTTCCGGCGATTGCGCCCGCGCTGCTCACCGGCTTTGCCATGGCGTTTGCCCGGGCCATCGGGGAATACGGCTCGGTCATTTTCATAGCAGGCAACATGCCCATGATTTCTGAAATCACGCCGCTGATCATCATCAGCAAGCTGGAACAGTACGACTACGCCGGGGCCACCGCCGTGGCAACGGTGATGCTCGGCATTTCGTTCGTGCTGCTGCTGGTCATCAACGCGCTGCAAACCTGGCAGCGCAACCGGTCGGGGGGTTGAGCATGGCAACCAACACACACACCGCCCCACCCCGCGTGCGGCTGCCGCAAACCACCGAAGCGCCCTGGGTGCGTTACACGCTCATTGGCATTGCGCTGGTGTTCATGTTTCTGTTTCTGGTGCTGCCGCTGGCCGCCGTGTTCACCGAGGCGCTGCGCAAAGGCTGGGACGCCTATGCCGAGGCCCTGAAAGAGCCCGATGCGTGGTCGGCCATCCGCCTGACATTTTTCACCGCCGCCGTGGCCGTGCCGCTGAACCTGGTGTTTGGCGTGGCCGCTGCGTGGTGCATCGCCAAGTACGAGTTCAGGGGCAAGTCGTTCCTGACCACGCTGATTGACCTGCCGTTTTCGGTGTCGCCGGTGGTGGCGGGCTTGATTTATGTGCTGGTGTTCGGTGCACAGGGCTGGTTGGGCCCCTGGCTGGCCGAGCACGACATCAAAATTGTGTTTGCCGTACCCGGCATCATCCTGGCCACCATTTTCGTGACGGTGCCGTTCATTGCCCGCGAGCTGATCCCGCTGATGCAGGCGCAGGGCAATGAAGAAGAACAGGCCGCCCAGGTGCTGGGGGCCAGCGGCTGGCAAACCTTTTGGTACGTGACGCTGCCCAACATCAAGTGGGGCCTGATTTACGGCGTCATTTTGTGCAATGCCCGTGCCATGGGCGAGTTCGGCGCGGTGTCGGTGGTGTCGGGCCACATCCGGGGGCAAACCAACACCATGCCGCTGCACGTCGAGATTCTGTACAACGAGTACCAGTCGGTCGCCGCATTTGCCGTGGCCTCGCTGCTGGCATTGCTGGCCCTGGTAACACTGGCCCTGAAAAGCTGGGTGGAGTGGCGGCACGAGCGCGAGCTGAAAGCCACCGCCGAGTTGCTACCTGAGCAACCCCGCGCACCTGAGTCCCACGCCGCCTTCGGCGCCACTTGACACATAAAAAATGCCTTCAGCGCTTTATTGATAAGCATTGACAGCTATTGAATCAGGAAGAAGCCATGAGCATCGCCATCCAGAACGTTTCCAAGCATTTCGGTGATTTCCATGCACTGAACACCATCAACCTGGAGATTGAGTCCGGGGAGCTGGTGGCCCTGCTGGGCCCCTCGGGCTGCGGCAAAACCACGCTGCTGCGCATCATTGCCGGGCTGGAAACGGCCGACACCGGCAACATCTTTTTCAGCGGCGAAGACACCACCGACAAACACGTGCGCGACCGCAACGTGGGCTTTGTGTTCCAGCACTACGCGCTGTTTCGCCACATGACGGTGTTCGAAAACGTGGCCTTTGGCCTGCGCGTCAAGCCCCGTGGCGAGCGCCCAACTGAGGCGCAGATCAAAACCAAGGTGCACGACCTGCTGAAGCTGGTGCAGCTGGACTGGCTGGCCGACCGCTACCCCTCGCAACTGTCAGGCGGCCAGCGCCAGCGCATTGCGCTGGCCCGCGCCTTGGCAGTAGAGCCCAAAGTGCTGCTGCTGGACGAGCCCTTTGGCGCGCTGGATGCCAAGGTGCGCAAGGAGCTGCGCCGCTGGTTGCGCCGCCTGCACGACGAGCTGCACGTGACCAGCATCTTCGTCACCCACGACCAGGAAGAAGCCCTGGAAGTGGCCGACCGCGTGGTGCTGATGAACCGGGGCGCGGTAGAGCAGGTAGGCACACCCCAAACCGTGTGGGACCACCCGGCCAGCCCGTTTGTGTATGGCTTTTTGGGTGATGTGAACCTGTTCCACGGCCGCGCCCACGAAGGCCAGATGCTGCTGGGCGGCCACCTGGACGGCGTGAGCATTGCCTCACCCGAGCACGCAAGCGCCCAAGACACACAGGCGCTGGCCTATGTGCGCCCGCACGACCTGGATGTGCAGCCCTACCGCTCCAACCTGTCGGGCGTTGTGGCCACCCTGGTGCGGGCCATCGTGGTGGGCCCACTGGCCCGGCTGGAGCTGATGCCCGAACAGACCGGACCCACCGGCGGGCACGACCCGCTGATCGAAGCCCACATGGGCGCCGACCAGTTCAGGCAACTGGCCTTAAAGGAGGGCGACAGGGTGAGCGTGCAGCCGCGCAAGGCACGGGTGTTTTTGCAGCCCGAACCCAGCTGAGCGCCGAACACCCGGCCCACCCCGTCACACCGCCACGTGCCATCACACGCCCTTACCCCGAAAGACCTGCCGTATCCGTCCCCCCAGGGACTTCCAGTGCGTCCAGCGCCTTGAGCTTGCGGTAGAGCGAGCGCTCGCTGATGCCCAGCTTGGCCGCCAGCGCGGCGCGTGGCCCCCGGTGCAGACGCACCTGCTCGCGCAAGGCAGTGGTTTCCAGCTCGCGCAGGGACTGCACCCGCGGCTCGCCAGTCGGCCCAGGCTGGGGCTGCGACCGCGCATCGGCCAGTGGTGCCTGTGGCTGGTGCGGGTCGAACAGCCCACGGGAGCCAGGCGGGGTGAGCAGGGCAGGCATCACCCCTTGGGCCACCCCCTGATCCACCGCTTGCGCGACCGCCGCCAGCCCGCCATGGCCACTGGGAGCACCCCGGCCGCTGCCCAGCGCAAGCTCCAGATGGCCCACCTCGATGACCTTGCCGTCACACAGCAAAGCCGTGCGCTCCAGCAGGTTGCGCAGCTCGCGCACATTGCCGGCAAACGGCAGCTGGTCAAGCCGCCGCAGTGCCTGGGCCGACAGCGCCAGCCGCCGCTCGGGGGCCACCCGGCGCAACAGCGCCTCGGCCAGCAGGGCCACGTCGCCCGTGCGCGCCCGCAGGGGCGGCAGGGCAATCGGGAAGGTGCTCAGGCGAAAGTACAAATCCTCTCTGAACCGCCCTTCGCGCACCATCTGCTCCAGCGGGCGGTGTGTGGCGGCCACCACGCGGATATCGGCATGGCGCACCTCGGTGCTGCCCACCCGGCGGTAGGTGCCGCTTTCCAGCAGGCGCAGCAGCTTGACTTGCATGGTCAGCGGTATGTCGCCCACCTCGTCAAGAAACAGCGTGCCGCCGCTGGCAGCCTCCACCAGCCCGGCGCGGCTGGTGTTGGCCCCGGTGAAGGCCCCGCGCTCGTGCCCGAACAGCTCCGACTCAAACAGCGTTTCCGTCAGGCTGGAGCACTCCACCGGCACCAGCGCCCGGCCCGCACGCGGGCTGGCCTCGTGCACAGCGCGGGCCACCAGCTCTTTGCCCGTGCCCGACTCGCCCAGCAGCAGCACCGTGGCCATGGACGGGGCCACCCTGGCCACCAGTTCCATCATGCGCTGGAAGGCGGGGGAGCGGCCAATGAGGCCCTGAGCCGCTGGTTTGCCCCTGGCCACCTTGAGCGCATTCATCTTTTCCACAAAGTAGGCCTGCTCGCCCTGGGCGTTGAGCACAGGGGTGAGCTCGATGTTCACGTACTCCTCGCCACGCGGGGTGTGGTGCAGGTGCAGCACGCGCTCGCGCTGGCCCGAGTCCTGTGCGCGGCTCAACGGGCACGATTCGCCGGCCTGGTCGCAGGGCACGTCAAAGTGGTGGGACACGGCGTAACAGGTTTTGCCGACCACCCGCCCCTCCGGCGGCGCAAATTGCTGCAAGTACGCGCCGTTGGCCGCCACGATGCGGTACTGGCGGTCAAACAGAATGTGGGGCTCGGGCAGGCTGTCCAGAAAAGAGGTGAGCTCGGACAAGTCCGCGTCGGGGTGCTGGGGTGTGGACATGGTGGCGTTGGCTGGCTTTGGCTGGCGTGGATGGGATGGGCCCATCGCAGGGCCTGACAGGATCACTGGGCTGACATCATGCCCAATCTGTCAGCCACTTGCTGCCACAGGCCCATCCGCACCGGCCTGAAGTGGCAGTTCCGGCTGCCAGTCTGGGCAGCACTGGCAGCTGAACGCCCCCACCCCAGCGGGCACTGAGGAACAGAAAACCCTTTGGAAATCCGCCATCTGGGCCAGTATTTGCCACAGAAACTGGTCCAAACCCCCGGCAATTGGACCCAACCGCTGGTCCCCAGCCAACGCTTATATAAGTTGGCACGCAATTTGAAGCCATACCCCGTGTGACGCCCCCTCCTAGGCCCATCTTGGCAGTGAGGGTTCTGCGCCGTGACACAGGAGCTTCTTCCCCATGGATCTCATCGGTCTGTACCCCACCTGGTTTGAACCGGGTCTGGGCAGCGGCTGGATCGTTGGCCTGATTGCCACCATCCACGTGCTGTTCTCGCACACCTCGGTGGGCGCTGCCATCTTTTTTGCCTTTCTGGCGCACTACGCCCACCGCCACCAGCGGCCTGACCTGCTGGAGTTCATTCGGCACTACGGGGTGTTTCTGCTGGTGTTCAGCTACGTGCTGGGCTCCATCACCGGGCCTGGCATCTGGTTCAGCACCACGGTGGCCAGCCCGCGCGGCATTTCGGCGCTGATCCACAGCTTTGTGTGGATGTGGGCCACCGAGTGGGTGTTTTTCGTGATCGAGGTGGTGGGCGTGTACATGCTGGTGTACCTGGCCCAGCGGCTGGACGCGCGCACGCACCTGAAGGTGTCGGTGATTTTCGGGCTGACCAGCTACACCACCATGCTGGTGATCGTGGGCATTCTGAGCTTCATGATGTGGCCCGGCAAAGCCGACTGGTATGACACCGGTGGCGTGCTCAACGCCTTCTACGGCCCCAACACCTTTGCCCAGTTGGGCATGCGCACCGCGTTCATGTTCACCATGACAGCGGTGGTGGGTGGCATCGTGGCTGCGCGCTTTGACGACCCCGCCTTCAAGAAAGACGTGGCGGCCAAGCTGGCTTGGCTGGGCATGGGCTCGGCCATGGCCGGAGCGGCCATGTTCCAGTGGTACTTGGGTACCTTGCCTGAACAGGCTGCCGTGGTGTTGCAGAACCGGCTGCCCGCCTGGTTTCCCACCGCCATCCTGTCCATATTGGCGGGCACGGTGGCCTACTTTGCGCTCACCCTGGTGCAGCCGCGTGCCCTGGTGGCCAGTGGCGCGGGCGTGATGACCGTCGCCCTGCTGGTGTTTGGCCTCTGGCCCGAAGAGGTGGCGCGCGAGTCCATCCGCAAGCCCTGGGTGGCCGGGCAATATGTGTACTCCAACCAGGTGCTGGGGCGCGATGTGCCGGGCATGGGCATCACCTCTGAAATACCCACCATCGAAGCCCACGGCTTTTTGAAGACCCAGGTGTTTGTGCCCGAGTCCATGCGCACCATCCACGGTGGCAACCGGGTGGAAGCCGGGCGCCTGCTGGCCCTGACCACCTGCAGCAACTGCCACTCGCTCAGCGCCACAGGCATCCGCCCGCTGAAGAACTACTTCACACCCCACAGCAGTGAGGCCGAAGTGGCCGAGTACCTGCAAGCCGCGCTGTCCACCGGCAACACGCTGTACATGCCGCAAATCCCGCTGAATGACGACGAGGCCCGCGCCCTGGCCGCCTTCATCGGCACGCTGAACACACCCGCCCCGGCGGTCACCGCCCTGGCCAAGGAGCAACCATGACACCTGACATGCTCTACGCCCTGCGCGACCCCGCAGGCATTCCCTCCCACCCCATCGTGTTTCTGGTGCTGGGTGTGCTGACCCTGGCCCTGCACCTGGCCGCCGTGCACGTGATGCTGGGGGCCGGTGCCCTCACCCTGAGCGGTGCCTTCAGCGCCAGCCCGCACTGGCGGCGGCTGGCGGCTGCCATGCTGAGCACGGCCAAGATTGCGGTGTCTGTGGCCATCGTGCTGGGTGTGGCCCCGCTGCTGTTTGTGCAGGTGGTGTACGACCCGTTCTGGTACACGTCCAACGTGCTGTCGGCTTGGTGGGTGATCGGGTTCATCCTGATC
This sequence comes from Burkholderiaceae bacterium, assembly GCA_030695205.1. Lineage (GTDB taxonomy): Bacteria > Pseudomonadota > Gammaproteobacteria > Burkholderiales > Burkholderiaceae_C > UBA2334. The sequence goes on along the minus strand of JAUYTN010000061.1, from coordinate 7,657 downwards.
CTCATCGCGGGCTACATCGCCATGTACGTGTTCTATTGGAAGAACCACGACATCGAGCAAGAAGGTGGCCAAGGTGGCATCTGGATGGTGGCTTCGCTGGTGCTGCTGTTGCTGGTGGGCTTCATCGTCCACAGCCTGACCAACCAGATGCTGTTCCCCGAGCAGTGGATGGCGTGGTACGCCCCCAACGAAGCGGTGGACCCTTCCGGCCGCAGCCTTCACTACTGGCACCTGCCCCGGTTTGGCTTCTTCATCTCGCTGGCCGCCCCCGTCACCGGTGCCTGGCTGTACGCCTACCGCCGCTACCTGCAGGGCAGCGCACAGCCTGATGCGGCCTACCTCGCCTGGCTGCAACCCCTGGCGCACCGGCTGATGGTGATCGGTGGCGTGGTGGCTGTGCTGCTGGGTGCGCTGTGGATGGCCACCCTGCCCCAGAAGATGGCCTGGTTTGCCACCTCACTTTGGGTGTTTCTGGCGCTGGTGTGCCTGCTCGCCACCGTGGCCATGCCCCGTTTGCTGGGCAAACGCATCGACGATGGCCTGTGGGGCTACGCCGTGTTTGGCGTGGGCGCGGTGGCGCTGATCGTGGTGGGCGCAGTGCGCGAGGTGCTGCGGTTTGTGACCCTGCGCGGCGTACACGGCTACGACGCGCTGGACTACCGCATCAACATGGACTGGTACAGCACTGGCCTGTTCTTCAGCACCTTCGGCGTGCTGGGCGCGGTGACCATGGGCTACCTGCTGACCGTGGCCTGGCAGGCCGGGCAAACCCAAGGCACCTACACCCCCAGCCCCGCGTTGAACCGCGTGGGCAACGCCGCCATTGGCCTGCTGGTGCTGTGGACCGTGGCGTATTTCGCCGTTGGCTTTTTTGTGTGGGCACGCTGAATCATGAGCCACATTTCCACCCGACACCCCCTGCTGACCACCGTGGCCTGGTGCCTGACCGTGGTGCTGAGCGGCACCGCTGTGCTGAGCCTTTCGGCACGTGCCGTGGCCCAGAATTTGGCATCAAAAGTGCCACTGCCGCTTACTGCACAAGCTGTTTCAGCTACACCTACTGACACCCAAACCACCACCCCAGCTCATGCAGGCGAGATGCTGGCGCACACCTGCGCCGCCTGCCACGGCACCCAGGGGCGGCTGGGCGACGAATCCTTCATGCCCTTGGCCGGCATGCCCACCGAGCAGTTTGTGAACACCATGCTCGCCTTCCGCGAGGGCAAGCGGCCAGCCACCCTGATGGGCCATGTGGCACGCGGTTTCAGCGACGACGAACTACGCGCCATGGGCGTGTACTTCGCGGGCATTGCGCCACAGAAAGACCAGCCATGAATTCAGTCAACCCTTCTTCTGTCAGCCGCCGCGCCTGGCTGCACCAAACTTTGCAAGCCACCGCCGGGGCCAGCCTGCTGGGCTCGCCCCTGGGCCTGCTGGCCGCCACACCGGCCGCGGGGCATGTGGTGGTGCTGGGTGGCGGTGTGGGCGGGGCCACGGCGGCCAAGTACCTCAAGCTGTTCAACCCCGCGCTCAAGGTCACGGTCATCGAAAAGAACCGCAACTACATCCGCCCCTACGGCTCCAGCGAGGTACTCAACCAGCATGCGTCCATGGACGAGCTGAACGTGGGCTACGGCGCGCTGGCCAGCCGCTACGGCGTGAACTTTGTGTTCGACACCGTCACTGGCTTTGACCCGCAAGCACGCACTGTGACCACTGCGGGCAAGCAGAGCATTGCCTACGACCGCCTGATTGTGAGCCCTGGCATACAGCTGATGTACAGCGCCTATGCGGGCTACACCGAGCAAGTGGCCAACACCGCCATCCCCAGCGGCTGGATTCCCGGCCAGCAAACGGCCCTGCTGGCCAAACAGCTGCAAGGCATGCGCCAGGGCGGCACCTTTGTGCTGGCCGCACCGCCCAACCCCTACCGCTGCCCGCCTGGCCCCTACGAGCGCGCCGCCCTCATGACCGAGTGGTTTGCCAGGCACAACCCGCGCGCCAAAGTCATCATCGTGGACCCCAAGGACAGCTTCGTCACCGACGAAAGCATGATGCTGGGCTGGAACCGTTTGTACAACTTCAACCTGCCCGACGACTACTCGAAGAAGATGTCGCCACAGGTGGAGCTGCTGCAACATGCCACCCCCGGCAACCTCACCTGGGTGCGCGGCAAAGACGGCGGGCGCACGCTGAAAGTAGATGCCAAAACCATGCGCATCACCACCGAGGCCGAGGATATCAAGGCCGACGTGATCAACGTCATCCCCCCCATGAAGGCCGGGCAACTGGCCGCCACCCTGGGCCTGACCGATGCCAGCGGTTGGTGTCCGGTGGAACGCGCCACATTCAAGTCCACGCTGCAGCCCCACGTCCACGTCATTGGCGATGCCAGCGTGGCCGATGCCATGCCCAAAAGCGGCTTCTCTGCCAACACCCAGGCCAAGGTGGTGGCCCGCGCCATCGTGGACGAACTGGCTGGCCGCCCCGTGGACACCGCCCCGGTGTGGGAGAACACCTGCTACGCCCTGGCAGGCAAGGACTACGGCCTGTTTGTGGCCGACGTGTTCCGCATCCGCGACGGAAAAATTGCCCGCACCAACGGCAAAGAGCGCTACCTGCCGCTGAACGCGACACCCGCCCAAATCAAGCTCGGCGCGCGCTACCAGCAGGCCTGGCTGCGCACCTTCACCCAGGACTGCTTCGCATGACCCCCGCACACAAGCCCGCCATGAACACGCCCCGCCTGGCCACGGGACCGACACCGGCCCCCTTGGGCCAACCATTGCGCCTACCCAGCCTGCGCCGCCTATCTTGGGGTGCGGCTGCCTGCCTGGCGGCACTGGTCAGCGTCCCGGCTAGGGCCAGCGATGCCTCGGCCGCACCCACCGTGGCCGCCTGGACACCCGCCAGCCTGCGCTCCACGCTGGCGGATCTGCCCCGCGGCGACCCCGCCGCCGGGCAACGGGTGCATGAGCAGCTGTTTTGCGCCTCATGCCACGGCGACAAAGGCGTGGCCCCCACCCAGAACTGGCCCCACCTGGCCGGACAGCGGGCGGCCTACACCGCCAAGATGCTGCTGGACTACCAAGATAAGCGCCGCCTGGAGGGCAAACGCGCCGAGCTGATGCACGACATCGCGGTGATGATGACCCCCCAGCACATCGCGGACGTGGCCGCTTTCTATGCCGCGCAACCCGCCCCACAGGCCGACGGCACCCCCCGCCCCAAACCTGAGCGCCAACCCAACGACGTGGCGGCCGAAACCCTGGTGCGCTTTGGCGACAAGAGCCGCCTCATCACCCCTTGCGCCAGTTGCCACGGTGTGGCAGGCCAGGGCGGCAAGCTAGAGGCCTCGGCGCTGGCCGGGCAAAACCCGCTGTACTTCGTGCGCACTCTGCTGGACTACCAAAGCGGCGTGCGACACAACGACAGCGTCAAAGGCATGCGGGCCTCTGCCAAAAAACTCAGCCGGAGCGAAATCGAGGCCTTGGCCACTTACTACGCCGACCTGCCCGGGAATCACAGCGCCGTGACCAGCCGATGACACACCTTTCGACGTGGCCAAGCGCGCCAGCGAGGGCTACAACACCACCGACTGGTACTACTCGACAAAGTCGCTCTGATGCAGAGCTTGCCAGGGGCTCTGGCCCCTGGCTTTTTTACACCGCGGCCCTGAACCGCTGCCACCCTCACCCGAAAACAACGGCACCCGCTGTTTGAAGAACCCACCCCATGCGCTCTGACACATCCCTGACCCAAGCCCAGCCACTCCAGCAACTGCGCACCCTGCGCCTGGCCTCGCTGGGTGAAGGGGCCACCCTGTTGCTGCTGGTGCTGGTGGCCGTGCCACTCAAGCGCCTGGCGGACTGGCCCATGGGGGTGTCTGTCATGGGGCCCATCCACGGCGCGGCGTTTGTGCTGTACGCCGCCCTGGTGCTGCGCCACAGCGGTGGCCTGCTGCGCGGGCGCGACTCCGTGCTGCTGCTGCTGGCCGCGTTCGTGCCGTTTGGTGCGTTCATGGTGAGTGGCCTGTTCACACGCAAAGCCGCTGCCTTGGGCCAGGGCTGAATCTTCTCGCAGCCCCGATACACGCCCAACACAACGGCCCACCGCACATGCCAACCACCACCTCGACCACCATGCCAACCACCACCCTGCACCCCCACCTACACCGCCTGGCCACGGCGCTGCTGACCCTGGCCGCCCTGGCTGCGTTCACCGCGCCTGCGGCGGCACAAGCCCCAAGCACGCCACCGCCTGCTGCGGCTGCATCTGCCGCCCCCACCGTGGGGCAACCCCTGCCCGCCCTGGCGCTGAAAGACCAGCACGACCAACCCTGGAGCCCGAAGGCCGACACCCGGCTGGTGCTGTTTGCATCCGGGCGCAAGGCCTCCAACCTGGTGCAAGCTGTGCTGGACAAGGAGCCCAAGTACTTTCTGGCCCAACGCCACACCGTGTACCTGGCCGACATGAGCAAGATGCCCGGCTTTGCCACCCGCATGTTTGCCCTGCCCTCGCTGCGCGAGATGCCCTTCACCGTGGGTGTTTCGCTGCAGGAGGCAACGCTGGCCGCATGGCCCCGCCAGCCCGACAGCGTGACCCTCATTGGCCTTGCCGACGGTGTGGTGCAGGGCGTGACCTACGCCACCTCTGAAGCCGACCTGCGCGCTGCGCTGGCGCGCTGAACGCAGAACCCCGTTTTTTGTCCCCTTGTTTTCCTCAACCCTCTGGAGTTTTCCCATGAAAAAGTTTGCCTTCGCCGCCGCCCTGCTGGCCTCTGCCGTGTCCGCCCAAGCTGCTGACCTGTTCGTCAACATCCACAGCGGCAACGCCATGGCCCAAGGCGCAGGCCTGGTGCTGGCCGGCCAGGCCCTGGAGCAAAAAGCCAATGTGCGCGTGCTGCTGTGCGACGCAGCGGCCGACATCGCCGTGGCTGGCAAAGACATGCCCAGCCTCAAGCCCCGCAACGTCACGCCCCAGCAAATGCTGCAAGGCCTCATCAAAAACGGCGCTCAGGTCGAGGTGTGCGCGCTGTACCTGCCCAACAGCGGCCGCACAGCCGCCGAGCTGATTCCGGGCGTCACCCCCGCCAAACCCGCCGATGTGGCCGCCCACCTGCTCAAACCTGGCATGGCCACACTGGCGTTCTGACGCCCCCAACACCGGGCACAGTGGCACCCCCGTCACTGGGCCCGGCCCCATCTGCACCACAGGAGACCGCCATGACAGCCAACCACCCGACTTTTCCGTCCCTGGCCCCCGACTCGGCCAGCCACAACGCCGAGCGCCGACACATGCTGCTGGCCACCGGTGGCGTGGCGTGCGTGGGCACACTGGCCACCGCCCTGCCCTTTGTGTCGTCGCTGGCACCCAGCGAGCGTGCCCGCGCCCAGGGTGCAGCGGTGGAAGCCCGGGTGGATGACATCGCGCCCGGCGCCATCAAAACGGTGGAGTGGCGCGGCAAACCGGTGTGGATTCTGCGGCGCACACCTGACATGCTGGCCGCCCTGCCCAGCCTGAACGACCAGCTGGCAGACCCGCACTCGCAGCGCGAGCAGCAACCGGCCTATGCACAGAACCCAGCCCGTTCCGTCAAGGACGAGCTGCTCGTGGTCACGGCCATTTGCACCCACCTGGGCTGCTCGCCCAACATGGTGGCCGCGGGGGCAAGCAACCCCAGCGTGCCAGCCGACTGGCAGGGTGGGTTTTTCTGCCCCTGCCACGGATCCACTTTTGACCTAGCCGGGCGTGTGTTCAAAAACAAACCAGCCCCCACCAACCTGGAAATTCCTCCCCACCACTACCTGAGTGACGCGAACGTGCTCATTGGCGAGCACCCGCCCGCCTGACCACGCACCGAGGCGCCCTGGGCGCCGGGTGCTGTTCAGCCTCCAGATGCCAGCAATTGCTGGCATTTTTTTTGCATTTATGCCGCGTCTGCACACCATAAGTGACAGATTTGGCAGCAGCCGCATCAAATCCAATGGAGACAACCCCGTGCCCCACTTCGCCCCGCCACCGCCATCCACCTGGGCACGCTGGCCCGCCCGACTCATTCACCTGGGCCTTTGGCTCGCATCGCTTCTGCTGCCCGCGGTGATGGCCCAGGCCGCCGATTGGAAAACCACCGCCGACCACAGCAAGTTCAAAGAACTGAAAGGCCCATTCAAATCTGGCTCCGAAGTGACCAAAGCCTGCCTGGGCTGCCACACCGAAGCCGCCAAACAGGTGATGGACACGCGCCACTGGACGTGGGAATACACCAACGCCGCCACCGGCCAGACGCTGGGCAAAAAAACCATGCTCAACAGCTTTTGCATCGGCGACAAAAGCAACGAGGCATTCTGCCAATCCTGTCATGTGGGTTATGGCTGGAAAGACAGCACCTTTGACTTCAAAGACGAAAGCAAGGTGGACTGTCTGGTGTGCCACAACACTGGCAAGTACAAAAAACCGGCAGGGCTGGCGGGCGAGGTGCCCACCGAGCGCACCGAACACCCGCCCGGCTCGGGCAAATTCCTGGAGCCTGTGGACCTGGCCCTGGTGGCCCAGGCCATTAGCAAAACCAGCACCAGCACCTGCGGCAGCTGCCATTACAGCGGCGGCGGTGGCGATGGCGTGAAACACGGCGACCTCGATTCCTCGCTCAACACCGCCGACAAGGCGCTGGACGTGCACATGGCCAGCAAAGCCAAGGGCGGCCAGGGCTTCACCTGCGCCACCTGCCACGAGTCCGATGGCCACCAGATTGCGGGCAGCCGCATCGCCATGACCGCCTCCGACCCCCACGGGCCCACCGTGCGCGGGGCCGCACATGCCGGACGCAACGCCGCCACCTGCCAGAGCTGCCACGGCGACAAACCGCACAAAGAAGGCCTGCTGACGCTGGAGCGCCTGAACAACCACACCAGCAAGCTGGCCTGCCAGGCCTGCCATGTGCCCGAATTTGCACGCGGCGGCATCGCCACCAAAATGGCTTGGGACTGGTCCACCGCCGGCAAGCTGGACGCCAAAGGCAAGCCCATCCAGGTGAAAGACAGCCACGGCCATGTGGTGTACGACAGCAAAAAAGGCGACTTCCAGCTTGGCGAAAACGTCGTGCCCGACTACGTGTGGTTCAACGGCACAGTCAGCTACACCACTCAGGCGGACACCATTGACCCCACCAGCGTGGTCAAGATCAACACCTTCCACGGCAGCCCCGACGAGCCCGAGGCCCGCATCTGGCCGGTGAAGCGCTTTATGGGCAAACAGCCCTACGACGTGGAAACCCGCAAGCTGCTGGTGCCCCACACCGCCACGCCCGACGACACCGCCTTTTGGTACAACTTTGACTGGCCCAAGGCCCTGGAAGCCGGGGCCAAAGCCACCGGCACCACCTACAGCGGCAAGCACGACTTTGTGCAGACCGAAATGCTGTGGCCCATCACCCACATGGTGGCGCCGAAAGGCCAAGCCGTGGCCTGCGCCAGCTGCCACACCGCCGATGGCGGGCGACTGGGCAACATCCAAGGGTATCTGTTCAGGTACCCCCAACGGCAAGGACCTCAGCGTCAAGCGGGGTGATGGAGGTGGATGTGCTCGGGCACCAGGCTGGGCGGGCGAATGCCACCGATCCAGCTCTGGACGGCGGTGTGGATGAACTCATAGGCCA
>JAUYTN010000057.1 GCA_030695205.1 Burkholderiaceae bacterium | reverse complement strand
GCACAAACCCGCGCCGCGCTGGAGCGCGCGGGCATGCCCATAGGGGGTATGGACTTGCTGATTGCAGCTCACGCCATGGCCGAGGACAGCGTGGTCATCACCAACAACGCCCGAGAATTCCACCGGGTGCCTGGCCTGGCTTTGGAAGAGTGGGCGATCGGTTGAACGCTGACCTGTGCCAGGCCGTGGCACCGTAGCAAAGGGCTTGCGAGCTAGCCGGACCACCTGCGTTTGCCTGGCTCCAACGTAATCAGGCTCCTTGCGAACTCCGTTTGCTTGATGGTTAACTACTATGGCTCATGACCTATGCCGACGTCAGAGTGCTCGGTCGTTGGCAGCCGGCACATGCCTGGCCAAGTCCATGCTGTCGTGAAGCAGGCGCAGGACATCGATGCCTTGATTTTGGGCCTCTCTGAACACCACAAAATGACTCCCGCGTCTGCCCCGGCGAGCCACGTGCAAAGAACGGATGCCGGGCTCGATATCTTCGCGTGCTTTGACACCCAACTGTTCTGGCCCGTCATGCAACGCCTCAATGGCCAAAGTCAGCGTCTCTGCGTAAGTCTCGGCTTGGCGTTCGCCAAAGTTCTCAATAGTCCAGGACACGGTATCTGAGAAATCCAACTCCGCCTGCGCTGCCAGGCGGACTTTCCAGACTACGCTCATGCAACTGCAGTTGCCTTGTTGGCAACGGACCTGAGATGGTCACGCAGCGATGCTTTGGATTCAAAGGATTTAAAACGGCTTGCCGCGATGTCTGCAGCCCCAAGCTGCACAGCCGCCCGAAGAGCTTCAAGGCGATAGGCGTCTTCAGCCTCGCGTTGCTCCACCAAGCGAAGCCCTTCGCGCAGCACTTCACTGGCATTTTGGTAGCGACCGCTGGTGACCAACTGCTCAACCAAGGTGGCTTGGTGATTTGTGAGCACGACGTTGCGTGTGGGCATGCCTATCTCCGAATTGACATCATTGGCAGATTATGCCATCAGAGGTATTCTAGGTCAGTCGGCTGGGGCTGTTGTCGCCTTATCTCGGTGTCCGAAATCATTGGACCATGACAATGTTCTATCTGGGGCCTACCCCAGCTTTTCAAAGAACCCCCTCGGGTCATGCGAAAACTGTGAAAAATTCTCTGGCGTGATGATGATTTGCCGCGCCCCTGGTGCCTGCGCACAAAACGCCTCCAAACCCTTTGCCGACTTGTTGCGACCCGACTTCACTTCGATCGCATACAGCCGGTTGCGGTACTGGTACACAAAATCCACCTCGTCGTTGCGCTCGCGCCAGTAGTACACCTGACCAGGCTGTTGCAGCAGCTCACAACCCACCGCCAGTTCAAACGCGCGTCCGCGCTGCTCTGAATCGCTGCCCACGGCCACGCCTGCCGCCATGCTGTAGAGCGCCGGGCAGGCCGGCAGCATCTTGGGACTGGAGCTGCGCGACAAATGCGCCTTGGGCGAAAACTTTTGCAGCGCGTGCAGCAAAAACGCCGCGCCGTACAGCGCGATATAGCTCTTGACCAAATCGGTGTTGCCCTTGTCCTGCAATTGCCCCAGCAGCTTGGTGTAGCTGATTTCTTGTGCCGGGTAGGCGCACAGAATTTGAAACGCCTGCCGAAACAACGCTGGCTTGGCGACCTGGCGGCTTTGCAAGATGTCCTTGCCAATTACCGCCTCGACAATCGCATCCTTCATGTAGGCGTACCAACGGTCGGGCTCTGCCTCCAAAGCCACCGCACCCGGGTAACCGCCATACGCTAGATAGCGCTCCAAATCGTAGCCAAACGCCGCCTGCAACTCGGCAAAGCGCCAATGGTGCACGCGCAGTAACTCAAAGCGTCCGGCCAGACTCTCGGTCACGCCGCTTTGCAACTGCACGGCGCTGGAGCCGAGCAGCAGCACCCGCAGACGGCCCGGCTGCGCGTCCCACAAAGCCTTCATGGTTTCGGGCCAATTGGGAATTTTTTGAATTTCATCCACCACTAACAGTGCCCCATCGCCAAGCAGAAGCGCCTGCTGCCACTGCTGCAGCAGCCAACTGCGGTCACTGACCAACACATCGTCGGCATTGGCGTAATGCGCGGGCCACAGCGCCTGCTCCAGCAACTGGCGTACCCCTGTGGTTTTGCCGACCTGGCGTGGGCCCACCAACACCTGGATGAGCTGCGACGGGCCACGCAATCGATGGGCAAGCTGGGCAACAAAGGGGCGCTGGTAAGTCATGCCACAAAATACTAGAGTAAAGTTGCAAATATTATAGTGCTATCTAGTGTTTTGCGAGTCGGATACCGGGTCTGACCAACGACCGCGCAGCCAAGCTGGGGGCACCCCGCTTTGGCCTGGCTGTGGCAATCAGCCCACACGCGCACCGTTGGCAGAAGGGGCTGGCTGGCCAGGCAATTCACCATTTGGCTGTTGCACCGCAGCACGTATCTGTTCAGGTACCCCCAACGGCAAGGACCTCAGCGTCAAGCGGGGTGATGGAGGTGGATGTGCTCGGGCACCAGGCTGGGCGGGCGAATGCCACCGATCCAGCTCTGGACGGCGGTGTGGATGAACTCATAGGCCA
>JAUYTN010000053.1 GCA_030695205.1 Burkholderiaceae bacterium | reverse complement strand
TTGCTAGAGCTGGCATTAAATCCACCCTTTGCTTTTCAAGTAATCATTTAAAGCTTCTTCCCTCTCCATATTCTCTAAGAATATTTTTAAACTATCTCTTATGATTTCAGTCATTGGAATACTAAAACCATAATCTTCTTTTATAGTGTTTTTTAATTCCTTAACACCGTTAGCTTCTTTTCTAAATAGATAGACGGGCATTTGATGCCTATTTGATACACTAGCCATAATTAGGCCTCCAGTTATTATTCTTCCTAGTTTTTCAACGATCTTTAGAAAAAACAATTATTCAGGCCACTACCCAAGAAAAGATAAAAATATATATACTAAAAAACAAAACCTTTACTAACACATTTTTATGTGTTTTTGGGGAAATTATGTTTTTTGGTCTGGGAGTGATATCGAGTCGATGCTACAACATCGACTTTACGCCCTTAATTTGTTTTTAATGCTGTTTTTTATTTGATATTAGTTTTACATTGTTAAAGCATTTGTTTAAAGCACTATATAAGTTATTTTATCGTTCGTTTTTTAAGCTCTTAGAGACGAACAAAACTCCCAAATACCTCGCTTATCATTTTTTAATAAATTTAATTAATATTTATTTTAATATATGTTATTATATTATTGAGAACTTGTGAAAAGTAATGATTTCTATTTGCACATAATCATATTTCTACTAGATATGTGTTAATCCAATGTTCGATCCCATGCTTATAATTCATAAAGGCCTTTGTATGCTCTTGCAATATTGCTTTGTTATCATCATGAATACCACTAAAATATAAATTTGTGGATATGCAGTCCTCATGCTTATTTTTGATTAGTTCCATAAGTCATAACTCCCTAAAAATACCTATACTTGTATAATAATTCAGCTATTGCAATTCTTACCAGGTTACTTTTTGAAACATCACCTAATTTTTTGCTTAAGTCTTCCAGCTGTTGATCCTGGAGCTTCCCTATTCTTATGTTGATTTGTTTTAAATCTCTGGATTCCTTTTTTGGCTTTTCCATTCTTAACACCCTTACATTAATATTAATTTTAACATTATATACCTTTTTCGTTACATTCTTTTATATAGGAATATAGCTATCTTCTTTAACTTCGTTAAACATCTCTATAACGAACATAAAAACAGATCATAAATACTATTAAAGAGGCATGAATAGGACTAGAAGGAACATATAAGGATAGCATAAGGCCTTATTAAAAATATTTTTTAAACTTCAATATATTGTATAATAAATAT
>JAUYTN010000052.1 GCA_030695205.1 Burkholderiaceae bacterium | reverse complement strand
TTGCTAGAGCTGGCATTAAATCCACCCTTTGCTTTTCAAGTAATCATTTAAAGCTTCTTCCCTCTCCATATTCTCTAAGAATATTTTTAAACTATCTCTTATGATTTCAGTCATTGGAATACTAAAACCATAATCTTCTTTAATAGTGTTTTTTAATTCCTTAACACCATTAGCTTCTTTTCTAAATAGATAGACGGGCATTTGATGCCTATTTGATACACTAGCCATAATTAGGCCTCCAGTTATTATTCTTCCTAGTTTTCAACTTCTTTAGAAAAAACAATTAAGAAGGTCACAAAACCCATTTTAAACCATAAAGATTTATATATTAAAAACAAAAATGTAGTATAACATTAATTTAATGTATTTCGGTTTCTGTTTTTTTGTGGGTCGTGTTTCGGGTCGATGTTGGCGCATCGACTTTGACCTTCAAACTGTTTTTAATTGCTAATTTTATTATTAATTGTCTTTTTAATATCCTTATCATATATATTTATTGGTAATTTATCGCGATTTTAGTCCTGATTTTAGTTTTTACTATATTATTTCTGGTAGTTTTTCATAAGAAGATGTTCGTACAATGTATATACTTATATATATACTAGTATAGTAGTATACGGGGATACGGGAGCATACCGCGGTTTTTATAGCTATATTTATAGCTATATTATAACTACATTTTCGTAAACCATCTCATAATATAGATGTCCTAAATTAATAAATTATTTTTAATATCTCCTCATAATTAACTATCGACATTTAGAAATCATATAAGGAATTAAACTTCCGACATGGTGAATTTGTTCAATTTTAAAGACATCAAACTCTATTTTAATATTCAACTGTTCATTTAAGGTTTTCAAAAACCCTTTCTATCTATACTAACCTTTTACAAAACTTCAAAAATTAATTAATCTTCCTGAAGTAATGAACTGTATTTCATCAGGTATTCTGTTATTGCTATTCTTATTATGTTTGATTTACTTACTTCTCCCATTGCAGTTGATAGTTTATTTAGATCCATGTGTTGTTTTCGTGTTAATTTCAGGTTTATTTGCACCATACTTGTTTCTTCTTCCATAATTCCACCCATTAACCTATATAAGAATAGTTAATATATATATCTTTTCTTATTTTTATATAAAAAGAATATCTATAATATCTAGAAAACATCTAACTTCGCTAAACATCTCTATAACGAACATAAAAACAGATCATAAATACTATTAAAGAGGCATGAATAGGACTAGAAGGAACATATAAGGATAGCATAAGGCCTTATTAAAAATATTTTTTAAACTTCAATATATTGTATAATAAATAT
>JAUYTN010000044.1 GCA_030695205.1 Burkholderiaceae bacterium | reverse complement strand
GTTTTGACCATTGCGTACTTTGACAGGCTGGGAGTGCCGAGGCTGTCCTGACCTCAAACTCTCGAACCGCCGGGTGCGGACCCGCATGCCCGGTGGTGTGGCAGGGGTGTCTTCCATTGCGGGGGACCCCCTATGCCGATTCAACATGTGGGTGTGGACCACCCAGCGTACGTTTGCACTGCCATGCCTTACCCACACCTGCCCTGGCTGGACGCTGGAGTTGACTTTCCCCCCATAGAGTCGGCATGGAGTTCAGAGTCTCCGGCACCCGGCCTGCTGGCTGCCGGCGATGAGCTCAACGCCAACGTGCTGCTGCGCGCCTACCGGCAGGGCATTTTTCCGTGGTTCAGCGAAGGCCAACCCGTCTTGTGGTGGTCAACCCACCCCCGGATGGTGCTTTTACCCCAGGACTTCACGTGGCCCTTGTCGCTGCGCAAGCAAATACGCAGCCTGCTCAAGCGGGGCCAACTCAACATCCGCATGGACACAGACTTCATGGCCGTGATGCAAGCCTGTGCCCAGAGCCCACGCCCTGGCCAGAGCGGAACCTGGATTTCCCCTGCCATGCAGTCGGCCTACGCCTCGCTCCATCAGCAAGGGCACGCCCACTCTGTGGAGACTTGGTGGGACAAAGAATTGGTCGGTGGCCTCTACCTGGTCAATGTGGGTGGTATGGTTTTCGGCGAATCCATGTTCAGCCGACGCAGCAACGCCTCCAAAATAGCGTTGGCCGCCCTCGTGGCGTTTTGTCTTGTCAACCGTTTGCCCATGATCGACTGTCAGCAAGAAACCGATCACCTGGCGTCATTGGGTGCGCGCCCGTGGCCCAGGGCCGATTTCCTGTGCCAGCTGGACGCGCTGGTTGACCAAGACCCTCCAGCCTGGCGGTTTGAACCAGACCATTGGACATGTGTTTTCGGCACCTGACTCCGTGACCCAACTCAACGACTTGCCCCCAGCGGCGCTGCAGTTTTACGCAACTGCGCCCTACCCCTGCAACTACCTCCCACCGCGCGAGGCACGCTCGCAGGTGGCGACACCGGGGCACCTGATCCAATCCCAGGCCTATTCGGCGCTGATTCAGCAAGGGTTTCGGCGCAGCGGTTTGTTCACCTACCGCCCACACTGCAACGGTTGCAACGCGTGCATCCCTTTGCGAATTCCGGTACAGCAGTTCAGGCCCAACCGCAGCCAGTCGCGCGCCTGGAGACAACATGCCGGGTTGACGGTGCGCGTTCTGGAGCCCGCCTTTGACCCACGCCACTACGCCTTGTACCTGCGGTACCAAACCGTCAGACACCAGGGTGGAGGCATGGACCACGACAGCGTGGATCAGTACTGCCAGTTTTTGCTGCAAAGCAGGGTTCAGACCAAGCTGATCGAATTTTCGTCGGTCAGCGCCAGCGGGCAGGCCGAGGTGTGCATGGTGTCTATCCTGGACGTACTCGCCACTGGGTTGTCAGCGGTCTATACGTTTTACGACCCGGACACCGAGGCCAGCTACGGCACTTACGCCATCTTGTGGGCCATACGGCAGGCGCAGTTACAAAAGCTGCCCCATGTGTACCTGGGCTACTGGATTGGCGAGGGGACAAAAATGACCTACAAGGCCAACTTCAGGCCACATGAGTTGCTGATCAATGGACAATGGCTGGGCGTGGATGGGCCGCTCGCGCACCGCTCAGGGTGCTGATCGCCCTTGCCATCCATACCCTGGGGCGCATTCGCGTTTCACGCTATAAAATAGCACCCCATCTCGCCATCCATCGAACCTACGTGACCCATCCGATCCAAACCACACCCACCGTCCAAGTATTGGAGCGGATGTTCAGCCTGCTGGACATCCTTGCGCAACACGAGGAACCGGTGGCTCTGAAGGACATCTCCGCACAGGCCGGTCTTCATCCCTCAACTACCCACCGCATACTGAACGACCTCACCTTGGGAAGGTTTGTCGAACGTCCAGAAGCAGGCACCTACCGCCTGGGCATGCGTTTGCTGGAACTGGGGAATCTGGTCAAAGCGCGGCTCAACGTGCGAGATGCTGCGTTGGCGCCCATGCGGGAGTTGCACAAGCTGATCCAACAGCCGGTCAATCTGAGCGTGCGGCAAGGCGACGAAATCGTGTATGTGGAAAGGGCCTTCAGCGAGCGATCTGGCATGCAGGTGGTACGTGCCATTGGTGGAAGGGCTCCGCTGCACCTGACCTCCGTTGGCAAGCTTTTTCTGGCAGCGGATGACCCACCCAAGGTTCGCGCCTACGCGACGCGCACCGGGCTGGCCGGCCAGACCCGGAACAGCGTGACACAGCTGTCCAAACTGGAAGAGGAACTCAATCAGGCCCGGGCAAGTGGCATCGCCCGCGACAACGAAGAGCTCGAACTTGGGGTGCGCTGCATGGCCTCTGGCATCCGGGACGATCATGGGAGGTTGGTTGCCGGGCTGTCCATCTCCGCCCCTGCCGACCGATTGGATGAGCGCTGGCTCGCCAAGCTCACAGCAACCACGGCCGCCATATCAGCGGCCCTGGGTTACCAGGGTTGAGAAGTTGTAGGGGCCACTGGCCCATGGAGCGTGAGTCGCCTGTGCACCCGTGGGGCATGGTTTTTTTGCGCACCACCCACCAACACCACAAAAGACTTGCGTATTCCACGCCATGGCGGACACGATTCCACGCTGATGGCGGACGGTGTTCCAGCGTGATGGCGGACAGTGTTCCACGCTGAAGGCGGACAGCATTCCAAATTGATGGCGGACACCTGAGGGTGTTCTGAGTGAC
>JAUYTN010000034.1 GCA_030695205.1 Burkholderiaceae bacterium | reverse complement strand
ATGATTGTTAAACGTGTTTTATTGGTAATGTTTTTGATTTTAACTTTGGCCATGTTCATGGGTTCTGTTTCTGCTGCTTCTAATAGTTCTTTGACTTGGACTGAGGTTGAGAATAGTTCTTATGCTGTTCAGAGTTTTACTGAGAGTAAGGGTGATATTCCGAGTTCAGTTTCGGTTTCTGGTAAGAAGGTGACTGATAATGCTTATCTTGAAGTTCTTTGTAAAGCTGTGGTGAAAGCTAATGTAAATGATAAGACTTCAGTCACTGTTGTTGCGGAAGGGAATGCTCCTGCTCCGTCTGGTACGGCAAGTGGTACTTTGACTAAGTCTCAGTATTTGACGGTGGCGAATAATATTAAGTCTTTTTATGTTTCGAATGATCGTGCTCCGAATTATGCTGAGAGTTCCCTAGGGAATATTCGGTATGAAACTTTGGTTTACATGTATTCTAAGATAATGAATTATTATAGAATACATGATACCTTGCCTAGTTCTATATCTTTTAGTCATATTTCTGGTATCTCATCCAGTGGGGCTTATGTTGATGCTACAGCACCTACAGTTAATGGTAATATACCATGGGGTACTTACAACACGCCTAAAACGGTAACTTTAACTGCTAGTGATAATGCAGATACAACGCCTACGATTTATTACAGATTAAATCAAGGTGCCTGGAGTTCAGCAACTAAAACTGTTTCTTTAAGCATGGGTGAAGGACGAACTTATTTGGATTTTTACGCTTATGATGATAGTGGTAACCGGGCTCCAACTTATAGTGGGTATTTTACTATTGATATGGATGGGCCAAGTGTCACTGCCAGTCCTACAGGTAGTTGTTATAATTCAAGTAAATTGGTTTCTTTAATTGCTAGTGATAATTTTGATGCTAGCCCAGTAATTTACTATACTTTAAATGGTTCAGATCCTTCTAGTTCAAGTTTAAGATATTCAAGTCCTTTGAATATTACTAATACAACTACTTTGAACTTTCTGGCCATAGATAATATGGGTAATGTGGGGCCGGTTAGTAGTGAGGTTTATACTATTGGGAACCCGGTTGTGAATATTAACACTGGAAAGACTTATTCAAAGATTCAGGATGCTCTTGATGATGTGTTGACTTTGAATGGCCATGTTATTCAGCTATATTCGGCCACATTTTTGGAGAATATTGTTATTAATAAGAATGTTACTTTAATGGCGGCTTTGGATGCTGTGGTTAATGCTTTGAATTCTTCTTTACCTGTTTTCACAATTAATTCTAATGGTAGTGGTTCTACCATTCAAGGCCTTGTGATTACTGGAGCAACAAGTTCTTATGGTGTTTATCTGAATCAGGCTTTAAATTGTAATATTATTGGAAATACTTTGACTAATAACAATAATTCAATTGCAT
>JAUYTN010000033.1 GCA_030695205.1 Burkholderiaceae bacterium | reverse complement strand
GGGCGGGCAGGTGGTGCACGACGTGGTGTCCACCATGCAAGACATCAACCAGAGCAGCCAGAAGATTGCCGACATCATTGGGGTGATCGACAGCATTGCCTTCCAGACCAACATCCTGGCGCTGAACGCGGCGGTGGAGGCGGCGCGTGCCGGTGAGGCGGGGCGCGGTTTTGCGGTGGTGGCCAGCGAGGTGCGCAGCCTGGCGCAGCGCACCGCCGAGGCAGCCCGAGAGATCAAGACCCTCATCGGTACCAGCGTCACCAAGGTGCAAAGCGGCACCCAGCTGGTGGCCGACGCGGGGCGGACCATGAACGAAATTGTGCAGAGCGTGCAGCAAGTCAGTGCGGTCATTGGTGCCATCACCGCCACCGCCCAGACCCAGAGCGAGGGTATTGCCCAGGTCAATGGTGCGGTGGGCGAGCTCGGCCACCTGACCCAGCAAAACGCCAGCCTGGTCGAGCAAGTGGCCACCGCTGCCGACAGCCTGACCCACCAGACCATGCGCCTGCAGCAGGCCCTGTCCACCTACAAAACCGGCAACGACGGAGTGGCTGACGACGCGATCGTCAAGCGGCAGCTGCGCACCGTCACCGCTGCCCCCCGTGGGCGGACTGCCCAGGCCGCGCCCGCCCTGAAGGCGCCCCCGGCAGCGCCCGCTCGGGCCAGCCGCACTCCACCATTGCCCGCGCCCAGGCGCCACGCCCATGCGGACTCGCCCCGCCTGGGCGGCGCTGCCAACCGCAGCCGCTGAAGGGGGTGGTACTGGCACACAATGGGCAATAAATAAACAATAGCAAACTATTGTTTATTTATAAGCGTGAATGGCCAAAAACATTGAAAAATGACGGTGGCAAGAGCTTACCCTGGTCAGCCTCACCCAGGAGGCTGACCACCCCGCCGCCCGGCACGGCGGTGGTTGGTGGTGCGTCGTTCAGAGGGCGTGGGTCACCAGCCTGAAGTCGGCGTCCTCGGCATAAGGCTTGATGGTGAAGCCCAGGCTCTTCATCAGCCTGAGCATGCCGGGGTTGTTCACCAGCACCAGGCCTTCAATTTCGGCAAGACCTTTTTCACGGGCTGCTTCCATGATGCTCAGCATGAGCCGCGACCCCAGGCCCTTGCCGCCGAAGTCATCGGCCACCGCCAGTGCGAACTCGCAGGTGGTGCCATCGACGTTGGTCACGTAGCGCGATACCCCCACGATGCGCTGGCTCACGCTGACGCTGCCGTCGGGCTGGGCCTCTCGGGTTTCGTGGATGGCCACCAGGGCCATCTCGCGGTCGTAGTCGATCAGGGTGAAGCGCGAGAGCATGCCCGGAGGCAGCTCGGTGAGTGAGGACACAAAGCGGAAGTAGCGGCTCTCGGGCGTCATGCCTTTCACAAAGGCTTGCAGCATGTGGGCATCGTCGGGCCGGATGGGGCGGATGGTGTACTGCCCGCCACCTCGCAGTGGCCACACCTGCTCGTGGTGCGCCGGGTAGGGCAGGATGGCCAGGTGGCTGTAGTCGCGCGCCGAGCTGGCGGCCTGGTCGATGACGATGCGCGCATCCACCGCAATGGCGCCGTGTTCGTCCACGATGATGGGGTTGATGTCCATCTCCCGCAGCTGCGGCAGCTCACACACCATTTCGGAGACGCGCAGCAGAATCTGCTCGACGGCGGTGACGTTGGCGGGTGCCAGCCCCCGCCATTCGCCCAGGGTTTCGGCCACCCGCGCCCGCCCGATCAGGCTGCGCGCCAGAAACTGGTTCAGCGGTGGCATGGCCATGGCGCGGTCGTTGATGAGCTCGATCATGGTGCCCCCGGCACCAAAGGCGATCACCGGGCCAAACGGGTCGTCGGTGACCAGCCCCACATAGATTTCGCGGCCACGGCGTGCGCTGGCCATGCGCTGGATGGTCACGCCGTTGATGCGCGCGTCTGGCCGCAGGCGCGAGACGGTTTGCACCATGTCGTTGAAGGTGTCGCGCACCGCGGTGGCGTGTGCCAGGCCCAGTGCCACGCCGTTGACATCGGACTTGTGGCTGATGTCGGGCGAGTCGATCTTGAGCGCCACCGGGTAGCCCAGCTGGGTGGCAATCATCATGGCCTCGTTGGCCGTGCGCGCCAGAATGGTCTGGGTCACCGGGATGTGGAAGGCCGCCAGCAGCGACTTGGACTCCATCTCGGTAAGCACCTTGCGCCGCTCGGCCAGCACGCTTTCGATCAGCAGCCGCGCCCCTTCGATGTCGGGCTGAGCCAGGGTGGACAGGGGTGGCGGGGTTTGTTGCAGCAGCAGCTGGTTTTGGTAGAAGGACGCGATGTTGCCAAACGCGCCCACAGCGGCTTCGGGGGTGCGGAAGTTGGGGATGCTGGCGTCGCTCAGGCGCTGGCGGGCTTCGCCCACGGCCGCGTCCCCCATCCAGCAGGCCAGCAAGGGCTTGCGCATTTTGGGCTTGAGGTCGGCCAGGGCGGACGCTACCGCATGCGCGTCGATGCCGAACTTGGGGGAGTGGATGGCGAGGATGCCGTCCACCTGGCTGTCTTTGGCCGTTGCCTCCACCGCCTTGGCAAAGCACTCGGCCGAGGCGTCTTCGCCCAGGTCGATCAGGTCGGTCAGACTGGCCAATGGCGAGAGCTGGGGCCTGAGTGCCTCGATCGTGGCCGCCGACAAGGTGCCCAGCTCCAGGCCGAGCTCGCTGATCCAGTCGGCCGCCAGCACACCGGGGCCACCACCGTTGGTGACGACGGCCAGGCGCTTGCCCACCGGGCGGTAGCGCGAGGCCAGGCACTTGGCGGCCGAAAACAGCTCGACAAACGAGCGGACCCGTACAGCCCCTGCGCGGCGCAGGGCGGCGGCAAACACGTCGTCGCTGCCCACGATGGTGCCGCTGTGGGTCTGGGCGGCTGCATTGCCTGCGGGCTTGCGCCCGGCTTTGAGCACCACCACCGGCTTGGCATTGGCGGCAGCCCGCAGGGCGCTCATGAAGCGGCGCGCACTGCCAATCCCCTCCATGTAGACCACGATGCTCTGGGTCTGTGCATCGGCGGCCAGAAAATCGAGCACATCGGCCAAGTCAACCGCGGTGTTCGGCCCCAGGGAGACCACCGCCGAAAAGCCCACGCTGTTGCTGCGGGCCCAGTCCAGGATGGAGGAGGTCAGCGCCCCCGACTGGCTGATCAGACCCAGCGACCCTTTGGCTGCCATGGTCCCGGCAATGCTGGCATTGAGCCCGCTGTGTGGGCGCTGCAGCCCCAGGCAGTTGGGACCCAGCAGGTGCATGCCCGAGCGGCGGGCAATGCGCTTGAGATCGGTGGCCAGGTCGGCCCCCATGCCCGCCGAGATGACCAGGGCCGCTTTGCACTTCATGCGCCCAGCCACTTCCAGTGCGGCGGCGGTTTCGCCGTGGGGCAGGGCGATGATGGCCAAGTCGGCCCGCGCCAGCGCCAGATCCGCCAGTGTGCCGCTGGTGTGGATATCCACAAAATGCAGCTCGCCATTGAAGCGCTGTTCCGTCAGGTTGTCGTGCACCCGCTGCGCATGCGCAAAAGCTGCAGCGCCTTCGGCTTGGCTGCCGGCGAACACCAGCACAGACTGGGGGGAGAAAAGCGGCGTGAGGTAGTGTTTGTCCATGGTCGTTGGTGGGTAAGGCCAGCCTGCGCTTGGCAGGCTGTGGTGGGGCACCTGTTGCCAGGTGGCGGGTATCCGTGGGGGCGTCAGTCGGCGCCGATCAGTACCTTCACATGGGCTGCTGCGCTGCGTGCCAGAGGGCTCATGACATAGCCCCCCTCCAGGCATGAAACCACCCGGCCTTGGGCGTGTTCTTTGGCCACGGCCATCAGCTGCTGCGTGACCCAGGCGTAATCGGCCTCGACAAAACCCAGGTTGCCCATGTCGTCTTCGCGGTGGGCATCAAATCCGGCGGAGATGAAAATCATCTGGGGCTTGAAGGCATGCAGCGCGGGCAGCCATTCGTTGGAGACGGCCTCGCGGAACTTGTCGCCGCCCGAGCGGCTGGGCAGGCCCACATTGACCATGTTGGGCCCCTTGGCTTCTTCGCCATTGAAGGGGTAAAGGCCTTTTTCAAAGATGGAGCACATCAGCACCCGGTCGTCGCCCTGAAAAATGTCTTCGCTGCCGTTGCCGTGGTGCACGTCAAAGTCGATCAGGGCCACGCGCTCCAGGCCATGCACATCCAGGGCATGGCGAATGCCCACCGCCACGTTGTTGAAAAAACAAAACCCCATGGCCTCGGCATGCTCCGCGTGGTGGCCGGGCGGGCGGACATTGCAAAAGGCGGTGGCCACCTCACCGGCCAAGACCAGGTCGGTCGCGCGGATGGCGGCACCGGCGGCGCGCAAAGCCGCCTGCACGGTGTAGGGGTTCATGTTGGTGTCGGGGTCCAGCGCGTGGTAACCCTCGGCGGGCGAGGCCGCCAGGATTTCCTTGACGTACAGCACGTTGTGCGCGCGGCCCAGCTGCTCTTCGGTGGCCAGCGGCGCGTCGTGGGGCAGCATGTAGTCCAGCAGGCCCTTGACGAGCAGGTGGTCCTGGATGGCGGCCAGGCGCTCGGGGCATTCGGGGTGGTGGGGGCCCATTTCGTGGCGGGCACAGTCGGGGTGGGTGATGAAGGCGCTGAGCAAGGTGGGTCTCCGTCGTTGTGTGTGTCTCCGGCCAGACATTGTCAACCTGAACCAGGGCTTTGGCTTGATGTGCAACAAGTCCCTGGTAAAAATGAAACACAACGCATCACCCGAGGCCGAGCTGCCACTGACCGAAGGGAGTTATGCCGGTCATACCCAGGCCACCGAGTGGGTGCGCACACACGAACTGCGCCGATTGACTTAGTATGTGTCTGCTGTCACGCTGCCCGGTTTCCCACCATGAAAACACCCCTTGATGCGACCGATTGCCGCACCACTCCCGAGTCGGGTGCGGCAGGGGTATTGGCGGGCGCAGCGCTGGTGGCAGACGGCGCAGACCTCACCGCCGCCCACTGGCGCTCGCTGCTCGCGCTGAGCAGCGACCTGGTTTGGGAAACGGATGCGCAGCACCGGGTGAGCTCGCTGCTGGGGCGGCTGGCCAGCCCCTCGCTGCTGCAGCGCTGCATGGGCCATGGCCTGTGGACGCTGTGGCCGGTGGCCGTGCAGCAGCCCCCCACAGACACCCTGCAGGCCCACATGGACCAGCAGCACACCCTCAAGCCGCTGGACCTCATGCATGTGCTCCCTGGCGGAGCGGTGCAGTGGCTGCGCTGGCAGGGCCTGCCCTGCCGCGACGCGCAGGGCGGTTTTCTGGGCTACCGCGGCACCGCGCAAGACATCACCGAGCTGAAAAAGGCCCAGCAGGCCCACCAGCAGCACAAACAGGCCACGGCCCTGTTGTTCCAGCGCATTCCGGGGCTGGTGTTTCAGCTGCGGCGCAGCCCGGGCGGCTGGTTCAGCCTGCCGTTCATCAGTGGCATGGTGCGCGACGTGTTCGGGGTGGATCCCGACGAGGCTCGGGTGGACGCCGCGTGTGTGTTGCAGCGGGTGTTGCCGGTGGACTACGTGCGCTGCCGTGAGAGCCTGGAGCATTCGGCGCGCAGCCTGCAGCCGTGGGTAGAGAATTTTCGGGTTCGCCTGAGCGGCGATGCAGGTGTGCGCTGGCTGCAGTCCCATGCGGTGCCTTATGCCGATGCCGACGGCACCCTGGCCTGGTACGGGGTGGCCAACGACGTCACAGACGGGATGGACGCAGACGACCAGCTGCAACGCGCCCACGAGCAGCTGCGCCTGCGCACCCAGCTGATGGAGGTCACACTTGGCAGCCTGGGGCACGGGGTGCTCATGGTGTCGGCAGACGGGCGTGTGACCTACTACAACCAGCAGCTGCTGGAGCTGCTGCACATTCCCGACGGCTTGCTGGCACGCCAGCCGCTGCTCAGTGAGGTGGTGGAGTGGCAACTGGCCAACGGCTACCTGACGCCAGACATGGTGCAAGGCGATCTGGCAGCGCTGTACCAGATTGACCGCCATGGCGTGCTCGATGCACCCGCCCGCTACGCCCGCCAGACCCACGATGGCCATACCCTGGATGTGCGCACCCGGCAGCTCGACGGCGGGGGTTGGGTGCGCACCTTTGCCGACATCACCGACTACTTCCAGTCCCAGGCTGCGCTGGCGCGCAGCGAGCTGCACCTGCGCGCGCTGTTTGAGGCCATTCCAGACCGGGTGTGGCTCAAAGACACGGCCGGTGCGTTCATCATGGCCAACCCTACCGCCCTCGACGCCTTTGGCCAGACGCTGGATGCGGTGGTGGGTCGCACCGAAGAGGACCTGGTGCCCGGCGGCCTCATGCCCGGGCACCGCGACACCGACCAGCGCGCCCTGAACAGCCACGCGCCAGTGGTGTTCGAGCAGACCCTGCCCATGCGTCCGGGCGATGCCGCCATCGGGGTGTTCGATGTGGTCAAGCGTGCGGTGTTTGACCAGCACGGCAACCCCATTGGTGTGCTGGGCATGGCCAGGGACGTGACCGAGCGCAAGCGCACCGAGGCCCAAATCGAGCGCCTCGCCTTTTACGACCCGCTCACCGGGCTGTGCAACCGGCGGCTGTTTCACGAGCGCCTGGCCCAGGCGCAAACCGCCAGCAGCCGCCACCAGGAGTGGGGGGCGGTGTGTTTCATCGATCTCGACAACTTCAAAGACCTCAATGACACGCAGGGCCACGACCAGGGCGACGTGTTGCTGCAGCACGTGGGCAAGCGCCTGCGCGAGGCCGTGCGCGAACAAGATACCGTGGCCCGGCTGGGCGGCGACGAGTTCGTGGTGCTGCTGGGACAGCTGGGCACCGATGCGCCCGGTGCGGCCATCCGCGCCAACGCCATTGGCGAGAAGCTGCTGCAAGCCCTTACCCAGCCCTACCCGCTGCGCAATGGCCCGCACCACAACACCCCCAGCATAGGCATCACCCTGTTCCACAACCACGACGAGCGGGTGGAAGACATCCTCAAGCGGGCCGATCTGGCCATGTACCAGTCGAAGTCGGCGGGCCGCAACACCGTGCGGTTTTTTGACCCCCAGATGCAGGATATGGTGCTGCGCCGCGCCGAGCTGGAGCGCGACCTGCGCGAGGCCCTGGCGCTCAATCAGCTGTCGCTCTACACCCAGGCGGTGGTCGATGTGCAGGGCCGCACCCTGGGTTTTGAGGCGCTGTTGCGCTGGCGGCATGCGCAGCGTGGCATGGTCTCGCCCGCCGAGTTCATTCCGGTGGCCGAGCAGACCAGCCTGATTCTGCCGATCGGCGAGTGGGTGCTGCGCACCGCCTGCGAGTGCCTGGTGCGCTGGGCAGCCGACCCGGTGTCGGCGCAGTGGACGCTGGCCGTCAACCTCAGTGCCCGTCAGCTGCGCCAGCCGCAGTTTGTGGAGCAGGTGCAGCAGGTGCTGCAAGACACCGGTGCTCCGCCGTCGCGCCTCAAGCTGGAGCTGACCGAGAGCCTGCTGCTGCACGACCTGGAAGACACCGTCACCAAAATGAAGGCACTGGCGCAATGGGGCATTTGCTTCTCGCTGGACGACTTTGGTACCGGCTACTCCTCGCTCAGCTACCTCAAACGCCTGCCACTGACGGTGCTCAAAATTGACCAGTCGTTTGTGCGCGACCTGCTCACCGACCCCAACGATGCTGCCATCGCCCACACCATCTTGCAGCTGGCCCAGAGCCTGGGCCTGGAGGTGGTGGCCGAAGGCGTCGAAACCCAGGGCCAAAAGCAGCTGCTGGAGGTGATGGGCTGCACAGCCTTCCAGGGCTATCTGTTCGGGCGACCTGCCCCCATGTAGCCCGGCTTTGTGTGCCTTGGCCAACGGCTGTTTTGCTTGACCTACTCTTTCCAAACCTGCCCCATGAACGACCGCCTCAACGACACCACCGCTGCCGCCATGGCACACATCGACACCCAGGCACTGGCCACCCACACCGCAGGCAGCTGGCGCGAACACATCGTTCCGGCGCTGCGCCGCTACATAGAGGTGCCCGCCAAATCCCCCATGTTTGCCCCCGACTGGGTGGCCCAGGGCCACCTGCATCGGGTGGTTCAGTCGGCTGCAGAGTGGGTGCAGGCCCAGCGGGTGCCTGGTTTGACGATTGAAATACTGCAGCTGAAAACCCATACAGGTCAAGCGAGAACGCCTGTTTTGTTCTTTGAAATACCCGCCAGTGCTGGCACCGATGCCGACCGCTCCCCAGCGGCGGGCAGCGGCCAGACCGTGCTGATGTACGGCCACCTGGACAAGCAGCCCGAGTTTTCGGGGTGGCGCAGCGGCCTGGGCCCCTGGACGCCGGTGGTCGACGCCGACCGCCTCTACGGGCGTGGTGGTGCCGACGACGGCTACGCGGTATACGCCGCCATAGCCAGCATCCAGGCCCTGCAGGCACAGGGGGTGGCGCACCCGCGCATCGTCGGGCTGATCGAAACCTGCGAAGAAAGCGGCTCGGCCGACTTGCTGCCCACCATCGACGTCCTGCGTGCGCCGGGGAACAACCGCCTGGGCGATGTCGGCCTGGTCATTTGCCTGGACAGCGGCGCGGGCAACTACGATCAGCTCTGGCTCACCACCAGCCTGCGCGGCATGGCCAGCGGCGTGCTCAAGGTCGAGGTGCTGACCGAAGGGGTGCATTCGGGTGACGCATCGGGCGTGGTGCCGTCGAGCTTTCGCATCATGCGCCAGGTGCTCGACCGGCTGGAGGACAGCGCCACCGGGCGCTTGCTGCCCGAGCGCTTCCACTGCGAGGTACCGCCCGAGCGCCTGGCGCAGGCGCACGCCACCGCAGCCATCCTGGGCGACACCATCGTCCAGCGGTTTCCGTGGGCCCATGCCGACTGCGGCGGCTCCAGTGCCTTTGTGCTGCCCACCACCGCCGACCCGGTGCAGGCCCTGCTCAACCGCACCTGGCGACCTACCCTGTCGGTCACCGGAGCCGAAGGTCTGCCGTCCCTGCAGGACGCGGGCAATGTGTTGCGCCCCTACACCGCCTTCAAGCTCAGCCTGCGGCTGCCGCCTCTGGTCGATGCCGCGCTGGCGGTGCAATCGCTCAAGGCCTTGCTCGAAGACAACGCGCCCTACCAGGCCAGGGTCACCTTCGAGAGTGGCAGCAGCGCCACTGGCTGGAACGCGCCCGACACCGCCCCCTGGTTTCACCAGGCGCTGCAGGCAGCGTCGCTGGCGCAGTTTGGGGTGGGCTACGGCACCATCGGGCAAGGTGGAACGATTCCCCTCATGAACCTCCTCAGTCAGGGCTTTCCCCGGGCGCAGATGATGGTCTGTGGTGTGCTAGGTCCGCAAAGCAACGCCCATGGCCCCAACGAGTTTTTGCACCTGCCGTACGCCCAGCGCCTGACCGCTGCGGTGGCCCAGGTGGTGGCTGCCATGCCCTGAACGGACCGAGCGCCTTGCCCAGTCCGCGCATGCAACCCGCCCATACCAGTGCGCCGTCGGAGGTGGCGCACGCACCCTTCACCACCTACGACGGTCACATACTGGCCCTGTTCGATTGGCCTGTGCCCGCCCCACATGCCACCCGGGCGGTGGTGCTGGTGTGCCACGGCCTGGGCGAGCACGCCTGGCGCTACGACCCACTGGCCCAGGCGCTGGCGGCGCAGGGCGTTGCTGTGCGCGCCTACGACCAGCGCGGCCATGGCGAGTCGGCGGGGCCACGGGGTTGTCTGCCGCAGGCCGATGCACTGCTGCTGGACCTGCAGGCAGTGGTGGAGGACACCCACGACAGCTTGTGCGCCACCCACGGGCTGCCCCTGGTGGTGCTGGGCCACAGCCTGGGTGGGCTGGTGGCCGCCCAGTGGCTGGTGCGCGACCCGCTGGGGTCCGTGCAGCGCTTGGTGGCAGGCCTGGTGCTGTCCTCACCCGCCCTGCGCGTGCGCGTGCCGGCCTGGCAGCGTGTGCTGCTGCCGGTGCTGGCACGCTGGTGGCCCCACCTGACCATAGGCCATGGGCTGGATGCGGTCGAGCTGTCGCAGCTCGCGCCGGTGGTCATGGCCTACAGGGCCGACCCGCTGGTCCACGACCGCCTCTCCTGGCGCCTGGCCCATGCCTTGGTCACGGGTGGTGAGGAGGTGCTGCGCCAGGCCCACCGCTGGCCCACGCCCACCTTGCTGATGTACGCCTCAGCCGATGCCATCGTGGACCCGGCGGGCTGCGAGGAGTTGACCCGCCAAGCACCTTCGCAGCGGCTGCAGGTGCAGGCTTTTGGCCATTCGCGCCACGAGGTGTTCAACGATGTGGAGCGCGGCGCTGCCATCGCCCGCCTGCTGGCCTGGTTGACCGAGTTGGCCAGCGCTTCCCACGTGCCCGGTGTGCCTGCACCGGCACAGCGCCCCCCACCGCGCTGAGTCTGTGGTGGCTGGGTGGGGGCGGGACGGGCTTGCCGGGTGGCTCAGCGCTGTTGCGGGTGGGCCTGGCGCTTCCAGCCCAGCCAGGCCAGCCCCAGGCCTGTGAGGGCGACGGGCACCAGCGAGCCGATGTTCAGCCACATCCAGCCCTGGGTGGTCACCAACGCGCCCGATGCAAAGGAGCTGACGGCCATGGTGGCGAACACGCAGAAATTGATGGCCGCCTGCGCGCGGTCTTTCTCTTCGGGCCGGTAGGCCTGCAGGGCCAGGGTGGTGCTGCCGGTGAACAGAAAATTCCAGCCCACCCCCAGCAGGAACAGCGCCACCAGAAACTGGTGCAGGTCCTGCCCGGACAGCGCAATGGCAATGCACAGTGCGTTCAGGGCCACACCCACACCCATGATGGGCAACACCCCCCAGCGTTTGATGAGGTGGCCGGTGAAGAACCCCGGCGCGAACATGCCAATGACGTGCCACTCCAGCACCAGTGCCGCGTCATCGAAGGGAAAGCCGCACACCTGCATGGCCAGCGGGGTGGCGGCCATCAGCAGATTCATCACCCCGTAGCTCAGCGCAGCGGCACCGGCGGCGACCACAAACACCGGCTGGCGCATCAGCACGCCCAAGGGGCGACCATGGTCGTCCTTGCCGTCGGCCAGCTTCGGTTTGGCCGCCTGGGGCGGGAATGTCACCCCTGCCATGACCAGCATGGCGAGCAAGGCCACGCCCGCCAGCGCGAGGTAGGCGCCCATAAAGGGCACCTCGGTGAGTGTGCGGGTGTGGCTGGCGAGGTTGGGGCCGGCTACCGCGCCAATCAGTCCCCCGGCCAGAACCAGCGACACGGCTTTCTCTCGAAACGCCGGCAGCGCCAGTTCGGCAGCGGCAAAGCGGTACAGCTGGCCGTTGGCGCTGTAGTAACCGGCCACCACGGTTGCGGTGACCAGCAGCCAGAAGTTGTGGCTGGCCACCGCCCATGCCGCCAGCAGGGCCGACAGCAGCGCCACCAGCAGGCCGAGCTGGAACGACACCTTGCGCCCCCAGCGCGATTGGGTTTTGGCCACCAGCCCGGTGGACAGGGCCCCGCCCACCACATAGCCCATGACGGGCAGCGTCGCCATCCAGCCCAGCGGCGCCATGCTCAGGCCGACCAGACCATTGATGGCGATGAAGGTGACGTTGTTGGTCAGAAACAGGCCTTGTGCCGCAGCCAGTAGCCAGAGGTGTTTGTTCATAAGCGGGCGGTTATACCCTTGTTGCCAAGGGTGTGTGGTCAGGGTGTGCTGTGGCGTCAGGGGTGCAGCGTTGCCAGCACCAGGGCGGCCAGGGCGGCGGTTTCTGCGCGCAGCACGCGCGCGCCCAGATGCACAGGCAGCCAGCCTGCGGCACGCGCCGCCGCGTCTTCCGCGGGCGAGAGGCCGCCCTCAGGGCCACTCAGGCACAGCAGAGGTGCAGTTGGGGTTATCGCAGCCGCTGCGCCTGGCGGGTTGGGGTGGCTGTGCAGCGCATGTGCCAGGGCCTGGGTGCCAGGGGCCAGCGACAGCACCACCCGCAGGGCTGCGCTGTCGTCGGGGCCGGGCTGTACCGCCGCCAGGGCCAGCCAGTCGCTGACATCGGTCACCGGGTGGATGGTGGGTACCCGGTTGCGGCCACACTGTTCGCAGGCGGCCACCGCCACCGACTGCCAGTGGGCCTGCTTTTTCTCGGCGCGCTCGCCCTTGAGGCGCAGCACGGTGTGGGCGGTGACCAGCGGGCGGATGCTGGCCACGCCCAGCTCGGTGGCTTTTTCAACCAGCCAGTCCATGCGGTCGTTGGCGGGCATGCCCACCGCCAGGTGCACCGGGCGGGTGGCCTCGCGCTCCAGGGTCAGGTGGCGGTGGATGCGCACCACCACATCGCTGCGGCCCATGCGCAGGACCTCGGCCTCGAATTCGCCGCCTTCGCCGTTGAACAGGGTCAGCGCCATGCCGGGTTGCATGCGCAGCACCTGCACATGCCGGGCGGCGTTGGCGGGCAGCGCCAACTCGTCGCCGATGGTCAGCGGCAGGGGGCAGTGGAAGCGGGGCATTTGTATGCTATCAATAGCGAACTATTTATGTATTTGAAGCGCAAAAGGCTAAAAAGGCTTGAAATTTGTGTTGCCGCATCACATCCGACCATAGGCAAAGCCGCTGGCTGCCTGCAGGTTTTCCACCTCGTCGATTACCTTCAGGAAAGGACCGAGTTCGCGGTAGCGGTTGGCGGTGTTGCGCACATAGTGAACGAAGCGCGGCGTGTCGGCCAGGTACTTGGGCTTGCCGTCGCGCAGCGTGAGCCGGGCAAAAATGCCCAGCACCTTCAGGTGGCGCTGCAGGCCCATCCATTCCACCGCCCGGTAAAACGCGCCAAAGTCTTCGCTCCAGCCGTCGAAGTCGAGCAGCCCGAGGCGGCGCGCTTGCTCCCAGTAGCGGATGGTCACTTCCAGCACAAAGTCTTCTTCCCAGGTCAGGAAGGCGTCGCGCATCAGGCTGGCCACGTCGTAGGTGATGGGGCCGTACACCGCGTCCTGAAAGTCCAGCACACCCAGTGCCTGCGCAGGCGTGGCGGGGCTGAAGCCGGGAACTGGGGCCATGAGGTTGCGAGGCATGAAGTCGCGGTGCACAAACACCTGTGGGCCAGCCAGGTTGCGGGCCACGATGCTGGCAAAGGCTTTGTCCACCGTGGCTTGCTGGGCGGGACTCAGGGTCAGGCCTTTGTGCTGGGCCAGGTACCAATCGGGAAACAGCCGCAGCTCACGCTGCAGCAGAGCCTCGTCGTAGGCGGGCAGCACACCGGGGCGGCTGGCGGTCTGCCAGGCCAGCAGTGCGGCGATGGCGTCTTTGTACAGGGGCAGGTTGGCGCTGGGCTGGGTGGTGTCCAGCACGTCCATCAGGGTCTGATGGCCCAGGTCGGTCAGCAGCATGAAGCCGGCAGCCTCGTCCCACGCCAGAACCTCGGGCACACGCAGCCCCGCGGCGGCCATGAGTTGGGCCACTTGCACAAAGGGGCGGCAGTTTTCCTGGGCCGGGGGGGCGTCCATCACGATGCGGGAGCCGCCGTCGGCCGCGTCCACCCGCAGGTAGCGCCGAAAGCTGGCATCGGCCGACGCCAGCCGCACCGTCTCGGGCTGCAGGCCGTGGGTGGGGGTCAGGCCGTGCAGCCAGTCATGGAAAGCCTGTGCCCGGGCTGGGTCTGCCCATGTCAGGGCGGTGTCCTTGGCCGGGAGGGCGGTGGGTGATGTCCCTGCAGGATGGCCCGCACGGGGGCTGGCAGGAGGGCTGGAAGGGGGGAGGGACGTGGTCATGGGTGGCATGGGCCAGCATACGATAATGCGGCCGGATTCTACAAATGCGCCTTCCCCCCCTCCCCGACCCCCTTCGCCCCATGGCCACGCTTCGCATGGCGCAGACCCTGCGAGTGCCTGCTACCCCATGGCGGCAGACGGCGCTTCGGCGCTTGCTGGTGCCGGTGTGGGCGGCATGGGCGGCGGGCGCTTGGGCGCAGGCCGAGCAGCCCGCACCCCAAGGGGCCATGCTGCTCCGGCCCAGTGCCATGCTGCTGGAGCAGCTGCCCGAGGAGGCGAAGGCGTCGGCACCTACGTTCGTGTCGGGAGAACGCATCACCGGCCAGACGGGGGTGCAGACGGTGGTGGAGGGGGCGGCCGAGCTGCGTCGCCACGACACCGTCATCCGCGCCGACTGGCTGCAGCTGGACCACACCCGCAACGAGGCCCAGGCCACGGGCCAGGCCACGGTGGTGCGCAACGGCAACCGGTTCGAGGGCCCAGAGCTGCGCCTGAACCTGGACACCTACGAGGGCTTTTTCACTGCGCCGCATTACGAGTTGCTGAGCAACGACGGACGGGGCGACGCCAGCCGGGTGGACTTTCGGGGAGAAAACCTCAGCATCGCCCACGATGCCACCTACACCACCTGCAAGGCCCCTCCCGGCGTGCTGCCCGACTGGTGGGTGGGCGCCCGCCGCCTGGAGCTGGACAACACCGAGGAAGAGGGCCGTGCATCGGGCGGTGCGCTGTACTTCAAGGGGGTGCCATTGCTGGCCGCGCCCTATGTGAGTTTTCCGCTGTCGGACAAGCGCAAGTCTGGCCTGCTGCCGCCAACGCTCAACCTCACCAACCTCAGCGGTCTGGAGGTGACGCTGCCCTACTACTGGAACATCGCGCCCGAGCTGGATGCCACGCTCTACCCTACCCTCATGACCTCGCGCGGGGTGGACCTGGGTGCCGAGTTTCGCTACCTTCAGCCGACCTACAGTGGACAGCTGCGTGGCAACTACATGCCCAACGACACCCTGCGCAGCGACCAGCGCTGGGGCTATGCGCTGCAGCACAGCCAGGCACTGCACAGCCCCTGGTCTGGCCTGGTGGGAAGCGGTATCCGGCTCAATTTGAACCGGGTTAGCGACGACAACTACTGGCGCGATTTCCCCCGAACCTCACCGGCGCTGACGCAGCGACTGCTGCCCAACGATGCGGTGTGGTCGGGCCAGTTGGGCTCGGTGGGCCTGAGTGCCGGTTTGTACACCTGGCAAACCCTGCAAGACGCTTCGGCCCCCATCACCGCCCCCTACGACCGGGCGCAGATGGACCTGCGCTGGGGTCAAACCAACCAGCAGGTGGGCTCGGTTGGGGGGCTGGACTGGTCGCTCACCGGCCAGCTCACCCGTTTCACCACCGCACGCTCGTCCAGTGTCACGCCGCTGCTGGCCGACCTCAATGGCAACCGCCTGCTGGGCATTGCTCAGATCAGCCGCCCCTGGCAGGCGCCAGGGTGGTTTGTGCGGCCCAAGGCGCAGCTGCACCTCACCCAGTACCAGTTTGACCAACCGCTCATCGACGGGCGGCGCTCAGTGGGGCGGATACTGCCCACCCTCAGTGTGGACAGCGGCCTGGTGTTCGAGCGTGAGGTGTCGTGGTGGGGGCGCTCCATGTTGCAAACCCTGGAGCCTCGGGCGTTTTACCTGCACACCCCGTACCGCGACCAAAGTGCCCTGCCCAACTACGACTCGGCGGCCAAAGATTTCAACTTCGGCACCGCCTGGGGCGACAACGTCTTTGGCGGCCATGACCGCATCGCCGACGCCCATGCGCTCACCCTGGGGGTGAGTTCCCGCTTCATCGATCCGGCCACGGGTGTCGAGTCCGCTCGGGTGGGGGTGGCCCAGCGGCTGCGCCTGGCCGACCAGAACGTGTTCCTGCCCGGTGGCGCACCCGTCACCGAGCGCCTGAGCGACATCCTGCTGGGTACCACCCTCAACTGGAATCCGCAGTGGACTTTCGAGAGCATGGTGCAGTTCAACCCCAAGACCAGCCGTTCCCAACGGACCACTGTCACCGGGCGTTACCACCCCAGGCCCTACCACGCGTTCAGCGCCGCCTACCGCTTGCAGCGGGCGGGTGGCTTGCTACCGCCCAGCGAGCAGGTAGACCTGGGCTGGCAATGGCCCATGGATTGGCTGGGCTGGGGAACCACAGCCTCTGGCGAGGCACTGCCCAGGCGCTGGTACGGGGTGGGTCGCATCAACTACAGCGTGCCCGACCGCAAGGTCGTCGATCTGATCGCCGGCCTTGAATATGATGCAGGCTGCTGGTTGGGCCGTTTTGTGCTGGAGAGCCAGCAGCGCGGGGCCGCCGCTGCCAGCCAGCGGGTGCTCTTTCAGCTGGAGTTCACCGGCTTTACCCGCCTGGGTGCCAACCCCCTGCAAACCTTGCGCGACAACGTGCCGCGCTATATGCCGCTCAAAGAGCAGGTGCAGGTGCCCAGCCGATTTGGCCGCTACGAATAGTTTTTGTTTGACCCATCCATGCCGACTGCCATGACCCCATTCCACCCCCGCCCCTGGTTGCTGCCTGTGTTTTGTGTGCTGGTGGCCAGCGGCGTGCAGGCGCAGGGACTCAAGCCGTCATCGCGGCTGCAAGGGGCCACCGCCCAGATGGCCATGGAACGCGCCAGCGCCCCGGTGTCGTCCGATTACATCGTGGCGGTGGTCAACAGCGAGCCTATCACCAACCACGAGGTGCGCAGCCGCCTGGCCAGGGCGCAGGAGCAGCTGCAACGCAGCGGAACGCCCGTGCCCTCAGAGTCCGAGCTGGCCAAAGAGGTGTTGGAGCTGCTGATTCTGGAAAAAGCGCAGTTGCAGATCGCGGCTGAAAGCGGTGTCCGCATCGAAGCTTCCGCCCTGGACGAGGCCGAGGCCAACATCGCCCGGCAAAACCAGCTCAGCGTGGCACAGATGCACGAGCGGATCACCGCCCAGGGCCTGGGCGTGGCGGCATTCCGTGACAACCTGCGCCGCCAGCTGACCCTGCAGCGCCTGCGTGAGCGTGAGGTCGAGGCCCGGGTGCGGGTGAGCGAGGTGGAGCTGGACCGTTTTGTGGCGCAAAAGCTGGACAACCCTGGGGCCGACTTGCTGCTCAACCTGGCCCATGTGCTGGTGGCTGTGCCCGAGCAGGCCGATGAGGCCCGCATCGACACCCTGCGCCAGCGTGCCCAGGAGGTCGCTGCCAAGGCCCGCGCCGGTGAGGAGTTTGCTGACCTGGTCAGGGCGTATTCCGATGCGCCCGACCGCGCCACCGGTGGCGTGTTTGGCCTGCGCCCTGCACAGCGTTACCCCGATCTGTTCGTGTCCGCCACGCGTGCCGTGGCTGTGGGGGGGGTAGCTGGCCCAGTGCGCAGCCCTGCCGGTTTCCATGTGCTCAAGGTGCTGGACAAGCGGGTGGCGGGCATGCCCGATGACTTCGCCATCCAGACCCGTGCCCGCCATATCCTGCTCAGACCCACTGCCCAGCTTGGCGAGCAGGCCGCGCTGGCCCGCGTGGCCGAGTGGCGGCGCCAGGTCGCCACCGGCAAGGCTGACTTTGCGGACCTGGCCAAGGCGCACAGCCAGGACAGTTCTGCCGAGCAGGGCGGCGATCTGGGCTGGGTGCCCTCTGGTGTGTTTGTGCCCGAGTTCGAGGAGGTCATGAACAGTCTGCCGCCCGGGCAACTGTCCGAACCCGTGGTCTCCCGCTTCGGGGTTCACCTGATTCAGGTCCAGGAGCGGCGGCGTGTCGAGCTGACCGAGCGCGAGCGCCGCGAACAGATTCGCCAGCTCGTCAAGGAGCAGAAGCTGGATGAGGCCTACCTGCAGTGGCAGCAGGACATTCGCGCACGCGCTTATGTCGAGTACCGGGAAGCCCCCCAATGAAGCATGTCGCGCGCAAGCGGTTCGGGCAGCATTTTCTGAACGATGCCGCCGTCATTGACGCCATCGTCCAGGCCATAGGGCCAGAGCCCGGCCAGCCGGTGGTGGAAATTGGCCCAGGTCTCGCGGCACTGACCCAGCCCCTGGTGGCGCGTCTGGGGCAGCTGACGGTGATCGAGCTTGACCGTGACCTGGCTGCACGCCTGCGCAGCCGTCCCGAGTTGCGGGTGGTCGAGTCCGATGTGCTCAAGGTGGACTTTGCCGAGCTGGCCGCCCGGCTGCATGTGCCCCGACTCAGGGTGGTGGGCAATTTGCCTTACAACATCTCCACGCCCATCCTGTTCCACCTGCTGGACCATGTCGCGGTGGTGCAGGACCAGCACTTCATGCTCCAGAAAGAGGTGGTTGACCGCATGGTTGCCCAGCCGAGCACCGCGGCTTATGGGCGCTTGTCTGTCATGCTGCAGTGGCGCTACGCCATGGAAAATGTGCTGTTTGTGCCGCCGGATGCCTTTGACCCGCCGCCCAGGGTGGACAGTGCGGTGGTGCGCATGGTGCCGCTGGCACAGCCCGCCGACCTCGGCGCCTCACTGTTGAGTGAGTTGGTCAAGTCGGCATTCAGCCAGCGCCGCAAGCTGCTGCGCCATTCGCTGGGCCACTGGCTGCAGGCCCAGGGGTTTACAGGCGCTTTTGATGTGCAGCGCCGTGCGGAGGAAGTCCCGGTGCACGAGTACACGGCCTTGGCTCAGGCCGTGCAGCGTGGACGTCAGGCGGCAGCGGTCCAGTAACCTGCATTGAAGGGGCTGCTCATGCGCAGCGCCATGGGGCTGACGTCGAGCAGCTTGTCGGTGGGCATGGCCTCTGCTGTGGGTGCATCCACAGCGACCTTTTCACCTTTGGACGCCCGGGCCACCGAGAACGAGTAGAAGCACCGGAAGGCAATTTTCCGGTCGGACCAGTAATCGGCTGCATCACGGAAGATGTCCAGCAGCTGCTCGCGCGCTTCTTTGTCGAATTTGGCATGTGCGGGAATGTGCTCCAGCACCACAATGAACCCGGTCTGCGGGCCGGCCTTGTGCACCGTGTCGGTCAGGCAGTCGTAGAGCGCATCGAAGTTTTTGCCAAAGTGCGCGGGAAAGGTGTACTGGGCTGCGATGAGGTCCA
The DNA here is from genome assembly GCA_030695205.1 of Burkholderiaceae bacterium. Taxonomy (GTDB): domain Bacteria; phylum Pseudomonadota; class Gammaproteobacteria; order Burkholderiales; family Burkholderiaceae_C; genus UBA2334. The sequence goes on along the minus strand of JAUYTN010000033.1, from coordinate 479,502 downwards.
GCACGTCCTGCTTGCTCTGGGCCTGTGCCAGGTTGGCGTACAGAAAATGATGACCCAACTGCTGGGCAGCGGCTTGCAGGTCCTCGACCCGGTGGGCACGAATGGACTGAACAATATTGGGGCGAACCTGACGAAGTGGCATGTCCATCTCCGTTCCTTTATGTGAAAAAAGTCAAACAATCAACAACTGAACCGCAGCGTCATGGGACGATGCGCTTGAAACTGGCGTAGTGGTCTTCGGTGTAGTAGCAGGCATCGGGTGTGCTGGGTACCTCGCCGCCGCACACAATCCGTCTGGCCCCTCGGTGCTTTACCCCTGGGGTGCGGACGGTGTATTCGCGGTAGTAGCCCCGGGTCTTCCTGGGCAACAGCCGCTCGCGGTTGCCAAATACCGAGCCGTCTTTTTCGTGCCGAAAGGTGGCACCTGTCTCGATTTTTTCCAGCACGGCTTTGCCTTGCGGGGGAAGTTCGCCTCGCTCGATGGTGGGCATGCCCGCCGGGACAGACTCCCGTGCGGTGGACACCGCCGGGGCGCCCAGTCCTGTCACCAGTGCACCGACCAGGAGGACCTGACCGACACCACGCGAGACCCCGGACAAGAACCCGCCCGCCTTTGCGGCCATGCCGCTGGCGGCTGTGGAACCCCACGTTAAAGACATGCCATCCTCGCCTGATAAAACCACACCCGGCGCACAGCCACACGCTGACCTGCTCCGTCGATCACGGGTAAACCCTGAAAATCGAACCCGCGAGTGTGCCTGAACAGGCCCCGAAACGCAACCCGTTTCTGTGCAGGTAAAGGGTGAATCGGGCCAGTCGTGGCCCGATGCTCGGGGGGGCGGGCGTTCAGCGCTGGGCGTTGGCGTCGGCCACGGTCAGAGCCGTCATGTTGACGATACGGCGCACCGTGGTGCTGGCGGTGAGGATGTGCACAGGCTTGGCTGCGCCCAGCAGCACCGGGCCAATCGCAATGTTGCCGCCGGCAGCGGTTTTGAGCAGGTTGTAGGCGATGTTGGCGGCATCGATGTTGGGCAGCACCAGCAGGTTGGCCTCGCCATGCAGCGTGGAGTGGGGCATGCGCTGCAGGCGTGCAGCGGCATCCAGTGCAATATCGCCGTGCATCTCGCCGTCAACTTCCAGCCACGGGGCCTCTTGTTGCAGCAACTCCAGGGTGCGTCGCATTTTGATGGCGCTGGGCTGGTTGCTGCTGCCAAAGTTGGAGTGCGACAGCAGTGCCACTTTGGGCTTGAGGCCAAAACGGACCATTTCCTCGGCGGCCATCACCGTGATTTCGGTCAGCTCTTCGGCTGTGGGGTCGTAGTTGACGTGGGTGTCCACCAGAAAGACCTGGCGCCCGGGCAGCATCAGCCCATTCATGCAGGCGTAGATGCGCACGTCCTGTGCGGTGGCGGGGCTGCCCCCCACCCGCTTGCCAATGACCTGGTCGATGTACTCCAGGTGGTTGTGCGTGCCACCCCAGGTGCCGCAAATCAGGCCATCTACCTCGCCTTTGTGCAGCAGCATGGAACCGATCAGTGTCAAACGACGGCGCATTTCGATCTTGGCCAACTGGGTGGTCAGGCCCTTGCGCTCCATCATTTGCAGGTAAGTTTGCCAAAAATCGCGGTAACGGTGGTCTTGTTCCACGTTCACGACGTCGTAGTCCAGCTCTTCTTTCAGGCGCAGGCCAAACTTTTCGATGCGCTGGGCAATCACGGCGGGGCGACCGATGAGGGTGGGGCGGGCGAGGCCCTCGTCCACCACGATCTGGCATGCGCGCAGCACACGCTCTTCTTCGCCCTCGGCATAGGCCACCCGCTTGGCCTTGGCCAGCTTGGCTGCGGCATAGATGGGCTTCATGACCGTGCCCGAGGCGAACACGAAGCTTTGCAGACGTTCGCGGTAGGCTTCCATGTCCGCGATGGGGCGCAGGGCCACGCCACTGTCGGCTGCCGCCTGGGCCACGGCGGGTGCGATCTTCATCATCAGGCGCGGGTCAAACGGCTTGGGGATGAGGTACTCGGGGCCAAAGGCGAGCTTTTCCCCAACGTATGCCGCGGCTACCACATCACTCTGCTCGGCCTGGGCGAGCTCGGCAATGGCATGCACGGCTGCAATTTCCATCTCGATGGTGATGGTCGATGCACCTGCGTCCAGTGCGCCCCTGAAGATGTACGGAAAACACAGGACGTTGTTGACCTGGTTGGGGTAGTCGGTGCGGCCGGTGGCCATGATGGCGTCGCTGCGCACTTCCTTAACCAGCTCGGGAGAAATCTCGGGCGTGGGGTTGGCCAGCGCAAAAATCAGCGGCCTGGCGGCCATTTTGGCCACCATGTCCTGCTTGAGCACCCCACCGGCCGACAGGCCCAGGAAAATGTCCGCCCCTTCGATGATCTCGCCCAGGGTGCGCGCATCGGTCTTTTGGGCGAACTGGATTTTGTCCTCGTCCATCAGCTCGGTGCGGCCCTCATAGACCACACCCGCCAGGTCGGTGACGTAGATGTTCTCGCGGGGAATGCCGAGCTTGACCAGCAGTTGCAGGCATGCCAGCGCGGCCGCGCCCGCACCGGAGGTGACCAGTTTGACCTGTTTGGGGTCTTTGCCCACCACCTTCAGGCCATTGAAGATGGCCGCACCCACCACGATGGCGGTGCCGTGCTGGTCATCGTGGAACACCGGAATCTTCATGCGCTCGCGCAGCTTACGCTCGATGTAGAAGCAGTCGGGCGCTTTGATGTCTTCCAGATTGATGCCACCGAAGGTGGGCTCCAGGCTGGCGATGATGTCCACCAGCTTGTCGGGGTCCTTCTCGTTGATTTCGATGTCAAACACATCAATGCCCGAGAACTTTTTGAACAGGACGCCCTTGCCCTCCATGACCGGCTTGCTGGCCAGCGGGCCAATGTCGCCCAGGCCCAGCACCGCTGTGCCGTTGGTCACCACCCCCACCAGGTTGCCGCGCGCGGTGTAGCGAAACGCGGCATTGGGGTCTTTGACAATTTCTTCGCACGGAGCCGCCACGCCTGGTGAGTAGGCCAGGGCCAGGTCGCGCTGGTTGGTCAGCTGTTTGGTGGCGGCAATGGCGATTTTGCCGGGCACGGGCTGCTCGTGGTATTCGAGTGCGGCGGTGCGCAGTTCCACGCGCTTGGCTTCTGGGCTGAGTGACATGTCGGTCTCCTGGTCATTGAGGGCCTGCGGGCGAGGCCTGGAAGTGCGCCCCTGGGGCGGCAGGGATGGGGCGTTCGGATTGTAGGATGTGAATCAGTGCTTCACTATATGGAATGGTGATCGCAAAGTGCTTTCCGTTGTGACGAACGGTGAGGGAATCGCCGGTGCTGTTGGGGTGGGCGGGCCATCTTCCCGCTAGCGTGCATCATGCCAGCGGGCGGGCAAGGGTGCTGGGTATCATGGCCGCAAAACCCCTTTGCCACTCGCTCTGCAGGAGACCCGCCATGGCGCTCATGGAATTCATCAGGAAGCAGTTCATTGACGTGATTCAGTGGACGGAGGACAGCGATGGCACCTTGGCCTGGCGCTATCCGATGTCGGGCATGGAGATTCAGTACGGGGCGTCGCTGACCGTGCGCGAGTCACAAATGGCGGTGTTTGTGAACGAAGGGCAGGTGGCCGACGTGTTCGGCCCCGGCCGCTACACCCTGAACACCCAGACCATCCCCGTGCTGACCTACCTGCAGCATTGGGACAAGGGGTTCGAGTCGCCCTTCAAGAGCGATGTGTACTTTTCCATGCCCAGATATCGGGCACCCGGGAGCGCTACACCGTGGCCGATCTGGACGGGCAGCTGCGTGGCCTGGTGCTGCAAAACATCAGCGCTGCCATCGCCGCGAGCGCCATACCGTTTTTGGACCTGGCGGCCAACCAGCTGCAGTTTGCCGAGGTGCTGGCGCGGCAGCTGCAACCCGAGTTCGGGCGCTATGGGCTCTCTCTGGAGGGCATGACGGTCCAAAACCTGTCGTTGCCCGAGGAATTGCAAACCGTGCTGGACCAGAAAATCGGCATGGGGATGGTGGGTGGCGACATGGGCCGCTTCATGCAGTACCAAACTGCGCAGGCCATCCCCAAGATGGCCGAGGGCATGGGCGGCGCAGGCGGTGGTGGGGGCGGCAGCAGTGTGGTGGGGGATGCTATGGGCCTGGGCGCGGGCGTTGCCATGGGCCAGGTGCTGGCCAATAGCCTGAGCCAGGGTCTGCAGGGCCACGCCGCGACAGCGACCGCACCCAATGCCATGGCCAGTGTCGCGGCCGCGCAGGGGCCTGGGGCGCCGGCTGGGCCTGTTGCCCAGGGCATGGCAGCGGGCGAGGTGATCGCCACGCTGGAAAAACTGGCGGAACTCCAGGCCAAGGGCGTCCTGACCGAGGCGGAGTTTTCAGCCAAAAAGACAGAGTTGCTGCAAAAGCTGATTTAATAAATAAATAGCTAAAAATCCATATTTTACAAGCGTAAATGACACGTTTAGTTGATAAAAATGGTGCCAAAGTGCAGGTGTTGCCTGAGAGGCGCTGCACCGCCGCAGCGCGTTGTACAGGGTTGGCCTGGGCCTGGAGGGGATTCGGTCATTGTGGTGGCTGCCATTCGCAGGTAAGGTATCGGCTATGAAACCCTTTGTTGACTACATCGCATCCCACCCCGCCGTGCTGGCGGATCACCACCCCCTGAGCGAGGCCGAGCAGGACGAACTGTTCGAAGCGCTCAACCAGCCAGGCTTGCCCGACGAGTGCATGACCGCCGAAATGGCCGACGGCTTCCTGACGGGCTGCGCCCTCAGCCCGCAGGCGGTTGACATGGCCGACTGGCTGGAAGAAGTGTTTGGCCAGGTCAGCATGCCCAATGCGGGCAGCCCCGCCGCCACCGACCGACTGCTGTCGCTGGTGTTGCGCCGCTGGCGTGACATTCAGCACGGCTTTGCCTCCGACGTCGTGCAGCGCGTGCTGCACACCGGCGAGTTGCCCCATTTCGGCCCCCTCATCGGCCAGGTGGATGCCGATGAGGTCGTCCACCCGGTGCGGCTTGACGAAGAAGAGCGGCGCATGGGCGAATGGCTGGGCCGTGATTGGGCGGTGGGGTTTTTCAGCGCCATTCAGCGCGACGAAACATGGAAGCACCTGCTGGAAGACGAGGCCCACTGGGCCATGGTGGCACCGGTGCTGGTGTTTTTTCAGGGCTATGACGCTGCCCAGCCCGACTGGGATCTGGACGGCGATCCCGAGGCCATCAGCCGCCTGGTGCACAGCCTCTACCGCATCAGCGCCTACTGGCGAACGTTCCACGCGGCATTGCAGGCGCACTGAGCCGCCACGGCAGGCCACATATCTGCCAGCGCTTCGGCAGGCAAGCATGGCACCCAGCGCCAGCGGGGTGTCCCGCCTTAGGTATGCTGGCGGCCATCTGTAACCCATTGGCCATGCATCCATGGCCCGAAACACCATGTGGAACCTGTTTTTGTTTGTGGCCGGATTGGCCGGATTGGTCGCGGGGGCTGACCTGCTGGTGCGCGGTGCGGGCAAGCTCGCGCTGTCGTTTGGCATTTCGCCGCTGGTGGTGGGCCTGACCATCGTCGCCTTTGGTACCAGCGCCCCTGAGATGGCGGTGTCGGTGGCCTCGGTGATGAACGGCAAGGCCGACATGGCGGTGGGCAACGTGGTGGGCAGCAATATCTTCAATGTGCTGTTCATTCTGGGCATCAGCGCACTGATCGTGCCGCTGGTGGTCAACCGCCAGCTCATTCGCCAGGAGGTGCCCATCATGGTGGGTGTGTCGCTGCTCATGCTGGCGGTGGTGCTCGATGGCACCGTGCAGCTCTGGGAAGGGGCGATGTTGCTGGCCATTCTGGTGACCTACACGGTGTTCTTGGTCGTTCAGTCCCGCCGCCAGAGCGCTGCCGATGCCGCCGGGGGGCCGGGTAACGAGGCGTTGGATGAAGAGTTGAAGGCCCCAGCCCCCACCGACTGGGATGCCCGCTTGCCCGTGCAACTGGGGCTGATTGTGGTGGGACTGGTCCTGCTGGTGCTCGGCTCGGACTGGCTGGTCACGGCGGCCGTGGCGTTTGCCAAGGCGCTGGGGGTGAGCGATGTGGTCATTGCCCTGACCATCGTGGCGGCGGGCACCTCCATGCCCGAGGTGGCTACGTCCATTACTGCCGCCCTCAAGGGCCAGCGCGACATTGCCGTGGGCAACGTGGTGGGCAGCAACACCTTCAATATTCTGGGTTGCATCGGCTTGTCGGGCGTGGTGGCGGGCACCGCAGGCTTGCCAGTGGCGGCATCGGTGCTGGCGTTTGACATCTGGGTCATGCTGGCCGTGGCCGTGGCTTGCCTGCCGGTGTTTCTGACGGGCCGGGAAATTGCCCGCTGGGAGGGTGGTGTGTTTATCGGCTATTACGTGGCGTACGTCGGCTACCTGATTCTGGCCACCCAATCGCACGCTACCTTGCCGCTGTACAGCAACGTGATGCTGGGCTTTGTGGTGCCGCTGACCGTCATCACGCTGGTGGTTTCGGTCATTCGCCGACGCTGAGCGGCAGGCGCTGGCTGCCCAGGTGTAGGCCCAGGCTCAGGGCTAGGATCAGGGCGAAGGGCGGGCCGGTGCCACAAAGTGGCCGCTTTTGCCGCCTTGCTTTTCCAGCAGGCGCACACCGTCAATGGTCATGCCCCGGTCCACGGCTTTGCACATGTCGTACACGGTGAGCAGGGCGACCTGAACGGCGGTCAATGCCTCCATTTCCACCCCCGTGGGGCCGGTGGTCTCGGCAGTGGCGGTGCACCACACGGCACAGGGCTCGTGGGTGATGGCCCAGTCCAACGCCACGCGAGACAGCGCAATGGGGTGGCACAGCGGAATGAGGTCGGCGGTTTTTTTTGCCCCCATGATGCCCGCGATCCGGGCAATGCCCAGCACATCGCCTTTTTTGGCGGTGCCGTGCTCGATCAGGGCCAGCGTGGCCGCCTCCATGCGGATGGACCCTTCGGCCACCGCCACGCGGCGGGTGTCGGGCTTGTGGCCCACATCGACCATGTGGGCTTGGCCCTGGGCATCGAAGTGGGTCAGGGTGTCGGGGGCTTCGGGCTGGGTGGGTGTCATGGCGGGTGGCAAAAAAATGGACAGCGAGCAAACGGGGCGCCGTGCGCAGCCAAACAGGTGTGCAGGTGTGCAGGCGTACGGGCGTACAGGGGCAGGGAGGTCAGGAGGTGGGTGGACAGGTGGCGGTTCAGGCCACTTCAGGCCGGTTCATTGAACCAGGTGTGCAGCGGCTGGGGTTGGCCGAACACGAAGCCCTGGCTTTCGTCCACCCCCAGGGCGGTGACGGCGGCATGCAGCTCGGGGTTGCTGACAAACTCTGCCACGGTGCGCACGCCCATCTGGTGGGCCACCTTGACGATGGACTCGACAATAACCCGGTCCACCGGATCGTGGAGCAGGGTTTTGATGAATGCCCCGTCGATTTTGATGTAGTCCACGTCGAAGCGCTTGAGGTAGTCAAAGGTGGCCACCCCGGTGCCGAAGTCGTCAATGGCCACCCGGCAGCCGCACGCCCGGATGGCGCGGATGGTGTCCGTGGCCTGCGCGGGGTTGGCAATGGCCTGGCTCTCGGTGATTTCGAAGGTGAACTTGTGCGCCGGCAGCCGGTGCTGGCTCAGCCCCAGGGCAATGCGCTGGGCAATGACCGGGCTGGCCACGGTGGGGCCAGAGAGGTTGATGGCGCAGTGGTTCAGCGCCTCCAGCGCACGGGGGTGGGCGGCAAACCACTCGAAAGTTTGCTCCATGATGGCCATGTCCAGTGTCTGCATCAGGCCCGCACGCATGGCCACCGGCAAAAACTCCCCCGGGGGGATGACCCGGCCCTGGTCGCCCTGCAGCCGCACCAGCACCTCGTACTTGTGGGGCATGGCCTCGGGGTGCGCGTTGGCCACGATGGGTTGGGCATACAGCAGCAGCTGCTTGCGCGCAATGATCTGGCGAATGCGCTCGGCATGCTCGGCCTCGTGACGCAGGGCCAGTGCGGCCTCCGTGTCCACCGAGGCGGTCTGGATCTGGCGAGAGTCCTGGGCGGTTTGCTCGACCCGGCGCAAACAGGCCATGATGACCTGTACGGGGGGCAGCGGGTCGGCATCCAGGGTGACGGCGGCCACCGCCCACTGTGGGCGGCCCACCCGCTCGTCCACCAGCGATTGGGACTCGACCACCGCGAAGTTCAGCCGCGAGAGCAGCGCATCGAGGTCGGCCTCGGGCTCGGTCATCAGGCCGACGAAATGGGCCTTGGAAATGCGCGACCACCGCACATCCGGGGCGGCGGAGGTCAGTGCCCCGCTGGTGGCGCGCTCTACCCCGTCGGTGGCCCGTGTGCCCAACAGCTGCTCCATGGAGTCGATGTTGGTCATTTGCACACTCAGCACGGCGGCACGGCTGCGGGGCAGGGGCGGGTCGTCGAGGTACACGGTGTCGCCGGGGTCGGTGGCGACATTGGCCAGTTCTTCAATCTGTCGGTACAGCCCGCTCAGGCTGAGCAGGTTGGTCAGCGGGTCGGTGTCGGCCTGGCGCTCCAGGCGTTTGAGGGCCAGGCGACGCTCGTGGGCGGTCACCAGCAGCAGGTTGACCACCGCCAGGCCCAAGCCCACGGCCAGGGTCACCCACACCTGCTCGGCCTGGGCCTGGGCTGGGTTCAAGTCGGCGGTTTGCAGCCCCCAGGCATGGGCACACAGCGTCACCAGGCCAGCGAGCACCAGCCGAAACTGCATCGCCACAGGCACACCGCGCAACGCGTCCAGGGCCAACACCGGCAGCAGCAGAAGCAGGGTGGCGCGGGCCAGGGTGGGTTGATGGCCCTGCCACAGCGCCGCCGCAGCGGCGCCCAAGCCGAGCACCAGCAGCAGCATGGGCCAGCCGGTGGCCATGGCCTGGGCAATTTTTTCGCGCCAGCGGGGCAGTTGGCCCCGGCTGCGGGCCATCAGCAGCTCCCACACCGATGGGCCCAGCCAGAGTGCGCCACAGAACATGGCTGCCCAGTGCCCCACCCAGAGCCAGAGCCAGCCGCTGGGGCTGGCGGGGTTGTGCGACACCAGGGCTGCGGCCGTCAGCAGGGTGGCCGCCACCGGAGCCGCCAGGCCCGCCTGGGTTTTGAGGAAGGCCACCATGGTGGTTTGCCGCGCAAAGGGTTGCGAGGTACCGGTAAAGCGCACCTGCACCGCACGCCACGCCACCCAGGGCCCCGCCACCGACGCCGCCACGGCGGCTGGCAGCCAAGCCCCGGCATCTGAAGGTGCCAGCGCCGCCGCGAGCGCCGTGCCCCCTGCCAGGGCCCAGCCTGCCGAACGACCCTGCGCGCACAGCAGGGCAAAGCCCACGCCCGCCAGGGGCCACACCACCAACACGAGGCCACCCGAGGGCAACAGCAGGCTAACCAGCACCGCCAGAGCCGCAAGGGCGACCGAACCCAGCACCGCCGAGCGCAGTCGGTGCCAGCGGGTGGACTGGAGGCGGAGCAGTGATCTGGGCATGGAACCAATCGGTGGAGCGCGGACCCCACCGCTGTGGGTTGGCCGCTGTCTGGCTTGCGCGTGGTCGGCTCAGGCGCCGACCCTGTGTGCCAGCTTATCGTAGCGAACTCGGGTGCGGATATGCTGACGAACCAATGGCCGGAGGTGCCGGGGTGTTTTTTGGGTCAAATATGCCTTTTACGCTTGTCAGGTGTGGGTTGTTAGCTACGCTTTGTGTGGCTTTTTCTGCATCGGCGCAGCCGGTGGGTGGGCTGGGCCCTGTGCCCACAGGGGCCGTGGCGGCGGTCAGCCTGCCGCGCATGGGTGAGGCCGGTGCCATGGACCTGTCCGCCGAGCGCCAGCTGGGCGACCGAATTGCCCAGCTGGTGTACCAGGACCCCGAGTACCTGGACGACCCGGCCTTGGGCGATTACCTGCGCGCCATCTGGCAGCCGTTGGTCGCGTCGGCCCGGGAGCGTGGCGACCTCTCGCCCGAGCTGGCCGAACGCTTTGCCTGGGAGCTGATGCTGTCGCGCGATGCCAGCATCAACGCCTTTGCCCTGCCAGGGGGCTACCTGGGGGTGCACCTGGGGCTGGTGGCCGGGGTTGACACCACCGATCAGCTGGCATCGGTGCTGGCGCACGAGCTGTCGCATGTGTCGCAGCGCCACATTTCGCGCCTGGTGGCCCGCCAGTCGCAGCAGGCCCCACTGTTGCTGGGGGCCATGATTTTGGGGGCGCTGGCCGCCAGTGCGGCCAAAAACACCGACATCGTTCAGGCGGCGGTGGTGGGCGGGCAGGCGGTGGCGGCACAAACCCAGCTCAATTTCTCGCGCGACATGGAGCGCGAGGCAGACCGGATTGGCTACGGCATCCACAGCGGTGCGGGGTTCGACGGTCGGGGCTTCGCGGAGATGTTCGGCAAGCTGCAGCAGGCCTCCCGCCTCAACGACGATGGCAGTTTTCCGTACCTGCGCAGCCACCCCCTGACCTCGGAGCGCATGGCCGACATGAAGCTGCGCCATGCCCAGCACACCGCCGACGGACCCGGTCTGGCGCCTGCGCGCCCAGTGGTCTCGCCTCAGTGGCATGCCCAAATGGCGGCGCGTGCGCGGGTGCTGGCGCAGACCGATGCCAGCCGGTGGCAAACCTGGCTCACCGATGCGGGCCGGGCCAGCGCGGCGCCGACCGACGTGGCCCAGGCCGTGGGCACCCGCTACGGGGCGGCGCTGTCGGCCCTGCAGCTGCGCCAGCCGCTGCAGGCGTGGCAGCAGGTGCAGCTGCTGCTGGCGCTGCCTGGCCTGGATGAGACTGCCCGGCGGTCCGCGCAGCGGCTGGCGCTGGAAATCTGGCTGGCACCCGGTGCTGCCCAGGTGGCCACCCAGCCCGCAGCACCGCCGCTGGTGGCACAGCTGCCGGTCTGGGCCACCGAGGCTTTGGGCTCGGCCGAGCGCACCGGGGTGCTGCTGGGCGCCCGGGCCATGGTGCAGCAGGGCCAGCCATCGGCGGCCAGCCAGCGCTTGCAGCTGTGGCTGAGTGAGCACCCCATGGACGCCCAGGCCTGGCGGGTGTTGGCGCAGGCGTGGCAGGCACAGGGTCAGCCGCTGCGGGCGCTGCGCGCCGAGGCCGAAAGCCGGGCAGCGGTGCTGGACGTGGACGGCGCGGTGGACCGCTTGCGCGCCGCCCGAGACCAGGGGCGCACTGTGGCGGGCACCGACCACCTGGAGCTCTCCATCATCGACGCCCGCTACCGCCAGCTGGCACAGCGCCAGCGCGAACTGGCCCTAGAGCGCCAGCCCTGAACCAGGGTGAATTGGCCCGCCGCGTGGGCGGACCCAGTGGCCGTTGCCCAAGGGTGGTCTGCCGGTGGTGGTACCGGGTTTTCCCGGGTACGGGTGCCATAATCGGCCCGAATTTGGTGCGGGCGTCACCCCGCAGGCCCTGGCCTGGCGTCGGTGGTTGGCCCCATAGTTCATCCCCCTGTGTTTGCTGTCTGTCACTGGAGCCCCCATGCTCAACGTGTTCACGCTGGTCAATGGCCGGTTGTTTCAGGAAGAAATCGAGTCCATGGACGCGCTGGCCCAGTTCAAGCCCATCTGGGTGGACCTGGAGTCGCCCACGCCCGAAGAGCGGCGCTGGGTCAAGCAGCACTTCGGTCTGAGCATTCCCGAAGACGCGATGGACGACGACATCGAGGAGTCGGCTCGGTTCTTCGAGGAAGACAACGGCGAGCTGCACATCCGCTCGGACTTTCTGATTGACGACGACGAAGACCCCCGGGCGGTGCGGGTGGCCTTCATCCTGAACGAACAAAACGATGCCCTGAAGAGCCGGGGTGTGCTGTTTTCCATCCACGACGAGGATGTGCCCGTGTTTCGTCTGTTGCGCATGCGCGCCCGGCGCATGCCTGGCCTGATCGATGACGCCAAGGACGTGTTGCTCAGCCTGTTTGATACCGACGCCGAGTACTGTGCCGACACGCTGGAAGACATTTACGACGACGTGGAGCAGGTCAGCCGCAAGGTGCTCAAAGGCGATGTGAACGACGCCGTGGCCGGTGAGGTGCTGGCGGCCATCGCCAGGCACGAGGACTTGTCCAGCCGCATTCGCCGCAACGTCATGGACACCCGCCGCGCCGTCAGCTTCATGATGCGCACCCGCATGCTCGGCCCCAAGCAGTTTGAGGATGCGCGGCAAATCCTGCGCGACCTGGACTCGCTCGACGGCCACACCGCCTTCCTGTTTGACAAGATCAACTTTCTGATGGATGCCACCGTGGGTTTCATCAACATCAACCAGAACAAGATCATCAAGATATTTTCTGTGGCCAGTGTCTCGCTGCTGCCGCCTACCCTGGTGGCCAGCAGCTACGGCATGAACTTTCAGTTCATGCCCGAGCTTGGCTGGACCTACGGCTACCCCATGGCACTGGGGCTGATGGTGATGTCGGCGGTGGTGCCCATGGTGTACTTTCGCAAGCGCGGCTGGCTCAAGTAGGCGCTGCCTGCCCCTGCACAAACCGCAGCCAGAAGCGGTTGTGGCCGCCGCTGGACTCGGCCCCCACGCTGCCACCATGGGCCTGGACAATGGCCCGGGTGATGGCCAGGCCCAGCCCCGCACCATCGGAATGGGGGTGGGAACGGGCTTTGTCGGCCCTGAAAAAACGGTCAAACAGGCGGGGCAGCACGTCGGGCGCGATGGCATCCCCTTGGTTGACCACACTCACCTCGGTATTTGGGCCGTTGCAGGCCAGGCGCAGCACCACCGGCGTGCCTGCCTGAGCGTGGCGAATGGCGTTGGAGAGCAGGTTGCTCAGGGCGCGGCGCACCATCAGCCGATCGCCCTGGATGGATGCGCTGCCCTCCAGCCGCAGCTCCAGCTGGCGGTCGGCGGCCAGGGCGTCGTAAAAATCGAACAGGTCCAGGGCTTCCCGGGCCAGGTCGATGGGCCCCAGGCTGGGCAGGGCGAGCCCATGGTCGGCCTTGGCCAGAAACAGCATGTCGGACACCGTGCGGGCCAGGCGCTCCAGTTCTTCGGCGTTGGAGGCCAGGGCGTGTCGGTAGTCGTCGCTGCAGCGGGGGTGCGACAAGGTGACTTGTGTCTGGGTCAGCAGGTTGCTGATGGGGGTGCGCAGCTCGTGTGCGAGGTCCGAGGAAAACTCCGACAAGCGCCGCAGGTCGTCCTGCAGCCGGTCCAGCATGTGGTTGAGTTCGCGGGCCAGATCGGCCATTTCCACCGGCACGGTGTCCACCGGCATGCGGGCATCCATGCGGCGGCCGCTGACCCCGGCCGCCCGGGCCTTCATGGCCCGCAGCGGGGCCATGCCCCGGTGGGCCGCTGCCCAGCCCAGCAGGCCGCTGACCAGGGTGGCCAACACCGCATACAGCGCCACCTGGGCGCGCAAGGCATCCAGAAAATGCCGGTGGTGTCCGGTGTCCAGCGCAATCAGCACCTGCAGCGGCTGCGTGGGGGCGTGGGCTGGCCGCATCTGGGTGTGCAGGGCCAGGTAGTCGGCACCGCCATGGCTCCAGGCGGCCAGCGACACGCCGTCTTCAAACGGCACAGGCTGCCACTGCGCCTGGGGCGGCACCTGAAAGCCTTCCGGTGCGTGCAGCAGCTCGCCCTGGGGCGTGGTCACCACCACATACAAGCCGTGGTGGTGCTGCAAGGCCTCGCCCAAGCGCCAGCGGATGTCCTCACCCGAGTTGGCGCTGGCCAGAATGTCTTCGATCAGGTGCTGCTTGTCGTCAATGACCTGGCGGTCGATGTCCAGAAAGTGCTGGTCGGCGGCCACCATGAACAGCCAGCCCAGTCCCAGCACCACCACCGAGGCCACCAGGGTAAAAAACAGCGCCAGCCGCTGGGTGAGTGACAGGGCCAGCCGCATCAGGTGGCCTGCGGGGTTTCCAGTACGTAGCCCATGCCGCGCACGGTCTGGATGAGGCGGGGCTCAAAGCCCTCGTCCACCTTGGCGCGCAGGCGGCGCATGGCCACCTCGATCACGTTGGTGTCGCTGTCAAAGTTCATGTCCCAGACCTGCGAGGCAATCAGCGAGCGGGGCAGCACCTCGCCCTGGCGGCGCATCAGCAGCTCCAGCAGGCCAAACTCCTTGGCCGTGAGATCGATGCGTTTGCCTGCCCGGCTGACGCGGCGGCGCAGCAGGTCCAGCTCCAGGTCGGCCACTTGCAGGCTGGTGGGCTCGGTGCCGCTGCGGCCCCGGCGCAGGATGGTGCGCACACGCGCCAGCAGCTCTGCAAACGAAAACGGCTTGACCAGGTAGTCGTCTGCACCCATTTCCAGGCCCTTGACCCGGTCGTGGACCTCGTCCCTGGCCGTCAGAAACAGCACGGGCATGGTGTGACCAGCGGCCCTCACCGAGCGCAGCACCTGCCAGCCGTCCATGCCGGGCAGCATCACGTCGAGGATGATGAGATCGGGTGGGGTGTGCAGGGCCAGGTGCAGGCCGTCAGGGCCGGTGGTGGCCAGGTCAACCGAAAAACCGGCTTCGCGCAGGCCCTGGCGCAGGTAGTCGCCGGTTTTGGGTTCGTCTTCAACGATGAGGATTTTCACTCGGGTTCTCCTGGTGCCGAGTGTGCCCGCAACCCGCCCGGCGTATCCGTACCTGACAAATTTGTAATGCAACGGACAGCGTACCGACGGGGTGCTCTCTCCAGAATGGTTGCCACTGTGTCTATCAAGGAGTCTTGCCTGTGAAATCCCTTCCACCATTGGCTGACAAGTTGTGCCTGCTCGCCGTCTGTGTGGCGGGTTGGCCCCTGTCCCTGTCGGCGCAAGCCCTGGAGGCCCCGCCCGCTGTGGATTGGAAACGGGCCAACGAGGCCGTGGCCGAGTTTCCCCGTGGGCACGCAGACGTGCTCAAGTGGGAGCAGCAACAGGTGACTGCCGCCGCCCCTGCGGACACGGGTGCCACGGCAGTCGGTGGCCTGAGCCTGCCGTCTGCCGAGGCTGCCGTGCGCCAGGGTTGGTTGGCCCACCGTGGCTTGATCCAGCCTCAGAACCGCATGGGCACGGCCAACGTGGCTCTGCTGGCCCAGGGCCGCTGGATCGAGGTGGACCCGTCGTTGCAACGCCGGGTCCACGATGCGGGCGAGTTGCTGGAAGTGGCCGCCCAGGCGCGCAAAGCCTGGGTGCAGGCCGTGGCGGCGCGCCAGGTGCTGGCGTCCCACCGCATGGCGTTGCAAGCCGCCGAAGCCGCCAACGAGCTGGGCCGACGCATGGTGAGCGTGGGCAACTGGAGCAAGTTGCAGCAGACGCAGGTGCAGCTGGCCCAGACCAACGCCCGCATGAACCTGCGCCGCGCCGAGTACGCCGCCGCCCAGGCCGAGGCCGCACTCATCCAAACCCTGCGGCTGACCGGCCAGCACGCTTTCCTGCAGCTGCCCGACCGCCTGCCAGACCTGCCCGCGCAGATCCTGACACCCCAGCAGATTGACGCACGGGCAGCAGCCATTGCCGCTCAGTTGCCGCGCACCGAGGCGCAGCGCAATGCCGCCCTGGTGCGCCAGGCGCGACACGCCTACGAGGCCAGCCATGCGCTGGCACGGGCCACCCGAGACGAGGTGGTGGCCACCCGTGAACTCATCGGCGAAGAAACCCTGCTGCGCTACAACGGCATGCTCAAAAGCGTGTGGGATGTGCTGGCAGAGTCAGCCAACCACTCGCAGGCGCTGGTGGCTGCGGTGGAGGCGCAGCGCGACTTCTGGCTGGCCGAGGCCGATGTGCAGTGGGTACTGCAAGGCGGCGCGCCCACCAGCTTTGTCAGCCTGGGCGGTGGCGGGGGTGGTGAGTCTGCCGCGCCCGCCGGGCATTGACACCCGCCAAACACCGTCGCCCAGTTGACGCCACTGCTTCAGATGCACCCAGGAATCCCTATGAACACCACCCACTCACGCCGTCAGTTTTTTGCCGGTGCGGCTGCATCGGTTGCCGCGCTGGCCGTGGCCCGCTCCGCGCTGGCGGGCCTGCCCGAGCCGGTCATTCAAACATCGGTCAACACAGCCCCGCCGCTGGTGCCCAACACCGGGCGGCCTTACAACCCCGTGGTCACGCTCAATGGCTGGACCTTGCCCTGGCGCATGAACAACGGGGTGAAAGAGTTCCACCTGGTGGCCGAGCCCGTGGTGCGCGAGGTGATGCCCGGCTTCAAGGTCAACATGTGGGGCTACAACGGCCAAAGCCCCGGCCCCACCATTGAAGTGGTGGAGGGCGACCGCCTGCGCATCTTCGTCACCAACAAGCTGCCTGAACACACATCGGTGCACTGGCACGGCCAGCGCCTGCCCTGTGGCATGGACGGTGTGGGCGGCCTCACGCAGCCGCAAATTCCGGCGGGCAAAACCTTTGTGTACGAGTTTGAAGCCCGCCGCCCCGGCACCTTCATGTACCACCCCCATGCCGACGAAATGACGCAAATGGCCATGGGCATGATGGGCATGTGGGTCACGCACCCCAAGGCCAAGCACCCCCACATCAGCGATGTGGACCGCGACTTTTGCTTTTTGCTCAATGCGTTTGACGTGGAGCCGGGCAGCAAAACGCCCAAGGTCAACACCATGCTCGACTTCAATATCTGGTGCTGGAACAGCCGTGTGTTCCCCGCCATCGACACGCTCAATGTGCGGCTGAACGACCGGGTGCGCATCCGCGTGGGCAACCTCACCATGACCAACCACCCCATCCACCTGCACGGACATGAGTTTCTGATCACCGGCACCGACGGCGGCCCGACCCCGCCCAGCACCCGCTGGTACGAGGTGACCACCGACGTGGCCGTGGGCCAGATGCGTCAGATTGAGCTGATCGCCGACGAGCCCGGCGACTGGGCCATGCACTGCCACAAAAGCCACCACACCATGAATGCCATGGGCCACGATGTGCCCAACATGATCGGTGTGGACCACCGGGGGCTGGTCGGCAAAATCCAGAAGGTGGCTCCCGACTACATGCTGATGGGTGAGCGCGGCATGGCCGACATGGGTGAGATGGAAATGCCCCTGCCCGACAACACCGCGCCCATGATGACCGGCCACGGCCAGTTTGGTCCGCTGGAAATGGGTGGCATGTTCACCGTGTTCAAGGTGCGCAAAGACCAAAAGCCCGGCGACTATTCGGACCCCGGGCCGTACAAGTTCCCCGAGGGCACCGTGGCGCACGAATGGAAGGGCGAACCCTTGCCCGCAGCCAGGCCCAAGGCCAGCGCGGACGCAACGCCTGCCGTGGCCAAAGCAGTCAAGCCCAGCGCGGCCACCATGAAACACTGACAGGATGCACACCATGAACCTCACCCGAACCCTGATGGCGTTCACCCTGCTGGCCGTCTCCACCGCTGTGTGGGCCCACGGCGACAAAGCACATACCAAGTCCACCGCGCCCCCTAAGCTGGAGCAAAAAGACTGGGGAATTGGCGGCAACCCCGCAGCGGTCATGCGCACAGTGACCATCCGCATGACGGACAACATGCGCTTCACGCCCGATGTCATTCAGGTCAAACAGGGTGAAACCGTCCGTTTGGTGGTAGTCAACAGTGGCAAGGTGATGCACGAGTTTGTGCTGGGCACCAAGCAGGAGTTGGACGAGCATGCCGAACTGATGAAGAAGTTTCCCAACATGGAACACGACGAGCCCTACATGGCGCACGTCGAGCCCGGCAAGCAGGGCGACATCGTCTGGCACTTCAACCGTACTGGCGAGTTTGACTTTGCCTGCCTGCTGCCCGGCCACTACCAGGCGGGTATGGTGGGCAAGATCAAGGTGCTTGCCCGCTGAGCCCCCCTGAGCGTCACCAACCAAGAACTGCTTCCAGCGCTTCACATCTGAGCGCCCACCCCCACCACCCGCGCCCAAGGACACCACCATGACCACCTCCCATCTGACCGTGAAGCAACTGCTGATTGCCGCTGCCTGTACCCTGCCATGGGCTGCCATGGCGCAAGCCACTTCAGACCACAGCCACCATCCAGCGCCTGCTTCTGCGCCTGCCTCTGTTGCTCCCGCTGCCTTTGCACCCGCCGCCCTTGCGTCGCCCGCCACCGCGCCCGCGCCGGAACTGGCCGAGGGCGAGGTGCGCCGAATCGACCAGGAAACCGGCAAAGTCACGTTGCGGCACGGCCCCATCAAAAACCTGGACATGCCACCCATGACCATGGTGTTCACCGCTTCTGACCCGGCGCTTCTCGCGCCCCTGAAAGTGGGCGACAAGGTGCGCTTTCAGGCGGTGCAAGAAGCTGGCAAATACATGGTGACCGACATCCAGCCCCGTCCGTGAGCGTGCCCACCGGAGCGCCTGGCTGAGCATGGACATCATTGCGCATGGCCTGTGGGTAGGGGCAGGGGCGGTGTGGCTCCATCGGCATCAGCCTGTGAGCCGACGCACCGTGGCCTTGGCACTCGGCCTGACCGTGCTGCCCGACCTGGTGCAGTTGCTGCCTCTGGTCTGGTGGGTGGTGTTTCGTGCCGCAGACGGCGCACTGTTGCTGGCCTACATCCGTGGCGTGCCGGGGGCCGAGCCAGTCCTGGAGCCTGCCCTGGCGACGCTCAGCCACCACCTGCACTGTGTGATGCACAGCGCGCTGGTCGCAGGTGCGGTCACAGCTGTGTGCTGGGCGGTTGTGGGGCGCTTCTGGTGGCCGTTGGCGGGCTGGTGGGCGCACATTGTCATTGACGTGTTTACCCACTCGGCTGACTTTTATCCTTCACCCGTGTTCTACCCACTGACCCAGCGCGGCTTTGACGGCGTGGCATGGAATACCCCCGTGTTCATGGTGTTCAACTACCTGATGCTGGCGGCGATCTATGGCGCACTGCTGTGGCGACGTTGGCGGCATTGAAGGTGTTGATTTGTAAAAAAATATGCACTTTGCGCTTGATGCATAAAGATAGCTTGCTACATATAAACTGAGGTTCAGCGTTTGATGATCACCTGCTTTTTGTCTCTGCCATTGGGTGGGGCTTCGGGCATGGCAGCAAGGGCGGCTTCATGTCATCTTTGTCATCCGGACGTCATGTTCCGGTCGACCGTCGGGTTCTAAAGTGCCTGCATCGGGAACAGTCATTCGTCACAGGGACGTGCTGATGGTCTCCGATTCGGTCCAGTGGGCCGGGTATTGCCAAGAAAGGGCTACACCATGAACACATCCAAAGCATTGGCCGTTGCGCTGTCCATCGGACTGGCGAGTTTTGCTGCCACGTCGCAAACCACGACCGACCACTCGCAGCACACGGCGGGTGCCGCCGCACCGGCGGCGCAAACGCCAGCTGCCGCAGCCACCGACCCACAGGTGTCAGCCATGGACAAGCACATGCGGCACATGCGCGACATGAGCAGCAAAATGGCCGAAGCCAAAACCCCGCAGGAACGCCAGGCCCTGATGGCCGAGCACAAAAAAGCCATGCACGACGGCATGAAAATGATGGCTGGTTCGGGAACGTCTGGCGGCACATCGGCTCCACCAACGGCGCATGCGGGCGGGCATTCGGCCCAGCATGGTGGCATGGGGGCAGCCATGATGCACAAACACGCCATGATGGAAAAACGCATGGAGATGATGCAGGCCACCATGCAACTGATGATGGACCACATGCACACCCCTGCGCCCAAGTAACCGCCAGCGGGGACCCAACCGGCTGTTCGCCGTGGCGACAGACGGGTTGGGGCCTGCTGCTCCCAACCGAGAAACGCCATGACAACGAAACCACACACCGAATCAATCACCCTCAGCCGTCGCCACGCCCTGGCCATGGGCGCGGGCGCCTTGGCCATTGGCATGGGTTGGGCGCTGTCAGCGCGTGCGGCCCAGCCCAAACCCCTGGTGGAGGTCTGGAAAGACCCCAACTGCGGCTGCTGTAAAGACTGGATGGCCCACCTGGAGGGAGCTGGTTTTGCCGTCAAGGGTCACGACAAAGGCAACACCGCCGTGCGCGCAGCGCTGGGCATGCCCCAAAAGTTGGGCTCTTGCCACACCGCCCTGGTGCAGGGCTATGTGATCGAGGGCCATGTCCCGGCAGCGGACATTCAGCGGCTGCTGGCCGAAAAACCCAAAGCCCTGGGCTTGTCGGTGCCCGGCATGCCCATTGGGTCTCCCGGCATGGATGGTCCGGCCTATGGCGGCAAGCGCGATGCCTACCAGGTGCTGCTGGTGCAGCGGGACGGCAGCACCCAGGTGTTCAGCAGCTACGCCTGAGGGGTGTCGAGGTGGCTGAGCCAGTCCAGCACGGTGTGCGCGCTGGTGTGGCAGGTGACCTCGGACACAAACCGCACAAAGTCCACATGGGCCGCCTGGTCGGCCCGGTCCGAGACGCAGCGCACGGCCGCAAACGGCACGCCGTGGTCGTGGCAGACCTGGGCCACCGCCGCGCCCTCCATTTCCACCGCCAGGGCGTCTGGCAGCTGCTGACGCAAGGCGGTGCTCTCGGCCTCTGACGACACGAACCGGTCACCGCTGATGACCAGCCCCTCGTGCACCTGTGTCGCTTCCAGCCCAAACCGGGCAACCACCTCCGCCCCAACCGTGGCGGCCAGGCTGGCTGCCGTGCGGCGTGCGGCGGCACTCAGACCTTGTTGCCAGCTGCGGTGGGTGGAAAAACGGCTGAAGCCGTAGCCTGGTATTTCATGGCGCGCAAACAGGGGGGAGGCATCCATGTCGTGTTGCAAAAAGGCGGTGGCTACCACCGTGTCGCCCACACGCACCCCGTCACCCAGGCCGCCTGCCACCCCGGTGAACACCAGGCCAGTGGCGCAGAAGCGCTGCAGCAGCAAGGTGGCGGTGGTGGCCGCCGCCACCTTGCCAATGCCCGACACCACGGCCACCACCTCGTGCCCGCCGAGTTGGCCATGCCAGAAGGAGCGCCCGGCCAGGTCAACCCGGCGCTCCTCGGGCATGAGCGCCAGCACTGCGGCCAGCTCCTGCGGCATGGCACTCACAATGCCCAGTGGACCCTCGGTCATGTTGCGGTGGGTTTGTCGCGCAGCTCGCGGCGCAGGATTTTGCCGACTGGTGTTTTGGGCATCTCCCCACGGAACTCGATCACTTTGGGCTGCTTGTAGCCAGTGAGGTTGGCCTTGCAGTAGTCGCGCACCTTGGCCTCGGTCAGGCTGTTGTCTTTGCGGACGATGACGAGTTTGACCGCTTCGCCGGTCTTGTCGTCGTTGACGCCAACCACCGCGCACTCCAGCACGCCGGGGCAGTTGGCCACCACGTCCTCCACCTCGTTGGGGTACACGTTGAAGCCGCTGACCAGCACCATGTCTTTTTTGCGGTCAACGATTTTGAAGAATCCGCGCTCATCCATCACGCCGATGTCGCCAGACTTGAAGTAGCCGTCTTCGGTCATGACCTTGGCGGTTTCGTCGGGGCGCTGCCAGTAGCCCGCCATCACCTGTGGGCCTTTGATGGCGATTTCGCCCGGTTGACCCGTGGGCACTTCGCTGCCGTTGTCGTCCAGGCACTTGAGCCAGGTGTTGGGAATGGGCACGCCAATGGTGCCGCTGAACTCTTTGGAGGTGACCGGGTTGCAACAGGCCGACGGGCTGGTTTCGGACAGGCCATAGCCTTCGACGATGGGGCAGCCGGTTTTCTCCAGCCACAGCTTGGCCACCGCCCCCTGCACCGCCATGCCACCACCCAGCGACACGCGCAGGTTGCGCCAGTTCACGGTGCCGAAGTCGGGGTGGTTGGCCAGCCCATTGAACAGGGTGTTGACCGCCGGAAAGCTGTGAAAGGTGTGTTTGCTCAGCTCTTTGAGCACCGCGGGCAGGTCGCGCGGGTTGGGAATGAGAATGACTTTGCCGCCCATGCGCAGGCCCAGCATCATGTTCACGGTGAACGCGAAGATGTGGTACAGCGGCAGGGCACACACCGAGGTGGGCTGCTCGCCGGCCGGAATGTTGGCCATGACGGGTGCGTTCCAGGCCTCGGACTGCAGCGCGTTGGCAATGACGTTGCTGTGCAGCAGCACCGCACCTTTGCTCACGCCGGTGGTTCCGCCGGTGTACTGCAGCACCGCCACGTCGGTGGGGGTCAGTGTGGGCTTTTTGAGCGTGCCCTTGGTACCACGGGCCAATGCGTCGTTGAAGCGCACCGCCTGCGGCAGGTTGAAGGGCGGCACCATCTTCTTCACGTTGCGCACCACATAGTTCACCAGCGCGCCTTTGAGCAAACCCAGGCGGTCGCCCATGGCTGCCAGCACGATGTGCTTGACCGGCGTCTGGGCCAAGCACTGCTCCAGCGTGTGTGCAAAGTTTTCGATGATGACGATGGCCTTGGCCCCCGAGTCCTTGAGCTGGTGCTCCAGCTCGCGTGGGGTGTAGAGCGGGTTCACGTTCACCACGACCAGGCCAGCCCGCAAGATGGCAGCCACCGCCACCGGGTACTGCGGCACGTTGGGCATCATGATGGCCACGCGGTCACCCTTGGCCAGGCCCAGGCCTTGCAGGTAGGTGGCCAGCGCCAGTGACAGGCTGTCGGTTTCCTGGTACGAGACCTCCTTGCCCATGAAGCTGTAGGCCGTTCGGTTGGCGTACCGCTTGAAGCTGTCCTCCATCAGTTGGACCAGCGACTGGTAGTGGTCCAGTTGGACATCGGCGGGCACGCCTTCGGGGTAGGCACTCAGCCAAGGGCGGTTGGTCATTTGGGAGGGTCTCCGGTGGGCGAACAATGCGTCAGCTGGGATTCTGACTGCGAACTGACGCATTGTGAGGCAGGCGCTCCCCAGGCTTTCCCTAGGAAGGCCTGTCCCGGCGTTTATGCCCTGAGGGATGTCAGCACTTCGTCCAGCATTTTCTTGGCATCGCCGAACAGCATGCGGTTGTTCTCTTTGTAGAACAAGGGGTTGTCCACACCGGCGTAGCCGCTGGCCATGGAGCGCTTCATCACGATGGAGGTGCGGGCCTTCCAGGCTTCCAGCACGGGCATGCCGGCAATCGGGCTGGTCGGGTCGTCCTGGGCGGCGGGGTTCACGATGTCATTGGCCCCGATGACGATGGCAATGTCGGTATCGGGGAAGTCTTCGTTGATCTCGTCCATCTCCATCACGATGTCGTAGGGCACCTTGGCCTCGGCCAGCAGCACGTTCATGTGGCCGGGCATGCGGCCCGCCACCGGGTGGATGGCAAAGCGCACGTTCACGCCTTTTTCGCGCAGGGTTTTGGTGATTTCGTACACCGTGTGCTGGGCCTGGGCCACGGCCATGCCGTAACCGGGCACGATGATCACGCTCTTGGCGTCGCGCAGCATCTCGGCGGTTTCGGTGGCGCTGACGGGCACCACCTCGCCCTGGGGTTCGGCTGCTTCGCCCGACTTGGCCGGTGCCGCACCGCCACCCGAGCCAAAGCCACCCGCAATCACGCTGATGAAGTTGCGGTTCATGGCGTTGCACATGATGTAGCTCAGGATGGCGCCTGACGAGCCCACCAGCGCACCGGTCACGATCAGCAGGTCGTTGCCCAGCATGAAGCCGGTGGCCGCAGCCGCCCAGCCCGAGTAGCTGTTGAGCATGGACACCACCACTGGCATGTCTGCGCCGCCAATGGCCATGACCATGTGGATGCCGAACAGCAGCGCAATCACGGTCATGACGAGCAGCGGCAGCATGCCGTCAGCCAATGTGGGCGCCTGGACGAAGGCACGACCGAACCAGATGACCAGCAGCAGACCGACCAGGTTGAGCCAGTGGCGGGCGGGCAGCAAAAGCGGCTTGCCGCCGATCTTGCCGTTGAGCTTTCCAAAAGCGATCAATGAGCCAGAGAACGTGATCGCACCGATCAGGATGCCGATGTAGATTTCGACCTCATGGATGGTTTTGGCCGCTCCTTCGTACTGGACGGATGTGTCCACGTAGCTCGCAAAACCCACCAGACAGGCTGCCAGGCCCACCAGGCTGTGCATCAGGGCCACCAGCTCGGGCATTTGGGTCATTTTGACCACCCGGGCGGCGTACAGGCCGATGGCGCCACCCACCACCAGTGCAATGACGATCCACGCCACGCCAGAGGTGGTGACGCGTGGGCCCAGCACCGTGGCCACCACGGCCAGGGTCATGCCGATCATGCCGAACAGGTTGCCGCGGCGCGAGGTTTCCGGGTTGGACAGGCCACCCAGGCTGAGAATGAACAAAATGGCCGCCCCGAGGTAGGCCATGTTGGCGAGGTTTTCAGACATGTGCAGATTCCTTGTGTGCGGGTGGCTTTACTTGCGGAACATGTCGAGCATGCGGCGCGTGACGGCGAATCCGCCGAACATATTGATGGCAGTCAGCACAATGGCGGCGAACGCGAGCCAGAAAATCAGGCCGTCTGGCCTGTCGTTGGTGCCGGCGGCCGGTGATGCAATTTGCACCAGCGCACCCACGGCGATGATGCTGGAGATGGCGTTGGTCACGCTCATCAGCGGGGTGTGCAGCGCGGGCGTCACGTTCCAGACCACCATGTTGCCGATGAAGCACGCCAGCACAAACACCGTGAAGTGGCCCAGGAAGGCCTGTGGCGCGTAGTTGCCCACGAACCAGAACACCACTGCCGCCACCGCAAACAGAACGGTCAGTGTTTTGACCGGCAGGGGCGCGCTGCTGCCGTGGCCGTGGCCACCTTTTTTCTCGGCCACCGCTGCAGCGGGTTTGGCGGGGGGTGGGGCGGCTTGTTTGAGGGGCGGGGCTGGCCAGGTGATTTCGCCGTCCTTGACAACCGTCAGGCCCCGGATGGCGTCGTCTTCCATGTTGACGTTGGCGATGCCGTTTTTGGCTTTGCACAGCTCTTCAGCCACCCTGAACAGGTTGGTGGCGTACAGGGTGGATGACTGCTTGGCCAGGCGTGACACCAGATCGGTGTAGCCCACGATGGTCACGCCGTGTTTCACCACCGCCTGGCCGGGTTCGGTCAGTTCGCAGTTGCCGCCTTGTTCGGCGGCCATGTCCACGATCACGCTGCCGGGTTTCATGGAGCGCACCATATCGGCGGTGATGAGCTTGGGTGCAGGCTTGCCCGGAATCAGCGCGGTGGTGATGATGATATCGACCTCCTTCGCTTGCTGCGCATACATTTCGCGCTGCGCTTTTTGAAAGCCTTCGCTCATCACCTTGGCGTAGCCGCCACCGCCTGAGCCTTCTTCCTCGTAGTCCACCTTCACAAATTCACCGCCCAGCGACACCACCTGGTCGGCCACCTCGGCGCGGGTGTCGTTGGCGCGAACAATCGCACCCAGGCTGGCTGCCGTGCCGATGGCGGCCAGGCCAGCCACACCGGCACCGGCAATGAATACCTTGGCCGGAGGCACCTTGCCCGCAGCGGTGATCTGGCCATTGAAAAAGCGGCCAAAGGCGTTGGCTGCTTCAATCACCGCCCGGTAGCCGCTGACGCCGGCCATGGAGGTCAAGGCGTCCATTTTCTGGGCCCGGCTCAGGGTGCGGGGCAGGGCATCGATGGAGAGCACCGTGGCCTTGCGCTGCGCCAGTTGCTGCAGCAGCTCGGGGTTCTGGGCGGGCCACATGAAGCCCAGCAGGGTGCTGCCCTCGCGCACCAACTCCACCTCTTGCGCATTGGGCGCACGCACCTTGAACACGATGTCCGACGTGGCCCAGAGCTCCGCTGCCGTGGGCACGATGACTGCGCCTTCGGCCCGGTAGGTGTCGTCGTGGAAGTCGGCGGCATCGCCCGCCCCTGACTCCACCGCCACCGAAAAGCCCAGCTTGATCAGCTTGGCCACCGCCTCCGGGACGGTGGCCACCCGCTTCTCGCCTGGGAAGGTTTCGCGGGGTATGCCAATGCGCTGGGGGGTCGCGGCCTCGTTGGGCGGCGTTGCAGGTGCTGCGGGTTGCATGGGTGGGGCTCCTCGGTGGGTGTCTCTGGGTGGTTCGGATCGCAGGCCAGGCCGTGGCGTGGGCACGGCAGGTTGCAAGGGTTACAAGGACGAAAAGGCACTATATAAGTGATCAATTATTCTTGTGAAAACTTACAACAGCGCTGCATTGTGCGGGATTTCTGCGCCTGTGGCACCACCGTGCCGCCGACCTGACAGCTCCCCCTAGGCACCAGGCCCGGGCGTTTGATAATTCGGCCATGAATCACCGTTGGAAACCCTCTGTCACTGTGGCCGCCATCATTGAGCAGGGCGGGCGCTACCTGCTGGTCGAGGAGCACACCCCCGAGGGTTTGCGCCTGAACAACCCCGCAGGCCACCTGGACCCAGGCGAAAGCCCTGAGCAGGGCTGCGCCCGCGAGGCCCTGGAAGAAACCACCCACACCTTTGAGCCTGATGCCCTGGTGGGTGTGTACCTGTCGCGCTTTCAGCGGGAGGCGACGGATGAAGACATCACCTACCTGCGCTTCGCCTTTGCCGGCCAGCTCGGCCCGGTGGTGCCCGGGGCGCGTCTGGATGAGGGCATTGTGCGCACCGTGTGGATGACGCCCGACGAGGTGCGCGCCAGCACCCACCGCCACCGCAGCCCCCTGGTGCTGCGCTGCATGGAGGACCACCTGCGTGGCCAGCGGTTTGCGCTGGACCTGGTGCACACCGATCCTTCAGTGCAACAGATGCAACAGGTGCAACCATGATGGATGCCAGCGCTTGGGAGGGGCTGCTTGCGTGGTGGCCGTGGGCGCTGTTGTCGGCGGCGGCGTTTGGTGCGGGCGTGCTCAATGCCATTGCCGGTGGGGGCAGCTTTCTGACCCTGCCCGCGCTGGTGTTCACCGGGGTGCCACCCATTGCCGCCAATGCCACCAGTGCGCTGGCCGTCAGTCCAGGCTACCTGGGCAGTGTCTGGGGGTTCAGGGCCGAGTTGGGTGCGCTGGATCGGCGGCTGTTGCAGCGGGAGGCCTGGGTGTCTGCCATCGGGGGGGTGGGCGGTGCCCTGCTGCTGCTGGTGACCCCGGCCAAGGTGTTTTCAGGGCTGGTGCCGTGGCTGTTGCTGTTTGCCACCCTGCTGTTTGCGCTGGGGCCTAGGCTGGCGCACATGAGCCGCCGGGTGGGCCACGATGGGGCCGAGACCGCAGGCCTGGCCCGCTGGCGCACGCCAGGCCTGCTGCTGGTGTCGGTGTACGGCGGCTACTTCAATGGCGGGCTGGGCATTTTGCTCATGGCGCTCTACACCCTGACGGGGGAGGCCCGCATCCACACCGCCAATGCGCTGAAAAACTACAACTCGTTCGTGCTCTCGCTGCTGTCGGTGGTGGCGTTTGCGGTGGCGGGGGCCATTGTCTGGCCGCAGGCCATGGTGATGATGGTGTGTGCCACGTTTGGTGGCGTGGCAGGGGCGCGGCTGGCCAAGCGGCTGCCGGTGGCCTGGGTGCGTGCGCTGGTCATTGGCATTGGCCTGGCGATGACGGTGCTGTTTTTCCTGCGCGGGTAGGTCACGGGTTTCCCCTATCAGAGGTGTGGTTATTGGCTCATAGACTGAATGCCCTGCCCCGCAGGGTATCTGGCGCATGGTGCGCCAGTGGCCCACCACATTCAAGGAGACATCCACATGCACAACCCCCTGTTCCCTCTCAATCGGCGACACGTGCTGCAAGGCACCGCACTGGGCCTGACGGCACTGGCCACCGGATGTGCATCGGTGGTCACCCCGGCCAAGGCACGCGTCGTGGTGGTGGGTGGGGGCTGGGGTGGCTTGGCGGCGGTGCGTGGTTTGCTGGCCGATGCCAGTGTGCAGGTCACGCTGATTGAGCCCAATGAGGGCTTCATGTCGTGCCCCCTGAGTGCCCACTACATCGCCGGGCTGCAGCCTGCGTTCGATTTCCAGCGCAGCTACGCCAAGCTGGACGAGCTGGGGGTGCGCCGCGTGCGCGAAAAAGCGCTGGAGATTGACCGGGTCAAGGCCCAGGTGGTCACGGCCACCCAGCGCATTGGCTACGACTTTCTGGTGTTGTCCCCCGGCATCGAGTACATGGAAGAGGCCATTGCCGGGTACGCGCAGGCACGCGACCAGCTGCCCGTGGGTTTCCGGGCATTCGAGCAGATGGCCGTCAGGCGCGAAGTGGATGCATTCCTTACCAACGGTGGCACCTTCGTCATCAGCGCGCCCAAGCCACCCTACCGCTGCCCCCCGGCACCGTACGAGCGGGCCTTTCTGATCGCCGAACAAATGAAAAAGCGCGGCACCAAGGGCAAGATCCTGATCATCGATGCCAACCCCGCGCCCACCCCACCCCCGATTGCCCAGCCTATTCTGAATGCGATGCGGTCGGTGTACGGGTCGCAGATCGAGTACCTGCCCAACACCGACATCACCGCGGTGGACATCGGCAAACGCACGCTGCAGACCAGCGAGGGCGACATTGCTTTCCAGCACGCCAACCTGGTGCTGCCTATGCGCGCCAGCAGCCTGGTGCGCCAGGCCGGTTTGGGAGAGCGGTGGGCAGCCATCAAGCTGCCACGCTTTGTGTCGCAGGCCGACGAGAAGATTTACGTGATTGGCGACGCCCAAGGCACGCCACTGCCCAAGAGCGGACACGTCGCTTTCAATACCGGCAAGCAGGTGGCCGAAGAAATTTTGGAGCGGGTGGCGGGCAAGGCCATCGCCGCGCCCACCGGGCCGATCGATTTGCCGCTGGGCATTTGCTGGGCCAATGTCACGCACGACACGGCCATCAACATCAACGTGGCGTCCAGCATGGAGCCCGGTCAGCCACCCAAGCTCAAGTTCTCGGTGGACCCGGTGCACAACGCCCGTTCCGGCTCGGGGGCCATCAGCTGGGGCAACGGCATGTGGAAGGCCATGCTGGGCTGAGAGGCTGAGAGGCTGAGAGGCTGAGAGGGGGCGGCAGGCGGCAGGCAGCGGGCTGCGGGCGGGCCCATTGGATAATTCGCCGATGAAAGCCAAGCCCAAAGTGGTCGTCGGTCTGTCCGGCGGCGTCGATTCATCCGTCAGCGCCTGGTTGCTCAAGCAACAAGGCTACGAAGTCATCGGCATCTTCATGAAGAACTGGGAAGATGACGATGACAGCGGTTACTGCTCGTCCAACATCGACTTTGTCGATGCCGCCAGCGTGGCCGATGTGATTGGCATCGAGATCGAGCACGTCAACTTTGCTGCCGAGTACAAAGACCGCGTGTTTGCCGAGTTTTTGCGCGAGTACCAGGCCGGGCGCACGCCCAACCCCGACATCCTGTGCAATGCCGAGATCAAGTTCAAGGCCTTTCTGGACCATGCCTGTGCGTTGGGGGCCGACAAAATTGCCACCGGCCACTACGCCCGTGTGCGCTGCGTGGGCACCGGTGCGGGCGCCGACGGCGCGCTGCTGCCCGTGGCCACTGCACGCCTGGGCGATGGCCGCTTCGAACTGCTCAAGGGGCTGGATGCATCCAAGGACCAGAGCTACTTTTTGCACCGCCTCACTCAGGCGCAGCTGGCCAAGACCCTGTTTCCAGTGGGCGAGTTGCACAAAACCGAGGTGCGCCGCATCGCCGACGAGATTGGCCTGCCCAATGCCAGAAAGAAAGACTCCACCGGCATCTGCTTCATTGGTGAGCGGCCGTTCCGGGAGTTTCTGAACCGCTACATCGCGCACGCGCCTGGGCCCATCAAAGACCCGAACGGGCGGGTGCTGGGCCAGCACGTGGGCCTGAGTTTTTACACCCTGGGCCAGCGCCAGGGCCTGGGCATTGGCGGGGTCAAGGCCAAAGGTGCGGCACTCAAGGCCGCGCAAAGCCAGGGCCTGCGCGGTGTGGGCGAGCACCAGCCCTGGTTCGTGGCCCGCAAAGACGTGGCCACCAACACCCTGTGGGTGGTGCAGGGCCACGACCACCCCTGGCTGCTGAGCGAAGGGCTGACCGCGCAGGACCTGAGCTGGACGGCGGGCCAGCCGCCCGCCCTGACGGAGTCCAACGGGGCGGGCCAAGCCCGCCGTCGCCTGTCCGCCAAAACCCGCTACCGCCAGACCGACGCACCCTGCTGGCTCAGCGCCGCGCCGCGCCCTGGTTCATTGACGGCAGCGGGCGATGCCAGCGCCATCCACCTGGCGTTTGACCAGGCACAGTGGGCCGTCACGCCGGGACAGTCGGCCGTGCTGTACGACGGTGACGTGTGTCTGGGTGGTGGGGTCATCGTCTGATGGCAAAAATTACAAGTAAAATAGTGCTTTATCGCTTTTATTAATTCAATAGTTTGCTATTGAATTATTGGCTTCTGCCAGAGGGGCATCCCGGTGGCGAATGGCCGGGGGCGGCGGCACCTGGGCCGGTGGAGGGCGCGCTGCCATCGGCGTCCGGGTGCTCATGGCGGTAGTGCCGCCACTGGGTCAGGGCGTGGCGCATGGTCAGCATCTGGCCCTCAAAGCGCTGGCAGCCGTGGCACAGCAGCAGGTGCCAGCGCAGCGCGGCACGCTCGCCCAGCGCGAGTTCGCGGTCTTCTCGGGCCACCATCAGGGCGGTGGCTTCTTTGCAGGGAATGGTCCAGTCCATGGCAGGCTTTCGGTGGCGGTCAGCGCGGGGCGGCCCCGCCAAACCAGTTGAGTTCCAGGCATTCGCGCAGCCGCAGGCGGGCGCGGTGAAGCAACACATACAGGTTGGTCGCGCTGACCCCCAATTCCTTGCAAATTTCGTCGGCCGACAGCTCCAGCCACTCCCGCATCATGAATGCGCGGCCCTGCGCGGCGGGCAATCGGTCGGTGCACAGCTCCAGCACGTGCAGAAACTGGCGCTGGCGCAGCTCCTGCTCGGGGTTGCCCCAATCGGCCGGTGGGCTGGCAAAGTGCCCGCGCTCGTTCATGGGCAGGTCGTCGATCGGGTCGGCCAGCTCGTCGGGGGCGGCGCCGGTGTCGCAGGCGTCGCGGGCATGCAGGCGCAACTGGTCCAGCACCTTGAACTTCAAAATGCCCACCAGCCAGGTGCTCAGCTGAGAGCGTTGCTGGAACGCCTCGGGCTTGGCCAGCGCCGCCAGCAGGGTCTCGGACACCGCATCTTCAGCCCAGGCCGGGTTGCGCAGCTGGCGCATGGCAAACTTCAGCAGCATGGGGCGGTGCGGGGCCAGCTGGTGGATCAGGTCATGGGTCATGGCGGGTTGGAACGGTGGTGCCGCCCGTGCGGCGTGCCTGTAAGAAACCTGGCCATTGTGCCGACCCAAGGCCAACACCTCCTCATCATCTACCTCACCCCATGCCCCAGCACCCACCTCCATACCTGAGCGCCCAGCCCGTGGCCACCTCTGCGCCAGGCCCCGTGGTGGACCCTATGCTGGATGCCCTGGCAGACCGCCTGGCCGTGCAGGGCCTGAGCGTCGGGCGCCTGGCGTGTTTGCCCGACCAGGGCCTGGCCCACCGCCATGTGGTGTTGCACGGCACCGGTTGGCTGGCCCGTGTGCCCAAGCACAGCCAGCTGAACCTGCCGCCGGTCCAGCACCTGGCGCAGGAGGTGGCCTGCTTTCGCCGTGCCGCACCCAGCGGCCACACCCCCGCGCTGCACGGCAGCCTGGCCCCTGGCCCTGGGTTGCCCTGGGGTGCGCTGCTGGTCGAGCACGTCCACGGCACCGTGGCGGGCGCCACCCAAGCGCAGACGTGTGTGCTGGATGCGCTGGCCGCCATTCACCGCCTGCCCGTGCCGCCGCTGGCCGATCGCGCGCCCCTGGCGCCTGGCTTGCACCCGGTGCAGGAGTGGCTGCAGGTGCTGGGCGCCCAGGCCGCGTCTCTGGCGCACGCCGAGGTGCCTGCCGCTACCCGCGAGCTGGTGCAGCAGCGCCTGCTCACCCTGCCCGAGCGCCTGGGGCCCACCTGCGCCCGCATGCCCACCACCCTGGTGGCGGCCGATGCCCACCCCGGCAACTTTCTGGTGCGCCCGAACGGCCGCGCCGTGCTGGTGGACCTGGAAAAAATGCGCTACGGCCTTGCTCCCCTGGACGTGGCCCACGCCACCCTCTACACCTCCACCACCTGGGACGTGGCTACATCTTTCACCCTGACCGCCACCGAGGTGCACCAGGCCCACGCCCACTGGTTGGATGCCATGGGCCACCTGGCGCCGTGGTATGCGCCGGGCATGGTGGCCCTGCGCGAGGCCATGTGGCTGTGGTCACTCACCTGGTGCGCCAAGTGGCTGGCCGAGTCGGCCTGTGCGGCCAAACCCAGCGCCAGCGGCGAGGACTGGTCGCAGGCCCACCACACCCCAGCCCTGGTGCAGCATGTGGGCGAGCGTGCCCGCCACTACCTGTCGGGAGTGTGTGTGCAGCGCCAGCTTGACGAGCTGAGCGACCTGTCGCGCGCCCTGTCCAGCGACCTGTCCCAGGGACGCTGGCGGCGGGATCTGCCCCTCAGCCATGCCCAGCCCTGACCAGCCCGCATGGCCCTGAGCAGGCGTTGCGTCCCCCTGTTTTCATCCTGTGGTTTTTACGGAGAATTCCTGCCCATGACCTTCCCGCGCCGAACCTTTGTCGCCGCCGCCTGCCTCCTGGGCAGCGGCTGGGCCCTTGCCCAAACCGCTGCCGCGCCCGGTGCCCAGTCCGCCAGCGCCCGCCCCCCGGTCAGCGCCGTTCCCTGGGCCCAGATCGAGGCGCAGGCCCGTGGCCAGACGGTCTACTTCAATGCCTGGGGTGGCAGCGAGGCCACCAACGCCTACATTGCCTGGGCCGCCAAAGCGGTGAAGGAGCGCCACGGGGTCGAGGTCAAACACGTCAAGGTGACCGACACTGTGGAGGTGGTCAAGCGCGTGCAGACCGAGCTGGCCGCAGGGCGCACACAAGGCGGCTCGGTGGACCTGGTGTGGATCAATGGCGAGAACTTCCGCGACATGAAGGCCGCCGGGCACCTGTATGGCCCCTGGGCCGAGCAGCTGCCCAACTGGGCCGGGGTGGACCTGGCCAAGCCTGTGCGCAGTGATTTTTCGGTGCCCACCGAGGGCTTTGAGTCCCCCTGGGGCACCGCACAGCTCACCTTCATGGCCGACCGCCGCACCACCCCCACCCCACCACGCTCTGCCCAGGAGTGGCTGGCCTTTGCCCAGGCCCATCCCGGCCGAACCAGCTACCCCAAGCCGCCAGACTTCCACGGCACCACCTTCCTGAAGCAGCTGCTGAGCGAGCTGACCTCCAACCCGACCGCTCTGCAGCAACCCGTGGCTGGCGCCACCTTCGGCCAGGTCAGCGCACCGCTGTGGGCCTACCTGGACAAGCTGCACCCCGCCCTGTGGCGCCAGGGCAAGGCTTTCCCCGCCAGCGCAGCCGACATGCACCGCATGCTGGCCGACGCCGAATTGCGCCTGTCCATCACCTTCAACCCCAACGAGGCGGCCAACCTCATTGCCAGCCGCCAGCTGCCCGCCACGGTGTACAGCTTTGGCTTCACCAAGGGCACCATTGGTAACGTCCACTTTGTGGCCATTCCCGTCAACGCCAACGCGCGCGCCGGTGCCCAGGTGCTGGCCAATTTTTTGCTCTCGCCCGAGGCGCAGGTCCGCAAGGCGGACATCGCCGTCTGGGGTGACGGCACCGTGCTCGACCGCGCCCGCCTGCCTGCCGATGCCCAAGCCCGCATGGCCCAGACCGCTCCTGGCGCGCTGACCGAGGCCGTGCCCACCCTGCCCGAGCCCCACGCCAGCTGGATGGCCGCGCTGGAAACCGAGTGGCTCAAGCGCTACGGCACCCGCTGACCCTTCGCCCTGGCGCAGCCATGCGGGCCTTGGCCGCAGCGGCGGTGGCCCTGGTGCTGGTGCCTGTGCTGCCCGGCCTATGGTGGGCCTGGCAGCCCGCGCTGGGGGCGGGCAGTGGGGCGGTGTGGCAGGCGCTGTGGGCCAGCAACCAGTGGCAGCCCGCCCTGTGGGCCACCCTCCAGTCTGCGCTGCTGGGCACCGCCCTGGCCTGCGTGCTGGCGGCAGGCGTCGCCACATTGGCCTACCCCAGCCCGGTGTGGCGGCGTTTGCAGCGGCGTTTGCCGCTGTTGCTGTCGGTGCCGCATGCTGCATTTGCGGTGGGGCTGTTGTTTTTGCTCGCTCCCAGTGGTTGGTTGGCGCGGCTGTTGGCCCAGGCCTTGGGCTGGGTCGAGCCCCCGGCCTGGGTCACGGTGCAAGACCCGCACGGCCTGGCGCTGGCACTGGCGCTGGCGCTGAAGGAAAGCTGGTTTTTGCTGTGGGTGCTGATGGCCGTGCTGGGCGAGGCGGCCACCACCCGCCAGGCGCTGGTGGCCCGCACGCTGGGCCATGGCCGCTGGGCCATTTGGCGGCAGGTGCTGTGGCCGCAGTTGCTGCCCCGGTTGGGGTGGCCGCTGGCGGCGGTGTGGGCCTACAGCCTATCGGTGGTGGACATGGCGGTGGTGCTGGGCCCCACCAACCCGCCGACCCTGGCGGTGCTGGGCTGGCGCTGGCTGACCGATCCCGACCCCGCCCAGCAGGCCCTGGGGGCTGCCACCTCGCTGGTGCTGCTGGGCCTGTTTGTGCTGGGGGCGGCGCTGGCGCGGTGCGGCTGGTGGGTCTGGCGGCTGCGGCAGGCTCGGCGGCTGCCTGAGGGGCCATGCACCGCCCATGGCCCTGCCGGGGGCGGCCCCCGCCGTTCTGCTGGCACGGCGGCCAGCGGCAGCGGTGCTGCGGTGGCGCTGCTCACGGGCGCAGGCTGGGCGGTGGTGGTGGCTCTGGTGGTGTGGTCGCTGGCGGGTGCCTGGTTTTTTCCGGCGCTGTGGCCCGCGCAGCTGAGCCTGCACACCTGGCTGCAGGCCGACTGGCGGCCATTTGGCACCACTGTCTGGCTGGCGGTGGCCGCAGTGGCCGTGTGCCTGCCGGTGGCCCTGCTGTGGCTGGAGTGGGGGCCGCAGCGCCTTAGCCCCCTGCTGTATGCGCCGCTGGTGCTGCCCGCGCTGCCGCTGGTGGCCGCGCAGTACGCCGCACTGCTGCACACCGGGCTGGACGGCGCGGCGCTGGGGCTGGTGTGGAGCCACCTGATGTGGGTGCTGCCCTATGTGGTGCTGACGCTGGCTGGCCCCTACCGCGCGCTGGATCCGCGCTACGCCACGGTGGCCCGCACCCTGGGCATGAGCCGCTGGCAGGTGTGCTGGCGCATCAAGTGGCCGCTGCTGGTGCGGCCCCTGCTGACCGCAGCGTCGGTGGGGCTGGCCGTCAGCGTGGGGCAGTACCTGCCCACGCTGTTTGCCGGTGGCGGCCGGTTCGTGACCGTGACCACAGAGGCCGTTTCACTGAGCGCTGGGGGCAACTACCGCCTGATGGCCGTGCACGCACTGCTACAAATTGTGATACCCCTGGCCGGATTTGGCCTGGCCGCCTGGCTGGGTTGGCGGGTGGGGCTGCACCGGCGGGGGTTGCGGGGGTGAGCGCGCCAGCTGTGCCCGCCTGCAGGCTCGCTGCTGCCTGATGGCATTCCATTGAAATTTCCCCTGCACTTTTTTGCTTTACACCATGCTTGACATCCGCCACCTCACCCTGCGCCTGGGCCCGCAGCCACTGCTGGCCGATTTTTCCCTGAGCGTGCCGCCTGGCGAGGTGGTCACGCTCATGGGGCCGTCGGGGTCGGGCAAGTCCACGCTGTTGCAGTGGCTGGTGGGGGCGCTGGAGCCCGCGTTTGTGGCCCACGGAGAGCTGTGGCTGGCGGGGCGTGCGCTGCATGCGCTGCCCACCGAGCAGCGGCGCATGGGCCTGCTGTTCCAGGACGATGTGCTGTTTCCGCATTGGAGCGTCGGCCAGAACCTGGCGTTTGCCCTGCCCGCCCAGGTGCGCGGCGCAGCGGCCCGGCAAGCGGCGGTGGCGCAGGCGCTGGCCAGCGTGGAGCTGGCTGGGTTTGCTGACCGCGACCCGGCCACGCTGTCGGGCGGTCAGCGTGCGCGCGCCAGCCTCATGCGCACCCTGCTGGCGCAGCCCCAGGCACTGCTGCTGGACGAGCCGTTTTCCAAGCTGGACGTGGCGCTGCGCCAGCGCTTTCGGGCGCTGGTGTTTGCCCATGTGGCCGAGCGCGGCATTCCCACCCTGCTGGTGACGCACGACCCGGCCGATGTGCCGCCCGGCGGGCGCGTGGTGTTGCTGGCACCCGAGCCCGAGCCCACCGCACCCCAGGCTTCGCATGTTTGACCGTACCCTGAACGCCGCGCTGCGCCGCCCGCTGCAGCGCATGGCACGGGCGCTGATGCACCGGGGCGTGCGGGCCGATCACCTGACCTGGGCCGGGTTTGCGGTGGGCCTGCTGGCGGTGCCACTCATCGCCACGGGCCACAGCGCATGGGCTTTGTTACCCATGGCACTCAACCGCTTGGCCGATGGACTGGACGGCACGCTGGCCCGCCTGACCGCGCCCACCGACCGGGGCGCTTTTTTGGACATCGCGCTGGATTTTCTGTTTTACGCCAGCATCCCGCTGGCGTTTGCCCTGGCCGACCCGGGCGCCCATGCCCTGGCGGCTGCCGTGCTGCTGTTTGCCTTCATGGGCACCGCCAGCAGCTTTCTGGCGTTTGCCGTGCTGGCCGCCAAGCGTGGCCTGGTCAGCACGGC
This sequence comes from Burkholderiaceae bacterium, assembly GCA_030695205.1. Lineage (GTDB taxonomy): Bacteria > Pseudomonadota > Gammaproteobacteria > Burkholderiales > Burkholderiaceae_C > UBA2334. Next base: position 443,093 of record JAUYTN010000033.1, on the reverse strand, counting down.
CTACCCGGACAAGGGCTTCTATTTCTTGGGGGGCTTGACCGAGGCCACCGAGACCCTGGCGGTGTTCACGCTGATGTGCCTGGTACCTGCGTGGTTTGTGCCGCTTGCCCTGGGCTTTGCCGGGCTGTGCGCCCTGACCACCGCCACCCGCATTGCGGCCGGCGTGCAGGTGCTGGGGGAGCAGCCGCCCAAACCCCAGACGCCACCTGGGCGCTGATGGCCAGTGCAGTTGCGGGCTTGAGGCCGATCATTGCCAGTGACTCGTCGGCATGCGGCGAGTGCACCTGCTTTCAGCGCGCCACTGGGGTGTTGGGCAGTACCGCAGCCCCTGGGCAGCGCAGTTGGCTGGCCAGGTAGGGGTTGGTGCGCACGAGGTTGGGGCAGTCCAGTGGCTCGTTGGGTGGGCGCTGGCTGGTGGCGGTGCGGGCGCTGCGGGTGGTGTCAACGCCTGCGGTGCTGCGGCGTTCGGCGGTGGGTGCCTCGGGGCGAGTCTGGCGTGCCGGGCGGGTGGTGCGCACGCGGGGCGTGGTGGCGGCTCGGCGCTTGGCTGTCGGGCGGACGGCTCCTGCAGGCACGGGGTGCGTGTGTGGGTGCGTATGCGGGTGGGTGTGGGTGTAGGAATGGGTGTGTGCGTGTGAGTGGCTGCGGGGTTTGGCCGCAGGTCTGCTCGGCGCCGGTGGTGTGGCTGGCGGCTCGGCTGCGGGGGGCGGGGCTGGTGCCAGGGCAGGCAGGGGCACGCTGTCGGCCAGGGGGTACACAGGCTGGGCCTGGGGTGGCAGGTGCCAGGGGTACTGCAGTGTGCCAGTGGGCGCGGCTGTGGCCAGCGGTGGTGGCCCGTCAAAAGCGGTGTAGGCAATGGGCCGGGTCACCAGGGGAGTGCGCGGCGTGGGTGGAGCGCCAGGGGTGCCAGGGGTTGCACCAGGGCCGCAGTCGCAGCCAGTGCCCAGGTGGCCACACCCCGACAGAGTGGACACACCCGCCAGCATGCCGATCAGGGCCGCGGCACTCAGTGCCCGGTGCCAGCGGGGTTGTGTGGGGTTGGTTTTATGCATCAAATATCCCATTTGCGCTTGATATAAATGGATAGTTTGCTATCGACCACGCAAATGGACCAGGGTGTTGACGCCCAACCCCAGGGGATGCTCAGCTGTCCTGGTCCGCTGCGTTGCGGATGGTGTCGCGGCCGTGGCGGTCTTTGACGCGGCCCAGGTCGGTGTCCAGGGCGCGGGTCAGCTTGTCCACTGAATCAATGAACGCGGTGGCCATTTTGTCGGCGTCGGCTGTGACGCTGACGGGCTGGCGGTTGGCCACACGGGCTTCGAGGCGGCAGCGTTTGTCTTTGACACCAGACTTGCTGCCGTCCAGGTCGGTCAGAAACACCTCGACGCGGGTGATGTGGTCCCGAAAACGGCTCAGGCGGCTGTTGGTTTCTTCGGTGATCCAGTGGGCCAGCGTTTCGCCGCCTTGGATGTGGTCGTCGGTGTTGACTTGGACTTGCATGGGTTGCCTTTCAGTGAGGTGGCGCGGTGGCCAGTGAAACAGGGTGTAGGCGCAGAAACGGCCCGCACCCCTGGGGATGGGGACTGCGGTTGACTAGGCGTTCAGAACGGGATGTCGTCATCCATGTCGTCAAAGCCGCTGGAGCTGCGCGCCGGGGCAGCGGGTGCAGCAGGCGGTGCGGGGCGGGGGGCATAGGCTGGTGCGCTGGGGCGGGCGGCTGCGGGTGGTGGGCGGCGGGCTGGCGCGGGGGCGTCGTAGCCGCCACCTTCGTCGCCGCCACCATGGCTGCCGCCACCGCCTTCGCGCCCGCCGAGCAGCTGCAGCTCGGTGGCGATGATGTCCACGGTATTTTTCTCGGCACCTGTGGCCTTGTCCACGTAGGTGCCGTACTTCAGGCGGCCTTCCACATAAATGGGACGGCCTTTTTTGACGTATTCGCCCGCAATTTCGGCCAGGCGGTCATAGAAGGTGACGCGGTGCCATTGGGTGTCTTCCACCGTTTCGCCGGTGTCGCGGTTTTTGCGGCGGGACGAGGTGGCAATGCTGACGTTGGCCACGGCCTGGCCAGACGGGAGGTAGCGGATTTCGGGGTCGCGGCCGCAGTTGCCGACGAGGATGACTTTGTTGACAGATGCCATGGTGTTGCCGGGCCTGGAAGTGAGGTCTAAAAGGCCCATTGTGCCGCAAGGCCCAGCGGGTAGGCCGCTGCGGCAGGGTGCGTGTCAGAATCATCCCGCATGAAACGTGAACCCGATGTCTATGCCAATTTGCGGCATGAGCTGAGCGACAGCCGCCGCTGGCTGGACCGTGTGGTGGTCATGGGGTTTGCGGTGTTGGCCGGTTTGGCGGCGGTGGGTTTTGCCCTGCTGGCCGATGGCGCGTTTGACTGGTTTGCGGGCATGCAGGCGCGCTGGTGGTGGTTTCCGCTGGTGTGGACACCCGCCCTGACGGCACTGGTGGTGTGGGTGACGCGGCGGTGGTTCAAAGCGGCCGGTGGCTCGGGCGTGCCGCAGGTGCTGGCGGCGCTGGACCCACGCACGCCCGAAGAGTCCCGCCATGTGTTCGTGTCGCTCAAGCTCGCGGCGGCCAAGGTGGCGCTGGTAACAGGCGGGTGCCTGGCCGGGCTGTCCATCGGTCGGCAGGGGCCATCGGTGCAGGTGACGGCGGGGGTGATGTTTGCCGCCCGGCGCTGGCTGTCGCCCAACTCGGGCATCACGCCGCGCGAGCTGCTGGTGGCTGGTGGGGCCGCTGGCATTGCAGCGGCGTTCAACACGCCACTGGGCGGTATTGTGTTTGCCATTGAGGAGCTGTCGCGGCGCATCGAAACCAAAAGCTCAGGCCTGATGATGGCGGGCATTGTGGCCTCGGGCCTGGTGGCGGTGTCGGTCATGGGGCACCTGTCGCTGTTTGGTCGGGTGCGGGTGGGGGATGTGGGCTGGTCGATTGCGTGGCCGGGTTTCCTGGTGGCGCTGGTGTGTGGGCTGTTGGGCGGGCTGATGGCGCGGCTCATCATCGCGTCGTTTCTGGGCATGCCCGACCGCTTCTGTGCCTACCGGCGCAAGTGGCCCATCCGGTTTGCGGCGCTGTGTGGCCTGGCGGTGGCGGTGATTGCGGTGCTGACACAGACGTCCGCCGTTGGCGGTGGGCACAACCACACGCGGGCACTGCTGGAGGACTCGTCGCAGTCGCTGCCGGTGGTGTGGACGTGGCTCAAGTTTGTGGCCACCTGGTTGTCGGCCTGGGCGGGGGTGCCTGGGGGCCTGTTTGGCCCGGCCCTGTCCATCGGGGCGGGCGTGGGGGCCGATGTGGCCCACCTGCTGGATTCGCCTGACCGGGTGGCGCTGATTGCGCTGGGCATGGCGGCGTTTCTGGCCGCAGTCACACAAACCCCCATCACCGCCATGATCATCGTCATGGAAATGGTCGATGGCTACGCCATGGTGCTGAGCCTGATGGCGGCGGCACTGCTGGCCAGCGGTGTGTCGCGCCTGATCAGTCGACCGCTGTATGCGACGCTGGCCGACCTGATGCTGCGCCGCTTTGAAGGGACTGAGCCGGGGACTATGCCGGGGACTGCGCCGCCTGCTGGCCCTTCGGAGCCGCAGGCACCGGCTGAGACCAGCCCAGCACCAGCCACGCCAGCACCAGAAGGCCACACGCCAGAAACAGCACCTGCGTCCCGCCCCACTTGACGAGCCAGCCGCCCACCGCACCACCGGCAAAAAATCCCAGCGACTGCAGCGCGTTGTACACGCCCAGCGCGGCCCCGCGTGATTCGGGTGGGGCCAGGCGAGACACCAGGCTGGGCTGGCTGGCCTCCAGGATGTTGAAGCTCACAAAAAACACGAACAGCAGCACCGCCAGCGGCCACAGCGCAGGCCCGCTGCTGGCCACGAGCAAAAAGCCCAGTTGCACCAGCAGCAGCAGGGCCACAGCACCTCGCAGCACGCTGCGCAGGTGGCCGCGCCGCTCCAGGGCAAACAGCCCACCCAGCAGCACAAACGAGGCCAGCACCGCAGGCAGGTACACCTGCCAGTGGTCGGCCGCCAGCAAACCGGTCTGGGTCAGCAGCGCGGGCACGGCCATCCACATGGCCAGTTGCACCGCATGCAGCGCAAACACGCCCAGGTTCAGCCGCCACAGGGCGGGGTGCCACAGCACATCGCGCAAGCGGCCCCGGGGGGCCGTGGCCGAGTTGGTGGGTTCGGCCGGTGTCCACAACAGCACCACGGCCATGCCCCCCAGCGCCAGCAAAGCCGTCAGCCCGAAGATGCCTGCCAGCCCCATGGCACCCGCCAGCGGGGGCGCCACCACCAGCGACAGCGCAAACATCAGCCCGATGCTGGCCCCAATCAGTGCCATGCCTTTGGTGCGCACCTCATCGCGGGTGAGGTCGGCCAGCAAGGCTGTGACAGCGGCCGAAATGGCGCCCGCTCCTTGCACCGCACGCCCCAGCAGCAGCGTCTCCACATTGGGGGCCCAGGCGGCCACCACGCTGCCCAGGGCAAACACCGCCAGGCCAAGCAGGATCACCCGCTTGCGCCCGAACCGGTCGCTGGCCAGCCCCAGTGGAATTTGCATGAGCGCCTGCGTCAGGCCATAGGCACCCATGGCCAGGCCGACCAGCGCGGGGTCATCGCCGCCGGGCATTTGACGCGCCTCCAGCATAAACACCGGCAGCACCAGAAACAGCCCCAGCATGCGCAGCGCAAACACCGCCGCCAGCGAGAAGCTGGCCCGCTTTTCCAGGGGCGTCATGCGGTGAAGGGTGGTGGCCGCGCCGGCGTTGGCCGATGCCGCAGCCAAAGGGGTGGGAGAGGTGGGAGCGAGGGGGTCTGACATCGTGGGCGCGGCGGTGCAGAAATCGGGCGTACTCGGTGGGGCTGGCTGGTCAGGCATTGGCCCGGTACCCCGGGGAGCAAAGAGCGGATTGTCCCCCAACTGCGCCCCTGTCCCCCGTTGTGTGCCCATGGGGTGCCGGTGCTGTGTGACACAGACGGCGGCGCGGGCGGGTCGATAATGCCCGGTTGACCCGTGCCCTGTGCGGCCGGGGAGCCGCCATTTCGCACGGACCTACCTGACTTGCCGCATGCCCATTGCTTCTGGCCCCCTTGACTCTGCTGCGGTCCCTCCTGCAGCGGTCCCTCCCGCTGTGAGCCCTGCCGCTGTGGCCCCCCCCGATGAAGGCCTGCCTTTGGCCGCTGCGCTGCGCCACCAGCGCATCAGCATCCGGGGCGCACGCACGCACAACCTGAAAAACATCGACCTCGACATTCCGCGTGACCAGCTGGTGGTCATCACCGGGCTGTCGGGTTCGGGCAAAAGCAGCCTGGCGTTTGACACGCTGTACGCCGAAGGCCAGCGCCGCTATGTGGAGAGCCTGTCGGCCTATGCGCGCCAGTTTTTGCAGCTGATGGACAAGCCCGATGTGGATTTGATCGAAGGCCTGAGCCCCGCCATCAGCATCGAGCAAAAGGCCACCAGCCACAACCCGCGCTCCACTGTGGGTACGGTGACCGAAATCCACGACTACCTGCGCCTGCTGTTTGCACGGGCGGGGACGCCCCACTGCCCCGAGCACGGCCAGCCCCTGGCGGCCATGAGTGTGAGCCAGATGGTGGACGCGGTCATGGTCGGCTCCGGCGGGCATGAAGGGCTGGCAGGCCACCGGATCATGGTGCTGGCCCCGATTGCTCGCGAGAAAAAAGGCGAGTTTGCCGAGGTGTTCGAGGCGCTCATTGCCCAGGGCTTTGTGCGCTTTCGGGTGAACGGCCAGACGGTGGAAAGCCACGAGCTGCCCGAGCTGGAAAAGACCCACAAACACGACATCGACGTGGTGGTGGACCGCCTGAAGGTGCGGGGCACGCCTCCAGCCGATGCCCCCACCGATGGCGAGGACGCCAAAGCCTACCTGGCGCAGCGCCAGCGCCTGGCGGAGAGCTTCGAGGCCGCGCTGCGCCTGGCCGAGGGCCGCGCACTGGTGATGGACATGGATGCGCCTACGGCAGAAGTTCCTGAAAAAGTAGCTAACAATTCAATATATAAAAGCGTTGATAGGCTTTTTTCTTCTAAATTCTCTTGCCCGGTCTGTTCCTACTCGCTGGGCGAGTTGGAGCCGCGCCTGTTTTCGTTCAACTCGCCGCAGGGGGCCTGCCCCAGCTGCAGTGGCCTGGGCCACACCGAGGTGTTCGACCCTGCCCGGGTGGTGGCCTTCCCCACTCTCAGTCTGGCCAGCGGTGCCATCAAAGGGTGGGACCGGCGCAACGGCTACTACTTCGCCATGCTGGAAAGCCTGGCCGCGCACTTTGGCTTCGATGTGGAGGGGCCCTGGGACAGCCTGGCCGAGCGGGTGCAGCAGGTCATTCTGTTCGGGTCGGGCGAGGAGGCCGTGCCGTTTCAGTACGTCATCGATTCGGGCAAAACAGCCGGGCGCAAGGTCACCAAGGAGCACCCGTTCGAGGGCATCGTGCGCAACTTCGAGCGCCGCTACCGCGAAACCGACAGCGCCACGGTACGCGAAGAACTGGGCCGCTACCGCACCACCCAGCCCTGCCCGGACTGCGGCGGCAGTCGGCTGCGACGCGAAGCCCGCCATGTGTTTGTGGGCGAGGGCGCACAGAAACGGGCCATTTTTGACGTGAGCCACATCACCCTGGGTGAGTCGCTGGCGTACTTTGAGCAGCTGCGCCTGAGCGGGGCCAAGGGTGACATCGCCGTGAAGGTGGTGCACGAAATCCGCCAGCGCCTGAAGTTTTTGAACGACGTGGGGCTGAACTACCTCAGCCTGGAGCGCAGCGCCGAGAGCCTGAGCGGCGGCGAGGCCCAGCGCATCCGCCTGGCCAGCCAGATCGGCAGCGGCCTGACGGGCGTGATGTACGTGCTCGACGAGCCCAGCATCGGCCTGCACCAGCGCGACAACGACCGCCTCATTGCCACCCTGCAACACCTGCGCGACCTGGGCAACACTGTGCTGGTGGTCGAGCACGACGAGGACATGATCCGCACCGCCGACCATGTCATCGACATGGGGCCGGGCGCGGGTGTACACGGCGGGCGCGTCATGGCTCAGGGCACCCCCGCCCAGGTGCTGGCCAACCCCCACTCGCTCACCGGCCAGTTTTTGAGCGGCACGCGCCAGATTGCCGTGCCGAGCGAGCGCCACGCCCCGTGGGACTGGGTGACCGTGGTCAACGCCAGTGGCCACAACCTCACCGGTGTGACCGTGCCCTTTCCCATCGGCCTGCTCACCTGCGTGACCGGTGTCAGCGGTTCGGGCAAAAGCACGCTGATCAACGACACGCTGTATGCCGCCGTGGCCAAGCACCTCTACCGGGCCCACGAAGAGCCGGCCCCGCACGACGAGATTCAGGGGCTGGAGCACTTTGACAAAGTCATCAACGTGGACCAAAGCCCCATTGGCCGCACCCCACGCAGCAACCCCGCCACCTACACCGGGCTATTCACCGCCATCCGCGAGCTGATGGCCGAGACCAACACCGCCAAAGAGCGCGGCTACGGCCCTGGGCGCTTCAGCTTCAACGTCAGCCAGACGGCGGGCGGTGGCCGCTGCGAGGCCTGCCAGGGCGACGGCATGGTGAAGGTGGAAATGCACTTTCTGCCCGATGTGTACGTGCCCTGCGACGTGTGCCACGGCCAGCGATACAACCGCGAAACGCTGGAGGTGCTCTACAAGGGCAAAAACATCGCCCAGGTGCTGGAGATGACGGTGGGCGAGGCCGGGGCGTTTTTCAGCGCCGTGCCCAGCATTGCCCGCAAGCTGCAAACCCTGCTGGACGTGGGTCTGAGCTATGTGCGGCTGGGCCAAAGCGCCACAACGCTGTCAGGCGGCGAAGCCCAACGCGTGAAGCTGGCGCTGGAGCTCAGCAAACGCGACACGGGCCGCACCCTCTACATCCTGGACGAACCCACCACCGGGCTGCACTTTGCCGACATCGAACTGCTGCTGAAAGTGCTGCACCAGCTGCGCGACGCAGGCAACACCCTGGTGGTGATCGAGCACAACCTGGACGTCATCAAAACCGCCGATTGGCTGATTGACATGGGCCCCGAAGGCGGCGCGGGCGGCGGCACAGTGGTGGCCAGCGGTACCCCCGAGCAACTGGTCGAGGTGGAGGCGAGCTATACCGGGCGGTATTTGAGGCGATATTTGGGCTGAGCTGGGTCAGTTCAACCGGGGTGTTCGAAATTCAACTTTAAAAGGGAAGTGAATCGGTGCGGTGGTCGTGACACGCATGGGTTGCTCCACATACCCGTCAAAGGGTTTGTGCAGGGGCATGAGGTGGCCTTGCTCCTGCTCCCAGCCATCTGCCACGGTGAATTCACTGTAAGTCGTAGATACCCCTCCGGGGTACGCCGCTAAATACTGCAAAGGCGCGGGCATGAGCGTCAAAGAGCATTTCGTGGGCTTGGGCGCAACACGAGACCAGCACATACGCTGCGGCTGGCAGCGAGTTTGGCGCGGGCAACTTCAAGGCGCCTGTGCAAGCCACCGATGACCAGGTATTTGGTGCTCCAGTCAAGCTGGAGGGCTTCGCCGGGCTCGAAGCTCAAGGGAACGAAGCCCATACCCTTAGGGCACTGGCCTTGATCTTCTTTCCATTGACGGCATAAGGTTTAGACCTGTGCCTTGCCTCCGCTGTAGCCCAAGGAGCGAATGGACTGGTAGTCGGGGTTGATGGTGCGTCTATGCCGTTTGGTGCGGTGTGAATCGGCCTTGAGCAATTGGCGCAACTGATCTTTGAACGGGTCGAGCAGTCCTGGTGGACGTTGTCTTTTGGCGTGCCGTGGCTCGGCCATCTCCGGCTGGTCCAGGTGTTTCTTGGCGGTGTTTCGGGAGATGTTGAGCCGTCTGGCAGCCTCCCGCACTGAAACGTTTTCACGCAGCACCAAGCGGCGCAATTTGCTGAGGGTTCCCACGTCAATCACTCGTGTTTACCCCTGCCCAAAAATTCAGCAGGGTATGTGGATAACGTGACTCAAATTGGAGTCGGCGTCGACACCTTGTGCGACGTGGCCGCCACCATGCGCAGGCCGCTGTGGTCCTTGAGGTCGACGCCGGTCGCGCCCAGGCGCAGGCCTTCGTGAACCAGCCAGGCCAGGCGGCGCGCTGCGGTCACAGGGTCCTGTCCGGCTGGGCGAATGTTGGAGATGCAGTTGCGTTCCGCGTCGCTGCGGCCCACGCGCGGGGCGTGGGTGAGGTAGATCCCCACGCTGTCGGGTGAGCTCAGGCCAGGCCGCTCCCCCACCACCATCGCGACCATGCGGGCGCCTAGTTCTTGTCCCACCTCGTCGGCCACGGCCACACGGGCCTGACTCACCACCATCGGCGGACTGAGTGTCAGCTGGTCACCCAGTGCCGAACGAATGGCCGAAAGCAAGGGCGCAGCATGGCGCTGGATGCCTAAGGCCGATAGCCCGTCGCCCACCACCAGCGCCAGATCAGGTGCCGAGTGGGCGGCGCGCCAGGTCTGCAATGCGACCACGCTGGCATCGTCCAGCCGGCGTCCCAGATCGGGGCGCAACAAATACTCGTTTCGGTCGTGGGCACGGCTGTGCAGGCGCAGCGGCGTCGTCCAGCCGTCGGCCAGAAGATCATCGGCAAGTGCTCCCCCGTCCAGTGGGAGGTGAATGGCGTCGCGCGCCTGCGCATGGGCCAGCGAGAAGCCCAGCACCTCCCGCGTGGGCAGGCTAGCGCCTACACGTCCCAGCGCGATACGCGCGGGCGTGAAGCGCCTGAGGTGCACCCAGGGGTCGGCGCCGGGGTCGATGTCGTGGGGCGGTTCATCTGGCAGGGGCAAGAGGTCTGTCGTCATGCGGGCTCCGGCAGGGTCCACAAGCGCTGAGTCAGTGCGCCCTGTGCAGTGGCGGGTAGCAGGCGGCCGTCGGCCCCGGTCACGCCCACGCGCTGCAGCCAGGCTTCAAACTCGGGCGCACGTTTTAGACCAAGGAGATCGCGCAGCACCAGCGCGTCGTGGAACGACGTGCTCTGGTAGTTGAGCATCACGTCGTCGGCACCAGGTACGCCGATCAAGAAGTTCAGCCCCGCACTGGCCAGCAGCACCATGAGGTTGTCCATGTCGTCCTGGTCGGCCTCGGCGTGGTTGGTGTAGCAGATGTCGCAGCCCATGGGTAGGCCCAGCAACTTGCCGCAGAAGTGGTCTTCCAGGCCGGCGCGGATGATCTGCTTGCCGTCGAACAGGTACTCGGGGCCGATGAAGCCCACCACGGTGTTGACCAGCATCGGCCGGTAGCGCCGCGCCACCGCGTAGGCGCGTGCCTCGCAGGTCTGCTGGTCCACGCCGTGGTGGGCGTTGGCCGACAGCGCGCTGCCTTGCCCGGTTTCAAAATACATCACGTTGTCGCCTACCGTGCCTCGCTCAAGGGCCAGCGCAGCCGCATGCGCTTCGTCCAGAACCGATAGGGTGATGCCGAACGAGCCGTTGGCAGCTTCGGTACCGGCGATTGACTGGAACACCAGGTCTACGGGTGCGCCGAGGTTGATCGCCTGCAGGGTGTTGGTGACGTGGGTGAGAACGCAGCTCTGCGTGGGCACTGCCCCGCGCTCGATCACCTCGGCCAGCACCTGGTTCAGGCGCACCAAGTCGGGCACGCTGTCGGACACCGGGTTGACGCCGATCACCGCGTCGCCCGCCCCGTGCAGCAGGCCGTCGATCAGGCTGGCGACGATGCCTGCCGGGTCATCGGTCGGATGGTTGGGCTGCAGCCTCACTGACAGGTGCCCCCGCAGACCCACGGTGTTGCGAAAGCGAGTGACCACCTCGCACCTGCGCGCCACCAGCATCAGGTCCTGGTTGCGCATGATCTTGCTGACTGCCGCCACCATTTCGGGCGTCAGTCCGGGCGCGAGCCGCGCCAGCGCTGCGGGCGTGGCGGCGTCACTGAGCAGCCAGTCGCGGAACCCGCCCACTGTCAGGGCACTGACCGGAACGAAGGCGTCCCGGTCGTGGCTGTCCATGATCAGGCGCGTGACCTCGTCGCGCTCGTAGGGGATCAACGCCTCGTCAAGGAAGCGCTGCAAGGGCACGTCGGACAGCACCCAGCGTGCGGCCACCCGCTCTTGCTCGGTACCGGCGGCCAGGCCGGCCAGGGCGTCCCCCGAACGCAAAGGCGTGGCCTTGGCCATCACCTCGCGCAGGCTGCCGAATCGAAAGGTCTGCAGACCCAGGGTCGCACTCAGGTTCACGTCAAGGGCTCGGGGTAAGTCGGGTATTCAGGATGATCCTGCGAAGCGCTCCGGCAGCCACAGGGCGATCTGCGGGAAGATCATCACCAGGGCGATGGTCAAAACCATCAACAGCACGAAGGGAACGACGGACAGGTAAATGTCCTTGATCGTGAACTCGGGCGGTGACATCGCGCGCATCAGGAACAAGTTGTAGCCAAATGGCGGCGTGAGGTAGGCGATCTGGCATGTCAGCACATACAGCACGCCGAACCAGATGGGCGAAAAGCCGAGCGTGTCAATGATGGGGATGTACAGAGGCGCGACGATGATGAGCATGGCCGTGTCGTCAAGAAACATGCCCATGAGCACGAAGGATAGGATCATTAAGGTCAACACCTGCCAGGGCGTGAGGCCCCAGTCTTCCAGGAAGAGCGACTCCACGGCACGCACCGCGCCCAGTCCGTCGAACACGGCGGCGAAGGCCAGCGCGGCCATCATGATCCACATGAACATGGCGCTGGCGTTGAGCGTCTGGCGCAATGCATTGGTGAAGATCAGCCAGCTCAGCCGCCTGCGAATGACGGCGATCACGATGGATGCCAGGGCGCCGATGGCCGAACTCTCGACCAGGCTGGCGTAGCCGAGGAAGAAGGAGCCGATCACGGTCACCATCAGCAGCAGCGGCAAGATGCCAGCGCTGAGCACCTGAAGTTTTTCGACCAGAGTGTGTTGGTTCTCTTCCGGCGGTATGGCGGGGCCCAGCTCGGGCTGCAGCCAGCAGCGCACCACGATGTAGACCAGAAAGAGCGCCGCCATCAGCAGACCGGGCACGACGCCAGCAAGCCAGAGAGCGTCTACCGGCTGTCGCGCGATCATGGCGTAAAGCACCAGCACCACGCTGGGGGGAATGAGAATGCCCAGCGAGCTGCCCGCCTGGATGATGCCGCTGATCATGCGTTTGTCGTAGTTGCGCTTGACGAGTTCGGGCAGCGCTACGCTGCAGCCAATGGCCATGCCCGCCACTGACAGGCCGTTCATGCAGGAGATCATCACCATCAGGAACAGCGTACCCACGCCCAGCCCTCCACGCAGCGAACCCATCCACACATGCAGCGCGTGGTACAGGTCATTGGCAATGCCGGACTCCGCCAGCATGTAGCCCATGAAAATGAACATGGGCAGCGTGAGCAGGGGGTACCAGTTGAAGAGCTTGATGGCGGCGTTGAACCCCATGTCGGTGGCTCCCCCATCGCCACCCCACAACCACATAGCGGCGGCCATACCCACGAATCCCATGACCCCGAAAACCCGCTGGCCTGTGGCCATCAGGAGCATGAGGCAGGAGAACATCAGAAGGATGATGACTTCCGGCGAGAGACTGGTTTCCATATTTTTAAGGCCTGTTCACACTATTTGGCAGTGTCGATGGGGTGGCCCGAGGCCCGCGCAATGTCCTTGCACAACTCAGACAGCGCTTGCAGCAGCATAAGTGCCATACCGATGGTCATGATGATCTTGACCGGCGCCATGTAGGGCCGCCAGAGCGAGCGGCTGCGCTGCCCAGTCTCCAGCGCGTAGGCCGTGCTTTCCCAGCCACCGACGACCAGCATCACCAGGAAAAAAATCAGAAATACGGAGGTGAGCGAGTCCACCACGCTGCGGGTGCGGGGTTGCCAGTGCGAATAGAACACGTCCATGCGCACGTGCACGCCTCGTTGCATCGTCCAGGCACCGCCCAGCAGGTAGTACGACACCAGGGTGAACTGAGCCATTTCAATCACCCATGCGGAACGCACATGAATGGCTTGCGAGGTGATGCCCCAGACTAGCACGGCCAGCATCAGCACCAGCAGCCACATGGCGAACTGGCCTACCCAGGCATTGAGCGCATCCACCCCCCGCGAAAAGCGGCGGGCGGTGCGCCACAGAAAACCCAAGGTGTCTGACATCAGCCGTAGCGGTAAGGCTTACCGGCCTTGGCCATCAGAGCGTTGTACTTGCGAAAGATCGCCACCACCTTGGCGGCGGTGGGATTTTTCTTGGCCTTTTCATCCCAGAACTTCATGGCTTCGGCTTCTACCGTGGCCCATTCCGCATCGGGGATGGAGGTGAGCTTGAGCTTGGGGCCGTTCACGCGCAGTTCGGCTTCACCCCCCCAGTACCAGTGCTGGCGGTAGTAGTGCGAGCTGTCCATGGCTAGCCTGAACAAGGTCTGCAGGTGTGGCGGCACCTTTTTCCAGGAATTGGTGTTGGCAAAGAGGTGGCCGATCCAGGCACCCGAGATGTTGTTGGTCAGAAAGTACTTGGTGCCGTCGGCCCAGCCCACGGTGTAGTCCTCGGTGATGCCGCTCCAGGCCACGCCATCAAGCTCACCGGTCTTGAGCGCCATGATCACGTCTTCATAGGGCAGGTCCACCGGCACCACCCCGAAGCGCGAAAGAAACTGGCCCGCCGTGGGGAAGGTGTAGATCTTTTTGCCCTTGAGGTCGGCCAGCTTGTTGATGGGGGTGCGGGTAGCGAAATGGCAGGGGTCCCAAGCACCGGCGCTCAGCCAGGTGACGTTGTCGACCTTGGCGTAAGACTCCTCCCAGATCTTGTCCAGACCGAACTGGTTGAACAGCACAGGCACGTCCAGGCTGTAGCGAGTGGCAAACGGAAAGTAGCCGCCGAACTCGCGCACGTCGGCCGGCGATGCCATGGAGTCGTCGTCGCTTTGCACCGCATCCAGCGTGCCTTTTTGCATGGCGCGCACCAATTCGCCCGTGGGCACCAGTTGGTCGGCGTAGTACAACTCGATCGTCATTTCGCCGTTGGCCGCCTTGTTGAAGGCGTCGATGGCTGGCTTGATGACATGGGCCCCTAGAGCCGCGCCCGCGTAGGTCTGCATGCGCCACTTGATGCCCGTCTTCTTCTGGGCCAGCACGAAGGGTGCGGTGCCCAGCGCGGCCGCGCCGACTGCCGCGCTCTTGAGCGCCTGACGGCGCGAGGGCACAGTTTCGGGGCCCTGGGTGGCTTCAAGGGGCTGGACACGCAGTGGGGTCGGTAGGGACATGGTGGCTCCAAGAGGGAACAAAAGAGGGGAGTGGCGGGTTGCGGATCGCTCGAAGAGCATTCTGGTTGCGCTCCTGCACCAGTGCTATCCCGGATCGGAAACACGCCCCAGGTCGGCGCACTTTTTCCGAAATGGGATAGTCCAGGTCGGCTTACCAGCGGATTTTTTCAGTGGATCTTGCGTGGCACGAAACTTGATGCCTCTGCTGCACCCCGGCGCTGCGCGCGCCGAAGGAGCCGCTCATGCCTGTTGCCAGTCCTACCCCGTCCACCGCCTTTCGAGTCAAACGCACGCGCGAGGTGGACGTGCACGCCCGCAACCTCGATGCCTGGGACCAGGACTACGTGCAGACATCCTCTGGCGTGTTCCAGGGCCAGGTGCGGGAGTTGTTCGACGGTCCGCTGCAGGCCTTCGAAGAGGTTGCCAACTGTGCCACCAGTCAGCATTGCCGTCCCTGGCAGGGCGGCGTCTGGCTGGGCCTGTCTGTGCTGGAGCAACCCGAAGGGCTGCGCTTCATGGGTCGGCCGGTGGGTGGGCACGAACTGATGATCGCCGGCGGCAGCGAGGCCTTCGACCTGCAGGTGCCAGCCGGCCATGGCTTGTATGGTTTGGTGTTCGACCCGACCGAACTGCTCAACCATGTGCGCGCCCGCGACCAGGCTGACGCTGCACCTGCACACCGCCCGGGCGTTCGCCTGCAGACGCTCATCCCGCTGCAGCGCATGCGCCTGGTGGGCCTGATGCGCGAGGTGCTTCGTGGTCTGGAGACTGACCCCGGTGCCCTGATGTTTGAGGCGAGCCGACGTAGCCTGCGCGATGCGCTGCTCACAGTTCTGGGAGATACATTGATGCCGGCCGCCCAGGCCGATGCCATCACCCCACGCCAGCAGCGGCGGCAAGACGTCGTGCGCAGGGTGCGCGAACTGGTTACAGAGCAGCCTCACGAATACCAGGGCGTGGAGCGCCTGTGCACCGAGTTGCACATCACCCGACGCACGCTGCAAAACTGCTTCCAAGACAGCCTGGGCATCAGCCCCGCCAGCTACCTGCGCCTGGTGCGGCTAAACGCGGTGCGGCGCGAACTGCGCGATGCGAACGCCGACCAGACCATCGGCGACGTGGCGGCACGCTGGGGCTTTTGGCACATGGGCCATTTCAGTCACGACTACAAGGCCTTGTTTGGCGAGACACCATCGTGTACGCGGGTGCCCCAGCGTCCCACCGCTGTGCAGGCCGCTCAGTCCCCCGGCTGTTGAACCTGCCGGTGGCTGCCCGCTGCAGAGTCGATCAGGTTGCGTCTCAGCCCGTCGACCTGACTGTAGGCCGGAAGCTCGGACAATCGGCGCATAGCCACTCGTGCCGACCTCATCGCGTGAGGTTGTAGAGCAAAAGCTGGAGTCGTTGCGCAGATGCTTGTCGCGCATAGAAACCAAATGCCCGACTGACCCGGGGCAGTTGGAGTCGGACTTTGACCTTCAAGACATCGTCTCACTCAACCTCAGTCGGGCGGTGCAGCTGTGTGTGGACATGGGTGCGCACCTGATCGCTGGCATGAACATCCCGCCTCCCGATACCATGGGCCAGACCTTCGATATTCTTGCCTGTGAGGGGAGTTGAGCGCGGCGTTACAGCGGCTTCAAAACGCACAGAAATAAGCGGTGTCCTTTTGGGCGGCAAGGGGCTACTTGTTTTTTAAGTATTTTTTGCCTTTTGCGCTTGTCTGCGTTGGTTTATTTGCTATGTTCTTGAGGTGTTCAACAGATCGCGCGTGCGGATGGCTTCGGCCCGTGCCGCCTCGGCAAAGTCAGCGCCGCTGCTGGCGTACAGGATGGCGCGCGACGAGTTGACCGATATCAGCCCTTGCGCCGTCAGACCCGCTTGCACCGTGGCTCGGGCATCGCCGCCCTGGGCGCCTACACCGGGAATCAGCAGGGGCAGGGTGGGGGCAATCTCCCGCACGCGGGCAATTTCAGCGGGGTAGGTGGCCCCCACCACCAGGCCCAGTTGCCCGTTCACGTTCCACTGCCCCTGGGCCAGGCGGGCGATGTGTTCGTACAGCAAGGGCTGGCCGTCCACGCTGGCCAGGCGCTGGTTTTGCAGGTCATCGCCGCCGGGGTTGGAGGTGCGGCACAGCAGGTAGACGCCTTTGCCATCGTACTTCAAATAGGGGATCACCGAATCCAAGCCCATGAATGGAGAGAGCGTGACGCAGTCGGCTCCGTAGCGCTCGAAGGCTTCTTTGGCGTACTGCTCGGCGGTAGAGCCAATGTCGCCGCGTTTGGCGTCCAGAATCACCGGCACGTTGGGCGCCACGCGGCGCATGTGGGCCATCAGCCGCTCCAGCTGGTCTTCGGCGCGGTGGGCGGCAAAGTAGGCAATCTGGGGTTTGAAGGACTGGGCCACATCGGCTGTGGCATCGACGATGGAGCAGCAAAAGTCGCCAATCTTGCTGGCGTCTCCCTTCCACGCGCCGGGAAAGCGGCTGGGTTCGGGGTCCAGGCCCACGCACAGCAGGCTGTGGTGTTGAAGGCTGGCGGCACGGAGTTTGTCGATAAAGTTCATGTGTGAAATTTTACGGAGCGCTGGGGTCATGGTGGCTGCGAGGTTGGACATCAGGGCCTGTGCCCCTCACAATCGGTTTCCGGTGCGCTGGCGGGGCGCTTGTCGGCCGAACCGGCCAACCGGTCCAAGCCGGGGCCAGATGGAGGAGGATTTGCATGCAATCACACAAGGCGTGGCGCACATGGGCGGTGCTGGGAGCGGTGCTGACCTGTGCCGGGTTGGCGCTGGCGCAAACGGGCGCCCCAGTAGATGCCCAGGCGGGGGGCAGTTCTGCGGGCTCATCTGCCCCTGCTGTGGGTGAGGTGGTGTTTGCCAGGGGCGTGGGCTTTGCGCAAATGCCGGGTCAACCGCCGCGCACGCTGGGGGCGGGTCTGGGTGTGCAGCAAGGTGACCGCCTCACCACGGCGGCGGGGGCCTCGGCCATTGTCAAGCTCACCGATGGCACCCGCATGACCCTTCGCCCTCAGAGCGAGATGGTGGTGCAGCAGGTTCGCTACACCCCGGATGCGGCGGACAATGGCCTGTTGCTGGAGCTGCTGCGTGGCGGTTTTCGGGCGCTCACCGGCCTGATCACCAAGGGCAACGATCGCGCCGCCATGGTCAAAACGCCCACCGCCACCATTGGCATTCGTGGTACCGATTTCGATGCGCGCCTGTGCGGTGCCGACTGCGCCGATGAGTTCAAGGGCGCACCCGAGGCGCCCAGGCCCGCCAATCTGCGGGCCAGTGCCAAGGCGGTCACGGTCAAGGGCGACATTGCGGTGGTGGCTGACAACGGGGCGCGCCGCCGCATCGTTTATGGCAGCAGCGTGTACCCCGGCGACCTGCTGGAGACCGCCCCGGGTGCGCAGGCGGTGCTGGCGTTTCGCGACGAAAGCCGCCTCACGCTGGGCGGCTCCACGCGCTTCAAAGTGGACGACTTTGTGTTTGACCAAGCCAATCCCCAGGAGGGGCGTTTTCTGGTGTCTTTGCTCAAGGGGACGGTGCGTGCGCTCACCGGCCTCATTGGCCGTGCCGAGGCCCGCCATGTGAGTTTCAAAACCCCGACGGCGACGATTGGCATCCGGGGCACAGGTCTGGACCTGTCGTGTGTGGACGAGGGCTGCAGCTTCTTCACCTGGCTAGGCAGCATCACCGTCACGCCCGACGGCCAGTCGGCCTTGCAGGTTCTGCAGGCAGGCCAGGGCTTGTTTGTCTCTCCCAACGGCATCCGCCCGCTGGACACGTTGCCATTGCCGGACATTGAGCGGCCCGACCAGGTGCAGGGGGACACTGCACCGCTGTTCTCGGCCACTGGGGTGGACGAGGGCACGCCAGGGCTGTACGTGTTTGTGCGCGATGGGCACATCGAGCTGTCCACTCCGTCGGGCACCCTGCATCTGGGCAGGGGGGAGTTGGGCCTGGCCACCGACAGTGGCCAGGTGCTGCGGCCCCTGCTGTTGCCGCTGTTCATGGACCTGGACCCCACCCCGTTGCCCACCCACCCCAACCCCTTGCTGGGCGCGGTACTGGGCGAGTCGGGTGTGCGCTCGGGCAACCAGTGTCGCCGCTGAAGGGGGCGAAGGTGTGGGTGTTGAACATAGGAACTGGTCATGAACACTGAGGCTTCCAGGTTGGGGATGGGCAAGGGTCGGTGGCGGCTGCCGCTGGTGCGGTGGTCGGTGGGGGTGTTGCTGGTGGGGCTGGGTGGTGCTGCCGTGGCCCATGCGGCCGGTGCGGCGTCTGCGCCGGGCGGCGTGGCCAAGTTGCGCGGTTTTGTGGTGGAAGGCAACAACCCCTTGTCCGCGCGCGAAGAGTCGTTGGCATTGGCGCCTTTTTTGCGCGCTGACCTGACCCTGGAGACCCTGCAGCAGGCGGTCCAGGCCCTGGAAGATGCCCTCAAAGCCAGCGGCCACAGCCTGCACCGGGTGGTGCTGGCCCCCCAGGAGGTGACCGACACCGTGAGGCTGGAGGTGGTCAGCTTTGGCTTGGGTGAGGTGACGGTGGAGGGCGCCCAGGCCTTCGGGGTGGACAACATCCGGCGCAGCTTGCCGGCATTGCAGCCCGGTGCGACGCCCGACCTGGCCCAGCTGGCGGTGCAAACGGCGCTGGCCAATGAGAACCCGGCCAAAAACGTACAGGTGGCACTGCGCGCCTCACCCACCCAGCCCGACCGCATCGACGTGACTGTGCGTGTGAAAGACTCATCGCCTTGGCAGTGGGCCGCTTCGCTGTCCAACACCGGCTCTGTCGCCACCGGACGTGACCGCCTGACGGTGTCGGGCGGACACGCCAATTTGTGGGACCGAGACCACCAACTGGCCGTTGCCTACACCACCTCGCTGGCCCGACCCAGTGATGTGAGCCAGGTGGGCCTGACCTACCGCTTGCCGCTGTACGCAGCGGGCGGCATGCTGGATGCCAGCTACACCCGCTCCAACGTGGTGGGACAGTTTGGTGCTTTCACCAGCACAGGGGCGGGGCACACACTGGGGTTGCAGTACACCCACCATTTCGGCAAAGAAGGGCCTCTGGGCCGCCGAGCCACGCTGGGCCTGGATGACAAGGTGTTTGACCCCGTCTCGCTGAATGGCTTGCCCGCGGCGGGCCAGCTCGCCCGCCGCAGCCGCCCGCTCACGCTGGGTTACCACCTGCGCAGCGAAACCGATCAGGCCTACTGGCAGGCCGGTGCGTCGCTGTCGCTCAATCTGCCGGGTGGGGCGGGCAATGGCCTGGCTGCTTACCAGTCGGAGCGCCCGGCTATTGCCACCGCCCGCTGGGCCGCTCTGCGGCTGGACGCGGCGCGGGTGGGTGCCTGGCAAGGTGGCTGGCTGGTGGGCTGGCAGATGCAGGCGCAGTGGTCCCCCCATGCACTGATCGCTGGCGAGCGTTTTGGTCTCGGTGGCACTGCCAGTGTGCGCGGGACCGGTGAGCGTGTTCTGTCGGGCGATTCGGGCCTGCGTGGCTCCTGGGAGCTGACATCGCCCAACCTATGGCCAGGCGCGCGTGGGGTACTCTTTGTGGATGGCGGTTGGCTGCACCGCCGCGACGGTGCCAGCCCAGCAGTCCCTGCGCGCGATGCGCTGGCCAGCGTGGGCCTGGGCTTGCGCTGGAGCCAGGGGCCCTGGGCCATGGGCCTGGACTATGGGCGCCTGGTGCGCGGCAGCCGCGCCGACCCCAGCCTGAACCCCGACCTGCCCCGGCGCGGGGACCACAAGCTGCACTTCAGCCTCGCCGCACGGTTTTGAGGCGGCGGTGGCCTGGCCACTGCCCCTGGCCACTCTTTAGCCTCCACCCCTTTTTCACTTCTCTGTTCGCCAGACCTTGTGTGGCCGGGCTGTGGACGGGTCCACAAGCGCCCGCCGCCTGTTCATGGGTACGCGATAGCCGCTGTTCAGCGGCAAATTTCGCCATCGCCTTCACCAACCACGTCGGACGGGCGCTGATTCCGCACCGCCCGTGGCTCCTGCGTCCACTGCACACCACCCGGCTGCGACGCCCCATCCAACGCCTGTGCATACAAAGTGACAAACGTCTGCAGGATGTCTTCGGTCGCCTGGGCCTGCAGCGGTGATGGCGTGGCAGGAGGGGGTGGTGGAGGTGGAGGTGGAGGAGGTGGAGGTGGAGGTGGAGGTGGAGGAGGTGGGGGTGGAGGTGGAGGTGGAGGTGGTGGAGGAGGCGGTTGAACCGTGCCGACATGCATGGTGACCAGGGCCAGGTCGGGTTCTTGCACGGCAACGACATAGTTTCCGTCGGCAAGTGGTGCCATGGCGTTGCCCTGTATCGCGAGGTCGGTGCCGAAATAGACGTTGGCAGATGGGTTGAACCTGACTTGGTCGTGCGAGGAGGTATCAAAGTCCACGTTCAGAGATGAGGCGGCGTCAAACGTCATCTCTCCCACATCCAAGGTGGCGGTCACCACCTGGGAGGCCCCTCCTGGCTCCAATGCCCCGCCGACGACGGCTACCTTGCCCCCAGGGAAGCTGAATTTTTCAAACGCGGTGGTCCCCGTCAGCTTCACCTGGTCCCAGCCATTGAGCACCAGGTATCGCCCGCTCACGTCCTTCAGCGTCGCGGTGTTGCCGGTGGATGGGGTTTGCAGGGTGATCTGGCTGCCCGCGTTGATGGCGCTTGCGTTGGCTTGGGTGAGGTTGCCGCCGATGTCGAGTTGGATGTTGCCGGTGGCTGCACTGGCTTGCAGACCGCTGATACCGTCCACCGTGCCCACCTCGGTGTCTGCGGCCGTGGTCAGCGCCCAGTTGCCCAGGTGCGCCCTGCCACTGAGGGTGGCTATGGTGTTGGCCGCGTTGAGCGTCACGGCGCTGGCATCGGCATTGAGGGCAGTGACCGACAGTGCGGCGCCGGCGCTTTGGGTAATGCCCGCTGACCCGGTGGATGCTTGAATCAGGCTCAGAGCAGGCAGCGCCGCCGGGGCGAGTGTCAGCGCGCCGTCCAGGGCGATGCCGCCGGTGTGGTCGCCCCAGCCGACGACCAGCGTCCTGGCGGTGATTTTGTTGACTTCGTCTTGGGTGAGGTTGAGGGTGTTGGTCTCATCGGTGCCACCCAGCGAAATGGGGCGGCTGAGGCTGTCGGCGCGCACCACCACCCTGGCCAAAGTGCCCGCATTGACCGAGCCGTTAATCTGCACCTGATCGGCGGTGATGTGGATATCGGAGGTGCCGCCGCTGTTGCTGATCTGGGAGTCTGCGTCCACCGTGAGTTTCGGGGCAGTGGTACCAGAGGCTTTGAGTTCAGTCAGCCCGGTGCCCGTGTTTTGCAAAGAGCTGGCTTCCAGCAGCAGTTCAGCGTCGGTGGTGGCCAGGCGCAGGCTCTGGGTGGCGTTGACCTGGGCGTTTTTCAGGTGCAAAGAGGTGGCACCCATGCCGGTCGTTCCGGTGATGGTGACTCCGGCACCGCTCACCACGGTGGCGGGGGCCGGGCTTGCAGCGCTTTCGATTTTGACGCCGGGCTCGGCGTACGAGGCGCCCTTGATCGTTACGTTGCCCGTGCCACCCAGAATCTGGCTGCCGCTGTGGATGTACACCCCTGAGCCCGAATACAGGCTGAGACTGCCACCTTCTATGGTGATGTTGCCGCCGTTGCTTTCAATGTGGGCGTTGTCCACCGTCACCTGGCCCCCCGCATGCAGGGTGATGGTGCCCCCTGAGGTGGCCAGGGTGCTGCTCACAATGTCCTGGGTGGCCCCTGCCGTGCGCAACTCGATGGAACCTGTGCCACTGGTTTCTATGGCAATGGGCTGGGGCACAGGGCCGGCCACCACCAGGTTGATGCCTGAGCCCGCGGTGGAACCCACGGTTTCGAGCTTGATGTCGATGTTGGAGCCCAGTGTGATGGCATTGCCGCCAAATGTGCCCGCCACGGTGATGGCCTCGTCGGCCACCAGGTGGATGTTGCTGGTGGCCGCTTCCAGGTCCGCTTCGTAAATGGTGGCAGCGGGTGCGAGCGCAGGCCCGGGGGCTGGCGCGGGTGGGCACGGTGGCAAGGCGCAGCCGCCCTCGATGGTGATGGTGGTCGGGTCCAGCAGCCATTCGCCGGTGCGACCATGGGGTGCCCGTGTGTCCACCCGCGCCCCGCGGGCGTCCAGCCCTTGTTTGCCCGAGGTTTCCACCTGCCCACCGTCACCGCCCTGTTCACCGCCGCGTGCGGTGATCTGGCCCTGGAAGGTGGTGTGTCCGTCGGCCCAGGCCACCACGGTGCCGCCCTGGCCGTGTGCGGTAGCGCTGGCGTCGATGTGAGCGCCCCGGGCAACGGTGGTGGTTTGCGCATTGGCCAGGCGGGCATCTTTGCCCTGCCAGCCGCCGCCCAGCAGCACCTCGCCACCGCCGTTGGCCCCGCTGGCATCGATGCGCGCGGTGCTGCCCACGTTCAGGGTCTTGGCCGTGGCGTGGAACAGGCCACCCAGGCGGTCGAGCCGCTGGGTGCGGCTGACGCCGTCGATGTCGGCCTGGTTCACCGCTGTCAGCACCAGGCTTCCGCCTTCACCATTGACCGCTTCCACATCGATTTGACCACTGTGGCGCAGGCTGCTGGCGAACATGCCCACCGCATTCCCTTTGAGTTGGCCCAGGTTGACGGCCTGGTCTGTCGGTGCCTGAATCTCGAACCGCAACCCATCCAAGCCGGGTGCGACCACCTCGACTTTGTGCCCCGCCGCCAGCAGCACCGCACCATGGGGGGCCTGCACCAGCGCACCGGGCTGCACCTGCACATCTGGTGCCACCATCAGCACGTCCCCATCGCGCGCGAGCACTTGGCCCCAGACCTGAACGCCACTGCCTCCTTCAAACCGCAAGCGGCCCGCCAGCGCGTCGGCATCGCTCATGTGCATGGCCGCAGCGGTGAAGCGGGCGGTGTCCACCACTGCGCCAGCCCCCACCGCGATGCCGTTGGGGTTGACAAGTACCAGGTGGCCGTTGGAGCCCAGGGTGCCGAGCAAGGTGGTGGGGTTGGGGGCCACCACCCGGTTGATGCTGGTGCTGGTGGCGCTGGGCTGCTGGAACCAGGTGGTGCTGCCCGCCGGGACGTTGAAGCTTTGCCAGTTGATGGCGGAGTGCTGTGTGCCCGGTGCATTCTGTGTGGTGACCAGCAGCCGGTTGCCCTGTTGGTGCAGCGTGGCTTGGCCGGCCACCGCCTGGGCGCCGCTGGGTTGGGCTTGCGCGGGGTGCGGCAGCACCGCAAAGGCGGTGGCCAGCATCCATGCCAAGGCAGTGGGCGCAAAACCCTGGGCAGCAGGTGATGCAGCGGGCCGACGTCCGGGCGTTGCAAGCTGCAGGTGTGACAGGGCCGGGGTTCTTGGTCCGGGGGCCGAGGGCAAGGCGTGGAGGTGTGCAAGGCCTGGCTGGGCGGGTCGGCGTGGCATGGGTTTCCCCCTGGAGTTGAATGTGGTCTGGGAGCCTGTCACTGTACTGGTTGTGCGGCGCTGCGCCAAGTCGCTCCTGGCGGCCAGGTGGCTTGCAGCGGCAATCTGTCACGGTGGGCATGGTGCATGGCGCGATGCGCATGTCTGCTGGGCCAGCTCCAAGTACAGGCTGGCTGTGCCTGCCGGGTGTCCTGGGGGCGCCTGGCGGTGGGTGCCGGGGTCAGGGCGCTCAGGTCAAAGCACGCGGGTCAGTTCGGCCAGGGGGTGTGTCCGATGTGGGTCATGGCCAGGCACAGGTCTTCCCATGCCCTGGCCTTATGGGCCGGTTGGCGCAGCAGGCTGTGTGGCGGGTAACTCACCACCACTGGCACGCCCACCTGGGTGTGGACCTGGCCGCGCAGCTTGCCCAACGGCAGCTGCGACATGCCGGGCCATGCCTCACCCAGCAGTGACTCGGCGGCCAGTCGCCCCAGTGCCAGCACCATCTCGGGCTGGACCAGCTCCAGCTGCCGCACCAAGTAGGGTCGGCACGCAGCCAGCTCGTCGGGGGTGGGGTTGCGGCCTGGGCCCCCTCGGCATTTGACGGCGTGGGTGATGCACACGTCTGTGACACTGTCCAGCCCCATGGCTGCCAGCATGGCCTGCAACAGCGGGCCGTCGGGTTCGGCCAGGGGGCGGCCCAGGCGGTCTTCCTGCTCGCTGGGGCCATCCAGAACCACCATCCAGCGTGCGGGCTTCGGGGGGGAGCCTGCCACCGAATGCGTGCGGCCCCGGCACAGCCCGCAGGCCTGGCATTCGTCGATGGCTGCGTGCAAGCCGTCGCCGTCGAGGGTGGCCACAGAGGGGGGTGCCCATGCAGCAGAACTTTTTATATGTTTTTGACTGTTTACGCTTGTTGAATATGAACTTTCAGCTGCAGATTCTGATGATGACCGCGCAGGTGCAGGTCGAGCAGGGGTGAGGACCACCGCTGGCGGGACATGGGCCGATTGGCTGGCCTTTGTTGCGGGTGCTTCCGTGGCCAAGGCGGTGGTGGCAGTGGCCAGGGTCTGAGGGGCAGGCCACCACACGGTCACGCCCATGGCTTCCAGCATGGCCCGCTGGCGTTCGTCCAGGAGCAGGGTGTCAGGCAGGCGCGGTTCGGTCATGGGGCGCTGATTTTGACGGATGTGGGCACACAGCCTCGGGGGCAGGGGTGCCTGGCGCAACCTGCGCGCGGCTGGTGGCCTGGGTGGGCAGCTGCAGGCTCATGACGATGGCGTCTTCCCGTTGGCCGTTGCTGGCGGGGTAGTACTGCTTGCGCACACCCATGGTCACGAAACCGGTGCGCTGGTACAGCGCCCGTGCGGGCGTGTTGCCGGTGCGCACCTCCAGCCACAGGCACTGTGCGCCTTGCCCGATGGCGTGGGTGCTCAGGGCTTGCATCAGGGTATGGCCCCAGCCCTGGCGGCGGTGCTCGGGTGCCACGGCGATGTTGAGCACATGCACCTCGTCCAGCACCTGCATGGCCACCCAGTAGCCCAGCAGCATGTGACCGCTGTGGGTCAGGCGCAGTGGGGCATCGGTGGGCAGTGCGGGCGTCACCAACAGCTGGGCGGGGTAGCCAGCGGCCAGGGAGTCGCTGAAGTTGCGGCGGGACCAGGGGTGGGCATAGGCCCGCTTTTCGGTGTCCCACACCAGGTCAAGGTCGGCCAGCGTCAGGGGCTGCTGGTGCAGCTGGCGCGACTGGTTCAAGGCGTCCGCGCCGGTGCAGGCACTGGATGGGGTGCTGGCAGCGTCGATGGAGGTCATGGGGCGGTGGTGGGTGTGTCCGCCACAGGCGGGCGGGGTGGCAGCCGCTCGGCGGTGGTTTGGGCCACCTTGTCGCGCACGTACAGTGGCTGGGCGGTTGCGGCGGGGCCGGCCAGGCCTTGCGCCAGCAGCCCAGGGGCCAGGCGCAGCAGTGCAGCGGCGGTGGGCCAGGCGCTCAGCGACGCCAGGCCGGTGGTGGACAAGCGGGGGCCGTACAGGTCCAGTGCGTTGCCAGCCAACATGCTGTGGGGCTCCGTATCGGCAGCGTGCGAACCCGGGGGCTCACCCAGGTGCCCGGCCAGTTGCTCGGGTTTGAGCAGCCAGGGGCCTGCCATCAGCACGGCCACTGGGCGGTTGGCGTGGGCAAAGGTATAGGTGGCCGCATACACCTCGTCCATGCGTGCATCGAGCACCGCCGTCACCTTGAGGGGGCCATCGGCCCTGGCGGCCACCCATTGCAGCCGCGCGTCTTCGGCCACCGCCAGCAGGGTGTCTATGCCCAGCACCGGCAAGCCCTGGGGGTGGCGGGCACTGCGGGTGCCGTAGGCAAGGCCCTGCACCACCGCCGCCGCTGTGCGCAGGCCGGTGAAGGCACCGGGCCCGTGGCCCCACACCAGGGCGTCAAGGTCATGAAGTGCGATGTCGGCCTGCTTCAGCAGGTTCAGAATGGCCGCGATCAGTCCGCTGGATGCCAGGGCCCCGCCCTCGCCGTTGTGGCACCACAGGCCTTGGGTGCCATCGGCGTGGGGTCGCGACACCGCCACCGACAGGCGGTGGGTGCTGGTGTCCAGCGCCAGCAGGCGCAGGGGCGCGTCGCCGGGCTGCACAGCGGGGGTCAGCGGCATGAGGCCAGCAGACGCTGTGTGGCGGCATCGGCCACGCCCTTGGTTTGGGCGTTGGTCAGCGCGACACCGGGCATGGCTTCGGTCACTGCGCTGCGCACCAGCTCGGGGCCGCCGCTGCACAGGGCGCGGGGTTGGGGGTAGGCCTGCCTGACTGCTTGCACAATCTGCTCCACCGTAGGAATTGGCCCGGCCGCACCGGCCACCGTGCCCCACGCGGTGGCCGCCCATGCCAATGCCCCCCACAC
The DNA here is from genome assembly GCA_030695205.1 of Burkholderiaceae bacterium. Taxonomy (GTDB): domain Bacteria; phylum Pseudomonadota; class Gammaproteobacteria; order Burkholderiales; family Burkholderiaceae_C; genus UBA2334. The sequence continues at coordinate 416,533 of JAUYTN010000033.1, read as the reverse complement.
ACCGACGAGTACGCCCCCGATGCCTGTGTTTTTGCCTGTGTCCATGTTTGCACTTCTGCCCGTGTTGAAAGCTTGGAATCGTAGCGGTGTTCGGCCCACCGCAGCCATTCGACGGGCCTGCGCCCTGGCGGCGGCTGCAGCCGCCCTCTGCGTGCTGCCCGCCCGGGCCCAGCCGCTGCCCCCCAGTGTGCAAGCGGCGGTGTCCCGTTCCGGTCTGCCCGCCGATGCCTTCACCGTTCTGGTGGCCCCCGCCCGGGGCAGCGGTGCGCCGCTGGTCAGCGTGCGGGCGAGTGAGCCGGTCAACCCAGCCTCGGTCATCAAGATGGTTACCACCTATGCGGCGGTGGACCTGCTGGGCCCCGATTTTCGCTGGCGCACCGGTTTCTATGCCGATGGCCCGGTGGCCGACGGGGTGCTGCGCGGCAACCTCTACATCCAGGGTGGGGGTGATCCCAAGTGGGTGATGGAGCGCATTGTGGAAGCGCTGGCCGCCGTGCAGGCTCAGGGCGTGGCGGTGGTGCGTGGCGATCTGGTGCTGGACCAGGGGGCGTTTGCGCTCCCCCGGGTGGACCCAGGGGCCTTTGATGGGGAGTACCTGCGCCCCTACAACGCCACGCCCGAGGCCTTGCTGGTCAACTTCAAGTCGCTGGTGCTGGGCCTGGTGCCCGATGCCCAGGCGGGCGTGGCCCGAGTGACTTTCGAGCCGCCGCTGGCCGGCGTGCAGGTGGATGCCACCGTGCCGCTGACACGCGGCCCCTGCGCCGACTGGCGCAGCGGCCTGCAGGCCCGCTTTGACGACCCCAACCGGGTGCAGCTTTCTGGCAGCTACCCGCTGCGCTGCGGAGAACGGAGTTGGCCGGTGGCCTATGTGGCCCCCGAGCAGTTTGCCCCCCGGGCGCTGGAGGGGCTGTGGCGTTCGGTGGGTGGGATGCTGACCGGTGAGGTGCGCCTGGGCGCCGTGCCGGCCCATGCCCGTCTGCTGCACGAGGCATGGTCCCTGCCTTTGAGCGACATCGTGACCGACGTGAACCATTTCAGCAACAACGTCATGGCCCAGCAGGTGTTTTTGACCCTGGGGCGCCTGCCGCCTGCTTCCGTTGGGGGGAGTGGCGCGGGGCCGTTGGTGACCCCCGCCACTCCCGGGGGTGCCCGCGAGCGCCTGGCCCAGTGGTGGCATGCCCGCCTGGGTGCCCGTTGGCCCGCGCCGGTGCTGGTCAATGGGTCCGGACTCTCGCGCGACGAGCGCATCACCGCCGAGTCGCTGCTGGCGCTGTTGCGCCATGCGCTGCAACACCCGGACGGAGCTGCCTGGCTGCAGTCGCTGCCGGTGGCGGGGGTGAACGGCACGGCGGCGCGCATGGGTGAGCGCGGCATCCTGAAGCAGGCGCTGGGCAATGCCCGCATCAAAACCGGCTCGCTGCGAGACGTGGTGTCGGTGGCGGGGTATGTCAGCGGGCCGGGCGGACAGCAACGGGCGGTGGTGGTCATCGTCAACCACCCCGAGGCCACGCGTGGCCGTGCGGTGCTGGACGCTGTGCTGGAGTGGGCCGCAACCCGCCCCTGATGGTGGGCGCTCAGCGCTGGGCGGCGGGTGGTGTGCCGCCCGTTCAGGTCACCAGCGGCCGCGCAGCTGGTCGTAGGCGTAGTCGCCCAGCTGCTGCTGGCAAGCGGGCGAGAGGTGGATGGCATCGGCAAACACATACTGCGACGCCGTGGCACCGCTGACCAGGGTTTGCGGCGTGCAGTCCAGTGCGTTGGTGGTGGTGCACACGGCCTTGTCAATCACCACAAAGCCGTAGGTTCCGCCGGTCAGCACGTTGCGGTTGACCAGAAATGCAGCGTCCACGTACAGCAGGTTGGCACCCAGGTTCACCCCATCGGTTTTGAACGCATCGTTGAGTGTGGTGGAGGCTGTGGTGAACAGGCCCACCTGGTTCTGGGCAATGGCCCAGGGGGACTTGCCCAGGTCGTACACCCCGGTGACCACCACGTACTTGGCCCCGGCCGCCACCAGTCGCCGCACCTGCCCGGCATGGGCACGGCCTGCCGCGTCGATTTGCGCCAGAGCGGCGCTGTCACTCAAGGTACCCGCCTTCACCGCCGCCAGCGGCGTCAGTACGTCGGTCATGGGCAGGTTGATCAGCACCACATCGGTGGCGGTGAAGGTGTGTGGTTTGGCCAGAAACGCGTCTATCTGCTGGGCCACGGTGAGCGGTAAGGCCTGGCCTGCCGCATGCCCCTGGGCAAAACCCAGTCCACCGGCTGATGCCGCGCTCAGGCTGAGGCCATAGCGGCTGGCCAGTTTGGCCGACCAGATGTTGACCGTGCCGTCGTTGACGGTGTAGCGGTTGCCGCCCTGGCCCACATCGCTGAGCCCGTCGCCAAACGAGATGAAGCGGGTGGGGCTGAGGGCCGACACGATGTCGCCCGAGCCACAGGCCGACAGCAGAGCAGACGCCCCCACCGCAGCCCCCAGGCTGCAGGCCGCACCGGCACGCAGCAGGGAGCGCCGGGTCAGCGGTGCGGGACGTGGGTCAAGCGGGTGTGTGTGAACGGACATGAAAACGGCTCCAGAGGGCAAATGGGCGGCCCACGGGGCCAACCGCTGAGAACATCGGCAAAGGCGCTATCTTATGGCTTTGGCCAACGTGGCCGCGCCCGCGGGTGGCTGGGCGTCAGGCAGCGGCCCGCAGCAGACGGTCGCTCACGCCTTGCCAGTCGGGGGTGCCGGGCGGGGATTGGACCCAAATGGTGTCCACCCCCTGGTCGTCAAGCTCGCGCAGCACAGCGAACAGCTCCCGGGCGCAGTCGGCGGCGTGTGTGGGCATGGGCCGCCACAGCAGCTCTGGCTGGGCGGGGCGCTGTGTGGCATACACCGCCACCTTGCCTGGCCGCAGGGTGGAGGTTGCCTGGTCCAGGGCTTGGTGAAGTTGGTGCTCGGGCATAAGCCGCACCCGGGCACGGGGTGCGTAGTGCGACTCCAGCGTGCCCGAGGCACGCGGCGCGGGTTGGCTGTCCACTTCGTGGGGCAGGCGCAGGGGCTGGCCGCAGGCGGCTTCGAGTTGGGCGGGGGTCAGCATGCCGGGGCGCAGCAGCACGGGGTGGCCCCGAGTGGCGTCGATGATGGTGGACTCAATGCCCACCGCGCAGGCCCCGCCGTCCAGCACCAGCAGTTCGTCACCACTGAGCGCATCAAACTCGTTCACCACATGCTGGGCGGTGGTGGGGCTGACGCGACCAAAGCGGTTGGCACTGGGCGCGGCCACGCCCATCACCCCCTGGGCCTGGGCGGCTTGCAACACGGCCTGGGCCACCGGGTGGGCGGGGCAACGCAGCCCCACCGACGCCTGGCCGCCCGCAGCCGCAGCGGCCACACCGGGCTGGCGCGGCAGGATGACGGTGAGCGGCCCCGGCCAGAATGCCCGCATCAGCGCCCGGGCAAACGCAGGCACCTCGGCAGCGAAATGCGCCACCCCGGCCTCCCACCGGACGGGCAGGTGGACGATCAGCGGGTGGTCGGTCGGGCGGCCTTTGGCCACAAAAATGCGCTGCACTGCGTTGGCCTGGGTGGCATCAGCCGCCAACCCGTACACCGTTTCGGTGGGCAGGCCCAGCAGCGCCCCACGCGCCAACTGCGCCGCAGCGGCTTGCACGGCGAGGTCGTCCGCACCGGGGTGGGCGCTGTGGGGCGCAAGCAAACGGGGCATGGTGGGTGGGGTCGGCAGGGTGGTGGGCGCTGGCAAGGGCGTTGTACAGGGGCGTTGTACAGGGGCGTGGCGCAGGCAGAGCGCCTCGCCCCCGGCTGGCTCAGAACGCTGGCAGGCCCAGCAACTCGCAGGCTTGCAGCGCGGTGCTGCGGGCCTGGGCGGGCGTGGCGGCGGTGATGTTCAGGTGGCCCATCTTGCGGCCCCGGCGGGCTTCCAGCTTGCCGTACAGGTGCAGGTGTGTACCGGGCAAGGCCAGCACCGCGTCCCAGGCGGGTGAACGGTCGCTGCCATCGGCGGCAAACCACAGGTCGCCCAGCAGGTTGAGCATGACGGCAGGGCTGTGCTGGCGCGGCTGCACCAGGGGCAGCCCGGCCATGGCGCGCACCTGCAGGTCAAACTGCGACAGGCTGCAGGCGTTTTGTGTGTAGTGCCCGCTGTTGTGGGGGCGGGGCGCCATTTCGTTCACCACCAGCGCGCCGTCGGCGCTGCCGTCGTGCACCACAAAAAACTCCACGCACAACACGCCCACGTAGTGCAGGTGGCTTGCAATGAATTTCGCAGCTTCTATCGCTTTACTGGCAAGCGCTGGAGGCATATTTTCTTCGTAAACCTCGGTCGCGGCCAAAATGCCGTCGCGGTGCAGGTTGCGCTGCACGGGAAAGTGCACACACGTGCCGTCGGCTCCGCGCGCCACGATGACCGAGCACTCTGCCACCAGCGGCAGCATCTGTTCCAGCACGCAGGGCACGCGGCCCAGTTGGTCCCAGGCAGCGGCCAGTTCCTCGCGGGTGGTCACCCGCACCTGGCCTTTGCCGTCGTAGCCCAGGGTGCTGGTTTTCAGGATGCCGGGCAGCAGGCTGGCGGGCACGGCGGCCAGCAGTTCGGGGGTGGTGATGGCGGCATAGGGCGCGGGGTTCACCCCGCTGTCGGCCGCACAGGCCACGAACAGGGCCTTTTCTTTCACCCGGTCTTGTGCCACGGCCACGGCGTGGGCGCCGGGGGCCACGGGGCGGTGCGCACCCAGGGTCACCAGCGCAGGGGCGGGCACGTTTTCAAACTCGGTGGTGATGGCGTCACAGCGCTGCATGAGCTGGGCCAGGCCCTGCTCGTCGCCATAGGCCGTTTGGATGTGGAAGTGGCTCACCCGCCCGGCGGGGCTGGCCGGATCGGGGTCGAGCACGGCGGTGAAGTAGCCCATGGCCTGAGCGGCATGCACAAACATGCGGCCCAACTGGCCGCCGCCCATCACGCCCAGGGTGATCTGGCCGCCTTGGGCGCTGGTGGTGCCGGGCAGCAACAGTGTGTGTTTGAGGGTCATGTCGGTGTGGGTACCTGTGGTCATGCCTTGGTGGGGGGCAGCGTCATGGCCCGGGCCACCTCGGTTTGCGCTGCCCGAAAGGCTTGCAAACGCGCCTGCAGCGCCGGGTCGTTCACAGCCAGCATGGCCACGGCAAAGAGCGCAGCGTTGGCCGCCCCGGCGGTGCCAATGGCAAACGTGGCCACCGGAATGCCCTTGGGCATTTGCACGATGCTGTGCAGCGAGTCCACGCCTTGCAGGTGGCGGCTGGCCACGGGCACACCCAGCACGGGCACCGTGGTTTTGGCGGCCAGCATGCCCGGCAGGTGCGCAGCACCGCCCGCACCGGCAATGATGGCGGCGAGGCCGCGTGGCCCGGCGCTGTCGGCGTAGGCAAACAGGTCGTCGGGCATGCGGTGGGCCGACACGACGCGGGCTTCGTGGGCAATACCGAACTGGGTCAGGATGTCCACCGCGTGTTGCATGGTGTCCCAGTCGCTGTTGGAACCCATGACCACCCCGATCTGGATGGGTGTGGCGGTCGGTGAGGGGGTGGCGTGTTCGGTCATGCGGGTGCGGGGGCGGTGTGGCCCGGTGTGGGTGGCGGCTGAGCGGCGAGGGAGCGGCTTCCGGTAAAGTCGAGATTCTACTTTTTGCCTCGTTTTTTCCCGTCCTTTCTTCTCCACAGCCAGGTGCCTTCCCATGATCGATGTGACCGTTGCCAATTTTGAAGCCGAGGTGGTTGAAGCCTCCATGACCACCCCAGTGCTGGTGGACTTTTGGGCCCCCTGGTGCGGCCCCTGCAAATCGCTCGGACCTGTGCTGGAAAAGGTGGAAGCCGCGTACAACGGCCGCTTCAAGCTGGTCAAGATCAACTCCGACGACGAGCAGGAGCTGGCTGGTGCCTTTGGCATCCGCAGCATCCCCACCTGTGTGCTGATGGTGGGCGGCAAACCGGTGGACGGCTTTATGGGCGCGTTGCCCGAGGGCCAGGTGAAAGCGTTTCTGGACAAACACCTGCCTGCCGAAAACGAGCTGGAGGCTCAGGCCGAGGAAGAGGAAGCCCTGCAGGCGCTGGACGATGGCGATGTGGAAACCGCTCTGGCCAAGCTGCAACAGGCGGTGGACACCGACCCCGAGAACGATGACGTCCGCTTTGACCTGGTCAAGCTGCTGCTGCAACAAGGCCTGGAAGACGAGGCCAAAGTGGCGTTTGCCCCGGTCATTGCCAAAGCCGCCGGTGTGCGCAAACTGGACTCACTGAACCACTGGATCAAGGCGCTGGATGCTGTAGCATACCATGCAGACCAGCCAAGCGCTGAGGCCGAATTTCTTTCAAAAATTACCGCCAGCAAACGCGACTTCGATGCCCGTTTCGGCATCGTGCAACTGCGCATGGCCGAGCAGCGCTGGACCGATGCGATGGACGAACTGCTCGAAATCCTGATGCGCGACAAAACCTGGAACAGCGACCTGGCGCGCAAAACCTACGTCGCTATTCTGGACATCATCGAGCCGCCCAAGCCCAAGGTGGCCGAAGGCCAGATCCCCCCCGAAGACCCCACCGTAGCCACCTACCGCCGCCGCTTGTCGAGTGTGGTGCTGAGCTGACGCCGGACCGCCCCTGAAGGGGTGACGGAGCGGGAGAATTGTCATGGGCGGGTGCGATACTTGCTTGAGGTTCAGCAGGTCCACGGCAGCGACGCTCTGGTTGTGACCTTTTTTTGACGCAAGGACACCCTCATGGCCAAAATCAAATCCCCAAGCCCGCGCGCTGCGCGCAAAAAACTCAACCTCGCGCTCCAGGGCGGGGGCTCGCACGGTGCCTTCACCTGGGGGGTACTGGACCGCCTGCTGGAAGAAGACTGCTTCGATTTCGACGGCATTGTGGGTACCAGTGCCGGCGCCATGAATGCCGTCACGCTGGCGTATGGACTGAAAGTCGGCGGCCCCGAGAAGGCCCGCGAATGCCTGAAGAGCTACTGGGACCTGATGGTGAAAACGGCGGCTTTTGCGCCGTGGCCGTCCCTGATCGACCGCATGATTGGCGACGGCAACATGAAGTACTCACCCGCGTTTGCCATGGGTGACGCACTGACCCGCGTGATGTCGCCCTACCAGCTCAATCCCATGGGGATCAACCCCATACAGCCCACCATCGAGCATGTGGTGGACTTTGACACGCTGATCGAGCTCAAAGACACCGGCCCCAAGCTGTTTTTGTGCGCCACCAACGTGATGAATGGCCGCGTCAAGGTGTTCTCGGGCGACGAGCTGTCGGTCAAGGCCGTGCTGGCCTCTGCCTGCCTGCCCTTCATGTACCAGGCGGTGGAAATTGACGGCGAGTTTTACTGGGACGGCGGCTACATGGGTAACCCGCCCATCTTCCCGATTTTTTACGAGTGCGAATGCCGCGACGTGATGATCGTGCAGATCACGCCCATTGGCCTGGCTGAACTGCCCAAGAGCGCCACCGCCATTTTTGACCGCATCAATGGCCTGAGCTTCAACTCCAGCCTGATGCGCGAGATGCGGGTGGTGCACTTCATCAACGGACTGGTGCAAAAAGGCTTTGACGACGGCGGTCGCCTCAAAGAGGCGTTCATCCACACCATCGACGCCGAAGACACCATGAACAAACTTGGCGCGTCCAGCCAGGCCAACCTGGACCGCACCTACATCACCGGGCTGTTCGAGCTGGGCCGCGCCAAGGCCGAAGAGTTCATCGCCCAGCACTACGACACGGTGGGCGTGGCATCGTCCACCGACATTGAGAAGAAGTTTCTCTGAGCCTGGTGTGCCCGACTCAGGTCGCCTTGCGCAGGTGGTACACCTGCTGGCGGCCGTAGTTTTTGGCCAGTGACAGCATGCCCAGGTACTCGCAGTCGAAGCGGCGGTGGTGGTTTTGGCCTGTCATCTGCGCTTTGTGTGCCTGGGCACTTTCTTCGGCGAGCAGCATGGCCACAAACTGCTGCGAGGCATAGGCATGGCCGGGTAGCGCCACTGGTTCTATGCGCGCCGCGCGGCTCACATGGCTGCCGTACACGATGGGTCGCCCGGTCAGTGGGTGTACCCCCTCAAACACCGGGCCTGCGTGCAAGCCGATGCGCACCTGCAACGGTTGCGACAGCTGACCATTGGCTGTGCCGATGGCTGCCACCGCATCGATCAGAGTCAGCGCATACGTGGCCATGTCCAGGCTGTTGTCCATGACGGCATAAATGGCATCGCCCCAGCTCTCTATCAGGCGCAACTCTGCCCCAGAGGCCGTCAGGTGCGACTTGACGCCTTCCAGACAGCGCCACAGCAGCGGCAGGTCTTGTTCCTTCAGTTTGCTGTAGCCCACGATGTCGGCAAACAGCATGGTGCGGATGTGCCGCAGGGGCAGCAGCGGTGGCACCAATGGGCGTGTCGCCCGGGCAGCCGCTGCGGCCAACTCTGTGGCGGTGGTGGGTTCGAGCAGGGGTGACTGCGGGCGCAACTCGTCAAGGTCGATCAGGTGCAGGCTGCCTATGTCGGGCCAGTTGTCCATGAAATCGGCGGCGCTGCCTGCGCCACTGTCGGCCGCGTAGTCCCACACCACCACCAGGTGGGGTTGTGTCAGCTGGAGTTGCGCCTGAGCGCGGGCCATGCCCTGGATGAGGTGGTTGTTGAAGCGCAGCAGCGCGTCGTGGCCCAAAAACGCTTCTTCGGTGGCGTAGGTGATGCTGGTGGCCAGCTTGCAGGCGCTGTGAAACCGCCGCTCCCAGCGGCCACCGGCAAAGGCCACGCGGTGGCGGATGAAGTCGGCTTCGCTGAAGGGCAAAAACAGGTGCACCTCGGCACCACGGTCCAGCATGGCCTCCACAAACAGCAGTTCGCTGCCTGAACTGGCCGAACAAAAACCCACCTCTGCACCAATGGCGTCGAGCTGGGCTGCGATGGACTTCGCCACCTCGGGTTCCAGCCCGGGTGGAAAGCATGCCGACTGCGCGTCCGGTGCGTCCAGCGCCTGACCGGCGAACACCACCAGCGAGGGCGGACGAATGGCATCCCGCACCTGTGCGGCCAGGGCCAGCCCGGCGCGGTCCAGCATGTCCATTTTTCTGAGCAGAGCCACGACCGACGGGAGGTGGCGCGGGCGCATGGATGCAGCCAACTGCAGCGGCTGGGTCAAGTCGCCGGGTTGCTCCAACAGCACGGCTACCTCAATCTGGTCGGCCATGCGCTGAAAGTGTGCCGGGGACGAATCACCCACGCCCAGGGGACTCAGTTGGGCCAGTTGCCGAGCGACGGCGGTGGCCAGTTGCCGGGCCCGGGCCGGGTCATGGTTCAGCGCGGCCAGGCGGGCGGCTTGCAACTGGTCGGGCAGCTCGCCCGTGAGGTCGGCGACCTGCTGGGCGGCGCGCAGTGCCTGCGACAGGTCCGAGGGGTTGCGCAGGCGCAGCCAGATTTCCAACTGCACCTCGCTGACCAGCCGCAGTACCTTGGGCGACTCCGCGCCTTCCCGGTCCGCCTCGGCGTGCTGTGTGCGCTCCAGCTCGGTCAGCCATTGGTCCATGGCCTGATTCAGGTTGGGGGCGTGGCGCACGTGGTCAGCCCTCAGGGTGTGGTGCACCGCCTCCCGGAAGGCCGCTGCCACGCGCTCCCGGCGCAGGCTGCGCGACTCCAGCCGGGGCCACAGTGGCAACAGCACCCGGCGCGCCTCTTCGACCGCGCCGCTGCGCAGCAGGGCCAGGCTGCCGAGCAAGGTGGTGCGCAAGGTGTTTGCCCCTGCGTCCCTGGCCATGCGGTAGGTGTCGTAAGCCAGAAAAAACTGCCCTTGAGCGATCTGTTGCTCGATCAGGTCGGTGCCGTGGTCGTCGGTCATGAAGTGTCGGCTCCAGTTCGGTCGTGGCAAAGGGATGTGACAAAGGGGCAATTGTTGCGCCGCAGCAAGGCGTCCATCAGCGAATGTATATTGTTGCCTTCGCGTTGTTTGCACGTCCGTTTTTTGGCGTGTCAGTTTCAACCACTGCGACAGGAATGCCATGCGCCACCACCCACGCCGTCCGGAATGTGTCCCCCAAGCCCTCGTTGGCCGCACAGAGCTGCCCCAGTGGGCGCGCAGATCGGGGCAGGCGGCCCGCTGGTGGCTGGTTTGTGGGGTGTTGGGGCTGGCCGCCTGCGGTGGTGGCAATGAGGCTTCGGCACCCAAGCCAGCGGCTCCTGCCATGCCGCTGGCAGAGGTGGGCGTGGTCACCGTGCAGCCCGGCGCGCTGGACTTGGTGGCTGAGTTGCCCGGTCGGCTGGAAGCCTCGCGGGTCGCCCAGGTGCGTGCCCGGGCTGCGGGCATTGTTCAGCAGCAGGTGTTCCGGGAGGGCAGCCAGGTCAAGGCCGGGCAGTTGCTGTACCGCATTGACGCCGCCCCTTACGACGCCGCGCTGGCCAGCAGCCGCGCCCAGCAGGCCAAGGCCGAGGCCGTGCTGGCGCAGGCCAACGCCCTGCTGGAGCGTTACCGCCCTCTGATGGCCGACAAGGCCGTGAGCCAGCAGGAGTTTGTCAATGCGGGCCTGGCGGTGAAGCAGGCCGAGGCCGATGTGGCCCTGGCGCGCGCCGCCGTGCAGACGGCCACCATCAACCGGGGCTACGCCGATGTGGTGGCCCCCATTGCGGGGCGCATTGGCCGCTCCATGGTGACCGAGGGCGCGCTGGTGGGCCAGGGCGATGCGTCGGCGCTGGCCGTCATTCAGCAGGTGGACCCGCTCTACGTCAATTTCACCCAGTCTGCCAGCGAGGCCATGAAGCTGGCTCAGGCCCTGGAGTCGGGGCAGCTGGCCCGCAGTGGCGCGGGGGCCGCCGTGAAGGTGGTGCTGGACGATGGCACTGTGCATGGCCCCACGGGCAAGCTGCTGTTCACTGAGTTGACGGTGGACAACACCAGCGGCCAGGTGACGCTGCGCGCCGAGGTGCCCAACCCTGGTGGCCGCTTGTTGCCGGGGCTGTACGTGAGGGTGCGGCTGGCCCAGGCACAGGCGGCCTCTGCGGTGGCGCTGCCGCAGCAGGCGGTCATTCGCACGCCGCAGGGCGACTCGGTGCTGGTGGTCAGCACAGAGGGCAAGGTCAGTCCCCGACCCGTTCAGCTGGGTCGCCAGCAGGAGGGTCGCTGGGTGGTGCTGGGTGGCCTCAACGCCGGTGATCAGGTGATGGTGGACGGCTTCCAGAAGCTGCGTGGTGATGCGCCGGTCAAGCCCGTGCCGTGGCAAGCGCCGGGCTCCACCGCCAGGCCTGCCGCCGACCCCGCCCCCGCTGCCAAGTAAGGGGTTGCTGCATGGCCAAGTTCTTCATTGACCGCCCCATCTTTGCGTGGGTGATTGCGCTGTTCGTCACGGTGCTGGGCCTGGTTTCTATCACCCAATTGCCGGTGGCCCAGTACCCGCCCGTGGCTCCACCTTCCATCGTCGTCACGGCGTTTTACCCCGGTGCCTCGGCCCAGACGCTGGAGGACAGTGTGCTGTCCGTCATCGAGCGGGAGATGAATGGCTCTCCCGGTCTCATTTACATGGAGTCGGTGTCGCAGGCCAACGGGTCCGGTACCCTGACCCTGAGTTTCGAGCCTGGCACCAATGCCGACCTGGCGCAGGTGGATGTGCAAAACCGCCTGGGTCGTGCCACGCCGCGCCTGCCTTCCAGCGTGACGCAGCAAGGCGTGCGGGTGGACAAAGCCCGCTCCAACTTCTTGCTGTTCGCCATCCTGTCGTCCAGCGATCCCGCCTGGAACCCGGTGGCCCTTGGCGACTACGCCTCGCGCAATGTGTTGCCCGAGCTGCAGCGCCTGCCGGGCGTCGGCCAGGCGCAGTTGTTTGGCACCGAGCGCGCCATGCGGGTGTGGATTGACCCTGCTAAGCTGCAAGGCTACGGCCTGAGCAGTGGCGATGTGGTGGCCGCCATCCGGGCACAGAACACCCAGGTTTCCGCCGGGGAAATTGGCAGCCTGCCCAATGTGGCGGGCCAGGGCATTGCGGCCACGGTGGTGGTCAAGGGCCAGTTGTCCTCGGTGGACGAGTTTGCTCGCCTCATCGTGCGGGCCAAACCCGATGGGTCCACGGTGCGTTTGGGTGACGTGGCCCGCATCGAGCTGGGTGGCCAGGTGTATGCCACCAGTGCGCGCCTGAACGGCCAGCCCTCCACTGGCATTGGCATTCAGCTCTCGCCCAGTGGCAATGCCCTGGCCACGGCGAGCGCGGTGCGCGAGCGCATGGCCGAACTGGAGAAATTCTTCCCACAGGGCATGAGCTGGGCCATTCCCTACGACAGCTCGCGTTTTGTGAAGATTTCCATCCAGCAAGTGGCCATGACGCTGGTGGAGGCCGTGGCGCTGGTGTTTCTGGTCATGCTCCTGTTTTTGCAGAACTGGCGCTACACGGTCATTCCGACCATCGTGGTGCCCATTGCCTTGCTGGGGACGTTTGCCACGTTGCTGGCCATGGGCTTTTCCATCAACGTCCTGACCATGTTCGGCATGGTGCTGGTGATCGGGATCGTGGTGGACGATGCCATTGTGGTGGTTGAAAACGTCGAACGCATCATGGCCGAGGAGGGGCTGTCACCGCGCGACGCCACCCACAAGGCCATGGGGCAGATTTCAGGGGCGATTGTCGGCATCACGGTGGTGCTGATTTCGGTGTTTGTGCCGCTGGCGTTCTTCAGCGGCGCGGTGGGCAACATCTACCGCCAGTTTGCAGCGGTGATGGGGGTGTCCATTGCGTTCTCGGCGTTTTTTGCCTTGTCCCTCACGCCCGCGCTGTGCGCGTCGTTGCTGCGCCCCGTGAAGGGCGGGCATGGCATGGCCACGGCGGGGCTGCTGGGAGGGTTCAACCGGGGCTTTGCCCGCCTGACCACGGGCTATGCCAGCGGACTGTCTCGCATGCTGCCCCGCGCCGGGCGCAGCCTGGTGGTGTACGGTGCCATCGTCGCTGCGGCGGTGCTGGTGTACCAGCGCTTGCCCGCGTCCTTTCTGCCGAACGAAGACCAGGGTACGCTGCTGGTGAACGTGCAACTGCCCCCGGGGGCCACGCTGGAGCGCACGCAGGCCGTGATCGAGCAGGTTGAGGGGTTCATGCTCAAGCAGCCCGAGGTGCAGAGCATGGTGGGCGTGCTGGGCTTCAGCTTTTCGGGTCAGGGCCAGAACGCCGCGCTGGCGTTTGTCACCCTCAAGGACTGGAGCGAGCGCAAAGCCCCGGGCAGCGATGCCCAGTCGGTGGCCGGGCGCGCATTCGGGGCCTTATCGGGGGTGCGGGATGCGTTTATTTTTCCGCTCAGTCCGCCGCCCATTCCCGAGTTGGGCGCGGCGTCGGGCTTCAGCTTCCGGCTTCAGGACCGCGCCGGGCTGGGGCACGATGCCCTGCTGGCCGCGCGCAACCAGCTGCTGTTCATGGCGTTCAAGAGCCCTGTGCTGGCCCAGGTGCGACCAGATGGCCTGGAAGATGCCTCCCAGCTGCAAATCGACATTGACCGCGACAAGCTGGCTGCCCTTGGGGTGGGCTACGACACCGTGGCCGGTACGCTGGCCACCGCGCTGGGCTCGGTGTACGTGAACGACTTTCCCAACGCCGGGCGCTTGCAGCGTGTGGTGGTGCAGGCCGATGCGCCCGCCCGCATGCAGCCCGAGGACGTGCTGCGCCTGAGCGTGCCCAACGCCTCAGGGCAGGCCGTTCCCCTGTCGGCCTTTGCCACGACGCGCTGGGTGGTGGGCCCGGTGCAGACCGTGCGCTACAACGGCTACCCGGCCATGCGCATCAGTGGCAGTGCGGCACCCGGTCACAGCACGGGGGACGCCATGGCCGAAATGGAGCGCCTGGCCAGCCAGTTGCCACCGGGCCTGGGGTTCGAGTGGACCGGCCTGTCGCGCGAGGAAAAGCTCGCCGGTGCGCAGGCCGCCATCGTGTATGCGTTCGCCATCCTGGCGGTGTTTCTGTGCCTAGCGGCGCTGTACGAGAGCTGGACCATTCCGCTGGCGGTGATTCTGGTGGTGCCGCTGGGCGTGGTGGGTGTGTTGCTGGCCACGTTGATGCGCGGGTACGCCAACGACGTGTACTTCCAGGTGGGCCTGATCACCATCATTGGTCTGTCGGCGAAGAACGCCATCCTGATCATCGAGTTCGCCAAAGACCTGGAGGCCCAGGGCCGCACGGCGCTGGCGGCCGCGCTGGAGGCGGCGCAGTTGCGGTTTCGTCCCATCGTCATGACCTCGCTAGCGTTCACCATGGGCGTGCTCCCGCTGGCGCTGTCGTCGGGGGCGGGCTCGGCCAGCCAGCGGGCCATCGGCACCGGCGTCATTGGCGGCATGATCACCGGCACGGTGCTGGCCGTGGTGTTTGTGCCGGTCTTTTTTGTCGTGGTGCGGGCTGTGTTCAAGGGCGGTGCCCGACAGCAGGCGCCGAGCCCGTCTGAGGCCGCGGGTCCAGGGGTGAAGTCTGAGGGTAAAAATTATGAATAAAAATGCCACTCAGCGCTTGATAAATAACAGTTGTTTGCTATCTTCAAGGTATTTATTGTCTGCCGTGGCGCTGCTGGTGGTCAGCGGGTGCTCGCAGTTTCAGCCCCTGCAGCGGCCTGAGGTGGCACTGCCCGAGGCGTGGCCCACACCGCTGGCCCAGCTGCCAGCAAGCACCGCCAGCCTAGCCAGCCCCGTGGCGTGGGAAGCGGTGGTGGCCGACCCCGCGCTGAAAGCCCTGGTGGCCCAAGCCCTGGCCAATAACCGCGATGCACGTATTGCCGCTTTGCAGGTGGCCCAGTTGCGCGCCCAGGCCGAAGGGCGTGGTGCATCCCGCTGGCCCACCGTCAACGTTGGCCTCACCAGCAGCCGCCAGACGGTGGGGGCCAACGAGCCCATCCAAAGCGCTCTGACCGGGGGTGTGCAAATCATGGCCTGGGAAATGGACTTTTTTGGCCGCCTGCAAAGCCTGAGAGAGGCCGCGCTGGCGCAGTACCTGTCGGCGGAGCAAACCCAGCAAAGCACCCAACTCAGCCTGGTGGCGGGCGTGGCCACCGCCTGGCTCAACCTGCACACCACCGAGGCACTGCTGGCGCTGACGCAGCAAACCCTGGACAGCCGCCAGCAAGCGCTGCGCCTGACTGGGCTGCGGCATGACAACGGCGTCGCATCTGCGCTGGAGCTGCGCCAGGCCGAATCGCTGGTCGCATCGGCCCAGGTGGCACTGACGCAGCAGCAGCGCCAGCGTGCGCTGGACCGCAGCGCCCTGGCGCTGCTGGTGGGCCAGCCGGTGGACCAGCCTCTGACCGATGCTGAACTGCGCCCTGCAGGTGACCCAGCCCAGGCCTTGGCCGAGGTGGCGGTGGGCGTGCCGTCCAGCGTGCTGCTGTCGCGGCCCGACGTGCGCGCCGCCGAGCAGCAGCTGGCGGCGGCCAATGCCAACGTGGGGTCCGCCCGTGCGGCGTTTTTCCCCCGCGTGTCACTCACGGCCAGCCTGGGTTCGGCCAGCAGCGAGTTGTCGGGGTTGTTCAAAGGTGGCACCTGGGGCTGGGCCTTGGCCCCCCAGGCTTTGTTGCCCATTTTTGATGGCGGTGCCAACCAGGCCAATCTGGCCGCTGCGCAGGCCGCGCGCGATGTGGCACTGGCGCACTACGAAAAAGCCATTCAGACCGCGTTCAAAGAGGTGAACGATGCGCTGGTCAGCCGGGCGTCACTGGCAGAGCAATTGCGCGCTCAGTCGGCGCTGGTGGCAGCCGAAAGCGAGCGCCTGCGCCTGTCCGAGCTGCGGTTGCGCCAGGGGGTGAGCAGCCAGCTGGAGGTACTGGATGCCCAGCGCAGCCTGTTTGCGGCCCAGCAGGCTCTGCTGCAGGTGCAAACCGCGCAGGTACTGAACCGGGTGGCGGTGTTCAAGGCCACCGCCGGGTTCTGACGCTCCGACGGTGCCTTGTGGCCGTCAGCCCACCAGCCGTGTCAAAGCTTCCTGGTACTTGGCGGCGGTTTTCTCGATGATGTCGCGCGGCAGGTGGGGAGCGGGGGCGGTTTTGTCCCAGCGCGTGCCGCCGATGGTGGCTGTCTCCAGCCAGTCGCGCAGAAACTGCTTGTCGTAGCTGGGCGGGTTGATGCCTTCCTGGTAGCTGTCGGCGGGCCAATAGCGCGATGAGTCGGGTGTCAGCACCTCGTCCATCAGCACCAGGGTGCCGTCGGAGTCCAGGCCAAACTCGAACTTGGTATCGGCAATGATGATGCCCTTGGCCAGCGCAATGGCGGCGGCGGCTTCGTACAGTCGGATGCTGATGTCGCGGATGCGGGTGGCCAGGTCCAGCCCGATCATCTCGACCGTGCGCTCGAAGGTGATGTTTTCGTCGTGTTCCCCCATGGCCGCCTTGGCCGCTGGGGTGTAGATGGGCTCGGGCAGCTGGCTGGCGTTGGTCAGTCCTTCGGGCAAGGGCACGCCGCACACGCTGCGGCTGGCCTGGTACTCCTGCCAGCCACTGCCTGCCAGGTAGCCGCGCACCACCGCCTCGACGGGGATGGGCTGAAGGCGCTTGACGAGCATGGATCGGCCACGCACCTGGGCCGCTTCGGTGGGGGCGACCACACTTTCGGGGTCGTCGCCGGTCAGGTGGATGGGGCAAATGGCCAGGCCGTTGGGGCCCAGTTTGTCGAACCAGAACAGCGCCATTCGGGTCAGCAGCTCGCCTTTGCCGGGAATGGGTTCGCCCATGATCACGTCAAAGGCGCTGATGCGGTCGCTGGCCACCATCAGGATGCGGTCATCGCCCACTGCGTAGTTGTCGCGCACCTTGCCACGGGCCAGCAGGGGCAGTGAGGTGAGGGCAGAGGTGTGCAGGACGGGGATGGAGTGGGTCGTCATGGTGCGAAGATGGAAGGACGAAAAAAACCCGTTGGTCTGAGCGGGCTCAGGCAACGGGCCGGGCGGACGCCAACCGGCGATCCAATTATCGCCACACCGGCCCTGCTACCGCGGGGCTGGGCCGACGCAGGGGAGCTTTACTTGACCAGCTGGGCCAGTTCGCCGTTGGCGTAGCGGGTGGCCATCACGCTCAGGCTGTCGCCCTTGATTTTGGAGCCCTGGCCTTCGCAGCCGAATTCCAGGTAGCGCTGCTTGCAGATCTGCTTGGCAGCTTCGCGGGCGGGTTTGAGCCATTCGCGGGCATCGAACTTGTCTGGGTTTTCAAACATGAACTTGCGCACCGCACCTGTCATGGCTAGGCGGATGTCGGTGTCGATGTTGATCTTGCGCACGCCGAACTTGATGGCTTCCTGGATTTCTTCCACGGGCACGCCGTAGGTTTCTTTCATCTTGCCGCCGTACTGGTTGATGATGGCCAGCAGATCCTGTGGCACGCTGGAGCTGCCGTGCATCACCAGGTGGGTGTTGGGGATGCGGGCGTTGATTTCCTTCACCCGCCAGATGGCCAGAATGTCGCCGGTGGGCTTGCGGCTGAACTTGTAGGCGCCGTGGCTGGTGCCGATGGCAATGGCCAGCGCATCGAGCTGCGTGGCCTTCACGAACTGGGCCGCTTCTTCGGGGTCGGTCAGCATCTGGCTGTGGTCCAGCTTGCCTTCAGCGCCCACGCCGTCTTCTTCACCAGCATCACCGGTTTCGAGGTTGCCCAGGCAGCCCAGCTCGCCCTCCACGGTCGCGCCGATTTTGTGCGCCATGGCCACCACTTTCTGGGTGACATCCACGTTGTACTCGAAAGATGAAGGGGTCTTGCCATCCGACATCAGCGAGCCGTCCATCATCACCGAGCCAAAGCCCAGGTTCAGCGCACCCTGGCAAATTTCGGGGCTGGTGCCGTGGTCCTGGTGCATCACCAGCGGAATGTGGGGGTAGGCCTCACAGGCGGCCTGGATCAGGTACTTGATGAAGTGCTCGCCCGCGTACTTGCGTGCGCCTGCGCTGGCTTGGAGGATGACGGGTGCGCCCACCTCGTCCGCAGCGGCCATCACGGCCTGCACCTGCTCCAGGTTGTTGACATTGAATGCCGGAATGCCATAGCCGTTGACGGCGGCATGGTCGAGCAGTTCGCGCATGGAAACAAGGGCCATAAAGTTTCTCCCAGAGAGTTGGTAACCGGTTGGTAACTGACGCAATGGACCGGATTTTAGATGCTGCTTGTGTCCACCCTGCGAAGCCCTAGCGACGAAATTTCCTGCGCTGCGGAGCGCAGGCCGGGCTGGTGTGATCAGCGCGGGTTGGGTGTCACCGGAAGCAGTCCGTCGCCTTGGGTCGATCGCTGCCGCTGTGACACCAGCCGACCTTGCAGGTCGTGGGTGCTTTCTTGCAGGAGACGCCCGCTGCTGTCGTGGGTTCGTTGCACCCCAATGGGGGTCAGCTGGCTGGAGCCGCTGGGGGCTGCGTACCGCTCTTCGGTGGCCAGCACACCCGAGGAGTAAAAAGTTTGTACCCGCAGTTCGCGCGTGGGGCCCAGGCCGGTGTATTCGCGTTTGCTGCGCATCACGCCTGAGGCCAGAAATTCGTTGTCCAGCGACAGTTCCCCGCCCACCCAGCGCTGCTCCCTGAGCATGACGCCCGTGGGGGCAAACACCACCTCACGCTCGCGCACTGCCTGCTCGCCGTTCATGGCGTACACGGTTTCGCGCTGCATGACGCCGGTGCCAAAAAACACCCGCTCCACCCGGCGGCTGCGGGTTTGTTCCACCTGCTCCCGCAGCAGGCCCTGGCTGTCGTAGGTGTTGACCGGCGGGGCATCCAGCACCCCCACTGCAGGCTGGGCGTGCACCATGGGGGCAGCCAGCGCCATGAGCACACCGAGTGCGGCGCACGCCACCAGGGTAACCGTGGCGCCAGTCAGAGAGGTGCGCAGGAGGGTGCGGTGCATGGTCAGTTCCGGTGGGGGCGAGGTCAATTGGATGCCCCCGTGCCCTGGCCGCTTCCCCCGGGCGGGGGGGGCTTCATTGGGCTTGGCAGATTTTCAGCATGTTGGTGCCGCCGGGGGCACCCATGGGCTCGCCGCAGGTGATGGCGTAGAGGTCGCCAGTCTGGATGCGACCGGCCTGTTTCAGGCTGGTTTCGGCCTGGGCCAGTGCGGTGTCGCGGTCGGTGTGGGTGTCGGTCAGCAGTGGACGCACGTTGCGGTACAGGGTCATTTTTCGCTGGCTGGCCAGTGAGCCGGTCAGGGCATAAATAGGCATGCCCACGTTGTGGCGGCTCATCCACAGGGCGGTTGAGCCCGACTCCGTCAACGCCACAATGGCCTTGGCACCCAGGTGGTAGGCCGTGAACAGCGCGCCCATGGCAATGGACTGGTCGATGCGGTTGAAGGTTTTGCCCACGAACGAAGCGTCCAGGTTGCGGTCGCTGGCCTGCTCGGCCACCAGGCAGATGTTGGCCATTTCCTTCACGGTTTCGAGCGGAAACTTGCCTGCGGCGGTCTCGGCGCTGAGCATGACGGCATCTGTGCCGTCCAGTACGGCATTGGCCACGTCGCTCACCTCGGCACGGGTGGGAACGGGGGCCAGAATCATGCTTTCCATCATCTGCGTGGCGGTGATGGCCACCTTGTCGTGCTCGCGGGCGAGTTTGATCATGCGCTTTTGCAGCCCAGGCACTGCGGCATTGCCCACCTCCACAGCCAGGTCGCCGCGCGCCACCATGATGCCGTCGCTGGCGCGCAAGATGTTTTCCAGCTCGGGGATGGCCTCGGCCCGTTCAATCTTGGCAATCAGTCCGGGGCGGTGGCCGTCGATGCAGGCGACGTTGCACAGCTGGCGGGCCAGCTCCATGTCTGTGGCGGTTTTGGGGAAACTCACGGCCACGTAGTCCGCCTTCAGGGCCATGGCGGTGCGGATGTCGTCCATGTCTTTGGCCGTCAGGGCCGGGGCCGTCAGCCCGCCGCCCTGTTTGTTGATGCCTTTGTTGTTGGACAACTCCCCGCCCATCACCACTGTGGTGTGCACAGCCGCACCCCGCACCGCATCGACCTTGAGCACGATGAGGCCGTCGTTGAGCAGCAGCGTGTCGCCGGGCTTGACGTCTCGGGGCAGCTCTTTGTAGTCGAGCCCCACACCGGCGAGATCGCCAGGCTCGGTGCGTGATGCATCGAGCACGAATGCAGCGCCGTTTTCCAGCATCACCTTGCCGCTGGCAAATTTGCCCACCCGGATTTTGGGGCCCTGCAGGTCGGCCATGATGGCCACCTCGGTGCCGGCCCGGTGTGCGGCGTCGCGCACCATGTTGGCGCGGTCTATGTGGTCCTGGGCTGTGCCGTGGGAAAAGTTCAGGCGCACCACGTTGACCCCGGCGCGGATCATGGCCTCCAGAATCTCAGGGGTGTTGGAGGCGGGGCCAAGGGTGGCCACAATTTTGGTTGCGCGGGGCATGACAGGGTCTCCGGGTGGTGGTGTGGGCACACCGGGGGCGTGCCGTCTGTAATTTGGTTTCAATTATGCGTTGCATTGGTTACCGACCTGTTACGGTTGCGGGGCACCTGCACGCCAGTCACCACCCGTCCACCATCACTGCTTGCGCGGCAAAGAGGAGTGCTCAGAGGACTCAATAGCGCTCAGGGACCCGCAATTCGGCGGGTACATCCTGGCGGACATAGTCTTCGTGGCGCTCGCGCTCGGGCAGGGTGATGGCGGTTCGCGCCACTTCCTCGTAAGGCATTTGGTCCAGCAGGTGTGCGATGCAGTTCAGCCTGGCTTTCTTTTTGTCATTGGCCTGCACCACCCACCAGGGCGACTCGGGAATGTGGGTGCGCTCCAGCATCACCTCTTTGACCTTGGTGTACTGTTCCCAGCGGCGGCGGCTTTCCAGGTCCATGGGGCTGAGCTTCCACTGCTTGAGCGGGTCGTGGATTCGCGCCAGAAAGCGCTGGTGCTGCTCCTGGTCTGAAATACTGAACCAGTACTTGATGAGCTGAATCCCGGAGCGGGCCAGCATTTTTTCGAACTCTGGCACGGTTCTGAAGAACTCTTCGTACTCATCGTCCGTACAAAAGCCCATCACCTTTTCCACCCCGGCGCGGTTGTACCAGCTGCGGTCGAACAGCACGATCTCGCCAGCCGCCGGCAGGTGTGCCGCGTAACGTTGAAAGTACCACTGAGTGCGCTCTCGGTCGTTGGGCGCGGGCAAGGCCACGGTGCGGCACACCCGTGGGTTCAGCCGCTGGGTGATGCGTTTGATGACACCGCCTTTGCCCGCCGCGTCCCGGCCCTCGAACAGGATGACCACCTTGTGGCCGGTACTCACCACCCAGTCTTGCAGCTTGACCAGCTCGCCCTGCAGGCGGAACAGCTCGCGAAAGTACACCCTGCGGTCTTCGCGCTGTTGTGCCTGGGTGGCTTCGTCAGGTGCGGACAGGTCGTCCACGAACTGGTCTTCGATTTCAAGCTCCAGCTCTTCGTCGTAGCCGTCGATCAGCTCGGCATGGATGCGGCTCAGTAGGGCATGGTTGGGGTTCATGGGTGCTTTCGGCGGAGCCCCCGGGCTCCAAACGTTGAAAGTTCACCACCCTACCGTGCGGTTGTGACAGCCCTGTGAACTGCCCCATGCGGTGGATGGCTGGAGCTGGCGCCGGCTGATGCCGGGATTTCAGGCCTGCACTTCCGACGTGGGCGCCTCCACGCGGCTGCTTTGCCCGCTCCAGTGCAACACCTCCAGGCGCCCATCGGTGTGCTCTACCAGTGCGCTCAGGCTCTCGACCCAGTCGCCGTCGTTGCAGTACAGGGTGCCGTCAATGGTCCGCATTTCTGCGCGGTGGATATGGCCACACACCACACCATCGTGCCCGCGCTGGCGTGCCTCGGCCGCCACCGCTTCTTCAAATTGGTTCACGTAGCTCACGGCAGATTTGACTTTGTGTTTCAGGTACTGCGACAGCGACCAATAGGGCAGCCCCATCTTCGCCCGCAGGGAATTGAAGTGGGTATTCAGCCGCAGGGTCAGTTCGTACAGGTTGTCGCCCAGGTAAGCCAGCCATTTAGCGTACTGGATGACGCCGTCAAAGTGATCGCCATGGATCAGCCACAGGCGCTTGCCCTCCAGGGTGGTGTGAACGGCTTCGCTGAGCACTTCGACGCCGCCAAAGTGGTGGTCGGTGAAGTGGCGGGCGAATTCGTCGTGGTTGCCTGGAATGAACACCACCTTGCAGCCTTTTCTGGCGCGTTTGAGAATTTTCTGCACCACATCGTTGTGGCTCTGTGGCCAGTACCAGCGGCGGCGCAGTTGCCAGCCATCGATGATGTCGCCCAGCAGGTACAGGCGCTCGCTGGGGTAGGCCTTCAGAAAGGCCAGCAGCGCCTCGGCCTGGCAGCCGGGTGTGCCCAGGTGCAAGTCCGAAATGAACAGGGTGCGCACCCGTTGGCCGCCGGGGGCGGGCTGGTTGTCCAGGTCTTCCGGGTCCAGGGTGTCTGGGCGGCTGGGGTTGAAGTCTGGCAACACCCCCACAGACGGGTTCGCCCCCCGGTGAAAGGCTTTGAACAGAGGGGAGGATGGGGGGCAAGGGGGTGGCGCAAACTGCATCATCGGGCCACCCGTTGCAGGCGTTTGGGGGGGCTGGCCAGGGGCGTGGACACTTGCTGCATGGCTTTTTGGACGGAAGTGGACGGTCTGGCCATGGTGGGGGTGCCAGATGGCGGGTGTGTGGCGGTGCCATGAAGTTTTTGTGACTTCTGCACGCCGAGCCTGCGTCAAGAGAATGTCATCGCTTTGCCATCAGGGCTACACACCCATTCACCAGCATGGGGGCAACTTGTTCAAGGAGTTGCCATGAAAGTTGTGGTGGTGGGTGCAGGGTATGTGGGTCTGGTGACGGCGGCGTGTCTGGCCGAGTCGGGCAATCGGGTTGTGGGTGTGGATAACGACCCGGCGCGGGTGGCCTTGTTGCAGGCGGGGGGCATTCCCATTTACGAGCCAGGTCTGGAGGAGATGGTGGGCCGAAACCTGTCCGCTGGCCGCCTGCTGTTCACCACCAGCATGTCCTTGGCTCTGGAAGATGCCGAAGTGGTGTTCATTGCCGTGGGTACACCACCCCGAGAAGACGGCTCTGCCGACTTGCAGCATGTGCTGGCGGTGGCCCGCGACATTGGCGAGCACACCACCGGCTTCAAGGTGGTGGTGAACAAATCGACCGTGCCCGTGGGCACTGCCGCCCAGGTGCTTGGGGTGATCAGGGAGCGACTGGCGCTGCGCGGCCCAACAGGCGCGCAAGTGGCGGTGGTGTCCAACCCCGAGTTTTTGAAGGAGGGGGCGGCCATCGACGATTTCATGCGGCCAGACCGCATCGTGGTCGGTGTGGAGCCCGGCGTTGTGGGAGAACGTGCCCGCCAGGTGATGGCGCGCCTGTACGTGCCGTTCAACCGCCACCACGACCGTACGGTGTGGATGGATGTGCCCAGTGCCGAGCTGACCAAATACGCCTCCAACGCCATGCTGGCCACCCGAATTTCGTTCATGAATGAGGTGGCCCTGCTGGCCGATCAACTGGGCGCAGATGTGGACAGCGTGCGCCGAGGTATGGGCCTGGACCCAAGGATCGGCCATGGGTTCCTGTACGCCGGCACCGGCTACGGTGGCAGCTGCTTCCCCAAGGACACGCGGGCCCTGGT
Source organism: Burkholderiaceae bacterium (assembly GCA_030695205.1). Lineage (GTDB taxonomy): Bacteria > Pseudomonadota > Gammaproteobacteria > Burkholderiales > Burkholderiaceae_C > UBA2334. The sequence goes on along the minus strand of JAUYTN010000033.1, from coordinate 392,976 downwards.
GCACACCGCTGGGCAGCATGGCTGCCGCATGCAGGTGGTGGCGGCCGTGGAGCGCGTCAATGCCGCACAAAAGCACACCTTGGTGGACATGGTGCTGCGCGCCTTCGGCCCCGACCTGCGTGGCGTGCGCCTGGCGGTGTGGGGCCTGGCCTTCAAGCCCAACACCAACGACATGCGCGAGGCCCCCAGCCGCCACATCGTGGTGGAGCTGTATCGCCTGGGCGCCACCCTGGTGTTGCACGACCCGGTGGCGACCTCAGAGGCACAAGCAGCGCTGGCCGACGATTTGGGCATACCCTGGAGCGAGCTCCACCGCTTGCAGTGGGCGACCACGCCGATGGAGGCGCTGGAGGGCGCTCATGCGCTGCTCATCGTCACCGAGTGGAAGTGCTTCCACAACCCGGACTTTGCCGCCATGGTCGAGCGGCTGCGTTACCCGTTGGTGCTGGATGGTCGCAACCTCTACGACCCCGACACCCTGCAAGAACTGGGTGTGGCCTACCACGGCATCGGCCGACGCAATGCCCTGGGTGTACAGGCCCTGGCGTCAGGTGGTTTGCGTGCCCAGGTGGGGCAGCGTCGCCAGATGGGTGCTGGGGTGGTGGTGTAACAAGCTGCTCCAGATGCCCTCGACCTGGCAGGCAATGTGGGCCCAATCGCGCTCGGCCACGGCGGCCGGGGCCTGTGTGCGCAGCCTGTGCACCAGCGCCGGGTGGGTGGCCAGCATCACCGCATGGCGCACGAAGGCATCGGCGTCACCGGGCGGGGCGAGCAGTCCACAGACGCCATGTTGCACCAGGTCGCTGGCCGCTGCGTGGTCAAAGGCCAGTACGGCCAAGCCGCTGGCCAGTGCCTCGGGCGTGACGTTGCCATAGGTCTCGGTCAGGCTGGGGAACACAAAGCTGTCTGCGCTGGCGTAGTGCGTGGCCAGCGCGTCACCCGTCTGGCTGCCCACCAGCCGTGCCTGGGGGCAGGCCGCCTGCAGCTCTGCCCGGGCAGGGCCGTCGCCCACCACCACCACAGCCAGCTCGGGGTTGGCGGCATGCATGGCATGGAAGGTTCTGGCCAGCAGGCTCAGGTTTTTTTCAGGTGCCAGCCGACCCACGTACAGGGCCACGTGGCCTTGCTCCCCCACGCCCCAGCTGCGGCGCAGCTCGGCACTGCGCCGTTCGGGCTGGAAGCGGGCGACGTCCACCCCTCGTGCCACCACCTGCAGCCTCTCAAAGCCGTTGGCGGCCAGCGCAGCCTGCAGCGCTGCGGTGGGCACCGTTGTGCAGTGGGCCAGGTTGTGAAATTTGCGCAGGTAGGCGGCTATGGGTTTTTGCAGCCAACCCATCCGGTAGTGGCGGCTGTAGGCGTCAAAGTTGGTGCGGAAGTCGGTGCTGATGGGCAAGCGCAGTTTGCGCGCCGCTTGCAGGGCCGACCAGCCCAACGGCCCCTCGGTGGCGATGTGGACCACATCGGGCCGCTGGAGCGTCCACAGCTTGGCCAGCGCCTTTTTGGCGGGCAGGCCCATGCGCAAATGGGGGTAGTTGGGAATGGGCAAGCCCCGCACCAGCACTTCTTCCAATGAGGGCGGATGGACAGGCCCGGCGCCATCGGGCAACTGCCGCGGGCGCACCAGTTGTACGTGGTGGCCCCTTGCCTGCAAGGCTTGCACCAGCTTGGACAGCGTCAGGGCCACACCGTTGATTTCGGGCGGGTAGGTCTCGGTGACCAGCCCGATGCGCAGCGAGGGCCTGGTGACGGGCAGGTGCTCCACCTGCAGGTGCTCGCCCAGCAGGCGAAGGGTGTCGGTAGGGTTCATGCCACACATGGTGGGCAAGGTGCATAACAGCCGTGTGAAACCCCGACGAAGTTTTTGTGTCACCGCCTCCCTTGTCACCACCATTTCACACGCCACCGACAACATGGCTTCACCACTGCCCGGACGGGGCGGGGTGCCCGTGGGCCCGTCGCCCCTGGCGTTTGTTTGTTCAACCGGAGAGATTTTTCATGGCCTCTTTTGCCGCTGCCCTGCGTGAGCAACGCTGGGACGACCACCGCTACTACCACCACAGCACCATCAACCAGAGCCTGCACCTCGTCAGCGCCATCAGCTTCGTGGTGGCCTATGGCTTGTTGCTGGTGGACCCCGCGCTGGCTGCGTTGGTCGCATGGCTGGTGTCCATGGTCAGCCGCCAGGCGGGGCATTTCTTTTTCGAGCCTAAGGGCTATGACCATGTGAACCGGGCCACGCACCAGCACAAGGAAGACATCAAGGTGGGCTACAACCTGCAGCGCAAAGTGGTGCTGATGGCCATCTGGGCCGCCTCACCCTTGCTGCTGCTGTGGGAGCCCACCCTGTTTGGCCTGCTGCAGGCCCATGCCGACTTCATGGGTTTTGCCCGCAACGTGGGCTGGATGTGGCTGGCCGTGGGCTTGGGTGGCCTGGTGTTTCGGGTGCTGCAACTGTGGGTGCTGAAAGACCTCCACACCGGCCTGGTGTGGGCCACCAAAATCATCACCGACCCCTTCCACGACATCGTGCTCTACCACAAGGCCCCACTGGCCCTGCTTCGCGGCGAGATGATGGACCCGGGCCACCCCAAGCGTTGAATCTGGGCCAATTTTGGGGCTGAGCGAGAGGGAGGTGTTTCGCTTGCATGTGGTGCAATCAATAGCTGCATATCCATATACATCAAGCGATAGAGGCACTTTTTACCTACATTCTCGCCAAAACAAACGCGGCAAAAACAAATGCGGCGCTGAGCCTACAAACTCGGCGCCGCCCCACGGCCTCGTAGCCATTTTGACCAGGACCGGGTGGCACACAGGCAATGGGCCGCGCGCGGTCATGTTTTTGACCGCTGAAGCAACGCCTTCGCCAGGGCCGCCATCTTTTCGGTCACTCTCGCCATGGCAGACTGGTACACCGCACTGTCTTCGCGTTTGTCCACCGCCATTACCATGACGATCAACACATCGTCCTCCACGCCGTACACCAGGCGATAGCCTTGCTTGTTGAGTTTGATTTTGTAATGCCCCGCTAGCGCACCGTGAAGGGCTGCGCCCGGCACATGGGGGTTGTCCAGCCGCTTTTTCAGCAACTTGCGCAACGGCTCTTTCACCGAGCCGTCCAGCTTTTGCCACTCTGCCCAAGCGCTGGGCACAAACTGCAAGCGGTACTTGTGTTTGCGCGCTGGCTGGGGTGGCTCAGATGGCATCAATGTCCACCTCAATCGCCTGTGCCCGCTCGCCCATGCGTGCCAGCACCGTGCGGCCCAGGTCCTGGTCAGATAGCTCTTCCAACATGGCCTCGAACAACGCGGGTTCGATCATGTAGAACGCTGCCTTGTTGTGGTTCAGCACGGCCACAGGGCGGCGCTTGGCCTCGCGTAACACAGCAGCCGGGTTTTTCTTGAACTCGGACATGCTGATCGTCACATCGGCGTAGATGGCTTCCATGTTTAGCTCCTAAATTGGCTCTGATTATGGCGCTGAATTGGCGGGCTTGCCATTTTTTTGGCCCCGTCAATGTTCACAGCGGTTCGTGCACCTGCACGGCCAACTTGCCCAGCACAACTTCGATGCGCTCGGTTTGCAGGTCGCCGCGTTGGCAGCCTGCGGCGTAGGCCTGGAAGTTGGGCGGGAAGCGTTGCTTGAACGCCAGCGCAATGACCTCGCGTATCACGCCCACGGTGTTGACCGTGTTAACGAGGGCCAACACCGCCGCAGACCAAGGCGATGTTGTGGATTTGAAATGAAATAATAAATAGCTAACTGTGCTTGCCAGTAAAGCGCTTAAGCAGTATTTCTTTTAAAATTTGTCGCCTGTGGGTTCGGTGGCTGCTGTCTGGGGCTTGCCACCACCAGCCGTCAGCGCGCATGCGTTCGCAGGCCAGCAGCACGCGGCGCTGCACATCGGCCATGTCGGCATCGGTGTAATTCAGGCTGAAGATGAAGCGGCCTGTGCCCACCCAGCTCAGGGCCAGCCCGGCGTCGCGCAGGTAAAACTGCAGCAGCCAGTGGTAGCGCGAGGGTTGGTGGTAGGTCACCGTCCAGATGCTGGACAGTGCCGCCACCCGCAGGGGCAGCTCGGCGTCGGCCAGCGCCTGGTTGAATGCGGCGGCGCGGGCTTGCCAGCGCTCGTCCAGCCCGCGGTAAATGGCCCGTACCTCGGGGGAGTCAAGCCGCGTCAGGAAGGCATCCATGGCGCCCATCACATAGGGGTGGGCGTTGAAGGTGCCACGGGCAAAACAGATGTCGGCGGGGCGCTCGGGTCGAAAGCGCTGCATCAGCGCCTGCTTGCCACACACCACGCCCACGGGCAGGCCGCCGCCCAGGGTTTTGCCGTAGGTCACCAGGTCGGCCTGCACGCCAAAGTATTCCTGAGCGCCGCCGGGGGCCAGTCGAAAGCCCACAAATACCTCGTCGAAAATCAGCACCATGCCGCGCTCGGTGCACACCTGGCGCAGCTGCTTGAGCCACTCGGTGTAGGCCACGCGGTCAAAGCCTGCGCTGCGGCTGCCGTCCACCAGGGTGGAGTCGCCGGGGGCGTTGCGGTTGGGGTGCAGGGCCTGCAGTGGGTTGACCAGCACACACGCAATGTCGGTGCGGGTGCGCAGCACGCGCAGCGTGTCGGCATCCATGTCTTTCAAGGTGTAGGTTTCGCGCGGTGGCAGTGGGTTGCCGGGGCCGGGCTGCACGTCTTCCCACCAGCCGTGGTAAGCCCCGGTGAAGCGCACCAGATGGCGCTTTCGGGTGTGGTAGCGGGCCAGGCGCACGGCCTGCATCACCGCCTCGGTGCCCGACATGTGAAAGCTCACCTCGTCCAGCCCCGAAATGGCTTTCAGCCGCGCCACATTGGCAGCCACGCAGGGGTGGTAGCCGCCCAGCACCGGGCCCAGGGCGCTGCCCTGTGCCGCGCCTTCGGCCATGCAGGCTTTGTAAAAGTCCACACCGAACACGTTCACGCCATAGGAGCCGGTCAGGTCCAGGTAGCGGTTGCCGTCGAGGTCGGTCAACGTCACACCCTCGGCCTCGGCCCAGAACGCGCCCACGGGCAAATGCGCCCTGGCGTATTCGCTGAACTGGAAGGGCACGCGGTAGCGGCCAGTGAACTGCAGGTCGGACAGCCCCTCGCGCACCTCGGCGGTCAGGGCCAGGGTCTGGGGCGAGCGTTCGCGCAGGCTGCGCGACAGCCGCTCCAGCCCCGCACGGCGCTGGGCCACCACTTCGGGAGGCGCACTATCGGCCGCAAAAAATTCGGTCTCGCCGTAGCTGTAGCCCGGTATCAGCCGCCCTATGCGTTTGGCCCACAGCGAGTGGCCTGCCAGTGACGGGTGTTTGGCCTTGGACAGTTGCAGCCGCCGCCAACCTTTGAACATGGCATAGGGCAGGGCGGCGGCTGTTGCCAGGGGCCAGGCGGCGTTCATCACCAGTTCAACGCTCATGTCATCAGGCTTTCAAGTTGCGGTGTGAAAGTTGTATTCCTTTCCTTTGACAGCCCGATGAAACACCCCACTGCACCACCCGCGCCTGCCCCGGCCCGCCCATCTGTTGCACAGCGCTTGCTGATGCAGGAGGACCTGAACTTCTTGCTGACCAACCGGGTGCCGCGCATTGCGCTCACCCATGCCATGGGCTGGTACAGCAAGCTGCAAAGCCCGTGGCTGACGCGCCTGTCCATCGCGGTGTGGCGCTGGTTTACCCCGCTGGACCTGAGCGAAGCCGAACACACCCGTTTCAACAGCCTGTACGACTGCTTTACCCGACGGCTCAAGCCCGGCGCACGCCCGTTCGACGCCAGCGAAGACGTACTGTGCAGCCCCAGCGACGGCATCGTGGGGGCGTGCGGGCGCATTGAGGGCACGCGGGTGTGGCAGGCCAAAGGCTTCCCGTACACCTTGCAAGACCTGCTGGGCTCGGAGGAACTGGCCCAGCGCTGCGCCAACGGCCACTACGTGACGCTGCGGCTTACATCGGCCATGTACCACCGCTTCCATGCCCCGGCGGACCTCACGGTGGACCGGGTCACCTACATCAGCGGCGACACCTGGAACGTCAACCCCATTGCGCTCAAGCGGGTGGAGCGCCTGTTTTGCAAGAACGAGCGAGCGGTGATCGAGGCGCGCCTGAAGGGCTGCAACGCCCCGGTGGCGCTGGTACCGGTGGCGGCCATTCTGGTGGCGAGCATCCGGCTGCACTTCATCGATGTGCTGCTCCACCTGAGGTACCGGGGGCCCAACGTCATGCCCTGCCAGGCTGCGGCCTGCAAGGGCGACGAGCTGGGTTGGTTCGAGCATGGCTCCACCATCATCATGCTGGTGCCCCAAGGCTTTGAGCTGGCGCCAGGGCTGGGCACTGGCAGCCCCATTCGGGCGGGTCAGCCGCTGTGGGTGGCGTCTGCGCGCGGCGGTCCGCCATGACAGCCGCCCGCCTGGCACCGGCTGGCCCCTCACGCCACGAGTCGCTGCGGCTGGCCCGGCGGTTTCGCCAGGCCCTTGGCCAGGCCGAGGCGGCCGGTGGGGCTGCGCTGACCGTGAAAGACCTGCTGTTGCTGCACGGCCATGCCTCGATCGCCACGCTGTTGATGTTGTACGCCCTGTTTTGCCTCATGCCCGTGGGTGGGGTGGGCAACGTGTTTGGGGTGGCGCTGTGGTGGCTGTCGTGGCAGTGGGCCAGGGGGCAGCAGCAGCTGGTGCTGCCAGAGCGGGTGGCGGGCATCCGGCTCAATGCCCGCTTGAGTGCCGTGGTGTTGCGTGCGCTGGCGTCGGGCTACCGGGTGGCTGCGCGCTGGTTGAGGCCCCGCTGGCACGGCCTGCAGGCCCCCTGGACCCAAGCCTGGTGGGCCAGCTGGATTGCCGTGCAGGCTGCTGTGATCTTTTTGCCCGTGCCCCTGGGCAACGCCTTGCCCGCGTTCAGCCTGGTGGCGCTGGGTCTGGGGCGGCTGCTGGCCGATGGTTTGATGCATGCCGCGTCTCTGGTGCTGGGCGTGTTGGGCCTGGTGTATCTGGGTGCGCTGGGCCAAATGACCTGGCAGCTGGTTGTGGGCGCGGCACGGTGGGTCGGTGCCTAGTTGGGCTGAGCCCGGTGGTCTGTCACCGAATATTCATGCAGGCTGCCTACAGTGGCGGGCTTTGACCCTCAGACACCCAGCCAAGCCATGAAACCCCCCATGTACCCTGTGTCTTGCCCGGTCCAGCCCCCACCGGTCGAGCGATCGGGTGCGCCACGTTGGGTGGGCTGGATGGTGCTGCTGGCGGTGTTGGCGGCGCTGGCGGCCTGCTCTCCGCGCCAACTGTTGGTCAGGGGTGTGGCCGATGAACTGGCCAGCCAGGGGCAGGCCGATGAAGAAGACCTGGGCCTGGCCCGCGATGCCAGCCCGTTTTACCTGAAGCTCTCCGAGTCCCTGTTGAAGGAGTCACCAGGCCATCAGCAGCTGGCACAGGCAGTGGCCAGCGGGTTCACCCAATACGCCTACGCGTTTGTGGCTTTTGAAGCCGAGCGAATGGCCGCCACCGACGCCAAAGCCGCCCACACCCAGAATGAACGAGCCCGACGGCTCTACCTGCGCGCGCACCACCACGCCATGGCGGCGTTGGAGTGGTCGGACCCAGGGTTCAAAGCCCGATTGTTGCGCGCCCAAGCAGCCGAGAGCGGCGTGCTCAAACCCGACCAGGTGGGCCTGGCGTACTGGGCGGCGGCCTCGTGGGGTGCATCCATTGCGCTGTCCAAGGACGATGCCGATGCCGTGGCCGACCTGCCCGCCGTGGTCCGCCTGGCTACCTGGGCCTGGAACACCAGCCCCAGCCACGGCCATGGGGCGTTGGCCAGCCTGATGGGCACGCTGGAGGCGGCCCGCCCCGGTGGCTCAGCCCCCATGGCCGCTGCCTACTTTGACCAGGCCATTGCGCTGGGTGAAGGGCGCAGTGCGGCGCCGTATGTGGCCAAGGCCGAATCGATTGCCCTGCCTGCTGGCGACCGTCCGACGTTCGAGGCGCTGCTGCGCGCGGCATTGGCCGCCAGCGCTGCCCGGCGAGACATGTCCAACCAGGTCATGCAGGCCCGTGCCGAGTGGCTGTTGGGCCAGGCTGACGATCTTTTTTAATGATTACTCCATGACACAACGCTCGTTTTCGTGGCACCGTGCCAAACTCCCTCTCGCCTTTGGGCTGCTGTGTGGCGCACTGGGCCTGCAAGGGCCGGCCCTGGCGGCTGACAAGCGCTTGCGCATCGGCACCCTGGTGCCCAAAAATTCGCTCTACCACCGCGAACTGATGGACATTGGCGAAACCTGGCGCACCGCCATGGGCGCAGGCGCCCGCTACCTGGTCTATACCGATGGCAGCCAGGGCGGCGAGGCCGAAATGGCGCGGCGCATGCGCATAGGCCAGTTGCAGGGGGCGCTGATGTCGGTGGTGGGGCTGCGCGAGATTGAACCGTCCATCGCGGCCCTGCAAGTCATGCCGCTGCTGTTCAGAAGCTGGGAAGAGGTGGACCATGTGCGCGAAAAAATGCGCGCGGGCATGGAAAAAAAGTTCCGGGACAAAGGGTTTGTGGTTCTGGCCTGGGGCGATGCGGGTTGGGTGCGCTTTTTCTCCAAAGAACCGGCCGTTCGGCCCGGGGACTACCAAAAAATGAAGTTCTTTGCCTGGGGCTCTGAGCCCGAGCAGCAAGCCATCATGAAAAGCCTGGGTTACACCCCGGTCCCGCTGGAAACCTCGGACGTGTTGCCAGCCATTCAGACGGGGATGATCCAGGTGGTGCCATCGACCCCGTACTTTGCGCTGGCCACCCAGATTTACAACTCCGCTCCACACATGCTGGAAATCAACTGGGCACCCATTGTGGGAGCGCTGGTCATCACCCAAAAAGCCTGGGACGACATGGGCCCGGATGCCCAAAAGGCCGTCATGGCCAGAAGCGAAAAGGCGGGTGGCGTGATTCGCGCCAAAGCCCGGCAAGAAGTGGACGACGCAGTGGACGCCATGACCAAACGCGGGCTCACGGTTCACCGCCCCACCCCGGCGCAGTTGCAGGAGTGGCATGCGCTGGCCGAGCAGCTGTACCCCCGCATTCGGGGCGCCATGGTGCCTGCGGAAACGTTTGACGAGGTCTTTGTCCACCTCAAGGCCTACCGGGCGGGCCAGGGCAAGGCGCCGTGAGGGCGCGTGCCCACGCCTGGCTGGCGCGTGTGGGCAGGGCGGATGAGGCGGTGGCCTCCGCCTCCCTGCTCCTGATGCTGCTGATCGCCCTGCTGGAAATGGCCATGCGCCCGCTCATGGGGCGGGGGGTGGAGAACGCGCCCATCGTGGTTCAACATCTGGGCCTGGTGTTGGCCATGGCCGGTGCGCTGGCGGCTGAGCGGCACGGCCACCTGTCCACCCTGGGGGACATGGGGCGTGCGCTGGGTGGGCGGGCAAGGGTGTGGGTCCAGGCATTTGCCAATGGCTCGGCAGCCCTGGTGTGTGGTGCACTGGCGCTGGCGAGCTGGCGGTTTGTCGCCACAGAAATCGGCACGGGTGCTGTGCTGGCGTACGGTTTGCCGGTGTGGTGGGTGCAGGCCAGCATGCCTGTGGGCTTTGCGCTGCTGGGCCTGAAGCTGGGTGCACGATGCAGCCAGGGCTTGGTGCTCAAGGGGGTGTGGGGCTCGGCATTGACCGCTGCGGGATGGTGGTTGGCCGCGGGGCTTGAGGGCGGCACCCTGCCCATGTGGCCGCTTGTTCTGTGGTTGGTGGCAGCACTGGTGGCCGGTGCGCCGGTGTTTGCCGCGCTCGGTGGCTTGGCCTTGGCCCTGTTCTGGCAAGACGGCCTGCCTCTGGCCTCGGTGGCGCTGTCGCACTACCAGATCACCGTCAACCCGTCGTTGCCTGCTTTGCCGCTGTTTACCCTGGCTGGCCTGGTGTTCGCCCGCACGGGTGCGGCGGCCCGCATTGGCCAGTTGTTCGTGGCCTTGATGGGCGGTGGTGTCATGGGCACGGTGCTGGCCACCGCCGTTCTGTGCTCGTTCTTCACCGCGTTCACAGGGGGCAGCGGAGTGACCATCCTGGCCTTGGGCGGTTTGCTGCTGCCCCTGCTGCGCAACGCGGGCTACCCGGAGCAGCGCGGCATCAGCCTGGTGACCAGTGCCAGCGCACTGGGGGTGTTGCTGGCGCCCTCGGTGCCTTTGATCATGTACGCCATCATTGCACGGGTGCCCATCAACACCATGTTTCTGGCCGGGTTGTTGCCTGCGGTGGTCATGGTGCTGAGCCTGCTGGTGTTCGGCGGCTACCTGCGCCGCCCGGCGGTGCCCGAGGGGTACCGGGCGCCACCATCGCCCCCCAGCTTGAGGCGCGCCCTGGCGGCGGCCTGGGTGGCCAAGTGGGAAATGGGGGCGCCTGTGGTGGCCATAGGCTCGCTGGTCAGCGGGCTGGCCACGCCCACCGAGAGCGCGGCGCTGACGGCGGGATATGCCATCGCCACCCAGGCCTGGGCGCACCGCGAGTTGACGTGGGCCCGGTTGACGGCCTGTCTGGGGGAGGCTGTTCAGGTCATCGGCGGCGTGCTGGTGATTCTGGGCATGGCGCTGGGGCTGACCAATTTCCTGATCGATGCGGGCATTCCCGATGCGGCCATCGAGGCCGTGCAGGGTGTCATTCCGAACCAGGCGCTGTTCCTGGTGGCGCTGACGGCTTTTCTGTTGCTGGCAGGTGCGCTGATGGAAATCTACGCCGCCATCGTCGTGCTGGTGCCTCTGCTGCTGCCGGTGGCGCAAAGCTACGGGGTGGGCCCGGTGCACTTTGGCATCATTTTTCTGGCAGCCATGGAGATGGGTTTTCTGTGCCCGCCAGCCGGGATGAACATCTACTTTTCGTCGTCGATGTTCGGCAAATCCATCCGGTATGTGGCGGTGTCGGTGCTGCCAGCGCTGGCAGCCATCTTTGTGGGCACGGTGATCATTGCGTGGTGGCCCTCTGTCGCCACCTGGCTGCCCTCGGTGCTGGGGCACTGAACCCCGTGGGCTGAATTGCGGTACAGGTTTATAAGTCTTTTTGGCATGTACCGCTTGTCAGCATTGGGTTTGTGGCTATCAGGGGAGTTGTGCGCCTGCGGCCGTCGTCACGCGCTGGTGCGAGTAGTCAGCCCGCGCTGGACGGCCAATGCTGCCCTTGGCCAGTACGTAGTCCACAAAGCTTTGGGTGTACAGCAGGTAGGTGTTGACGTAGCGGCCTGCGTTGTAGGCGTTGCCCAGGGTGGTGTAGCCGTCTTTGCCTGAGGCGATGAAGTCGTTGGTCACCACCACATAGGTCTGGGTCGGGTTGATGGCCGTCCATGCCCCCGACGATTTGTGGCGCACCTGCACGTTGCCAAAGCGCTGGCCCTTGGGCTTGCTCATGTCCAGGTCCCAGCGCAGGCCTGCGGCGTAAGGGTGTGAGCCACCGCTGGTTTCTCCTTTGTCCAGGTAGTTGCCCACCCCGTCTTCCAGGGCAGCCACCACCTCGGCACCGGTCAGTTCCATTTCCAACAGCACGTTGGTGAAGGGCAGTACCGTGAAGGCATCGTTCATGCTCAGTGCCTTCGCGGCCAGGGGCACGCGCACGCCGCCGCCGTTTTGCAGGGCCAGGTCGGCGCGCTTGGCGGCGTACAGGAAGGACTCGGCCACCACCTGGGCCATGTCGCTGCCCTGCGCAAGGGCGTTGGCGGTTTCGCAACCGGCGGTGCCGCTGCTGCGGTTGGTGGGCTCGCCTGGGGTGCGCACCAGACACAGGGCCTGGGTCGTGGTTCCGATGGGTTTGGCTCTTTCAGCGGCCACCTGGTCGCTGTAGGTTTTGAGCGTGGCAGCGGCGGTGGCATCGGGGGTGACCACCTTCACCAGTGGCTGGTTGGCGGCCAGGTTGGCCAGCAAGGTGGTGCGCTCGGTGCCCGACACGGTTTGCCAGGCACCGGCGGCATCTTTGCGCTTGAACTGGTCGCCAATCACCAGCGTGGCCTTGCCCCCGCAGCTGTTGACAGCGCCGGCTTCGTTGAACGCCACGTTCATCAGGCCAAAGGCCTTGCTGTATTCCCAGGCCTGGCCGATGCACACCGTCTCGCCGTTTTTGTTGGTCACCACCGTCGGGTAAGCGCCCGATGAGGAGGAGAGCCCCACCGCCTTGAAGTCGCCCAGCAGGCTGTGCGAGTCGCCGCCGATGATGACGTCCACGTCGGTGAGCTGGGCGGCAAGGGCTTTGTCGGCGTTGTAGCCCAGGTGGGTGATGGCCACGATGTGGCGCACGCCCTGCGCTTTGAGATCGTCAATGGCCTGCTGTGCCGAGGCCACTTCGTCTTTGAATGCGGTGGTGGCCAGCGGGCGGGAAGAGTTGGTGGTTTTGCTGGCAATGGTGAGGCCGATCAGGCCCACCTTCACACCGTCAATTTCTTTGATGGCCCAGGGCTTGAGGTAAGGCGTGCCGCCCGTGGGGGCGAGTGCGGTGCCGGTGGCAGGCACCACGTTGCTGGAGATGACGGAGGTTTTGCAGGTGCCGGTGGCCAGCTCGTCCAGGAAGCCTTTGAGGACGGAGTCACCGTCGTCAAACTCGTGGTTGCCCGGGGTGAATGCGTCGAAGCAGATGGTGTTCATCATCTGCGCATCGACCTTGCCCTTGAAGAAGGTGTAGTACAGCGTGCCGGTGTTGGCATCGCCTGCATGGATTTTGAGCAGGTTCTTGGTACCCGCCACCGACTTGAACAGCGCGGTCTGGCGCGCAAAGCCGCCCAGCTCCACCTGCGTGGGCACCCCATCCAGCGTCAGTTCGCTGGCCGGGAAAGCATCCAGCTGGGAGTGGTGGTCGTTGATGTGGGCAATGTTCAGCTCCAGGGGCTTGAAGCTGGGTTCGCTGCCGCCACAGGCGGCCAGAGAGCCGCCCAAGGCAAGCAGCGCAGCGGTCAGGGTCAGGTGGCGAATGGCAGGTGTGGTCATGGGCTGGTCGTCGGGGAGGGGGTTGAACAAGCCGTCCATCCTCCTGCCTGGGTGTGACACACGGATGAAATGGCCAGCAAGCCCTGGGGCCCTGTGGTTTCGGGTCAATAATTGCCGTCGGCGGCCGCAGCAGGCACGGGGGCCATGGCCACCTTCACCGATTTTGCTGTTTGCGCGCCACTTTGCCCGTCCCGCAGGGCCGTCTGGCCCCATTCACCCATGTTCACCCCTGTTCACCCCGGAGTTTTTGGCATGACCTGTTTCACCCCAACGTTGTCCCCCCGTTTGTGCAGTGTGGCCCTGGCCTGTGCCGTTGCCTGCTCCGGAGCCCTGGCTGCCGATGCCGTCAAGGTGGGCATGCTCAGCACGCTGTCGGGGCCAGGGGCTGGCCTGGGGGTGGACATTCGCGATGGCTTCAACCTCGCCTTGCAACACACCGGCGGCAAGCTCGGTGGCCTGCCCGCCGAGGTCATCGTGGCCGACGACCAGATGAACCCCGAAGCCGCCAAACAAACTGCCGACCGCCTCATCAAGCGCGACAAGGTGGACTTCATGACCGGCGTGGTGTTCTCCAACATCATGCTGGCGGTGGGGCAGCCCATATTTGCCAGCAAAACTTTTTACATCAGCGCCAACGCCGGCCCCAGCCAGTACGCCGGTGCCCAATGCAACCCCTACTTCTTCAATGTGGCGTGGCAGAACGACAACCTGCACGAGGCCGTGGGCAAGGTGGTGACGGACAAAGGCTTTAAGAAAGCAGCCATCCTGGCCCCCAACTACCCGGCGGGCAAAGACGCGCTGGCGGGCTTCAAGCGCTACTTCAAGGGCGAGGTCGTCATGGAGGCTTATACGCCCCTGAGCCAGCTCGACTACGGCGCGGAGCTGTCCAAAATGCGCGCATCCGGGGCCGACGCGGTCTACATCTTTTTGCCCGGTGGCCTGGGCATCAACTTCATCAAGCAGTTTGTGGGCGCCGGGCTGTCCAAAGACATGACGCTGTTTGGCCCCGGCTTTTCGGCCGATGAGGACGTGATCCGCGCCGTGGGCGAACCCATGCTGGGCATGTTCAACACCTCGCAGTGGGCACACGACATGAACAATGCGGCCAACAAGCGCTTTGTGGCCGATTTCCAGAAGGCCTACGGCCGTATGCCCTCGCTGTACGCCAGCCAGGGCTACGACGCCGCCCGCCTGATGGACGCCGCCGTGCGCGACGTCAAGGGCAATCTGGCCGACAAAGCCGCGCTGCGCAAGGCCATCGAGGCGGCGCGGTTCGAGTCGGTGCGGGGGGCCTTCAAGTTCAACACCAACCACTACCCGGTGCAGGACTACCACCTGCGCGTCATCACCAAAGATGCCCAGGGCCGCGTCACCAACCGCATGCTCGGCAAGGTGTTCGAAAACCACGCCGATGCCTACGTGGGTGACTGCAAGATGCCTCTGTAACCCGGCAGGGCCTTGGGCATGGATGCGGTGCTGCTGGTGGAGCAGTCGCTCAATGGGCTGCAGTTCGGGCTGATGCTGTTTTTGCTGGCCGCTGGCCTGACGCTGGTCTTCGGCATCATGGACATGGTCAACCTCGCACACGGCTCGCTGTACATGGTGGGGGCCTACCTGGTGGCCACCATTGCGCTGGCCAGTGGCTCCTTCTGGTTGGGCCTGGGCCTGGGCATGTTGGCCACGGCCGCGCTGGCGGCGGTGCTGGAGCGGGGGCTGCTGCGGCACTTTTACCGGCGCGACCACCTCTCGCAGGTGCTGGGCACCTTTGCGGTGCTGCTCATGGCCAATGAGGGGGTGCGCATGGTGTGGGGCTCTCAGCCCATCGCCCTCAACCCCCCGCAGGCACTGGCTGGGCCGGTGGAGCTGTGGCCGGGGTTCAGTTATTCGGCCTACCGGTTGTTCATCATTGCTGTGGGTGTGGCGGTGGCCCTGGTGCTGTACGCGTTGGTCACGCGCACGCGGCTGGGCATGCAGGTGCGGGCCGGGGCGTCCAACCGCGACATGGCCCTGGCCATGGGCGTGCCGGTGGGGCGCCTGTTTTCCGGGGTGTTTGCGCTGGGTGCTGCGCTGTGTGCGCTGGCGGGTGGCCTGCTGGGCCCGCTGCTGGCGGTGCAGGTGGGCATGGGCGAGAGTATTTTGATTCTGGCCTTTGTGGTCATCGTCATCGGCGGCATCGGCTCCATGCGCGGGGCCTTTTTTGGGGCCTTGCTGGTGGGCGGGGTGGACACCGCCGGGCGCACCCTGCTGCCCGTGGCCCTGCAGTGGCTGTGGCCGGGTGAGGCGGCGGCCCATGCGGGCGCCACTGTCGCCCCCATCCTGATCTATGTGCTCATGGCCGCTGTGCTGTTCTGGAAACCCCGTGGACTCTTCCCTGCCCATGGCTGACACAGAGCGTGGCTTTGGGGATAATCGGTATCTACCACTGGTGATTATTTTTTAAGGGGCTGGTATGGACACCGCACGCATTTTTCAATCGGGCCGCAGCCAGGCGGTGCGTTTGCCCAAGGAGTACCGTTTGAGTGGGGTGGAGGTGGGGGTGCGCCATTTCGGCAATGGGGTGTTGTTGCTGCCCTTGGACGATCCCTGGCAAACCCTGGAGGCGGGGTTGGCCGCCTTCGAGCCCGGTTTTGTGCTGACGCGCGAGCAGCCCGACACCCAATCTCGGCCTGAGATCCAGACCTGAGTCGACATCCAGCCATGATCCTGCTCGATACCAACATCTGTATTTACATCATCAACGCCAAGCCGCCTGCGGTGTTGGCGAGGTTCAGCCAGCACCGGTTGGGCGACATTGGCATCAGCAGCGTGGTGGCTGCCGAACTGGCGTTTGGCGTGGCCAAGAGCGGTTCTGTGCGCAACCGGCAGGCGCTGGAAATGTTTTTGGCTCCGTTGGAAATTGTGCCGTTCGACGCCGCTGCCACCTGGGTGTACGGCGATGTGCGTGCCGACCTGGAGCGCCGGGGCACCCCCATTGGCTCGCTGGACACCATGATTGCCGCCCACGCGCTGTGCCTGAAATCGGTGCTGGTGACCAACAACACCCGCGAATTCGCCAAAGTACCCGGCCTGATGCTCGACAACTGGGTATCTGCCCCGAGTTGATGGCACAACCGACCGACTGTTTGTCCGATCGTTCCCCCATGGCTGATTTGCCCCCGTCCGCCCCCGCCGCCTCCAGCCCTCTGAACCACCCCCTGCATTGGCGCTGGGGCAGTGCTTTGCTATTGGTTTTGTTGCTCCTTCCTCAAGTGCTGCAAGCGACAGAGCAGGATTTTTATATAGGAATGGTCAGCCGCGTGCTGATTTTTGCGCTGGCGGCCACCAGCCTGAATCTGATCTTGGGATTTGGGGGCATGGTCAGCTTCGGCCATGCCGCGTTTGTGGGCATGGGCGCTTACACCGCTGCCATTGCCATGAACGCGGGCTGGATGTCGGCCTGGTCCACCTGGCCGCTGGCTTTTGCCGTGGGCGGGGTGCTGGCGCTGGTGGTGGGCGCCATCAGCCTGCGCACGCAGGGCGTGTACTTCATCATGATCACTCTGGCGTTTGCCCAGATGCTGTACTACCTGATGGTCTCGCTCAAGGCCTACGGCGGCGACGACGGCCTGCCGCTGCCCGCCCGTGCCGAGGTGGGTCTGGGGGTGGACCTGGCCCAGGACGCGCATTTTTACTACGCCGTGCTGGCCGTGTTCGTGCTGGTGTTTCTGGGCGTGCACCGGTTGGTGAATGCCCGCTTTGGCCATGTGCTGCAGGCCAGCCGAGACAACGCCACCCGCATGCAGGCGCTGGGGTATGCGGTTCGCCGCTTCCAGCTGGCGGCATTTGCGCTGGCCGGGGCGTTGGCAGGTTTGGCCGGGGCGCTGCTGGCCAACCAAAGTGGCTTTGTCGGCCCGTCGCTGATGCAGTGGAGCCAGTCGGGCATGCTGATGGTCATGGTCATTCTGGGTGGCGTGGGCCGCCTGTACGGTGGGCTGGCCGGGGCCGTGCTGTTTCTGGTGGCCGAAGAGGTGCTGGCCGCCTACACCATCCACTGGCAGCTGGGCCTGGGTGCGGTGCTGTTGCTCGTGGTGCTGCGAGCGCCCAATGGGCTGCTGAGTTTGGTGGGTGGCAAAAAATCATGATCAAATTGGCTTTTTGCGCTTGTATTCATTGGGTTGGTAGCTATGGTTTACCTGACCTTGGAGATGGCCTGTGACCCATCCTGCCTTGCTGCAGACCCACGACCTGGTGATGCGCTTTGGCGGCCTGTGTGCCACCGACCACGCCAGCCTGTCCGTCACGGCGGGCGAGGTGCACGCCCTCATTGGCCCCAATGGCGCTGGCAAAACCACGCTCATCCACCAGCTCTCGGGTGCCTTGGCGCCCACGTCGGGCCGCATCGTGTTCGATGGCATGGACGTGACCACCCAGCCCATGCCCCGCCGCGCCCTGGCGGGGCTGGTGCGCAGCTACCAGATCACCAGCGTGTTCCCCAAGCTCAGCGTGCTCGACAACCTGGCCCTGGCCGTGTTGGCCCACACCGCCAGCCCCTGGCGCTTCTGGTCCCCGGCCCGGCGCGATGCAGACCGTTACGCCCAGGCCGCTGACGTGGCGGTCCGCGTGGGGCTGGGGGCCGCGCTGCACACGCCCGCCGGTGTCTTGTCGCACGGCGAGCAACGTGCGCTGGAGGTGGGCCTGGCGCTGGCGCTGCGCCCCAAGCTGCTGCTGCTGGACGAGCCCTTGGCCGGCATGGGCCCTGAGGAGGGCGAACGCATGGTGGCCCTGCTGCAAGACCTGCGCGGCGAGGCCACCCTGCTGCTGGTCGAGCACGACATGGACGCTGTGTTTCGCCTGGCCGACCGCATCTCGGTGCTGGTGTCAGGGCGGCTGGTGGCCACTGGCACACCCGACGACATCCGGCGTGACCCTGTGGTGCAACAGGCCTACCTGGGCGATGAGGCAGGGGCCATTCCATGACGCTCTCCCAAACGACTACCGAGGGCGCCAACTGCCCAGCGCTCCCCCCCGTGGCCACAGACGCCTTGCTGGAGGTGCAAGGCCTGGAGGTGGCCTATGGGGCCAGCCAGGTGCTGTTTGGGGTGAACCTGTCGGTGCCCGCCGGTGGCGGAGCGACCCTGCTGGGGCGCAACGGCATGGGCAAAACCACCACCGTCAAGGCCATGCTGGGGCTGCTCCAGCCGTTGGCGGGCCGCATCTGGTTTCGGGGCGAGCGCATCGATGGCCTGCCCCCTGACCGCATTGCCCGCATGGGGTTGGCGGTGGTGCCCGAGGGGCGGCAGATTTTCCCCAACCTGAGCGTGCGCGAGAACCTGGTTGCCTTTGCCGCGAACCGCCGCGCCAGCGGGCAGCCCTGGACGCTGGATGGCGTGCTCCACCTCTTCCCCCGCCTGGGCGAGCGGTTGCGCCACATGGGCAACCAGTTGTCCGGCGGCGAGCAGCAGATGCTGGCCATTGGCCGCGCCCTCATGACCAACCCGCATCTGCTCATTCTGGACGAGGCCACCGAAGGCCTGGCCCCGCTGGTGCGCGAGGATATCTGGCACTGCCTGGCCACCTTGCGCGCCCAGGGCCAGACCATTGTGGTCATCGACAAATACCTCCAGCGCCTGTTGCCGCTGGCCAGCCATCACACCATTCTCGAGAAAGGCCGCGTGGCCTGGGCGGGTGACTCCACCACCCTGGCTGCCCAGCCCGAGCTGTGGCACCGCTACCTGGGCGTCTGACCCACCCAACCGAGCACACCGCGATGCAAACCACCGATACGCCGGACACCGCCTGGCTGGACGCCCAATACAACAACCGGGCGCTGGTGCCCGACTTTGCCCGGCACTTGCAGCACTGGGCCAGCGAGTCTGAGCGGGTGCGCGCAGACGGGGTAGCCAGCGGGCAGGCGGTGCTGGATGTGGCCTTTGGCTGGGCGCCCATCGATGGTTTGGCCTCTCCCACACTCGATGTGTTCCGGCCCGGTGGGGCGCGGGGCGCTGGTGCGGAGGGTGGTGCGCCGGTGCTGCTGTTCATCCACGGGGGCTACTGGCGGGCGCTGGACAAGGCAGACCACAGCTTCGTGGCCGCCCCCTTTGCGGAGCAGGGCGCCTGTGTCCTGGTGCCCAACTACAGCCTGGTGGACGCGGCGCAACCCATTGCACGGCTGAGCCACATCACCCGCCAAATGCGCCAGGCGGTGCTGTGGGCCTGGCAACACGTGGCCCACTGGGGTGGCGATCCGCGCCGCATCACCTTGGTGGGTCATTCGGCAGGGGGGCAGCTGGTGGGCATGTTGCTGGCCACCGATTGGGTGGCGCTGGGCCGGGCCCAGGGGCTGGATGTGCCCGCTGGGCTGGTGGGGCAGGGCGTGTCTATCAGCGGCCTGTTCGACCTGGAGCCCATCCGGCGCACGCCCTTCCTGGCCGATTTGCAGCTCACCCCCGAAGAAGCCCTGGCACAAAGCCCGGCCGCGTGCCCGGCCCCCGCCTCCTGCCAGCTGGTGGCGGTGGTGGGTGGCGACGAAAGCGGCGAGTTCAAGCGCCAGAACCGCCTCATCCGCGAGGCCTGGGGCGCGGGTGCGGTGCCGGTGTGCGAAGAGTTGCCGGGGCTGAACCACTTCAGCGTGCTGGATTCGCTGGCGCAGCCGGGCAGCCGCTTGCACGGCTTGGTGAGCGATCTGCTGCACCACCCGAGCTGCGCGCTTTGATACCGACCACGCCAGAGCCCGTTGTCCGGTGAGTACGGAGGATGGTGGTTGCTTTTTAGTATAAAAAGTGTCATTTGCGCTTATCAGTAATATATTGTTTGCTATATAAAAATTTAATAAAAAGGTGCGCATATTTGTTGATAAGCATCAACATCCAGGCGGTCTTCGGCTTTCACAATCGGTGCTCTTTCAACGCTTGTGGAGTTCCCAATGGCCAACCGAACGTCCCCGCCACCCTGCCCGTCGAGCCGCTGGCGCGGGCTGCTGACCCTCTGGACGCTGGGTCTGGCCACGGCGGTGGGCGCCCAAACACCGGTCGCTCCAGTGGCCGACGACATCGCCACCGGTGCCCAGCTGGCCGCCAAATACTGTGCGGCTTGCCACGGCGCCACCGGGCAGGGCTCCACCGCAGAGTTCGCCAGCCTCGCCGGACAAAATGAACAGTACCTGGCCAAGCAGCTGCGCGACTTTGCCTCTGGCGTGCGCGACAGCTCTGTGATGGACGCCAAGGCAGCGGTGCTCAGCGAGTGCTCCATCCGCGCCGTCTCCAAGTACTACCAAAGCCAGGTTCCCAGCGTCACTCCCACCAAAGACGGCTTGCTGGCCAGCGCTGGGCAGTTCATTTACGAGCGGGGCAACCCCTACGCCGGTTTGCCATCGTGTGTGTCGTGCCACGGCACGGGTGCACGGGGCAACGCCGAGCTGCCGCGCTTGGCCGGACAGAACCCACGCTATGCCGAGCGCCAGCTCAAGGCCTTTGCAGCCCGCACCCGCGAGGGCGAGAACGCCGCCGTCATGACCCTGGTGGCGTCGCGCATGACCGAGCTGGAAATGAAAGCCGTTGTCGAATACCTGGGAGCCATGAAATGACCACACCCGCCCCCTGGCTCCCACAAGGCCGCTGGCTGCCCACCCCCGCCTTCACCCTGGTGGGCCTCGTGCTGGTGCTGGCCCTGAGCAGCGCACTCGCGGTGGAGTCTGCCCAGGTGCCCGATGACAAGCGCTCGGCCACGGGGTTGCACCTCACAGCGGTGGAGGCCGCTGCCATGAAGCGCGCCGACCCCGCCAAGGTGCTGTTCATCGATGTGCGCAGCCGTGCCGAAGCCATGCTGCTGGGCATGCCCACCCTGGCCGACCACCTCGTGCCCCTGCTCGACTTCTCTGCTCCCTGGGAGTGGAGTGCTGACCAGGGCGAGTACCTGCAGCAGGCCAACCCCCGCTTCGTGCAGGATGTGGAGCAGCGCCTGACCAAGGCCGGGCTCACCAAAAACGACCCCGTCATCCTTCTGTGCCGCTCGGGCACGCGCAGCAACAGCGCGGCGGGTTTGCTCAGTCTGTACGGCTTCAAAAAGGCCTACACCGTGATCGACGGCTATGAGGGCGACCTGGCCACCAGCGGGCCGCAGGCGGGCCAGCGCAGCGTCAATGGCTGGAAAAACGCCAAGCTGCCCTGGACCTACCAGCTCGACAGTACCAAGGTGTACCGCGAATGATCCACGCTGTGGTCACCGGGCACAGCCGGGGCTTGGGGCACGCACTGGC
Source organism: Burkholderiaceae bacterium (assembly GCA_030695205.1). Classification (GTDB taxonomy): domain Bacteria; phylum Pseudomonadota; class Gammaproteobacteria; order Burkholderiales; family Burkholderiaceae_C; genus UBA2334. The sequence continues at coordinate 371,818 of JAUYTN010000033.1, read as the reverse complement.
GGCGGGCCTGCTGGCCCGTGGTGCGCGTGTGCTGGGCCTGGCCCGCCACACCCAGCCTGGCCTGCTGGCCACCTACCCCGAGCAGCACCGGCAGGTGGCCATGGACATGGCGGACACGGCAGCGCTGGCCGCCTGGCTCGCCGGCCCGGAGCTGCAGCAGTGGCTGGCAGGGGCGGACACGGTGGTGCTGATCAACAACGCGGGTGTGGTCCAGCCCATGGGTGCTCCTGGCCGACAGGGCTCACAGGCCATTGCCCAGGCGGTGGCGGTGAATGTGGCTGCGCCGCTCATGCTCAGCGATGCGCTGGTGCAGGCCAGCCGGGGTTGCGCCGACCGCCGCATTGCGCATATTTCCAGCGGGGCGGGGCGCAACCCCTACCCCGGCTGGAGCGTGTACTGCGCCACCAAGGCCGCGCTCGACATGCACGCCCGCGCCGCCGTGCTCGATGCGGTGGCGGGTTTGCGCGTGGCCAGCGTGGCCCCCGGCGTCATTGACACCGCCATGCAAGCCGATATTCGCGCCACCCCAGAGGCCGACTTTCCGCTGCGCGCCCGCTTCGATGCCCTGCAGCGCGAGGGCCAGCTGGCCACCCCCGCCGATGTGGCCGAGCGCCTGCTCGACCACCTGCTGTCTCCCGCCTTTGGTGCTGACCCGGTGGTGGACCTGCGCACCTTGTGAGCCGCGCCGCTCAGGTCAGGGGCACGAAGCGGTAGCCTTCGCCCACGGGCTCGATGGTGCCGAAAGCGGGGAAGGGAAAGTGGTAACCCCCGGCCAGCATTTTGTCTTTCACGATTTGCTCAAACACCCGGCGGCGGGTTTGGCGGGCGGCCTCGGCGTCCATGTCGAAGGTCACGGCCCAGTCGGGGTTGCGGGCAAACAGGGCGGGCACGTTGGTCAGGTCGGCCACGAAGATGAAGGACTGTCCCTCGGACGTGACGGTGAAGGTGCTCATGCCCGGTGTGTGGCCAAACGCCGCGTTGGAGCGGATGCCAGGGGCCAGCTCGGCACCGGGCTCAAAGCGCACCAGTTGCTCGGCGGGCAGCTCTTTGAACACCCGGCGCACCGCGCCAAACGCGCCCTTCATGCCCTCGGGCGCAGCGGCCATGCGCGCGTCGTCCATCCAGAAAGCGTGCTCGGGGGCGGGCACATGCACCTTGGCTTTGGGGAAGGTCAGTTGCCCGTTCTTTTGCCGAATGCCGTTGATGTGGTCGCCGTGGTAGTGGCTGATGATGACGTGGTCAATGTCCTCGGGCTTGTACCCCGCTGCGGCCAGGTTGGCCACCAGCCGCCCGGTGGTGGGGCCGCCGTTGTCGCCAAAGCCGGTGTCCATCAGGAAGCGCTGGCCGCCCGACACCACCAGGAAGGCCGTGAACGGCACGTCGATGTGGTCGGTGGGCAGGTTTTGGCTGGCCAGCAGGGCTTTCACTTCGTCAAACGCCGCGTTTTTGACGAACTCGGCACCCAGGGGGCGGCGCGCAATGCCGTCGTTCAGCGCCACGATGTCCACCGCACCCAGGCGGTGTTTTCTGAAGCCGGGCGCAGGCAACGTGGGGGTTCCCAGGTCGGGGGCGTTTTGTGCCCAGGCCAGGCCGGGGTGGAGCCAGGGCAGCGCCATGGCGGTGCTGGCCAGGCCAGCGTTCAGGAGTTGGCGGCGATTGAGCATCGGGTACATCCGGTGAAATTGCTTGAGAGAGTCGCATTGCATACCAATTGGTCGCCAAGGTGTCCAATGGGTCACAGCAACCTTTGTGCTGACAGGGTTGATGCCTGTATGCGTCGACCATTCGTTTTTTCTGATGGGTATCAACAAAACCATGCAAACCAGCCTGCTGGGTCTGTTCCTAGACTCCAGGGCATGAACCAAGCCACTGCCGCCGACCGGGTCCTGTCGATCCCAAAGTCTGATGCCCGCTACACCCCCGTGGCCATGGGGCTGCACTGGCTGCTGGCGGTGGCTTTGCTGGCCATGCTGGCGGTGGGTCTGTACATGACCAGCCTGCCTTTTTCCCCGGCCCGCCTGCAGCTGTACAACTGGCACAAATGGGCAGGCATCACGGTGCTGGTGCTGTCGGTGCTGCGCTTGCTGTGGCGGCTGACCCACCGTCCGCCACCGCTGCCCGCTGCCCTGCAGGCCGCCATGCCTGACTGGCAGCGCTGGGCCCACCACACCACCCACGGGGCGCTGTATGCCTTGTTTTTTGTAGTGCCGTTGCTGGGCTGGGCCTACAGCTCGGCTGCGGGTTTTCCGGTGGTGCTGTTTGGCGTGCTGCCATTGCCGGACTGGGTGTCGGCCAGCCCCGAGCTTGCCGACGCCTTGAAGCCCCTGCACCGCTGGAGCGCCTGGGCACTGGTTGGCCTCATCGCCCTGCATGTGGCCGCCGCGCTCAAGCACCAGTGGCTGGACCGCGATGGGCTGCTCACCCGCATGTGGCCGTTTGGCCGTACCTGATTTCTGTTTTTTGAATGTCCACCTCTACCGCCATGACCCATTTCTCTTCGCCCCATGCCTTGCGTTACCCATCCTGGCTGAGGTGGTGCACCGCTGCCCTGTGGCTTTCTGTGCCGCTGGGTGTACCGCTGGGTGTTGCCCATGCCCAGCCCACCAAGGCCACTGCGCCAGCGGTGGCCCAGGCTGCCGCCCCAGCAGCCACTCTGCTGCCTGCCCAGAGCAGCCTGGGCTTCGCCATCACCCAGATGGGGGTGCCCGTGCAGGGCAGTTTTCGCAAGTTCGACGCCAGCGTGAACTTTGACCCCGCCCAGCCCGCCACCGGTCGCATCGCGCTGGTGGTGGACGTGGGCAGCGCCACCCTGGGCTCGCGTGAGGCCGATGCCGAAATGCCCAAGCCGGTGTGGTTCCATGCCGCACAGTTTCCGCAGGCACGGTTTCAGTCCACCGCCATCCGGGCGCTGGGCGGTGGCCGCTTCGAGGTGGTGGGCAAGCTGAGCATCAAAGGTGCGTCGCGCGAGGTGGTGGCACCCGTGGCCCTGACCCAAACCGGCACAGGCGCAGCGCTGATCACCGTGGCCAGCGGCACCCTGTCCATTCCGCGCCTGGCCTTCAAGGTGGGCGAGGCCGAGTGGGCCGACACCTCGCTGGTGGCCGATGCGGTGCAAATCCGCTTCAGCCTGGCATTGCGGGGTGTGCCAAACCTATAGCGATATCGATAGCAAACTATCGAACTCTGAATTGCGGTTAAAGCAAATTTCGCAATTCATTGGTGTTTTTCTGGTTGTGACGGTTTCGTCGCGGCCCTTTCTTTCGGTTTTTTTCAACCTATCTCAGGAGTTTTCTATGCGCTCAAGCCGTTCTTTGTTGTCCATGGTTGCGTTGGCCGTGTGTGCGGCTGGCACCGCAGGGGTGGCCCAGGCCGCGCCTGCGGCCTACGCCATCGATCCCACCCACACCTTTGCCACCTTTGAAATCAGCCACTTTGGCGCCAGCATGAACCGCGCCCGCTTTGACAAAAAGACGGGCTCCGTGACGCTGGACAAGGTGGCCAAAACCGGCAAGGTGGACATCACCATCGACGCCACATCGGTCAACAGCGGCACCGCCGCCTTTGACAAGCACCTGCAAAGCCCCGATCTGTTCGACACCGCCAAGTACCCGACCATCACCTTCACTGGCGACCAGTTCACCTTCGAGGGCGACAAAGTCACTGCGGTGGCGGGTACGCTGACGCTGCTGGGCAAGTCTGCCCCCGTCACCCTGAAGGCCAACCAGTTCGCCTGCTACCAAAGCCCCATGCTCAAACGCGAGGTCTGTGGTGGCGACTTTGAGGCCACCATCGACCGCACGGTGTTTGGCATGAACTACGGGGTGGACTGGGGTTTCCCCAAGAGCGTGCGCATCGTGGTGCAGGCCGAGGCCGTCAAGCAATAAGTCCGCAGACAGCGCCTGCAGCGGCCTGGCCCACAGACCCTGTGGGTGAGCGGGCCAGGCAGCAGGGCGGACTGGGTGTGCTGGCTATCATGTGGCCATGACGTTCAGTGTCCACACCCACCATCCCGTTGAGCAGGTCGACTTTCTGGTCGTGGGTGCAGGCATGGCAGGGGCCTCGGTGGCCCATTGGCTGTCGGCCCATGGCCAGGTGGTGGTGCTGGAGCGGGAATCCCAGCCCGGCTACCACACCACTGGCCGCTCGGCCGCCATGTACCTGGAGGGCTACGGCTCGGCGCAGGTCCAGGCGCTGACGCTGGCCAGCCGCGAATTTTTGCTCCACCCGCCCGCCGACTTTGCCGCACACCCGCTCATGGTGCCCCGGGGTGCCCTCATGGTAGCCACCGTGGGGCAAGAGGCCGAGCTCAGCCGCCACGCAGCGGTGCTGGCCGAACTGGGGGTGCGCCACGAGGTATTGACCCCCGCGCAGGCCAGTGCCCTGGTGCCGGTGCTGCGCCCAGAGAGGGTGCTGGGCGCGGTGCACGAGCCCGATGCCTGTGACCTGGACGTACACGCCATGCACCAGGGGTTTCTCAAAGGTGCGCGCCGAGACGGTGGCCGGGTGGTGTGTGGGGCCGAGGTGCAGGCGCTGCACCACGACGGCGTGGCTTGGCAGGTGCGCACCCCTGTGGGGGCCTGGCAGGCGCCGGTGCTGGTCAATGCCGCCGGGGCCTGGGCCGACACCCTGGCCACACTGGCAGGTGTGGCGCCGCTGGGCCTGGTGCCGTACCGGCGCGCCGCTTTTACCTTTGCGCCGCCCCAGGGGCTGGACATCCAGGGCTGGCCCATGGTGTACAGCGCAGGCGAAGACTGGTACTTCAAACCCGACGCCGGGTTGTTGCTGGGTTCGCCCGCCAATGCCGATGCCACCGAACCCCACGACGTGCAGCCCGAAGAGCTGGACATCGCCTTGGGCATTCACCGGCTGCAAGAGGCCACCACCCTGAGCATTCGCCGACCGGCACACACCTGGGCCGGTTTGCGCACCTTCGCCCCTGACCACAGCCTGGTGGGCGGCTTCGATGCCTTGGCCCCCGGCTTTTTCTGGCTGGTCGGGCAGGGCGGCTACGGCATACAGACTGCGCCTGCCATGGGCCAGGCCTGTGCGTGCCTGGCCAGCGGCCAGCCGCTGCCCGCCGCCTTGGCCGACCGTGGCCTCAGCGCCGCCGTGCTGGGGCCTGCCCGGTTGTCCACACCCGGAGCTGGTGCCCGATGAGCGACGAGTCCCAGGTCTACCTGCCCGAATCGTTCGTGGCGCTGTTCCAGACCGCCGGGCGGCTGCAACCCGGGGTCACCCGGGCGTACATTGCCCAGCGCTGCGAGTGGTGCGAAGACATGGCCCAGCTGCTGGTCGATCCTGCCCGCGAGCACATGGCGCGCCTGGGCATCACCGAGGAGGACGTGGTGCACAGCCTGCGCCCCGGCCTGTCTGACCCGGCCACCCAACTGAGCGAGCCTGAGGCCCACTGGGTGGCCATTCGGCTGCTCGAGTTGCTGCAGGGGCACTGACGGTGCCAGCTGCGACCACTTTCGTTCACAGCGATGGCTGCCCACCGGGCTATGCGGTGGGTGTCAAGCCAGGCCGTCGGCGCTTGCTGGGTGCGCTGGTGGCGGGCGCGGTTGCGGCGCTGGGGGCTGGTTGCGGCAGCGCACCACCCGCGCGTCCATCTGGCCCCGCCAGCCCGCGTGGGGCCGACAGAACAGACCACTATCCGCGAGCCGACGAACCCGCGCCTCCAGACGCACAGGCCGTGGCACTGCATGCCCTGGGCCTGGTGGGTACACCCTACCGCTATGGGGGGAACACGCCCGAATCCGGGTTTGATTGCAGCGGGCTGATTGCCTACGTGTACTGGCACTCGGCCCGCACTGCCACGCCGCGCACCGTGGCCCAGCTGGATCGCTGGGGCCAGCCAGTGCCTCGCCATGAGCTGCGCACTGGGGACCTGGTGGTGTTTTACAGCCGGGGCGGCGCAGGCCAGGCCAGCCATGCCGGCATTTATGTGGGCGAGGGCCGCTTTGTGCACGCCCCCTCCACCGGTGGCACGGTGCGCCTGGACCACCTGGCCAGCCGCTACTGGGCTGCCCAGACGCGCAGCTACCGCCGCCCCTGAGCGGGGTTCAGCCTGCCTGCACACGCATGTGGGTTGCCCGCTGGGCAGGCGCAGGCATGTCGAGATGGGCCAATATGCGAGGTATTTCCCCCGGTTTTCGGCTGCATAGGCTGGCTCTGCGCCTGTACAGTGAAGACGAATCCACTCGTGCAACCCCTGTGCCCACCATGTCCATGCCTTTCCCATTGCCACCCCCAAGGCGCACCCGCTCGCTGGCGGCTGGTGTGTGGCTGGCCCTTGCGGTAGCGGGCCTTGGCGGCTGCACCCATCTGAACGTGCCCACCGCCGACGCCTACCCTGCCAGCAGCCAGCACAAGGCGCGCGCTGTGCACCACTGGGACTTGTTGGCCGAGGACGTGGCCACCCGCATTGCGGCCAAGGCCAAAGACGGCGGCATGTTGACCCAGGCTTTCCATCTGGTGCCCGCCGAGCGCACACCCTTTAACCGCGCGTTTGGCGACTTGCTGCTGACCCGGCTGGTCAACCAGGGCATGGTCATTGCGTCTGCGCCCAACCCTGGGCACGACGCGGGTGCCTACATCCGCTACGACGCCCAGGTGGTGGCCCACGGCTCCAGCCGCCGCAACTCGACCGAGCTGCCCATCACCAGCCTGGCCGTTGGGGTGGCGGTGCTGCGCGACTCCTGGTTGCACATGCCCAGCACCGCCAGTGGGGTGCTGGCGGGTGTGTCGGCGGGGTTGGTGGCCGATGTGTCCAGCCGGGTGATGTCGGGCTCGGCCTCGGGCGGGCCCACCCGCACCGAGCTGCTGGTGTCCACCTCGATGGAGCTGGGGCAGCGCTTTGTGACCCGCACGTCCGACATTTACTACATCGAGCCGGATGATGTGGGGCTGTTTGTTCCCCCCCCGCCACCCCCGCCCCCGCCGCCACCCGAGCCCCCCGCGCCAGTCAAAAACTGGCGGGTGGTGGGGTCATGAGGGCTGCAGGCGGTGGGCCGTTGGCCAACCCGTTTCGGCGGGTCTGGTGCCAGCGTGTGGGTGCCATGGGTGTGGGCTTTGCCGCACTGGCCTTGGGTGGCTGCGCCAGTGTGGAGGACGGCCTGGGCAGCAACCTCATCACGCTGAACTACCGGGCCGCCGACGCCCTGATGCAGGGTGTGCGGCTGGACCCCCGCCAGCCGGTGCTGGTGGCCACGCTGGTGGACCAGGAGGACCTGGGCGAGTCGTCCCGCCTGGGGCGGCTTTTTTCGGAGCAATACGGCAGCCGTTTGTCCAACCAGGGTGTGCGGGTGGTGGAGCTCAAGTTGCGCGAGCAGCTGTTCATGAAACAAAGCACCGGTGCGCTGCTGCTTTCGCGCGAGGTGCGCGACGTGAGCCAGGCGCACGATGCGCAAGCGGTGGTGGTGGGTACCTACACCTCGTCAGGGCAGACGCTGTACGTCAGCCTCAAGCTCGTCAAGCCCGAGGGCAACACCGTGGTCTCGGCCCACGACTACGCGCTGCCACTCAACGCCAACATCAAAGGCCTGCTGCGCTGAGGCGTCGCTCAACGGTGCTCGTAGCGCACCAGCACACCGCGGATGGCGGCGGCCAGTTCATCGGCCTGGAACTTGGCCACGTAGCCGTCGGCCCCCACGCTGCGCACATGGTCTTCGTTGGTCGAGCCTGAGAGCGAAGAGTGGATGATGACCGGCAGGTTGCGAAAGCGCGGGTCCTGCTTGATGTTGCGGGTGAGCGTGAAGCCGTCCATTTCGGGCATTTCCAGGTCGGTCAGCACCATGGCGATGCGGTCGGTGATGTGCTGCCCCTTGGACTCCGCATCGTCTGAAATGGTCTGCAGCTTGGTCCAGGCCTCCTGGCCCGACTTGGTCATGATGAACGGCACGCCCATGGCGTGCAGGCCTTGCTCGATCAGGGAGCGGGCTACGAAGGAATCGTCAGCTGCCAGCACCATGGTGCCGGGCTTGAGCTTGATGACCTGACCCACCGAGGCCACGTCCACCTCGCCGTCCTGACTGGGCATGACCTCTCCGAGAATGGACTCCACGTCCAGCACCTGGGCCAGGCGGGAGTTGTTCACGTCGCCGTCCAGGCGTGCGATGCTGGTGACCTTGGCTCCGGACGAACCACGCTCGGCGGGCAGCACCTGGCCCCAGTCCAGGCGCACGATGTCTTCCACGCTCTCCACCGCGAAGGCCTGCGTGGTGCGGGCAAACTCCGTCACCAGCATGATGTTCAGGCCCGAGGTGGGCGTGCAGCCAATGACGGCGGGCAGGTCGATGACGGGGATGATCTGGCCACGCAGGTTCACGATGCCCAGCATGTGCGGGTTGGTGCCCGACATGGCGGTGATCTCGGGCATGGCCACAATTTCCCGGATCTTGAACACGTTGATGCCAAACAGCTCCGACTGCGCGTCGGCACGTGCCTTGCCCAGTCGGAACAGCAGCATTTCAAACTTGTTGGAGCTCGTCAGGTTGGACCGTTCGTCCACTTCCTGTTGGATGGAGTGATTGCTCATGCCGTGTTCCTGTGAAAATAGGGCCCGAGGGCGGTGAGTGACCATTCTAGAAGCCTGCGCCACCCGCCTCTGTGTCCGAACGGTGTTTTTGCGGAGATTGCCATGTCCAGCCTCACGTCCATTGCCCAGACCGGCCTGCAAGCGGCGCAGGTGCGCATGGGTGCCGCTGCCCACAACGTGGCCAACGCCCAGACGCCCGACTTTCGCCGCCAGACCGTGAGTGCCCAGGCCATCGCCACTGTGTCAGGTACCGGGGCTTCAGCCACGGGCGCGCAGGGTGTGGCGGTGCGTACCAGCCAGGCCACCCAGCCCGGCGCCAACCTGGCGCAAGACATGGTGGACCAGCTGGCCGCCCGCCAGGCCTTTGTGGCCAACCTGGGCGTGCTGAAAACCTCCAGCGACACCCTGGGTAGCCTGTTGAGTGTGCGGGCCTGAGCTTGGACACAGGCACCGAGGCAACGCTGGCCGCAGAAACCCCTGCCGATGCGCTGGCCCGCGAGGCCATGGCGGCTTTTGACCGGGTGGTCGATGGCCAGATGGGCTTTCGCAGCCGACCCGGCCAGCGCCAAATGGCCGAACGGGTGGCCCACACCTTCAGCCAGGCCGACCTGGGGCTGCAGCGCGAGGGCAGCACCGCATCTGCGGCGGATGGTGACGGTGAAGTCACCGCGCCCCAGCGCCGCCTGAGCGTCATCCAGGCCGGCACAGGGGTGGGCAAGTCGTTGGCCTACAGCGCACCGGCTGTGGCACTGGCCCTGGCGCGGGGCACCCGGGTGCTGATTTCCACCGCCACTGTGGCCTTGCAAGAGCAGCTGGTGCACAAAGACCTGCCCGCGCTGGCGGCGGTGCTGCCCCAACCCTTTCGGTTCGCGCTGGCCAAGGGCAGGGGACGTTACGTGTGCCTGCTCAAGCTGGAGCGCCAGGCCAGCCCCGAGTCCGCAGAGCCCGACGACCTGTTCGCGGATGACCCTCCTTTGGCGCCATCAGGGAATTCAAGCTTTGTAGCTGACAATCCAACAATATCAAGCGAAAAAGGCTATTTTGATGAACAATTGACTGCCAGGCGAGGCGCCTGGAAGGCCATGGCCGATGCGCTCGCCACTGGCACCTGGGATGGCGACCGCGACAACCTGCCCACTGCCCCCGAGGGCGATGTGTGGCAGCCCATCGCGGCCGAGGCGGCATCGTGCACCGGCAAGCATTGCCCGCTGTTCAGCCGCTGCACCTACTTCGAGCGGCGCAAAGAGCTGGTGGGTGCCCAGGTCATCGTGGCCAACCACGACCTGTTGCTGTCGTCCCTGGGCTCGCGCGTGCTGCCCGAGCTGGACCATTGCCTGCTGGTGCTGGACGAGGCCCACCACCTGCCCGGTGTGGCGCTGGACCAGTTCACCCGCAGCATGGACCTCACCCGCCTGCGCTGGATCGATCAACTCGCCCAGCGCGCCACCCAGGTGGGCGCGGCGCTGTACCTGAGCGACGCGCTCGATGGCCCCAAGCTGGCGGCCGAGTTGCGTCGCGCCCTGCAGGAGCTGGCCCGCGCGGTGCTGGACACCCTGCGCCCAGGCGCTGGTGCCGATTCGGTGGCCGGTGGGCACGGCGCGCTCAGGGGGGGTAGCGCCGGTGGTACCGGTGGTGTTCGTGGGGCCAGGGAGGGATTTCAATCAAAATCAGCCGTTGGCGCTTATGGATCAAGCACCAGAAGCTCTCCATTCAGGAGCTTGGAGGACCGGGTTCGGCTGCCTCAGGGGCAGCTGCCCGATGCCCTGGTGCCCGCCCTGGACGCGGTCGTGGCCGCTGCCGACGCCTGGCTGGTCCACCTGGCGGCCATGGCCAAGACCCTCAAGGCCGACATCAAGGACAAACCTGAAGACGCACGCCGCCTGTCCAACCTCTATGCCCAGATGGGCACACTGGCCCCCCGGCTGGAGGCCGTGGCCGACACCGCCCACTTGCTGCTCAGCGGGCTGGAGGAGGGCGATGCGCCGGTGGCCAAGTGGTTCACCTTCCATGCGGCCAGCGACGCCCTGAACCCGGTGCTGCACATCCGTGCCCATGCCTGCCCCACCTTGCCCGGCACGGTGCTGCGCCAGCACCTGTGGCCCCGGGTGCGCGCGGTGGTGCTGACCTCGGCCACCCTCACCAGCCTGGGCAGGTTTGATTTTTTCATGGCCGAGTCCGGGCTGGCCCAGGAGCCCGATGCGTCGGCTCTGGAGGTGCCCAGCCCCTTTGACTTTGCCGCGCAGGGGTGCTTTGAGGTGGTGCACACCCGCACCGACCCGCGCGAGGCAGCCGCCTTCACCGCTGAAATGGTTGCCCTGCTGTTGGCCGACCTGGTCACTTTGCAAGACCAGACCCCCGGCGGTGCACTGGTGCTGTTCACCTCGCGCGACCAGCTCCGTCAGGCGGTGGCCGCGCTGCCCGACCGGCTGCGGCCCTACGTGCTGGTGCAGGGCGAGCTGCCCCGCACCGCGCTGCTGCAGCGCCACCGCCAGCAGGTGGGGCAGGGCGAGATGTCGGTCATTTTTGGTATGCAGTCGTTTGGCGAGGGCTTGGACCTGCCCGGTGCGCTGTGCGCCCACCTCTTCATTGCCAAGCTGCCGTTCGCTCCGCCCGACGACCCGGTGGGCGAGGCCAGGGCCGAGTGGCTGGAGGCGCAGGGCCGCAACCCCTTCATGGAGCTGACCGTGCCCGCCACTTCGGTGCGCCTGGCGCAGTGGGCAGGCCGGGCCATCCGCACCGAAACCGACCAGGCCCACATCGTCTGCTACGACCGCCGCCTGCTCACCACCCCCTACGGCCAGCGCCTGCTGCAGGGGCTGCCACCGTTTGCCCAGACACGGCGACAGGGTTGAGGGGCGTCGCTAAGCAACGTGGTTGGGCCGCCCCCAAATGCGCTTTCACACCCCCAAACGGTCGCGCAGTTCGTCCCACAGCGCGCCCATGGCGGTGAAGGGCACGCGCAAGGTGCGCCCGCCGGGGAAGGGGTAGTGCGGCAGGCGGGCGAAGGCATCGAAGCGCTCGGCCTGCCCCCGAATGGCTTCGCCCAGCAGGCGACCCGCCAGGTTCGTGAAGGTCACGCCTTGGCCAGAGCAGCCTTGTGAGAAGTAAATGTTGTTGCTGAGGCAGCCCATTTGGGGCAGGCGGTTGAGGGTCAGCAAGAAGTAACCCGTCCAGCCAAACTCCACCTTCACGTCTTTGAGCTGCGGGAACACCCTGACCATTTTGGGCGCGATGATGGACTCGACGTGCGCCGGGTCACGCGCGCCGTAAATGACGCCACCACCAAAAATCAAGCGCTTGTCGGCTGAGAGCCGGAAGTAGTCCAGCAAAAAGTTGTTGTCTTCCACGCAATAGTCGGACGGCAAAATGTCGCCTGCCAAGTCACCCAGCGGCTCGGTGGCAATGACCTGGGTGCCGCAGGGCATGGATTTGGCCGCCAGTTGTGGCTCCAGGTCCCCGATGTAGGCATTGCATGCCACGGTGACAAACTTCGCCCGCACGCTGCCCTGCGCGGTGTGCACGGTGGGTGCAGCCCCCCGCTCTATGCGGGTCACGCCGCTGTGCTCGACTACGCGGCCGCCCAGGCTTTCCAGCGCAGCGGCTTCGCCCAGGGCCAGGTTCAGCGGGTGAAAGTGGCCGCCGGTGGGGTCGATCAACAAGCCCTGGTAGCGGTCGGAATTGACCACTGCCCGAATGGCCGTCGGGTCGGTCACCAGCGACAGGTGCTGGTGGCCCCAGCGCTCTCACAGGTCTTTGTGCTCTTGCAGCTGGGCCACCTTGCGGGTGGTGGCGGCGGCGTACACGCCGCCGTTTTTCAGGTCGCAATCAATCCCGTAGCGGGTCACCCTATCGCGAATGATCTGTGCCCCCTCGAACATCATTTGCCCCAGCGGGCGGGCCGCTTCTTTGCCAAACCCCGCCTCGGCCAGGGAAATGCCCGCTGACAACCCGGTGTAGCCTGCGCCCACGATGCAAATGTCGGCCTCCATCGCACCTCGCAGTGCGGGGCGTTCGGGGGTTGGATGGGCCGATGCGGCGTAGTAAGAGGGTGCGTGCGGCTGTGAAGAAAACGGTAGCGACATGAAAACCTAGGCGTGTGGAATGCCAGTACGGTAGCTGAGTCGGGGGGCACAGGCCAGCCAATGTGGCAGGGGCGCGCGGTGCCAATCCCTGGCGCAGGCTGGGTGCCGTTTGACCCCACCAACCCGCTCAGTGGCGGCACAGACCTCATTCGCGTGGCCTTTACCCGAACGCCTGAGCAAGCCGCCCCGGTGTCTGGTGGCTGGGCGGGCGACGCCAGTGATTACCTGGGCATGGAGGTGTCGGTCAATGTGCGCCGCCGTGTGGCCGAGGGGGCCAGTGAGGTTGACAGGGTCAATCAGGCGGGCGAGGCGTTGGCTGACAGCCCTGCGTGACTCAGCCAGGGGAAACCAACCCGTGGTCAATCAGGCGTACTGGGGCGACCCGGGTGCCGCCATCGCCCTGGTGACTGTGCGCGGGACCACCCGGGGTCAAAATTCAGGCCATGAAACCTTTGTCCGAAATCCGACTGTCCATGCTCGACTTGGTGGCCGTGCGCGAGGGCGGCACCGTGGCCGATGCGCTGGCCATTGCCCTGCGCACGGCCCAGCATGCCGAGCGCCTGGGCTTTGTCCGCTACTGGCTGGCCGAGCACCACAACATGAGTGGCATCGCCAGCTCGGCCACTGCCGTGCTGGTGGGCCACATTGCCGGTGGCACGCAGCGCATGCGTGTGGGTTCAGGCGGGGTGATGCTGCCCAACCACGCGCCTCTGGTGGTGGCCGAGGCCTTCGGCACACTGGCCGAGCTGTACCCGGGCCGCATTGACCTGGGGCTGGGCCGTGCCCCGGGCACCGACGCGCTGACCATGCGCGCCCTGCGCCGCGACCGGGTGGAAACCGAGGCCGACTTTCCCCGCGACGTGGACGAGCTCCAGCGCCTGCTGGCACCCGCTCAGCCTGGGCAAAAGTTGGTGGCCATGCCAGGGGCGGGTACGCAGGTGCCCATTTGGCTGCTGGGCTCCAGCTTGTTCTCGGCTCAGTTGGCGGCAGAGCGTGGCCTGCCCTATGCGTTTGCCTCGCACTTTGCGCCGCGTTTGCTGTTGCCTGCGCTGGAGCTGTACCGCAGTCGCTTTCGGCCATCGGCCACGCTGGACAACCCCCGGGTGGTGGTGGGGGTGCCGCTGATTGCGGCCCCCACCGACGACGAGGCGCAGTACCTGGCCAGCAGCACCTACCAGCGTGTGCTGGGCATTTTGACTGGGCGACGCGGCCAGTTGCCACCGCCCGTGCCCGGCTTCATGGATCGCTTGCCAGACGATGCCAGGCGGGGCATTGCCGACTTCTTGGCGTGTGCGGTCGTGGGTGGTCCAGACACCGTGCGCACGGGGCTGGCGCAATTGGCGCAGGCGACAGGTGCCGACGAATTCATGCTGGTGTGCGACGTGTTTGACCCTGCCCTGCGTTTGCGCTCCCTGGACTTTGCTGCGGACGCCATGGGCATGGCTGTCGTGCATTGAACTGGGCTCCCTAATCCAAAACCAATCGGTAGCAACCCCGATGCGCGCTGATGGGCGGTGTTCCACAATGAAAAATTCGGGGACATGACCAGGCATCATCCGACGCCACTTGCCCCGCCAAGGGACCACCATGAGCTCCATCGACCCCAACCTGTTGGCGCTGCAGCGCCTGTACCACTGGGAATCCAGCACCCCCGACCGCGTCACCCTGACCCAGCCACTGGGTGAGGGCCGCATGCAATCGTTCACCTGGGCGCAGGTGGCCGACGAGGTGCGCCGCATGGCCACCTATTTGCAGGCTCAGGGGTGGGAGCCAGGGTCGCGGGTAGCCATTTTGTCCAAAAACTGCGCCTGGTGGCTGATGAGCGACCTCGCCATCTGGATGGCTGGCTACGTGTCCGTGCCGCTGTACCCCACCCTGGCCCCCGATACGGTGCGCCACATCCTCACCCACAGCGAGGCCAAGGCCTGCTTTGTGGGCAAGCTCGACGGTTGGTCGCACATGAAGCCCGGCATTCCATCGGGGCTGCCGTGCATCGCCTACCCAGTGTCGCCCGCCGATGCGGTGGCGTCCTACCCTGGCTGGGATGCGCTGTGCAGCAGCAACTCCCCCATGCCCGGGCAGCCGGTGCGCGCCGCCGAGGAGCTGGCCACGCTTATTTACACCTCAGGCACCACCGGCATGCCCAAGGGGGTGATGCACAGCTTTGGCAACTTTGGCTGGGCTTTCGACAAAGCCCTTGGGCGGGTGCCCATGGATGGCAATGACCGCATGCTGTCGTACCTGCCCCTGGCCCATGTCGTGGAGCGGGTGCTGGTCGAGCATGGCTGGCTGCACACCGGCATGCCGCTGTTCTTTGCCGAATCGCTGGAGACGTTCACCTCGGACGTGCAGCGCGCCCGGCCAACCATCTTCTTCTCGGTCCCGCGCCTGTGGGTGAAGTTCCAGCATGGGGTGCACCACAAGCTGCCACCGGCCAAACTCAATCTGCTGCTGTCGCTGCCACTCATCGGTGGCTTGATCCGCAAAAAGGTGTTGCGCGCCCTGGGCCTGGACCAGTGCCGCATGGCCGCTGGCGGGGCTGCTCCCATGCCGGTGGAGTTGCTGCAGTGGTTTCGCCGTCTGGGCCTGCCCATCAACGAGGGCTATGGCATGACCGAAAACCTGGCCGTCTCCCACCTGACGGTGCCTGGCCAGGACCAGACCGGCACGGTGGGCCCGTGCTACGAAGGGGTGCAGGTGCGCATTGCCGAACCCAGTGGCGAGATTCAGATGCGCAGCGGTGCCCTCATGCTGGGCTACTACAAAGACCCCATCCAAACCCGTGAGGCCATGACCGAGGACGGCTGGTTGCGCACCGGGGACAAGGGTCAGATCGACGCCCAGGGCTGCCTGCGCGTGACCGGACGGGTCAAAGACCTGTTCAAGACCAGCAAGGGCAAGTACGTGGCCCCCGCGCCCATTGAGGACCGGCTGGTCATGCACGATTCGGTCGAGGCCTGTGTGGTCACCGGTGCCAACCTGGGTCAACCGCTGGGCATTGTGATGCTGGCCCCCGATGCGGTCGAACGCTGCACCGACGCCGCCGCCAGGGCCGAGCTGGAATCCTCGCTGGCCCAGCACCTCAAGGCGGTGAACGCGCCGCTGGATCCCCACGAGCGTCTGCAGTGCCTGGTGGTGGTCACGACGGCCTGGACGGTGGACAACGATGTCATCACCCCGACCTTCAAGGTCAAGCGCAACCGCATCGAAGACCTGTACGCCACCCATTACGCCCGTTGGGAGGCTTCGGGTAAGCCTGTCATCTGGCAGTCGGCGGCCTGATGGACTGCCTCAACCCCATGAATTAAGGAGAACCTGACCATGAAACTCGTTTGGAAAACCGCCGCTGTGGCCTTGTTGTGCACGCTGGGGGCCGTGGCCCATGCGCAGCCCAAGGAGCTGGAGGGGGTCAAGCTGGTGCCCACCGTGCAGGTCGGCCCTGCGTTGCTGGCGTTCAACGGAGCAGGCCTGCGCACCCGGGCGTTTTTCAAGGTGTATGTCGCGGCCCTGTATGTGCCCCAAACAAGCACCGATGCCCAGGTGCTGCTGGCCGACAAAGGCCCACGGCGCATGGCCATCACCATGCTGCGCGATGTGGATGCCGCTACCTTTGCGCAGGCGCTGACCGATGGCCTGCGCGACAACCACACCGAGGCCCAACTGGCCGCATTCAAGACCCAGACCGAGACCCTGGTGACCAACCTCAAGCTCGCGGGTGAGGCCCGCAAGGGCGACGCCATCCACTTCGAGTACACCCCCGAACTGGGCACACGGGTCATCGTGAATGGCCAGGCCAGGGGCAATCCCATCGCCGGTGTCGAGTTCTTCAATGCCGTGCTGCGTGTCTGGCTGGGCGACAAGCCAGTGGACCCCGCGCTGAAAAAAGGCTTGCTGGGGGGTTGATGCCCTGATGGGGCCGATGGTCCCCGCCTTGGGCTGCCCCATGGGTGGGCCTGTTGGTTGGGGCGAGCTAGCTGTTTAGAAGTGGGCCAGGTAGCCACCGTCCACCGCCAGCACCTGGCCTGTGATGTAGCTGGCCGCCGGTGAGGCCAAAAACACCACCGCGCCCGCCACCTCGTGTGGCTGGCCCCAGCGGCCCAGTGACGTGCGAGCCTGCAGCCACTGTGCCACCCCTGCGTCGGCGGCCATGGCCGCATTGGCTTCGGTGGCAAAGTAGCCCGGTGCCACCCCATTGACCGTGATGCCCAGCGGTCCCAGCTCGGCCGCCAGCGCCCGGGTCAGGGCGGCGAGGCCGCCTTTGGCGGTGGTGTAGGCCGCGTCTCCGCTGCGGGCAATGGGCCCTGCAATCGACGTTATGTTGACAATCCGCCCCCCCGGCTGCGGCATAAGGGCCACCGCCTGCCGGCACAGCTCGAAAGGGCCCACCACATGAGACTCCAGCAGGCGGCGCAGCGCGTCAGGGCCAAGCTCGGCCAGTGGGCGGCGGTCGCGCACGCCTGCGTTGTTGACCAGAATGTCCAGCCTGCCGCTGTGGGTGCGAACCTGCGCCAGGGCCAGAGCCACGGCGTGGGGGTCCGACACGTCAAAGGCCAGTGGCCGCACCACTGCCCCAGCGGCTGCATACCCACTCACGCCCTCGGCTGCAACCTGCAAGGCCATGGCGTCTCGCCCATTGATCCACACAGACGCTCCCTGCGCTGCCAGGGCCTGGGCCATGCACAGGCCAAGGCCGCGCGAGGCCCCAGTGACCAGCGCAGTGCGTCCCGCGAGCGAAAAACCCGCCGTTGGCGCGGCTGCAGGGTCGGATGGATGCGGTGGGGTGGGGCAAGGGTTGGGCATATGGGCAGCGGAGGCAACAAAAGCCAAAAAAGCGGGGGGCTGGTGGCGCACAGACCGCCATCGGTGCCACCCATTGTGCCGACACCGACAATAGGCCTCTTTGTCTGTGGCCCCTGTGGCCGGTGGTTGTGCATGCCTATATCTGAACAGTTGGGTTTTGGTTTTGATGGTCCTGCCGCGGAGGCTGCGCCCAAGGGAGCGGGCCGCAAGCCCCGGGCTGCCCGCCGGACGCCGGTGGCCCAGCCCCATGCGGCGCCAGCGCCCCAGGTGCCGACTCCAGCGCCTGGGGCCGTCGACGCTTGCGGCGATCTGGAGGCCATGGCACGCGCGCTGGAGCAAAGCCCGGACTACCGGGTCTTGCGCCGCCTGGTGCCCACGCTGCGCTTTGAGCGGGAGCCACTGGGGCCGCTGGCCCAGGTGCTGGTGCTGGACACCGAAACCACCGGGTTGGACGCCGGGCGCGACCGGGTCATCGAACTGGCGCTGCTGCGGGTGGCTGTGGACACCCGCACCGGCCTGCCCGTGGGCGATGTGCAGGTGTACGACGGGCTGGAGGACCCAGGCTGCGCGATTCCGGCAGCCATCACCGGCATCACCGGCATCAGCGATGACATGGTGCATGGCCAACGCCTGGACGAGGAGCGCATTGCCCAGTTGCTGCAGGGCGTGGACCTGGTGGTGGCCCACAACGCTGCATTCGACCGTCCGTTTGCCGAGGCGCGCATCCCTGCCTTTGGCCGGTTGGCATGGGCATGTTCACTGACCGATGTGGACTGGAAGGCGCTCGGTCAGGGCAGTGCCCGCCTGGAAAGCCTGGCGCTGGCCTGTGGCCTGTTCTACAGCGCCCACCGGGCCGAGACGGATTGCCATGCCCTGCTCTCCGTGCTGGCCAGGCCGCTGACCGAGTTTGGAGCGCCAGCCAGTGCCTGCGCGGGCAACGGGGATGAGAGGCGTGCCGCACACACCGGGCTGGCACAGCTTCTGGACGCAGCGGGGCAGATCCACCACCGTCTGCAGGCAACCGGTGCGCCGTTCGAGGCCAAGGATGTGCTCAAGGCCAGGGGCTACCGTTGGGATGCCCCGCAGCGGGTGTGGGGCACCACCCTGCGCTCCGATGCGGCGCTGGACGCCGAGCTGCAGTGGCTGGCGCAGGCGGTGTATGCCGGCCACGCCACGCGGGTGAAAGTGGCCTCGGTGGATGCGCAGCAGCGCTATTCGGTCCGCAGCGGGACCCCAACGCTGCGCCTGGTGGCTGCCGGGTTCGAGCTGGAGTAGCCCAGCTGCATGGGGGCAGTTTGGTGCAAGTCGAGCGTGGCGCGCAGGCGCCCCGCGAAGGTGATGTCCATTTGCGCCCCGGTGGCCGACTGGCTCAGTGCCACACCCGGTTGGGCGGCGGGTTCGGTGGTGCCAAGCACCAGCAGCCCGCTGGGCCACTCGAACGTGAGCCGCGCTTGCATGGGCAGGTAGCCGTCGAGGTAGCGGCGCATCAGCGGCCCGGCGTGCATGCGCCATTGCCCGTTGCCTTGGGGCTCCAGCGCCCGCGATCGGAGGTTGATGCAGACAGAACCGCCGGTTCGCACATCGCGCAAATCCACCCGGTGGCCGTTCACCTGCGCCGAGCCCACCCCCTCGGAAGACGCCAGCGCAATGTGCTGGACCCGCTCGGGGTTGAAGGCGACCACAATATGGTGGTTGCCGTCCAGCCGGTGGTGGCAGGTGTGCAGGTCCACCACCCCGGAGCGCAAACTGTCGGCGCTGATGCGCACCCGCGACTCGTACCAGTAGGCACCGGGGTCGGGGCGCTCGGCCAGCAGGCGCAAGGTGTTGCCGGTGACCACGTCGTCCATGTCGAGTGCCAGGGCCACCGGTACGGTGCCCAGCAGCGCCCAGACCCCCATGGTGGCCAGCCTGAGCGACCGCTGCGGCTGCGCCAGCGTGTGCGCACCTGGGCTGCGCAGGGGTTGGGGGAACCGACGGGTGTTTGGGTGGGTCATTCAACCATGCTCCTTGATGCAGGGGCGCTGGGCCACTGAACAGTTGGTGTGGCGACAATGCCCCATTGTGGGGGTGTGCATGCCGCAGCGTGTGGCTGGGGTGGAATATCTGGAAATGGAAGAGGGAGACCCAATGGCTGAATTTTTGTCTTCGTTGTTGCGCGGCGCGCTGATGCTGTTGGCCGGGGCCTTCGTGCTGATGGTGGCTGCGGTGCTGATGGTGTTTACCCTGGCCTTTGTGCTGGTGGCGGTGGTCCGGGGGTTGTTCACCGGCAACCGGGCCAATGCACAGGCGCAGTGGGGTCGGTTTCGGGAGTCAACCGCTTCTCAGGTGTGGCAGCGCTACCGGCAGGCGGCATCTGCCGGGCGCACGTCGCCGCCAAGCCAGCGCCCTGGCACCGATGTGACAGATGTCCCATTTCGGGAGTTGGAGGCCGGGCCTGCGGTGGCGGAGCCAGAGTCCCGCCCTCGTCACCCCTGACCCCACTGTTGGGCGACTGGCCGAGCTGCGACTTCCGGCGGGCTCCGGGCGGCGCAGGTTGGGTTGGCACTTGTCAGGGCTGGTCCGGGTCGCTTTTCCAGCGCAGCGCCAGCTGGTAGAGCGCGTTTTTGGGGTGCTGGCTGATTTCGGCGGCCAGCCGAGCAGCGGTTTTCAGTGGCAGCTCGTCCAGCAAAAGCCGCAGGGTGCGCTGTGCGCTGGCGGGTACCTCGTCGGCTTCGTTGTCGGTGGCAGGGGCAGCATGCACCACCAGGGCGAACTCCCCCCGCAGGCGCTGTGGCTGGGCGGTGAGCCATGCCGCCAGGGCGTTGCAGGGCAGGGTGTCTATTTCTTCGAACTGCTTGGTCAGCTCTCGTCCCACGGTGACCAGGCGGCTACCCAACACCCCCAGCGCCTGCGCCAGGTCGGCCATGCGGTGGGGGGCTTCCAGCAGCACCCAGGGCCGCGCATCCTCGCCCAAAGCAGCCACGGCTTTGTGGCGCTCCATGGTTTTGCTGGGCAAAAAGCCCAGGAAGCCAAAGCCCCCGGCCGCTGTACCATGCAGCCCCGCGTCCAGGCCTGCGGCGCACAGCAAGGTTGTCACGCTGCTGGCCCCTGGCAGGGGCACCACCCGCAACCCGGCGGCGCGCACCGCCTGCACCAGCCGTGCACCAGGGTCGCTGATGGCGGGTGTGCCCGCATCGCTCACACAGGCCACTCGCTGCCCCGCCTGCAGTCGGGCCACGACAGCCACCGACGCTTGCGCCTCGTTGTGCTGGTGCAGCGCGATCAGGGGCTTGTGCAGACCGTACTGGCCCAGCAGGGCGGCGGTGTGCCGGGTGTCCTCGCAGGCAATGGCATCGACCCGCTGCAGCACATGCAGGGCGCGCAGCGTGATGTCGGCCAGGTTGCCAATGGGGGTGGCCACCACATACAGGCTGTGCTCTGGATAATGCTGATGGCTGGCCGCTGCCTGGGCTGCGGTCAGTGCCAACTCAAACAATGAAGCAACAGGGGAGTTCAATGGCGGTGTCCAAAGAAGGGGTTGAGCGGGCAAAGGGTGGGGCCAGACGACCAACCACCCGCGCACTCGGCGAGGCCGCAGAGCTCGGCGCCCTGGCACACCTGCAGGCCGCCGGGCTGGTGCTGGTGGCCCGCAACTTCCGCTCGCCGGGGCGGGGCGGTGGTGAGGTGGACCTGATTATGCGGGAGCCCGACGGCACGCTGGTGTTTGTGGAGGTGCGTGCCCGGGCGGGCACCGGCCATGGCGGCGCGGCCGCCAGTGTGGGTTGGGCCAAGCAGCGGCGGGTGATTTTTGCGGCCCGCCATTTTCTGGCGTGCTTGCCGGTGTGGCCTCCGTGCCGCTTCGATGTGGTGGCGCTGCAGGGCGACGGCGGGGCCGGTGAGGCAGCAGAGCTGGTGTGGCTGAAGGCCGCTTTTGATGCCAGCGGTTACAGCTGAACCTATCCATGAGCCGCCCTTGGGGCGGCGCTGTGCGGGGCGTGCCCGTATCATCGGCCCCCATGCTTGTCCACCGTGTCCAACAGCAGTTCATTGACAGTGCCGATCTCACCTACCAGTGTGCCGAAGCGCTGGGGGCCAGTGTCGATGCGGCCATTGGTGCGCTGCTGGCGACGGTCACCGGGGGCGGCAAGGTGGTGGCGTGTGGGCTGGGTTCGGGCGGCGTGCTGGCCCAGTTGCTGGTGGCCCACCTGGTCAATGGCCTGGAGCGCGAGCGCCCGGCGTTGCCCGCCTTGCTGCTGCAACCGGATGCGGGGGCACCCGATGCGGTCTTGCGCCAGTTGGGAGCCCTGGCCGCGGCCGATGATTTGTTGTTGCTGGTGGGCGACACCACCGAACCCGAGCGCTGGCAGGCCGTGGTGCGCACCGCCCACGAGCGCGATATGGTTGTGGTGGCGCTGACCGGTCTGGGGGCTGGCGCGGTGGCCCGGGTACTGCGCGACACCGACGTGCACGTGGCCGTGCCACACACCCGCCTGACCCGCGTGCACGAGGTGCACCACCTCGTGCTCAATTGCATGTGTGATGGCATCGACGCCCAACTTCTGGGCGATGCCGCTGACTTGGAGAACACCTGATGAATGTCCTGACGACCCTTGGGCCCCGGCCTGCTGCCCTGGCCCTGGCCCTGGCCCTGGTGTTGGGTGTGGGTGCCACCGGCTGTGCGCCTTTGTTGGTGGGCGGGGTGGCCACCACCGCCATCGTGGCCAATGACCGCCGCACCTCGGGCGCGCAGCTCGAAGACCAGGGCATCGAGCTGCGCGCTGCCAACCGCCTGCGCGACGCCCTGGGCACCCGTGGCCATGTGAACGTGACCAGCTACAACCGCCAGGTGCTGCTGACTGGCGAGGTGCCCACGGAGGCCGACAAGCTGCAGGTCGGGCAGTTGGTGGCAGGGGTGGACAACGTGAGTGCCGTGCACAACGAACTGGCGGTGCTGGGCAACTCCACCCTGACCCAGCGCACCTCCGACACCCTGGTGACTGCCCGCGTCAGGGCTTCGCTGGTGAATGCCAAAGACCTGCACTCCAGCGCCATCAAGGTGGTGACGGAGCGGGGCACGGTGTACCTGATGGGCCGGGTCACCCAGCGTGAATCGGACCGGGTCACGCAGATTGCGCGCACGGTTCAGGGCTCGCAGCGGGTGGTGCGCCTGTTCGAGCTGATTTCCGAGGCCGAGCTGGCGCGTTTGCAGCCGCCGCCCGCGCCCAAGGCGGTATCCCCCAGCGCACCTGTCAACTGACCGGGGCCTCTGGCCGCCCGCCCGAGTTTGGGCGAGGCAGGCAGTGCGAGGCCACGGCTGGCCTGGTCAGTCGCTGCTGTCGGTGGTTTTTTGCAGGCGTTTGATCAGGCTGGACGTGTCCCAGCGGTGGCCACCCATGCGCTGCACGTCGGCATAAAACTGGTCCACCAGCGCGGTCACTGGCAGGCGTGCCCCGTTGCTGCGGGCTTCGTCCAGCACCAGTCCCAGGTCTTTGCGCATCCAGTCCACCGCAAAGCCGAAGTTGAACTGGTCGGCCACCATGGTTTTGCCCCGGTTGTCCAACTGCCAGCTCTGGGCCGCACCCTTGCCGATGACATCGAGCACCAGGTTCATGTCCAGCCCGGCATGCTGGCCAAAGGCCACCCCCTCGGCCAGCCCCTGCACCAGCCCGGTGATGCAGATCTGGTTGACCATTTTGGCCAGCTGCCCTGCGCCCGAGTCACCGACGCGGGTCACGGCACGGGAATAGGCCAGTGCCACCGGCTGCATGGCATCAAAGGCGGCTTGGGTGCCGCCACACATCACCGTCAGCACGCCGTTCTCGGCACCGGCCTGTCCGCCGGAGACGGGCGCATCCACAAACGACAGGCCCTTGGATTCGGCCAGCGCCGACAACTCGCGCGCCACGGAGGCCGATGCGGTTGTGTGGTCCACAAAAATGGCACCCGGCTCCATGCCCGCAAAGGCACCGGCAGGCCCGGAGGTGACGCTGCGCAGGTCGTCGTCATTGCCCACACACGCAAACACCAGCTGGGCGCCCTGGGCCGCTTCTTCGGGGGTGGTGGCCATGACGGCGCGCTCGTGCAGGGCCATGTCGTCGCACCACGCGATGGCCTTGGCGGTGGTGCGGTTGTACACCGTGACATGGTGGCCAGCACGCACCAGATGGGCCGCCATGGGGTAACCCATGACGCCCAGGCCCAGAAACGCCACGCGGCTTGGCGGGCAAAATTCGTAGGTTTTATGACCAATGGTGCTCATGAAGTATCCTGTAAAAGTAGAGCTAACTATTGTTGATAGATAAGCGCAGAGTGGCTTTTTTCTTCAAATAATGGACAGGTGTTCGGTACCGGCCGAGATGTCTTGCGATTTGGCCCGCTGCGACTGCAGCTTGATGGACAGGCGCAGGTCGTTGACCGAGTCGGCGTTGCGCAGCGCATCTTCGTAGCTGATGATGCCGTGCTCGTAGGCGTCGAACAGCGCCTGGTCAAAAGTTTGCATGCCCATGTTGCGGCTTTTCTTCATGATCTCCTTGATCTCGGAGACCTCGCCCTTGAAGATCAGGTCGGCAATCAGCGGGCTGTTGAGCATGATTTCCACTGCGGCATGTCGGCCCTTGAGGTCCTGCTTGGGCACCAGCCGCTGTGAGACCATGGCCTTGAGGTTGAGCGACAGGTCCATCAGCAGTTGCTGGCGCCGCTCCTCCGGGAAGAAGTTGATGATGCGGTCCAGTGCCTGGTTGGCGCTGTTGGCGTGCAGGGTGGCCATGCACAGGTGGCCGGTCTCGGCAAAGGCCACGGCGTGTTCCATGGTTTCGCGGTCGCGGATTTCGCCCATCAGAATCACGTCGGGCGCCTGGCGCAGGGTGTTTTTGAGAGCTGCTTCCCAGCTGTTGGTGTCCAGCCCGACCTCGCGCTGGGTGACCACGCAGTTCTTGTGCGGGTGCACAAACTCCACCGGGTCTTCCACGGTGATGATGTGGCCCTGCGAGTTTTCGTTGCGCCAGTCGATCATGGCCGCCAGGGTGGTGCTTTTGCCCGACCCCGTGGCCCCGACGATGATGCACAGGCCGCGCTTGGTCATGGTCACGTCTTTGAGCACAGGCGGCAGGCCCAGGCCATCGATGGTGGGCAGCGTGGACGGAATCACCCGCATCACCATGCCAACCTTGCCCTGCTGAATGAAGGCGTTGACCCGAAACCGCCCGATGCCCGGTGGCGAGATGGCGAAGTTGCACTCCTTGTTCAGCTCGAACTCGGCGGCCTGCTTGTCGTTCATGACGGCGCGGGCCAGCGTGAGGGTGTGGGCCGCGTTGAGCGGCTGCGGGCTGACCCGAACAATCTTGCCGTCCACCTTGACCGCGGGCGGGAAGTCGGCGGTCACGAACAGGTCGCTGCCCCCACGGCTGACCAGCAGCTTGAGCAGGTCGTTGACGAATTTGCCGGCTTGGTCGCGTTCCATGGCGGTGTCCTGTGGGTTGGCGGGGTTCAGCCGGGAAAGTTGTCGGGAATCTTGGCCTTGCTCCTGGCCTCGGCCGCACTGATGATGTTGCGCTTGACCAGGTCCGCGAGGTTTTGGTCCAGGGTCTGCATGCCCATTTGGTTGCCAGTCTGGATGGACGAGTACATCTGCGCCACCTTGGCCTCACGGATGAGGTTGCGGATGGCGGGTGTGCCCAGCATGATTTCGTGTGCCGCCACCCGGCCCTGGCCGTCTTTGGTTTTGCACAGTGTTTGGGAGATCACGGCCACCAGCGATTCCGACAGCATGGCCCGCACCATCTCTTTTTCTTCGGCGGGGAACACGTCGATGATCCGGTCAACGGTTTTGGCCGCGCTGCTGGTGTGCAAGGTGCCAAACACCAGGTGGCCGGTTTCGGCCGCTGTCATGGCCAGTCGGATGGTTTCGAGGTCGCGCATCTCGCCCACCAGGATGGCGTCGGGGTCTTCGCGCAGGGCGGACTTGAGGGCCGCCGCAAAGCTCATGGTGTGCGGCCCCACCTCGCGCTGGTTGATGAGGCACTTTTTGCTCTCGTGCACGAATTCAATTGGGTCTTCCACCGTCAGGATGTGGCCGTATTCGTTTTCGTTCAGGTAGTTGACCATGGCGGCCAGCGTGGTGGACTTGCCCGAGCCCGTGGGGCCGGTCACCAGCACCATGCCCCTGGGCTTCAGGGCCAGTTCGGCAAAAATTTTGGGGCAGTTGAGCTGCTCCAGCGTCAGGATCTTGCTGGGAATGGTCCGGAACACCGCACCCGCGCCCCGGTTGTGGTTGAAGGCATTGACCCGAAAGCGCGCCAGCCCCTCGATCTCGAACGAGAAATCGATCTCCAGGAACTCCTCATAATGCTTGCGCTGGCTGTCGTTCATGATGTCGTAGGTCATGGCATGGACCTGCTTGTGGTCCAGCGCCTCGACGTTGATGCGGCGCACGTCGCCGTGGACGCGGATCATGGGCGGCAACCCGGCAGACAGGTGCAGGTCAGAGGCCTTGTTCTTGACGCTGAAAGCCAGCAGTTGGGTGATGTCCATCTGAAAATCCGTTCACATGTGAAAGTCGCCGCCAGCCGCGCTGGCTCCCACGGGCGCAGCCCGGCCAAACCATTATGACCATCATTCCACAACAACTGGCCGCTGTGCGCGAGCGCTTGCGCCTGGCCTGCGAAGCCGCTGGCCGCCCCCCCGACTCGGTGGGTCTGCTGGCCGTCAGCAAAACCTTCGGGCCCGATGCCGTGGCCCAGGCCATGGCCGCCGGGCAACGCGCCTTTGGTGAGAACTACGTCCAGGAAGGGGTGGACAAAATCCTCGCCCTGCGCGCCAGCCACCCCGGCGTGGCGCTGGAGTGGCACTGCATTGGCCCGCTGCAGACCAACAAAACCCGCCTGGTGGCCGAGCACTTTGACTGGGTTCACACCATCGATCGCCTCAAGGTGGCCCAACGCCTGAGCGACCAGCGCCCCGCCCACCTGCCGCCTCTGCAGGTGTGTGTGCAGGTCAATGTGGACGGTGGGGCCAACAAATCGGGCGTGGCCCCGGCCGATGCACCCGCGCTGGCCCAGGCTGTGGCCGCGCTGCCCGGCCTGTGCCTGCGGGGCCTGATGGCCATTCCGGAACCGTCGCCGGATGTTGAATCGCAACAAGCGGTGTGTGAACGCGTCAAAGCGGTGTTCGATGGCCTGAAAGGTGTCTCACCACAGTGGGACACCTTGTCATTGGGCATGAGCGCCGACCTGGAAGCGGCGGTGGCCGCTGGCTCCACCCTGGTCAGGGTGGGGACGGCCATTTTTGGCGGGCGTGAGCGGGCCACCGCTGCCTGAGCCTGCTGGCCAGGGCCTGTGTTTGCGGCAGATCAGGGCGCACAGCGGGTGGCTGCGCTACAACGGGGCTTTGTTGCAGGCAGGTTGTCACACCACGCACCTCGGGTGCCTGCACCGAGTGCGTGTCCACCCTTGCAGGAGCCCTGAGCCATGTTCCCATTTTTCCTGTCCCCAGCCCGCATGGGCGGCTCGGTTGGCCATATAGCCGCAGCGGTGGCTTGTTGTGCGCCAGCCCGCTCGGCGGTGTGCGCGTTGCTGCTGTTGGTGGGGATGCTGCCCGCTGCCCAGGGCCAAACACCGGCGCGCGGCGCGCCAGACCATGCCCAGCGCCTGCAACAGGCCACCACCGACCCCGCGCTGGAGGCCAAGTTGCTGCGCGCCGGGCGCACCGCTGCGGCGGTGTGTGCCTACTGTCACGGCGAGGGCGGCAACAGCACCAAGCCCGATGTGCCCAACCTCGCCGGGCAAAACCCGGCCTACCTGCTGGAGCAGGTGCACCAGTTTGCGGACGGGCGGCGCAAAAACGAATTCATGCAGGGCATGATCAAGGCGCTCAAAGACGACGAAAAAGTGGGCGTGGTGATGTACTTCAGTCGCCAGCAGGTGTTGCCGCACACCGGGGGCCCGCCAGCACTGGTGGCGCAGGGCAAGGCCTACTACGAGCGCACCTGCTTTCGGTGCCACGGTGCCGATGGCCTGGGCAACGAGGCGGTGGCCCGCATCGCCGGCCAGCAGGTGGAGTACCTCACCCAAACCCTCAAGCGCTACCGCAGCGGCAGCGGCGGGCGCATCAATCCCCTCATGGCCGCCAACACCAAACTCATGACCGATGCCGACATACAGGCCGTGGTGGCCTATGTTGCTTCCATGCCCTGAGCGGCGTGGCGCGGCAGGACGGGCAGCTATGGCCCTTTTTGGGGGCGCGGTTCAGCGCTTGGGCAATGCCCCGACGGCACCGTACTGCCCGCACTGGGCAGACAGCCACTTGCCGGACTGCTTCATGTCCATGCGCTCGGGTTGGCCGTCCACCAGGGTGGTGACCTTGAACGTGCCGCTGTAGGCGGTGTCGCCCGAGAACCGGTACTCGCCCTCGCCCGAGGTGCGCCCTTCGTCTGTGCAGACAAACCGGGCCTTGATGGACGACGCTGAGCGCTGGGTGATGGTGTACTTGCACTCGTCGTCGTGGCTGGGCATGAAGGCTTTGGCTGCTTCTTCTGGCGTGATGCAGTGCTTCACGGTCATGGTCTGTCCGTCGGATGTCACCGACATGCCCATCATGTGCTCCATGGCTGTGCGCTGGTCGGGTGGCAAGGCGGCCATCTGCTTCTTCATCTCGGCCAGTTGCTGGGCCATTTCCCCACCGCTGGCCTGCATGGTGGTGCTGTGTTCCCACAAACCAGGCTTCTGGATTTGGGCATGGGTGGCGGTGGCGGTGGCCAGGGCCAGCAGGCCCACAGTGGCGGTGGTTTTGAGCATGTGGTCTCCTGGGGTTGGCTCAACAAGGCGCTGGCGGTTATTGTCCGGCGACACCGCTCACAGCGGCAAGCGGGTGGAGTTTTTCACCTCCTCCATCACCGCGTAGGTTCGGGTTTCGCGCACGCCGGGCAGCTGCCACAGCACGTTGCCCGCAAAGTCGCGGTAAGCGGCCATGTCGGCCATGCGGGTTTTGAGCAGGTAGTCAAAGCCACCGGCCACCATGTGACACTCCATGATGGCCTCGTGTACCTGCACGGCGGCCTTGAACTGCTCGAACACATGCGGCGTGGTGCGGTCCAGCAGCACCTCGATGAACACCATCATCCCTCGGCCCAGCTTGAGCGGGTTCAGCCGCGCCTCGTAGCCCAGGATGTAGCCCTCGCGCGTCAGGCGCTGGGTGCGCGCCAGCACCGCAGTGGGCGACAGCGCCACCACCTCGGCCAGCTTCTGGTTGGGCAGGCGGCCATCGGCTTGCAGGGCAGCCAGAATCTTCAGGTCGATGCGGTCCAGGTGCTCGTGGGGGTTCATGGGTTGAATTATTCACTGTTCAAGTGCCTGTCAATGGTGAAACATTCGCCAATGTTTGGTGGATCATGCGCACATTCACATGTTGCCCAAAGGTTCTGCCATGTTTCTGCCCAACCCCTACCGCACCGAAGCCTCGGTGCTCTCCCACCGCCTCGCCGCGCTGGAGGGCGCGCTGGACTGGTCTGCCGTGGTCACCGCTTCTGCCCCCTGGGTGCAGGCTGTGCGCGACAACCCGCCGCCCTTTTGGGCCATGGAGAGCCTGCTGAAGGAATACCCCATTTCCAGCGCCGAGGGCCTGGCCCTGATGCGCCTGGCCGAGGCCTTGCTGCGCGTGCCCGATGCCGAAACCGCCATGGCGCTGACTGCCGACCAACTGGGCCGCGCCGACTTTGATGGTGGTGAACATGCGGGGCCCGACGGGCAGCCGGATGGCATCAGCCGCAGCACGCTGGCGCGGCTGTCCAGCAGCGCCATTGCGCTGTCGAAGAAATTCCTTCCCGAGGCCGGTGAGCAACCCGGCCTGTTCGTGCGCCTGGGTGCCCGCACCGTGGTGGCGGCCACGCTGCGCTCGGTGCAGCTGCTGGGCCGCCAGTTTGTGCTGGGCCAAACCATTGCCGATGCGCAAAAAGAAGCCACCAGCGCCCGCAAAAAGCAGCCTGGGCTGAGGTTCAGCTACGACATGCTGGGCGAAGGGGCCCGCACCGCCGTCGATGCGGCGGCCTACCTGGCCAGCTACACCCATGCCATACGTTCCATAGCTGAAAAGTCAATCAAGGCAGGAGATGGAGGCCAAAATTGTTCTGAAAATGACGGCATCTCCATCAAACTCAGCGCGCTGCACCCGCGCTACGAAGACGCGCAAGCCCCGCGCGTCATGGCTGAGCTGGTGCCGCGTGTGTGGGGCCTGTGCCAATTGGCCGCGCAGGCCAACATCAACCTCACCATCGACGCCGAAGAGGTGGACCGGCTGGAGCTGTCGCTGCAGGTGTTCGAGGCACTGGCCCAGCGCGTGGCCACCGAATGCCCGCAGTGGAGCGGCTTTGGCCTGGCGCTGCAGGCCTACCAGACGCGGGCTTTGGAGCTGGTGACGCACGTCATTGGTGTGGCGCGCCGCCTGAACATCCGGTTCATGTGCCGGTTGGTCAAGGGTGCGTACTGGGATGCCGAAATCAAGCGCGCGCAGGAACTGGGCTTGCCGCACTACCCGGTGTTCACCGAGAAGCACCACACCGATGTGAGCTACCTGGCCTGCGCCCGCGCCTTGCTGGCCGCGCCCGATGCCATCTACCCCCAGTTCGCCACGCACAACGCCGGGACGATTGCGGCGATTTTGCAAATGGCTGGAATGAAGGCCCCCAAGCGTCCCGATGGGCCGGGGCTTGCACCCTCCGGTGCTGCGCTGCCCCCCGAGGGGGCTGATTCGCCTTGGGGCGGCCCGGCGGCGAATCGTGCTGTCAACTGCTTTGAATTCCAGCGCCTGCACGGCATGGGCGAAGGCATTTACCGTGAGGTGCTCAAACACCCGGCGGTGCGTTGTCGCGTGTACGCCCCGGTGGGTCAGCACCGCGACCTGCTGGCCTACCTGGTGCGCCGCCTGCTGGAAAACGGCGCCAATTCGTCGTTTGTGCACCAGTTGGCCGACGAGTCCGTGGGCATGGATGTGCTGCTGGCCTCGCCCATGGCGCAGTCGCAGGGCTTCGAGCGCAGCCGCCTTCCGATGCCACCAGACATCTACGGCCCCGCCCGCCGCAACAGCCAGGGCCTGGACCTGACCGTGGCCGAGCACCGCGCCCCACTGCTGGCTGCCTTCGACACCGTGCAGGTGCCGGTGGTGACCGAATTCAACGTCGAAAATGCCTTGAGCGCTTACCAGGCATGCGCTGATAGCTATCAGCAGTGGAGTAATGCGCCCGTGGAGCAACGCGCCGCCGTCCTGCGCCGCGCCGCCGATGCGCTGGAGGCCGACATGCCCCGCTTTTGCGCCCTGCTGGTCAAAGAGGCCCACAAAACCTGGGGCGACACCGTGGCCGAGGTGCGCGAGGCGGTGGACTTTTTGCGCTACTACGCAGTGCAAGCCGAACGCATCATGCAGCCCATCGCGCTGCCGCAGGTCGATGCCATGCACACCGTTTCGTTGCCGGGGCGTCCCAAGGCGGAACAGCCCCACTCAATGGACGGTACGGGGGCAGCGCAAGCGTGGGGGCATGATTTCCAGTGGGGCGTGACCGGCGAAACCAACACCCTGCGCCTGACCGCGCGCGGCGTGTGGGTGGCCATCAGTCCGTGGAACTTCCCGTTGGCCATTTTTCTGGGCCAGGTGGCTGCGGCCCTGGCCACTGGCAACACGGTGCTGGCCAAACCGGCCGAGCAAACCCCCGGCGTTGCATTGGCGGCTGTGCGGCTGCTGCACGCGGCGGGTGTGCCCGAAGACGCGGTGCAACTCATCCACGGCCCAGGCGAAACGGTAGGGGCCGCTCTGGTGGCGCTGCCCGGCGTGGCCGGTGTGGTGTTCACCGGCTCCACCCAGGTGGCCAAGCTCATCCAGCGGGCGCTGGCCGCCAAGGACGGCCCCATCGTTCCGCTGATTGCCGAAACCGGCGGCATCAACGCCATGCTGGTGGACAGCACCGCCCTGCCCGAGCAGGTGGCCGACGCGGTGGTGCAAAGCGCCTTCCGCAGCGCGGGCCAGCGCTGCTCGGCCCTGCGTCTGCTGTGCGTACACGAGGCCGTGGCCGATGGCGTGCTGCACATGATTGCTGGTGCAGCCCAGGAGCTGTGCGTGGGCAACCCCGCCGAACTGGCCACCGACGTCGGCCCGCTGATCGACGCCGAGGCGTTTGAGGGCATCCGCCGCCAGGTGGTGCGGTTGAAAAAAGAGTCAAAACCGCTGCTATCGCATGATGGTATTGACTTGTCAGCTATGCCCAACCTGATGCCGCCGCAGATGTTCGAGGTGGCAGACATCGGTGCCGTGGGCGAAGAAATTTTTGGCCCCGTGCTGCAGGTGCTGCGCTGGGGGCCGGGTTGCGCCGGGCTGGAATCGCCCGAGGCGGTGGTGCGCGCCATCAACTCGCTGGGCTATGGCCTGACCTTCGGCATCCAGACCCGCATCGACAGCCGGGCCCAGGCGCTGGCCGGGGCCGCCCATATCGGCAACGTGTACGTCAACCGCAACATGATCGGTGCGGTGGTGGGCCTGCAGCCCTTCGGTGGCGAGGGGCTCAGCGGCACCGGCCCCAAGGCGGGCGGACCGCACTACCTGTACCGCTTCTGCGCCGAGCAGACCGTGACCATCAACACCACCGCAGCTGGGGGGAATGTGGCGCTGTTGGCGTAAGGACCCAACGGTACACAGGCTGCGTCACTGCAGTCCGCCACTGGGCAACAACTCTCCCCGCGCCGACGGAGCGTGTGGTTGCTCAGTGCCCGTGCAGTTCGTGCCGGTCGGCGGCGCAGTACAGGTCGGCGGCCATGCGGTGGTCGCTGTGGGCGCAGCGGTCGGCCAGGGTGCGGGCCTGGGCGGCTTCGCGCAGGCGGCGGGCCATGTGGAGGCTGTGGCGGCTGCGGCGGGTACCGGCCGCCAGCTTGCGCCACACGGCAGCCAGCAGGTGGCGAACGGTCAGGCCCCACCCGCCGACCAGCTGGCCCCCGGCGGCGGTGGAGAGAGGTTCGGTGGGGTAGGTGCGGCTGGTCATGGCGTTCTCGGCGTGTTTGTTGCACTGCAGTATAGGGTTTACCCTTAACCAGGCCTGACGCCTGACCAGCCAAGACCCGGCGGTGCGCTCCGGCACAATGGCCGCCTTCTGAATGTGGAGGCGTTCTGCCGTGATTGCGTCGTTGTTGGCCATTTGTGTGGGTGCTTCTGCCGGTGCGGTGCTGCGTTGGGGGCTGGGGCTGGCGCTCAATGCCCTGTGGGCACCGATGCCGCTGGGCACCCTGGTGGCCAACCTGACCGGGGGTTACCTCATTGGGGTGGCACTGGCGGTGTTTGCCCACCAGCCCGGATGGTCGCCCGAGTGGCGGCTGCTGGTCATCACCGGCTTTTTGGGCGGGCTGACCACGTTCTCCACGTTTTCTGCCGAGGTGACCACCTTGCTGCAGCAAGGCCGCTTGCTGTGGGCTGGTCTGGCCATCAGTGCCCATGTCGTGGGCTCATTGCTCATGACCCTGGCGGGCATGGCCACTGTGGCCACCTGGCGATCCACCTGAATCCCTCCATGACCCGCAACACCCCCCAACCACCGGCCACCGAGCCGGTGGTGCTTGGCATCGATTTCGGCACCTCCAATTCGGCCGCCGCCTGGCGCGTCGGTACCGGCCCTGTGCAGCATGTGCCCCTGGAGGGCGAGGCCCTGGCCCTGCCCACGGCGCTGTTTTTCAACGCCGAGGACCATCGCGTCCACTTTGGCCGCGACGCGGTGGCGCAGTACCTCTCGGGCACCGAGGGGCGGCTGATGCGCTCGCTCAAAAGCCTGTTGGGCAGCCCGCTGCTGCTGGAGACCACCGAGGTGCTGGGCCAGGCCACCAGCTTTCAGGACATCATCGCCACCTTTCTGGCCGAGATCCGGGTGCGCGCGGTGCGCCACATGGGCCGCGAGCCCACGCATGTGGTGCTGGGCCGCCCGGTGCATTTTGTGGACGGTGACCCGGCGCGAGATGCCCTGGCCCAGCGCATGCTGCAGGAGGCAGCGTACAGCGCGGGACTGGGGCAGGTGGCTTTCGAGCTGGAGCCCATGGCCGCAGCGCTGGACCACGAGCGCCGCATAGCTCGCGACAGCCGCGTGCTGGTCGCCGACATCGGCGGGGGCACCTCAGACTTCACCCTGGTGCGCCTGGGTCCCGGGCGCATGCGCCCGGGGGCCGACCGCCGCGCCGATGTGCTGGCCACCACCGGCATCCACATCGGCGGCACGGACTTTGACCACCGCCTCAGCCTGGCCCAGGCCATGCCCTTGCTGGGTTTCAGGCACCACGGGCCCGACGGGCGGGAGGTACCCAGCGCGGTGTTTTTTGACCTGGCCACCTGGCACCTCATCCACTGGCGCTACAGCGCCAAGGCCCAGCGGGAGGCCCAGGCCTTGCGCACCAACTACACCGACCCGGCGCTGCACCAGCGGCTGATGCGGGTGCTGAGCGAGCGCCTGGGCCACCACATCGCCAACGACGTGGAGCAGGCCAAAATTGCCCTCAGCATGGCCAGTGCTTCCGGCCAGACGCAGACAGCGTCACCGGTGGCCATGGACTGGGGCTACCTAGAGCGCGGGTTGCAGTCCGAATGGCCTGCCGATGTGCTGACCGATTGCCTGCAAGCACCACTGGCGCAGGTGGTGGCATGTGCGCAGGCGTGTGTGGCGCAGGCGGGTTTGCCCGCCGGGGCCTTGGATGCCGTGTACCTGACGGGCGGCTCCAGCTCGCTCACACCCTTTCGGGCGGCGCTGCAGCAGGCCTTTGCCGGGGTGCCGCTGGTCGAGGGTGATGTGTTTGGCGGTGTGGCCGCCGGGTTGGCGGTCGGTTAGCCCAGCGCCTGGCGCTGCTCCAGCCTGGCCCAGATGGCAAGCTTGGTGGCGTCGCTGGCCTGGCTCCACTGGGCCAGCTCGTCCAGCGTGCGGTAGCAGCCCCGGCACCAGCCATGGGCTGGGTCCATCTTGCACACGCCCGAGCAGGGCGAGGGCACGGTGGTGCCGGGTTTGGCCCGGCGGCGGGCTGCCGCCAGCGACAGCAGCGGCTTGGCACTGGGGGCCAACGGGGGAGCGGTGAGGGGCGCGGTCATGGGCTGCATTGTGGCCAGGGCGGCAAAGCCTTGCCGCGCGGCGGGTGTTGAGGCGCCAGCGAAGGGTGGTCGCAGATGCGATGCAAGGGCTTAAGGAGCGGGCGGCAGCGTCACATCGGCCACGGGCGCACCGGTCCATGCCACCAGGTGGGCAGGCGTCAGGCCAAACACCGCATGTGGGTGCCCGGCAGCGGCCCACACGGCCTCGAAGCGGAACAGCTCGCGGTCAATCAGCGCCACCGGTGGCGTGGTGTGGGCCAGCGGTGCCACCCCCCCAATGGAAAACCCCGTGGCCTGCTTCACAAACTCGGCATTCGCACGGCCCAGCTGTTGCCCGGCGCCGCACACCAGGGCCTGCACCTTGGCCTCGTCCACCCGGCGGTCGCCAGAGGTGATGACCAGTACCGCTGCCCCGTCGGGCTTGCGCCGAAAAATGATGCTCTTGGCAATTTGCCCCAGGGCCACGCCCAGCCCGTCGGCAGCCTGCTGGGCGGTGCGGGCCGCGTCGCAGAGCATGACGGGCTCCTGGGGGTGGCCCAGGCGGGCCAGCTCGGCGGCGACGCGGGCCACGCCGTCAGGTAGTTCTAGGTAATTCATAGCAAACTATTTATATATATCAAGCGCTAGTGGCACTTTTAATTCATAATTTTAAGCGCGGTGCTGCACCGCGGCCTCCAGCCGCTCGCACAGCAGGCGCAGCACCTCCACGCGGCTCCAGAGCTTGCAGTCGCTGGCGACGATGTGCCAGGGTGCGATGTCGGTGCTGGTGCGGTCAATCATGTCGTCCACCGCGCGGGCGTACAGCGGCCACTTGTCGCGGTTGCGCCAGTCGTCGGGGGTGATCTTGTACAGCTTGTGGGGCGTGGCCTGGCGCGCCTCGAAGCGCTTGAGCTGCTCCTCGGGGGTGATGGCCAGCCAGAACTTCACCACCAGCGCACCCGCCTCGGTCTGCTGCTCTTCAAAGGCGTTGATTTCGTCGTAGGCGCGGATCCAGGCGGATTCGCTGCAAAAGCCCTCGACCCGCTCCACCAGCACCCGTCCGTACCACGAGCGGTCAAAGATGATGGTGTGCTGCCAGCGCGGCAGGTAGCGCCAGAAGCGCCAGAGGTAGGGCTGGGCCCGTTCGGCCTCGTTGGGTGCGGCCACTGGCACTACGCGGTAGTGGCGGGCGTCCATGGCCTGGGTGATGCGGCGGATGGTGCTGCCCTTGCCGGCGGCATCCATGCCCTCGAACACCAGCACCAGGGAGCGTTTTTTCAGCTCGGGTGCGCGCAGCAGGCCGTTGAGGCGGCCCTGCAGCAGCTCCAACTGGTCGCGGTAGTCTTTGCGCACCAGCGTGCGGTGGTAGTCAAAACTGTCCAGCAAGCTGCGGCCGTCAAGCGGGGGTGGTGCCTGCGGTGCCGCATGGTGGCTGGTGGGGGCATCGGCAGCGGGCTGGGTGCCCAGCTGCAGTGCGGCCAGCAGGTGTTGCCCGGCGGTGATGGACCGGTAGGCCGGGTCGCTGCCGTCGATCACCAGCCAGGGGGCATCGCCTGTGCTGGTTTTGCGCAGCGCTTTGGACGAGCTTTGCACAAACGCGCTGTAGTGCTCCAGCCGCTCCCAGTCGGCGGGGGTGACGCGCCAGGCGGTTTTGGGGTCTTTCTCCAGGGCCTTGAGTCGGTTGCGTACGCCGTCGCGGCTCATGTGGAACCAGAGCTTGAGCAAGATCACGCCTTCGTCGGTCAGCATGCGCTCAAAGGCCCGGATTTCCTCCAGCCGCGCTTGAAAGCGCCCCTTCTTGTCGGGCTCCATGGCGTGCTGCACGATGGGGTCGGTGTACCAGTTGCCGAACAAAATGCCCACATGCCCCTTGGGTGGCAGCACCTGCCAGAAGCGCCACATGGCGGGGCGGCCGTTGTCGGCCTGGTCGCCTGGGCGGGCCGCAAAGGCCTCGGTGCGGATGTGGCGCGGGTCCATCCACTCGTTGAACAGGTTGGCTGTTTCTCCTTTGCCCGCGCCGTCTACCCCGTTGATCAGCACCACCACCGCGCGGTGCCCGGCCTCCAGCAGCTTGAACTGGGCCTGCAGCAAGGCCTCGCGCAGGGCAGGCTCGGCATTTTTGTAGGCCTTGCGGTCCATGGTGTGGCCAATTTCAGCGGATTCGAACATCGGGGCTCCTTGAGGTTGGTGTGTGGGTCGGGCGCGTCGGTCGAGGGCGTCAATCAGAGGCGTCAACCGGAGGTACTCAGCCCGCGAGCTGACCGGCCTCTCGGGCGCGCAGTTCGGTCTTGAGCACCTTGCCCGTGGGGTTTTTGGGCAGGCTGTCCACCAGCCGCCAGGTTTTGGGGCGTTTGTAGCGGGCCATGTGGGCCAGGCAGTGGGCGTCCAGCTCCTGGGGGGTGACGGGGGCGCAGGCCACCACCCAGGCCACCAGGGCCTCGCCCCACTCGGGGTCGGGGCGGCCCACCACCGCCACCTCGTCCACGGCGGGGTGCAGCAGCAGGGCTTCTTCCACCTCGCGGGGGTAAATGTTGTTGCCGCCGCTGATGACCAGGTCCTTGCTGCGGTCCAGCAGGGTCAGCAGGCCGTGTGTGTCGAGCATGCCCACGTCGCCCGTGGCCAGCCAACCGTTGCGCACGCTGGCGGCGGTGGCTTGGGGGTTGCGCCAGTAACCGGCCATGACCACGTCGCCGCGCGCACACACCTCGCCAGGGGTGCCGGGCGGCAGGGGCTGGCCGTCGGCACCGTGCACCGCCACCTCGACCATGGGCTGTGCCACCCCTACCGATGCCAGCCGCTGGTGCCACAGCGGGTGGGTGCTGTCGTTGACCATGTGGCGGGGCAGCACGGTGATGGTCATGGGGCTTTCGCCCTGGCCATAAATTTGCGCCAGCACCGGGCCCAGCGCTTCGCGGGCGGCCAGCATGTCGGCCAGGTACATGGGGGCGCCGCCGCAGACGATGGTGGCAAACCCCTTGGGCGGGTGGCCCATTTCGCGGGCGTGGGCCGCCAGCCGCTTGACGATGGTGGGCGCGGCAAACACCGAGGCCTGCCCCCAGTGCGCGGCCAGGGCGAACAGCTCGGCGCAGTCCAGCCCGCCCGAGGCGGGTACCACGTTGATGCCGCCGTTCATCACATAGGCCAGGTGGTACAGCCCGCTGCCGTGCGACAGCGGGGCAGGGTGCAGGCAGGCGTGGCCGGGCTCCACCGCTTGCACGGTAGCGGTGTAGGCCAGCGCCATGTGCTGCAGGTTGCGCACCGTCAGCGTCACCCCCTTGGGGCGGCCGGTGGTCCCGCTGGTGTAGAACAGCCAGGCCGCGTCGCCCAGTGCCCGCTGCACGGGTGGGGTCAGTTGCGCGGAATCTGCAGCCACAGCTGGGCTCGCCGCACCGAGCACATCGGCTGGTTGCAGCACGGTGCAGAGCTGTCCGGGGCACTCGGGCACGTCGCTGGTGGCCACCTCGGGCAGGTGGGGCGCCAGTTCGGTGGCGTGTGCAGCGTCGCACACGCACCAGCGCGCCCCGCTGTGGCCAGCAATGTAGGCCGCCTCGCGCCCGTGCAGCCTGGCATTCATGGGCACCACCACGCCGCCGGCCCACCACACCGACCACAGGGTCACGATGGTGTCGGTGTGGTTGCCCATGAACAAGCCCACCCGGTCGCCCGGCCGCAGGCCCAGACCCTGCCAGTGCCGGGCGCCCAGCGCAGCGGCATGTGCCAGCTCGGCGTAGGTGTGGGTGGTGTGGGTGCCGCTGGCCAGTGCGGGCGCTTGTGCGTGGGCGTGGGCCTGGCGCAGCAGCCAGTGGGCAAGGTTCATGGCGTCGGGTGGTGGGTATTCAGCGGGGGCTGGGCGGCGCAGGCTCGTTGGCGTGCAGCCAGAACTCGCACACCGCCTTCATGGATTGCAAAAAATCGGCAAAGTTGGTCGGTTTGGCCAGGTAGGCGTTGGTCCCGGCGGCGTAGGCGGCGCGCACGTCGGCGGCCTCGTTGGACGAGGTCAGCATGACCACCGGTGTGTGTCGGATGTGGGGGGAGGATTTGACCTCTCGCAGCACCGCCAGGCCGTCGAGCACCGGCATTTTCAGGTCGAGCAGCACCACCCGGGGGTCCCCACCGGTGCGTCCGGCAAAACGGCCCTGGCGAAAGAGGTAGTCCAGTGCCTGGCGCCCATCGGTCACATGGTGCACGCCCTCGCGGTGCCCGTAGCGGGAGAGCGCCATTCGCGTCAGGTCCGCCTCGTCGGCGTTGTCTTCCACCAGCAAAATTGTGGCCATGGTGTGGGTGTGAAGGTTGGTTACACCAGAAATCGGTGATCCCGGATTTTGCGGCATGTCGGGCAGGGGCTTGGGGCCAGGCCTGGGCGTTTGCCATGGGCGCGGGGCGGGTCTGCGGGTGCATGGGCGGCGGGGCTGGTGGGCCTGGGGGCTTGCGGTGTGCGTGCTAAGCTGACCGCACCATTGGCGTCGTTGGACGCCCACCCCCTGAGGAGACACCCATGCCCGGTTTGCTGCCCAATGTGGACCCCGACGGTCTGCTGGAATTTTCTGTGGTCTATACCGACCGCGCCTTGAACCACATGTCGGCCCGCTTTCGCGGGGTCATGACCGACATTTCGGCCATCCTGAAAGAGGTTTACCACGCCAAGGCGGCGGTGCTGGTGCCTGGCAGTGGCACTTTCGGCATGGAGTCGGTGGCGCGCCAGTTTGCGCATGGCAAGAAGGTGCTGGTCATCCGTAACGGCTGGTTCAGCTACCGCTGGACCCAGATTTTTGACATGGACAGCATCCCGGCCGAGTCCATCGTGCTCAAGGCCCGCCCCACCAGCGACCAGCCCCAGGCCCCGTGGGCGCCGTGCCCAGTGGACGAGGTGGTGGCCACCATCCTGCGCGAGCAGCCTGCGGTGGTGTTTGCGCCGCATGTGGAAACCGCAGCCGGCATGATCCTGCCCGACGACTACCTGCGCGCCGTGGCCGACGCGGTACACGCCGTGGGTGGGCTGTTCGTGCTGGACTGCATTGCCTCGGGTGCCATGTGGGTGGACATGGTCGCCACTGGGGTGGACGTGCTCATTTCCGCCCCGCAAAAGGGCTGGAGCGGCTCGCCTGCGTGTGCGATGGTCATGCTCAGCGAGCGGGCCCGTGCCGCCATTGATGGCACCACCAGCACCAGCTTCGCCTGCGACCTGAAAAAGTGGCTGAACATCATGGAAGCCTTTGAAAACGGCGGCCACGCGTACCACACCACCATGCCCACCGACGCGCTGGCTCGCCTGCGCGACGTGATGCAGGAGACCCGCGACTACGGCTTTGAGCGCGTGCGCCAGGAGCAGATCGACCTGGGCGAGCGGGTGCGGGCACTGTTTGAGAGCCGAGGCATCCGCAGTGTGGCTGCCGATGGCTTCAAGGCCCCTGGCGTGGTGGTCAGCTACACCAACGACGCCGACATCCAGAACAGCAAGAAGTTTCTGGCCCTGGGCCTGCAAACCGCCGCAGGCGTGCCCCTGCAGTGCGACGAGGGGCCAGACTTCAAGACCTTCCGCGTGGGCCTGTTTGGCCTGGAAAAGCTGCACAACGTGGAGCGCAGCGTGGGCCACCTGGCCACTGCGCTGGACCACATGGGCATCACCGGGCACCGGTGACTCAGGGCACGCTGCGCAACTGGCGCAGGGTGCGGTGAAGCTGCTCGCTGGCCGCATTGAGTGCTTCCCACGGCGGGCTGGTGGTTTGCCCTGCCAGTTCGTGCAGCTGCTGGTGCTGTTGCACCAGTTGGCCAAAGGCTGGCATGTGCCCCAGCCGTTTCAGGGTGGCTGGTCGATTCAGCCAGTGACCAAACTTGCAGGCCTGGTGGTCCAGGGTGGGTTGCGGGTGCTCGGGTGAGCTGGCATGGGCTTTCCAATCGCGCAGCCATTGTCGGTGTTCAACCTCGGCCAGCAGCAGCGCCACGTTGGACGGTTCCAGCTCGGCCACCCCGCGCCACTCAGTGGGCAGTCCCCAGTGGGCTATCCAATCCGGGACCTCGGCAGCGGGCATGGGTCGGGCAATGGCATAGCCCTGTGCCAGCTCGCAGCCCAATTCCAGCAGCATGTGGCCGTGTGGCAGGGTTTCCACCCCTTCGGCCAAGGTGTGCCGGTCAAAACTCCGTGCCAGCCCCAACACGCTGTGGACGATACCGGCGTGCTCCCCGTCGTCCAGCATGCCGCGCACAAAGCTCTGGTCAATCTTGATGGTCTGCGCCCCCAGCTGCTTGAGGAAGGTCAGCGACGAAAACCCGGTACCAAAGTCGTCCAGCGAGCAGGTCACCCCCATGCGCTGTACCTCGGCAATGAGGGCTGCTACGCCGTTCATGTTGTTGAGTGCGCCGGTTTCCAGAATTTCGAGTTCCAGCTGAGTAGGGCTGACGCTGGGTTGCACCGCCAGCTGGCGCTGCAGCCGGTGCACAAAATTGGGGTCTTGCAGCTGCTGGCTTTCGATGTTCACGCTGACGCAGGTGCGCAGGCCGTGCGCGTTCCAGGTGGCCAGTTGCGCCAGTGCC
Source organism: Burkholderiaceae bacterium (assembly GCA_030695205.1). GTDB lineage: Bacteria > Pseudomonadota > Gammaproteobacteria > Burkholderiales > Burkholderiaceae_C > UBA2334. The sequence goes on along the minus strand of JAUYTN010000033.1, from coordinate 330,823 downwards.
GCTTCAATGACCCAGTCGCCCACCGCAATGGCCAGTGGGTGTTGCTCCAGCAGCGGGATGAACTGGCCCGGTGGCACCAGGCCTTTGTCGGGGTGCTGCCAACGGATGAGGGCTTCAAAGCCCGCCACCTGTCCGCTGGCGAGCCAGATCTTGGGCTGGTAGTGCAGCCGCATCTCGCCCTGGTCCAGTCCCTGCCTGACTTCTTCGATACGCAAGAACCGCTCGCGGGTGGACTCGTCCTTCAGGGGGTCAAACACATGGTGTCGGTTCTTGCCAGCCAGCTTGGCCAGGTACATGGCCTGGTCGGCCTGGCGCAGCAGCTGCTCCGCCTCCACTTCGTCGGTTTGCGGGTACAGGGCCACCCCGATGCTGGCTGTGAGGTTCAGCACCTGGCCATCCATCGCGAGTGGTTGTGCCACCGCCTGCAGCAGCCGCTGAATGGGCGTGGCATGGTCTTCCTGTGACTTGATGCCTGGCAGCACCACCGCAAACTCGTCGCCGCCGATACGAGCCAGGTACTGGCGATCGCGCACCGCCAATGCCAGGCGCTTGCCCAGCTCCACCAGCACGCGGTTGCCGGCTTCTCGGCCCAGTTGGGCGTCCAGTGCAGCAAAGCTATCCAGGTCGATGTAAGCCACGGCCAGGTGGTGCTGCAGGGTATGGGCCTGGTTCATACAGACGCGCAGCAGGTCAATGAAGTGCGACCGGTTGGGTAACCCGGTGAGTGCGTCGTGGTAGGTGATGAAGTCCACATGCGCCTGGTGGGCTTTCACCTCCGAGATGTCTTGCACCGTGCCCCAGGCCACCTGGGCTTGCCCGTCGGGGCCGGTGTCAAATTCGGCCCGCTCGCGCACCCACTCGGCCCCAGCCGGTGGGGCAATCCGGTGTTCTATGTCATAGGGTTTGCCTTGCAGGGCCAGGGCCCATGCCTGCGCCACCCGGTCGCGGTCGTCGGGATGGATTTTGTTGAGGAAGTCGGGCAGTGCCATCGGTGTGCCATGGGCAATGCCAAAAATTCGGTAGGTTTCGGGCGACCAGGTCAGTGCCTGTGTGCGCAGGTCCAGTTTCCAGCTGCCAATGTGCGCCACCTGCTGGGCACGTAACAGGTCAGCGGTGCGCTCTTGCACCGTCTGTTCCAGCTCCACCCGTTGCCGCGCTGCTGCCTGGCGCATGGCGTGCAAGGCCAGGTGGGTGCCCACACGCGCCAGTACTTCACCCTCCTGGAATGGTTTGGTCACGTAGTCCACCCCGCCTTCGGCAAAGGCGCGGATTTTGTGGTCCGCATCGGCCAGTGCGCTGATGAATATGACCGGTACGTCTTGCAAGCCGGGCGTGGCCTTGATCTGGCGGCACACCTCGAAGCCGTCCATGTCCGGCATCATGATGTCCAGCAGGATCAGGTCGGGTGCCTGGGCGGCAGCGGCCTTGATTGCCAGAGCGCCCCGTGGAAACAGCCGCACCCCGTAGCCCTGGCGGCGCAGCAGTTCGTCCAGCAGCTTGAGGTTGGCGGGGGTGTCGTCCACCACCATCACGTTAAGGCCAGCGGGGGCTGACGCTGGCGAGGGTGTCGATTGGGTTGGCTCCATGGGGCTGGTCGGGTTCAGGGGGTTCATGGGTGGCTCTCCTGGCTGGGCAGCGACAACATCTGCTGCAGCGTGTCGTACTCGAATTCTCCGGCCAGGTGCAGCAAGGCGCTGGCCAACTCTGGCTCCACCGCCTGTACCTCGCCCAGGAGTTGGGTCAGGGTGGCCATGTCACCGCTCTCCAGCGCCTGGCGCATGCGCTCCCGCTGGGCCTGGGGCAGGTGGGCGCCCACTTGGGCGGGCGTGAGTGTCAGGTGGGTGGGTGCCGGTGGGTCGGGCGGGAGCGCTGGCTCGGCCTGGTACTGCAGGCCCAGCACGGCGGCCAGCTGACCGAGCAGGTGGGGCTGGTCAATGGGCTTGTGCAGCACGTCGGCCATGCCGCAGTCGAGCATGGCTTGCCGGTCATCGGTCAGCGCGCTGGCGGTCACGGCAATGACTGGCGTCTGGGGGCTGACGGCCTTGATGCGCCGGGTGGCCTCGTAGCCGTCCATCACGGGCATGCGGATGTCCATCAGCACGGCATCGGGGTGCCACTGGTTGAACTGTGCCACCGCCTCGGCACCGTCTGCTGCCTGGTGCACCACAAAACCCACAGGGCTGAGCAAGTCGCACAGCAGCTGCCGGTTGTCGGCCAGGTCGTCCACCACCAGAACGACTGGTGGCGGGCCATTCAAGGCCAGCCTCAGGTGAGGGCCCTGAGGGTGTGCATCGTGGGGCTGGGGCAGTGAGGGGGCATTGGCCACTTGCAGCGGGAACCAGAAACGAAAGCACGCACCCGTACCTGGCGTGCTGTGCAAGCGAATGTCTCCGCCCATCAGCTGCAGCAATTTCTGGCTGATGTTCAGGCCCAACCCGGTCCCACCGCCCGACTTGTGCCCCGCTTCGGCCTGCTGAAAGGGCTGAAACAGCAGTGCCTGGTCCTCTGCGCTGATGCCTGGGCCTGTGTCGCTGACCTCCATCCACAGCCGGGGCTGCTCGGGGGCCGACTGGGTGTCTGTGCCCACCCGCAAGCGGATGTGGCCCGTGTGGGTGAACTTGACGGCGTTGCCCAGCAGGTTGATGAGCACTTGCCGCAGCTTGCCTTCGTCGGCGTGTACTTGGGCGGGTACGTCAGGTGCCCGCTCTTGCACAAGCTCCAGGCCTTTGGTGTGGGCGCGCAGGGCAAACATGCTGGCCATGTCGTCCAGCAACACATGGAGGTTGAAGTCGCTGGGGTTGAGTTGCAGCCGCCCGGCTTCTATTTTGGACAAATCCAAAATATCGTTGATGAGTTCCAACAGGTGCTGCCCACTGCGGTTGATGGTGCGCACCTGCTCGCGTTGGCGGGCTTGCAAACCGATGTCGCGTTCCAGCAGCTGGGCGAAGCCTATGACCGCATTCAGGGGTGTGCGGATTTCGTGGCTCATGTTGGCCAGAAAGCCGCTTTTTGCCCGGTTGGCTGCCTCTGCGGCGTCCTTGGCCAGCGCCAGTTCGGCGGTGCGGGCTTGCACCAGCTCTTCCAGGTGGTTGCGGTAGCTGCTGAGGGCGATTTCTGTGCTCTTGCGCTCGGTGATGTCCTGGAAGGTGCCCCTCAGCACATCGCCGTCGGCGCCGTTGAAGCGGCCGGTGCAGCGCAGCTCGGCCCAGAATTCGCGCCCGCTGCGGGTGCGCATGCGGCAGTTGCGCACAAAGGGTTGGTTGTGCGCCCAGGCCTGAGCCAGCGACGACCGGATCAGCGGCAGCTCGTCGGGGGCGTAGTACGTCAGCCCTTCCTCCAGCGTGGGCGGGTGCTCCAGCGGGTGCTCGACCAATTCGTACACCTCGTGTGTCCACTTCAGATAGCCGGTGTCGGGGTTGGCTTTCCAACCGCCCACTCGCGCAATGCGTTGGGTCTCGCGCATGAACAACATGGCGTCTTCCAGCTCGTTGCGCAGGCGGCGTTCGGTGGTGATGTCGTGGCCAATGCCCTCCAGCCCCACCACTTGCCCGGTGCCGTCCAGCATGGGGGTTTCGGTCATTTCTACCCAGCGGGTGCTGCCGTCTTTGCACCGCACCTGCATCAGGTAGCTGGGCTGAGCGTGGCCCTTGAGCCCGGCCTCGGTCAGGGCAGGCACCTGGGCGTTGATGGGGTGGTCGGTCAAAAAAGGTTGGTAGGGCCCCAGCATGTCGGCCACTGTCCAGCCAAACAGCTTGCTGATGGAGGGGCTGACGTAGTTGATGCGCCCTTGCGCATCGTTGGTGTAGAAAAAATACTCGCCGCTCAGGTTCTCGACCAATTGGCGGTACTTGGCCTCGCTGGCCTGCAGGGCCTGGTTGGCAGCCTCGACCTGCTGTTGTTGCGCGGTGCGTGCCGAAATGTCGCGAAACACGCCCACCTGGTGGGTCCGCCCCTGGAATGCGTAGCGCCGCCCGCTGCTGATTTCGACTGGCACGTCGTGGCCGTCGGCGTGCCTGATGAAGGACTCATGGATAAAAGCTGTGTCGCTTGGCTGGAGGGTGGTAGCGAACTTTTCGCGCTCAGCAGACCATTGTTGCGGCGGGTGCAGCTGGGCAAAGTGCATGCCGTGCAGTTGCTCCGGCGTATGGCCAAACAGGGTTGAGGCCTGCGCGTTGGCACTGACCACCTGGCCACTGGCTTCATCCACGACCACCACCGCATCGGCAATGGAGTCGAACAGCACCTCATAGCGCTGCAGGCTGGCGCGGCGGTCTTCTTCGGCGCGATGGCGCGCCAGGTAGCTGCTCACGAAGCTGGCCATCAGGCGCAGCCAGGTCAGGTCGGCGCCTTGCCATTGGCGCGGTTTGCGCACCGCATCCAGCGTCATGAAGCCAATAAGTGCTCTATTGCCCCACAAGGGCACCGAGCACACCGATTGTGTCTCGCTGGCCTGAAGCAGACGGGATGCGCCGCTGGCCTCCGGGGGCATGTCGGTGGTGCGGTCGATGCGGATTTCACCTTGTACCTGCAGCTGTTCTATCCACCAGCGGGTGTGGGTGTCCAGTGCCTGGTTGCTGATGGTCTGGGGCACCGGGGGCACGCCCTCCCGGCGCCAGGTGTGCGCGCCCACCCATTCCTGACCGGTTTCGCTCATGAGGAAAATCAGCGCCCGATCAGCCTTCAGTGCTTCCCCGGTGCGCTGCAGCAGCGTTTGCAGGTTGTCTTCCAGCTGGTCGTGGGGAGCGACCAGCAACTGTGCAGCCAACTCTGCCGCCAGTTGTTGGCGGTCCAGGTCTGCGCGGGTCTGGGTCAGGATGCGCTCGGCGTGCAGCCGGGCGTGACGCTCGTGCATCAGGTTCAGCGCCTGCGCTGAGAGTTTGCGGTACATATCCAGCACCGCCTGAATGAGGGAGGCTGCCGCGCCGCGCATGTCGTCGTCGGCACGGGCGTGGGCCTGCACCAGCGTGGCACCGTCTTGCACAGCCAGCACAGCCTTGGCCATGCGCTTGTCGGTGTCCAGAATGTGAAAAGCCAGCCAGTTGCTCAGGTAGCCAAACAAGTCGTTGAGGACATCGGCAAACGGCTGCGCCCCTGACTGCAAAGCCGCCACATGCTCAAAAAATGCGCGGTGGGTGTGGCAGTGGCTGCTGACCCGCTCGTCGGTTCCGAATGCGTCGGTCCAGATGCCTTCTTCAGTTTCAAAATGGTAGTGCGTATAGTCGACCAGTTCTGCGATAACGCCAGAAATAACATCGGAATCCATGCCGTCGATGTACTGCTGGGCCAGGCGGTTGAGCAGACGCACCAGCACCCGGTGCTGCTCGTCAATGGCCGCAATACCGGTGTCAAAATGTTCCGTCCACGGAAAAAACTCAAAGTCTGTGGCGGCCTGGTCGGAGCTGGTGGCGTCGGTCATGGTGGTGTCTGACTGCGCAGCGTGGCGCTGCTGACCTTGCACTGTAGTGGCTGGCGGCGGCGCTTGGTCACAATCTGCCCGTGTTTTGTCGGATGTCAAACAAGCGGTTCGGGCGCTGGCATATCGTCGGTGCCCTTGTCATTGGGTGGGTGTTGGTCAGGGAGTTGCCAATTGATGCGCGTGGGTGTTCATGCCGGGGGTGGTCTGCTCCCGTGGTTGCGGTGGGGCTGGCTGGCACTGTTGGGCGCGCTGTGGCTGGCGCCGCCGGCTTGGGCCGAGTTGCCGTCTGAGCCCCAGCCTTCGCGGCCTCTGCGGCTGAGTGCAGTGCCCCTGAGCGGGGGCGAGGAAACCGTGCGCCAGTTCGCGCCGCTGGTGGGGTATCTGAGCCAGTGGCTGGGGCGCCCGGTGGAGTTTCGCTACCTGTCCAGCCACGAGCAGGTGCTCGATGGCCTGCGGCAAGGGGCGATCGACTTGGCCTACCTGGGCCCGGCGCCGTATGCCGAGCTGGTGGGCAAGGGGCCGGGGCAGTTGTCGGCCGAACTCATCGTGCCCCTGGCCCGTTTCAAAGAGGCCGATGGCAAAGCTGCCTACCGCTGCGCGTTGGTGGCGTTTGCCGACGACCGCTTGCCTTTGAATGCCGCTGCCCGGCCGGTGGTGGGCATGCCCAACGCCTTGTCCACCTGCGGTCCTTTGTCGGTGCGAGCAATGCTGGCCGATAAAGGTGTGCCTTGGGCGCAGGTGTCTGCGCGCTTTTTGGGCAACCATGACCAGGTGGCCCGGGCGGTGGTGGCGGGAACGGTGCAGCTGGGAGGGGTGCGCGAAGAGGTGGCCCTGCGCCATGCCAGCCTGGCGCTGCAGGTACTGGCCCGTTCTGAGCCCATGCCTGGCTTTGTGCTGGTGGCGCACGCCGGGCGGGTGCCCGCTGCTGCGTTGCAGCGCTTGACCGGGTTGGCCGATACCCCTTCTGCTGAATACACCCGCTGGGGTGAGGGTTTGCGCCATGGGCTGGAGCGGGTGAGCGACACCGACTTTGATCCGGTACGGGCGATGCTGACCAAGGCTGAACAGCCATGACCGCACGCTGGAGTCGGCGCAGGGAGCAGCTGGTGACGCGTTGGGCAGCCCTGCTGGCCTGGCTGATGGGTGTGGCCATGGCCGCCGCTGGGGCGTACCACGCCGTCAACCGCATTTACGGGGGCGAGGCGCAGCTGCTGGCCGAGCAGCACCTGGTGGCCCTGTCGGTGGCCTACGAGGCATCGGGCGCGTCACACCAACGCGAAGTGACCACACTGTTGCGCACCGATGTGCTCACCCCCCAGGCGCTGGAGCTGTGGAGCCAGGCACTCGATGCCCCTGAGGCCGAGTGGCCACTGTGGCGTGGCCGCCTGTACCGGCACCTGGCCGAGCCTTACCGGCGCCTGGAGGCCGATGGCATGCGCCAGCTGCACCTGCACTGGTCCGACGGGCGCTCATGGCTGCGCATGCACCAGCCCGACCACTCTGGCGACCCGCTGTTTGAGGTCCGCCCCTCGGTGCGCATGGCCAACACAGGTGGTGTGCCGGTGGCGGGTTTTGAAGGCGGCCGGGTGTTGCCGGGCTTTCGGCATGTGTTCCCGGTTCGCCACCAGGGGCGGCCACTGGGCAGTGTGGAGCTGTCGCTGCCGTTTGAGGTGCTGCACACCGAAATCAGCCAGCTGCTGCCGCAGGCGCACATCACGTTGCTGTTGGACCGGCGGGTAACTTCCGACATGGTGTTTGCGTCCATGGCCACGCATTTTGTGCCCTCGGGTCTATCCGAACGCTACGTGGTCGAGAACCCGGAGGTGTCGTGGGTCACCCGGCGCTACCTCATGTCGGACGGCGCCATGGCCCTGACCGGTGTCTTGGCCGGGTTGCCCGAGGTGGCCAAGGGACTGGACAGCCAGCGTGCGTTTGCAGTGCCGTTGCTGCACGATGGCGTGGGCACGGTGGCCAGCTTCCATGCCATCAGCGACGTGGAGGGGCACCATGCTGGCTATGTGGTGGCCTACCGGGCCATGCCCGAGCTGGCCGATCTGGCCCAAAGCCGTCGCAGCCAGGCCTTCTGGGCCGCGGGCGGGACCCTGGCGCTGGGCCTGGTGTCGGGCCTGCTGTGGTGGCAGTGGCGGCGCCAGCGCCTGCAAAGCCACGAGCTGGCCCTCATCACCGAGCGAATGGCCGATGGCCTGTACGTGATGGACGACAGCGGCCACACCCTGTATGTCAATCAGGCGGCCTGCGACATGCTGGGCTACGCCGCCGGTGAACTGCTGGGCCAGCAGGTGCATGCCCTGGTGCACCAGCATGCCCACAACCAGCACCTGAGCCTGGAGCAGTGCCCGGTGTACGCCACCACGGTGCAGGGCAAACCCTTTGTGGGGGTGGAGGTGTTCCGCCGCAAAGACGGCAGTGTGTTCGAGGCCGATGTGCGCAGCATGTCCATGGGCGCAGAGTCTGACCAGCGCGCATCGGTGACCCTGTTTCGCGACCTGACGGCCCAGCACCAGAGCGAGGCCCGCCTGCGCCAGGCTGCCAGTGTGTTTGACCATGCGCACGAGGGCATTTGCATCACCGATGCGCAAAGCCGGGTGGTGGAGGTGAACGAGGCGTTTGGGCTCATCACCGGCTATGCGCGTGACGAGGTGATTGGGCGCAACCCCAAGCTGCTCTCCAGCGGCAGACAGTCCAAGGAGTTTTACCAGGCCATGTGGGGCGAGCTTGTTCGGGTGGGCCACTGGCGCGGCGAGGTCTGGAACCGCCACAAAAGCGGGGCGGCCTACGCAGCGCTGCTGACCGTCACAGCGGTCAAGGCTGGCAACGGTGTGGTGCAAAACTACGTGGGCATTTTGTCGGACATCACCGCCCTCAAGCTGCACGAGGCCGAGCTGGAGCGCATCGCCCTGTACGACCCGCTGACGGGGGTGGCCAACCGCCGTTTGCTGGACGAGCGGCTGGACCACGCGCTGTCTCAGGCGCGCCGCCGGGGCTCCCGGGTGGCGCTGGTGGTGTTGGACCTGGACGGCTTCAAGGCGGTCAACGACCTGTATGGCCACGAGGCCGGGGACCGCTTGCTCATTGAAATCTGCCGCCGACTGGCCCTGTGTCTGCGCCAGACCGATACCCTGGCCCGCGTGGGTGGCGACGAGTTTGTGCTGCTGCTGACCGACCTCAGCCACAGCGACGATGGGCAGTGGCAGGAGGTGGTGAGGCGGGTGCTGCAGTCGGTGGCGCAGCCCGTGGCCGATGGTGCACACAGCCTGGCGGTGTCGTGCAGCCTGGGGGTGGCCCTGTTCCCCGACGAGGACTTGGGGCCGCAAGCGCTGATGCGCCACGCCGACCAAGCCATGTACCAGGCCAAGCAGGCGGGCAAAAACCGCTACGCACGGCACCAGCCCACCCCGAGCTACTGAGGCACGCCCCTGGTGGGTGGTCTCCCCAGCCCCGTGGGCTCAGAACCGCTCCAGCTCCGGGTGCTTGATGACCCCGGCGCGAACCAGCATCTTGCCGTAGTCGGCGCAGCGGTTTTTGGTGGGGATGACCTTGCCGGGGTTGAGCAGCCCGGCGGGGTCGAAGGCGCGCTTGAGGCCAAACATGGCCTCGTTTTCTTCGGCTGAAAACTGCACGCACATGCTGTTGAGCTTCTCTACACCGACGCCGTGTTCACCCGTGATGGTGCCACCCATGGCCACGCTGGTTTCCAGAATGTCCGCACCGAACAGCTCGCAGCGGTGGAGCTGGTCGGGGTCGTTGGCATCGAACAGGATCAATGGATGCAGGTTGCCGTCACCGGCGTGGAACACGTTGCAGCAGCGCAGCTGGTACTTCTTTTCCATCTGGCTGATAGCCAGCAGGATGTCGGCCAGGCGCTTGCGCGGAATGGTGCTGTCCATGCACATGTAGTCGGGGCTGATGCGGCCGCTGGCCGGAAAGGCGTTTTTGCGCCCGCTCCAAAAGCGCAGCCGCTCGGCCTCGTCCTGGCTGACGGTGATGGCGGTGGCCCCGCAGCCGCGCAGCACGGCGCTCATGCGGCCAATTTCTTCTTCCACCTCCTCGGGGGTGCCGTCGCTTTCGCACAGCAAGATGGCCTCGGCAGTCAGGTCGTAGCCGGCGTGTACGTAGTCTTCCACGGCGGCGGTCATGGGTTTGTCCATCATTTCCAGTCCGGCGGGAATGATGCCGGCGGCAATGACGGCGGCCACCGCGTCTCCGGCTTTGCGCACATCGTCAAAGCTGGCCATGATGCAGCGGGCCAGCTGGGGCTTGGGCACGAGCTTGACCGTGACTTCGGTCACCACCGCCAGCATGCCCTCGCTGCCAATGACCACGCTCAGCAGGTCCAGGCCGGGCACGTCGAGCGCGCCGCTGCCGAATTCGATGGCCTCGCCCTCCATGGTGTAGCCACGCACCTTCAGGATGTTGTGCACCGTCAGGCCGTACTTCAGGCAGTGCACGCCACCGGAGTTTTCGGCCACATTGCCGCCGATGGTGCAGGCAATCTGGCTGCTGGGATCGGGGGCGTAGTACAGACCGTGGGGGGCGGCGGCTTCGCTGATGGCGAGGTTGCGCACACCGGCTTGCACCACCGCCGTGCGGCCAATGGGGTCCACCTTGAGGATGCGGTTGAACTTGGCCAGGCTCATGGTCACGCCCAAGGCATGGGGCATGGCACCACCCGACAGGCCGGTGCCCGCACCGCGCGCCACCACCGGTACTTGCAGCGCATGGCAGGTGCGCAGCACCGCTGCCACCTGGGCCTCGGTCTCGGGCAGGGCCACCACCAGCGGGCGCTCACGGTAGGCGGTGAGGCCGTCGCACTCGTAGGGCACGGTGTCCTCTAGGTGGTAGAGCAGCATGCTTGAAGGCAAATGTGCCTCCAGCGCTTTTACCACCTGGGTTTTAAGCTCTGCTTTCTTCTGTAAAGATTCGGCGTGTTCGACGGTGGCAGTAAACATGGTGGTGGTGGGTTGGGCGCAAAAAGCCAGTTTAGGCCAAGCCCCGGCGGCGCGGTTGAAGAAACTTGCAGGCCTCTGTGAAAACAAGGCCTTGACGCTGGCCAGCCCCATGCATTGGCCCTTGAAAAAACCCATGACCGGCTCTATTTCCACTGAGAGCGGCGCAGCAATGGCATCACCGCCGCCCATGACCCACCCACACGATGAAAGGAGCCCTGTGATGAACCAGATGATGACCCGTTCCGGCCTGTTCGACGATTTGTTCCGCGACGTTGCGCCCGGCTTTTTTGTCAAACCCTTGCACGGTGAACCGCTGCCCGCCCAGATCAAGGTCGAGGTGCGCGAGACGCCCCAGGCCTACCTGCTGCAGGCCGAGGTGCCGGGTGTGCGCAAAGAGGACATCCATGTGCAGGTGGATGGCAATGTGGTCACCCTGCGGGCCGAGATTCGCCAGCACGACAGCGAGACCGATGGCGAGAAGGTGCTGCGCAGCGAGCGCTACTACGGCTCGGTGGCGCGCAGCTTCCAGATGCCGCAGGACATTGACAACGCCACTGCGAAAGCCAAGTGCGAGCACGGCGTGCTGACGCTGACGCTGCCCAAAAAAGCGGCTGTGTCTGGCCAGCGGCTGATGGTGGAGTGAGCGGTGGCTGCGGGAGGGCTCAGCCAGGCGAGCTGTCCCGACCGCTGGTTTGCCGGTTGGCCTGGCCCGCCACGAGGTGCATGACGCGGGCCATCTCGGCCTGCAGCGTGTGCGCCGAGATGGGTTTGGAGACGTAGCCGTCGGCCCCGTTGGCCATGAAGCGTTCGCGGTCACCGGTCATGGCGTGCGCGGTGACCATCAGCACCGGCAGGTGCTGGCCGGTGCCTGCCTCGCGTCGGCGCAGTTCAGCCACAGCGGTGGGGCCGTCCATTTCCGGCATCATCACGTCCATCAGCACGAGGTCGAAACTGCCTTGCTCCAGCGCCTGCAGGGCCTGCAGTCCGTTTTCGGCCAGGGTGAAGTGGTGGCCCATTTTGGACAGCAGCAGCCCCGCCAGTTTTTGGTTGATGGGGTGGTCTTCGGCCAACAGAATGTGCAGACCCTGGGCTGGGGCACGGGATTCGACCGCCGCGCCAGGGGTGGGGCTGGCCTCCATGCCCTGCGGCAGGTGGCAGACCACGCTGAACCTGAAGGTGGCCCCCTGGCCGGGGGTGCTGGTGGCTGAGATGCTGCCGCCCATGCGGGTGACGAGGCTGCGCGAAATGGCCAGCCCCAGCCCTGTGCCGCCATACGAGCGGGTGATGGTGCCGTCGGCCTGTTCGAAAGGCCTGAACAGGGCCTCGGCCTTGGCCGGGTCGAAACCAATGCCGGTGTCGGTCACCTGCACACGCAGCACCACGCAGCCATCGGCGGTGGCAGGGTCCGCATCCATGTGCACCGCCACTTCGCCCTCATGGGTGAACTTGATGGCGTTGCCAATCAGGTTGGTCAGGATCTGGCGCAGGCGCACCGGGTCGGCCATGGCCTGCTCGGGCACCGCCGGGCTGCAGGTGTACCGCAGCGCCAGTCCCTTCTGGGTGGCCATGCCCAGCAGCGAGTTGACCGTGTGCCGCAGGATTTGCTCGGGGCTGATGCAGGCGGGCTCCAGCTCCAGCGCACCGGACTCGATTTTTGAAAAATCCAGGATGTCGTTGATGATGTGCAGCAGGTGGTTGGCCGAGTCTTTGGCCAGCGTCAGGTGCTCTCGCTGCTCGGGCTGCAGCTCGGAGTCGAGCACCAGCTGCGTCATGCCGACGATGCCGTTCATGGGGGTGCGTATCTCATGGCTCATGTTGGCCAGAAATTCGCCTTTGAGCCGGTTGGCCACTTCCGCCTTGTTGCGGGCCTCGATGAGTTGGGCTTCGTTGGCCTTGATGTGCGTGAAGTCTTGCATCACGCCGGTGAAGTACAACTCGTCGTCCACCCGGGTTTCGGTCACGGACAGGCGCAGGGGAAAGCGGGTGCCGTCCCGGCGGCAGCCCTCCACCACCCGGGGGCGGTTGAGCATGTGGGAGACGCCGGTGCGCAGGTAGGTGGCTATGTCCTGGGCGTGCCGGGCGCGGTGCTCGTGCGCCATCATCACCCCCACGTTCTGGCCCAGCAGCTCGGCGTGCTCGACACCGAACATGGTGGCTGCGGCCACGTTGGCCTGGATGATGGTGCCCTGTGTGTCGATGACAACGATGCCCTCGGGGGCCGAATTGAAGATGCTGTTGAGCTTGGACTCGCTCAGGCGCAGGTGGCGCTCGATGGCCTGGCGCTCTTCAACCTCCTGGCGCAGCTTCAGGTTGGCGGCCTCGCGCCCGGCGGACAGCTGGCGGGTGGTGTGCAGCGCAGCCTGCAAGCGGTGGGTGATGAGCCATACCCCGGTCATGCCCACGGCCAGCACCAGCAGCAGGAAGGCGAAGGAGCGGTTGAGCACACCGGTCGCGGCGCTTTGCCAGCTTTTGGCCGGGATGGTGATTTCGAGTGCGCCGCGCACATCGCCTACTTGCCAGTCGGTTTTGGGCGAGCCGGCCATGCTGTTGTGGCAGGCCACGCACACCCCCAGCATGCGGTCGGCCTGGGCGTAGCGCAGCACGTCCAGGCCGTTGATGGTTTCTTCGCGCACAAAAGGCTGGTCGGGGTGCTGGCGCAGGTGGGCCAAGGCATCCGTCTGGAAGCTGTCGAGCTGCCGCTCTGCGAGCCGCCACGGAAAGGGCTTGTCGCTGTAGAGCGCGACCCGGTTGCCGGACTCGGTTTCTGACAGGTAGTGCCCGAGGTCAATCATCAGGGTGGCGGGCAGTGGCAGGGTGTTGGGCAACTCTTTGTAGAGGTGGGACACGCCAATGCCGCCCTCGCGTGCCTTGGGCAGGATCTGGGTGGCGTAGAAGTTGCGAAAGTGGGAGACGGATTCCGCCTGCTTGATGGCCGTATCAACCATATAGGTGCGCACCACCTGGCGCGCCGAGGTCAGGGTGTACCAGCCCACGTACACCGCCAGCAGCACCAGCACCACCCCCAGCGCGGGCAAGGCCCATGGCCCCAGGTAGAGCGCACGAAGTCTGCGCGCCAGCGGGGCTGGGGCGGGCTGCTGGTCAGATGGGTGGGGTGGGTTGGACGGGTCGGACATATGGGGTGGGCAGCGCTCAGACCAGTGTTTGCTGTAGCCAGTCGGCAAAGGCGGCGCATTCCCAGCGGTCCATGGTGCCGGTGCGCCAGCACAGGTAGTGGGCATGCGGGCTGGGCACCGCGCGCTCGAACACCCGCACCAGCGTGCCGTGCTCCAGCCAGGGTTGGCCCAGCTTGAGGCGCACCAGGGCCACACCCATGCCAGCGGCGGCGCCGTCGCACATCAGCCCAATGTCGTTGAAGGTGGAGCCCTCGGAGGGCTCCGGCCAGTCCAGCTCGTGGGCAGCAAACCAGGTGCGCCAGGGCTCCAGCGGGCTGCGCAGCAGCGGCACACCGGCCAGATCGGCGGCGGTGTCAAAGGGGCCACGCTCCAGCACAAACGTGGGCGAGGCCAGCGGAGTGACCTCGTCTTTGAGCAGGCACACGTGCTCGACATCGGCGTAGCGCCCGGTGCCAAAGCGAATGGTCAGGTCGGCGTCTTCGGCCACCACGTCCAGCAGCGGAATGCTGACCTGCAACGTGAGATCGATGTCGGGGTAGGCCTCGGTGAACTGGCGCAGCCGGGGCATGAGGATGGAGCGCGAAAACGTGGGCGTGACCGCCACCTTGAGTTTGCGCCGCCCGGGCGCCGCGCCCTTGCTGGGAAAGCGCTCCAGAATGGCCAGCCCCTCGCGCACATGGGCCAGGTACTCGCTGCCCTCGCTGGTGAGGGAAAAATCCGCCCGGCCAAACAGTTTGGTGCCGATGATCAGCTCCAGCTGCTTGACCCGGTGGCTGACGGCGCTGGGCGTGACGCACAACTCTTCGGCCGCCTGCGTCACGCTGCGCAGCCTGGCCAGGGCCTCAAAGGTCAGCAGGCATTGGATGGGTGGGATGCGGACGGTCATGTGACGGGCTGGAGGTGATCCAGTGGTTAGCGTGGAAATATATAGCTTACTTCCATTGCGCAGTAAGCGGTAAAGGCGATTTCTACTTGAAAATTACCGTCCGGTGGCCGTTGATGAGTACCCGGTGTTCGCTGTGCCACTTCACGGCGCGGGCCAGAACCTGGCTTTCGGTGTCGCGGCCCAGGGCGGTGAGGTCGTCCACCGTGAGGCTGTGGTCCACGCGGGCCACATCCTGCTCGATGATGGGGCCCTCATCCAGGTCGGCGGTGACGTAGTGGGCGGTGGCGCCGATGAGTTTGACGCCCCTGTCGTGCGCCTGGTAGTAGGGTTTGGCCCCTTTGAAGCTGGGCAAAAAACTGTGGTGGATGTTGATGGCGCGGCCCGCCAGCTTCTGGCAGAGGTCGTTGCTCAGAATCTGCATGTAGCGCGCCAGCACCACCAGCTCGGCCCCTTCGCACTCGATGATTTCCAGCTGCCGCGCCTCGGCCTGTGCCTTGTTGCCTGCCGACACCGGGATGTGGTGAAAGGGCACGTTGTAGCTGGCTGCCAGTTGGTAAAAGTCGCGGTGGTTGCTGATGATGGCGCGGATGTCCAGCGGCAGCAGCCCGCTTTTCCAGCGAAACATCAGGTCGTTCAGGCAGTGGCCCTGCTGGCTGACCATCAGCACCGTGCGCATGGGTTGGGCGGTGGCGTGCAGTTGCCACTGCAGGTTCAGGCGCTCGCCCAGGGCGGCCAGGTCAGTGCGCAGCTGTTCGTGGCTGACGGTGGCGCAGGCAAACTGCACCCGCATGAAAAACAGGCCGGTGTCGTGGTCGTTGAACTGGGCGGCTTCTTCGATGTTGCCCGAGCGCTCCAGCAAGAAGCCGGAGACGGCGTGCACCAGGCCCAGGCGGTCTGGGCACGACAGGGTCAGCACATAGGTGTGGGCGGGGGAGGGTGGCGTGGTGTTCGGCATAGGGCTGGAATTGTCGCGCGGATTCAGCGGCCTTTGAGCTCGGCGCAGTGGTCGCGCGGGGGCAAGGCGGGGGTGGTCCACAGCGCGTCAAAGCCTCCAGCGTCACCAGGGCGGATGCCGTCGGTGGTCAGGCGCACGGTTGCGAGCGACAGGCTGGGCGGCAGGTGCTGGGGCACGCCCAGCAAGCGGTGCGCGTGCTGGCTGCCCGTGAGCAGCAGCACAGTCTTTCCCGGAACGACCGCCGCTTGCACGGCCTGGGCCATGTGGGCATCGCGGGCGAGCTGTATGCGTGTCATGGGGCCAATTTGCCCGGCGGGCAGCAGGTTGCAGTGGCCCTCGCGCACGGCATTGCGTTGGGCTTGCAGCACCTCGGGCGCAACGCGGGTGTCCCAGTCGGCTTCTTTCATGACAGCGGCGTTGCGCGTGCGGGGCAGGTTGCCACCCCACACGGGCACACCGGCCTGCACGGCGGCCATCACGGCGGGGCCGTAGTGGGCCCATGGCCAGGCACTGTCGCGCCAAGCCAGTGCCTGTTGCACCTGTGCCTCGGTGGCGTGGGTAGGCAAGCCCACCGTGTGGCTGCCGGTATCGGCCATCTCCAGGACCACTGCCCCCAGCTCACCCACTGCGGCCAGTTCTTGCACAGCCGCCAGGTGCTGGCGCTGGTGGTCGGGGGCGTCGTGCTGCTCGCCCAGCATGAGCACATCGGGCCGGCCCAGGGCATGCAGGCGCTGGGCGACGGGGGTGGCGATGTCAAGCACCGGCACCTGTGCGGGTGTTGGTCTGTGCGAGTGTGTTTGAGCACGTGTGTGAGCGGGTGAGGCCTGGGGTGCCAAGGCCTCAGGGGCAGCGGCCCTGGTTGTCGGATGGGCGCTGATGGGCAGCGCGCACCCCGCCAGCGCCCACACCGCTGCGCAGACGGCCAGGGCCGCTGGCAGGTGCCGGGCGGCTGGTTGTGCGATGGGCCAGGGGTGGTGGGGCGCTGGCCGGTGGGGATGGGGTGAGGTCATGGGAGCCATCGTACGCGGGCACGGCGGGCCGTGCAGAGGGTGGTTATTTCGACCATAGCCATGGGCCATGTTGGACCCGAATGTGACTTGGCGCACGGTGTGGGGCGTGGTGCACGGTCTAAGATATTTCGCACCTGCAACCCCCCAAGGAGATCGTCATGTCTGCATCCCGCAAGCGCAAAGACACGCCACCTACCCCCGCCCATGTGGGCATGGACATTGGCATCAGCGGCAAAGACCGCGAGGCCATCGCCAAAGGCTTGAGCCATTTGCTGGCCGACACCTACACCCTGTACCTGACCACCCACAACTTCCACTGGAACGTGACAGGCCCGATGTTCAACAGCCTGCATGCCATGTTCATGGTGCAGTACACCGAGCTGTGGAATGCTGTGGACCCGATTGCCGAGCGCATCCGTTCGCTGGGCCACGTGGCTCCGGGGTCCTATGCCCAGTTTGGCGAGCTCAGCTCGCTGCCCGACGCGCCCACCAAGCCGCCCAAGGCGCTGGAGATGGTGCGCATTCTGGCCGAGGGGCACGAGGCTGTGGCCCGAACCGCCCGCCGTCTGCTGCCCGTGGTGGACAAGGCCAGTGACGAGCCCACCACCGACCTGTTGGTGCAGCGCCTGACGGTGCACGAGCAGGCGGCGTGGATGCTGCGCGCCATGCTGGAGGAGTGAGCTGCGAAACTTGTGAAAGCCCCAACAAAAAACCGCCTGACCAGGCGGTTTTTTGTTGGGTGGGGTTGACCGGGTGGTGGGTGTCAGTGCACCACCACCGGCATCTGCGCGAGGCCGCTGTAGCCCTCCAGCGTGGTTTCCACCTCCTCCTGCGAGGGGGTGTTTTGTTGCCAGGCGTTGATGCGCATCTGGAACATTTCTGCCCATGAGCCGTCCAGGTACACCTCTTTGCCCGAGCGTTTGTCCACAATCTCGAAGCCATGGCGGGGCATGTGGGGAACACCGTCGGGCGACGCATCACCGCTTTGTGGGGCATTGGCATGGATGTGGACCACGGCGAACGAGTCTGAGTCGTAGAGCATGTGCATGGTGTGGTTCTCCTGGCAGGGGTTGACGGCTCCGGGTGGAGTCGAACACGCACCCTGCGTTTGTGATCTTATCGACAGCGCAGGGTTCCGGCTGAAGCCGGGGTCAATGTTGAAAACAGATACAAAAGTGCCGCTGTTGCGGCGATTGCCTGGATGGAAGTTGGGGTAGGCCTGACGGTATTTCAAGGGGTATGGCTGCTGAGGGTTTGGTCCACCACATCGCCGTTGGTTTGCGTCCAGAGAATGCGCGCGGGCAGGTGGCCCAGGTTGGGTGCCAGCCACACGTCTACCCGGTTGTCGTAGGCGCCCTCGGGCTCGCGCACCAGGTGCAGCGTCTCCATGGGGCCTGCGGGCAGCGACAGCGCCTCTGTGCCCACCACCCGCCACACCCACTGTGCAGCGTCTCGGCTGCCGACGGTGTGCAGGGTGGTGTGGTGGCCGGGCTCGAAGCGCTCGGGCGCGCCAGCAACCTGTGCGGCGAGTTGCACCAGCACACTGAGCCGGTCTTGAGACTGGGGCTGCAGCGGCACATCGGGGGCATTGGTGCTGAAGCGGATGACCGCCGGGCTGCGGGTTCGGTCAAAGTGTGTGGCCACCTCGGAGCGGTTTTTGTCGCCAAAGCGGCGGGGCTGCAGCCCGAGCACCGGGTCCACCCGGCCGACACTGGTCTGGCTGCGGTTGCGCGCCAGCGGTGCCTCGATCAGCAGGCTGGCGCGGTAGCTGTCGCCGTCGACCTCCCACCGCAGGGTGCTGCGCGCCGGCAACTCCAGCCCCTTGCGCCGGGCGGTGACCTGGTAGTTCAAGGTGGTGGAGTCGGGTATGCGCAGCGGGTGGGCTTGCGGGCCCACCGACAGGGAGACGGGCATCGCATGGCTGCGGGCATCGGGCTGTGCCTGGGTGGTGTCTGTATTATCAAAAATAATAGCTGATTGTGTTTTATCGGATTGCGAAAGATCATCAAAAAGCTTTGAATTTGTGGCGGTGGCGGTGGCGGTGGCGGTGGCGGTGGCGGTGGCGGTGGCGGTGGCGGGTGTGCGCGCTGGGGGCGGCTCTGGTGGTGGTTGTGCGGCACCCGATGCCAGCGGAGCGGTGCGGGGTGGGTGGGTCAGGGAGGCGCGCTGTTCTGGTTGGGCCGATTTGGCGGCCACGGCTGCCACAGCGGGTGCGGCCGGCAAGCCTGCCACCGCAGGTATTGCAGATTTCGCGGGCGCTGCAGGTGTTGCGTGGGTGGTTGGCGCAGCCGGGTGGGGTGGGGTTGCGGGGGCGGTCGCGACCATGCGCAGCGGCTGGGTGGCTGGTTGCGCTGGGGCAGTGTCGTTGCTGGGCAGCAGCCACCAGGCCAACGCCCCCAGGTGCAGTGCCAGTACGCCCGCTGTCAGCCATGCCAGCGCCGCGGGTCGGACGGGCGGGGTGTGGGCTCCTACAATGCCGCCCTTTGCCGACGCGCTCTGCGCGGGCGAGCAGCCCTGTGCCGGGTGGGTGGTGGAGGGCGTATCCATGGGTGTGATCAATGAAACTGGCCAGTTACCGAGACGGCTCCCGCGACGGGCAGCTGGTGGTGGTATCCCGAGATTTGGGCACGGCCCACTATGCCACGGGCGCGGCCTGCACCTTGCAGCAGGCCTTGGACGACTGGAACTTTGTCTCGCCCCAGCTGCAGGATCTGTCGTTGGAGCTCAACCGCGGGCGTGCACGCCACGCTTTTGCCTTTGACCCAGCCATGTGCCTGGCGCCGCTGCCCCGCGCGAGCCAGTGTGTGCGGGGCACGGCCTACCCCAGTCACCGCGAACGCCTGCGCCAGGCCGGGCTGCGCCTGCCGTTGGGAGCTGTCACACGGGCGAGTGCCCCCGACTGGTGGGCCTTGCCTGGCGACGCCATGCAAGGTGCGCGCGACCCGGTGGCGCTGGGTGATGAGGCCTGGGACCTGGACTTTGAGGCCGGGCTGGCCGTCATCACCGGCGACATTGCCGCTGGCAGCGCGCCCGCGCGGGCCCTGGAGGGGGTGCGCCTGCTGATGCTGGCCAACACCTGGTGCCTGCGCGCCCCACAGGCCAAGGCCTGGGCCGATGGCTTGGGCGATGCACATACCCGCCCCGGGCAGTCGTTTGGGCCGGTGGCCGTCACACCGGACGAGTTGGGCGATGCCTGGCACCACGGTCGCCTGGCCATGACGCTGCACACCCAGTGGAACGGTCGGCGCATGGGCGTGGGCGACACCGCTGCCCACATGGGCCTGCACTGGGGCCAGTTGCTGGCGCAGCTGAGCGCACACCGGGCCTTGCACGCCGGTTCTGTGGTGGCGGGTGGGCCTGTGAGTGCGCCTTCTGCCGAGGTGCTTGCGGGTGCTGGTGTTGCCGTTGCCGAGCCCTCGCCCGTGGCCGCCGGAGGGGTGCACTGCATCGCCGAGCGCCGGGCCCTGGAGCTGTTGGACCACGGCAAGGCCACGACTGGCTACCTGTGCTGGGGCGATGAGGTGCGGGTGGAGCTGAAAAGCCGCGACGGGTTCAGCCCCCTGGGCGCCCTGCAGCAGCAGGTGGTGGAGCCCGCTCAGGCCTGAAACACCGTCCCCAGCGAGGCAAAGCCCTTGACCTCGATGGGGTTGCCAAAGGGGTCGCAAAAAAACAGGGTCCACTGCTCGCCGGGCTGCCCGGCAAACCGCAGCTGCGGGGGCAGCACAAACGCCACCCCGGCATCGGTCAGGCGCTGCGCCATGGCCTGCCACGCGGGCAGTGGCAGGATGAGGCCAAAATGCGGCATGGGCACCAGGTGCTCGCCCACATGGCCGGTCAGGGTGGTGGCAAACGGCTCGCCCAGGTGCAGCGACAGCTGGTGGCCCATGAGGTCGAAGTCCACCCAGGTGGGGGCGCTGCGGCCCTCGGTCGCCCCTAGCACCTGTCCGTAAAAATGGCGCGCCACATCCAAGTCGCGCACATGGAATGCCAAGTGGAAAAGACTGTTCATGGCCGACAGCATACCGCTGGCGTACCCGGACTGGCTGCTGCCGCAGGTTCAGGGTCGCGGCGCATGCGCTTGCCCGGTGCGTTGTTCGTGCTGGGTTTGGCAGCCGATGCAGCGCAGCGCCACTGGGTTGGCCTGCAGCCTGGGCAGGCCAATCGGTGCGCCGCAGTCGGCGCACTCGCCAAAGCTGCCGTCGGCCAGGCGCTGCTGCGCAGCCGCGATGTCGTTGATGTCGGCCAGCTCCCGCTCCTCCAGCGTGACCGACAGCTCCCGTTCGGCATCTGTTTGGGCCCAGTCATCCTGACTCTGTGCGCGCACCTCGGCTGCGGCGTCTGCCCGGCTGACCTCCCCACCCCGCTGCTGGCGAACCCGCGCCAGCAACTCGGCCTTCAGGGCCTGCAGTTGCTCAGCAAACGCGGGCAATTGGTCGGCGGTGAGCGGGGTGGCGGGTGTGGTGGTGATGGGCATGGTGTCTCCTGGTGGTTGGTTGAAAGCGTACCTTCATCATGGCCACGACAGTCGCAGGACGCGTTGACTCAGGTCAAGTGGCTCACGCTGGGCCATCGGCACCGAAACCTGTGGCATTCTCAGGTGCCAGGGCCGACACCTTGCCTGGTCCATTCTTAGGAGACAACCATGAGCGACGCGGATTCATCGGGGTTTGGCAAATTTGTGCCGGGTTTCGAGTTCATGCAGAACCTGGCCAAGCAGGCGGCTGGTGGCCTGGTGCAGGGGGTCCAGCAAACGGTGCCCCAGTTGCCCAACCTCAGCAGCTGGGTGGCGCCCACGTTCAATGTGGAGGACTTGGAAAAACGCATTCAGGAGCTCAAGGCCGTGCACTTCTGGCTGGACCAGAACGCTCGGGCACTGGGGGCCACCATCCAGGCCTTGGAGGTGCAGAAAATGACGCTGGCCACCTTGCAGGGGATGAACTTCAGCCTGGGCGACGTGGCCAATGCGCTCAAGATCAAGGCCTCTGATTCCATGGCTGGCATGGCCCACTTTGCGGGTATGGGCGGGCAGCCGGTCCCTGCCCCTGCCCCTGCCCCGGTGAGTCCCTACGCCGCGTCGTTTGCCAGTGCGCCTGCGCCGTCTGCGCCGTCTGCGCCGTCTGCGCCTGCCCAGGCCGCGCCAGCGACCGCGCCGTCCCCCACGGCCGCCGATTTCGTGAGGGCGTCGATGTTCCCGTTTGGTGTTACCCCTGCTGCGCCCCAGGCGGCAGCCGCCGCAGAGCCACCGGTTGCGCCAGTGCCACCCGCTCCGGCCCCTGCGCCAGTGGACAGCAAGCCCGCCGCAGGCGTGGTCGACCCCATGCAGTGGTGGGGGGCGCTGACCCAGCAGTTTCAGGCCATTGCGACCAACGCCTTGAGCGAGGCTTCGGCGCAGACGGCGGTGGATGCGGGCAAAAACATCACCCAAGCCCTGGCCCGTGAGGCGGTCAAGTCCGCCAGCGAGATGACGGCTGGTCTGACGCGGGGGCTGGTTGGCACACCGGCTGGTGCCAAAGAGTCCGCCCGAAAGCCCAGCCCAACCGCCAAGTCGGGCGTGGCGGTGAAACTGACCAAGGCGGCGGGGTCAGCGGCCAGCAAAACCGCCAGCCAGGCCACCGCCAAGGCTTTGAAGGCAGTCGGCAGCGTGGCGGCAAGATCGGCCAAGGCAGCCGCATCGGCACCGCCAAGCCCCCGGGCAGTGGCCAAGGCGTCACCCAAGGCGCCTGCCAAAGCCGCTGTCCGGCCCACAGCCAAAGCGGTTGCGGGGGCGACGCCCAAATCGCCCGCCAAGGCTTCCAGCACAGCACCCGCCAAACCATCCACCCAGGCGCCCAGCAAGCGCGGCGCCCGCTGACGTGGCGGCGATGGGTCTATTCCCGCTGGCGCATGCCACCCATCCCCAGTGGGCAGTGGCCGCTGCACTGGTGCTGGCGCAGCTGCGCGCCCAGTTGGCGGCACGCCGGGGTGTAGAGCCAGGGGGGGCGTCCGCGCGGGCAGGTACCGCTGAGGCCGAGGTGCCCAGCCTGGGGCTGCTGTACTTCACCGACCATTTCAGTGCCCATGCGCAGGACATGCTGGACCACTTCATGGCCGAGTTGCCCGAGGTGACCGACTGGGCTGGCACCGTCGGCGTGGGCATTGCCGCCACTGGGGTGGAGTACATCGACGAGCCCGCGCTGGCCGTGATGCTGCTGGATGTACCTGCGGATCAGTACCGGGTGTTCAGCGGGGTGGCTCCCTTGCCAGCGGCCCTGGCGCAGGCCTCACCCAGTGGCTTCGTGGCCGCGACCGCCCTGGTCCACGCCGATCCGTCCACCTCCGATTTGCCCGAGCTGCTGGCAGAACTGGCGCAGCGCACCGCCTCGGGGGCGGTGTTTGGCGGTGTCTCGTCGGGCCGCCAGGGTGGGGTGCAGCTGGCGCACAGCAGCCGGGGAGCGATGCGGGGGCAGGGAGCGGCCACCGGGGTGTTCCGGGGCGGGCTCAGCGGAGTGGCTTTCGGTGCAGCGCTGGGCATAGTGACCCGGGTGACCCAGGGGTGTACCCCCATCGCCCCCCAGCGCACCATCACCGAGACCGACAGGCACCTGGTGCTGACGCTGGACCACCAGCCGGCGCTGGGTGTCTTGCTGGCTGATTTGGGCGTCAACCTGGACGAGCCGCAGGCGGCCATGGCCCGTTTGCGCAGCACCCTGGTGGGGCTCAGCCCACCCAGTGACGCACAGGCGGGAAGTGGTCCGGGGCTGGCAGCCGGTCTGGCCCGCCGACGGGGCCAGCTGGGGGGTGATGTGCGGGTGCGCCACGTCATTGGCCTGGACCCGCAGCGCGAGGGTGTGGCCGTGGCGGATGCGGTGGCGGTGGGCGAGGGTTGGGTGAGCTGCGAGCGCAACCCCGAGGCAGCACGCGCCGACCTGATGCGCATGTGCGCGGAGCTGCGCGAAGACCTGGAGTCACCCGAGGGCACAGATGCTCCGCGGCGCGTGTGCGGAGCGGTCTATGTCAGCTGCGCGGGGCGGGGTGGGCCGCATTTCGGGCATCCGCACGCCGAGCTTCAATGGGTGCGCCGGGCACTGGGCGATGTGCCCCTGATCGGGTGGTTTGCCGGTGGCGAAGTAGCCGGGCAGCAGCTGTACGGTTACTCGGGTGTGCTCACGGTGTTTGTTGCCCCCCACTGATGGCGGCGGTGCTGCGAACAAAATGCCAGAAAATGCCGGTTTTGGGTGTGCCTCCACGCCTTCACCGTTTGCGCGGCCAGCGCCGCACCTAGGATGCCTGCATGAATGACTGGAATGTGCCCCGACCTGGCTCCCACAGCCCCCTGCGCCGCCGCGCGGCAGCCTTGCTGGGCATCTGCGCCGCCAGCGCCCTCGTGTAGGCCTGAGCCCAGTGGGGCTCGGGCGCAGCGGGCCTCAGACGCCTCGCGCGCGGTCGGCGTGGAAGTGGCGCACGAAGGCGCCCAGGGTGCCGGTGTCGAGCGCGGTACGCACCTCGCCCATCAGGTTCAGGTAGTAGTGCAGGTTGTGGATGCTGGCCAGCATGGGGCCCAGCATTTCGCCGCAGCGGTCAAGGTGGTGCAGGTAGGCGCGGCTGAACCCGGCGCGGCCGCCGTCGGTCCATGGCACGCCCGAGCTGCCTGCGCAGGCGTAGCAGGTGCAGGACTCGTCCATGGGTTTCGGGTCGGCTTTGTGCCGGGCGTTGCGGATTTTCAGGTCACCGTAGCGGGTGAAGGCGTGTCCGTTGCGGGCGTTGCGGGTGGGCATGACGCAGTCGAACATGTCGATGCCGTTCAGCACCCCGGCAATCAGGTCTTCGGGTGTGCCCACCCCCATCAGGTAGTGGGGCTTGTGTGCAGGCAGCTTGGGGCCGATGTGCTGCAGAACCCGCATCATGTCTTCCTTGGGCTCGCCCACGCTCAGGCCGCCCACCGCGATGCCTGGAAAGTCCAGCGCTTCCAGCCCCGCCAGAGACTCGTCGCGCAGGTGCTCGAACATGCCACCTTGCACGATGCCGAACAGCGCGTTGGGGTTCTCTAGCCGTGCAAATTCGGTCTGGCAGCGTTGCGCCCAGCGCAGGCTCAGCTCCATGGAGCTGCGGGCTTCGCGTTCGGTGGTGATCTGGCCCTTGGTTTTGGTTTCTACCGACAGGTAGGGCGTGCATTCGTCGAACTGCATGACGATGTCACTGTTGAGCACCGTCTGGATTTGCATGCTGATTTCGGGCGTGAGAAACAGCTTGTCACCGTTGACGGGGCTGGCGAACTTGACGCCTTCTTCCGAGATTTTGCGCATTTCGCCCAGGCTCCACACCTGGAAGCCACCCGAGTCTGTGAGTATGGGCTTGTCCCAGTTTTCAAAGGCGTGCAGGCCGCCGAACTGTTTGACCACATCCAGCCCGGGTCGCATCCACAGGTGGAAGGTGTTGCCCAGAATGATTTGTGCATCCATCTCGTGCAGGCTGCGCGGCATCACCCCTTTGACGGTCCCGTAGGTGCCCACGGGCATAAAAATGGGGGTTTGCACCACCCCGTGGTTGAGGGTGAGCTGGCCCCGCCGGGCGTGTGAGCCAGGATGGCTGGCTGTGGCCGGGTCGGTGGCAACAATCTGAAAGTCGAGCATGGGCATGGGCCTTGCAGGCCATCAAAAGAAGGGATGAGCCGCACCGCAACCCAAGGCCAGCGGCACCGGTGAATTGTAGAAAGCCGCCGCCGCCGTCGGTATTCAGCGGCGCTTGCGCCGAGACTTGCTGGTCGGCGGGTTGGGCTCGGTAGCCTTGTCGGGCGAGGGCAGTATCAGACCAGCGACCACCGGCCATTTGGGGCGCTCGCGCACCCCAAATGGCAGGCGCTCGGGGGGCGGGCCCAGCAACGCGACCATGGTGGCCATTTGCGAGGGCACATTGATGTCGGGGAGCGGCACACCTCGCCAGCGCTGCTCTTGCAGGGCAATGGCCAGAAACACGGTGTCCACGATCGCGCGGGTGATGCGCTGGCAGGCCTCGAAGTGTTCCATTTCCACCTGCGCCTCACGGGGGGTGGGCCGCTGGGGGTAGCGGTCCTGGTGGGCCTTGAGCCACTCCAGCTGGACCTGCACCACCTCGCCCAACAAGCGGCTGTGGACGCGGCCGTTCATCCTGCGCTCCAGCTGCACGGTGGCCCAGTGGCCGTCTTCGGGACGGCGCTGGGTGTCGATCAGGATCTCGCGCAGATCGCCATCGTGCAGGTGGTGTACCAGCAGCATCAGGTGGGGGCCGGATTGGGGCCAGCACCGCCGCAGCGCCAGGTTGGCCACCTCTTCAAAGTGCTCGAAACGCAACCATGGTGATGCGTTGCGCCGGTTTGGGTCGGTCAGCCAGTCGCCCTGGTTCCAGGCGGAGCGCAGGCGGGGTGTCCAGGCGAGGGCGTCTGGGGTGGGCGATTTTTCCAGCGCATCGTGGACAGCCACCTCCAGCATGGAGCGCAGGCCCAGGCTGGCTTGCTCGATGGTAGGGTCTTCCGGGCGCAGCATGGGCGGCGGTCGGGGAGGGGGCCCGTCGAGGTCGCCGCTGGTGCGGCTTTGGCTGCGTGCGACCGAGGGCAGCAGTGCGCTCAGTGCCCAAAGCAGCGCCGATTGCTGCAGGCGTCGTCGGTCCATGGTGTCCAGGGTGTGTGCGGAAGGGGTGGGCGGGTGTGCCGGATGCGTTTCACTCTATCACCGGTGCGGCTGCGGTGGTGGACCGAGTCAGCCACATGGCATCCCCGTAGCTGAAAAACCGGTACTTCTGCGCAATGGCGTGGTCGTAAAGGCCACGGATGCGGTCATAGCCGGCCAGTGCGCTGACCAGCATCATCAGTGTGCTTTTGGGGAGGTGGAAGTTGGTGATGAGCGCATCAACCACCTTGAACTGGAAACCCGGTGTGATGAAGATGGATGTGTCGCCAGTGGCCTGGCCGCTGAGCGCCCATGACTCCAGCGTGCGCACGCTGGTGGTGCCCACCGCCACCACCCGACCGCCCCGAGCCCGGCAGTTGGCGATGGCCTGCTGGGTGTCTGCAGGGACGTTGTACCACTCGCTGTGCATGGCGTGGTCAGCCAGGTTGTCGGTTTTGACGGGCTGGAAGGTGCCTGCGCCCACGTGCAGCGTCACGCTGGCACGGCGAATGCCGCGCGCATCGAGCGAGGCCAGCAGGGTTTCGTCAAAGTGCAGGGCAGCGGTGGGCGCGGCCACTGCGCCGGGGTGACGGGCAAACACGGTTTGGTAGCGCCGCTCGTCGTCGGCCGTGTCGGTGTGGGTGATGTAAGGCGGCAGCGGCACATGGCCGTGGACCTGCATCAGCGTATGCGGCTCGCCCGACAACCGAAAGTGAAACAGCGCACCGTTGGGCTCGGGCCAGC
This sequence comes from Burkholderiaceae bacterium, assembly GCA_030695205.1. Taxonomy (GTDB): domain Bacteria; phylum Pseudomonadota; class Gammaproteobacteria; order Burkholderiales; family Burkholderiaceae_C; genus UBA2334. The sequence goes on along the minus strand of JAUYTN010000033.1, from coordinate 304,088 downwards.
GACCCAGCAGCGTGGCGGTGAAGCCGCCGCGACGGGGCCCACCCGCCATGGTCAGCGTGGCCCCCACGGGCGGCTTTTTGCTGACCTTCAGGTGCGCCACCACCTCGTGGCCGGGGCCAGGCAGCACACGCTCGATCAGCATTTCCAGTTGCCCGCCGGTGGCTTTTTCTCCGAACAGCCGGGCCTTGATCACCTGGGTATCGTTGAACACCAGCAGGTCGTCGGGGTGGAGCAGGTCGGGCAGGTCGGTGAAGCGGCGGTCTGCGGGCTCCTTCGCACTGCCATCGAGCAGGCGCGAGGCGCTGCGCTCGGGGGCGGGGTGCTGGGCCACCAGTTCGGGTGGGAGCTCGAAGTCGAAGTCGCTCAGGGTGAACGGCCGGGCCTCGGTGGGGTGCAGGTGGGCAAAGGGGATCATGTGGCAAAGCGGGAGTGGGTCCGCATGGTAGCGGCTGGTGGCATGGGGGGCCGGGCGGGGGCAGGCCCGGGAAATAATGGCGCATGCCCACCCCACATCCCACCCGGGCCGCGCCGCCCAGCGCCGCCCAGAAAGCCATGCACAAGCTGGGGCTGGTGCGCGACTGGGACTTGGCCTTGCATGTGCCGCTGCGCTACGAAGACGAAACCCGGCTGCAGCCCCTGGGCGCAGCGTCCGATGGCCAGGCGGTGCAGTTTGAGGCGGTGGTGGTGCAGTCCGAGGTGAGCCTGGGGCCGCGCCGCCAACTGCGCGTCACGGTGCGCGGCGACGACGGTGCCACCTGCGTGCTGCGCTTTCTGTCGTTTTATGTGTCGCACCAGAAAACGCTGGCGGTGGGGCAGCGGGTGCGGGTGCGTGGCGAGCTGCGCATGGGGCTGTGGGGGCGGGAGATGGTGCATCCGGTGTTCCGCACGGCCGGGGTGCCGTTGCCACAGGGCCTCACCCCGGTGTACCCGACCACCGCAGGCCTGCCCCAGGCCTATGTGCGCAAGGCCGTGGCCACGGGGCTGTCGCGGGCGGTGCGGGCCATGACACCCACCATCCCCGATGAATATTTGAATGAAATTGCCTGTTTGCGCTTGCTGAAATTGGATAGTTCACTGCGATTTTTACATTGCCCGGCGGCTGATGTGTCCCTGGCGCAGCTGGAGGACCGCACCCACCCGGCCTGGTTGCGCCTGAAGGCCGAGGAGTTGCTGGCCCAGCAGCTGTCGCAACAGGTGGCCCGGCGCGAGCGGCAGCGCTTTCGCGCGCCGGTGCTGGTACCGGGTAAGCCTGGCGCGGGCGCGGGGTTGCTGCACCAGGATTTGCTGGCCGCGCTCCCGTTCGCGCTGACGCAGGCCCAGCGGCGCGTCGTTGATGAGGTGGCGGCCGACATGGCGCTGCCCCGCCCCATGCACCGCTTGTTGCAAGGCGACGTGGGGGCGGGCAAAACGGTGGTGGCGGCCTTGGCCGCGTGCATGGCCATGCAGTGTGGCTGGCAGTGCGCCCTGATGGCCCCCACCGAAATTCTGGCGACGCAGCACTTTGCCAAGCTGGTGGCCTGGCTGGAGCCTTTGCTGGCCCCGCGTGGGCTGGTGGTGGCCTGGCTCACGGGCAGCCAGCGCAAGAAAGAGCGCGCCGAGATGCTGGCCCGCATTGCCAGCGGGCAGGCTGGGCTGGTGGTTGGCACGCATGCGCTGATTCAGGAGCAGGTGGTGTTTGCCCGGCTGGGGTTGGCCATCATTGACGAGCAGCACCGCTTCGGCGTAGCCCAGCGCCTGGCCTTGCGCAGCAAACTGGTGGACGGGGCCACCCCGCCGGGCGGCGCGTCCCTGGAGCCACACCTACTGATGATGACGGCCACGCCCATTCCGCGCACCCTGGCCATGAGCTACTACGCCGACCTGGACGTATCGACCATTGACGAGTTGCCCCCTGGGCGCACCCCGATCGTGACCAAGGTCATTGCCGATGAGCGGCGCGAGGAGGTGGTGGCCCGCATCGGTGCCCAGGTCGCACAGGGGCGGCAGGTGTACTGGGTGTGCCCACTCATTGACGAGCAGGCCGACGGCGCTGTGGTGGCAGACGACGCATCGGGCCGCATGACCGGTTCAGTCCCCCGTCTCCCTGCCCGAGCGGGTGCAGGCGCGGGCGGGCGGGAAGCGCAACTGCTGCGCAACGTGACTGCCACCCACGCCGAGCTGAGCGAGGCCCTGCCCGGCGTGGCGGTGGCCCTGCTGCACTCCCGCCTGCCAGTGGCAGAAAAGCGGGCCGTCATGGACGCGTTTGCGCGGGGAGAGACGGGTGTGCTCGTCAGCACCACCGTCATCGAGGTGGGCGTGGATGTCCCCAATGCGAGCCTGATGGTCATCGAGCACGCCGAGCGTTTTGGGCTGAGCCAGTTGCACCAGCTGCGCGGGCGGGTGGGGCGCGGGGCGGTGGCATCGGCCTGTGTGCTGCTGTACACCACGCCGCTCGGCCCCAACGGCCGCGAACGCCTCAAAGCCATGGCCCAGACAGCCGATGGCTTTGAAATTGCACGCATTGACCTCGCGCTGCGCGGGCCGGGGGAGTTTCTGGGCGCGCGCCAATCGGGCGATGCGCTGCTGCGGTTTGCCGATCTGAGCACCGATGCCGACTTGCTGGCCTGGGCTCAAGCGACGGCTCCGCGTCTGCTGGACGATTACCCGCAAATGGCCCAGGCGCACCTGGAGCGCTGGCTGGGTGGAAAATCGGATTTTCTGAAAGCGTGATTCACCCATGACCCTGACCGAACTGAAGTACATCGTGGCCGTGGCGCGCGAGAAGCACTTTGGCCGCGCCGCCGAGGCCTGTCATGTGTCGCAGCCCACCTTGTCGGTGGCCATCAAGAAGCTGGAAGAAGAGCTGGAGCTGAAAATTTTCGAGCGCAATGCCAATGAAGTCGCCGTGACTCCGCTGGGCGATGAGGTGGTGCGCCAGGCGCAGACCGTGCTGGAGCAGGCTGCGGCTATCCGAGAAATTGCCAAGCGCGGCAAGGACCCGCTGGCTGGGCCACTCAAGCTGGGGGTGATTTACACCATTGGCCCCTACCTGCTGCCAGACCTGGTGCGCCAGGTCATCGAGCACACGCCGCAGATGCCGCTGGTGTTGCAGGAAAACTTCACCGTCAAACTGCTGGAGCAACTGCGCCTGGGCGAGATCGACTGCGCCATCTTGGCCGAACCCTTCCCCGACACCAACCTGGCCATTGCCCCCCTGTACGACGAGCCGTTTGTGGCCGCTGTGCCTGCGACGCACCCACTTGCGGCGCGCAGCAGCGTCAGCGCTGAAGACATCCAGAGTGAAACCATGCTGTTGCTGGGCAACGGCCATTGCTTTCGCGACCATGTGCTGGAGGTCTGCCCCGAGTTCGCCCGCTACGCCAGCCATGCGGACGGCATGCGCAAGAGTTTTGAGGGGTCGTCCCTGGAGACCATCAAGCACATGGTGGCCGCTGGCATGGGGGTCACCCTGGTACCGCGCCTGAGTGTGCCCGCTGCGGCGCTGGCCGAGGGCGCAGCGCACGACGGTAACCTGTCTCACCTGCGCTACCTGCCGCTGTCGGGCCAGCCACCGGTGCGTCGGGTGGTGCTGGCCTGGCGGCGCAGCTTCACCCGCTACGAAGCCATCGCGGCGCTGCGCAACGCCATTTACGCCTGTGAACTGCCCGGTGTGCAGCGCCTGTCCTGAGCCGCTGAGCCGATCAGCCGCTCGGTTGGGTACAGGGGTACAGGGGTGCAGCCCCAGGCGCATTACCTGCTCCGGAGACTTTTTGAACGCAAATTTGTCATGACCCTCGATCCTTCCGACCTGACCACCCAGTCGCCTCGAACGCCGACGTCGACCCCTTCGAATGCGGGGGGGCGCACCCCTTCCCGCTGGGCGCTGTACCTGGACCTGATCCGCTGGAACCGGCCCGCTGGCTGGCTGTTGTTGCTGTGGCCCACCTTGACGGCCCTGTGGCTGGCAGCGGGGGGGTGGCCAGGTTGGCACCTGCTGGTGGTGTTTGTGGCGGGTACGGTGCTGATGCGAAGCGCGGGGTGCTGCATCAACGACGTGGCCGATCGCCACTTTGACCGCCATGTCAAGCGCACCGCCCAGCGCCCGGTGACCAGCGGAGCGGTGTCGGTGGCCGAGGCGCTGGCCGTGGGCGCGGTGTTGGCCCTGCTGGCACTGGCGCTGGTGCTGACCACCAACGCGGCCACAGTGGCACTGGCCCTGCCTGCCCTGGGCGTGACGCTGGCCTACCCCTATGCCAAGCGGTGGGTGTCCATGCCGCAGGCCGTGCTGGGCGTGGCCTTCAGCTTCGGCATTCCCATGGCCTTTGTGGCGGTGCAGGCCGGGCCTGCCTTCGAGCTGTGGTCGGCCCATCCGGTGCCTGGCGTGGCCGCCGTGTGGCAGGCCTGGGCTCAAATTCCCTGGCAGGCCTGGGTGCTGATGCTGGGCAACCTGTGCTGGGTGCTGGCCTACGACACGGAATACGCCATGGTGGACCGCGACGATGATCTGAAAATCGGGATGAAAACCTCCGCCATTACCCTGGGCGACTGGGACGTGCCGGTGGTCATGGCGTGGTATGTATTTTTTATATTTTTTTGGGCTTTCGCGCTTTCTGGTATTGATAAGTTTGCTATATATTTAGCTTTTTCTGCGCTGGCCTTGGTGCAGGTGGTGTGGCACCACCGACTCATTCGGACGCGTGACCGCGACGGTTGCTTTCGGGCCTTTCGGGCCAACCACTGGCTGGGGTTCACCCTGTTCGCAGGGGTGGTGGCGGCCTTTGCGCTGGCGGGCTGAGTGGGGCGATTCCGGGTAGCAGGGGTCAGCGCCCGAATTCGTCGCCCAGCTCCTTGGCTCGAGCGGCCGCTGCGTGCATGGCTTGTACAAAGTGCCGCTTCACCTGCGTCTGCTCCAGGTGTGAGATGGCCGCATGCGTAGTGCCACCCTTGGATGTGACCTGTTGGCGCAGCACGTCTGGCGGCTGGTCCGAAGCCCGGGCCAGTGCAGATGCCCCCACAAACGTGCCCAGCGCCAGTTGCCGTGCCGCATCGGGGGGCAGGCCCAGGTCTGTGCCAGCCTGCACCATGGCCTCTATGAAGTAAAACACATAGGCAGGTCCAGAGCCCGAGAGCGCTGTCACCGCATCCAGCTGACTCTCATGCGCCAGCCACAGCAACTGGCCGGTGGGGGCGAGCACCGCTTCCACCAGTTGCCTTTCAGCCGACGTGACCCCAGGGCGGGCACACAGACCCGTCATTCCCTGGCCCACCAGGGCGGGTGTGTTGGGCATGGCGCGAACAATGCGTGGGCTGTCCAGCCACTCGGCCAGGCTGTCGCTGCGGATGCCGGCGGCCACACTCAGGTGCAGCGCGTCCCTGGTCCACGGACGGCAGGAGGTGGCGGCTTCGCGCAGCGACTGGGGTTTGACCGCCCACACCACCAGCTCGCAATCGGCCAGCGCCTGCCCAGCCTCTGCCAGGGGAGACAGCCCGTACGTGCCGGCCAGACGCTCGCGTTGCTCGGCCCATGGCTCCACCACCTCAATGTGGCTGGTGGGCCAACCTTGGGACAACAAGCCACCCACGATGGCGCTGGCCATGTTGCCCCCCCCAATGAAGGCCAGGCGCACGGGCTGGCTGCTGGCACGGGGTGTGTGGGGCTGTGACGGTGCGTTGGGTGTGGATGACAGGCTCATGGCAGGGCGTCGAGAGATGGCGGTGGCAGGCGGCGGGGATACGCAACAGTCAGCGCTGCCCCGAAAGCACAACATGCTAACCAATCTCACGCAGGCGAAATCCTGAAGGCAACCAAGGGTTTTGGGCGTTACCCAAATAAACACTTGACACCCCAAAACGTCACATGTGATAATGCACGGCTCCGCTTTTCTTGGGCGGGCTTTCTACCCACCGAGTCGGTCTGTTGCGCAAATTCGTGTGCAGCAGGCGGACAACGACGGGACCAAGACTGATCGCGCTCATCCATGGTGGATGGGTGGATTCAAGTTGGGACTTAACTCAAATGATTCAAACGCAATCTCGACTCGATGTTGCCGACAACACGGGTGCCAAATCCGTGATGTGCATCAAGGTGCTTGGTGGCTCCAAGCGCCGGTACGCCAGCGTCGGTGACATTATCAAAGTCAGCATCAAAGAAGCTGCGCCGCGTGGCCGCGTCAAAAAAGGCGAGGTGTACAGCGCTGTGGTGGTTCGCACCGCCAAAGGCATTCGCCGCCCAGATGGCGCGCTGATCAAGTTCGACGGCAACGCAGCGGTGCTGCTCAATGCCAAGCTTGAGCCCATCGGTACCCGTATTTTTGGCCCTGTGACGCGCGAGCTGCGGACTGAGAAGTTCATGAAGATCGTGTCGTTGGCGCCTGAAGTTCTTTGAGGTTTCCCCATGAACAAAATTATCAAAGGTGACCAGGTCATCGTCATCGCCGGGCGTGACAAAGGCAAGCGCGGTACCGTGGCAGTGCGCTCTTCCGAAGACAAGGTGCTGGTCGAAGGCATCAACGTCGTCAAGAAGCACGCCAAGCCTAACCCCATGAAGGGCGTTGCTGGCGGCATCATCACCAAGAGCATGCCCATCCACCAGTCCAATGTGGCTATCTTCAATGCCGCTACCGGCAAGGCTGACCGCGTGGGCATCAAGCAGCTGGCGGATGGCAAGAAGGTTCGCGTCTTCAAGTCCACTGGCGAAGAAATTAAGGCAGCATGACCATGACACGCTTGCAAGATCAATTCAAAAGCACCATCGCTCCCAGCTTGGTGGAAAAGTTTGGCTACAAGTCGGCCATGGAAGTGCCCCGTATCACCAAAATCACCCTGAACATGGGTGTGAGTGAAGCGGTTGCTGACAAAAAAGTCATGGATAACGCCGTGTCGGACCTGACCAAGATCGCAGGTCAAAAGCCCGTGGTTACCAAGGCACGCAAGGCGATCGCTGGTTTCAAAATCCGCGAAGGCCAGGCCATCGGTTGCATGGTGACCCTGCGCGGTCAAAAAATGTACGAGTTTCTCGACCGCTTCGTGACCGTGGCGCTGCCCCGTGTCCGTGACTTCCGCGGTATTTCGGGTCGCTCGTTTGATGGACGCGGCAACTACAACGTCGGCGTCAAAGAACAGATCATCTTTCCCGAAATCGAGTACGACAAAGTCGATGCGCTGCGTGGGCTGAACATCAGCATCACCACCACTGCAAAGAACGACGACGAGTGCAAGGCACTGTTGGCCGGTTTCCGTTTTCCTTTCAAGAACTGAGGTGGCGCGTGGCAAAACAAGCTTTACTCCAGCGTGAACTCAAGCGGGCCCAGCTCGCCGCCAAGTTCGCCAAAAAATACGCCGAACTGAAAGCCGCATCCAAAGATGTGAAGCTGACAGACGAAGAGCGCGACGCCGCTCGCCTGGGTTTGCAAAAGTTGCCCCGCAACGCAAACCCCACGCGCCAGCGCAACCGCTGCGAAATCACCGGGCGCCCACGTGGCACCTACCGCCAGTTTGGTTTGGCGCGCGCGAAAGTTCGCGAAATGGCGTTTGCCGGTGATATTCCCGGCATGACCAAGGCCAGTTGGTAAGCACTAGGAGAACCACAAATGAGCATGAGTGATCCTATCGCCGATATGCTGACCCGCATTCGGAACGCGCAGATGGTCCAAAAAGCCTCTGTTTCTATGCCTTCTTCCAAAGTCAAGGTTGCCATTGCCCAAGTCCTGAAGGACGAGGGCTACATCGACGGATTCCAAGTGAACACCGACGGTGGCAAAGGCGAGTTGGAAGTTTCCCTGAAGTACTACGCTGGCAAGGCTGTGATTGAGCGCATCGAGCGCGTCAGCCGCCCTGGCTTGCGTGTGTACAAAGGCCGCAACGCCATCCCACAGGTCATGAACGGCCTGGGTGTGGCGATTGTGACCACCCCCCGTGGCGTCATGACCGACCGCAAGGCACGTGCCGAGGGCGTTGGTGGTGAAGTGTTGTGTTACGTCGCCTGACGCTGGGCATTGAGGAGAAAACTGAATGTCTCGTGTAGCGAAAACGGCAGTAAACGTCCCACAAGGTGTGGATGTGGCTGTCAAACCCGAACTGATCGCCGTAAAGGGAGCCCTGGGCTCTCTGGAAGTGGCACAAAACCGTCTGGTCAAGGTCGAGCTCACCGCTGGTGCGTTGACGTTTGTGCCGACCGACGACTCCCGCGAAGCCGATGCGATGTCTGGCACCTTGCGCCAGCTGGTGGGCAACATGGTTCAGGGCGTGAGCAAAGGCTTCGAGCGCAAGCTGACGCTGATTGGTGTGGGCTACAAGGCCCAGGCCACCGGCTCCAAGTTGAACCTGACCGTGGGCTACTCGCACCCGGTGGTGTTTGAAATGCCTGCTGGCATCAAAGTGGAAACGCCGACACCCACCGAAATTTTGATCAAGGGATCCGATCGCCAGCGCGTGGGTCAGATTGCCGCCGAGATCAGGGCTGTTCGTCCACCCGAGCCTTACAAGGGCAAGGGCATCCGTTATTCGGACGAAAAAGTTGTGATCAAAGAAACCAAGAAAAAATAAGGACTGAGATCATGTTGACCAAAAAAGAGCAACGTCTCCGTCGCGCCCGCCAGACGCGCATCCGGATTGCACAGCAGTCGGCCGTTCGTCTGACGGTGAACCGCACCAACCTGCACATTTACGCCAGCGTCATCTCCGGTGACGGTTCGCGTGTGCTCGCTACGGCATCCACGGTGGAAGCCGAAGTTCGTGCCGCCATTGGCGGCGCAGGCAAGGGCGGCAACAAAGCCGCTGCGGAACTGATCGGCAAACGCATTGCCGAAAAGGCCAAAGCTGTTGGCATCGAAAAAGTGGCGTTTGACCGTGCAGGCTTTGCCTACCATGGCCGCGTCAAGGCATTGGCCGACGCAGCCCGGGAAGCCGGACTTCAGTTCTGATCACGAGGAATACCAGAAATGGCGAAATTTCAAGCTAAATCCCAGGGTGATGCTCCTGAAGACGGTTTGCGCGAAAAAATGATTGCGATCAACCGCGTGACCAAAGTGGTCAAGGGCGGTCGCATTCTTGGTTTTGCAGCACTGACGGTGGTTGGCGACGGTGACGGCCGCGTGGGCATGGGCAAAGGCAAGGCACGTGAAGTGCCAGTGGCTGTCCAAAAAGCCATGGAACAGGCCCGCCGCAACCTGATCAAGGTCTCCCTGAAAAACGGGTCGCTGCACCACAGCGTCCACGGCGAGCATGGCGCTTCCAACGTCATGATGCTGCCCGCTGCCAAGGGTACCGGCATCATTGCTGGTGGTCCTATGCGTGCGGTGTTCGAGGTTCTCGGGATCACCGATGTGGTTGCCAAGAGCCACGGCTCCAGCAATCCCTACAACTTGGTGCGCGCCACGCTGGACGCACTGAAAAATTCGACGACTCCCTCCGATATTGCCGCCAAGCGTGGCAAGTCGCTGGAAGAAATCTTCAATTAAGGAGAGATGCAGTGACTACTCCTACCACTGTCAAAGTGAAGCTGGTCCGCAGCCCCATCGGTTGCAAGGCCGACCACCGCGCCACCGTGCGCGGCCTGGGCTTGCGCAAAATGAACAGTGTCAGCGAATTGCAGGATACCCCTGCTGTTCGCGGCATGATCAACAAGATCAGCTATCTGGTCGCTATCGTCTGACCGAGGCAGCACATGGAACTCAATACCATCAAACCCAATGCGGGTGAAAAGCACGCCAAACGCCGCGTAGGTCGGGGCATTGGCTCTGGCTTGGGCAAGACGGCTGGTCGTGGCCACAAAGGTCAAAAATCTCGTGCGGGCGGCTACCACAAGGTCGGCTTCGAAGGCGGTCAAATGCCTATGCAGCGTCGCTTGCCCAAACGCGGTTTCAAGTCCCAGCAGCTCAAGTTCAATGACCAGGTCACATTGACCGACGTCGCCTCCATTGGGCAAGTGGACATAGACCTGCTGACGCTCAAGCAATTTGGTCTGGTGTCTCAGTTGGCCCGCAAGGTCAAGGTGATCAACACCGGCGCGATTGCATCAGCAGTCAACCTGAAGAACATCGGCGCAACTGCGGCAGCCAAGCTGGCCATCGAAGCAGCCGGCGGTTCGGTCGTTTGATCCACCACACGGACTGACACGTGGCGACCTCCAGCCCTTCCATTGCAAAAGCAGACAAATACGGCGACCTCCGTCGCCGGTTGGTGTTTCTGCTGCTTGCCCTCGTGGTGTACCGCATCGGTGCCCACATTCCGGTGCCTGGCATCGACCCCACTGAACTCGCGCGCCTGTTCAAGTCGCAAGAGGGTGGCATATTGAACCTGTTCAATATGTTTTCAGGGGGGGCGCTCTCCCGCTTCGCCGTGTTCGCGCTTGGGATCATGCCGTACATCTCGGCATCGATCATCATGCAGCTGGCGGGCTATGTGGTGCCGGCGTTCGAGCAGCTGAAAAAGGAAGGCGAGTCCGGCCGACGCAAGATCACGCAGTACACCCGTTACGGGACTGTGGGGTTGGCGCTTTTCCAGTCTCTGGGCATTGCACTTGCTTTGGAGGGTACGCCGGGTCTTGTACTCGATCCTGGTTTCGTGTTCCGTATGACCACGGTGGTCAGCCTGACCGCAGGGACCATGTTCCTGATGTGGCTGGGTGAACAAATCACTGAGCGCGGCCTTGGCAACGGGATTTCGATTCTGATCTTTGCCAGCATCGTTGCAGGTCTCCCCTCTGCGATGGCCGGTTTATTTGAACTAGTTCGCACAGGCGCAATGAACATCATCGCATCGCTCGTCATCATGGTGGTGGTGGTGCTGGTGACCTACTTCGTGGTGTTTGTGGAGCGTGGACAGCGGAAGATTCTGGTGAATTACGCCAGGCGACAGGTGGGTAACAAAGTGTACGGTGGACAGTCGTCCCACCTGCCTCTGAAGATCAACATGGCCGGTGTGATTCCTGCGATCTTCGCATCGTCGATCATTCTTCTGCCGGCGACAGTAGTCGGGTGGTTCAGCACCGGTGATTCGATGCGGTGGCTGAAAGACATTGCAGGGGCTTTGACCCCAGGCCAGCCGATTTACGTCGCTCTGTATGGTGCTGCGATTGTGTTCTTCTGCTTTTTCTACACCGCATTGGTGTTCAACAGCAGGGAAACTGCAGACAACCTGAAGAAAAGCGGTGCGTTTATTCCAGGCATTCGTCCAGGGGATCAGACGGCAAAGCACATCGACAAGATCTTGTCCCGATTGACGTTTGTCGGCGCCATTTACATCACCCTGGTGTGTTTGTTGCCCGAGTTCTTGATTTTGAAGTACAACGTGCCGTTCTACTTCGGCGGTACGTCGCTGCTGATCATTGTTGTGGTCACCATGGACTTCATGTCCCAAGTGCAGAACTTCATGATGTCACAGCAGTACGAATCGCTGCTCAAGAAGGCCAACTTCAAACCAGGAAGTTAAACAGCGGTGGCATCGGACACCTGGCATGCCTAGGTTCCTGTGTCCAACCGGTGGCGGCGCCAACCCGCTGTCGTATACGTTATCTGGCCCTTGTGTGGCCACACTGATTTATTAGGAGAATGCGATGAGAGTTTCGGCTTCGGTCAAAAAAATGTGCCGCAACTGTAAAGTTATTCGGCGTAAAGGGGTCGTGCGCGTCATTTGCACCGATCCTCGTCACAAGCAGCGTCAAGGCTGAATGAGTTAAAGAGGATCAACATGGCTCGTATTGCAGGCATCAACATTCCACCTCACAAGCACGCTGAAATTGGCCTTACCGCCATTTTCGGTATTGGCCGCACCCGTGCGCGCCAGATTTGCGAGCAGTGTGGCATCGCCTACTCCAAAAAAATCAAAGAATTGTCCGACGCAGAGCTTGAGAAAGTTCGTGACCAGGTCAATGGCATGTTGGTCGAGGGCGATCTTCGCCGCGAAACCACCATGAACATCAAGCGGCTGATGGACATCGGCTGCTACCGTGGGTTTCGCCACCGCCGTGGGCTGCCACTGCGTGGCCAGCGGACCAAGACCAATGCACGCACCCGCAAAGGTCCGCGCAAGGCCGCCCTGGCACTGAAAAAATAAATTACTGAAGGCTCGTTATGGCTAAGCAACAATCTAGCTCTGCGTCTGCCCGTGTACGCAAGAAAGTTCGCAAAAATATTGCGGACGGTATTGCCCACGTGCATGCGTCGTTCAACAACACCATCATCACCATCACGGATCGCCAGGGCAACGCGTTGTCGTGGGCTTCCTCCGGTGGCCAGGGGTTCAAGGGTTCACGCAAGTCCACCCCGTTTGCTGCCCAGGTCGCTTCGGAAGTGGCCGGTCGCGCAGCGGTTGAGCAAGGGATCAAGAACCTTGATGTCGAAATCAAAGGTCCCGGCCCCGGGCGTGAGTCGTCTGTTCGTGCGCTCGGCGCATTGGGCATCCGCATTGTGTCCATTTCCGATGTGACTCCGGTTCCTCACAACGGCTGCCGCCCACAAAAGCGCCGTCGCATCTGATTCATCTAAGCCCACCGCTGCGGTTCTCCGCTGCAGCTCCCGTGTCGCATTGACACGGCAGAATTTTTCAAGGATATCTACGTGGCACGTTACCTCGGCCCCAAGGCCAAACTTTCCCGCCGTGAAGGCACCGACCTGTTGCTCAAGAGCGCCCGCCGCTCCATCAGCGACAAGGCCAAATTCGACTCCAAACCCGGTCAGCATGGCCGTACGTCTGGCGCCCGTACCTCGGACTACGGTCTGCAGTTGCGCGAAAAGCAAAAAGTCAAGCGCATGTATGGGGTGCTGGAGCGCCAATTCCGCCGCTATTTCGAGGAAGCCGACCGTCGCCGTGGCAACACCGGCGCCAATCTGCTGTCGCTGCTGGAGTCCCGTCTGGACAATGTGGTGTTCCGCATGGGTTTTGCCTCTACCCGTGCAGAGGCCCGGCAGCTGGTGTCCCACCGCGGCGTGACTGTGAACGGTGCTTCCGTGAATATTCCGTCGTACATGGTCAAGGCTTCCGACGTGGTTGCGGTGCGTGAAAAATCCAAAAAGCAAGCCCGTGTGACTGAGGCCATGGAACTGGCCAAGCAGATCGGCTTTCCTGCTTGGGTTGAGGTGAGTGTTGACAAGGTGGAAGGTGTGTTCAAGAAGACGCCCGATCGCGACGAGTTCGCCGCCGACATCAACGAATCGCTCATCGTCGAGTTGTATTCTCGCTAACCCGTTCCTGGGGCGTGTGCCCCAGGTCGCGCAGTCGGCCTTATCGGTGTAACGAGCCGAGGGCATTGAGGGAAGTTTGAATGCTTACGAATCTATTGAAACCCAAGACCATCCAGGTTGAGCAACTCAGCGCCACCCGGGCCAAGGTCAGCCTGGAGCCCTTCGAGCGAGGGTATGGACACACGCTGGGCAATGCGTTGCGCCGTGTGCTGTTGTCGTCGATGGTGGGCCATGCCCCCACGGAAGTGACGATCGCTGGTGTGTTGCACGAGTACTCATCCATTGACGGCATTCAGGAGGATGTGGTCAACATTCTGCTGAACCTCAAAGGGGTGGTGTTCAAGCTGCACAGCCGTGATGAGGTGACCCTGAGCCTGCGCAAGGACGGTGAAGGCGTGGTAACGGCCAGCGACATCCAGACGCCCCATGACGTCGAGATCGTGAACCCCTCCCACTATGTGGCCACACTCGCGGCTGGTGCCAAGCTGGACATGCAAATCAAGGTGGAGAAGGGCCGCGGTTACGTTTCCGGCACCATGCGCCGCCACGATGAGCAGGGTCGTTCAATTGGCCGCATGGTGTTGGACGCTTCGTTCTCTCCGGTGCGTCGCGTCAGCTACACCGTCGAAAGTGCTCGCGTCGAGCAGCGTACCGACCTTGACAAGCTGGTGCTGGACATCGAGACCAACGGGTCCATTGGTCCAGAGGAGGCCGTTCGTGCGTCCGCCAAGATCCTTGTCGAGCAACTCGCGGTGTTTGCCCAGCTGGAAGGCGTTGAGCTCTCCGCGTTCGCGGCTCCAGCCCAGCGTGCTGCCCAGCAGTTTGACCCGATTCTTCTGCGCCCAGTGGATGAGTTGGAGTTGACGGTGCGCTCTGCCAACTGTCTGAAGGCCGAGAACATCTATTACATTGGTGATCTAATCCAGCGCACCGAGAACGAGCTGCTCAAGACCCCCAACCTGGGTCGCAAGTCCTTGAACGAAATCAAGGAAGTGCTGGCCTCACGTGGGTTGACACTGGGCATGAAGCTCGAAAACTGGCCACCTGTGGGTCTGGACCGCCAATAATTTTTTTAACGAGGCAGAGCCTCATCATCAGTACCTGACACGGCTGGTGAACAACATACCCAAAGGTACTATTCATGCGTCACGGAAACGGACTTCGCAAACTCAACCGGACCAGCTCCCACCGACTGGCCATGTTGCGCAACATGATGAACTCGCTGCTGACCCACGAGACCATCAAGACCACCCTGCCTAAGGCCAAAGAGCTGCGGCGCGTGGTCGAGCCCCTGCTCACCCCGGCGAAGGTCCCGACCGTGGCCAATCGCCGTTTGGCGTTTGACCGCCTCCGCGACCGCGATGTGGTGGTCAAACTGTTCAACGAACTGGGCCCACGCTTCCAGGCGCGTCCAGGCGGCTACACACGCATTCTGAAGATGGGTTTCCGCGTGGGCGACAACGCGCCCATGGCACTGGTCGAGTTGGTCGATCGTGCACCTGAAGTCCAAGAGTCTGGAAAAGACGTGGTACAATAATCGTCTTGACGCGCGGTGGAGCAGCCTGGTAGCTCGTTGGGCTCATAACCCAAAGGTCGCAAGTTCAAATCTTGCCCGCGCAACCAACCAACAGACGCAGTCTGTGTCAAAAAAGCCCACTTCGGTGGGCTTTTTTGTGGGCCATTTATGCGTGTCTCATGGGTGTCGCCCGCAATCCCCCATGAACAATGGATGCGCGTGTTGGCGTGGGGCGGGTATGTCCCTCTTCTCTCGGGGAGGTGAGCCCCCCACAATCACGGCATGGCCCGTCTGTCCGAACGGGCGGGTTTGAGGTCTGCAGCATGGAAGCCAACCGTTTCTCTTGTCCCGATGGGGCGGCCCAACAGCCACCGCAGCAGCAGGCGGCGCCGGGAGCCATCAGTTCTGGTGGGCAACCGCCGGGGGCGACCCCGGCTGGTGCTGTGCCACCTGTGGCATCCGTAGCCTCCGTACCTCTCTCGCCCGTTCCAGCGGATTCATCCTCTTCTTCGGTTGGGCCATCAGGGGTGGCATCGTTGGTGCTGGCTGTGGCCGACGATGGTGTGCGTGTGAATGCCTGCTTCACCCCGGCGGGCACGCCCACTTCGTCTGCACCCGGCGCTGCATTGAACACTGCCGAAGCCGTCCAGCCGCCCCCTGCCCCACCTGTGCTGCCGACCCTGGCGGATATTCGCCACCAGTTGGCAGCCTTGGGCTGTGAGCAGTGGTGGGTGGATGTGCCGGGTTGCAGCCAGTGGCTCGGCCGCTTGGGGCAGGCTCGCCAGCCGATGGTCGCGGTGGTGGCGCAGCGCCGCGATGGTCGGTGCGCGGTCAAGGTATCGCCCGATCGGATGTCCGCCCGACTCTCCCTGGAGCCACCCTGCGGTGGCGCGCCAGTCACCTTGGAGCAGGTCCATGCGGAGCTTGGCCGTGCGGGTGTCAGGACCGGCATTCTGGAGGAGGATCTGGCTCGGGCCGTTCAACTTGGTTCGGCTGCCGAGTTGGAGATTGCCGTAGGGCGTTTGCCTGTTCACGGCGAGCCCACCCGGTTTGATGTGCTGGTGCCCAATTTGCAGGACAGAAGCCCCAGGCTCAACACCTATGGGCTGATCGACTACCGTGACTTGGGTGATCTGGTGGTGGTCAAGGAAGGTACGCCGCTGATGCGTCGGGTGCCTTGTACCCCTGGCGAACCGGGTGTCGATGTCACAGGCGGGGTGCTGCCTGCCAAGCAGGGGGCTGACTGGCCGTTTGCCCCTGGCCTGAAAGGGGTCGGTACCGACCCCAACGACCCCAACCTTCTGGTGGCATTGGTCACGGGTCAGCCGGTCCCGATCGGCCACGGTGTCAGGGTGGACGCCAATATTTCGATTGCGCAGGTGGACATGTCCACCGGCAACGTCAAGTTCGAAGGGGCTGTGACCATCAAAGGCGATGTGAAGGAGGGCATGCGGGTATTCAGCACCGGCGATGTCACCATTGGCGGTACGGTGGAGGCGGGCGAGATTGAAGCAGGTGGGCATGTGCTCATCAAGGGTGGTGTGATTGGTCGCAACGAGTACAACGGGCGGGCATCGGGCCGGGACGGTTGGTTCAACGCCAAGGTCACAGCCGGTGGCTCCATCCAGGCCCGGTATGCCGAAAACGCGTTTTTGCAGGCTGGTGTCGATGTGGTCATTGACGACTACGCCATGCATTCCGAAATATCCGCCCTCAACCACGTCATCGTCGGCAAAACCGGCAGCCGCAAAGGGCGTTGTATCGGTGGGCATGTGCGGGCCACGTTGTCGGTGCGGGTGGCGGAATCGGGATCGACTGCGGGTGTGCACACAGTGCTGCAGGCTGGCTACAACCCGCTGGTGATCGAGGAGTTGGACAGCGTTGACCAGGCCGTCGCCAAGCACGAGTCCGACATCGCCAGTTTGCAGAAAATCATCGACTTTGTGCAGCTGCATCCCGAGCGCGACCGGGACGGGCTTCTGGCGCGGGCCAGCATCACCCAAGAGCTTCAACAGGGTGAGATCGCGACTCTGCGGGACACCCAAGTTGCACTGCGGGCGACCTTGACCCTGAGTACCGATGCCCATGTGTATGTGGAGGTGGCGGTGCATGGTGGCACCGAGGTGCGGGTGGGGAGCAAGGTGTGGTCCACCGCCGAGTCGCTCGGGGGTGGTGTGTTTCGGGTCAATGATGAGGGTGAGCTGGTGTTGGGTCGCTGACACCGGATGAACCCCGCGCGGAGACAGGCACTGGCCCCCTACCTGCCACCTTCCGCCACAGACAGGTACAGTTGGCCCCATGTCCACCCCCACGTTTCAATGCCAAGCCCAGCCTGAGTTTCTGGCCGATCAATCCGATGCGAACCGCAGCGTGTATGCGTTTGCTTACACCATCACGGTGCGCAACACCGGGCGGGTGGCTGCGCAGCTCATTGCCCGCCACTGGATCATCACCGATGCCACGGGGCACACCGAAGAGGTCAAAGGCCTGGGCGTGGTGGGGCAGCAGCCCTTGCTCAAGCCGGGTGAGTCCTTTCAGTACACCAGCGGCACCCGCATGCGCACACCATCGGGCCTGATGCGGGGCAGCTTTTTGGTGGTGTCTGAAGATGGCGAACGCGCAGACGTCGAGGTGCCCGCTTTTGTGCTGGAAGCCACCGGCGGCGGCGCCCCTGGCCGGGTGCTGCATTGACCACCATGGGAGAGTTCGAGCTCATTCGCCGCTATTTCCAGCACCCGCTCAAGCCACCGGGTGTGGCGTTGGGCAACGGCGACGACTGCGCGCTGCTGGCCCCCACACCTGGCATGCGACTGGCGGTGTCCACCGACATGCTGGTGGAGGGGCGGCATTTTCTGTCCACCGTCTCGCCCGAGGCCCTTGGGCACAAGGCGCTGGCGGTCAACCTCAGCGACCTGGCCGCCATGGGCGCGCAGCCCCTGGCCTTCACGCTGGCGCTGTCCATGCCCAGGGTGGACGAGCGCTGGTTGGCCGGGTTCTCGTCGGGTTTGTTGGCCCTGGCTGATGTCCACCAGTGCGCACTGGTGGGCGGTGACACCACTGCCGGGCCGTTGAATATGTGCATCACGGTGTTCGGTCAGGTGCCCGAGCACCTGGCCCTGCGGCGCGATGCGGCCCAGGTGGGTGACGATATTTATGTGAGCGGCTGTGTGGGCGACGCCCGGTTGGCCCTGGAGGTGGTGCGTGGCACCCAGGGTGTGGATGCTGCTACCTGGGAAGCTGTGCGCCAGCGCATGGAGCGTCCCACGCCCCGCGTAGCCCTTGGCTTGGCGCTGCGCGGTGTGGCCCATGCTGCGGTCGATGTCAGCGACGGCTTGCTGGGCGACCTGCAACACATCCTGTCGGCCAGCGCACTGGGGGCCGATTTGTGCGACGATTTATTGATGAATTCAGTAGCTATAAGTCCATGCCTGAAAAGCGTAAAACCAGAATTTGTTTCAAATTTTGCATGGGCGGGTGGTGACGACTACGAACTGGTCTTTACCGCTCCACCCGCTGCTCGGGCGGCCGTGGCCCATGCCGCTGTACAGTCTGACACCCCCGTGACCCGCATCGGCCACACCACGGCCGAGCTGGGTATTCGCGTGCGGGCTTCTGATGGCCAAGTCTGGGCCGGGTTGCCCGCTTCTTTTGACCACTTTGTTTGAGCCAGCGGTGCCAACACATGCGCTGCATCGCTCCATGAAACCTTTGCCACCCATGTGTCCTTCAGGTCCTGCCCGTGTGTGGCGTGGGCTGCTTTCGGGGGTGGTCGGCACCTTCGTGTTGGCTGCCGTGCTGGGCTGCAGCCCCGAGCCCAGCGCCAGCACCAGTCCCCGTGCGGCAGGCAGCTCAGTACCAGCGCAGTCCGCTACCACCGGGGCAGCTGTGGCTCCGGATGCGCAGGCTGTCCAGTTGGTCGCTGCAACACCCGCCCCTGCACCCGCTTCGACGCCTGCGGCGACATCCGCTGGCCCCCAGATCGAGCTCAACTGCGAAGAGTCGTCGGTGATCTACGCCGGGGCCTACCTGGCCGAGAACAACTCCTGGGGGCGCCAGGGGGTGGTCGGCTGGACGCAGTGCATGGGGGCGGCCACCAACGCCAGGGGCGGGATCAGTGCACACTGGAACTGGAATTGGCGCCAACAAGGCGACAACGTCAAGGCCTACCCCGAGGTGGTGTTTGGTCACAAACCCGGCTACCCCAAATCCACCACGCCGCTGCTGCCGCGCACGCTGGGCAGCATTCAGCAGCTGACGCTGGACTACGACGTGGCCACCGAGCGCGAGGGGGCGGGCAACCTGGCCATCGACATGTGGGTCACCAGTACACCCAATCCCGTGGCCTTCGATGTGCCCACCATCACCCACGAGGTCATGATCTGGCTGGAGGTGTATGGCCCCATGTACGCCGGGGGCGAGCTGGTGGACCGGGTTCGTATCAACGGCACCCTGTACCGGGTGTTTGTGGGCGAAAAGTTCGGGCTGGGCTGGCGGTACATTGCGTTTGCCCCCAACAGCCCCATGCACACCACCGCCCGCCTGGAGCTGAAGCCTTTTTTTGACTACCTCCAGCATCGACAGCTGATTGGGCCCGGCGACCACTTGGCCGCTGTCAACCTGGGCAACGAAATCATCAGCGGCACGGGAGATACCCGTCTGAACCACTTCGCCATCACGCTGCGCTGAGCCCAGGGACCCACCCACGCACGCCGTTGTCCCCGTCGATTCTTTCCTGTTGTTTGGCCATGCATTCACCCATTCCACCGCCCATCTGGCTGGAGCCCGACCCTGAGCACCCCTCGGTGCTGCGCCCCGCACCTGGCAGCGCTGCCGACGGCTCCGCGGCAAGCACTGGCGCCAACGCATCCGCCAACCCCTCTGCCAGCCACCGCGCCGGACCATCACCCGCTGCCGCCACCAGCCGGGCGCATCCCGCCCGGGCTGCTGCGGCGCATCCCACGATGGCCTTCATGGCCAGCCACCCCGCGCACGCCATTGCTCTTGGTTTTGGGGCGGGCCTTGCCCGCCGCGCTCCCGGCACGGTGGGCACGCTGTGGGCCTGGGCCGCCTTCCTGGTGATGCAGCCGTGGTTGAGTGACTGGGGCTGGGCGGCAGTCATCGCCGCCGGTTTGCTGGTGGGCTGGTGGGCCTGCACCGTCACCGCCCGCCACATGGGCCAGCCCGACTCCAGCCACATGGTGTGGGACGAGGTGGTGGCCTTCTGGCTGGTGCTGTGGGTGCTGGCACCTGCAGGCTTCTGGACGCAGGCCTATGCCTTTGCGCTGTTTCGGCTGTTCGATGCGGTCAAGTTTGGGCCTATGGCCTGGGCGGACCAGGCTTTCAAAGGCTTTGGGCCACGAGGTGGGTTCGGCGTGATGCTGGATGACCTCGCCGCCGCCTTTTGCACCCTGCTGGTCATTGCCTGGTGGCGCTTTTGAGGTGGTTTGGGGGTATGAAAATAGAAGAGCAAACTATTCAACAAATACAAGCGCTAAGCACGTTTTTGGTTGATAAAAAGTGGTTCATGGCCACCGCAGAGAGTTGTACTGGTGGCCTGATCGCCGCTGCATGCACCGACCTGGCGGGCTCCAGCGCCTGGTTCGAGCGCGGGTTCGTGACCTACAGCAACGCCGCCAAAACAGAGCTGCTGGGCGTGCCCGCCGAACTGATTGCTCAACATGGCGCCGTCAGCGAGTCCGTGGTGCGCGCCATGGCAGCGGGGGCGGTGGCGCATTCGCGCGCACAGGTGGCGGTGGCCGTGACCGGCGTGGCCGGCCCCACCGGCGGCAGCGCAGAAAAGCCCGTGGGCACGGTGTGGCTGGGCTGGAGCGTGGGCGGGCACATCACCACCGAATGCTGCCATTTCCCCGGTGACCGGGCGGCCGTGCGCACAGCCACCGTGAACCACGCGCTGGCGCGGCTGGTCAGCCTGGTGTCGGCCTGAGCCCGTCCAACGGGTGCGCAGGCTGCCGGGCCGTCTGGGTCGCGGCCTGCCAGCTAGGTCAACCAACGCCCTGCCAGGGAATGGCACGGCCCCTCACCCCTTGACCAAGTGCGCCTCCACCCCCCGCCGGGGCGCTGGCCCGACCGGCGGCGCATAGCCCAGCCTGGCCCACATCTGCACGGTGTGCGTGGCCACCGGGGCATCCAACAGTTGGTGGATGGCCGCATAAGGCTGGGCCTGCTCGGGGTACTCCTGCAAGGCCTGTTGCAAGGGGTGCATGCTCAGGCCATGGGCCGTGGCCGCCAGTTGGGCGCGGGCATAGGCCCGACCTGACAGCACCTGTGCACTGCGGCTGTTGCCCTGTGTCGTCAGCCAGAAAAACGCGGGTGTGGTCGCCAGCTTGGTGTTGAAGTCTTTGATCTGCGCGGCAATGTTGCTGTCGCCCGGTCCGGGTGCCTGGGTGCGGTCGAACAGCCCCAGCGCGGTCACGGCACGCACGAAGGGTTTGTTGAGTGAAATGCCGTCGCGGTGCTCGGCAATTTCTGACGGACCAATGCGCAGGTAGTGGAAGGACTCCAGGACGGTGCGTGGCGTTTCCAGCTCGATGCGCCAGGCGTCCATCGCAATCTGGCGGTGCTGGTCGCGCAGCGCGGCTTGGGCGCTGCCCACAAAACCGGTGACCATGTTCGGTGCCGCTGCACTGGCGGTTATGGCAGCCAATGCAGCGGCAGCGGGCTCTCTGGCCTCGTAGGCTTCGCGGTTGGTGCGGCGTTTGAACACCTGCTGGAACAGTGGGTCAGGGCGGATGCTGGCATCGGGCGAGAGCTTGATGAGCGCGGTGGGGCGTTGGTCAATGTGCGCCGGGCCAAACTCACCTTGCGGGAACAGTTGCATGTCTGCGCGCAGGCCCAACTGGCGGGCGGCCAGGTCCAGCAACTCCAGGAAGGTGCCTTGGCTCATCATCATCTGCCTGGAGAACGGATCGGTCTCGGGCAGCAGGCGCGAACGGTCGCAGTACAGGGTGATGCGGTCTGGCTCGCGCAAATCCACCAGCCACGACTGCAGGTTGTGTGAATGCGGCGCCAGGATGGCATGGGCCAGCAGCCAGTGGCGCGGGTCGGTGCCGGGTGCAGGGGGCTGGCCGGGGCCGCTCCACGCGGCCAATGCCGCAGCAGGCAAATCGGACGAGCACCCTGACAAGGTGCCAGCGGTGGCGGCGGTGACGACACCCCCGCCCAACAAACGGATGAAAAGACGACGGTCCATGGTTCACGCCTTGTGTGTGGCTTGTGTGTTCAGCCCCACGCCGAACCCATGGCTTGGATTGTGAAAACGATCCCGATAATTCACAATTGGCTAGCGCAGCACACCAGAGTTTCATTTTTGAATATCCAGAGCCATGAACCACACGTTTGACTGGCGGTTGGTGCAAACCTTTCTGGTCGCGCTGGATCGCGGCAGTCTGCTGGGTGCGGCGCGTCAGCTGGGTACCAGCCAGCCCACAGTGGGCAGGCAGATCGCCGAACTGGAAAAGCAACTGGGTGCGGTGCTGTTCGAGCGCACAGGCAGGGGCCTCAAGCCCACCGAACTGGCGTTGACCCTGGCGGGCCCCGTGCGGCAAATGGCCGCTGCCGCGCTGTCGCTGAATCAGCAGTTGCACAGCGCCAATGACGAGTTGGCAGGCACCGTGCGCATCACTGCCAGCCAACCGGTGGCCTGCCACGTACTGCCCCCCGTGCTGGCAGCCATGCGCCAGGCACTGCCCACCTTGCAGGTGGTGCTGGTGGTGAGCAACGCCGTCAGCAACCTGCTTGAGCGCGAGGCCGACATCGCGGTACGCATGGTGCGGCCCGACCAATCGAGCCTGGTGGCCAAACAGATAGCCAGCATGGGTGTGTCAGCCTGCGCCAGCCGACGCTACCTGGCGCAGCATGGCGAGCCGCTGGCGCTCACCGATTTGCTGCAACACAGCCTGGTTGGGTACGACCAGAACGATGAAATCATCAAAGGCTTTGCCGCCATGGGATGCCCCATTGCGCCAACGCATTTCGCGCTGCGCACCGACGATCTGATTGCCTATTGGCAGGCCATACGTGCTGGGCTGGGCGTAGGTTTTGTGGGTGACTACATGCTGCACCGCCACCCCGACGTGGTGCGCGTGCTGCCCGGCCTGGCCCTGCCCAGCCTGCCCGTGTGGCTGACTGTGCACCGCGAGGTGCGTACCAGCGCCCGCATCCGTGCGGTGTACGACTTTCTGGCGCACGCCGTGCCACAGGCGCTGGCCGCTTCCTCACCCACTGCCACAATGGCACCGATGCCCTCTCGGCCCACCAAGGACACACCATGAACTGGATGCATGGCTTTACCCGGCGGCACTTCGACCTGCCCCATTCCACCGCCGTGGCCCGCGTGGGTGGCAACCCCGATGGCCCCGCGCTGGTGCTGTTGCACGGCTTTCCGCAAACGCACGCCATGTGGCACCGCGTGGCGCAAACCCTCAAAGAGCAGTTTCACATCGTCATGCCAGACCTGCGGGGTTATGGCGATTCGGCCCTCAAGCCCGGCATCGCACATGCTGTCGATCACAGCACCCACAGCAAGCGCGCCATGGCCGCAGACGTGGTGGGGGTGTGCGAGCAACTCGGCGTACAGCGCTTTTACCTGTGCGGCCACGACCGGGGCGGGCGGGTGGCGCACCGCCTGGCGCTGGACCATCCGGATCGGGTGATGGGGCTGTGCGTCATTGACATCGCCCCCACCCTGGACATGTACGCCCGTACCGACATGGACTTTGCCCGGGCGTACTACCACTGGTTCCACCTCATACAACTTGCGCCGCTGCCCGAAACCATGATTGAAGGCAATGCCCTGGCCTACCTGCACGCCAAACTTGGTGGCTGGGGCACCGGGGGCATGGCCCACATCGAGCCCGAGGCCCTGGCCGAGTACGAGCGGTGTTTTTGTCGTCCGGCGGCCATCCACAGTGCCTGCGAAGACTACCGCGCCAGTGCCGGAGTCGATCTGGACCACGACCGCGCCAACCGGGCTGTCGGCCAACGCATAGCCTGCGACACACTGGTGCTGTGGGGCGCGCGCGGCGTGGTGCAGCGGCTGTTCGACCCCGTGGCGCTGTGGCGGGCACAATGCGCGGCTCGGGTGGTGGGTGAGCTGCTGCCCGCTGGCCACTTTATTCCCGAAGAATTGCCCGAAACCACTGCCTGGGCGCTACAAGACCACTGGCTGTCCCTGCCCCGACCCTGACTCTGCGCCATGGCCGCTACCGATCCTGAAGCCCTTCCACTGGAGCTGTCGCAGCTGGTGCCGGGCCTGTGCGTGTGGTTGGACATGAAGTGGATGGACCACCCCTTCCTGACCAACCGGGTGCTCATCAAGAATGCGCACGACGTGTCGCTGCTGCGCTCGCTCCCTCTGCAAGGCCACCTCTACTACCTGCCTTCCCGCAGCACGGTGCAGCCGCTGCCACTGGTCCCAGTCGATGGCAAGGCGGCAGGAGAGCCACTGCCAGTGGTGTCGCCCGATGCGCTGGCGGCCGAGCGCCAGCGGCTGGCCGACGCACGGCGGGAAAAAATTCGCCGCGTCAAAGACGCCGCTGCCCGCGCCGACCGCGCCTGGGACAGTGCGGCCAGTGCCACCCGCGAGGCCTTGGCCATGCTGGCCCGCTCGCCCCGCATGGCGGGCAAGCAATTGGCGCAACTGTCGCGCGAAACGGCCGCTACCATCAGCCAGGGCCCGGACGCGCTGTTGCACCTGCTCGGTCCCAAGGACGACCACGGCCCCCAGTTCCACGCGCTCAACGTCATGACGCTGTGCATGCTGGTGGGCAAAAAGGCCGGCCTGAACCAAACCGAGCTGACTGACCTGGCCATGGCCGCGGTCGCACACGACGCCGGCAAGGCCGAGATTCCGCTGCCGATTTTGCGCAACGGTCACCGCAAAAAACACGAAGAAGACCACTACCGCCTGCATGTGCGCCACAGCGTGCAGCTGGCGCGCGAGTCCGGGGCGTTTGGTCCACACGCCACCGCCCTCATTGAGCAGCACCACGAGGCAGCCGATGGTTCTGGTTTCCCGCGCGGCATCACCACCCTCAGCCCGTCGGCCGCGATACTCATCATGGTCAACCGCTACGACCGGTTGTGCGCGCCCGAGTCCCCCATGCTGGCTCCGCTGATGCCCTCGGAGGCGCTGGCCCACATGCTGCGCCAGGAGGGCAGCCGCCACGACCCCCACCTGCTGGCTGTTCTGATCCACCTGCTCGGGGTGTACCCGCCCGGTACCGTGGTGCGGCTCAGCGACGGATCGCTGGCGCTGGTGGTCTCGCCAGGGGCGGACATCTACCGGCCCCGGGTGCTGTTGTACAGCCCAGGGGTGTCCGACGATGACGCGCCCATGCTTGACCTGGGCAACGAAGACGGCCTCGACGTGGTCGATGCCATCCGGCCCGCCGATCTTGCGCCCTGTGTACTCCAGTGGCTGAACCCCCAAAAACGCCTGGCCTGTTTCTTTTCGGTGGAGGGCCTGGCCTGAAACGCTGACACACCGGCTTGCCGGGCCTGTGAGGTACCAGGGCAGCGGCACACGGTGTAAGCTGACCCTGTTTTCAGATTGACCGCCCCAAGCACCCAGACCGCCAACCCCATGTGGAACAAACCCGGCCAACCCGTCCCCATTGAACCGTCCCAGCTGGTGGTGGGCCTGTATGTGTGGCTGGACATGCCTTGGGACGAGCACCCGTTCATTGCCAACCGCTTCCTGGTCAAGACAGCCAAAGACGTGGCGGTGATCCAGTCCTTGGTGACCCAGGGCAAGCTGTATTACCACCCCGACAAAAGCAGCGCCACCCCCGCGCCGGTGCCAGAAGATCCGCCCAGTGCGGACGACGTGGCCCGAGCGCAGGCCGACGAAGCCGCACTGGCGCTGGCGAAAGAAGTCAAGGCCATGGAGGCCGACAAAAAAGCCCGCCAGCAGCGGCAGAAAGACTCGGCCACCCGTGCCGACCGAGCCTGGGAGCAGGCCGCCCGTTCCACCAAAGACGCCTTGCTGACGCTCAACCGCTCACCCAAGTCCGCAGGGGAGATGTTGTCTGCCCTGTCCCGGGAGACGGCGGCAGCCATCAGCCAGGGGCAAAACATCCTGCTGCACCTGTTGGGCGACAAAAAAGAGCAGGGGCCACAGTTTCATGCCCTCAACGTGTTGACGCTGTGCATGCTGGTGGGCAAAAAGGTGGGACTGAGCGAGCGCGAGTTGGCCGACCTGGCCCTGGGTGCCTTGGCCCACGACGCGGGCAAGGTTCAGGTGCCGCCGCAGATACTCAAAACCAACCAGCGCAAAAAACACGAGGAAGATTTTTTTCGCCAGCATGTCATGTTCAGTGTGCAACTGGCGTCGCAATCGGGGGTTTTCAGCAAAGAGGCCCTCAGCATCGTGGCAGACCACCACGAGGCGGTGGATGGCTCAGGTTGGCCGCGCAGCCACCAGACCTCGTCCAAGGCTGCGCGCATACTGGCTGTGGTCAACCGCTACGACAACCTGTGCACGCCCGAAGCCGCCGATGCCATCCCCCTCATGCCCGCCGAAGCGCTCGCGCGCATGTTCCGCCTTGAAGGCAAACAGCTCGATACCGCAATCCTGAGCGCGCTCATCAAATTGCTCGGTGTGTATCCACCGGGCACGGTGGTGCAGTTGTCCGATGGCTCGCTGGCGCTGGTGGTAGCCCCCGGCCCCGACAGCCTGCGCCCCCAGGTGCTGGTGTATAGCCCAGATGTCAACAAGGCCGATGCGCCCACGGTGGAGTTGCACAACGAGACCGATCTCAAAATCACTGAGGCCATTCGGCCTTCCACGCTGCCGCCCGATGTGTTTGCCTGGCTCAACCCGCAGCAGCGCTTGTCGTATTTCTTCTCGGTCGAATCGGGCAGCCGCTGAGCCATTTCCCCCTGGAGTGGTCACGCCGCCAGTGTGGTCCACTTCCGGTTCTTCTACCCACAGATACTTGAGTCACCATGAGCATCATTGACGACACCGTTGTGTATGGCACCGAAGACCTGCTGATGAGTTTGTGCAACTCGGTCACCAAGGTGCTGACCGTGGCCACCAACAGCCAGATTCAGTACTCCGGCATGGTGCAGCGCATCACCAAAACCTGCCTCAAACCCGACATTGGCTGCTTTGTGCTGTTCGATGGCGGGTTCTCGGGCCTGGTGGTGGTCAATTTTTCAGCGGCTGCGGCCATGGAAATTTACGAGTCCTACATGACCAGCATGGGCATGCCCAGGGAGGAGCTGGCGCACTCCCACACCTCGGACGAGGTGGCCAACGTCATGGGCGAACTCATGAACCAGGTGCTGGGGGACTTTTCCAGCAAGGTCAGGCGCGAGTTGCAGACCCACATCACCCAGAACCAGCCCAAAATGCTGGTGCTGAACAAACAGGTGGTGCTGAGTGTCGATGCCAACCTAGACAAACCCGAGTCCCGCCGCGTGACCTTTTACACAGGGCGCAATCACATTTTTTACCTGGAGCTCGCCATCGACAAGACCGAGTTCATACGCCTGTACGACTTCGAGCCCCAGGCCATCCCGGAGCCGGACGAACTCATGTCCCAAACCCACCCGGAAAACGCCGCACGGCCCCCGGTATCGGCCTCCAGCGAAACCGACGACCTGCTGCGATCCCTGGGCATGTGACACCTTGCCAGGAGCTGCTGATGAGGCTTGATTCAACCCCTGTGGCCGCCCGCTCACCCCGCAGAGTGGGGGGCAGAGCCGCTGCGGCACTGGTGTGTGCCGCGTGGCTGGCGGTGGTGCAGGTGCCCGCACAGGCAACCGGCCCGGTGCTCCCTGCCGACCGACTCTCGCGCATCCTACATGCCAAAACGCTGCGGGTGTGCGTGTGGCCCGACTACTACGGCATCACCTACCGCAACCCCAAAACCCAGCAGCTCATGGGCATTGACGTGGACAACGCCCGGGCGCTGGCCAATGTGCTGGGCGTGCAGGTAGAGTTTGTGGACAGTTCGTTTGCCAAACTCATTGACGACGTGCTGGCCGACCGCTGCGACATTGCCATGTTTGCCATTGGCATCACCCCACAGCGCCAGGAAAAGCTGCGCTTTACCCAACCCCACCTGGCCAGCGACATCTACGCCATCACCACCCAGTCCAACCGGCGCATTCGCTCGTGGGCTGACATCGATCAGCCTGATACCGTGGTGGCCGTGGCCAAGGGCACGCTGCACGAGTCTGTGATGAAAACCAAGCTCAAAGCGGCCGAGCTGCGGGTGGTGGAGACCCCCGCCGCCCGTGAGCAAGAGGTTCGCTCAGGCCGTGCCGATGTGTTCATGACCGACTACCCCTTCAGCCGCCGCATGCTCGACAACAGCGATTGGGCGCGCCTGGTGTCGCCGCCCAGCACCTACCACATCACCCCCTACGCCTGGGCCATGGCACCCGGTGACGACCGCTGGTACATCCAGGTCGAGAGGACGCTGGCGGCCATGAAGCAAGACGGCCGATTGCTGGCCAATGCCCGCCGCCACGGCCTCGAGTCCATCGTGGCCAAGTGACCACACCCGGCGACCGACCCATGAACGCGGCGCGGGCACACTGGTGGCATTGGCGCGGCTCCACCCTGGGGCTGGCGCTTGCGGTGCTGGCCGTGGGCTGGTTGACCGCCTTGGGGGGTACCTTGTGGACGCTCAGGGCCGCGTCGCTGAGCCAGGGAACCGAGCGTGCCGTTGTCCACGCGCGCCACCTGGAGGGCAGCCTGACCCAGTCGCTCCAGGCCATCGAGCAAACCGCCATCAGCCTGGATGTGGCCGATGGCCAGTCCTTGCGCAACCAAAGCACCGGCGATACCCTGCGCCAGCTGCTGCGCCCGGTGCCCTACCTGCGCTCGATGTCGGTGGTCGATGCCAGGGGCGTGGTCCTCGCCAGCAGCAACCCCGAAAACCTGGGTGTTCGCCTCAGCGTCATGGGGTTTTTTCCGGTGGTCGATTCCCAGGCTGAGGTCATCCAGGTGGGCCGTCCCCAGGTCGGGCGGGATATTTCCCACTCCTGGGCGGGGCCGCCGTCTTTGATACTGTCGCCCGCCGATCGCTATTTCATCCCGGTGCTGCGCAAGCTGGCATCGGGCCAGGGCGACTTCTGGCTGCTGGTGGCCTTGAACCCTGACCACTTCATCAACGAAGGCCTGGCCATGGTGCCCGAGGCACACGGTTTTGTGCAGTGGCTGCGGTTTGACGACGTGTTGCTGGTGTCCTCCCACAGCGCCGATGAGCCTGGGGCATCGGCGGCAGCTGGGCCGCTGAGCTGGCAGCCACCCCAGCCCGAGGCCGGCCACTACCATCACCGGCTGTCCGATGGCACCGCCGTGCTGAGTGCCTTTCGGGTGTCCGAGCGCTTTCCGATGGTGGTGGCGGTGCACCTGCAAGAGGATGCGGTGCTGGCGCCCTGGCGCCAGCAGGTCCAGCGCTGGGTCGCGGTCATGGTGCCGGTGCTGCTGGCCCTGCTCACACTGTCTGTGGCCATGTGGCGCCGCCACCGCCGTCTGGTGGCTAAACAGGCCGAGCTGGACGAGCAGCAGCGCCTAGCCGCATCGGTGTTCGAGAGCAGCAGCGACGCCATTGTGGTGACCGATGCCAACGCCTGTGTGCTGTCTGCCAACGCAGCGCTTGAGCGCGTCACGGGCTACACCGTCGCGGAGGTGTTGGGGCAAAACGCCAGGTTCATGTCATCGGGCCTGCACCCGCCCGAGTTTTTCCAGGCGCTGTACACCACGCTGCTTGACCAAGGGCACTGGCGGGGCGAAATCATCAACCGGCACAAGCTTGGCCACCTGTACACCGCCGAGCTGACCATCAACGCGGTGTATGACAACGATGGCGTGTTGCAGCATTTCAGCAGCGTCGTCACCGATGTGACCGAGCAACGCGACACCCAACAGCGGCTGCAACTGGCTGCCAGCGTGTTCACCCATGCCAACGAGGGC
This sequence comes from Burkholderiaceae bacterium, assembly GCA_030695205.1. GTDB lineage: Bacteria > Pseudomonadota > Gammaproteobacteria > Burkholderiales > Burkholderiaceae_C > UBA2334. The sequence goes on along the minus strand of JAUYTN010000033.1, from coordinate 274,459 downwards.
ATCATGATCACCAGCCCGGGCGGGGACATCATCGACGTGAACGATGCCTTCACCCGCATCACCGGCTACGCCCGTGGCGAGGTGCTGGGGCGCAACGCCAGTGTGCTCAGCTCGGGCCGCCAGGGCCTGACCTTTTACCAGCAAATGTGGAAAACCCTGGACACCCAGGGCCGCTGGACGGGCGAAATCTGGAACCGCCGCAAGTCCGGCGAGGTGTATGTGGAGATGCTCACCATCACCGCTGTGCGTGGCCCCGACGGTGCGGTGTTGCGCTACGTGGCGCTGTTTTCCGACATTTCGCTGCAAAAAGAGCACGAAGAGCGGCTGGACCGCATCGCCCACTACGACGGCCTGACCGGACTGCCCAATCGGGTGCTGCTGGCCGACCGGCTGCGGCAGGCGATGCTCCAGACAGTGCGCCGAGCCCAGTTGCTGGCGTTGGTTTTTCTGGATCTGGATGGGTTCAAGTCCGTCAACGACAACCATGGGCACGACGCTGGCGACCAATTGCTCATTGAGCTGTCACACCGCATGAAAACCTGCTTGCGTGAGGGCGATACGCTGGCCCGCCTGGGGGGCGACGAGTTTGTGGCGGTGCTCCCCGATCTGGGCGAGCACCAGGCGGCGGTGCCGGTGCTGGATCGCTTGCTGGCCGCTGCCAGCCAGCCCTTTGGGTGGCATGGGCACACCCTGGAGGTGTCGGCCAGTGTGGGTGTGGTCTTTTACCCGCAGGCCTACGAGATGGATGCCGAGCAGCTGATGCGCCAGGCCGACCAGGCCATGTACCAGGCCAAGCTGATGGGCAAAAACCGCTACCAGGTGTTCGATGCCGAGCAAGACCGCCATATCCGTGGCCGCCATGAGACCCTGACCCAGATTCGCCAGGCCTTGCAGCGCCGGGAGTTTGTGCTGCACTTCCAGCCCAAGGTCAACATGCGAACTGGTCAGGTGGTGGGTGCCGAGGCCCTCATTCGCTGGCAGCACCCCACACGCGGCCTGCTGCGCCCGGCCGAGTTTTTGCCCGCCTTGCACAAAGACCCACTGGCCATTGACCTGGGCGAATGGGTGATGGAAACCGCCATTGTCCAGGTGGGGGCCTGGAAGGCTCAGGGCGTGCACCTGCCGGTCAGCATCAACATCGACGCCCGCCACCTGCAGCACCTCGAGTTTTTCCATGGTCTGCGCCAGCACCTGGGTCGGCACCCCAGCGTGATGCCGGGCGATCTGGAGCTGGAAGTGCTCGAAACCAGCGCGCTGGATGATCTGGACGCTGTGTCAAGCGTGATGAACCGCTGCCGGGAGCTGGGTGTAGGGTTTGCAATTGACGACTTCGGCACCGGTTACTCGTCGCTGACCTACCTGCGCCGTCTGCCTGCCTCGCTGCTCAAAATTGATCAGAGCTTTGTGCGTGGCATGCTCGATGACACCGAAGACCTCGCCATTTTGGAGGGCGTGCTGGGCCTGGCCCGCGCCTTTCGCACCCAGGCACTGGCCGAAGGGGTGGAAACCACCGCTCATGGCGAAATGCTGCTGCGACTCGGATGTGACTGGGCGCAGGGCTATGCCATCGCCAGGCCCATGCCCCCTGAGGACATGCCCGCGTGGGTGGCCAGCTGGCGCACCGACCCGGCCTGGGCCCATGTGGCGCGGGCCCACCGCGAGGACCTGCCACTGCTGACCGCCATGGTGGAGCACCGGGCCTGGGCGGCGCAGCTGCGTGCCATGGCCATGGGTCAGCGCGATGCGCCACCACCTCTGCATTTTCAGGAACGACCCATGGGCCGCTGGCTGATGCAGGCCGAGTGCGAGGCGCGCCACGGGCACCGCGCTGCGTTTGCCCGCCTCAATGCCTTGCATGCGCAGATTCATGCCCTGGCGGCTGAGGTGTTGCATACCCGCCAAACAGGTACCCAGGCCGATGTGCAGGCCATCCTCCACCGGCTGGCCGATTTGGGAGACCAGCTGGTGGCCACCCTCCAGCACCTGCTGGATGCCAGTGACTGATGGCAGGGGGCCAAGCTGAGGGGGCTCAGGCCTGTTGGCTCTCGAAGGCCTCCACCGCGGTTTTGACCGACACATAAAACGGCTGCTCGCCCAGCTCAGCCACCACCCCCACTTTGTGCAGCTCCTCGCGGAATGGGCGAGGAGCGTCGGCAATCTTGACCACGATGCCGCGCATGGCCAGCTCCCGGCACAGGCTGGCAAAGCGCTGCGCGGCCGTCATGTCCATGTCGGTGATGGCCTGCGCGTCAATCACCAGCCACTGCAGCGGGGGGGCGGCAGCATCGGTCAGGGTGCGCAGGCGGTTCACCACAAAGCGCGCATTGGCAAAAATGAGAGGTGCATACAACCGGTACACCATCAGGCCGGGCACGGTGTGGGCGTTGGGTGCGTTGGGCTCCACATCGTGGAACTTGCCGTCGCTGTCCCGGCGGCTGAGCACCGCATCACGCGGGCGGGAAATCTCCACCAGGACCCCAATGAGCGACAGCAGCATGCCCAGCAGAATGCCCGGTACCACGCCTGCCACCAGAATCGAGAGCATCACTGCCAGCGCCAGCCAGAAGTCCCGCCGGTCAATGCGGTACAGCGCAGACAGCGAGGCCACCTCCACCATGCTCAGCGCCGTGACGATCAGGATGGCCCCCAGTGCCACCTTGGGCAGCATGGCCACCAGGTCGGAGGCCACCAGCAAAAACAGCAGCAAACCCGCTGCCGCCACCAGTTGCGCCACCTGGGTTTGCCCACCGGCCGCGTCCACCACCGAGGTGCGCGACTGGCTGGCCGACACCGGAAAGCCCTGCAGCAGCGCCGCCGCCGCGTTGGAAGCGCCGAGTGCCACCAGCTCCTGGTTGGCGTCGAATTCGCGGTGGTGTTTGTCGGCAAAGGTCTGGGCCAGTACGATGCCATCTGAAAACGCCAGAAACGCGATGGCCATGGCCGCTGGGGCCAGCGCCTGTATGTCGGACAACCACACCTCGGGCCACGACGGCAGGGGCAGGCCACCGGGCACGGGCTCCACCATGGCCACGCCCATATCGGGCAGGCCAAGCAGCCAGGCAGCTGCAACCGCCAGGGCCGATACCGCCAGTGCAGCGGGCACCCGTGGCCACCACCGGTCCAGCGCCACCAGAGTGGCAATCAGTGCCAGGCCAATCAGCAGGGTGGGCAGGTGGGTGGCGGGCCAGCTCTCCCACAGCGCCCGCCAGGTCGGAAAGAACTCCTCTCCTCCCAAGGGCAGCCCAAACAGTTTGCCCAGTTGGGTGGACACCAGAATGAGAGACGCCCCGTTGAGGTAGCCAATGAGCACCGGGCGCGACAGCAGGTCTGCAATGGCCCCCAGGTTCAGCCGCGCCGCCAGCAGCAGCACCAGCGCCGACAGCGCAGCCAACTCGGCCGCCAGCATGGCGGTGCGCACCGGGTCGCCACCCGCCAGGGGCAGGATGGCGGTGCCCGCCAGCAGGCCAATGGCCGCATCGGGCCCGGCCACCACCTGGCGCGAACTGGCACACAGCGCATACGCCACACAGGCCGCCAGTGCGCTGTACAAACCTGCCACCGGCGGCAGGTGCAGCAGTTCGGCGTAGGCAATGACCGACGGAATCATGACCACGCACACCGTCAGCCCGGCTACCACATCGCGCTTGAGGGTGTGGGGGGTGCTGTCTTGCAGCTGGGTCAGCAGGGGCAGTTGCCAGCGGGGGGCGGGGCGCAAACGGGGCTTGGCCACGGGACGCCCTCAGCGGCTGGCCTGGCCGAGGGCCAGGCGGGCTGCGGCCAAGTCCCACCCGGCCCACCCGCAGCTTTTGAACAGCACTGGCCCAGCGGGGCGCATTGCCCCCGGTCCCCAATTCAGCGCCTGGGCCAGTGTGGGCAGCTGGGCCACGTCCAGGCCGGCTTGCAGCAGGTCGCCTGCTTCATGGGCGGCATCGGCGGTGTCCACCACCACCGTGCCGTGCTTGGCCACATGGCGGCACAGCGGTGCCGACAGCTCCACCATGCGGGGGGTGAAAGCCCCCACCGCCGCGATGAACTGGCCGGAGCCAGGCAAGGCACTCAGCACCACCTCGCTGGCGGGCGTGCAGGTGACCACCAGCGGGCAATGGGGCAGGGCTGCGTTGGCATCGGTCACCACACGGGCGCGCAGGCCCAGGTGCCTGGCATGCGCCGCCAGGGCCTCGGCACTGGTGCTCCGGCGCGAGGCCACCCACACCTCGCGCACACCCAGGCCTCCGGCAAAGGCCTCTAGGTGCGAGCGGCCTTGCACACCCGCACCCACCACCAGCAGTGGGCCTTCTGTGGTGGTGGCCAGGTGCTGCGCCGCCAGCAGCGACACAGCCGCCGTGCGGCGGGCGGTGACCGTGGGGCCGTCCAGCAGCAGCTGGCGGGTGCCTGTGGCCACGTCCAGCACCAGCACGTCGCCCTGGATGCTGGGCAGCCCGCGAGCGGCGTTGCCGGGGGTGTAGGTGATGAGCTTGGTCATGGCGACCTGCTCGTCGTGGGCAGGCATCACAAACAGGCTGCCACCACCGGGCAGGGGCAGCACCTGCCGGGCGGGCACGGTGACCGATGCGTCGGCCAGCAGTTCTGCCACGGCGCGTGCCAGTGCCGGGTAGGGCAGCAGGCCTGCCGTGTACAGGGCGGGGTCAGTTGTGGCGTGCAAAGAAATGGTCATAAATCTGAAACAATCCAGTCATGAAGGCCATGGTAATGGCCCCGCGTTCTACCACCCCCAACCAAGCCCCCCTTATGGAATTCAAGCACATCAACGACATCGAAAAAGCTGGCCAAAAAGGCGGCGTGCAACTGATCCGCCTGGGGCTGGGCGTGGCGTTTGTGGTGGGGGTCATGATCTACGCCATGCTCAGGGGTGGCAATGGGGGAAGCCTCTATATCGTTGCGGCGGCGGTGGTTGGGGGCTACATGGCGCTCAACATCGGGGCCAACGACGTGGCCAACAACGTGGGCCCGGCCGTGGGCTCCAAGGCCCTCACACTGGGCGGTGCGTTGTTCATTGCGGCCATTTTCGAGGCTGCGGGCGCCATCATCGCCGGGGGTGAGGTGGTGGGCACCATCCGCAGCGGCATCATCAACCCCGACCTGATTCCCAACAAAGAAACCTTCATTTGGGTCATGCTGGCTGCGCTGCTGGCGGCTGCACTGTGGTTGAACGCGGCCACAGCCATCGGGGCACCGGTGTCCACTACCCACTCCATCGTGGGCGCGGTCATTGGCAGCGGTGTGGCGGCGGCGGGCATGGGCATCGTGGCCTGGGGAAAAATGGGCCAGATTGCTGCCAGCTGGGTGGTCTCGCCCGTGCTGGGTGGGTTGGTGGCTGCGGGTCTGTTGTTTGTGATCAAGCGCAGCATCACCTACCAGATCGACAAGGTGGCCGCCGCCCGCCAGGTGGTGCCCTGGCTCATGGCACTGATGGGCTGGAGCTTCACCACCTATTTGCTGCTCAAGGGCCTGAGCAAGCTCTGGAAAGTCAGCACCCCCATGGCCATGCTGCTGGGCATGGGGGTGGCGGTGGCGGTGTGGTTGCTGGTGCGGCGGGTGCTCAGGCACCATGCACAGTCCATGGACAACAACAAAGAGGCGGTGAACGACCTCTTTACCTGGCCGCTGATTTTTGCAGCGGCCCTGCTGAGTTTTGCCCATGGCTCCAACGACGTGGCCAATGCCGTGGGCCCGCTGGCTGCCATTGTGGACATGGCATCGTCCACCGCCGATGGCATCAGCAAAAACGCGCCCGTGCCGCTGTGGGTCATGGGCATTGGTGCCTTGGGCATCTCGGTGGGGCTGGCGCTGTACGGGCCCCGGGTGATTCGGACCGTGGGCTCCGAAATCACCGAGCTGGACAAAACCCGTGCCTACTGCATTGCCATGGCCGCCACGCTCACGGTCATTGTGGCCAGTGAAATGGGCCTGCCCGTCAGCTCCACCCACATTGCGGTGGGCGCGGTGTTTGGGGTGGGGTTTTTGCGCGAGTACCTGAAAAACCGCTACGACCGTCTGGTGGAAGAGATCAAGTCCCATCACCCGGAGGCCGACCAGGCCGCACTCAATGCCTTTTTGGCTGAGTTCCGAGAGGCCAGCGTGGCCGAAAAGGGTCAGATGTTGGACGACCTGAAAGGCCGCGTCAAGCGCCAGCAGGACCCGGCCAACTTCTCCAAGCCCGAGCGCAAAACCCTCAAAAAGGTGTACCGTCGCGAGCTGGTCAAGCGCTCACAGCTGCTGCGCATCGCAGCGGCTTGGGTCATCACGGTGCCCGCGTCGGCGCTGATCTCTGCGCTGGTGTTTTACATGCTGCGCAGTGCGCTGGTCACTCCTGTCTGACCACCGCCGCCCGCTGGCCGGTGGGCGGGCCGGTTCGCTACAGTAGCGCCATGACTGCCACCACCACCACCCCCGCGCCAACCGCGTGCCCCCTGTGCGGGCAGCCCAACCTCTGTGCCATGGAGCTTGCCCGGCTGACCGGTGTGCCCGAGGCAGGGCCATGCTGGTGTACCCGGGTGTCGTTTGCCCCGGACCTGCTGGCACGGGTGCCTGCCCAAGCCCAGGGCAAAGCCTGCATTTGCGAGGCATGTGCGCGGCAAGCCGCAGCCAGCCCCAGCCTGGCTGACACAGATGGGAATGCCCCATGAACCCCCCACGCACCCTGCTTCAGCGCCTGGGCGATCTCATTGACCGCGCCCCCATGGTGTGGGTGGCCGGGCTGGCCATCTGGCTGGCGGTGGCGCCCATCGTGCCCGAGCCCCACCTGCTGGAAAAGTGGCGCATGCTCAGCCAGGGCACCCTTACCCGCCCGCTGGACGTGTTCGACCTGCTGTTGCACACCGTGCCACTGCTGGTGTTGTTGGCCAAGCTGATTCGCGCCCGCACCCGCCGGGCCGACCCACCCGATCCGCCGCCGCCCTGAGGTGAAGTCCTGACGTGCTGCCCACCTGAGTTGCTGCCCATTTGAGAGAACCCACCCCCATGTGCCAACTGCTCGGCCTCAATTGCGCCACCCCCACCGACGCCACCTTCAGCTTCACCGGCTTTTGCCAGCGCGGCGGGCACACCGACCACCATGCCGATGGCTGGGGCATTGCATTTTTTGAGGGGCGCGGCCTGCGCCACTTTGTGGACCACCAAAGCGCCGCTGTTTCCCCCATGGCAGAGTTCATTCGGCGCTATCCGCTCAAGAGCACCAACATCATTGCCCATGTGCGCAAAGCCACCATTGGGTCTGTGTGCCTCGAAAACGCCCACCCCTTTGTGCGCGAGCTGTGGGGTCGCCACTGGGTGTTTGCCCACAACGGCGACCTTAAAGACTACGCCCCCTACCTGCACACCCACTTTCAGCCCGTGGGCAGCACCGACAGCGAGCGCGCCTTTTGCTGGCTGATGCAGGAGCTGGCCAAAAGCCACGCCGCCTTGCCCAGCGTGCACGAGCTGACCCTGACGCTGCGCGAACTGGTGCCCCAGGTGCGTGCGTCGGGCACTTTCAACTTCTTGCTCAGCAACGGCGAAGCCCTGTGGGCCCACTGCAGCACCAAGCTGCACTACCTGGTGCGCCAGCACCCGTTCGCTCAGGCCACCCTCAAAGACCACGACTGGACGGTCAACTTTGCCGACCTCAACCACCCCGGCGACCGCGCTGCGGTGATCGTGACCACACCACTCACCGACAACGAAGCCTGGACGGCCTTCGAGCCCAACGAGCTCAAGGTGTTTGTGGATGGGGAGCCGCAAACTGGCATCAACGCCTGTGGCGCATCGACGAGGGTGAGCGCTTGAACGCCTGGGGCCTGCTGGCGCTGGCCATCGTGGCCGAGGTGGTGGGCACCAGCGCCCTGAAAGCCAGCGACGGTTTCAGCCGCCTGTGGCCCTCGGTGCTGGTGGTGGTGGGCTACGGCATTTCGTTTTACTGCCTGTCGCTGGTGCTGCGCAGCATTCCAGTGGGCATCACCTACGCGGTGTGGTCGGGTCTGGGCATTGTGCTCATCACCCTGGCCGCCTGGTGGCTGTACGGGCAGACCATCGACACCGCAGGCTTCATCGGCATGGGCCTGATCCTGGCGGGCGTGGTGGTGCTGAATGTGTTCTCCAAGTCGGGCGGGCACTGAGGGGCGGGTATGGAGGCAAGCCGCATGGGTATTGTTGGTGGCTGAATTTTTTGATGCTTTAGCCTGTTCGTGCTTGGTCAGGTTGAATCGGCAGCTGTGGACGTTGGGTCTGTCTGCCGCCGAGTTGGAGCGAAATCGAGGGTCGCGCCCTGGCCACCCGTCCTGCGCTGCTTGCCGCCGCACTGGTCAGTGGGCTACCCCGTGCGTTGCCCTCAGCCCGCGACTGCACAGCAGCCCATGCCTGACCGAAAAATATCAACGAAAAAGCCTCTTATCGCTTGATGTATAACAATAGTTAGCTATATATATAAGCCTATTGCGACCTGGCTTGCAGCCTGCCCAGGCGGTGGGCCAATTCGATGGCGGAGTGCACGCCGAGTTTGTCGAAGATGTTGGCGCGGTGAAACTCCACGGTGCGGGGTGTGATGCCCAGGTGGTCGGCGATGTTTTTGTTGTAGTGGCCTTGCAGCAGCTCGTGCAGTACCTCGCGTTCGCGCTGGCTCAGGCTGGCCAGGGCCATCCGAAGGCGGCGGTCGTCTTCGCTGGTGTGCATGGCTGCTTGGGCGGCGGCCAGTGCGGCCTGTATGCGGTCCACCAGCTGGTTGTCTTGAAACGGCTTTTCCAGAAAGTCCCAGGCACCGTTTTTGACGGCGGCCACCGCCATGCCCACGTCGCCGTGGCCGGTCAGAAACAGCACCGGCCAGGGGCAGGCCAGGGCTTTGAGTTGCTCGAAGGTGTTCAGGCCGGAGAGTGGCTCCATGCGGATGTCCAGCAGCACCACGGCGTGCCCCCAGGCAGCTTGCTGGCGCTTGGCCTCGGCCAGAAAGTCCACCCCGCTGGCCCAGGTAGCGGCTCGGTAGCCGCGTGAGTCGAACAGCCAGGCCAGGCCGTCGCGGATGTCCGGGTCGTCGTCAACGATGTGGATGGCGGGTGTGGTCATGGTGCGGCAGGGCTGGGGCTTGGTGTGGGCAAGGAGTGGGTCGGTTCGGCTGCGGGGTTGGCGCTCGGGTGGTCGGCCAGGGGCAGCCAGACGGTGAAGCGGGCGCCGCCGAGCTCGGCGTCCTGGCTGACTTCGATGCGGCCGTGGTGCGCCTCGACGATGGAGCGGCAAATGGCCAGCCCCATGCCCATGCCGCCGTCTTTGGTGCTGAAAAAGGCGCTGAATATGTGTTCGCGGTCATCGGGGGCCACGCCAGGGCCGCTGTCGGCCACGTGCAGGGCGGCGAGTTGGTGGGTGGGGTCCACGTCCAGCCACACCCGCACCTGGGGTGGCTGGCGGGGGCCGCGTGCGGCCCAGTCTTGCGCATTGCCAACCAGGTTGGCCACCACATGCTCCAGCAGCAGGCCGTCTGCCAGTACCCACAGTGCACCTTCCTGTGGCAGTGGCAGTACGGTGGTGCCACTGGTTTGGGTGTGGCTGGCGGTGGCCTTTTTGAGAAAAAGAGCCAGGTCCAGCACCTGGCGAGACAGTTCCCGCCGCCGGGCAAAGGCATTCACCCGCTGGATGATGCCCCCGGCCTTGTCCGACAGGCGGGCCATGCGGGTCACCACCGGTTCGATGTCGCTCAGGGCAATGTTGCCGCTGCGCAGCCGGTTGAGCAGCCCGTTGGCAAAGCTGCTGAGCGCGCCCAGGGGTTGGTTGAGTTCGTGGGCCAGGGTGGAGGCGACTTCGCCCATGGCCACCAGCCGCCCTGAGGCTTCCAGCTTGTCTTGCTGGCGTGCGGCCAGGCGCTGGGCGCGTTTGCGTTCGCTGATGTCCAGTACCGAACTCATCCAGCCCAGGTGTTCGCCCTCGGGAGTGGTCAGCGGGGCTTCGTGGATGAGCACGTCCACCGGGTGGCCGTCTCGGTGCTGAAACTGCACCTCCACCCCCAGGTCTTGCGTGCCCTTGTGGATGATGCCGCGGTGCACCACACTGAGCTCGTCGGTGTGCTCGGGCGGCCAGTAGGGCAGTGGGGCCGAGCGGCCCAGCAGCTCGTGGGCCGGGTAGCCCACCATGCGGCAGAAGGCATCGTTGACGTACAGAATTTTGCCCTCGCGGGTCCAGGCCCGCAGGCCGATGGTGACAGAGTTTTCCATGGCGGTGCGCAGGGCCACCTGAGCTTGCAGCAGAGCCTGCACCCGCTGGCGCTTGCTCATGTCGCGGCGCAGCGCGGCCAGACTGGCCAGCATGCCCAGCAAAAACACCAGCGCCACCAGAAAGAAGATGCGCGGCACCGTGGCGGGCGGGCTGGGCTGCGCCGTCACCTCAATGAAGAGGTTGGTGTCGGGCAGGTTCATGGGGGCGAGGTAGCTGGTGTCTGCGCCCGGCGCTTCGGGCGGTGCGTTTGCCATGTCTTTGACCAGGCGCACGTCGTGGGTGTGGTGGAACCAGGCGGGTACCAGGCCCTGCACGCAGGCGTCGAGGGACAGCGCGGCCAGGTAGGTGCCCACGAAGCTGCCGCGCTCGAAAAAGGGCACGGCCATCCAGACCACATCGCTGGCGTGTCCGCCTGACTGGCGCATGGGGCCGGCGTAGGCCGAGCGGCGCAGGCCCATGGCCACGTCCAGCATGCTGGACAGGGCCTCGGCGTTGTCGGGGTGGCGCGCGGCATCGTCGAGCCAGCGCGCCGGGCGGCCGCTCAGTCGGGGCAGTGGGTGGGCGTCGAGATTGGTGCCGATGTCTTGGGTGTCGGTTTGCAGGGGTAACCAGCCGTGCCAGAGCACTGCACCTGGCTCGTTCCAGAGCAGCCCGCCTTGCATGCTGGCCCTGGAGGTGGAGGTGGAGGCCAGGTCGGGCGTGGTGGTGATGCCCGGAGTCGGGCTGTCCGCGCTGGACTGGGAGGCCTGGCGGGCCAGCACCATCAGGTCGTCTTCCAGCCTGTTGAAGTGAAAGCGCACGCTTTGCTCCAGCCACTGGCCGTCGGCCACGCGGCGGCGCTCTTCTTCGGCGCGCTCGTAGGCGTTGAGGTAGAGCACCAAGGCCACCACCGAGGCCACCACCAGCACCAGCAGGCCCAGCAGCAGCGCCAGGGTGCGTCGGCTGCGTGGGCTGTTGCTGGCTGCGTTTTGTTGCAGCAGGCCAAAGTCGGGCTCGGGCGGTGGGCGGGGGGTGGGTTGCATGGGAGTGACGAGATGGCTCGCCCGCCGTAGCATAGCCAGCATGTTCAACCCGTCCACTGTGGCTTTCACCAGTCGCCGCCGCGCTTTGCAGCGCGCGGCAGCGGTGGCGGCTGCGGGTGCGGCATCGGTGTGCGGGTGGGCGGCCAGCGCTGGCCTGACCATCCGCCTGTCCCATGTGGTGGCAGAGGACACGCCCAAGGGCTTGGCCGCCCAGCGTTTCAGGGCGCTGGTGGAAGAGCGCTCCGGCGGACGCATTCGGGTGCAGGTGTACCCCTCGGCGCGCCTGTATGGCGACCACGACGAGATGCAGGCGCTGCAGTTGGGGGCGGTGGAAATGCTGGCCCCCTCGCTGTCCAAGTTCGGGCGCATTGGGTTTGCGGAGTTCGAGCTGTTTGATCTGCCTTTCCTGTTTCCGGATGCGGCCAGCGTGCGCCGCATCACGCAGGGGGAGCTGGGGCGGCGCATGCTGGCCAGGCTGTCACGCCAGCACCTGGTGGGGCTGGGCTTCATGGACAACGGCTTTAAGCACATGAGTGCCAACCGTCCGCTGCTGGAGCCAGCGCATTTTGTGGGCCTGCGCATGCGGGTGCAGGCGTCGGGCGTGATTGCGGCGCAGATGCGGGCCCTGGGGGCGCGCCCGGTCACACTGTCCTTCAGTGAAACCCGCCAGGCGCTGGCCACAGGGGTGGTGGATGGCACAGAAAACCCCATTTCCAACTTCTGGACGCAGCGCATGCATGAGGTGCAGACCGACCTCAGCCTCACGCAGCATGCCTACCTGGGCTATGCCTTCGTGGCCAACCAGCGGTTCTGGCAGGGCATGCCGGCGGGAGACCGCCACCTGATCGAGCAGGCGCTGCGCGAAGCGGCCCAGTACGGCAACCAGATTGCCGATGCGCAAAACGACAGCGCCTTGCAGGCATTGCAGCAGTCGGGGTTCACCCGCGTGCATGTGCCCGACCCGGCGCAGGTGGCCCGGTTGCGGGCAGCGGTGGCGCCGGTGCACGACGGGCTGGCCCGCCGCGTGGGCCAGCAGTGGCTGTCGGATGTGCGCCAGGCCTTGGCCACCTGAATGGAAAGTGGGTAGGCGCGTGGACTGGCTCGGAGGGGTGAGCTAGGGTTTACCCCAGGTGGCCGACTGTTGAACGCCACAGTTGTTGGGGCGGGGGGCTGTGGATATCGTTCAGCCCAGACCGGTGGCACTGGGTCGCGTGGTGCGGCCCGGCGCCACCGGTTGGCGATTGTCCCCCTTTACCTACATCTGATCCGCAGGAGATACCCATGAAACTTTCCAAGCTTGTTGTCGGCTTGTTGGCCTGTGCCGCCACCTTTGGTGCGTATGCACAGCAGCCCATCGTGATCAAGTTCAGCCACGTGGTTGCGGCCGATACCCCCAAGGGCAAAGCCGCCGAGTTTTTTGCCCAGAAGGCCGCCGAGTTGACCAAGAACAAGGTCAAGGTCGAGGTGTATGCCAACTCCACCCTGTACAAAGACAAGGAAGAAATGGAAGCCCTGCAGCTGGGTGCCGTGCAGATGCTGGCACCTTCGCTGGCCAAGTTCGGGCCCCTGGGCGCGAAAGAGTTCGAGGTGTTCGACCTGCCGTTCATGTTCAACAGCTACGCCGACCTGCACAAGGTCACCACCGGCCCGGTGGGCAAGCAGCTGCTGGCCAAGCTGGAGCCCAAGGGCATCAGCGGCCTGTCGTTCTGGGACAACGGGTTCAAGTCGTTTTCGGCCAATACCCCCATCAAGACCCCTGAAGACCTGAAGGGCAAGAAGCTGCGCATCCAGTCTTCCAAGGTGCTGGAAGAGCAAATTCGCGCCATGCGTGCGCTGCCACAGGTCATGGCCTTCTCCGAGGTGTACCAGGCGCTGCAGACCGGCGTGGTCGATGGCACCGAGAACCCGATCTCCAACCTCTACACCCAGAAAATGCACGAGGTGCAGAAGCACCTGACCCTGACCGAGCATGGCTACCTGGGTTATGCCGTCATCGTGAACAAAAAGTTCTGGGACGGCCTGCCAGCCGATGTGCGCAAGCAGCTGGATGACGCCATGGAGCAGTCCACCCGCTACGCCAACCAGATTGCCAAGATCGAGAACGACACCGCGCTGGACAACGTGAAGAAAAGCGGCAAGACCCAGGTACACACACCCACTCCCGCTGAGCGCGCTGCCTTCATGAAGGCGCTGGTGCCTGTGCACAAGAAGATGGAAAGCCGCATCGGCAAAGAAACCATTGACGCCGTGTACAAGGCCACCGGTTTCGATCCGGCCAAGCTGTAAATCACCGCAAAGTCCCCGGTGCCCGCTGCCGCGCATGGCCGCAGCGGGCATTTTTTTGCCTGGAGAACCCCATGGGAAATTTTTTTAACCGGCTGGAGGAGTCATTCATCGCAATGCTGATGGGTGTGGCCACGGTCGTGATCTTCATATCGGTGCTGCACCGCTACGGCACCGGGCTGGCCATTCCTGGTGTCCAGGATTGGCTGCTGGACCTCAACTTTGGCTGGGCGCAGGAGTTCTGCATCATTTTGTTTGTGTGGATGGCCAAGTTCGGCGCCGCGTATGGCGTGCGCACCGGCATCCACGTCGGGGTGGATGTGCTGATCAACCAGCTGTCTGATCGCGTGCGCCGCAAGTTCATCATCTTCGGGCTGCTGGCTGGTGCCACGTTCACCGCCACCATTGGCACGCTGGGCGCCCATTTCGTGTGGGAAAACGGCATGGCCTATTCGGTGCTGTCCACCATCGGTGCCGACATTGGCAGCCTGTACGAGGGGCCCACCACCCCTGACCTGGAGTGGCCCACCTGGATGGTGTATTCGGCCATTCCGCTGGGTTCGTCGCTGATGTGCTTCCGCTTTTTGCAGGTGGCGGTGTCTTTCTGGCGCACCGGTGAGTTGCCGCACCACGACCACGGCCATGTCGATGGCATTGACGAAGAGCACCTGCCTGTGGATGCCAACCCCTACAGCATGGATGACGACCTGCATCCCCGCGACCTCAAACACCACCAGCCAGGCGGCCAGGCCGACAAGGGAGCCAAACCATGAGCGCACTGATTATTTTTGGCCTGCTGGCCGTGTTGATGCTGACCGGCATGCCGGTCTCCATTTCGCTGGGTCTGACGGTGCTGACCTTTCTGTTTGCCTTCACCGACGTGCCGCTGGAGTCGGTGGCGCTGAAGCTGTTCACCGGCATCGAGAAGTTCGAGATCATGGCGATTCCGTTCTTCATTCTGGCGGGCAACTTCCTGACCCACGGCGGCGTGGCGCGGCGCATGATCGACTTTGCCACCTCCATGGTCGGCCACTTCCGTGGCGGCCTGGGCATGAGTTCGGTGTTTGCCTGTGCCCTGTTTGCGGCGGTGTCGGGCTCCAGCCCGGCCACGGTGGTGGCCATCGGATCCATCATGCTGCCCGCCATGGTCAAGGCCGGTTACCCCAAGTCGTTTGGTGTGGGTGTGATTGCCTCGGGCGGTGGCCTGGGCATCCTGATTCCGCCCTCCATCGTCATGGTGATGTACGCCGTGTCCACCAACAGCTCCATCGGTGCGCTGTTCATGGCGGGCGTGATTCCGGGCTTGCTGCTGGCCGTGTTTCTGGGCTTTACCACCTGGTACGTGGCCCACAAAGGCAACTACCCGCGTGAGCGCCAACACACCTGGGCGGAGCGCGGCAAGGCGTTCACCAAATCGGTGTGGGGCTTGCTGTTGATTGTGGTGGTGATTGGCGGCATTTACAGCGGCCTGTTCACGCCCACCGAAGCGGCGGCCATGAGCGCGGTGTATGCCTTCGTCATTGCGGTGTTTGTGTACAAAGACCTGAAGATGTCCGACGTGCCCCGGGTGCTGCTGAACTCGGCCAACATGAGCGCAATGCTGCTCTACATCATCACCAACGCGGTGCTGTTCTCGTTCATTCTGACCAACGAGCAGATTCCGCAGGCGGTGGCCCAGTGGATTCTGGACTCCGGCATGGGTGTGGTGGGCTTCCTGATTGCGGTGAACGTGTTGCTGCTGGTCATGGGCAGCTTCATGGAGCCTTCGTCCATCATCCTGATCACTGCGCCCATCCTGTTCCCGATTGCCATGAAGCTGGGCATTGACCCGATTCACTTCGGCATCATGATCACGGTGAACATGGAGATTGGCATGATCACACCGCCGGTGGGTCTCAACCTGTATGTCGCCAGCGGCATCAGCAAACTGGGGCTGACGGATTGCTCCAAGGCCGTCTGGCCGTGGCTGCTGACCATGCTGGTGTACCTGATGCTCATCACCTACGTGCCCGAGATCACGCTGTGGCTGCCCCGCACGCTGGGCATGCTGTGAGCTGAGGCAATACCCATCTGAACAAGTGCCAATTTCTTGAATGAAATTGGCACTTTGCGCTTGTTGGGTATGTGTTTTAAGCTATCAACGTCTTGGTTTTTCTCAAAACAGGCTCTTGAGCAAAAACACCGCCGTGCCCCACATCATCAGGGCCACCAGGCCGTCAAGCCAGCGCCACAGGGTGGCCGAGCCCAGGCGGCGGCCCATCCAGAACACGGCCACGCCCAGCACCAGAAACCACACGGTCGAGCCCACAGCGGCGCCCATACCAAACACTGTGTTGCCCGGTGCACCGTAGGCCAGCGAGGCGGTGCCGATCAGCACGGCGGTGTCCAGCCAGGCATGGGGGTTGAGCCACGAAAACGCCAATGCCGATGCCACCGCCTGGCGGCGGCTGATGGTGACCGGTTGGGTGACGTGTTGGGTGGTCGCAGGGGCATCTGTCAGGCCAGTGGGGGCGGTCGCGTCCAGGGCTGCACCTGGCGCGGGCCGCAGGAAGCGGCGGGCAGCCTCCCAGCCATACACAGCCAGAAACAGCACCCCTGCACCCACCAAGGCGCCCTGCAGCTTGTCCGACAGGCCGCCGAGCTGGGCCAGGCCCAGCACGCCCAGGGCAATCAGCAGCACATCGGCCACGATGCACACCGCCACCGTCAGCCACACATGCTGGCGTTGCAGGCCCATGCGCAGCACATGCGCGTTTTGCGGGCCAATGGCCATGATGAGCGACAGGCTGAGCACCATGCCGGCGTTGAAGGCGGGGCTGAACAAGGGGATGGCAAAGGTGCTCATGGCGAGGCTCCGGGGCAAAACAATCGAATGGCCGCCAGTGTGCGCGAAAACCCCTGTGAATTAAACTCAGGTCAACAAAAGTAAATTCACTCAATATTTATTTAACTCACATGCTGGATGCCCGCCAACTCGACGCCCTGGCCGCTGTGGCCGAGCAGGGCAGTTTTCTGGCCGCCGCGCAGGCGCTCAACCTGACGCTGGCCGCCGTGTCGTTGCGCATCAAGTCGCTGGAAGAGGCGCTGGGCCAGCGCCTGCTGGTGCGCGGCAAAACCGTCACCACCACGGTGGCGGGCCAGGCATTGTTGACCCATGTGCGCCAGGTGCGCCTGATGGAATCAGACCTGCTGCAGTCCCTCAGTGGGAGTGCGGCAGCGGGCACCGCCGGTGCCGCCAGTTGGCAAACGCTGAGTGTGGCCATCAATGCCGACAGCATGGCCAGCTGGTTCTTGCCAGGTGTGGCCCCCTTGCTGGCCCAGCACCGGCTGTTGCTGGACATCATGCTGGACGACCAGGACCACACCCACGATGCACTCAAAAGCGGCGATGTGTTGGGCTGTGTCACCACCCTGTCGCGGGCCATGCGCGGCTGCATGGCCGAGCCGCTGGGCACCATGCGCTACCGCTGCGTGGGTTCGGCTGATCTGGTGGCTGCGGTGCAGTCACCCAGGGGCGGCGTATCCATCCACAGGTTGTTGGCCACGCCAGCGGTCATTTTCAACCGCAAGGACGGGTTGCAGGATGCGTTTCTGGCCCGGCACTTCGGCCTGAAGCAGCCCGCTTATCCGCGCCATTTTGCCCCGGCGGTCGATGGGTTTGAAATGGCCATCGAACTGGGGCTGGGCTGGGGCATGGTGCCCGACCAGCACCTGGCCAGCCGAGCCGCCCAGCCGGGGCGCACCCCCCTGCTGGAGCTGCTGCCGGGCGCAGCCGTGGATGTGATGCTGTACTGGCAACACTGGGAGCGCGAGGCTCCGTCTGCCCAGCGGCTGACGCAGGCGGTCAAGGCGGCGGCTGCCCGCAGCCTGATTCAGGATCGGTAGCTGCCCTGTGCCGCGAACCCGCACAGGGCAGTTGCCCGGACGGGCAATCCCGCTCGTCAGCCTTTGAGGCAGCTGCTCATGAAGGCCTTGCGCTCGTCGCCCTTGAGGGCTTTGGCCTTGGCGTCGGCGTTGCAGGTTTTCATTTTGCTTTGCTGGGCAGTTTTAGCCTCGCCAGCGGGCGGTGCGCCTTTGGCGCTCAGGCAGCTGCTCATGAAGGCTTTGCGCTCGTCGCCTTTGAGTCCTTGGGTCTTGGCCTCGGCGTTGCAGGTTTTCATTTTGTTCTGCTGGGCGGTGGGTGCCGGGGCATCGGCGGCCAGGGCATGGCCACAGGCCAGTGACAGGCCGAGGGCCAGAGCGGGCAGGGAAAAGCGCATAAAGACTCCTTGGTGAGACAGACAAGCGGTGCAGCAGGGCAAGCTTGCCTGAGCCGCCGCCCGATTGTCGGGGTTGCCGGGCGGTGCTCAGGTCCGCCCGCCTAAAATCGCGGCCATGCTGACCATCAAACACAACCTGCTGACCGCACTGGCGGCCGAGCTGGAGCGAATTGCCCCCGGGGGCGCCGACAAGGCCGCCTTCGAAACCCCCAAGGTGGCGGCCCACGGCGACTTTGCCTGCACCGCTGCCATGCAGCTGGCCAAACCCCTCAAGAAAAACCCCCGCCAACTGGCCGAAGACCTGTGCGCCGCACTCAGGGCCACGCCTGTGTTTGCACAGTGGGTGGATGCGCTGGAGATTGCCGGGCCAGGTTTCATCAACATCCGCCTCACAGCCGCCGCCAAGCAAGAGGTGGTGCGTGAGGTGCTGGCGCAAGGAGAGGCCTTTGGCCGCCAGCCGGCCACCGGGCAGCGGGTGCTGGTGGAGTTTGTCTCCGCCAACCCCACAGGTCCGCTGCATGTGGGCCATGGCCGCCAGGCCGCGCTCGGCGACGCCATTTGCAACCTGTACGCCACCCAGGGCCACAGCGTGCACCGCGAGTTCTATTACAACGACGCGGGCGTGCAAATCCAAACCCTGGCCAACAGCACCCAGCTGCGCGCCAAAGGCTTCAAGCCCGGCGACGATTGCTGGCCCACAGATCCGGCCAACCCGGCCAGCAAGGCGTTTTACAACGGCGACTACATCCAGGACATTGCCAACGACTTTTTGGCCAGAAAGACGGTCAAGGCCGATGACCGCGAGTTCACCGCCAGCGGTGACGTGAACGACCTCGACGGCATCCGCCAGTTTGCGGTGGCCTACCTGCGCCACGAGCAGGACCTGGACCTGAAGGCCTTTGCCGTTCGCTTTGACCACTACTACCTGGAGTCCAGCCTGTACACCAGCGGGCGTGTTGCCCAGACGGTGCAGCGGCTGGTGGACGCTGGCCACACCTACGAGCAAGACGGCGCGCTGTGGCTGCGCAGCACCGACTACGGCGACGACAAAGACCGCGTCATGCGCAAGCAAGACGGCACCTTCACCTATTTCGTGCCCGATGTGGCCTACCACATCGCCAAGTGGGAGCGGGGCTTTACCAAGGTGGTCAACATCCAGGGCATGGACCACCACGGCACCATTGCCCGGGTGCGTGCCGGGCTGCAGGCCGCTGACGCAGGCATTCCCAAGGGCTACCCGGACTACGTGCTGCACACCATGGTGCGTGTGGTGCGCGGTGGGCAGGAGGTGAAAATCTCCAAGCGGGCGGGCAGCTACGTCACCCTGCGCGACCTCATCGAATGGACCAGCAAAGATGCGGTGCGTTTCTTTTTGCTCAGCCGCAAACCCGATACCGAGTACATCTTTGACATCGATCTGGCGCTGGCCCAGAACAACGACAACCCGGTGTACTACGTGCAGTACGCCCACGCCCGCATTTGCTCGGTGCTGAGTGCCTGGCACGACAAAGAGGGTGGCGACGTGGCCCAACTCCCGCAGGTGGACCTGTCTGCCCTGAACAGCCCTCAGGCAGCGGCCCTCATGCTCAAGCTCGCCCAGTACCCTGGCATGCTGACGGCAGCGGCGGCCGACAATGCGCCGCACGACATCACCTTCTATCTGCGCGAGCTGGCGGCCTGTTACCACAGCTACTACGACGCCGAGCGCATCCTGGTGGACGATGTGGCGGTCAAACTCGCTCGCCTGGCCCTGGTGGCAGCCACTGCCCAGGTGCTGGCCAACGGCCTGGCGGTGCTGGGTGTGAGTGCCCCGCGCAAGATGTGATGCACGCACGCTGGGTGCCGCCAAAATTTTCAAGGACTGTCTTATGAACCGCTGTGGTGTTTCTTCGGCTCGGGCGCAACGTGGCGGCACGGTGCTGGGCTTTGTGCTGGGTGTGCTGGTCGGTTTGGCCGTGGCGCTGGCGGTGGCGGTGTACGTGACCAAGGTGCCTGTGCCGTTTGTGGATCGGGTCATTTCGCGCAAGTCATCGGAAGACTCCGTCGAGGCCGAGCGCAACCGCGACTGGAATCCCAACGCCGTCCTCAATGGTGGCCGTGCCACTCCGTCGGGTGCCGAGCCTGCGCCAGCGGCCGCTCCAGCCGCATCGGTTGAGCGGCCCGAGTTGCTGCCCCCGCCCGCCAAGGCCGGTTCACCCGCGCCCGCAGGTGGCCAGGACCCAGCTGCCCCGGTGGCGCCAACGGCAGCCAAAGGCAAAACCTATTCGTCGTCTCCTGACCCCTTGGGCGATCTGGCCGCACAGCAGACACAAGGCAAGAGTTTTGGCACAACCAAGGCTGCCCCGGCTGCTGCTGCCGGTACCACTGCCGGTGCCAGTGGCCCGGCAGAGTCGTTCATGTACTTTGTGCAGGTGGGCGCCTACCGCACGCCGGAAGATGCACAGTCCCAGCGCGCGCGCCTGGTGCTCATGGGTCTGGACGCCAACGTGACCGAGCGCGAGCAAAGCGGGCGCACCGTGTACCGGGTGCGGCTGGGCCCGTTCGAGCGGCAGGCCGATGCCGAACAGATGAAAGACACGCTACAGCCCAGCGGCTTTGAGGCTGCTCTGGTGCGCGTGCAGCGTTGAATGTTGGGGTGCCCAGCGGGAACCTATGTTCGCTCCCGCCACACTGAATGCAGAACCACAGGAGTACTTGACGATGCATCGCCGTGAATTTTCCCGAACAGCCGCCCTGTCGCCGCTGGCATTGATGTTGGGGGCCGCCCATCTGCCCACACTGGCACAGACCGCAGCGGGTTACCGCGAAGGCACAGACTTTTTGCGCCTGCAGCGCCCGGCGCCGGTCGATGCACCGGCGGGCAAGGTCGAGGTGGTGGAGTTCTTTTGGTACAACTGCCCGCACTGCTTCCGGTTTGAGCCCACCTTTGACCAGTGGAGCAGCAAGGCACCCGCCCATGTCGTGGTGCGCCGCCTGCCGGTGGCTTTTCGCGACGACAACGTGCCCCAGCAGCGCCTGTACTACGCGCTGGAGGCCATGGGCCGCGCCGACGATTTGCACCGCAAGGTGTTCCATGCGGTGCATGTGGAGAAGCAGCGGCTCAACACCCAGGACGAAATTTCCGCCTGGATGGCCAAACAAGGGGTAGACAAGGCCAAGTTCTTGGAGTTATACAACTCCTTCGGCGTGGCGGGCAAGGCACGCCGTGCCAGCCAGATCACCGATGCCTACCAGGTGGACGGTGTGCCCGCCCTTGGGGTGGCTGGCCGGTTCTTCACCTCGGGTTCCATGGCCAAATCCATGGAACGTGCGCTGCAGGTGGTGGACCACCTGGTCGATCTCAGCCGCAAGGCCTGACGGTGCGGGCGGCCTGACCGCTGCCTTTTTTTGCGCACAGAAAAGCCCACCGCCGGTGGGCTTTTGGTTGTTGATGGGTGGCATGCAGTGGATGCCCAGGCGGCAACCTGCCTGCGGCCTGGGTGCGCCGCTACAATGGCAAGCAAATAGCGTGCCCCCATGAAATCCTCACTTTCACCTTCTTTTGTCCTGTCCTGTTGCGCTGTGTCGGCGCGGCTGACGCAGCGCATGCAGTGGCTGTGCCGCCAGGGGCTCGTGGCCTGTGTGGGTGCGGTGCTGGCCACTGCTGCACTGGCCGAGCGGGCCGATCGCACCCAGCCCATGAACGCCGAGGCCGACGCCCTGCGCTACGACGATGCGCGCCAACTCAGTGTGTTCACTGGCAACGTGGTCATCACCAAGGGAACCATCGTGATCCGTGGCGACCGGGTCGAGGTGCGCCAGGACGCCCAGGGCAACCAGTTCGGGCTGGTGACCGGTTCGCCCGCCAACCCGGCTTTTTTCCGGCAAAAGCGCGAGGGCCTGGATGAGCACATCGAGGGCACCGCCGACCAGATCGATTACAACGGCCAGGCCGATCAGGTGAAGTTCATCGGGTCGGCGGTGCTGCGCCGCTACCGCGGTGCCGTGCTGGGCGACGAAACCGCCGGTGGCCTCATTGTGTACAACAACAGCAACGAAACCTTCAGTGTGGATGCCGGGGCCAGTGGCCGCACGGCCGCCAACCCATCGGGCCGTGTGCGGGCCATGCTGACCCCCGCTTCGGCCATGAACCCGCCTGCCGCTGCCACCGGGCAGCCCGCCGCTACAGCGACCACGCCCGCACCAGCCACTCCACCCGCCAGGCTGGCGCCTTCCGGCCGCCTGGACGGGGTGGGCCGGTGATGCTGACGGCAGCGGCACAGGCACCTGCCATGCCCCCAGCGCCAGTGGTGGCCTCCGAGCCCCCTGTGCGCCTGGAGGCGCGCCACCTTCGCAAGTCCTACGGCAGCCGCCAGGTGGTCAAGGACGTCTCTCTGGCGGTGGACGAGGGCGAGGTGGTGGGTTTGCTTGGCCCCAACGGTGCCGGAAAAACCACCTCGTTCTACATGATCGTGGGGCTGGTCCGGGCCGATGGCGGGCAGATTTTGCTGGACGGCCAGTCCATCGAAAGCCAGCCCATCCACCGCCGTGCCCGCCAGGGCTTGGGCTACCTGCCCCAGGAGGCATCCATCTTTCGCAAGCTCAGCGTCGAGGACAACGTGCGCGCGGTGCTCGAACTGCAGCACGGCGCCGATGGCAGGCCTTTGCCCAAAGCCGAGGTGAACCAGCGCCTGGACACCCTGCTGCACGACCTGCGGGTAGAGCACCTGCGCACCTCTCCCGCCCCCGCGCTCTCGGGAGGCGAGCGCCGCCGGGTGGAAATTGCACGGGCGCTGGCCACTGGGCCGCGCTTCATCCTGTTGGACGAACCGTTTGCGGGCATAGACCCGATTGCGGTGATCGAGATCCAGCGGATCATTGGGTTCCTGAAGGCCAGGGGCATTGGCGTGCTCATCACCGACCACAACGTGCGCGAAACCCTGGGCATTTGCGACCACGCCTACATCATCAACGAGGGCACGGTGCTGGCACAGGGTACACCGGCTGACATCGTGGCCAACGCCGAGGTGCGCCGGGTGTACCTGGGCGAGCACTTCCGCATGTGACTGTGTAGGCCCCATGAAACAAGGTTTGTCCCTGCGGGTATCGCAGCACCTCGCGCTCACACCGCAGTTGCAGCAGTCCATCCGGCTGTTGCAACTGTCCACCCTGGAGCTGAGCCAGGAGGTCGAGCAGATGCTCGACGAAAACCCGTTTCTGGACCGGGTGGACGATGCCGCCGAGCGAGAGGCTTTTGGCCTTGACCAGGCCGACGCCCCCGTCAGTCTGGGCGATCGCTTGTCAGAGGGTGGCGATGGAGTCGCTGCCGATGGGGGGGCTTCGACTGATTCAATAAAAGAAGCAAACTTATCAATATCATCAAGCGATGAGGGCAGTTTCGGCTTAAAAAATGAGGGTGCGAGCGATGAGACACCCTCCGCAGCGGCAGAAGACCCCGCCGCCGAGTTGCCCGATTGGGAGGGCGACGGGTCGGTGGACATGGCCCCGGACGACAGCGAATGGGGCGGCGACGCTCCCGCTCGCCACAGTGGCGACGGGGACGACACCACCTCTGCCGCCGATCTGGCCCATGCCCACGTCTCCCTGCCTGACCACCTGCACCGCCAGGCCCTGGGATTGCGCGTGTCCGACGAAATCCGGGCGGCGCTGTACGCCCTCATCGAGTCGCTGAACGAAGACGGCTACCTGGAAGAGTCGCTGGAAGAACTGGCCCAGGCGCTGATGCCGGGCGACGCGGCCCAGGTTCCCGACTTGCTGGTGCAGCGGGAAGAGCTGGTGCACCACCTGCGGGTGGCCCTGGGCCTGTTGCAGCACATGGAGCCCACAGGCGTGGGTGCCCGCCACTTGGCCGAGTGCCTGCGCCTGCAGGTGCAAGAGCTGCGCAATTCACCCGCCGCCCGCGCCGCACTGTTGCTGTGCGACCAGCCTATGGAGCTGCTGGCCCGGCGGGACGCCAAAAAACTGGCGCTGCTGTGCGGCGTGGACGAAGCGCTGGTGCGCGAAGCCCTGAGCCTGATTGCCCGCCTGGAGCCCAAGCCCGGTCGGCGGTTTGCCGATGTGTCGCGGCAGGTGGTGGTGCCCGATGTCATCGTTACCCGTGCGGGTCGGGGCTTCAAGGTCCAGCTCAACCCCGATGTCATGCCCCGTTTGCGGGTGCACGATGTGTATGCGGGCGCGCTGCGCGAAGGGCGGCGCGGTACCGGCGCGGCCCCCATGCAGCAGCGCCTGCAAGAGGCGCGCTGGTTCATCAAGAACATCCAGCAGCGCTTTGACACCATCTTGCGCGTCAGCAGTGCCATCGTCGAGCGGCAACGCAACTTCTTCATGCATGGCGAGCTGGCCATGCGCCCGCTGGTGCTGCGCGAAATTGCCGACGAGCTGGGCCTGCACGAGTCCACCATCAGCCGGGTGACCACGGCCAAGTACATGGCCACGCCGTTTGGCACCTACGAGCTGAAGTATTTTTTCGGCTCCAGCCTGGGCACCGAGACCGGTGGTAATGCGTCCAGCACCGCGGTGCGTGCCTTGATCAAGCAGCTGGTGGCGGGCGAAGACCCCAGAAAGCCACTCTCAGACAACGCGCTGTCCGACATGCTGAAAGAGCAGGGCATCGAGTGCGCCCGCCGCACCGTGGCCAAGTACCGCGAAGGCATGCGCATTGCCCCGGCCAGTTTGCGCAAGTCCATCTGAGTGGTGCTCGGCTGCGCCTGTGTGATTCGGTGTTGCCAACCGATGGTTTGCACCCGTTCCAGCAGCTTCAGCATGGACAGTTACACTCTTTGTGTGCAGGAATAACGTAAGTTCAACATCCCGCCAAGATTGGTATGAACGCCATGCAAACCTTGACCCAGACCCAGTTTCAAGCCGCATTTGCCCACGGTGCCATCGAGTCGGTGGGGCTTGTGCCCATCGGGCCACGGTTTGCGGTGGAGTTCGTCACGCGCACCGGCATGGCCACGCTGGTGCAGGCGCGCGGTGCGACACCACGCCTGTTTGGCACGACTGACAGCGCGCTGAAACTGCTGCACAAGTTGGGCGTGCGACGCATCGTGCTGGACAAGTTGGATGAATGGCAGCCAGAACAAGCCGCCTTGCAAAAGCGTTCGCGCCCAGACCGGGCACAGGCGTTGTCCCGCGCCGCCGAGTACGACCGCTGGGTCAATGCCAAGGTGCAGTCGAGCCGGGATGATCCACGCCCCGCTGTGGCCGACGCTGAATGGCAAGCGGTCCGGCAGGCCAAGCTGGCACAGCGTCAAGCGTTGCAGGCAGGATGAACTGCGCCAGGTGGCACGTGATTCGCCGCCACGAATACAGCGAGGATCTGGATGCGATAGAGGCTTGGATTGCCAGAGACAACTCACTCGCCGCGACAGATTGGTGGCTGTTGATCGACACCCAGGTTGATCACCTCAGCGACCCCAACTTTCCCCGGCGCACCAGCACGCGGGTGGCAAGTGCGTATGAACTGGTGGCCTATGAGAACTACATCGTCTATTTCGACCAGGACCCAGCACGGTGCATCGTCACGGTCCGGGCGGTGGTGCATGTGGCCCGGCAGTTTCCGTAGTGCCCACTGAGGTGATGCACAGCCTGCGCCTTCAGAAAACAAGGAGCCTGCCCACCCTTGACGGGCAATTGGCGGCAGCCTGGTTCGCGGCCCCGTCGCCGGCAAGGCCCACGAAGCAAGAGAAAGCCGGGCGTTCGCCCTTGGTGGGCGTGCGCTGTCCGCCGGACCAGTGGCGTCAGCGCTTGCCCCCTTCGCGCGCCGCCACCTCCACCAGCAAGCCCAGTGTGGCCGCGTAGTAGCTTTGGGCGGTCGCGGACGGGGTTTTTGCGGGGGGCTTGCCGGTGTTGACCAGTGTGCGGATGGCCGCTACCCCTGGCTCGGCCCCGTAGGAGTCGATGGAGTTGTCCAGCAGGTTGGTCCATGCGGGCAAAAATGCGGCGCAGTCAAACTGCGTCCAGAACTTGAAAAACGGCTCCAGCCTGGCCTTGTCGGCGGGCGTTCGGGTGTGCCCGGCCCAGTGCAGGTACAGCGGGATGCGCACCGCGTCGTAGCCATGGCGGGGCGGGTGTTGGGGCGAAAGTGCCAGCGGGTTGACCAGCAGCAGCCAGTCGGGGGGCAGTTGCCAGCGGCCGAAGCGGGCAATTTCGGTCAGGCGCAGGCCAGAGCGGGTCAGCGCCTCCCACTGCGGGTGGGGGTCCACCTCGTTCAGGGCCTCAAAGGCCGGAAACACCCAGTACGACAGGTTGACCACCAGGCCGTTGGGGGTGTCAAAGCCGGTGACGCCGGGCTTGAGCACGGTGCCCCAGGGGGTGCCATCCACCACCATTTTTTCTCGGATCGCGCGGGCCATGCGAGCGGCCTGCTCGCGGTGGATGGGTAGCTTCCACTGGCGGTTGGCCCGCACCAGGGCCCAGGCCACGAAGATGTCGCCGTCCGAGGCGGTGTTGGTGTCGGTCACGCCCCGGCCCGGCTCCCAGCGCCAGGCCAGCAGGCCATCGTTGCGGGCGCTGGCCAGGTTGTTCTGTGTCCACGTCCACAGGGTGTCAAAGGCCGCGCGGTCGTTGGCGGCGGTGGCCAGCACCATGGCAAAGCCCTGGCCTTCGGAGTGGCTGATGTTTTTCTGGGCGGTGTCCAGCACCCGGCCATCGGCCTGCAGGTAGCTGCGCTTCCAGTCCGCCCAGCCTTTGAGGCTTTGGGCCTGTGCCTGGGTCGACACCGCCAGAAAGGCCACCATGACCACCACGCCCACCCACCCGAGTGCGCGGTGCAGCTGGGCCATGCGCGGCGGGGTCACCCGATCACTGCGCTCCTGCCAGGGGCGCAGCCACCCGCCAGCGCGCAACCCTTGCGCGGGCAGGGGGGCAGGCAAGGCGCTTGGGTGGGGTGGGGCGGGCAAGTTGCAGTCGAAGGTGCTGGAGAAGGTGTTCGGCATGGTGCGGGCAAAAAATGCGGTGGTGCCCCAGCATACAAGCATGGGTCTGACCACCCGACTGCCAAGGTGAGCCAATGCCCGCCCAAGACTTGCAGGCCACGCGGTTCAGCGGCCACCAGGGCACCGAGCACATGCGCGAAAATGCCCCACTTGCTTTGTTTGTTTGTCAGCTGCGGCCCCTGGGTCGCCCCCACTTCGGTCACACACCCTTGAACCAACTCCAACTGTTTTTGCCCTGCGCCGCCGGTGTGGAGGGCTACCTGGCCGATGAGGTCGAGCGCACCACTGGCGTGCGGGGGCACACAGGCCGCGCCGGGCTGATGCTGAACGCCTCCTGGCGCGACGCCATGAAGCTCAACCTGCACAGCCGCCTGGCCCAGCGCGTGCTGGTGCAGCTGGCCCACGAGCCCTACCGCTCCGAGGCCGACCTGTATGAGGCCGCTGCCGCGGTGGCCTGGGAAATCTGGTTCACCCCGCGCCAGAGCTTCAAGATCGACATCACCGCCCAGCACAGCCCGCTGCAAAGCCTGAACTTTGCCGCGCTCAAGGTCAAAGACGCGGTGGCCGACCGCTTCCGCCACAAAACCGGTGTGCGCCCCGACGTGGACACCGCTCGGCCTGACGTGCGGATTTTTGTGCACCTCACCACCGAACACGTCAGCCTGTACATCGACACCTCGGGCGAGCCGCTGTTCAAGCGCGGCTGGCGCGAAGACAAGGGCGACGCCCCGCTGAAAGAAACCCTGGCCGCCGCCATGCTGGCCGCCGCCGGGTGGGATGGCAGCCAGGGGGCCGACCTGCCGCTGTACGATCCCTGCTGCGGCAGCGGCACCATCGCCATTGAAGCCGCGCAAATGGCGCTGGGCATACCGGCAGGCTGGGCCCGCCACTTTGGCTTTGAGAAGCTGCGTCCCTACCAGGCCCATGTGTGGCAAGGTATCAGAAATGAAGCAGAGAATAACCACGCAGTAAGCGATGCAGGCCAAAAAGACTTTAAAAATGGCGATGCGCCCTTCATCTTCGGCAGCGACGTGTCGCACCGCATGGTGGACTTTGCCCAGCGCAACGCCGAGCGGGCGGGGGTGGCACACGCCATCGAGTTCAGGGGCGGAGACGCGCTGCAGCGCATGCCCCCGTGCGAGCGCCCGGGCGTGATGCTGCTCAACCCGCCCTACGGCGAGCGCATTGCCGCCGCCGGTGTGGCGGGCCAGCGCGCCGAAGACCGGGCCGGTGTGCGGGCCGCCGGGCGGCACGGCGACCGAGGCCCCTCTGACGGCCCGCGTTGGGGCGGCAGGGCCGATGCGCCGCCCGCCTTCAACCGACCTGAGCCCCGTGTTCACCGCATGGGTGCTGGGCCTGAACGCAGCCTGCCCGAGCGCGCCCAGCCACAGGGCATGGGCCGCGAGCAGGCGCAAACCGATGAGGGCGGCAGCGACTTTTTCCCGCGCCTGGCCACCCACTGGAAGCGCAACTTCCCCGGTTGGACGGCCTGGATGTTGACCCCCGACCTCAAGCTGCCCAGCCAGATGCGCCTGAAAGAGTCGCGCCGCGTGCCCATGTGGAACGGCCCCATCGAGTGCCGCCTGTTCCGCTTCGACCTGGTGGCCGGCAGCGCCCGCACCAAACCCGCCCCCGACGCATGAGCCTGCCCCCCCTCTGGGTGCTGGACACCAACATCGTGCTGGACCTGTGGGTGTTCCATGACCCGCAGGTGCAGCCCCTGCGCCTGGTGTTGGGCCTGCCCGCGCTGGATGGCGGCGAGTCGCGTCCCGATGCTGCTGACACCGCTGACACCGCGGCATCCGCCGACCAGGCGGGCACCGTCCCCGCGCGCTGGCTGGCCACACCGGTGATGCGCGAGGAGCTGGCCCGTGTGCTGGCCTACCCGCACCTGGTGCGCCGCGAGCCATTGGGCCCGAGCCGGGCCGAGCAGGTGCTGGCCGCCTACGACCGCGCCGTGACCCTGTGCCCGCCTGCGCCGAAAGCCCGCTTCACCTGCACCGATGCCGACGACCAGAAGTTCATCGACCTGGCCGCGGCCCATGCCTGCCCGCCGCCGCTGTCTGTTGCGCGCCCAGCACCCCTGTCGGTGGTGCTGCTGAGCAAAGACCGGGCGGTGCTGCGCCTGCACAAGCGCCTGGCCACGCTGGGGGTGTGGGTGGGCCGCACCTGGACCGGCACCTGATCCCCACCATTGACTGGAAACCACATGACCACCCTCGACAACCCCACCCCCCAGCCCGATGCCCCGACTGCCGTGGGCTTGCAATCCGACGACTTCGACACCCTCGACGCCATCCTGGACGACCTGCGCAGCCGCGAAGAGGATGTGCCTCAGTGGGAGTTCTGCGAGGGCTTTCTGGCCGGTGTCATCTGCTGCCGGGAGCCCATTCCCGACGAAGACGCGCTGGCCGCGCTGTTGCCCGAGTTCGAAGACGAGGTGGCGATCTTTGCCAGTCTGGAGCAGCGCGCCCAGTTCAAAGCGCTGTGGACGAGCCGCCGCGAAGAACTGGCCCGCAGCCTGGACGTTCGGGTGGAATCTCTGGCCGACGAGCGCGCGTTTTCGCCTGAAATCATGGACGTCAAAGGTGCCATTGCCTGCCTGCCCGACAGCGAGCAGGCGGCGTTAGCCGCCGATCAGCCCGATGTGGGTCTGCCCTCGTTTGGCCAGATCTGGGCGCTGGGCTTCATGTTTGCGGTGGAGAGCTGGTCCGAGGATTGGGCCGCCCCCCGCGACCCCGAGGTGGCGCGCTGGCTGGATGAGTCGCTGCAGAAAATCGTGGCCCTGACGGAGGACGACACCGCCACCCCCACCGAGAACATGCACGACGAGGACGGCCCACCCAGCGTGAGCGAGGAGCGCCTGTCGGCCTTTGGCGACGCGCTGTGGGCGGTGTACGACATCCGCCAGATCTGGCGCAGCCTGGGGCCACGGGTGGGTACCTTCCTCAAAACGGCCACCCCCGGCCGCAACGATCCGTGCTGGTGCGGCAGCGGCAAAAAGTTCAAGAAGTGTCACGGGGCCTGATGGCCCGGGGCCTGGCTGCCCATTTTTCTGACCGAAAGGACCGCGATGGCTTTGCAATGGACCCCCAAAATGAGCGTGGGCAACGAGGTGATTGACCAAGATCACCAGCGCCTGGTGACACTCATCAACGAGACCGAAGCTGCCTTGCGCAGCAGCGACCGCAACGCCGTTTTGAACGCCCTGGACGAGTTGGCCCAGTACGGGCTGATGCACTTCGAGACCGAAGAGCGCATTGGCCGGGCGGCGGGCTGCCCCGGCATGGACGGCATGCACTCCTCCCACCAGAAGTTGAACGAGCAGCTCAACCACTGCCGGGACGACATCGAAGCCCGCTGGGGACAGGACATCGCGGACGAAGTGGTCGCCCTGCTGCGTGCCTGGCTGGTGGACCACGTCATTCACGAAGATTTGAAGATGCGGCCCTGGCTGCTCAAGCACGCCCTCAACTTCAGCGCTGCCTGACGCTGTCCGGGGCCCTCTGGAGCAGCCCCCGCTGCGGGGGGCTCACTGGTAGTGGTAGCGGCAGGCAATCACCACCAGAGCCGGGCCATCCACGGCGTACACCAACCGGTGTGTGTCATCGATGCGCCGTGACCAATAGCCGGACAGGTTTTCCCTCAGGGGTTCTGGCTTGCCTATCCCTTCAAACGGGTGCCGCAAGCAGTCTTTGAGCAGCGTGTTGATGCGCCTCAGTGTCTTCTTGTCCTGGCCTTGCCAGTATTCGTAGTCGCCCCAAGCCGCCAGCGTCCAGGTGAGTTGAACCAGCTTGGTCTCACCCTGCATCGACCAGCGCCTTGCTCAACAATTTTCCTTGCCGATGCTGTGCCACGGAGGTGGCCAGGTGTGCTGCATTGGCGGGGGATTTCAGCAGGTGCACCGTTTCCATCAGGCTGTTGAACGTGTCCAGCGACATCACCACCGCATCCGGGGCATCGCGACGGGCAATGACGGTGTAGTCGGCATCGTCTATCACCCGGTCGATCACGGTTTTGAGGCTGTTGCGGGCCTCGGAGAAATTCACCACTTGCATGACAAGTACCCATTGAGTTGTCTGGTTTGTGGAACAAGTCTAGTCGGTTTTACCACGGGCAGACATGAGATTGAGGTTTCAAAGACCAGCCTCTTTCATCAAAGCTTCTACGCTCAACCCCAGCGCAGCAGCCAGCTTGACGATGTTCACGAGCGCGACGTTGAATTCTCCGCACTCGTCCTCAGGCCTTGCTGCGCAGCTCGCGCCGCAGAATCTTGCCCACGTTGGTTTTGGGCAGCTCGTCGCGGAACTCGATGTATTTGGGCCGCTTGTAGCCGGTCAGGTTGTCGTGGCAGTAGGCGGCCACTTGCTCTTCCGTCAGGGTGGGGTCGTCCTTGACGATGAACACCTTGATGGTTTCGCCCGATTTGCTGTCGGGCACACCCACCGCTGCGCACTCCACCACGCCGGGGCACAGCGAGATAACGTTTTCCAGCTCGTTGGGGAAGACGTTGAAGCCCGAGACGATGATCATGTCCTTCTTGCGGTCCACGATCTTGGTGTAGCCCTGGGCGTCCATGATGCCGATGTCGCCGGTGCGCATGTAGCCGTCGGCGGTGAATGCTTTGGCGTTTTCGTCCGGCTGGTTGTGGTAACCCACCATGACGTTGGGCCCTTTGATACAGATTTCGCCTGACTCGCCCAGCGGCACCGAGTTGCCATCATCGTCCTTGATGGCGATGGAGATGCCTGGCAGCGGCAGGCCAATGGTGCCGCTGAACCCGCGGTTGGTGACCGGGTTGTTGGTGCCGATGGCGCAGGTTTCGCTCATGCCCCAGCCCTCGATCATGGGGCAGCCCGTCACAGCCAGCCAGTGTTTGGCGGTGCCTTCCGACGCGGCCATGCCCCCGGCCTGCGACACCATCAGCTGTGAAAAGTCCAGATTGCGGAACTGCTGGTTTTGTAGCAGCGCATTGAACAGCGTGTTGACGGCGGGCAGCAGGTGGAATGGGCGTTTTTTCAGCACCTCGACAAACTTGGGGATGTCGCGCGGGTTGGGAATCAGCGTCATGTGCGCCCCCCAGCGCAGCGTCAGCAGCGACAGCGTGAGCGCAAAGATGTGGTACAGCGGCAGGGCCGCGATGCAATTGGCCTCGCGGATGTGGGCGATGCGGTGCAGCGCCGGGGTGAACCAGGCCTCCGCCTGCAAGGTGGCGGCAATCACGTTGCCATGGGTCAGCACCGCGCCTTTGGACAGGCCGGTGGTGCCACCGGTGTACTGCAAAAACGCCACGCTGTCGTGGGTGGTGGTTACCCGCTTCAGGCTGCGGGAGCCGCCGTCGGACAGTGCGGTTTTGAAGGTCACCACCTGCACGCTGCCCTGCGGGGCCTGCAGCGGCAGGCGAAACGCCGGCACCATTTTGGCCAGGTGGCGCACCGCAAACGTCATCCAGTGGCCGTACCAAAAGCCCAGCAGGTCGCCAAACGAGGCCAGCACCACATGGCGGATTTGTGTGTGGCCAATGACCTCTTCCAGGGTGGTGGCAAAGTTCTCCAGCAGGATGATGGCCTCGGCCCCCGAGTCCTTGAGCTGGTGTTCCAGTTCGCGGGCGGTGTAGAGGGGGTTGACGTTCACGCAGGTGTAACCCGCCCGCAAAATGCCCGCCATGCTGACCATGAACTGCGGAACGTTGGGCATCATCAGGGCCACGCGGGCGCCTGGCTCCAGGCCTTGCGCCTGCAGCCAGGCGCCAATGGCAGCGGATTGCACGTCCAGCTGGCCGTAGCTCATCCACTCTTCCATGCACACCGATACCGGTGACTTGGCGTTTTTCTTGAAGCTCTCTTCCAGCAGATCGACCAGCGAGGTGTACTGGGCGGTGTCCACTTCATGGGGCACGCCGGGGGGGTAGCTGTTGAGCCAGGGTTTGGATTCCATGTGCGTCTCCTGTGGGGGAGCATTGTCTGGCGCGTGGGCTTGCCCACAGGTCAGGGCAAGCCCTAGGGCTTTGTCGCCCAAAGC
This sequence comes from Burkholderiaceae bacterium, assembly GCA_030695205.1. Taxonomy (GTDB): domain Bacteria; phylum Pseudomonadota; class Gammaproteobacteria; order Burkholderiales; family Burkholderiaceae_C; genus UBA2334. The sequence goes on along the minus strand of JAUYTN010000033.1, from coordinate 241,741 downwards.
TCAGACCGGGGCATGGGGGTCGGCGGTGCCCTGCAGCGCAGCGCCCAGCCGCTGCACCGCCTCGGGCAGCGGTGCGCTGAAAAAATGGGCGATCCAGTCCGACTCCCGCCGCTGCACCTCGTCCAGAAAGCTGTGGGGCTCGCCCATGGAGGTGAACGCGTCGAAGCCGTTTTCCAGCACCGTTTGCAGGGCGGCCAGCCCGGCGGCCTGGGCGGGGCGGCGCATCAGGCGCAGCGCCATGCGCAGGCCCGGAATGCGCACCACCTCGGCCAGGTGCCAGCCCAGCGCCATGACGGCCCGCAGCTGGCGGTCGCGGTCTGTTGTGCGACCCACCTGCCGCCAGCCTGCCAGGTAGCGGGCGGCCAGCTGCTGCGGCGCGGCGGTCGCGGGCAGGGGGCCTTGGTCGGCCCAGGCCAGGGCCAGCTGCCAGTCCAGGGACTCGGTCAGGGCGTGGACCTCAGCCAGCTGCAGCGCCAGCGTCATGACCTTGGCGGGAAACAGCCGCTCGATGGCCCCGGCAATGCGGGCGAACTGGGCATCGCGTTCGCGGTAGTCGTGGCTGCCGTACAGCTCGGTCAGAAAGAACTGCGCAGCCTGGCCGTGGCGGGGGCTGTCCAGAAAGTCGGCATAGGTGGCATGAAAGCGCCGCACCTGCACGCTGCGCACTCCGGCCAGGGCCTGTGCCAGCGGGGCGGGGGCGGTGCGGGCGGTGTCTCGCAGGTGCTCCACCTGGGCAAGGTGGGCGCGCAGGGTGTCGGCGGCGGTACTCATGCCGCCATTGTTGGCCAGTTGGCTGGCCTGTGCGCGACACAGAGTAGAGCCACCAGCCTAGCCCTGGTGGCGCCTGGCGTGGCACAGTGCCGCCATGAACCGACGACGATGGATGCAATTGAGCCTGGCCTCGGCTGTGGCGCTCTCACTGGGTGGCGGGCTGCTGGTGGCCATGGAACCCGGCTGGCAGCGCGCGGGGTTTTCGCGCGGGGCCACCTCGGTGTGGCAGGCCCTGGGGCGGGCGTTTCTGGACGGCGCACTGCCCACCGAGCCCGCTGCGCGCGACATGGCCCTGCAGGGCCTGGTCGAGCGGCTGCACGTGGCGGTGCTGGCCCTGCCCGAGCATGCCCAGCACGAGCTCTCGCAGTTGCTGATGCTGCTGTCCACTGCGGTGGGCCGTCGCACACTGGCCGGGCTGTCCACCGACTGGCCCCAGGCCTCCATCCCCGAGCTGCACGCAGCCTTGCAAGACATGCGCAGCAGCCGGGTGAGTTTGCGGGTGCAAAGCTACCTGGCGCTGCACGACCTGGTGGGTGTGGCCTATTTTTCCGATCCCTCGACATGGACGGTGCTGGACTACCCCGGCCCGCTGGTGATATGAGTTCTTTGCCCGATCCCTGGGTCCAAGGCCTTGCCTCTGGCTGGCAAGTGCTGGGCCACACCTCCCGTCCGCCCGAGCGGCTGGAGTGCGATGTGGTGGTGGTGGGCACGGGGGCGGGCGGTGGCATCACCGCCGAGCTGTTGGCCCGCGCCGGCCTGCGGGTGGTGATGCTCGAAGAAGGCCCGCTCAAAACCAGCCGCGATTTCAACCAGCTGGAGAGTGAGGCCTACCCCACCCTTTACCAGGAAAGTGCCGCGCGCAAAACCTCCGACAAAGCCATCAACATCCTGCAAGGCCGCTGCGTGGGCGGCTCGACCACCGTCAACTGGACCAGCTCCTTTCGCACCCCGTCTGACACGCTGGCGCACTGGCGGCAGCACTTTGGCCTGACGGAGCTGACCGATGACGAGCTGGCGCCTTACTTTCAGCAGGCCGAGCGCCGACTGAGCATCGCGCCCTGGCTGGTCACCCCCAACCTGAACAACGACCTGCTGCGCGTGGGCGCGGCACGCCTTGGGGTGGAGGCCGCCGCCATTGCCCGCAACGTCAAAGGCTGCTGGAACCTGGGTTCCTGCGGGCTGGGTTGCCCCACCAACGCCAAGCAGTCGCAGCTGCTGACCGGCGTGCCCACTGCGCTGGACCACGGGGCCACGCTGCTGGTCAACACCCGGGCGCTGCGGCTGATGGTGGTGCAGGGTCAGGTGCAGTCTCTGGTGGCGGAGTTTTCATCATCAAAAAGCCATTTAACGCTTGATATAAATGGTTCTTCAGCTATTGAAATAAAGGCCATGCATTATGTGGTGGCCGGAGGTGCCATCAATTCGCCAGCGCTTATGTTGCGCTCGGCCCTGCCCGACCCCCACGGCCGCCTGGGCCAACGGACGTTTTTGCACCCGGTGGTGATGAGTGCGGCCACCATGGATGAGCGGGTCGAGGGCTGGGCCGGTGCGCCACAAACCATCTACTCCGACCACTTTCTGGAGACCCAGCCCATTGACGGCCCCATGGGCTACAAGTTGGAGGCGCCGCCCATACACCCGCTGATTTTTGCCTCCAGCATCCCCGGCTTTGGCCAGGCGCAGACGGCCATGCTCAAGACCTTTGCCCACCAGCACATTTTGCTGGCGCTGCTGCGCGATGGCTTTGCGCCCGAATCCTCCGGCGGGCAGGTGCGCCTGCGCGGCGATGGCAGCCCGCTGCTGGACTACCCGCTCAACGACTTTGTCATGGCCGGTGCGCGCCGAGCCCTGCTGAGTATGGCCGAGATCCAGTTCGCGGCCGGGGCCCGCCAGGTCATGCCGGTGCACGAGCAGGCGCAGCCCTACACCTCATGGGCCGAGGCCAAGGACGCGATTGGCCGCCTGTCCATGGTGCCGCTGCAGACCCGGGTGGTCAGTGCCCACGTCATGGGCGGCTGCGGCATGGCGGCAACTCCTACCCACGGTGTGGTGCGGCCCGATGGTCAGCACTGGCAGGTGGCCAACCTGTCGGTGCACGACGGCTCGCTCTTCCCCACCAGCATAGGGGCCAACCCGCAGCTGTCCATTTACGGGCTGGTCAACCGGCTGACCCAGCAACTGGTGACCCGTTTGGGTGGCCAGCCGGAGGCACTGGCGTGAGCGGGGCAACAGGTGAGTCAGGACCAATTCCACGGTTTTCGGTGGTGGCTGCGCTGCAGCAGGCCGCAGTAGTGTGGTGTCTGGCCCTGGGTGTGGGCCTGGCGGCCTGGGGCTGGACGTCAGACACGGTGTCGGCCGCCTGGGGCCTGTTGCCATTGGGCACGGTGGCCGCCGTGGTGTGGGTCCAGTTCGTGCTGGCCTATGCGGTCAACGCCGTCCAGGGCGTGGCCGCGTGGTCCACAGGGGGCCTGCTGCGGGCCATCGCGGGTGAGTTCCGCTCGGCCACGGCGGTGTTTGCCTGGCGCCAGCCCTGGGCCTGGCGCCACCAGCCGCCGCTGGCCATGGCCAACGAGCCGCCGCGCGGCGTGCTGCTGGTGCACGGCTACCTGTGCAACCGGGGGCTCTGGCAGCACTGGCACCAGGTGCTGGCCCAGCGTGGCCACCCGGTGGAGGCGGTGAACCTGGAGCCGGTGTGGGGTTCCATCGACGACTACGTGCCCACCCTGGAGGCCGCGGTGGCCCGGCTGACGGCTCAGACCGGGCAGCCCCCACTGGTGGTGGCGCACAGCATGGGTGGCTTGGCCGTGCGCGCCTGGCTGCGCTCCGGCGCGGGCAACGGCGAGCGGGTCGCCCATGTGTTCACCATCGGCACGCCGCACCAGGGCACCTGGCTGGCGCGCTGGGGCCTGGGCACCAACGTGCACCAGATGCGCCTGGCCAGCCCCTGGCTGTGCGAGTTGGCTGCGGCCGAACCGCCGCAGCGTGCGCGGCTCTTCACCTGCTGGCACTCAGGGGGCGACAACATCGTGTTCCCGCTGGGCACGGCGGTGCTGCCAGGCTCCGCCGCCCGCGAGCTGCCCCATGTGGGGCATGTGGCCCTGGTGGACGACCCCCGGGTGCTGGCCGATGTGCTGCGCTGGCTGGACAGTCACGTGCCGGTTTGACCTCCCGCGCCGCTGTGGTGATTAGGGGACAACCCCCAACCGTGGCCGACAAGTCGCGTATAAGGGTAAACCCTAGTCATCACCGGAGTCTTCGCATGAGTCTTCTCAGTACCCCTGCCCAGCCCCTTGTGCTGATCCGTTCCATGGGGCCAGCCCACCGCGAGCGGGTGGCCCGTCATCTGTTGGCCCTGGCGCCCGAAGACCGCTACCTGCGCTTTGGCTATGCGGCGGGCGACGCGCACATCCGTCGCTACGTCGATGGCATCAAATTTGGTCGCGACGATGTGTTTGGCATTGTCAACCGCCGCCTGGAGCTGTTGGCCATGGCCCACCTGGCCTATGCCGACGCACCCCAGCGCCCAAGCTGCGCCGAGTTTGGGGTGAGCGTGCTGCGCCATGTGCGCGGTCGGGGCTATGGCAAGCGCCTGTTCGAGCGGGCGGTCATCCATGCCCGCAACCAGGGGGTGGAGCAGCTGCTCATCCATGCGCTGACCGAGAACAAGGCCATGCTGTCCATCGCGGCCGGGGCCGGTGCCCGCCTGGTGCGCGACGGCTCCGAAACCGAGGCCCTGCTGCAGCTGCCCCCTGCCAACTTTGACACCCTGCTGGGCGAGGTGTTGCAAGAGCAGCTGGCCCGCTCCGACTACCGCTGGAAGCGCCGGGTGCACATGGTGCGCCAGTGGCTGAGCGGGTAGGGCATGCGGTATCCTAAAGACCGTCCCAACTTCGTGCTTGCACTGTGTCCGACCCCCACCCTGCGGCTTCGCCCACGCCACCCAGGCACCGCTCCAGCTCTCCACCCCGTCCGGTTGACAAGCGCAGCCTGCTGAGGAAGCTGGCCGAATTGCTCCACCCTGGCCCCGACTCCACCGAGGAGCTGATGGCCAGCCTCTCCGAGGCGGAAGAGCGCCACCTCATCAACACCGAGTCGCGCATCATGCTGGAGGGTGTGCTGCGCATGGCCAGCATGACCGCAGGTGACGTGATGGTGGCCTCCACCCGCATGGATGTGCTCGACATCGACGCCCCCTACGACGAGCTGCTCTATACCGTCATCGACACCGCTCACTCGCGTTTTCCGGTGTATGAGGGCGAGCGCGAGAACATCATTGGCATCTTGCTGGCCAAAGACCTGCTCAAGCTGCAGCGTGCGCCCGAGCTCAACCTGCGGGCGCTGCTGCGGCCCGCGGTGTTTGTGCCCGAATCCAAGGGGCTCAACGATTTGCTGCGCGACTTTCGGGGCAATCGCAACCACCTGGCGGTGGTGATCGATGAGTTTGGGCGCGTTGCCGGCCTGCTGACCATCGAGGACGTGCTGGAAGAAATCGTTGGCGAAATCGAAGACGAGTTCGACAAAAACGAAGACGACGGCGACATCTTCTTCCTGGCCGATGGCACCTGGCGTGTCAGCGGCGATACCCCCATTGCCCGCGTCAACGAGTCCTTTGACCTTCAGCTCTCGGACGCCGAGGTGGACACCGTCGGCGGTCTGGTGGCCCACGAAATGGGGCAGCTGCCCCAGCGCGGCGACCACCACATCCTGCAAGGTTGGCGCTTCGAGGTGTTGCTGGTCCGCAGCGGTGCGGTCAAGTGGTTCAAGGCCCGTCGCCCTGAGGCCACCGACTGAGTGGCCACCCTGGCGAGACTGCTCCCGCAGGCCGGGCATGCCCTTTCCCGGCAGGCCAGGCCCGCTTGGGTGCAGTGGTTGCTCGCCGCTGTGGCTGGCGGGAGCCAGGCGCTGGCGCTGGCCTGGCCCTGGGGCGTGGCCGATGCCGACTGGCTGAGCAGCCACCAGGGGTGGGCCGTCCTGTGGCGCCCCGAGGCCGGCCAGCCCTGGCCTCTGCTGCAGGTGCTGGCCATGGCGCTGCTGGTGTGTCTGGTGCGGGCGGCGCCCAGCATCCGCGCAGCCGGGTTGCTGGCCTGGCTGTTTGCCACCGCATGGCTGTCGGCCACCTTTTGGTGGCTGTTTGTGTCCATGCACACCTATGGCGGCTTGTCGGCCCCGCTGGCGGCCGCTGCGGTGGTGGCCCTGGCCGCAGCCCTGGCGCTGTACTACAGCTTGGTTTTGATGCTTTTTAAGGCTTTATCGCTTAATGGGTATGGATTTGTAGCTATATTTTTAAATGCGTTGCTGTGGGCGGCCTGTTGGACCCTGGCTGAGTTGGCGCGGGGGGCATTGTTCACCGGTTTCCCGTGGGGGTCGGTGGGCTATGCACACGTGGATAGCCTGTCGTGGCTCGCCCCCTGGGTTGGGGTGTACGGCATGGGAGCGGTGGCGGCCGGTGCGGCGGCGGTGGTGGCCGGTGGTGTGGGCCTGGCTGGGCGTGGGCAGTGGTGCTCCATGGGTGCAGGGCGGCGTGCGCCACTGAGGCGGTGGGTGCGGGTGGCGGCCGGGGCGCTGGTGCTGGCCGTGCCGCTGGCGCTGGCGTTGGGTCCGCAGTGGCGGGCCAGCCTGCCCGAGCTGACGCGGCCCCATGGCGATTTGCCTCTGCTGCTGCTGCAGGGCAACATTTCCCAGGACCGCAAGTTCGAGTCCGAATCGGGCGTGCCTGAGGCGCTGGACTGGTACGGCCGCCACCTGGGTGGTGCGGTGCCTGTGCCGTCGGGCGGTTTGGTGGTGGCGCCCGAAACGGCGCTGCCCATGCTGCCCCAGCAGTTGGGTGGCCAGTTCTGGCAGCCGCTGCTGCAGGAGGTGGCTGACCAGGGGCATGCGGTGCTGCTGGGGCTGCCGCTGGGCAATCCTCACGAGGGCTACGCCAACGGGGCCTGGGCCATCACCCCCCGCCAGGCCTGGCTGGCTCAGGCCCGCCTGGGCCAGGGAGAGTCTCCCCAGCAGCTGGACAAGCCCGACCTGGAGGCCCAGGGCAGCCCGGTGTACCGCTACGACAAGCACCATCTGGTGCCGTTTGGCGAGTTCGTTCCGCCGCTGTTCCGGTGGTTCGTGGACCTCATGGCCATTCCGCTGGGGGACTTCAACCGGGGCAAGCTCGGCCAGGCACCGTTCGAGTGGGGTGGCCAGCGCATTGCGCCCAACATTTGCTACGAAGACCTGTTTGGCGAGGAGCTGGCGCGGGGCTTTGTGCACGCCGGGTCGGCTCCTACGGTACTGGTCAACCTCAGCAACCTGGCCTGGTTTGGCAACACCGTGGCGCTGGACCAGCACCTGCACATCTCGCGGCTGCGGGCGCTGGAGCTGGGCCGCCCCATGGTGCGGGCCACCAACACCGGGGCCACGGTGGTCATTGACCACACTGGCCGCGTGACCCACGCCCAGCCGCGCATGACCCGTGGCACCCTGGCCGCCACCGTGCAAGGCCGCAGTGGGCTCACTCCCTATGCCCATTGGGCGGCGCGCTGGGGGCACGGGCCTGTGTTCTGGTCGGCGGTGCTGCTGCTGCTGTGGGGTGCGGTGTGGCCGCGCAGGCCCCTAAAATGATGCGCTTGCGCCCGCTGCCTTCTCGCGGGTTTTTTTATCGCTGCGCCCCATGCTCACGTTCCAACAAATCATCCTTCGCCTGCAGTCCTACTGGGATGCCCAGGGCTGCGCCCTGCTCCAGCCCTATGACATGGAAGTGGGTGCGGGCACCAGCCACACTGCCACATTTTTGCGCGCCATTGGCCCCGAGCCCTGGAAGGCCGCCTACGTGCAACCCAGCCGCCGCCCCAAAGACGGCCGCTACGGCGAAAACCCCAACCGCCTGCAGCACTACTACCAGTACCAGGTGGTCTTGAAGCCCGCCCCGGCCAACATCCTGGAGCTGTACCTGGGCAGTTTGGAAGCCCTGGGCTTTGACCTGAAAAAAAACGACATCCGCTTCGTGGAAGACGATTGGGAAAACCCCACGCTGGGCGCCTGGGGCCTGGGCTGGGAGGTGTGGCTCAATGGCATGGAGGTGACGCAGTTCACCTACTTCCAGCAGGTGGGCGGCATCGACTGCAAGCCCGCTACCGGCGAAATCACCTACGGCCTGGAGCGCTTGGCCATGTACCTGCAAGGCGTGGACAACGTCTACAACCTGACATGGACCGAAGGCGCCGATGGCTCTAAGCTCAGCTACGGCGATGTGTACAAACAAAACGAGGTGGAACAGTCCACCTACAACTTCGAGCACTCCGATGCCGACTTTCTGTTCACCGCCTTTGCCGCCCACGAAAAACAGGCCAAACACCTGATGGAGCAGCAACTGGCGCTGCCGGCCTACGAGCAGGTGCTCAAATGCGCCCACAGCTTCAATTTGCTGGACGCACGCGGTGCCATCAGCGTGACCGAGCGGGCCGCCTACATTGGCCGCATCCGCAACCTGGCCCGTGCCGTGGCACAAAGCTATTACGACAGCCGCGAGCGCCTGGGCTTTCCCATGGCGCCACGCGAGTGGGTCGCCCAGATGGCCGCAACCACAGACAAAAAAGCCGCCTGACGCGAGCGGAGCACCCTCCATGACGACCCCAAACCCCCTGTCCCAAAACCTCCTGGTGGAACTCTTCGTTGAAGAATTGCCGCCCAAAGCCTTGAACAAGCTGGGCAATGCCTTTGCTGCTGTGCTGCTGGAGCAGTTGCAGGCCCAAGGCCTGGCCGCTGCCGATGCGGTGCTGACCGCGTTTGCCTCACCCCGCCGCCTGGCGGCCCACGTCACCGCTGTGGCTCAGCGCGCTGCCGACAAACCCCAAACCCTGAAGCTCATGCCCGTGGCCGTGGGTCTGGATGCGGCAGGCAATGCCACGCCCGCACTGCTCAAGCGCCTGGGCGGCATGGGGGTGGATGTGTCCAACCCCGCTGCGGTGGTGGCCAGCCTGATGCGCCAGCCCGACGGCAAGGCCGAGGCCCTGTTCCTGCAAAGCGTGGTGCCCGGTGTGGATTTGACCGCTGGTTTGCAAAAGGCATTGAACGAAGCCATTGCCAAGCTGCCCATTCCCAAGGTCATGAGCTACCAGCTGCAAAGCGGCTGTGAACTCCCCGGCTGGACCAGCGTCAGCTTCGTGCGCCCCGCACACGGCCTGGTGGCGCTGCACGGTGCCGATGTGGTGCCCGTGAGCGCCCTGGGCCTGCACGCAGGCAACACCACCCACGGTCACCGCTTTGAAGCGGCCATCGACCCCGTGCCCTTGGCGCACGCCGATGCCTATGCCGAGATCCTGGCCCGCGACGGCGCGGTGATTGCCAGCTTTGCCGCGCGCAAGGCCGAGATTGCCCGCCAACTCGCTGCCAAGGCCGCCGAGGTGGGAGGCGGATGCAAGCCCATTGAAGACGACGCCCTGCTGGACGAAGTGACCGCGCTGGTCGAGCGGCCCAATGTGCTGCTGTGCCAGTTCGAGTCCGAATTTTTGGCCGTGCCGCAGGAGTGCCTGATCCTCACGATGAAGGCCAACCAGAAGTACTTCCCGCTGCTGGACGCCGCAGGCAAATTGACCAACCGCTTCCTGGTGGTCAGCAACATCAGCCCGGCAGATGCCAGCGCCGTCACTGGCGGTAACGAGCGCGTGGTCCGTCCGCGTCTGGCCGATGCCAAGTTCTTCTTCGACCAGGACCGCAAAAAGACCCTGGAATCGCGTGTGCCCAGCCTGTCCAAAGTGGTGTACCACAACAAGCTGGGCACCCAGGGCGAGCGCATGGAGCGCGTGTGCGCCATTGCACGCGGCATCGGGTTTCAGTTGGGAGGGGAAGAACTTGCTCGCCAAGCTGTTCAGGCCGCACGTCTGGCCAAGGCCGATTTGTTGACCGACATGGTGGGTGAGTTCCCCGAGCTGCAAGGCATCATGGGCGGTTACTACGCCCGCCACGACGGCCTGAGCGACACCGTGGCCGACGCCATCGAGGACCACTACAAACCCCGCTTTGCCGGTGACGAGCTGCCCCGCAACGCCGTGGGCGTGGTGGTGGCGCTGGCCGACAAGCTGGAGACCCTGGTGGGCCTGTTCGGCATTGGCCAACTGCCCAGCGGCGACAAGGACCCGTTTGCCCTTCGCCGCCATGCGCTGGGCGTGGTGCGCATGCTGGTGGAAAAGGATTTGCCCATCGGTGTGCATGAATTGGTCAATGACGCTTTAGGACATTGGCTGCAGGCTGCACAACGTCAAGTCGTGAGTGCACTTGCTGGGGTTGAGGAGGCGTTGCCGACGTTTCTTTACGACCGCATCAGCGGCAGCTTGCGCGAGCAGGGCTACAGCGCCCAGGAAGTGGATGCCGTGCTGGCCCTGCGCCCCCAGCGCCTGGCCGACATTGCCCGGCGCCTGCAGGCGGTGCGTGCCTTTGCCGCCTTGCCCGAAGCGCCTGCATTGGCTGCGGCCAACAAGCGGGTGGGCAACATCCTGAAAAAAGCCGACGGCGAGGTGCTGGCCCAGGTGGACCCCGCGCTGCTGCAAGAAGCCGCCGAGCAGGCACTGGCGGCTGCCCTGGGCCAGGTGGCCCCGCAGGCCGATGCTGCCTTTGCCACTGGCGACTACACCGCCAGCCTGCAAGCCCTGGCCGCGCTGCGGTCCCCGGTCGATGCCTTCTTTGACGGTGTCATGGTCAACGCCGACGACCCCGCCCTCAAGGCCAACCGCCTGGGTTTGCTCAAAACCCTGCATCTGGCCATGAACCGGGTGGCCGAGGTCGGGCGTCTGGCTGCCTGACATGGCCACACCCGCCACGCCTGACCCCAGCACCAGCGCACGGACGGCCGGGCTGCGCCAGCGCGTCCTGCTGGCGCTGTGGGTGGGCCCGGTGGTGCTGTGGGTGGGGCTGCGCTGGTGGCTGCAGCGGCAGGTGGAGCGCTTGCCCCAGCCTTTGCCGCCCGCCCTGAGCCCAGCGAGCGACCCCGCCTCCCTGTGGCTGAGTGTGGTGCTGGTGGCGCTGGGTGGCCTGCTGTTTGGCTTGTTGGCCTGGTGGCTGGTGCGCAAGCCCGGCCCCTTGCCCCGCTGGCTGCTGCCCGCGGCGGTGGTGGTGTGGGTGGTGCTGTGGCTGGCGGGCAGTGCCCAGGCCCTGCGCGCCCAGCTGAATGTGCAGGGGGTTCAGGCAGCGCAGCCCCAGGTGCTGCGCCTGGTGGGCCTCAAACCCGTGGCGCCCTCGGTGCGCTCGGCCGGCGGTGCGCGCCTGTACCTGGACTGGCCGGCCCAGGGCGGCTTGCACACCGTGCTGATTGCCTCGCCCAGCGACGCCTTGCTGCGCCAGCCCGAGCAGGTGCTCCTGCACATTGCCCCTGGGCGCTGGAGTGGCTGGTGGGTGACGGGCTGGTCCCTGGACGGGCTGCCGCCTGGCACGCCCCCACCCGCGTCTGCCGATGCGCCTCCTGACAAGGACACCCCATGAAGCTGTTGATCCTGGACCGCGACGGCACACTCAACCGAGCGCGCAGCGATTTCATCACCTCCCCCGAGGAGTGGGAGCCCCTGCCCGGTGCATTGGAGGCGGTGGCCCGTCTGAACCAGGCGGGGTGGCGGGTGGTCATTGCCAGCAACCAACCAGCCATTGGACGCGGGTTGTTGGATCTGGTCGTGCTCAACGCCATTCACACCAAGATGCACAAGGCCTTGGCGGCCGTGGGAGGGCGGGTGGAGGCGGTGTTTTTTTGCCCCCATGTGCCCGACGATGCCTGCACCTGCCGCAAGCCCGCACCCGGTCTCTACCTGCAAATTGCCGAGCGCTACGGCGTATCGCTCAAAGACATGCCTGCCGCGGGTGACTCGGTGTGGGACGCCCAGGCCGCCGCCGCCGCCGGGTGCCAGCCGCACCTGCTGCTGACCGGCAACTCCTGGGTGCACCGCGACGGCAGCCTGCCCGAGGGCTTGCCTGTGGGCACCCAGGTCCACACCGACCTTCAGGCCTTTGCGGACAGCCTGGTCCACTGACGCTGCGGTCTTGCTGGGTATAGCTAACTGTTGTTTCGCATCAAGCGCAAAAGCCACTTTTGATTGATAAAAATGCTGTTCCTTCGATCCCTGCTTCATTTTCTGTGGATGGGCGTGACCGTCATCCCGTGGGCCACGGTGGTGGTGATCACGTCGCCCTTTCTCAGCCCGGCGCGGGTGTACTGGCTGTGTGCCGGATGGCTTAAGGTGGCGGTGCGTGGTGGCGAGGTGCTGCTGGGCATTCGCAACCGCATCACCGGTTTTGAGAACCTGCCCACCGGCACCACCAGCCCGGCGGTGCTGCTGGTCAAGCACCAGTCCACCTGGGAGACTTTTGCCATGGTGGCGCTGATGCCCCACCCTCTGGCCTACGTGTTCAAAAAAGAGCTGCTCTACGTGCCGTTTTTTGGCTGGGCCATGGCACGCATGGACATGATCCACATCGACCGCTCGCGCGGGCGGGAGGCCTTCAACAAGGTGGTCGAGCAGGGCCGCCGCCTGCTGGCGCAGGGCACCTGGGTCATCATGTTCCCCGAGGGCACCCGCATCGACCGTGGCCAGAGGGGGCAGTACAAAAACGGTGGCGCACGCCTGGCCATCGAAACCGGTGCACCGGTCATTCCCATCGCCGTCACATCGGCCAAATGCTGGCCTCGCAAGGCCTTCATCAAAACCCCCGGTGTGGTGGACTTTTCCATCGGCCCACCCATTCCCACCCAGGGGCGCCAGCCCGATGAGCTGATGCGCGAAGTGGAGGAGTGGATTGAGACCGAAATGCGCCGCCTGGACCCGCAGGCCTACCCGCCTGTTGCGCCCTCGGTAGCCCAGCCCACCGGGCGCTAGGCCAAGCCCATGGGAGCCCCTGGCAGCCAGGCCCTGGTGGGCTCTGCCGCCCCCGAGGCGCAGCGCCGCTGGGCCCACCCCCAGGCCAACCGCGAGCTGGTGCTCAACGGCCAGCCAGTGGCGTACTGGCTGCGCCACAGCGAGCGGCGGACCATTGGCCTGTCGATTGACGCCTCCGGCCTGAGAGTCAGCGCTCCGCGCCAGACACCGGCCCATGCAGCCGATGCCGCGGTGCGTGCCAAGGCCGCGTGGGTGCTGGCCAAACTGGCCCAGCTGGCCGAGCGCCACCACAGCCGACAGACCCAGCGCCAGGTGTGGCAAGACGGTGCCCTCTTGCCCTGGCTGGGGGGTGGCTTGCGGCTGCGCCGGGGTATACCTGCCGTGCCGGGTGCGGGCCACGCCGATGGCAGCCTGCCCACCGCCACCTTGCGCCAGCGGCGCGGCCAACCCCTGGTGCAGCGCCTGGACGACGAGCTCTGGGCCGACCTGGCGCCCGATGCGACCGATGCCGTCTGGCGCCGGGCCGTGGGTGCCTGGGTGGCGCAGGCCGCCACCGCCCACTTCACCCAGCGGTTGGACCACTTTGCCCCCCTGTTGCGGGTGCGCTGGAGCCGCCTGTTGCTGACCAATGCCGCCACCCGCTGGGGCAGTGCCAAGTCCGATGGCACTATCCGCCTGCACTGGCGGCTGATGCAGTTCAGCCCACAGGTGCTGGACTATGTGGTCGCCCACGAACTCAGCCACCTGCGCCACATGGACCACAGCCCCCGGTTTTGGGCCACCGTGGCCAGCGTGGTGCCAGACCATGCCGCCCGGCGCGCCGAATTGCGCCGCAGCGGTCCGCCGCTCTGGTAGGGTGAAGGCTTGGGCAGCTTGATCCCTGGCCACCGGCGCAGGTCGCGAACACGGAGATACACATGGAAGCATTCGTCTGGGACCAGAACTTCATCACCGGCTTGCCCGAGGTGGACCGCCAGCACCACGGCCTGGTGGATCTGTTCAATGAGCTCAACCGCACCCTCTTCCAGGGCGAAGACACTCCCGCCGAGCAGCTGGAGGCGGTCTTCCAGCGGCTGCTGGCCTATGCGGCCGACCACTTTGCCGACGAAGAGGCGCTGATGGCAGCGTGCAGCCTGGACGACCGCCACGTGCAGCCGCACCGCAGCGTGCACCGGCAGTTTGTGGAGCAGGTGCGCAGCATGTGGGCCTTGCGCAGCCAGCTGCGCCAGCCCTCCGAGACCATCATGGGTTTTCTGACCTCGTGGCTGGGTCTGCACATCCTGGGCATCGACCAGGCCATGGCCAGGCAGATGGCCTCCATCGAGGGTGGCCTGGACCCGGCACAGGCCTTTGAACTGGAGTCGTCTCACCACGACCACGGCATGCAGGCGCTGCTGAAAATGGTGGGCAACCTGTACCACGTGCTGGCGCAGCAAAATGCCGACCTCGTCCAGGCCAACCGGCACCTGGAAGAGCGGGTGCAGGCCCGCACCCGCGAGCTGGCCGGGGCCAATGACGCCCTCCAGGCCGCCAACCTGCAGCTGCGGGCGCTGTCGCGCACAGACGGTCTGCTGCAAATTGCCAACCGCCCCTACTTTGACGAGTGGCTGCTCGACGAGGTGGCCCGTGCCCGCCGCCAGTCCCAGCCGCTGGGGCTGCTGATGCTCGATGTGGACTTTTTCAAGCGCTACAACGACACCTACGGCCACCAGGCCGGTGACGCCTGCTTGCAGGCCGTGGCCCGGGCAGCGGCGGGTGCCTTGCACCGACGAACCGATTTTCTGGCCCGCTACGGTGGCGAGGAGCTGGTGGTGCTGTTGCCCGACACCGACCGCGACGGTGCCATGCTGATTGCCCAGCGGGTGGTGGCGGCCGTGGCCGGGCAGGCGATTGCGCACGCCGCCTCGGACGCGGCATCGGTGGTCACCCTCAGCGTGGGGGTGGCCAGCGGGCTGCCGCCGCCAGGCCCGCTGGACCAGGCCGCCGCCGCACTGCTGGCGCAGGCCGATGCCGCCCTCTACGAGGCCAAGCGCAGCGGCCGCAACCGGGCGGTGGCAGCCCCCGCAACACCGGCTGTGCCCACAGCCTCTGCAGCGGCGACAGCCGCCACAGTGCCCACAGCGTCGGGCGCACAATAAAACCCCCCAGCGCGGCGCTTGGGCCACGCGCTGGCCGACAGGAGACACCATGGACTTGTTTGTGTGGGACCGGCACTTCAATACCGGCTTGCCAGCCCTGGACGAGCAGCACCGCGCGCTGGTGGTGCTGTTCAATGAGCTGCACAGTACCTTGTTTGACCTTTCGCTCCCCTCCGACCGCCGCGCCAGGGTGCTGCGCCGGGCAGTGGACAGGCTCATGGCCTATGCCCGGGTGCAGTTTGCCGCCGAAGAAGCCCTGATGGTGCAGGTGGGGCTGGATGCGCGGCATGTGGCGCTGCACCGCCGCCAGCACGAGCAGTTCATCCACAACCTCCGCGACATCTGGGGGCGGCGCGACCAGCTGCCCGATCTGCCCAGCCGGATGATGGGTTTTCTGGCCTCATGGGTGGGCTTGCATGTGTTGGGCACCGACCCGGCCATGGTCCGCCAGATGGCGCAGGTGCAGGCTGGTGTGTTGCCCTCGGTGGCACACGACCACGCCGAACGCTCCCCCGGCGCCGACCAGGCGCTGCGCGCCGTGCTCAACATGGTGGGTGTGATGTTTCAGGACCTGTCGGCCAAAACCCAGGCTCTGGGTGAGGCACAGCTGGAGCAGGCCAGCGCCGAGCAGCGGCTGCGCAGCATGGCCCACCAGCTGGAGCACCAGGCCCGCCACGATGCCTTGCTGCAGGTGGCCAGCCAGCGCTACTTCGAGCAGCGGTTGGACGAAGAGGTGGCTCGCGCCTTTCGCCGCGAGGAGGCTCTGGCGGTGATGGTGATCGATCTGGACCACTTTTCAGACCACGCCCCACACATGGCGCTGCCGCTGGTCGATGCCTGCCTGCAGGCGGTGACCGAGGTGGTGGTGCAGGCCATGAAGCGCACCACCGACCTGGTGGCCCGCCACGGTGCCCACCGCTTGGCGGTGCTGATGCCCGAGACCGACCGCCAGGGCGCGGCACAGGCCGCGCGCCGGGTGGTGGAGCGGGTGGAGCAGTTGGCCCACCCGCACCCTGCGTCGGCGGTGGCCGAGCTGGTCACCGTGAGCGTGGGCATTGCCAGTTGGGTGCCGCGCAGCCGTACCGACGGCCACATGCTGCTGAGCGAGGCACTGGCGGCGCAGAACTTTGCCCGGTTTCAAGGCGGCAACCGGCTGAGCCTGGCCTGATGGGCCGTTCTGGAACCCTTCTGGGACCCCTCAGGGGTGGGGAAGTTGGCCCGGCTGCAGGCCCTGCTCGCGGACCCAAGTCAGCAAGTTGGTGGGTGACAGCGGCGGGCTGAAAAAGTAGCCCTGGGCCTCGTCGCAGCCCTGCAGCCGCAGCCACGCCAGCTGGCCGGGCGTCTCCACCCCTTCGGCGATGGTGCGCAGCCCCAGGTTGCTGGCCAGGCCAATGATGGCCCCCACAATGGCCTTGTCGTCCGGGTCTGTGGTGATGTCGCGCACAAAGCTCTGGTCTATCTTGAGCTTGGCCACCTTGAAGCGCTTGAGGTAACTCAGCGACGAGTAGCCGGTGCCGAAGTCGTCAATCGACATGGCCACCCGCAGGGCGCTGATTTCGTCCATGGCCACCACCGCACCCAGCGGGTCGCCCATGGCGGCGCTTTCGGTCAGCTCCAGCTCCAGACAGGTGGGCGGCAGCCCGGTGTCGTGCAGCACCCGCGCCACCATGGCGGCCAGGCCAGGGTCGCGAAACTGCACCGCCGACAGGTTCACCGCTAGGGTGATGGCGTCCAGCCCTTCGTCCATCCACTGTTTGACCTGGCGGGCGGCCGTGCGCAGCACCCACTCGCCAATGCGCAGAATCTGGCCGCTTGACTCGGCCATCGGAATGAATTCCACGGGTGACACCATGCCCAGCTCGGGGTGGCGCCAGCGCAGCAGCGCCTCGACGCCCACCAGCGCGCCATTGGCCAGCGAGGTTTGGGGCTGGTACACCAGCTCCAGCTCGCCCCTGTCCATGGCGGTGCGCAGTGAGTTTTCGAGCATGAGGGTGCGCCCCGAGCGCGATTGCATGTCGGGCGTGAAGAAGCGGAAGGTGTTGCGCCCCTCTTCTTTGGCGCGGTACATCGCCACATCGGCGCTTTTGGAGAGGGCTTCAAAGTCGGCCCCGTCGGTGGGAAACAGGGCAATGCCCACTGACAGCGTCACCACCATGTCGTGCCCACCCACGGTGAAGCTGCGGGTGTTGTGCTCCACCAGTTTGTGGGCCACGCCGCGCGCCTCGTCAGCGCCGCACCCCGGCAGCACCAGCACGAATTCGTCACCGCCCTGGCGCGAGAGGGTGTCACCCGCGCGCACCAGCGACTCCAGCCGCCTGGCCACCTGCACCAGCAGCTCATCGCCCGCGCTGTGGCCCAGGGTGTCGTTGATATGCTTGAAGTGGTCAAGGTCAATGAACATCAGCGCCAGCGGCGCGCCCTGGCGGCGCGAGATGTTCACCGCTTGCTGGAACCGGTCGGTCAGCAGCTGGCGGTTGGGCAGACCGGTGAGCACATCGAAGTAGGCCAGCCGGTAAATTTGCTGCTCGGCGAGTTTTTGGCGGGTGATGTCTTCCTTGATGGCCAGGTAGTGGGTCACCTGCCCGTTGGCCTGCTGCACCGGCGAGATGCGCACCGACTCGATGTACTCGCTGCCGTCTTTGCGGAGGTTGGTGAACTCGCCTTTCCAGGGCATGCCCGCTGTCAGCGTGCCCCACATTTGCTGGTAGGTGTTGGCGGGGGTTTTTCCCGACTGAAGCAAGCGTGGGTTGCGACCCAAGACTTCCGATGCGGCATAGCCCGAATTGCTGAAAAACGATTGGTTGGCGTACTCGATTTCGGCGTTCAGGTTGGTGATGACGATGGAGTTGGGGCTTTGCTCCACCGCCAGCGACAGCTTGCGCAGCATGTCCTGGTTGCGGTCGCGCTCGATGACCAGACCCGCCAGGGTGGCGCCGCGCTCAATGGCGGCCACCTGGGCGGCTGTGGGCGCCTGGGGCTGTAGGGTGTACATGGCAAAGGTGCCCAGCACCGAACCTTGGCCGTCTTTGATGGGCACCGACCAGCACGCCGCCAGGCCGTGGGCTTTCGCCAAGTCTTTGTAGTTGGCCCACAGGGGGTCGGTGGCAATGTCGCTGACCACCACAGTACGGCCCGTGAATGCGGCTGTGCCACATGACCCAACCTCTGGCCCGATGGACACGCCGTTCACGGCTTGCACAAAGTCAGGCGGCAGGCTGGGGGCTGCGCCGGTGTGCAGCGTCTGGCCCGACTGGCCCAGCAGCAGCACAGAGGCCAACACGCCGGGCATGAGTGCCTCGTGGTGCCTGGCCAGCTGCGACAGCAGCGAGGGCAGGTCGCTGCCGCGTGCCAGGTCGGCCAGCACCTCGCGCTCGATGCGGCTGATGTGTTCCAGCCAGTTGCGCTCGGTGATGTCGGTCAGCACGCCGTGGACGCGCTCAACCCGGCCTTGTGCATCGCGCTCCACCCAGGTGTGGTCCTGGACGAGCAGCCAGCGCCCGTCGGCGGCGCGCAGCCGGTAGCTCTGATCGAACTGGTCGTGGTGCTCGGTCAGAAAATGGTCGATCTCGCGGTTGACCTCGGCCAGGTCGTCGGGGTGAATCAGGGACTCGTAAGGGGTGTGTTGGGCCTTGAGTTCGGCAGCGCTGTAGCCCCACTGGGTGATGTTGGTGCTCACGTAGCAAATCGGCCAGCCCGGTGTGGTGGCCCATGTCATCGCAACCACCGGCGAGCGGTTGATGGTGCGCGACAGGTGCTCCAGCTCGGCCTGGCGCTGGCGCAGCAGGGTCAGGGTGTCGTCGAGCTGGGCCTGTTGCAGCTTGCGCTCGGTGATGTCGGTGGTGACGCCCAGCGCCCGTGTGGGCAGTCCGGCCTCGTCGGGCTGGGTGGCTTGGCCTACGCTGTGTAAACAGCGCAGCGTCCCGTCGCTGGCGCGGCGGATGCGGTACTCCACATCCATCACAGGCTGATGGCCTGGCTCTCTGGCGCGCGCGAACAGGCCGCTGAGCAGGTGCCTGTCTTGCTCCACAACGAGTTGCCCGAAATCCCGGAAGGTGCTCAAGCCCTCGGGCAGCTCCATGCCCACCAGGGTGTTGGTGTAGCCGCTCAGGGTCATGGCCCCGGTGAGCAAGTCCACCTCCCAAAAGCCCATGTGGCCAGCCTCACCGGCCAGCATCAGGCGCTGTTCGGCAAACTGAGAGCGTTGTTGCAGCGCCTGGCGCTCCTGGTGGATGTGGCGCTGCTGCAAATGCTCGCCCAGCCGGGTCATGATGCGGTGGGTTTGCACCATGCCCACCAGCAGGCCGTTGGCATCGACCACCACCAGATGGCGCACCTCCAGGCGCTGCATCAGCATGGCGGCTTCCATCATCCACACGCTCTCGGCCACGGTGTGCAAGACGGCAGTGGCCAATTCGCCCAGCGCTCGCTCGCTGGCGTTGGGCAGGGTCATGAGGCGGGGAATGTCCCGCTCGGTCAGTATGCCCAGGGCTTTGCGCTTGCGTGCCACCAGCACGTAGGTGCTGCGCTGCTGCAGCATGAGCTGCACGCCCTCGGCCAGGGGGGTATCGGGGTCGAGCACGCACAGGTCGCGCTCGACCAGGTCGGACAGGTCCCCCAGCTCAGCCAGCAGGTGCCGGTCGGTGTGGTTGCGAAAGTCGGTCTCACTCACCAGCCCCAGGGCGGTGCCGTTGGGCGCGGTGATGACCAGGTGCCGCAGCCCGCGGCTGACCATGCGGCTCCACACGTCACCAAAGCGTTCTTCGGGTCCGGCGGTGCACAGCGGCGTACTCATGACCACCGCAACAGTTGTGTCAGTGGGTGTGTGGGTGGCCAGCAGGCGCAGCATGTCGCGCTCGGTGAGGATGCCCACCGGCAGCTTGTGGCGGGTGATGATCAGGCTGGATACCCGGGCCTGGGCCATCTCCTGGGCGGCGTGCGCCAGCGTGGTGGCCACGTCCATCTGGCGCAGGTGCAGGGTCATGATGTCCCCTACCCGCTGGGCCTCGGCAGCATCGCTCAGGGGCGATGGCAAGGCGGCGGCATCGAGCAGTGCCAGCGGCGCGGTGGGGGCTCCAGCGGCTGGTGCCTTGGGGCCGGTGCGGGGTGTGGCGGGTTGTGTGCTCACGTCGAGGCTGCGGTGTGTCCTGTTTCGGGACGGTTGACGATCCCTTGGCTTTATACACCCGCCTGCGTTTGCAACCCTCGCCCTCCTGCTCCGGAGGGCGCTTGGCGCGGCCAATTGCCGCTACCATGCCCGCATGGTTTCCAGCAACTTTTCCATCAGCGACTTGGCGCGTGAGTTTGATCTCACGACCCGCGCCATCCGGTTCTACGAAGACATGGGCCTGCTGCAACCCGAGCGCACCGGTCCGGGCGGGCGGGTGCGGCAGTACAGCGCCCGCGACCGCACCCGCCTCAAGCTGACCCTGCGCGCCAAGCGGCTGGGCCTGTCCCTGACCGAGGCCAAAGACATCATCGACATGTACGACAGCCCGCGCGACACCGCGCCGCAGCTGGAGAAGTTTTTGCGGGTGCTGGCCGACCACAAGCGCCAACTCGAAGAGCAAATGGCCGACCTGCAAGCGAACCTGGACGAGGTCAAACTCCATGAAAAGCAGGCCAAGGTGCTGCTGGCCAAGGCCGCCCGCCAGCCGTGAGCCCGCCCGGTGCCCGGTGCCCGGGGGTGCAGGCCGGGCACGGTGTCGGCGCGACGCCCACCCCGCCCGAGGCAGCGGCCAGCACACTCTGTGCGCTGGATCTGTTTACGTTGACGTAAACGTCAATTAAGATACGCCCATGTCCCAAACGCCCGCCAGCCCCACCGCCGCCAGTGCCAGCATGGCCACCGCCACCACCGCCCTCGCGCGGGTGGCCGAAAGCCTGGCCCGCCAGGGGATGATGCAGCACCTGGGCACCCGGCTGGTGAGCGTGGGCGAGGGCGAGGTCACACTGGCCATGCCGTACTCGGACCGGGTCACGCAGCAGCAGGGCGGCTACCACGGCGGTGCCATCGGTGCACTGGCCGATATTGCCGGTGGGTACGCGGGTCTGAGCGTGGCGCCCGAGGGCATGGAGGTCACCACTGTGGAGTTCAAGATCAATTTCTTGAATGCCTGCCAGGGCGGTGAGTTGCACGCCACTGGCCGCGTCATCAAGGCGGGCAAGCGCACCATGGTGACCAGTGCCGAGGTGACGCATGTGGCCGACGATGGCCGCTGCACCCCCTGCGCGGTGATGCAGCAGACGCTCATGGCTGTGCCAAAAACCTACTGAATTTGTAATAAAAAATGCTTTTTGCGCTTGATGGCAATTAATTGTTTGTTATCAATTTAAACAACCCACCAGGAGACCCCACATGACCAATTTGCCCGGCCTGAACTTCCAACTCGGTGAAGACATTGACGCCTTGCGCGACGCGGTGCGCGACTTTTGCGCCGACGAAATTGCCCCCCGCGCCGCCGAGATTGACAAGACCGACCAGTTCCCCATGGACCTGTGGGAAAAAATGGGGTCCCTGGGCGTGCTGGGTATCACCGTGCCTGAAGAATTTGGCGGCGCCAACATGGGCTACCTGGCCCACATGGTGGCCATGGAAGAAATCAGCCGTGCCAGTGCCAGCGTGGGCCTGAGTTACGGGGCGCACAGCAACCTGTGCGTCAACCAGATCAAGCGCAACGGCACACAGGCCCAGAAAGAAAAGTACCTGCCCAAGCTGGTCAACGGTCAGCACGTGGGCGCGTTGGCCATGAGCGAACCCGGCGCGGGCTCCGATGTGATCAGCATGAAGCTGAAAGCCGAAGACAAGGGCGGTTACTACCTGCTCAACGGCAGCAAGATGTGGATCACCAACGGCCCTGACGCCGACACCATGGTGGTGTACGCCAAAACCGAACCCGAAATGGGTGCTCGCGGGGTGACGGCCTTCATCGTCGAGAAGGGCATGAAGGGCTTCTTCACAGCCCAGAAGCTGGACAAGCTGGGCATGCGCGGCAGCCACACCGGCGAAATGGTGTTCCAGGACGTGGAGGTGCCCGAGGCGAACATTCTGGGTGGCCTGAACATGGGCGCCAAGGTGCTGATGAGCGGGCTGGACTACGAGCGCGCCGTGCTGGCTGCCGGCCCCATCGGCATCATGCAGGCCGTGATGGACAACGTGGTGCCTTACATCCACGACCGCAAGCAGTTTGGCCAGAGCATCGGCGAGTTCCAGCTCATCCAGGGCAAGGTGGCCGACATGTACACCGTGCTGCAAGCGGGCCGGGCGTTCTGCTACCAGATCGGCAAGAACCTGGACATGCTGGGCAGCGAACACGTGCGCCAGGTGCGCAAGGACTGCGCCAGCGTCATCCTGTGGTGCGCCGAACAGGCCACCAAAATGGCCGGTGACGGCGTGCAGATTTTTGGTGGCAACGGCTACATCAACGAATACCCGCTGGGCCGCCTGTGGCGCGATGCCAAGCTGTATGAAATCGGCGCGGGTACCAGCGAAATCCGCCGCATGCTGATCGGGCGCGAGCTGTTTGCCGAGACCTGCTGACCCTCGCTCTGGCCCCTGTCAGGTTCCCTGCCAGATCCCCTGGCAGCGGGAGGCTCGGACCCGCTACCTGCCCGCTACCATCGCGCCATGACTACCCACACTCTCCAACACCTGTTCGACAACAACTTGGCGTGGGCCGCCCGCATGGAGCAGCAGCGGCCAGGTTTTTTTGACCAACTGGCGCGCCAGCAGACGCCCAAGTACCTGTGGATCGGTTGCTCCGACAGCCGGGTGCCCGCCAACGAAATCATTGCACTGGACCCCGGCGAGGTGTTTGTGCACCGCAACATCGCCAATGTGGTGGTGCACTCCGACCTGAACGCCCTGTCTGTGCTCCAGTTTGCGGTGGATCACCTCAAGGTGGAGCACGTCATGGTGGTGGGCCACTACGGCTGCGGTGGTGTGCTGGCGGCCTTGCGCGGCACCCGCGTGGGCCTGGCCGACAACTGGCTGCGCCATGTGCACGACGTCAAGCTGCGCCACCGCAGCCGCATTGACCATCTGTTGGTGCGGGAGCAGGAAGACGTGCTGTGCGAGATGAACGTCATTGAGCAGGTGGGCAATGTGGCGCTGACCAATGTCATGCAGGACGCCTGGGGCCGGGGCCAAAAGGTGTCTGTGCACGGCTGGTGCTACGGGCTCAAAGACGGCCTGGTCAAGGACTTGGGGGTGACCATGAGCCGCAGTGGCGAGGTGGTCGATGTGTTCCGCCAGGCCTTCAAGCGCTACCCCCGGGGCGTGGGCGCGCTGAGCTGATGCGCATGCCCAAGGACTGAGCGCCATGCAGCTTCAGCGCCTCGATTCGGCCCTGGCCCACGACATCGCCAAGGCCATGATGGATGGCTTCAACCGCCATTACCGCTTGTTTCGGGCCGAATCGGCCCGCGCCAAGCACCGCTTCGAGACGGCCGACTGGCGTGGCCAGCAGCGGGCACAAAAAGAGCGCATCGAGTTTTATGACCTGCGGGTGCGCGAGTGCTCGCGCCGGCTGGAGCGCGAGTTCAAGGCCGGTGAGCAGCCCATGGACGTGTGGCACCAGGTCAAGCTGCTGTACATCGGGCTGCTGGTGGACCACCGCCAGCCCGAGCTGGCCGAGAGTTTTTTCAACTCCGTCACCACCAAAATCCTGCACCGCAGCTACTTCCAGAACGACTTTATTTTTGTCCGGCCCGCCGTCAGCACCGAGTACATCGAGAGCGAGCAGCCGGGCAAGCCCGGTGCCTACCGCTCGTACTACCCGCAGGCCGACACCTTGCTGGCCGAGGTGCGTCGCCTGGTGGCGGACTTTGGGCTGCGGGTGCCCTTTGCCGACTTTGACGGCGACACCCAGCGGGTGCTCAACGCCTTGAAGCCCTTGTTCGACCACCGCCGCCTGCGGGCCAACTTCCAGGTGCAGGTGCTCTCCAGCCTGTTTTTCCGCAACAAGGGCGCCTACATCGTGGGCAAGGTGATCAACGGGTTTCAGGAGCTGGGGTTCGCGCTGCCCATCCTGCACAACGACCACGGCCAGCTGGAAATTGATGCCCTGCTGCACGGCGAGGACGACCTGCTCATGCTGTTCAGCTTTGCGCGGGCCTACTTCATGGTGGACATGGAGATTCCCAGCGCCTATGTGCAGTTTTTGCGCAGCCTGATGCCGCGCAAACCCAGGGCCGAGTTTTACAACGCACTGGGCCTGGCCAAGCAGGGCAAGACGCTGTTCTACCGTGATTTTTTGTACCACCTGCGCCACAGCACAGACATGTTCCGCATCGCCCCCGGCATCAAGGGCATGGTCATGCTGGTGTTCGATTTGCCCAGCTTTCCGTTCGTGTTCAAGGTTATCAAAGACTTTTATCCGCCGCAAAAAGACACCAGCCGGGCGCAGATTCGCGACAAGTACCAGCTGGTCAAGCAGCACGACAGGGTGGGGCGCATGGCCGACACCCTGGAGTTCACCGGGGTGGGTTTTCCGCGCGAGCGCTTCAGCGACGAGCTGATTGCCGAGATTGAAAAGTTCGCGCCCAGCCAGATCGAGGTGGGTGACCGCAACGGCGACGGTCACATCGAGGTGTTTCTGAAGCATGTGTACATCGAGCGGCGCATGATCCCGCTCAACATGTACCTGCAAGAGGCCTTTGATGTGCTCAAGCCCCGCAGCGGGGCCGACGATGCCCAGCTGCGCCGCGCCAACGAGCAGCTGGAGCAGGCGGTGGTGGAGTACGGCAACGCCATCAAGGACCTGGTGGCGGCCAACATCTTTCCCGGCGACATGCTCTGGAAGAACTTCGGCATCACCCGCCATGGCAAGGTGGTGTTTTACGACTACGACGAGATCGAGTACATCACCGACTGCCACTTTCGACAGGTGCCCGCCGCCCGCACCGAGGAAGAGGAAATGTCGGGCGAGGTCTGGTACACCGTGCGCCCCGGCGACGTGTTCCCCGAAACCTTCGGCCCCTTTTTGCTTGGCAACCCCATGGTGCGCCAGGTGTTCATGCGCCACCACGCAGATTTGCTCGACCCCGCGTTCTGGCAGCACCACCAGGCCCGCATCCGTGCCGGGGACGTGTTCGATGTGTTCCCCTACGAACAGCACAAACGGTTCCGCCGCGACCGCTCAGACCCTTGATTTGCTTTTGGCATGTGATAGCTAACTTTCTTTACGCAGCAAGCGCAAAAAGCTGTTTTTATTGATCATTCAACCCCCACAGGAGCATCTATGACCTCAGCCACACCGTCCCTACACCCCGATGCCATCGTCATCGTCGGTGCAGCCCGCACACCCATGGGTGCCTTCCAGGGCGACTTTGCCAGCCTGGCCGCGCACGACCTCGGTGGCGTGGCCATTGCCGCCGCCGTGCAGCGCGCGGGCATTGCCCCCGAGCTGGTGACCGAGGTGATTTTTGGCAACTGCCTCATGGCGGGCCAGGGCCAGGCCCCGGCGCGCCAGGCGGCCTTCAAGGGTGGCCTGCCCAAGAGCGCCGGTGCCGTCACGCTGAGCAAGATGTGTGGCTCGGGCATGCGTGCGGCCATGTTTGCCCACGACATGCTGCTGGCCGGCAGCCACGAGGTGCTGGTGGCCGGTGGTATGGAGAGCATGACCAACGCGCCCTACCTGCTGCCCAAGGCACGCGGCGGCTACCGCATCGGTCATGACCGCATCTTTGACCACATGATGCTCGACGGCCTGGAAGACGCCTACGAACCCGGCCGCAGCATGGGCACCTTTGGCGAAGACTGTGCCGCCAAGTACAGCTTCACCCGCGAGCAGCAAGATGCCTTTGCCACCGCCAGTGTGCAGCGTGCCAAGGCCGCCACCGAGGGCGGTGGTTTTGCCGCCGAAATTGCGCCCGTGACGGTCAAGGCCCGGGGTGGTGACAAGCTGGTGTCCATTGACGAAGGCCCGGGCAAGATCAAGCTTGACAAGCTGCCTACCCTCAAGCCCGCCTTCAAGAAAGACGGCACCATCACAGCCGCCAGCAGCTCCAGCATCAACGACGGTGCGGCCGCGCTGGTCATGATGAAGGCCAGCACCGCTGCCAAGCTGGGCTGCACACCGCTGGCGCGCATCGTCAGCCACGCCACCCACGCCCAGGAGCCCGAGTGGTTTGCCACCGCCCCCGTGGGTGCCACCCAAAAAGCCTTGGACAAAGCGGGCTGGAGCGTGGCCGATGTGGACCTGTGGGAGGTGAACGAGGCCTTTGCGGTGGTGCCCATGGCGCTGATGGCCGACCTGAACGTGCCCCACGACAAGGTCAACGTGAATGGCGGTGCGTGTGCGCTGGGTCACCCCATTGGGGCCAGCGGCGCGCGCATCATGGTCACGCTCATTCACGCGCTCAAGGCCAGGGGTCTGACCAAAGGCCTGGCCACGCTGTGCATTGGCGGGGGCGAGGCCACGGCGGTGGCGCTGGAGGTGCTGTAACCGCTGGGTGCGGCCCCGGTGGGCTGGGCGCCTGGGGCTTGGGGTTTCCTCAGTCCAGCAAGGTGCCCACGGTCCCCACCCAGCCAATGCTGGTCAGCTCGGCCTGGTCGTCGGCGCCTTCAAACACATAGTGCTCGAAGCGCCCGGCGGCGTTGCGCCGGAACACCTCCAGCCGCGGTGCCACTGCGTCGAGCAGGGCGTACTCCTGCAGGCTGGGCAGCTTTTGCAGGCTGAGGAATTTGTTCCCCCGGTCGTACGCTGCGGTGGAGGGCGAGAGCACCTCCAGCACCAGCACCGGCTCGCGCACCGCGCTGGCGTCGAGGTCGGCCAAATCGCGCTCGCTGCAGGTCACCACCACATCGGGGTAGAACCAGTGGGTGGTCGCATCGACCGCCACCTTCACGTCCCCTGAAAACACCTTGCACCGCGACCCCTGAAGGTGGCTTTCCAGAGTGATGGTGCTTCGCAGGGTGGCTCGGTTGTGCCTGAGCGTGCCTCCGGTCATGGCAAACACCTCTCCGCACAGGTAGTCGTGCCGTTCTGGTTGGGTGGCTTCCCAAGCCAGGTAGTCATCGGTGCCGAACGTGGGTTGGGCAAGGGCGTGTGCCATGGTGCAGTCTCCGGTTGCGCTGCCGCGTATTGTGGGCCCTGTGCCCGGCTGTGGGTACTTTGGCGGCATCCACACACGGCAGCGGCGCGCAGTACACTCAGGCTCCCGCAGATCGGGAGAGACTGGCCGTGTGAACACACACCCGCCAGCGCCGAAGGAGCAACCGCCCCGGAAACTCTCAGGCAAAAGGACCGATCCGCGTTTTCCATCTCTGAAGAGCAGCCGGGTTCGTCATCCGGCTCACCGCAGGAGCAAGCGGTATCCGCCAGGTCATGCCCAGCGGTGCCGTGAATCTCTCAGGTTCCAAACAGAGGGGGCGTGCAACCGGCATGTGGCCGGGGGCACTCCATCCCTACCGACGTTTGGAGCCTCTTCATCATGCAAACAATCGCCGTCATCGGCGGTGGCATCACCGGTGCCACCACCGCCTACGCACTTGCCCAACGCGGGTTTTCCGTCACGCTGTTTGAGCGGCACCGCTATGCCGCCATGGAGACGTCGTTCGCCAACGGCGGCCAGCTGTCGGCGTCCAATGCCGAAGTCTGGAACCACACGTCCACCGTGCTCAAAGGCCTGAAGTGGATGCTCAAAAGCGATGCGCCGCTGTTGGTCAACCCCAAACCCAGCTGGCACAAGCTGTCGTGGATGGCCGAGTTCCTGGCCGCCATTCCAAAGTACGAGGCCAACACCGTGGCCACCACACGGCTGGCCATTGCCGCCCGCCAGCACCTGATGGCCTGGGCGCAGGCTGAGGGCATTGACTTTGACCACAAAGCCAAGGGCATCCTGCACATTTACCGAGACAAGGCGGGCTTTGACCATGCGGCCAAAGTCACGCAACTGCTGGCGCAGGGTGGGTTGGAGCGCCGCGCCGTCACGCCCGATGAAATGCGGGCCATTGAGCCCACCCTGGCCGGCCGCTACTACGGGGGCTTTTTCACCGAAAGCGACACCACCGGTGACATCCACAAGTTCACCGTTGGCATCGCCGCAGCGGCCGAGCGCCTGGGCGTGCGTTGCCTGTACGACCAGGACGTGGTTCGCCTGGAGAGCGACGGCCGTCAGGCCAGTGTGTCGGTTCGTTCTGACGAGGCCGATGGCGCGCCAGAGTTGCAGACCCATCACTTCGACGGATTGGTGGTTTGTGCCGGTATTGCCAGCCGGGACCTGGCGGCCCAGCTGGGCGACCGGGTGAACATTTACCCCGTCAAGGGCTATTCCATCACCGTGAACCTGCTGGATGCCCAGAGCCAGCTGGCTGCGCCGCAGGTCAGCCTGCTGGACGATGAGACCAAGCTGGTCACCAGCCGCCTGGGGGTGGACCGCTTCCGGGTGGCGGGCACGGCCGAATTCAACGGGGCCAACCGCGACATCCGTGCCGACCGCATCCGTCCGCTGGTGAACTGGGTCAACCAGTGCTTCCCCGGTGTGAACACCCGCCAGGTGGTGCCGTGGGCAGGCCTGCGCCCCATGATGCCCAACCTCATGCCCCGTGTGGGGGCAGGCCGCCGGGCCAACGTGTTCTACAACACCGGACATGGCCACCTGGGCTGGACGCTGTCGGCTGCGACCGCCGAGCTGGTGGCCGAGCAGGTGCGCCAGGCGGGCGCACCCACCGCAGTGCCGGGCTGGCGCACGGCGTCGGCTGCCAGCACCTGAGGGGCATGGGCGGCTGTGGAGGGGGTGTGAAGGGGTTTAGGGGAGGCATGGGGCGGGTTTGCTGAATAATGGCGCTGCTGGCGTTGACGTAACGTCAACGTCCCCGGCCGCCCTGGCGCCGGTTTTCACACCGATCAAGGACTCTTCTCATGCCGCTGACCGACGACCAACTCATGGTGCGCGACGCCGTTCGCGCCTTCGCCCAGGCTGAACTCTGGCCCAACGCCGCCAAGTGGGACAAGGACCATACCTTCCCCAAAGATGTGCACCAGGGGCTGGCGGCACTGGGCTGCTACGGCATCTGTGTGCCCGAAGAGCTGGGTGGCGCGGGCCTCAACTACCAGACACTGGCGGTGGTGCTGGAGGAAATTGCCGCTGGTGACGGTGGCACCAGCACCGTCATCAGCGTGACCAATTGCCCGGTCAATGCCATTCTCATGAAGTACGGCAATGCCGCCCAGCAGGAGCAATGGCTGCGCCCGCTGGCTGCGGGGCAGATGCTGGGGGCCTTTTGCCTGACCGAGCCGCATGTGGGCTCTGATGCCTCGGCCCTGCGCACCACGGCGGTGAAGGACGGCGACGCCTACGTCATCAACGGGGTCAAGCAGTTCATCACCAGCGGCAAGTACGCTGACCTGGCCATCGTCATCGCCGTGACCGACAAGGCCGCTGGCAAACGCGGCATGAGCGCTTTCATCGTGCCCACGTCGGCACCCGGCTACGTGGTGGCGCGGCTGGAAGACAAGCTGGGCCAACACTCCAGCGACACCGCGCAGATCAACTTCGACAACTGCCGCATCCCGGCCGAGAACCTGATCGGCGCGGAGGGTGAGGGCTACAAGATTGCCCTGAGTGCGCTGGAGGGTGGGCGCATTGGCATTGCCGCGCAAAGCATTGGCATGGCGCGCAGTGCCTTTGAGTGTGCGCTGGCCTATGCCAAAGACCGTGAGAGCTTTGGCCAGCCCATCTTCAACCACCAGGCGGTGGGCTTCAAGCTGGCCGACATGGCCACCCAGATCGAGGCGGCCCGCGCCCTCACGCACCACGCGGCCGCGTTGCGTGACGCGGGTCAGCCCTGCCTGAAAGAGGCCGCCATGGCCAAGTTGTTTGCCAGTGAAATGGCCGAAAAGGTGTGTTCCGACGCCATCCAGATCCACGGCGGCTACGGCTATGTGAGCGACTTCCCGGTGGAGCGCATCTACCGCGACGTGCGTGTGTGCCAGATTTACGAAGGCACCTCCGACGTGCAGAAAATCCTGATCCAGCGCGCGCTGGCCTGAGCCTGCGGTGGGTTCGCCCATCTCCCTGGTCCGAGCGTGGTTGAATACGCCCCGGTGACAGGGCCAACAGGGCCCGGTCACTGTGCAACCGCAGACGCGGCGCTCCGACTTCACACAAGCACATGAACATCATCATTCTTGGCGCCGGCCGCGTGGGCGAAAGCGTCGCAGAGAGCCTGGCTTCCGAGCAAAACGACATCACGGTCATTGACCACGATCCCGAGCGGCTGCGGCTCCTGGAGGACAGGCTGGACCTGCGCGGCGTCGTCGGCAACGGCATACAGCCCTCTGTCCTGCGCGATGCGGGCGCGGCGGACGCCGACATGCTGATTGCCTGCTCGGCCCTGGACGAGACCAACCTGGTGGTGTGCAAGGTGGCACACGATGTGTTCAACATCCCCTCCACCGTGGCGCGGCTGCGTTCGCCCGAGTTCAACGAGGGCGACGAGTTGCTGGGGCGTGGCGGGTTCTCAGTGGATCACGTCATCTGCCCCGAAGAATCGGTGATGCGCTACATCCACAAGCTCATTGAGTACCCCGAGGCCTTGCAGGTGTTGGAGTTTGCCGACGGCCGGGTGAGCCTGATTGCGGTGCGTGCCGTTCCTGGCAGCCCACTGGTGGGCCATCTGGTGGCCGACATACGCGAGCGCTTTCCGCACGCTGAGATGCGGGTGGTGGCCCTCTACCGGCAGGAGGCTGAAATCACCGAGCTGAAAACGGCGCGCATTCTGGCCGGTGATGAGGTGTTCGTGCTGGCCGATACCCGCAAGATTCGGCTGGTGCTGGCCGCCATCCACAACATGGACCAACCGGTGCAGCGCCTCATGATTGCCGGCGGCGGCAAAGTGGGTTTGCGGCTGGCGCGCAGCCTGGCCGGCAAGTGCCACGTCAAGCTCATCGAGCAAGACAAAAAGCGCTGCGAGTACCTGGCCAGCCAGCTCTCCAGCAGCGTGCTGGTGCTGCACGGCGACGGGGCGGACGAGGGGCTGCTGAGCGAAGAAAACGTGGGCGATATGGACCTCTTCCTGGCCCTGACCAGCGACGACGAGGACAACATCATGTCGGCCATGCTGGCCAAGCGCATGGGCGCGAGGCGCGTCATGGCCCTCATCAACCGCCGCGCCTATGCGGACATGATGCAGGGCAGCACCATCGATATCGCAGTCTCACCGTCGCAAACCGTCATTGGCGAACTGCTGGCCCACCTGCGCCGGGGCGATGTGGTGGCGGTGCACAGCCTGCGCCGGGGCGCCGCCGAGGCGCTGGAAGGGGTGGCCAGGGGCGACGCCAAAACCTCCAAGCTGGTGGGGCGGCGGGTGCAGGAGGTCAAGTGGCCCCCAGGTACCCGCGTGGGGGCCATCGTGCGGGGCGAAGGGCGGGGTGCCGAGGTGCTGATGCCGCACCACGGCACGCTCATCGAGCCCAACGACCACATCGTGGTCTTCATCGCCAACAAGCGCCAGGTGCGGGACGTGGAGCGCATGTTCCAGGTCAGCGCCACGTTTTTTGGTTGACGGGTGTCGGAGTGACCTGACCCATGTCCACCTCGTTTCTTGAAGCCGTTCGCCCTGTCCAGTTCAACCTGGGGCGGGTGATCGTTGCGTTCAGCCCGGCGTTTCTGGTGCCCATGGCCTGGGCCTGGGCCGAAGACCACGAGCGTCTGCTGACCATTTGGGCCGCCTGTTTTGTGTTCACGCTGCTGACCGGCGCGCTGATCTGGTGGCAGGGCCGCCTGACGCGGCGGGAGCTGAAGGCCCGCGACGGCTTTTTGCTGGTGGTGCTGGTGTGGCTGACGCTGCCGGCCTACTCGGCCTTGCCGCTGTGGCTGACGGTGCCCGACATCACCTGGGTCAAGGCCTACTTCGAGGCCATGAGTGCCCTCACCGCCACCGGGGCCACCGCGCTGGCCGGGCTGGACGAGTTGCCGGTGTCCGTCAATGTCTGGCGCTGTTTTTTGCAGCTGATTGGCGGCTTGGGCATCATGCTGCTGGTGGTGGCGGTGTTGCCCATGTTGGGGCTGGGTGGCATGCAGCTCTACAAGGCCGAAACCCCCGGCCCCATGAAAGACGACCGCTTTACCCCCCGCATTGCCGAAACGGCCCGTGGGTTGTGGGGGGTGTACTTTGTGCTGTCGGCGGCGTGCATGGGCGCCTACCGCTGGGCCGGCATGAGCTGGGCCGATGCCTTCATGCACATGTGCACCACCATGGGCCTGGGCGGCTTTTCGTCCCATGACGCCAGCTTTGGGTACTGGGACTCTCCCGCGATTGAGGGCGTGGCCATTGTCTTTATGGCGCTGGCGGGCATCAGCTTCATGCGCTACTTCATGGTCTTGCGCAGCCGCAACCTGAATCCGCTGGTACACGACCGGGAGATTCAGGCCTACCTGTGGGTGCTGGTGGTGTCGGTGGTGCTGATTGCCGGGCTGCTCGCCACCCAGGGTGTGTACGGCACCTGGGCCGAGGCCCTGCGCGTCAGTGCCTTTCATGTGCTGTCGCTGGCCACCACCACCGGTTATGCATCGACCGACTACGCCACCTGGCCCATCTTCGCGCCGGTGTGGCTGATGTTTCTGGGCTGCTTTGTGTCGTGCGCAGGCTCCACCGGCGGCGGCATCAAGATGGTTCGCATGCTGCTGCTGGTCAAGCAGGCGAGGCGGGAGCTGGTGCGCATCATCCACCCCCGGGTGGTCAACCCGGTCACCCTGGGGCGCAAGGTGCTGCCGGTGTCGGTGATGACGGCGGTCATGGGCTTCATGCTCATTTATGGCGCGGTGACCATGGGGCTGACCATGCTCATGCTGCTGTCGGGTCTGGACATCGTGACCGGCTTCAGTGCGGTGGTGGCCACCGTCAACAACATCGGTCCTGGCCTGGGCAGTGTGGGACCCAGCAGCAACTTTGGGGTGCTGACCGAGTTCCAGCTGGTGGTGCTGACCTTTGCCATGCTGATGGGGCGACTGGAGCTGCTGAGCGTGCTGGTGCTGTTCACCGGTGCGTTCTGGCGGCGCTGACGCTTTGCCCAGGCACTGCTCAAGCCGCACACGCCCGGCCCCAGGTATCGGCTTCACACCCACGGCCCCCGCCCACTGTTGACACAAGGAGACACATTCATGCCCATCACCAAAGGATTCCGAACCCTCGTGGACGAGGCAAATGCCCGAATCACCACCTACTCGGTGGCCGAGGTGCTGGCCCGGCTGGCCGCGGGCGACCCCCGGCTGCAGGTGGTCGACATCCGCGACCCCCGCGAACTGGAGCGCGAGGGCACCGTGCCCGGCTGCATCCATGCGCCGCGCGGCATGCTCGAATTCTGGGTGGACCCGGCCTCTCCCTACTTCAAGCCTGTGTTCGCCGACGAGGGCAAAGAGTTTGTGCTCTTTTGCGGCGCGGGCTGGCGCAGCGCACTGGCCACGGCCACGCTGGCCGACATGGGCATGACCAATGTGGCCCACATCGACGGCGGCTTTGCCGAGCTGAAAAAGCAAGGTGCTCCGCTGCAAACCCTGGCCGAGCACCACGCCGCCAGCCAGGCCCAGCGCGCGGCGCGGGCCAACCAGGCGTGAGCCAACCGGGGGCAGCGGGGCAAGCCGCGTCGGCCTGCCCCTGCGGGCGCACCCACGGCCAGGGGCCCAAAGCCCGGCCACTGGCCTACGCCGCTTGCTGCCAGCCGTGGCACATCAGCCTGAGCGCGAGCCAGCCTGTGGGCCAGGGTGCGCCCGATGCCGAGACCCTCATGCGCTCGCGCTACAGCGCCTTTGTGCTGGGATTGGCCGATTACTTGCTGGCCACCTGGCACGCATCCACCCGACCGGCCGAGTTGGTGCTGGAGCCGGGCGTGAAGTGGCTGGGGCTGGATGTGCGCCGCCACCAGCGCCAGGACGACACCCACGCCACGGTGGAATTTGTGGCCCGCTCGCGCATGGGCGGGCAAGGCCAGCGCCTGCACGAGGTCAGCCGCTTCGTGAAAGACAACGGTCATTGGTTGTACGTGGACGGAAATTTATTGTAAAAATGTCGTTCATCGCATATATATAAAAGGTTTGTAGCTACTATGTTTGATGCGGTTTTGTTCGACTGCGATGGCGTCTTGGTGGACAGCGAGCTCATCACCAACGGGGTGTTGTGTCAGATGCTCAACGAGGCGGGCTGGGCACTGGCACAGGCCGAGTGTTTTTCAATCTTCGTTGGCAAGGCCGTGCGTGACGAACGCCAGCGCATCGAACTGGAAACCGGACGCCCCCTCACCGAAGACTGGATGCGGGCCTTTTATGCCCGGCGTGACCAGCGCCTGCGCGCCGAACTCAAGGCCATGGACGGTGCGCTGCAGGCCGTGGCCGCGTCGCACCGCTTCACCCAGGGGCGCATTGCCTGCGCCTCGGGCGCAGACCGGCCCAAGGTGGTGATGCAGATCGAGATGGCGGGCATGCAGCCCTACTTTGGCGACCGCATTTTCAGCGGGCACGACCTGCCGCGCTCCAAACCCGCCCCTGACGTGTACCTGGCCGCTGCCGCCCACCTGGGGGTGGACCCGGCCCGCTGCCTGGTCATTGAAGACACCGCCACCGGCGTGCGCGCCGGGCTGGATGCGGGCGCCACCGTGTGGGGCTACTGCCCGGCAGGCCACGGGCGGGCCTTTGCCGGGCTACCCGTGGCGCGGGTGTTCTGCCACATGGATGAGCTGGCGGGGGCGATGGAGGCGTAACCGCACACCATCCAGCGGGTGTTTTGGTTAAATTTTTAATAAAAAAACACTATTTGCGCTTGCTGTGTATTGATAGTTTGCTATTAATTGGTTGTCTGTGGCCTCGGATGTCTGCCACCGCACAGATGCCTTTTCCCGTTCTGACTATGGTTGCCTGAGCGTCGGCACTGTGCCACACGCACTCCGGGTGAATCGATATGTTGAAGAACAAAGTGGTGCTGGTGACGGGCGCGTCGTCGGGCATCGGGCTGGCTATTGCGCTCATGGCGGCGCGTGAGGGCGGACGGCTGGTGCTGTCTGACGTACATGCCCAGGCGGGTGTGGAGGCGGCCGCCATGATCCGCTCCCAGGGGGGCGAGGCCATTTTTGTGGCCGCCGACGTCGCCAGCGCCTCGGATGTCGAAACCTTGGTGGCGCAGACGCTGGAGCGCTACGGCCGCCTAGATGTGGCCTGCAACAACGCCGGTGTGGGCGGTGCGGCGGCCCTGGTGGCCGATTACCCGCTGGATGCCTGGGCCCACGTCATGCACACCAACCTGGACGGCGTGTTCCACGGCATGAAGTACCAGATAGCGGCCATGCTGGCCACTGGGGGCGGCTCCATTGTGAACGTCGCGTCCATCCTGGGGATGGTCGGCTTCGACTCCGCCTCGGCCTACACCGCGGCCAAGCACGGCGTGATCGGGCTGACCCAAACCGCCGCCCTGGAGTACGCCGCGCAGGGGGTCCGCATCAACGCGGTGGGGCCAGGCTTCATTCACACCCCTCTGATCGCCAGCCTTGAAGGCAACGCGACCCTGATGGCCAAGCTGGTGGCCGCCCACCCGATGGGCCGTCTGGGTCAACCTAACGAGGTGGCCGAGCTGGTGGTCTGGCTCGCATCGGATCGGGCTTCGTTCGTCACCGGGGCGTACTACCCCGTCGATGGCGGATACCTTGCACGCTGAGCCAACGACCCCCCCGATCACCGACCCCCACATCCCACCATAACCAACCACCAACTCACCAGGAAACACACCATGAAACACAACCTCTCCTTCTCTCTGTTGGCCTCTGTCACTTT
Source organism: Burkholderiaceae bacterium (assembly GCA_030695205.1). Classification (GTDB taxonomy): domain Bacteria; phylum Pseudomonadota; class Gammaproteobacteria; order Burkholderiales; family Burkholderiaceae_C; genus UBA2334. The sequence goes on along the minus strand of JAUYTN010000033.1, from coordinate 206,238 downwards.
GTGCGCGTCGGCCTTGCTGCTGGCGGGCTGCAACCGGGCGGTCACCGAGTCCACCACGCCGGGCGCGGTCGTGGGTACCGCTGTGGACGATGCGGTGGTCACCTCCAGCGTCAAGGCCGCGCTGCTGGGCGACCCCTCGATCAAAAGCCTGGACTTCCAGGTGGAAACGCGCCAGGGCACGGTGCAGCTCACCGGCTTTGTCGACGACCAGCGGCAAATTGACCAGGCCATTGCCCTGACGCGGGCGGTGCCGGGCGTGACCCACATTGAAAACGGGTTGAGCGTCCGGTCCGCACCCGCGACCTTGGGCAGTGGTATTGACGACACCGCCGTGACCGCCCGCGTCAAGGCCGCGTTGCTCGAAGACCCCATCATCAAAAGCCTGGACATCAGCGTGACGACCTCGCACGGCGAGGTGCAGCTGAGCGGCTTTGTTGACCGGCAGACCCAGATTGACGAGGCGCAGACCATTGCCCGCACGGTGCCCGGCGCAGTCAGCGTCAAGAACGAACTGATGCTCAGGAAATGAGCGGACGCTGGCGGCGCCACTCGCCGGGCGTCGCTCCCGTCCAGCCCTTGAAGGCGCGGATGAAGCTTTTCTCGTTCTGAAACCCCGCCGCATCGGCCACCTGCTTGATGGGGCGGTCGGTGCGCAGCAGCAGCTCCATGGCGCGGTCGCGGCGCACCTCGTCTTTCAGGGTTTGCAGGCTGGCCCCTTCGTCTCTCAGCTGCCGGTGCAGGGTGCGTGCTGAGACGGCCAGCTGAGCTGCCAGGTCGTCTGCGTTGTGGCCCAGGTGCGGCAGGGCGGCCAGGGCCTGGCGCACCCGCTGCACCAGCAGGCGGTCGCGGCGGTAGTGGCGCACCGTCAGTGGCAGGGCGTGTTGCAGCAGCCGCTGCAGCGCGGCTTCGTCCCGGCGCAGCGGCAGCTGCAGGTAGCGTGCGTCCAGGTGCAGGCGGGTGCAGGGCGCATCAAAGGCGCAAGGTCCCGCAAACAGCACTGCGTAGGCGCTCGCGTGGGGCGGGGCAGGGTAGGCCAGTTCCACGCCTTGCAAGGGCATGCGCGAATCCACCAGCCAGCTCGCCACCCCCAGCAGGTTGCGCAGCAGCGACACATGGCAGAACTCGCGCATCTCCCCCGCCAGCCAGGGAGCGGGGTCGTGTTCGGTGAGGGTGATGCTGAAGGTGTCAGTTGCCGTGTGCAGTTCCAGGCCCATGTCGCGGCAGAGCAGGCCATGGTGCCGACACCAGCGCTTGAGCGCCACCGCCAGCGTGGGCGAGCTGATGCTGGCGCGCAGCAGCATGCCGTAGCTGCCCCAGGGCAGTGGGCGGCGGAACCAGCCCAGGGCTTCGTCGTCGAGCTCGCGCATGGCGGCGTCCGACAGGCGCTCCATTTGCCCGGCGGTGATCCGGCCTTCGGCCTGCTCCAGGCTCTCGGGGGTGATTTGGGCTTGGGCCAGTGCATGCGTGGGGCTGATGCCGCGCAGGGCATAGGCTTGGGCCATGGCCCGCACAAACGCCATGGGCGTGGCGGCAACGGGGGGGCGTTCGGTCATGCCTGCAGTGTGCCAAAACACGGGGCCCACTGGCAGGATTTGCAACCAAGGTGGCCCACGCCGCGCGCCAGCCCGTTCTATGCTTCCGTTGGCGGCTGGGTGCGCCACTGCCGGGAGATTCCCGATTGCGGCCTACCCGGCGTCCCGCTACAGTGGCCCGACCCTGCCCCCTGGCCCCAAGAACACACCGCTTGCTGGAGACACCCCCATGACCGTCCTGGACACCCAACTCAACCCGCGCTCGGCAGACTTTGCCGCCAACGCCGCTGCCATGCGCGCCCTGGTGGACGACTTGCGCGCCCAAGTGGCCCAGGTGGGCCAGGGCGGGGGAGATGCCGCCCGCGCCAAACACACCGGCCGGGGCAAATTGCTGCCGCGCGACCGCGTGCACATGCTGCTGGACCCGGGCACCCCCTTCCTGGAGGTGGCGCCCTTGGCCGCGCTGAACATGTACAAAGAAAAAGACGGGCAAGGCGGGCTGAAAGACGCCGCACCCTGCGCCGGATTGATTGCGGGCATTGGCCGCGTCAGCGGGGTGGACTGCATGATCGTCTGCAACGACGCCACCGTGAAGGGTGGCACCTACTACCCCCTCACCGTCAAAAAGCACCTGCGCGCACAGGAAATTGCGCAGCAGAACAACCTCACCTGTATTTACCTGGTGGACTCTGGCGGTGCCAACCTGCCCAACCAGGACGAGGTGTTTCCCGATCGTGACCACTTCGGTCGCATCTTCTACAACCAGGCCAACATGTCCGCGCAGGGCATTTCGCAGGTGGCTGTGGTCATGGGCAGTTGCACAGCGGGCGGCGCGTATGTGCCCGCCATGAGCGATGAAACCATCATCGTCAAGAACCAGGGCACCATCTTCCTGGGTGGTCCGCCGCTGGTGAAGGCCGCCACCGGCGAGGTCGTCACAGCCGAAGACCTGGGTGGTGGCGACGTACACACCCGACTCTCGGGCGTGGCCGACCACCTGGCGCAAAACGACCTGCACGCCATTGCCTTGGCACGCCAGGCGGTGGCGCATTTGAACCAGAAAAAGGCCCCGTCGCTTTTCCTGCAAGCGCCAGCAGCTCCCAAATTTGATGCATCTGAGCTGTATGGGGTGATTCCCACCGACACCCGCAAGCCCTTTGATGTGCGCGAGATCATTGCCCGCATCGTCGATGGCAGCGAGTTCCATGAGTTCAAGCCCCGCTTTGGCAGCACGCTGGTGTGCGGCTTTGCGCACATCGAGGGCATGCCCGTGGGCATCGTGGCCAACAACGGCATTCTGTTCAGCGAGTCGGCGCTCAAGGGTGCGCACTTCATCGAGCTGTGCTGCCAGCGCAAGACGCCGCTGGTGTTTTTGCAAAACATCACCGGTTTCATGGTGGGCCGCAAGTACGAGAACGAGGGCATTGCCCGCAACGGCGCCAAGATGGTCACGGCCGTGGCCTGTGCCCAGGTGCCCAAGTTCACCGTCATCATCGGCGGCAGCTTTGGTGCGGGCAACTACGGCATGTGCGGCCGGGCGTTCAACCCCCGCTTCGTCTGGATGTGGCCCAACGCCCGCATCAGCGTCATGGGTGGCGAACAGGCCGCCAGCGTGCTGGCCACCGTCAAGCGCGACGGCATCGAGGGCAAAGGCGGCCAGTGGAGTGCCGAGGAGGAGGAAGCCTTCAAAGCCCCCATTCGCCAGCAGTATGAGGACCAGGGCCACCCCTACTACGCCACCGCCCGCCTGTGGGACGACGGCATCATCGACCCCGCCGACACCCGCCGCGTGCTGGCCCTGGGCCTGAGCGCCGCGCTCAACGCACCCATCCCCGAGACCAAGTTTGGCGTATTCCGTATGTGATGTGTATAGTTTTGTATTTTTATACACATTGCAAGGGTGAATCATGCGCACCAACATCGTGATTGACGACCAGCTCATGGAGGCCGTCATGGCCACGGGCGACTACAAAACCAAGCGCGAGGCGGTCGAGGCCGGGTTGCGGCTGATCCAGCGGCGCAAGGCCTATGCCGCCATCCGCGCCGCCCGTGGCACCTTGCAATGGGACGATTCGGACGAAGCCTGGGCCCAATACCGGGCTGAACAGCCCCAGACCGACGCAGGTCCAGCGGGGGCCGTCCATGAGGCCAACGCCCGGTATCTTCCAGCCGCTGGACGGGACACCCCATGATCCTTGTGGATGCCAGCGTCTGGATTGACTACTTTCGCGGCACGCAAAGCCCCCAAACCGACCAACTCGATGCCTTGCTGGAGCAGGCCGATGAAGAGCTGGGTGTGGCCGATTTGGTGGTGTTCGAGGTGCTGCGCGGGTTCAGATCGGTGGCCGAACAGCGCCGTGCCAAAGCAGTGCTGCTCAATGCCACCGTGGTGGACATCGGCGGGTTGGACAACGCCCTGTGTGCCACCGAGCACCACCACGCGCTGAGGGCAAAGGGCTACACCATCCGCAGCCCCATCGATGTGCTGCTGGCCAGCTACTGCATCACCCACGGGCACATGCTGCTGCACCGCGATGCCGACTTTGATGTCTTGAAAACCTTGAGAGGACTCCAAACATGGCCGCACTGACCATCACCCACACCGGGGCCGTGGCCCGCATCACCCTGAGCCGTCCCGAGGTGCGCAATGCCTTCAACGATGAAGTGATTGCCGAACTCACCCAGGCGTTCACCCTGCTGGGGCAGGACGCGCAGGTGCGCGCCATCGTGCTGGCCGCTGAGGGCCCCGCCTTTTGCGCTGGGGCTGACCTGAACTGGATGCGCCGCATGGCCGACTACACCCGCGCCGAAAACCTGGCCGACGCGGGCTGCCTGGCCGAGATGCTGCGCACCATCCACAGCTGCTTGAAGCCAACCATCGCCCGCGTGCAGGGCGATGTGTTTGCCGGCGGCATGGGCCTGGTGGCCGCATGTGACATGGCGGTGAGTGTGGACACCGCCACCTACTGCCTGAGCGAAGTGAAGCTGGGCCTGATACCCGCCACCATCAGCCCCTACGTCATCCGAGCCATGGGCACACGGGCTTCGCAGCGCTACTTTTTGACGGCCGAGCGCTTCAGTGCAGCCGAGGCCCACCGCATCGGTTTTGTGCACGAAGTGGTGCCTACCGAGCAGCTCGACGCCAAGGTGGACGAACTGGCCCAGGCCCTGGTGGCTGCCAGCCCCAATGCCGTGCGCGCCTGCAAGATGCTGGTCAATGAAGTGGCCGGGCGCGACATCGACGCCGCACTCATTGCCCAGACGGTAGAGGGCATTGCCGACATCCGCTCCAGCACCGAGGGCAAAGAGGGTGTGCAGTCCTTCTTGCAAAAACGCAAACCCAACTGGCTGCTCGGCTGACGCGCTGATGCGCGCCGTGGCCCTGTTCCCCATACCTGTCGCTGCATCTGCCGCCGCACCCGACGCTCAAGCCCGCACCCTATTTCACGCTCAGGAGACAACCACCATGTTCAAAAAAATCCTCATTGCCAACCGGGGCGAGATTGCCTGCCGTGTGGCCGCCACCGCCCGCCGAATGGGCATCCAAACCGTGGCCGTGTACTCCGATGCCGACGCCCAGGCCAAGCACGTGGCCGCCTGCGACGAGGCGGTGCACATTGGCGGCAGCGCTCCCAAAGACAGCTACCTGCGCTGGGAAAACATCCTGGCCGCGGCCAAGGCCACCGGCGCACAGGCGGTGCACCCCGGCTACGGTTTTTTGAGTGAAAACGAAGACTTTGCCAATGCCTGTGCCGCAGCCGGTGTGGTGTTCATTGGCCCGCCAGCCAGCGCCATCCAGGCCATGGGCCTCAAGGCCGAGAGCAAGCGCCTGATGGATGCTGCCGGTGTGCCGTTGGTGCCCGGCTACCACGGAGCCAACCAGGACCCGGCCCTGCTGCACAGCGAGGCCGACGGCATGGGCTACCCCGTGCTCATCAAGGCCAGCGCCGGTGGTGGTGGCAAGGGCATGCGCGTGGTTGAAAAGTCCGAGGACTTTGCAGCCGCTCTGGCCAGCTGCCAGCGCGAAGCCATCAACAGCTTTGGCAGCGACGCGGTGCTGGTCGAGAAGTACGTGCAGCGCCCCCGCCACATCGAGATTCAGGTGTTTGCCGACACCCAGGGCAACTGCGTGTACCTGTTCGAGCGCGACTGTTCGGTGCAGCGCCGCCACCAGAAGGTGCTGGAAGAAGCCCCCGCCCCCGGCATGACGCCCGAGCTGCGCCGCGCCATGGGCGAGGTGGCCGTGGCGGCCGCCCGCGCCGTGAACTACGTGGGCGCGGGCACGGTGGAGTTCATCGTCGAGCAGCCCCAGGGCTACGGCCACCCCGAGGCCATGAAGTTTTATTTCATGGAAATGAACACCCGCCTGCAGGTGGAGCACCCCGTGACCGAGGCCATCACCGGGCTGGACCTGGTGGAGTGGCAACTGCGCGTGGCCAGTGGCGAGCCCTTGCCGCTGAAACAGGAGCAGCTTGTGCTGACTGGGCATGCGATAGAGGCCAGAATCTGTGCGGAAAATCCCGACAACAACTTCCTGCCAGCCACCGGCACCCTGCAGGTGTACCGCAAGCCCGGACACACCGCATTCGAGCGGGCAGCGGATGGCCCTACGCATGGAGTTCGGGTGGACGACGGCGTGCGCGAGGGCGATGCCATCAGCCCGTTTTATGACTCCATGGTGGCCAAGCTCATCGTGCACGGCGCCACCCGCGAGCAAGCCCTGGCCCGACTTGACGCGGCGTTGGCCCAGACCCGCATCGTCGGCCTGACCACGAATGTGCAGTTCCTGCGCCGCGTGGCCCGCAGCGACTCGTTTGCCAAGGGGCGCCTGGACACCGCGCTCATCCAGCGCGAGGCTGACGTACTGTTCAACCAGGAGCCCGTGGGCCTGGCGCTGGCGGCGGCTGCCGACGTGGCGCAGACGCTCACCGACGAGCGTGCCGCCGAGGGGGCAGACCCTTTCAGCAAAACCGACGGCTGGCGACTGCACACCGAGTTTGCCCGCCGCTTTGCCTTTGAGTTCCATGGCGAAACGGTGCAGGCCACCCTGAGCTACCTGCACGACGGCGCGCTGCGCCTGAGTGTGGGCGAGGGAGACCGGGCCGTTTCTGGCCTGCTGGCCTTCGAGCCCACCGCCACAGGTGACGGCCTGGTGGTCAGCTACGCCGGGCAGCGCAGCACCGTTCAGGTGGTGCGCCGGGGTGAGGTGGGCCATGTGTTCACCCCCGCCGGGGCCACCCAGATTACCAGCGTGGACCTGTTGGCCCACGCCGGCGACGGCCAGGGCGAAGGCGGTCGCCTCACTGCGCCTATGCCGGGCAAAGTGGTGTCCTTCGCCGTGCAGGCGGGTGACGTGGTCACCAAGGGCCAGCCCCTGGCGGTGATGGAAGCCATGAAAATGGAGCACACCATCGCCGCCCCCGCAGACGGCACCGTGGCCGAGCTGATGTTCGCTCCCGGCGACCAGGTGACCGAGGGCGCTGAACTGCTCAAGCTGACCCTGGGGTAAGTGTTTTAAGCTTTTTTGGCCTTCAGCGCTTGATGGTCAAGCATTGTCAGCTATGGAGTTATTGACGCATGCGCATCACTTTCTGTTGCACAGGCACCGCCCCAGAACCCTGGCTGCAAGGCCTCTGCGCCGCCCTGCCAGGGGCCGATGTGCAGGTATGGGCTCCCGGTGCGCCCCAGGCCGACTTTGCGGTGGTGTGGGCACCGCCCCAGGCGTTCATTGACGAACAGCCGGGCCTGAAGGCCTTGTTCAACATTGGCGCAGGGGTGGATGCCTTGCTCAAGCTGCGCCTGCCACCCGGCCTGCCCGTGGTGCGACTGGACGACGCTGGCATGTCCGTGCAAATGGCCGAGTACGTGTGCCAGGCCGTTATTCGCCACTTTCGCGAGCTCGACGTGGCCGAGGCCGACATGGCCCGGGGGGAATGGCAATTCCGCAAGCCCCGCCAACGGGCCGACTTCCCGGTGGGGGTCATGGGCCTGGGCGTGCTGGGCAGCCGAGTGGCGCAGGCGCTGCAAACCTTCGAGTTTCCGGTCAACGGCTGGAGCCGCAGCCCCAAGGCGGCAGAGGCCCTGCCCGGCGTGCGCACCTTCGCAGGGGTGGCGCAGCTGGGTGATTTTTTGCACAGCAGCCGGGTACTGGTCAACCTGCTGCCCCTGACCGCCGAGACCGACGGCATCCTCAACCACGCCCATCTGTCGCGCCTGCAGCCGGGCGGCTACCTCATCAACGTGGCGCGGGGCGCGCACCTCGTGGAGGCCGACTTGCTGGCCCTGCTCGACAGCGGCCACCTGGCCGGGGCTACCTTGGACGTGTTCCGCACCGAGCCGCTGCCTGCGGGCCACCCCTTCTGGCACCACCCCAAACTCACCCTCACTCCTCACACCTCCGCCCGCACTCTGCGCGACGAAAGCATTGCCCAGATCGCCCGCAAAATCGCTGCGCTGGCCGCTGGCCAGCCGCTGTCGGCCGTGGCGGGGGTGGTGGACACGGGGTTGGGATACTGAGTGCGGTTCAGCCACCACCCACGCCATGAGGCACTGCTTCAGGGCCTACGCCACTGACCACCGCCTGCGCGACATCATTGAAACCGGCCACCTTACCAGTCTCAACGTGTACCCCGCCTTCGGCATGACCCACGTTAAAGCCGTGCCCATGGCGTGGCGCAAGCGTGTCCCCGAGTACGTGAAGGACTGCGTGCCGCTCAATCAATTCATGTAGTCAGTTCATGTCATTCCCTCATGTAAACTGCATTACATAGACTGACTTTGTAAGGATTTTTCATGTCCGAGTCCACCATCACCACCAAGGGCCAAACCACGGTACCTGCCGACGTGCGCCAAAGCCTGGGCAGCGCGCCAGGCACCAAACTGGTCTGGAACCCCCTGCCCGATGGCCGTGTGCTGGTGCGCGTGAAAAACCAATCCGTGCTCGACATGGCGGGCCTGCTCACCCCCCCCAAGGGTCAGCGGGTGGCCATTGAAGACATGAACCCCTGGCAGTGAGTTTTTTGTAATCAGCCGCGTCTGAACGCCCATGGCCTCGCTCGATACCAACATCCTGGTGCGCCTGCTGGTGCAAGACGACCCCCGCCAGACCGCCGCCGTGCAGCGCCTGCTGGCGCAGAGCATCCAAAACGCAGAAACGCTGTTTGTGCCCGTCACCGTGTCGCTGGAGCTGGAGTGGGTGCTGCGCGCCCGCTACGGCTTTGCCAAGGCCGACATCATTCACGCCCTGTCCACGCTGCTGAGGGCCGTGGAGTTGTCTTTTGAGTCCGAGCCCGCCCTTGAAATGGCACTGCTCTATTACGAGCAAAGCAGTTCCGACTACGCCTATTGCCTGCATGTCGCCCTTGCTGAGTTGGCGCAGGCACAGCCGCTGTGGACCTTCGACAAAGCCGCCGCCAAAACACCCGGTGCCCGGCTTTTGGCTGCCTGATCGCCTGTCCGCCTGTCCGCCTGTCCGCCTGACACCCTGCTACCCGAAAGAAACCCCTTGCTCGACACCGCCACCAAAAAACGCATTGACGATTGCCGCGACATCCGGGTCGGCAAAGTGCCCGACCCCAAAAGTGTCCATGTCTGCTACCAATTAACTCCATCCATCCGTACGAATGAACTGAGCAAGAAGCCATGACCACCCTTCAAAACCTCCCCCCCCGCGTCCGGCTCATCGACGTCGGCCCCCGCGACGGCCTGCAAAACGAAAAGCAACCGGTTCCTGCCGCTGTCAAGGTCGAGCTGGTGCACCGCTTGCAAGCCGCAGGTCTGCGGGAAATTGAAGTCACCAGCTACGTGAGCCCCAAGTGGGTGCCGCAGATGGCTGACAACCACGCCGTCATGCAGGGCATCACCCGCCAAAGTGGTGTGCGCTATTCGGTGCTCACCCCCAACCTCAAAGGGTTCGAGGCTGCGCTGGCCGACAAGCCCGATGAAATCGTGGTGTTTGGCGCGGCCAGCGAGGCCTTCAGCCAGAAAAACATCAACTGCTCCATCGCCGAGAGCATCGAGCGCTTTGCCCCTGTGGTGGAGGCTGCTCTGGTTGCTGGCATCGCGGTGCGCGGTGCCATGAGCTGCACCGTCGGGTGCCCTTACGAAGGCGACATTGCGCCCGAGCGTGTGGCCTATCTGGCCGGGCTGATGCGCGGCATTGGCGTGCAGCGGGTGGACGTGGCCGACACCATTGGTGTGGGTACCCCACGCCGGGTGCAGGCGGCCATTGCCGCTACGCTGCAGCACTTTGATGTGGACCACATCAGCGGCCACTTCCACGACACCTACGGGCAGGCCTTGTCCAACACCCTGGCCGCGCTGGACATGGGCGTCTGGAACTTCCAGTCCTCCGTTGCCGGGCTGGGCGGCTGTCCCTACGCCAAGGGCGCCACCGGCAACGTGGCCACCGAGGACGTGGTGTACCTGCTGCACGGCATGGGCATTGACACCGGCATTGACCTGGAAGCGCTGGTCGATGCGTCCGCCTACATCAGCGACTTTCTGGGGCGCAAGCCCAATTCCCGCGTCGCGGTGGCCATGCTGAACAAGCGGGCGCAGTCTTGAGCGCGCCACGGTTCGACACCACTACCCACCCTGCAGCCAGGCCCGACGGCTCGGCCAGGGCCACCCCGCCTCTGTCGCGCCAGTTGGTGCAGGTGGCCCGTTGTGTGCAGGCGGTGCAGGCGGGGCGGTCGTTGGCCACGGTGTTGCCCGAGGTGCCCAGCCCACTGCGCCCCGGGGTGCAGGCGCTGACCTTTCATGCCCTTCGCCACCTGGGTACCACCCAGGCGCTGGTGAATCTGTTGGCCGACAAGGCCCCGCCTGCACCCGCGCGCGCGCTGCTGTGTGTGGCGCTGGCGCTGTTGCTGCCCATGGCCCGCTCGCCAGTGGACGCGAATGCCGCTGGCAGCCCCAGCCCAGGTGGTGGTCATGCCGAGCACGACCCGTCGTCCCCTGTGTACGACGCCTTTACCGTGGTGGACCAGTCGGTGCAAGCCGCCCACGCCGTTCGCGCCATGGCGGCGCAGGCTGGCATGGTCAACGCCTGCCTGCGCCGCTTTTTGCGCGAGCAGGCCGACTTGCTGGCGCAGGTGGGCACCGACTGGGAGGCCCGCTACAACCATCCCGCCTGGTGGGTCAAGCGGGTGCGCCGCGACCATCCCCAGCATTGGCAGGCCATTCTGGCGGCCAACCACGCTGCCGCTGCACTGGTGCTGAGGGTGAACATGGTCCACATCAGCCGCGCCGACTACCTGGTCCACCTCGCCAATGCTGGGCTGCCTGCCGCACCAGTGGGAGCGGCCGGTGTGGCACTGGGCCGCACGGTGGCGGTGGAGGGTTTGCCGGGCTACGCCCAAGGTTGGTTCTCGGTGCAGGACCCAGCAGCCCAGCTCGCCGCACCGCTGTTGCTGGACGGGCTGCCCACCACCCCCGGCCAGCCGCTGCGCGTGCTCGATGCCTGCGCTGCCCCCGGTGGCAAAACCGCTCACCTGCTGGAGCACGCCCATCACCATGGCTTGGCTGTGGATGTACTGGCGCTGGAGGTGGACGCCTTGCGCAGCCAGCGCATCGCCGAGAACCTGCAGCGCCTCGCACTGCCGGCTGCAGCACCGCTGCCAGCGCCTGTGGTCAGCAAGGTCAGCGTGGCCGTGGTCGATGCAGGCGATGTGCCCGCCTGGTGGGACGGTGTGCCTTTCGATGCCATCTTGCTGGATGCACCATGCACCGCCTCAGGTATCGTGCGCCGCCACCCGGATGTGCGTTGGCTGCGCCGCGAGACCGATGTGGCAGCCTTGGTCGCCACCCAGCACCGCTTGCTGGAGACTCTGTGGCCGCTGCTCAAGCCTGGGGGGCGTCTGCTGTATTGCACCTGCTCGGTGTTTGTGGCCGAGGGGCAGCATCAGGTGGATGCCTTCTTGCAGCGGCATGCGGATGCCTTGGCCGCTCCCGCGCCTGGCCACCTGTTGCCCGGTGCCGCTGGCCGTGCAATCGGCATGGTCGACAATCCACACCTCGACCATGATGGATTCTTTTACGCACTGCTCCTCAAGCTGCCGGCCTGATGCCAGGTGGCCAGCCACCCTGGCCAGTTGGCTGGTCCTGTTGGCCCTGCTGCTGGGCGGGTTGGCGCCGCGTGCGGCGCATGCGGCCACCATCGAAGACCTGTCGCTGGCATGGGACGACGACAGCCTTCGCCTGTCGGGTGCCATCAGCCTGGAGCTGGGTCCAGCGGTAGAAGACGCGGTGATGCGCGCGGTGCCCGTGTACTTTGTGAGCCAGGCCGAGGTGTTCAGAGAGCGTTGGTACTGGTCGGACAAGCGGGTGGCCAGTGCCAGCCGTACCTACCGCCTGGCCTACCAGTCGCTGACGCAGCGCTGGCGCCTGAGCATGGCGTCGGGCTCTGGGCCAGGCTTGCAGTACGCCTTGCACCAGAACCACGCCAGCCTGGCCGAGGCCATGGCCGTGGTGACCCGACTGTCGGGCTGGACCGTGGCCGAGCGGGTGCAACTGGCGCCCGATGCCACCCACCGGTTGGATTTCCGGTTCAAGCTCGACATGGCCCTGCTGCCCCGTCCGTTTCAGCTGGGCCTCAGTGGGCCTTCGGACTGGAGCCTGGACGTGCAGCGTTCTTTGCCCCTGCCGCCCATGCCCTCGCCCAGCACGGCAACACCCAAGACCCCATGACCACACCCGGCGCTGCATCGCCACCCGCCAGCGACGCCGACCCCAGGCGTGCCAGCCGCCGCTGGGCGGTGCTGGTGGCCCTGGCGTTTATGTCGGGTCTGGCGCTGGTGCTGCTGTTCATGCTGACCACCGCCACCGACAACCGCGCGCTGTATGAGGTCAACTACGTGCGCCTGTTGGTGGTCAATGTGCTGGTGGCCCTGGTGCTGCTGTTGGTCATTGCCTGGGCCCTGGTCAAGCTGGTGATGCGGTTTCGGCGCAAAAAATTTGGCAGCCAGTTGCTGGCCAAGCTCGTGGCGGTGTTTGCCCTGGTGGGTTTGTTGCCGGGCCTGTTGATTTACGGCGTGTCTTACCAGTTTGTGTCCCGCTCTATCGAGAGTTGGTTCGATGTGCGGGTAGAGACGGCGCTGGGCGCGGGTGTGAACCTGGGGCGAACTGCCATCGACACACTCACCCGCGACCTTACCGGCAAAGTCATTCTGGTCACCCGCCAGCTGGCCAGCGTGTCGGACAACGGGGCTTCGCTGGCCATTGAACGCATCCACGAGCAGTTGGGCTCGCAGGACGTGCAGCTTTGGAGCGCCAGCGGCCAGCTGCTGGCCAGCGCAGGGGCCAGTCGGTTCAGCCTTCAGCCCGAGCGCCCATCGGCCAACTGGCTGCGCACGGTGCGGGCGGACCGCGTCGTCACCCAGTTGGAAGGCCTGGAGGACTTGAGTGCAGACGGCACCACCGAGGCTGCGCCCGCTGCGGTCGAGGCCAGGGTCAGGGTGTGGGCGGTTGTGGCCAACCCAGGATTCGGTCTGGCGCAGGAACCCCGCTACCTGCAGGTGGTCCAGACCCTGCCCGCTGCCCTGGTGGAGGATGCGCTGGCGGTACAGGCCGCCAACCGCGAGTACCAGGAGCGTGCGCTGGCTCGCGAAGGCTTGCGGCGCATGTACATCGGCACACTGACGCTGGCGTTGTTTTTGGCAGTGTTTGCGGCGGTTGTGCTGGCCGCGGTGCTGGGCAACCAGCTGGTGCGCCCCCTGCTGCTGCTGGCCGAGGGCGTGCGGGACGTGGCCAGGGGCGACCTGACCCCCAAAACAGCACTCTCGTCCAAAGACGAGTTGGGGGGCTTGACCCGTGCCTTTGCCGACATGACGCAGCAGTTGGCCGATGCCCGCAACTCACTGGACCACAGCATGGCCCAGGTCCATGCTGCGCATGGCAACCTGCAAACGATTTTGGACAACCTGACCGCCGGGGTCGTGGTGCTGGATGCCGAAGGCCGCATCGACTCGGTCAACCCCGGGGCGACCCGGATACTGCGTACGCCGCTCGCAGCCCACCTGCACCAGCCACTGGTCGACGTGCCTGGCCTGGCTGCCTTGGCACAAGGCGTGCTCCAGCAGTTCGACCGACTCAGTGCCGATGCCGCAGCTGCGCCAGCCACGGACTCCGCGCCCGAAACCCCACTGGGCAGCTGGCAGCATGCATTTGATCTCGGCGCTGGCCCGGCCGATGGTCCGGTCGACCGTGGCATCACCATCGTGGCACGGGGTGCCTGGTTGCCACAGGACAAGCGGCTGCTGGTGTTTGACGACGTCTCTGACATGGTGTCTGCGCAGCGTGCCAAGGCCTGGGGCGAGGTGGCACGGCGCCTGGCCCACGAAATCAAAAACCCCTTGACCCCTATTCAGCTCTCCGCCGAGCGCCTGGCCATGAAGCTCGATGGGAAGCTGGATGCGCCTTCCCAGGCCTTGCTGACCCGGTCCGTCAAAACCATCGTGGACCAGGTGGATGCCATGAAGCGCCTGGTCAACGAGTTCCGTGACTACGCCCGCCTGCCCGCCGCCGTGCTGCAGCCGGTGAACCTGAACGCACTCATCACCGATGTACTGGGTCTGTACGACACCTCGGCTGTGCCGGTGGTGGCGCAGCTCGACGCGCAGTGCCCGCTCATCGCTGCCGATGCCCAGCAACTGCGGCAGGTGCTCCACAACTTGGTGCAAAACGCGCAGGACGCCACACCGCCTGGCCAGGGTTTGTGCGTGGTGTTGCGGACCCAGCTGACCGGAGGTGGCCAACGGGTTCGGCTGACAGTGCTCGACAGCGGGCCAGGCTTTCCGGAACACATCTTGCAAAGAGCCTTTGAGCCCTATGTGACCACCAAGGCCGGGGGCACAGGGTTGGGTTTGGCAGTCGTCAAGAAAATTGCCGACGAACACGGTGCCCGGATTCAGGTGGGCAACCGCGAGGTCCAGGGGCAAACCGCAGGCGGCCAAGTGACGGTATCATTTGCAGTTGCGAATTAACAACAAGTTGGTGAGGGTGCGTGCATGGCGAATATTTTGGTGGTCGATGATGAATTGGGAATCCGCGACCTGCTGTCGGAGATTCTCAACGACGAGGGCCACGCGGTGGAGTTGGCGGAAAACGCGGCCCAGGCCCGCGCAGCCCGTTTGCATTCCCGCCCCGACCTGGTGCTGCTGGACATCTGGATGCCCGATACCGATGGTGTGTCTCTGCTCAAGGAATGGTCCAGCACCGGCCTTCTGACCATGCCGGTGGTCATGATGAGTGGGCACGCCACCATCGACACCGCGGTGGAGGCAACCCGCATCGGTGCCATGGCCTTCCTGGAAAAGCCCATCACCTTGCAAAAGTTGCTCAAGGCGGTGGAGCAGGGTCTGGCCAAATCCACAGACAAAGGGCGCGCCGCGCTTCCCGAGAATCCAGCCGTACCTGCGGTGGAGATGACCGTCGAGTACGCCATGACAGGGGGCGTGTTGCCGGTGGCTCCCGTGGATCTCGGTCCCGCTTCGTCACAGCTGTTTGATCTGGACAAACCCCTGCGAGAGGCCAGGGACGGCTTTGAAAAGGCCTACTTTGAGTTCCACCTGAGCAAGGAGGCGGGCTCCATGACGCGGGTGGCTGACAAAACAGGACTGGAGCGTACCCACCTGTACCGCAAACTCAAGCAGCTGGGCGTGGACCTGTCCAGAGGCAAACGCAACTCCTATTGATGGGCAATGGGTCCCGCACAGGGGGGGGGTCTCAAGCAGGCAAGAGGCGCATTTTTTGGTGCTACAATTGCGGTCTTGGCCCGGTAGCTCAGTTGGTAGAGCAGCGGATTGAAAATCCGCGTGTCGATGGTTCGATTCCGTCCCAGGCCACCAAGTTGGCGCGTTGTACATGCTGTGCATCGCACCACACATTGCGGGATTAGCTCAGTTGGTAGAGCGATACCTTGCCAAGGTATAGGTCGAGAGTTCGAGTCTCTTATCCCGCTCCAAATTTTTCGGTATCGGATCATCCCTTACCCGCCCATGTGGCTCAGTGGTAGAGCACTCCCTTGGTAAGGGAGAGGTCGCGGGTCCGATTCCCGCCATGGGCACCACACCCCCACCAGAGATAAGCCACCCCAGAGGTGGTTTTTTTGTGCCTGTTACCGGGCCAGGTCGGGCTGGTCTGGGTCGAGTGGCTTCTGTGGCCGCCGCAGTGGCGGCTGTGCCGGTCATCGGCGGTGCTGGTTCAGCGCTGGTCTGCTGCCTGTCGGGCAGCGGCACCGGCCAGTGCCCGCTCGGCAAACTCGGCACGCAGCGCACGGAGCTTTTCCCGGGGGTCTTCCCGGGCAGTGGTGGCATCCAGTGCCATTTCTGCGATGAAGCGGCTGGGTTTGCCGTTGATGTATTCGCGCCCTTTTTTGCGCCGCTTGAGCCAGCTGACCACGAGCGTGTTTCTGGCGCGGGTGATACCCACGTACATCAGCCGCCGCTCCTCCTCCAGGCGCTGTGCCACCTGTTCAGCGGGCATGTCGGTGGTGTCATCCAGTTTGAAAGGAAGCACGCCCTCGTTCACCCCCACCAGCATCACATGCGGCCACTCCAGCCCTTTGGCCGCGTGCAGGGTAGATAAAGTGACCACGTTCTGGTCCTGCTCGCGCTCGGAGATGGTGGACAGCAGGGCAATGGTCTGGGCCACTTCCAGCACCGTTTTGCGCTCGGTCTCCGTGTGTACACCCGCTGCGTCGGTCACCTGGCCGTCACAGCGCTGGGCCATCCAGTCGCAAAATTCGACCACGTTGTTCCAGCGGGCGGCGGCGGCTTTTTCGTTGTCTTCGCCGTCGTACAGGTGCTGCTCGTAGCCGATGTCTTTGAGCCACTCCGTCAGGAAGGTGCGGGCGTTCTCTGCACCGGTGGTGTGGCGGGCGCGGTGTTCCAGCTCGTTGAGCGTGCGGCCAAATTCGTGCAGGCTGCCCACGGCGCGGGCGGGCAGGGCCGCTGACAGCGAGTGGGCAAACAGTGCCTCGAACAGGCTGATTTTGTACTGGCTGGCAAAGGTGCCCAGCGCGGCCAGTGTCTGGTGGCCTACGCCACGTTTGGGGGTGGTGATGGCCCGCATGAAGGCCGGGTCGTCGTTGGTGTTGACCAGCAGGCGCAGCCAGGCGCACAGGTCTTTGATTTCGGCCCGGTCGAAGAAACTGGTGCCACCCGATACCTTGTACGGAATTTGGGCCTTGCGCAGCGCCACCTCGAACAGCCTGGCCTGGTGGTTGGCGCGGTAGAGCAGGCAAAAGTCGCGCAGCTCCCGGTGCGGGCTGGCCAACGGCCCGCTGCCTGCACGGATGCCGATGATGCGCGCCACCATGCGCTCCGCCTCGTGTTCCTCGTTGTCGCAGGCCAGCACCCGCACGGGCTCGCCTTCCCCCAGGTCGCTCCAGAGTTTTTTGGGAAACAGCTTGGGGTTGGGGCCGATGACGTTGTTGGCGGCGCGCAGGATGGCGCTGGTGGAGCGGTAGTTCTGCTCCAGCTTGATGACCTGGAGCGCTGGAAAGTCGATGGGCAGCTTGCGCAGGTTGTCGAGGGTGGCACCGCGCCAGCCGTAGATGCTCTGGTCGTCGTCACCCACGGCGGTGAAGCGGGCGCGCTCGCCCACCAGCAGCTTGAGCAGCTCGTATTGGGTGGCGTTGGTGTCCTGGTATTCGTCCACCAGCACATGGCCCATGCGTTGCTGCCACCGGGTGCGCACATCGGCGTGCTGCTGCAGCAGCTTCAGCGGCAGGCCAATCAGGTCGTCAAAGTCCACCGCCTGGTAGGCACTCAGGCGCTCCTGGTACTGCTGCATCAGCAAGGCGGTGGTGCGCTCGTCGTCGGTTTGGGCCTGAGCCAGGGCCTCGGCGGCGGTCAGTCCGGCGTTTTTCCAGGCACTGATGGCCCATTGCCACTGGCGGGCGGTGGCAATGTCGGTGCCCACGCCCGCGCAGTCTTTGAGGATGCCGGTGATGTCGTCGGTGTCCAGAATGCTGAACTTGGGCTTGAGGCCCAGTACCTCGCCGTCCTCGCGCAGCAGGCGCACGCCCAGCGCGTGAAAGGTGCAGATCAGCACCTTTTGCGCCCCTTTGCCGACCAGTTGGCGGGCGCGCTCGCGCATTTCGGCGGCGGCCTTGTTGGTGAAGGTGATGGCTGCAATGCGGTCAGGGGCCAGTCCCACCTCAATGAGACGGGCAATTTTGTGGGTGATGACGCGGGTTTTACCCGAACCAGCCCCAGCCAGCACCAGGCAGGGACCACCCAGGTGCAGCACGGCTTCCTGCTGGGCAGGGTTGAGGCCAATGGTCAGGGTCGACGAGGCGGGGGTGGGATTCAAAGCGGAAGCGCTTCGCGCATATGGGTCGGGAGTGTTGAGGAAAGGGCCGAGTGATCAGCGCGGATTTTGAGTGAGTGTTCCTTTTTCGGTCTGGCTGTCATCCTCGAACAAGCCTTCCCAGTGGTCGCCATTGGCCCACACGAATCGGCCTTGACCATGCTTCTGGCCGGTTCGCCACTGGCCGCTGTAACGGTCACCGGACTTCCATCGGTAAGTGCCTTCGCCATGTGAGTTACCTTGGTGGAACTGGCCGCTGTACTCATCGCCCGAGGCATGGATCAGTGTGCCCTTGCCATGAGGGGTGCCGTTGAGTAGGTCGCCCTCGTAGCGGTTTCCGTTGACATAAACGAGCAGGCCCCTGCCATTGGGTTGGTCGTTGGTCCAGGGGCCTTCGTAGGTTTGGCCATTGGCCCAGCGGTAGGTGCCCGAGCCGTTGGGTTTGCCCTGGAGAAACTGGCCCTGAAAGCTGTCGCCCGAGGCGAACACCATGCGCCCGACGCCGTGCGGTAAACCCCGCACCACATCGCCATCGTACTGGTTGCCGCTGGCGAACTTCAGGCTGCCTTTGCCTTCCGGGACGTCGTTGACCCAGGTGCCCTTGTAGCGTTGTCCGTTGGCCCACGTGAACTCGCCTTGCCCGTGGCGGCGGCTCTGGAGCAAATCGCCCTGGTACACATCGCCATTGGCCCATGAGACCCTTCCATGCCCGCTGAGCATCGTGCCGTCTCGAACAAACTGACCCTGAAACCGGGTGTCTCCGGCCTGGATGTCGTGTGTCTGTGCAACAGGGACAACCGGGGCCACAGGCGCGGCGCTGGTGCCAGTGGCGGGTGGTGCCGCCGGCGCAGATGCCACGCCGGCACTCACCGGTGCGTGCGGCAGCGCCGCACCCGATACCGGGGGCGCTCCTGCGGCAAGGGAGGTGGAGGCCAAGGCAACGCGCGCAGGTGCAGCGGCGGGTGCCGTTGGAACCCACGGCGTACCGCGCTCCTTGGCCAGGCGCTGGGCATTGTTGCGGGCGACATCAAATGGGGCTCCCTTGCAATGGGTCATGGCGTCGCGCCACAGGGTTTCGGCCACCTGTTGCTGCTGTTGTCTGGCTGTCTTGTCCGTGCCGTCGCCCTGGCGGGTGAGGGTTTGGGTTTGCTCGCGGGCCTGCTCAAACGTGGGTGCGCAGAA
The DNA here is from genome assembly GCA_030695205.1 of Burkholderiaceae bacterium. Classification (GTDB taxonomy): domain Bacteria; phylum Pseudomonadota; class Gammaproteobacteria; order Burkholderiales; family Burkholderiaceae_C; genus UBA2334. Next base: position 187,213 of record JAUYTN010000033.1, on the reverse strand, counting down.
CTCGGCGTTGTGCGCGTCCGTTTCAGTTTGATCGCGTCTCTGCAGGGCCAGGCGTTGGGGCTCTCCGGTGCAGCGTTCGCTGGCCACATCCCACATGTTTTCGGCCTTGCGGTACATCACCGAGGCATCGAGCCAGCGCCGCTCACGAAGGGCCTGCTGAGCCAGCTCTTGCAGACTGGTGGCATCTTTCTGGCGGCTGGTGCACTCAGGGCCTGCGCCGGTTTGTGCCTCCAGTGCGTGGCGCGAGCGTTGGCTGTCGGCCAGGTTGCGCCGGGCACGCTCCTGTGCCCGTTCGGTGCAGCGCTCGGTGGCCAGGGTCCAAAGGCCAATGGACTCGTCCAGCAGCTTGCCCAGCGCCATCGGGTCGGTCTTTTGTGACTGGGCGGTGGCGGCCCTGAGGTCAGCACCCATCGCCCGGTCGGTGACGATTCGGCAGCCCTCGGGGGAGTCGGCTGGGGGGGAGGTTGCGGTCGTGACATGGGTCTCGACGGGCGCCACTGGGTTGCTCCCCGCCAGCGGTGGGGTGGGGGGCGTCTGGGCAGTGGCAGCCAAGGCAATCAGACCTGTTGCGGCCCACAGCCCCCGCTTTTGAAACGCTGCAACGCAAAATAATTTATATAAAAATACGATTTTACGCTTGTATTTATTCATTTGTTTGCTATTTTATTATTCGGTGCTCTGGGGCGAGCCGCCAGGCCATCAATTGGGTGGGTGGGCGAATGGTCAGCGCCGGGCGCCAGGCAAGAGATTCTCGGGCGTGCCCAGCATGGCCTCGATCAGCCCTTGGGCGTAGGGGCTGGCGTCGCGCGCGACGGGGTCTTCGTAGCTGAATTCGGTGGGCGCTGATGCCAGCGGCATGTCCCCAGTGTCGAAATTCAGTGTTTCCGGTCGAATGCCTTTGAGCACTGCCACCACGTCCTCCCCCCGGCCGTCTTGCTGGGCAACGGCTTGAAGGCTGGCCATGCGCTCGGGGTCAAAGGGCAGGGCATTGGAAAGCAACTGGCGCTCCAGCATCTTCTGGTGCAAGGCAAATCCAGCCAGTGGATCGGCCCCCAGCCTCTTCATGCGCTGGTAGGCCCAGGTATCTGCCCGGTCAAATACCGTGGCTGCTACCCGTGATACGCCACCCAACAGGCCCTTGTTGGCCGCAACCTGCTGCATGCTGGCCACGACCTGGGCCTGGGTGAGCTGCTGCGCCGATTTGGCCAGCTGGTCGCGGATGCGATCCACGCCAAACTGCTTGGCCTGTTCGATCAGCTGCTGCCTGATGAGGTCGGACGCGACCGTCGCGGCCGCTTTCTGGGCGGTGGCAACAGCGGCTTCGGCCGCCATGGCTGCGCCTTTGATGCCCGATGCGATGGTGGCCAGCGTGTACAGCGAGCCAATGACCTGGGTGCCGTAGTGGTAGGTTTTCATGCGTGCCCCCCCCTCCTCAGACATGCCTTGTGTCCACAGCACCGTCCACAGCGCCTCCTCCTCGGTCAGGTCGGCCTTGGCGACCTGAAGGGGGTGGTAGCTCATCAGCCAGTGGTACTCCTGCAACTCGGGGGTGTTGGGTGGAGCCAGCCGGGTGTAGCCCCGGCAGACCTCGAACGGCACCAACTTCACGGTCTGGCCTGCAGCGGTTCGGACGGGGAACGGACGTCCCTGGTCGCGCATGTCGGCCAGCTGCTTCAACATCTTTTCGGCTTCGGTGCTGGCGGTGCCGTCGATGTCCACCAGCTTGTCGCCGGGTTGGAGGGCGGTGCCGGGTGCAACGGCAATGACCGTGGGGCGCTCATCCACTTTCAGGGCGCGAACCCAGGCCACGCGGTCGGTTTCGGCCCATTGCTGGCTGGTGGCCACGGCAATGGGTAGCTCCCACTGGCGGCTGCAGTCGGCGTCGCTGAGCTGGGCCGATCGGGCAATGGCCGGGCGCAAGGCCTGTTCACCCTGTCCGTAGGCCTGGATGTTGGCCAGCAGCTCGGGGTTGACGGGGCGGCCATCGTCCACCGTGAACTTGGGGGCTGCACAACCCCCCAGCAGGCTGATACCGATGGCTATGCTCAGCGTGGCGCGGGTGCGCAGGCGAAGCGGTATCCGGTCGGAGCGCAGGCGGCAGGTGTTGAAAAGACTCATGGGTGACAGCAAGTGACAAGGTGACAGTGCAGCCAGCGAGCTTACTGCGCCCAGGCACTGGATGAGCCATTCGATGCCTGACACAATCCCGCCGTGCTGAATATTCTGTGGGTCACCTTTCCTTTTTTTGCGCTGGTCGCGTGCGGCTATGTGGCGGCGCGGCGCCGCATGCTGCCGCTGGACGCGATTGGGGGGCTGAACGGCTTTGTGCTGTTTTTTGCGCTGCCCTGCATGCTGTACCGCTTTGGGTCCACCACGCCGATTGCGCAGTTGCTTGATGCTTCGGTGTTTGGGGTGTACCTGCTGTGTGCGCTGGTGATGGTGGCGTTTGCGGTGGCCATGACCATGACCGAGCGCATCCGCTGGAACGACGCCAGCATGGGCGCACTGGTGGCAGCGTTTCCCAACACCGGCTTCATGGGGGTGCCCCTGTTGGCTACCTTGCTCGGTCCTCAGAGTGTGGGCCCGGTGATTGTGCTCATCGTGGTGGACATGGTGGTCACCAGCTCGCTGTGCATCGCTCTGTCCAGGTTGGACGGGGCTGAGGGCGGACTGAAGGGGGCTTTGGGCGCAGCCCGCAAGGCGCTGGTAGGCGTTGCAGCCAACCCCATGCCCTGGGCCATTGTGTTGGGTGGGGTGGCGTCAGCTCTGGAATACCGGTTACCCGCTCCCCTGGAAAAAACGGCCTGGCTGCTGGCTGATGCCGCCTCGCCGGTGGCGCTGTTCACCATTGGTGCAGTCCTGGCCCGAGCCCAGATGACGGTGGACCATCCATCGCCCCTGCGCGACTACGTGCCTGTGGCGCTGATGAAGCTGCTGCTGCACCCGCTGCTGGTGCTGAGTGTCGGTCTGGCAGCCATACAGCTTGGCGTGCCTTTGGACCGTTTTTCGCTGACGGTCATGGTGCTGGTGGCCGCGTTGCCCAGCGCCAGCAACGTATCGCTGCTGGCCGAGCGCTTTCAGGCGGACACGGGGCGCATTGCCCGAATCATCCTGGTGTCCACGGTGGCAGCGTTCGTCACCTTTTCGGCGGCGGTATCCATGCTGACTTGAGATTTTATATATAAAGTGCCTTTAGCGCTTGATATATATACATAGTTGGCTATGGCTATATGCTCAATGGATCAACGTCAATCGCCCAGCGAATCAGCCCTTTTGCCGCAGGCAGCTGGCGGCATGCCGCCAGGGCGGTGTGCCACTGCGCCAGCACGTGTTGCAGCGCGGGGCGCGATGTGCTCTCCAGCAGCATGTGGGCGCGCTCCACATGGGCCACGCGCTGAATGGCGAGTGGCACGGGCGGATAAAGCACCAGATGCTCCGCCCCCTCCAGGGTGCTGGCGGCTTCGCGGGCCGCATTCAAAAACGCCTGTGCGGACGCCTGGGTTCGTGCCTCAGCCCGCAGCAGTGCCTGGTGGGTGAAGGGTGGCATTTGTGCCACCTGCCGCTCTTGCAGCTGCTGGGCGGCAAACAGGGCGTAGTCGTGTTTCTTCAAAGCCCCAAACAGGGGGTGGGTAGGGTTCCAGGTGGGCACCCAAAGCTCGGGCTTCTGGCTCAGACTGGCGTCGCGCCCGGCCCGCCCACCGGCCTGCATCAGCAGGGCAAACAGCCGCTCGGTGGCCCGGTAGTCGCTGGCAAACAGCGCGGCGTCGGCATTGAGCGCCACCACCAGGGTGATGCGCCGGAAGTCGTGTCCCTTGGCCACCATCTGGGTACCTACCAGCACATCGACCTCGCCGCCGTGCACGCGGGCCAGCTGGGTCTCCAGGCTGCCCTGGGCGCGGGTGGTGTCGGCGTCCATGCGGGCCACCCGCAGTGGCTGGCCGTCGGGTCGCTGGTGGCCGCCCAGCAGGGTGGCGACTTGTTCTTCCAACTGTTCGGTGCCTTTGCCCACGGGACTGATGTCCAGGTTGCCGCAGTCCGGGCAGGCGCGTGGCACGGGTTCGGCCAGCCCGCAGTGGTGGCAGCGCAGGCTGCGGTCCATCTTGTGGAACACCCGGTAGGCGCTGCAGGCGGGGCAGTGGCTTTTCCAGCCACAGGCATGGCAGGCCAGTACCGGGGCGTACCCCCGGCGGTTGAGCAGCACCAGCGACTGTTCGCCTCGCGCCGCTCGCTCGGTCATGGCCGATACCACCGCTGGTGGCAGCACCGTGCCTTTGGGTTGGCGGGCCATGTCCAGCAGGCGCAGGGCGGGTGGCTCGGCGCCGCCCATGCGGGTGGGCATGTCCAGCTGCAGGTAGCGGCCTTGCTGGGCCGCATGCCAGGTTTCCAGCGACGGCGTGGCTGACCCCAGCACCACCCGGCATCCTGCGCCGTGGCGGGTTTCGAGTTGTGCGCGGTAAATGGCCAGGTCACGCGCCGAGTAGCGCGCGCCCTCCTGGCTTTTGTAGCTGGGGTCGTGCTCCTCATCGACCACGATCAGCCGCAGGCGCGGCATCGAACCCAGCACGGCGGTGCGGGTGCCCAGCACGATGCGCGCCCGCCCGGTGTGGGCTGCCAGCCAATGTTCCAGCCGCTGGGCGGGGGTGAGGCCGCTGTGCATCAGGGCAACCTGGGCCTGGCCAAAGCGGTCCACAAACCGTTGCTGCAACTGAGGGGTGAGGTTGATCTCGGGCACCATCACCAGCACCTGTGCCATGGGGTCGGCCTCCAGCAGTTGACGCGCGGCTTGCAGGTACACCTCGGTTTTGCCGCTGCCGGTGGCACCGAACAGCAGCACGGGTTGGTGGGCCTGCACCAGGGCATTCAGGCCGGCCTGCTGTTCGGTGCTGGGCGTTGGCCAGATGGCAGTGTCTGGGGTGGTGGTGTGGGGTGTACCCGCAGCGGCTGATTTGGCCAGCTTGCGCATTTTCCTGAGCCACTGCTCGGGCTGCAGGTCGCGCAGTTGGGGCGGGAGGGCGGCCAGCGCTACCTCGCCCAGGCTGCGTTGGTAGTAGCGCGCCGCAAAGCCCACCAAGGTGCGCCAGTTGGGGTTCAGGGGCGGGCAGCCGCCGAGTACGGCCGCCACCCAGCGGGCTTTGTCGGGGTCAAGACCGGTTGGCGGGCAATCGGTGCAGGCCCACACCACCCCGGGCACAGTGCGCGAGCCCAGCGGCACCCTGACCAGGGTGCCTGCGGCCAATTCGTCGGTGTGGCGGTAGGTGAGGGTGTCGCCCAGCGCCCGGTGGGCGGGGGTGGCCACTACCACGTCCAGCCAATGCCCGCTGGCGGTGGTGTGGTGATCAGGACTCATGAAAGCAGGCGTAAGTCATTGATTTGTCACGCATTCCAGGGTCATCCCAAATTTCTGTGGATAACTTTGTTGATATCGTGCGCAAACACACGGCCAAGCCAGAGAAATCAAGGGTTTTGTTGGACTGCCCACAAAAATGGCATTTTCATGAAACCTATACAAATCAAGCACTTGCAGTCGCTAGGCGTTTGATAGCGGGTCTGTTGGTGGCGCCGGAGCTGCTGGCACCGCCCGGTTGATTTTTGTGCATAACCGCAGGGGGCTGGCCCAGTTTGGGCCTGTGTTTTGTGGTAAGCCCTGGCGGTCGGGGCGTTTCCAGGCTGTTGTATGGCTGGGTGGGACGATGGCACCAGCCATCACGCCATGCGGCGCATCTGGCGGGAGTGGTTGTGTACCGCCTCGACCAGCGCCGACACATGTTCGGGCGGGGTGAACTGGCTGATGCCATGCCCCAGGTTGAAGATGTGGGTAGGTCCCGGCACCGATCGGTCGGTGTGCGGCAGCCCAAAGCTCTCCAGCACCCGAATCGCCTCTGTGGCCACCTGTTCAGGGGCTGCAAACAGCACGTTGGGGTCGAGGTTGCCTTGCAGAGCCTTCCCGGGCCCGCCCACGTCGCCGCCCACCTGGCGGCGGGCTTTGCTGAGGTTGACGGTCCAGTCCAGACCCAGCACGTCGCAGGGCAGGGTGTTCATGTCGTCCAGCCACAGCCCGCCGCCTTTGGTGAAGACGATGTGAGGAATGCGGGCGCCGTTGTGTTCTTGTTTCAACTGGTTCAGCACCCGGCGGGTGTAGGCGAGGCTGAAGTCCTGGAAGTTGCCATCGGCCAGCACCCCGCCCCAGCTGTCAAACACCATCACGGCTTGAGCGCCTGCTTCGATCTGGGTGTTGAGGTACTGGGCCACGGCGTCGGCGTTGATAGCGAGGATGCGGTGCATCAGGTCGGGGCGGCTGTACATCAGGGTTTTGACGGCGCGGTAGTCGTCAGACCCGCCGCCTTCCACCATGTAGCAGGCCAGCGTCCAAGGGCTGCCCGAGAAGCCAATGAGCGGTACGCGGCCGTTGAGCGCACGGCGGATGCTGGTGACTGCGTCGAACACGTACCGCAGCTTGTCCATGTCCGGTACGGCCAGAAGGTCAACGGCCGCCTCGTCGCGCACATGGCGCGCGAACTTGGGGCCCTCGCCCAGGGCGAAGGTCAGTCCCAGGCCCATGGCGTCGGGCACGGTCAGGATGTCACTGAACAGAATGGCCGCATCCAGTGGAAACCGCTCCAGCGGTTGCAACGTCACCTCGGTGGCGTAGTCCACGTTGGTGGCCAGGCCCATGAAGCTGCCGGCTTTGGCTCGGGTGGCCTTGTACTCGGGTAGGTAGCGACCGGCCTGGCGCATCAGCCAGATGGGGGTGTGCTCGGTGGCTTGGCGCAGGCAGGCGCGCAGGAATGTGTCGTTTTGCAGGGGGGCAAAGCTCATCGCTGGTGGGTCCGAATAGGTGGGTATTGGCGGTGGGGGTTGACCGGCCATTATCTATGTCGTCTGCGCGGGCGCGGCTGGCCTGGGCGCAGCCGCAACTCCAGACCACAGCGATCAGGTGTGGGGTGAGCAGCGTCAGCGCACCTGGACGGATGCGATGGGCAGTGGGGCCAGGGCATCCAGCACCTCGCGCACGCTCAGCACCTCGGAGAGCACTGTGGTGGGTTGTCCCGTGCGGTAGATGGCGTACACCGGTACCCCGTTGCGGCCCAGCTCGGCCAGTGCCGCAGTGACCGCCGGGTCGCGGCGGGTCCAGTCGGCCCGCAGCAGGGCCACGCCGCGCTCGGCCACGCTGGCCAGCACCCGCTCGTCGGCCAGGGTGGTGCGCTTGTTGTACTGACAGGTCACGCACCAGGCTGCAGTGAAGTCCACCAGCACCGGGTGCCCCTGCGCCAGAAGCTGGGCCTGCCTCGTGGGGCTCCAAGCCTGCCACACAGCACTTGCATTGGGCACGGTGCTGGCCGTGGCGGGTTCTGACTCCACCAGGCGGGTGATGTTGGGGCCTGCCACCCAGCTCAGCCACGCCAGCACAGCCACCGCCAACACAGACCCAAGGGCACGGCTGCGCCCTGTCAGGCCCAGTGTCCACAGCAGCAGCGCCAGTGCAACCAGCCACATCAGCAGCGAAGCTGCACCGTCGATGCCGCTTTGTTGTCCCAGAACCCACAGCAGCCAGACCACCGTGGCCCACATGGGAAAGGCCAGAAGCTGCCGAAACGTCACCATCCAAGCGCCAGGCCGTGGCAGCGCACGGGCCACGGCAGGCACCCAGCTGGCGGCCAGGTAGGGCAGCGCCATGCCCAGGCCCACCGCCCCAAACACTGCGAGGGCCTGGGCAGTGGGCAAGGCGATGGCCAGCCCCAGCGAAGCGCCCATGAATGGAGCGGTACACGGTGACGCGACCGCGGTGGCCAGCACACCCGTCAACCAGGCGTCGAGCGCGGGGTTCTTGGCCCGCAGGTTGACCAGCGATGCCGGCGCGAAATTGCCAAACTCGAACACCCCCGCCAGATTCAGCCCAATCACGGTGAACAGCACCGCCAGCGATGCCACCACGGCGGGGCTTTGCAGCTGGAAGCCCCAGCCCAACTGTTCGCCCGCCGAGCGCAGCGCCAGCAGCAAAGCGCCCAGCGCCAGGAAGGACATCACCACCCCGGCGGTGTAGGCAAGACCTGCCACGCGGTGGGTGCGGCGATCTTCGGCGTGCTGCGCGAAGGCCAGCACCTTGATGGCCAGCACCGGAAACACGCAGGGCATGAGGTTGAGCACCATGCCGCCCACCAGCGCGCCTGCCACCGCCAGCCAAAATGCACCCATACTGGGGCTGTCCGATGCCGCAGATGCCGCAGCGGCAGTCGCGCTTTGGGCGTTGCGGTCCAGCGCGGCCTGCAGGGCGGGGCTGACGCCAGTGCCCGCATTGCCGTTGGGTGTGGGCCACTGGCCGGCCACTGTGGACTCAAAGGCCACCCCGGCCGATGCGCCTTGCCCGTGGGGGACCCGGCCTACGGCCAGCACCACCGACAGTGTGGCGGGCGACTCCAGGCGCTGCGGGCTGAGCGGAATCCGGGCCGTCCAGTGGCTGCCGTCCCAGGACTGTTCCCATGGGGTGCCCGCGTCCACCAGGCCGACCTGTTCCGGGAAAAACTCCAAGTGCTGGCCCTGCCATTGGGTGGGTGCAGAGGGCCAGTTTATGTGAAGAAATTGGCCTTCTACGCTTGTGTATATTGAATTGTTAGCTACTGATGTTGGAAGCCTTTGCTGTGCGGCTTCGAAGGCCATGCCGTGGATGGCGGTGGGCTTGTCCACTGGCAAGGTCAGCGAGAAGCGGCCGTCCTGGGGAATGCATTCTTTGCGGCATACCAGCCACGAAGCTTCCAGCACCAATGTGACGGTTGGGCCTGTCGCGGTTGACTCCACCGTCAGCGGCACAGCCAGCAGCACAGTGCCGTCGTAGCCATAGTTGGCCAGCGGCCCTAGGGGGAATTTTTTGGGAGTGGGCCATGCAATCTCCCCGGCGGTTGTGCCCGGCGGCAGTTGCCAGTTCAGCTGTGTGGGAAGGCCGGAGTCGCCCGAATTTTTCCAGTAGGTGTGCCAGTCGGGGGCATGGGTGAGTTGCAATCCGGCCCACACCTTGGCCCCAGGGGCGAAGCCATCCGGTGCATGCACCAGCAATTCGGCCGTGACCTGCTCGTTGTGAACGCGGGTTTGGGATTGACCCAGCAGGGAGGAGGCAAATGCGGGCACAGTGGTCGCCAGCAGAAACAGGCCCCAGAACCAGATGGCTGGGCGTCGCGCCCAAAATGTCAGGAGTTTCAACATGCGAATCAATATACCTTGGTGGGTATGCGGCAGGTGCCACATGGGGCAGTAGCCCCTGGCGGCATCCGATCTGGGGTTGCGGTCAGGGTTCACATCGATGGTGCGCAGGCGCAACACAGGGCATCATCCAGTCACGCTAATGCCGAGAGGATTGAGCGCAATTCTGTATATAGTTCGTAAGAGGCCAAGTCAGCGACCACAATTCCCCATCGCACCCAAAATTCACCATGAAATTTCCAACGCCATCCACCACCGACTCGACCGATCTTCTCCAGCACCTGGCGCTGGAGCGCATATCGGTGCAGTGGGCTGGTTTTTTGGCAGTGTTGTCGGACGAGTTGCAAGCGCAGCTGTCGGCCGATGAGTACCGTGCGTTGTTGGGCCGGTTGGGCGCCCGCTTTGCGCAATCGTTTGAGTTGCCTGCGTGCGATTCGCTGGCCGACCTGGAGGAGGCCGCCAATAAAGTGTGGCAGCAGCTCCGCTGGGGATACGTTACGTTCTCGGACAGCGGGCGGCAGCTGATGGTCGAGCACCATGCGTGCCCGTTGCCGGCGGCCTTGCAGGTGGACGCCGAGTTGGCCGCTGGCTTTCTGGAAGGTGTGTACGCCGCTTGGCTTGTCGCCGCTGGCTCGCCACCCGAGCTTGATCTGGCCCACGTGCCAAGCGGCGACAGGCCTATGCACATGGCCTTTGAGTTGTCTGCCCGTTGATATCACCGATCGGTTGTCCCATGTCCAAATCCGAAGACGTCAAAGCCTTGTTCCGACGCTTTGGGGGTAACGCATCTTCTTACCGGGAGATCGTTTCCCAAGACCAGGCCGGCGAAGCTGAGCAAAAGTGGCCCATGCTTAGGCAAATTGACCCAGCCAACCACGAGGAGGCTCCGTCGGTACGGCGGGTGTCTTTGGTCGACAGTGGTGTGCGGCAGTCGCAGGATGTACCACCGACGTCGGCCATGCCAGTGGCGAGGGTTGCGCCCGAGCCGAGCGAGGACACTCCCGCAGCGCGGCTGTTCCCCTATAGCGAGGCCCACTCGGAAATGCCTGCCCTGCCTCGTGCTGTGGTTGTCCCGGTGGCTTCTGGGGCTGCAGCGGGTCCTCACGGCGGTTTTTTGTCATCAAGGTCTGCTGTGGCCCATAAGCCCGTGGCGGAGGCGGCACCCCCGCCACCGGCCCCTGCGCAGGCCAAGAAGGGTTGGTTTGGTCGGCGGGCTGCGCCCTCACCCGCCCCGGCTCCGAAGGCTCCGCCCGTTGTTCCGGTGGTGCGCGCGCCCACTCCAGTCTCTGCGCCCGCTCGCATCGTGGCTGCTCAGTCGGTTCAGTCTGTTGCCCGTCGCAAGTCGATCGGTACCGGTAGCGGGCGCACAAACGGTGCTACGGAGTTGGCTTCCGCGCAGTCCCAGTCTTCTGGGCGCGGTCTAAGTCAGGTGTTTTCTAGCAAGCTGGTCTCAGTTCAGGGTGTTTCCAATCCGGCGGACCGGGTGGATGAGCGGGCAGATGTAGGCGGGCTGGGTAGCATGTTTCAGCGGATGGTCACCCCACCTGCGCCTGCGGCGCAACCAACTGCGGCGGCTGCAGCCGCTCGCAAGAGGGCTGTGAAGTGGTAGTTTTGGCTGTGGTGTCTGCCAAGGGTGGTGTCGGGAAAACCACAATCACTGCCAACTTGGCCATGGCGCTGTCGAGTGACCGGAATGTGGTTACCGTGGATTTGGACCCCCAAAACGCGTTGCGGCTGCATCTGGGCGTTTCGGCGGGGGAGATTGAGGGCGTAGGTCGGGCGACGCTGGAGGGTCGTGCGTGGTCGTCATGTCTGTTCCGTGGCGCGAGCGGCCCCTATGTGTTGCCCTATGGAAGCCTCAATGAAAGTGATCGGGATGCATTTGAGGTTCATTTGTCTTCCAATCCCGACTGGTTACCCAAAGGGTTGGCGTCCTTGGGGTTGTGGGATAAAGACTTGGTGGTGATAGACACGCCCCCCGGCCCGTCGCTTTACCAGCAACAGGTGCTGCGGATTGCGAACTTTGTGTTGGTGGTCATCCATGGCGACCCTGCGTCCTATGCCACCCTGCCCGCAATGGAATCTATTCTTGCCAAGTACTGCAATCACCGCGCTGATTTTGTCGGTGCGGCTTACCTGTTGAACAGCATTCCACCGGGAAGCGCCTTGGCGCGTGATGTGGTCAAGGTGGTTCGATCGGATTTGGGCGGCCGCTTGGTTCCATCAGTTATTCACCAGGATGAAGCGGTCAAAGAGGCATTGGCTTTTGATCAGCTGGTGTTGCAGTACGCGCCGCACAGTGAAGCAGCCCGGGACATCGGTAAGGTGGCGGCCTGGATTGGTACCAAGCTGGCTCCTGCGTTCAAGCAGAAACGGACAGTCAAGTCATGAATGTGCGTCGGGTCAGGCTTGCCCGTTTGCAGATGCGACTCATGTCTCGCGTGGGGCCCTTTCGCTTGGCGGTTAAGGCCGTGCGGGAGTTGGCGGGCTGGCGTGGCTGGGAGGGATCGGTAGTACGTTGGGCCGTGCTTGGGTTGGCGCTGCCCCTGATCTGGCTCATCATCAGCACGCCACTGACCGAGACGCAGCAGCTGCTGTTCGGTGCGGTGAGCTTTGGTGGCGCGATGTTCCTGCGCAAGTTGCCCGGGCGCTTTGTGACCCAGATGCTCATCGTGTTGTCGTTGGTGGCGTCCACGCGCTACATGTATTGGCGCGTGACGGAGACGATGAATTTTGAAACCTGGGCCAACGCATTTTTTGGTTCCGGACTTTTTCTCGCAGAGTTATACGCATGGATCGTGCTGGTCTTGGGCTTCGTTCAGACGGCGTGGCCGCTGGAACGCAAACCAGTGCCGTTGCCGGAGGATGTGCGCGAGTGGCCCACGGTTGACATCATGATCCCCACCTACAACGAGCCCTTGTCGGTGGTTCGGAACACGGTGTTTGCCGCGCTGGCCATCGATTGGCCACGGGACAAAATCAATGTGTACATACTGGACGACGGTCGGCGAGAAGAGTTTAGGTTGTTTGCCGAAGAGGCAGGCGTCACCCACATCACCCGCACGGACAACAAGCATGCCAAAGCGGGCAATATCAATGCAGCTCTCAAGCACACGGCGGGCGACTATGTCGCCATCTTTGACTGCGATCACATACCCACACGTACCTTTTTGCAGGTAGTCATGGGTTGGTTCGGGCGTGACCCCAAGCTGGCCATGCTGCAAACGCCGCACCATTTCTTCTCGCCCGACCCTTTTGAAAAAAACCTGAAAACCTTTCGCTCGGTGCCCAATGAGGGCGAGCTGTTTTACGGGTTGGTGCAGGATGGCAACGACCTTTGGAACGCAACCTTTTTTTGCGGCTCCTGCGCGGTCATCAAGCGCTCGGTCCTGGAGGAGGTGGGGGGTATCGCCGTAGAGACCGTGACCGAGGACGCCCACACCGCGCTCAAAATCCATCGCCGTGGCTACACCACCGCTTACCTGGCCATCCCTCAGGCGGCGGGGTTTGCCACCGAATCTCTGGGCGGTCATGTGGGGCAAAGGATTCGCTGGGCCCGTGGCATGGCGCAGATTTTCCGGGTGGACAACCCCCTCTTTGGGCGTGGCCTGAAGCTGGTCCAGCGCTTGTGCTACCTGAATGCCATGCTGCACTTTTTCTATGGTTTGCCCAGGCTGGTATTTCTTACCGCGCCGCTGGCCTACCTGGTGTTTGGCTCACAGGTGATTCAGGCCAGTGCCGTCACCATTGCGATGTATGCCTTGCCACACCTGCTGCATGCCAACTTGACCAACTCGCGCATGCAGGGGGAGTTCAGGCACTCGTTTTGGGCGGAAGTGTACGAATCGGTGCTGGCGTGGTACATCCTGCGGCCCACGCTGGTGGCTGTGATCAACCCCAAGCTGGGCAAATTCAACGTGACCGACAAAGGAGGCATGAACGCCTCCGAGTACTTCGATTGGGACATGGCTACCCCGTACCTCATCCTGATGGGGCTGGGCGTTCTGGGCTTTTTTGCCGGCATTTTTCGGGTGCTGTACGTACCCGACACCGACCTGGACACCATCACTCTCAACCTGATCTGGACGTTTTATAACCTGATGATGCTGGGGGCAAGCATTGCGGTGGCCAATGAGGCCCGCCAGGTGCGGACATCCCAGCGGGTGGCCATGAAACTGACCGGCACCGTGCGCACCCAGGGTGGTCGGAGCTATGTGTGCACCACCACCGACTATTCCGACGGCGGCGTGGGCCTGATGTTTCCCGAGGTGCCTGATCTTACTGAGGGGCAGACCGTCCGGTTTGCCCTGTTCCGCGGTGAAGAGGAGTACGAGTTCGACGCCGATATTGCGTTGTTCAGGGGCAGGATGGTGGGCTTGAAGTTTCACCCGATGACCACCCAGCAGTCTGTCGATTTTGTTCAGGCTACGTTTGCTCGGGCAGACAGTTGGGTCGTGTGGGGTGACAAGCGCAAATTGGACAAGCCGCTCACCTCCTTGAAAGAAATCGCCGGTTTGGGCTTTTCGGGCTTCCGTATCCTGGCTCGCCTGGTCGGTCGGGGCGTGCTCGCCAAGCTGCCCGCTTTGTCCGTGCCACTCGCCAAAGCCCCTGCTGTCGCGGTGGACAAGGCGTCACAATAACAGCGTCACACAGACTGCCCGACCGCTAGGAATCGATACATGTTCAAACGCCAGTTGCTTCTTGCTGCCATGATGGGCGCTGCGATCTACAGCGCCACCCTGTCTCCGGATACCTGGGCCCAGTCCCGGCGCGTCAAAGACTCTGCGGCAGAGGTGGTCGAACAGGCGCAGCCGCCGCTGTTTTCGCCCCGCTTTCCGGGCGTGCAGTTGCGCACCTACAGCTTCACGTTCAACCAACTCGGTATCCAGAATCCATTTCAGTTGCGTGGCGTCGATCCCATCTATTCAATCCCTTTCAGCATTCCGGCCGATGAGGTGGTGACTTCGCTCAAGCTCAAACTTGACTTCTCGTATTCCCCATCGCTGTTGACCCAGTTGTCGCACCTGAAGATCATGCTGAACGGTGAGGTAGCACAAACTGTGCCCCTGCCCAAAGAGCAAGCGGGTGCGCCAATGGTGCGGGAAGTCGCCATTGACCCTCGCTTGGTCACCGACTTCAACCGACTCAGCCTTCAGTTCATCGGCCACTACACGCTGGACTGCGAAGACCCTTTTCACTCCAGCCTGTGGCTGAACGTCAGCAACCTCAGCTCCCTCCATTTCACCGTCACGCCGCTGTCCGTCATCAATGATCTGGCCCTGTTGCCAGTGCCGTTTTTTGACCGCCGGGACGGACGCCGCTTGGAGCGCCCGTTTGTGTTCGGCAGCAACCCATCTACGGCCACACTGGAGGCAGCGGGCATCGTGGCCTCGTGGTTTGGCGACATGGCCAGCTACCGTGGCGCATGGTTCCCTGCCCACCTCAACAAGTTGCCCACCGACAACGTGGTGGTGTTTGCCACCCCCAATGACAAGCCAGAAGGGGTGCTGACGCTGCCCGCCATCTCCGGTCCGACTTTGTCGGTGGCCCCTCATCCGGCTGATGAGCGGTTCAAGGTGCTGTACGTCATGGGGCGAGACGATGCCGAGCTGCGCACCGCTGCCACTGCGCTGGGCCTTGGGCGAGTGGGTCTGGCTGGCCAAACGGTAACGAATGCCTCCATTGCTGATCTGAAAAAGCGCAAACCCTACGACGCCCCCCGCTGGCTCCCCAGCGACCGTCCGGTGAAGTTTGGCGAGCTTGCCACGCTCGATGACCTCAATGTGCGTGGCCTCACCCCAGACCTCGTCAGGCTCAACCTCACCACCCCTCCTGATCTGTTCGGCTGGCGCAGCAAGGGCATCCCGTTTGACCTGAAATACCGCTACACACCCAGGCCAAGGCAGGACAAGTCCAACCTGAATGTGCTGGTCAATCAGAACTACATCACCTCTTTCCCCTTGTTGGCCTATGCCGGGTCTTCCGCCCCGGATTCGTCGCTGTCACAGTGGCTCACCAAGCTGGCCCCTTCCGAGATGTTTCCGGCCGAGGAGTCCTTTCATCTCCCGGTCAACCAGTTGCGTGCGCGCAGCCAGATGCAGTTCCACTTCAGTTTTGACTACCCCAAAGAGGGTGCCTGTCGCGATGTGGTACTTGATAACGTCCGTGCGGCCATTGACCCGGATTCCGAGCTGGACATCAGCCGGTTTCCACACTATCTGAAGATGCCCAACCTCAGTGCGTTTGCCAACACCGGGTTCCCGTTCACCCGCATGGCCGACCTGTCCGAGACTGTGGTGGTGCTGCCCGATCAGTACACGGCGGGGGACATCGGTACCTACCTGACGCTCATGGGGCGCATGGGCGAGTCGACCGGCTTGCCTGTGTATGGCGTTTCAGTGACGCGTCCGGGCGAGGTGGAGCGTTATGCCGACAAAAACGTTCTCTTATTGGGAGGGCCAACCAGCCAGCCCCTGCTTCGTGACTGGGCAAAACACATGCCATTTTCCGCGGACGGAAGCAGCCGGATGTTCAGTTTGTCGGACTGGCAACACAAGCTCATTCCGTGGTACGAAGCGCCCACCAGGGATGGTTTGCCAGTGGCCAACCTCAGTGCAAACACCCTGGCCAAAGATGCGATCTTGTTTGGTTTCGAGTCGCCACTCAAAAGCGGACGCAGTGTGGTGGCACTCACATCGGACCGAACTGTGGGGCAGGCCGATGTGCTTAACGCCCTGATGGATGCAGCTGTGGTGGCCAAAATTCAAGGCAGTGTTTCGGTGGTGCGGGGCAAAGATGTCGATGCTTATGAAACAGCGACCAGCTATTTTGTGGGCAGCTTGCCGCCTCTGATGGCTGTACGCTGGGCGTTTGCCACTCAGTCGTGGTTGTCGGCCGTTGTGGTGTTGGTGCTGGCCCTATTGCTGGCAGGTGTGGTTTACTCGGTTCTCAGAAATCAGGCGATCCGCCGCGTGAGCGGAAAATAGAAATCCTCGCGTCTTGCTGTATCCAATCGCTTCCAATGAACACCTATTTCTCCATTCACTATGCGCGTCGGAGCCGAGTGCTGTTCAGCGCAGCACTTTTGTCAGTGCTTGGTCTATTGACCCTGCCGTCTGAGGTTGTTGCCAACAATGCCCTTGCAGTTAAAACATTGGTGGAGCAAGCGCGTTTTTGGGAGGGGAAAGGTCGCTCCGACCTTGCGGTGGCTGCATGGAAGCGCCTGCTTCAAGTCGATCCGGGCAATACAGACGCGTTGGCTGCCATGGCGCAGTTCGAAGCTGATAACAATCGCCCAGAGGCGGCGAAGGCTTACATCGACCAGCTCAAGGCCAAACCGGCGGTCACCCAAGAAGCAGTTCGACGCATAGAAGGCGCAATTGCCATGAAGTCGGTAAACACCGATGTACTTGAGCAAGCCCGTGCGGCGGCCAAGGCGGGTCGAAACGACGATGCCGTGGGCCTGTACCGCCAAGCACTGGAAGGCCGAACACTTTCTGGCCCTCTCGCGCTTGAGTACTATCAAACACTCGGGGGCTCGACCAACGGCTGGGAAGACGCTCGTCGCGGGCTGGAGAAACTTCGTACGGACGAGCCCAGCAACACTGCCGTGGGCTTGGCTTATGCGCAGCACTTGACCTACCGTGCGTCCACGCGGCGGGAAGGTATTCGCAGTTTGGCCGATCTGTCTCGTCAGACCCAAGTGGCGCGGCCTGCCACTGAAGCGTGGCGGCGCGCCTTGATGTGGCTGGAGGCGGGTAAAGGAGACTTGCCGTTGTTTCAGGCCTACCTACAGGCGCAACCCAACGATGTTGCAGTGCGGTCGCGCGCGACAGAGCTCAGCCAATCTCTCAAACCCAAGCCGCGGGACCCTCGTGGTATTGCGTTGGACGATGGTTTCAATGCTTTGAATGGGGGGGACTTGGGTGTTGCCGAAAAGCGGTTTGAAAGCCTTCTGGAAACAGCGCCTAAAAATCCGGACGCTCTCGGTGGCTTGGGGATCGTACGTTTGAAGCAGGAGAGATTTGCTGATTCGGAAAAATTGTTGTCCTCTGCATTGCGCATCAGCGGGAACAGGAAATGGTTAGAAGCGTTGAACACCTCGCGATTCTGGATGGCCATGCAGGAGGGGCAGGCGAGTCTGGATTTGGACCGCTTTGATTCGGCCGCGGAGGCATACCAGCGTGCGCAAAAATTGGATCCGGATGCCCTGCTACCAAAAGTCGCTCTGGTTAGGACGTTGGCACGTGCTGACCGACTTGACGAAGCTCAAGGTATGTTGGACACGATGAAAGACGGTCCTGAGCGTCGTGAAATAAGCCAGCAACTGGTCAAGAGTAAGGCCGCTAAGGCACTGGAGGCTAAGCAGTTTGCCGAAGCTGAACGCCTTCTACTGGGGCAATCTGGAGCAATTGATTCGGAAGGGCAAGAACTACTTGCTTGGTCGCAATACCACCAAGGCAAAATGGTTGAAGCCAAAAAGGGGTTTGTCGATGTTTACCGTGTAGCCCCCAGTAAAGGCGCTGCGTCAGGTTTGGTGCTTAGCAACCACGCGCTAAAAAGCTACCAAGATTTATTGACAATAGTCAAAAAAGATACTGGGTTGCTGCGCGATTTGGTGCCAGTTGCGGTGCAGCAAAAAATCTCCCAGGGTGAAACGCGCTTCACTCTAGGTAGCGACGGACGACTCTCTGAAGTTGATCCAATCATTATTTTCAATAGTGATATCGTACAACCGGCCACGGCAGCGCTACTCAACGAAAAAAATCCAAAAAAAGCTTATGACCTGTTGGCACCCGTAGAAGGTAATTTGCTTGAAAACTCTGACTATGGCAATTTGGCACTCTTGGGCATGGCGGCCACTGAAGTTGGAGATCAGACCACAGCCATTCGAGTGCTAAAGAAGGCAGCGGAAGAAACCGAGGATGAGGCCTTTTATCGCGTTTGGGCTGAGTCTTTAGTTCGATTCGGTCGCGACGAGGAGGCGGAGGGAATACTGCTCAAGCAGTTGGAAAATCTTGATGCCGCTGGGCTGGCACTTCTCGGATGGACCCAATCTCGCTTGGGTAAATCTGACCAAGCGGTCGAGCGTTTTGCTTCTGCATACGACAAGGATCCATCTGAGGACGCTGCGGAGGCGTTGATTTACAGTGCTGTTCAATCCAAGAAGTTTCCTCTGATTCTGGCAGCGTTAAATAAGCATCCGAACGGTCCGTTAGGTTCGCTAGTGGCCCCCGAAATCCGCACTCAAATCGCTGCTGGAGAGCGAAGATTCGGCGTTGACAAAGATGCCCGGTTGGTGGCGCAGTCGGGAAATGCGGAACAGGAAGGCCTTAGTCTCAAATTGGAGCCCCGTATCCGTGGCAAGTCCGGTGTTGCGGGTGAAGGTAAATTGCGGCAGGGTAGTGTAGTGGCCACTTTGAACTGGCAAGGTGAAACGCATCATGCGAGCTTGGAACTTGAGCGTCAGCATGCTTCAGATTCAATAGATCGGGCTGCGGGTCAGCGCTGGTACGCCAAGTGGGGTATGAAAGTCACTCCAAACATTGGTATTCAACTGGGTATTGGTCGGACCCTTAGCGGCGGTGATGTGAACCCTGCCACCGTCGGCGAAGCGGGGGTCGGCTATTACGTTCCTGAAGGCGGTGTGGGGGTTCGTCTGTTCAGACGAGGGAATGAAGAGTCCCTACTTGCTCTTGCTGGTACACCCGACCCCCTTACGGGAATCCGTTGGGGACGTTTACTTGAACGCGGGATTGCGCTAAACGCTCACCACAAGAATTCGAATTGGGACACTCTGGGTTCCCTGGTGGTTTCAGGTCTCGAAGGCCAGACTGTGGCCAACAATCGCAAGGTGGAGCTCTACGGTCGTTCTTTGCGTTCACTGGACGCGGTGCCTGGTTTCAGTGTGGGCCCCGAGTTGTACATCAGTCGTTTCACACGCAACCTAAGTGCCTTTGAACCTGGACATGGAGGTTACTTTAGCCCCAGCCGTTCAATCACACTAGGAGCATTTGGACGATACGAGACCAAGGTTGGTACCCTTGCCTTGACCGTGACTGGTGGTTTGGGCTGGGGATATAACCGTGAGGACCCTGCGCCGGGCGATCCAATTTCCGGCAACCGTCCGGGTCAATACCCCGCCGTGACAGGACGCGGGCTGGCTTACCACGGAAGAATTGAAGGGCTTCAGCTTCTGGGCCCGCATTGGAATCTTGGCTTTGGCGTGGGTATGCAGCGCAGCTCTTATTTTTCCGATTGGCGTGCCAACGTGTTTGTGCAGCGGCGCTGGCTGGACTAGGGCAAGTCGTTGGCGCCAACATATATGTTCTTCTTGCCTGTTGCTGGTCGGGCGTTGCTTCGTATGGTCTCGTTGTGGGCGCTGTCGGGTTTGGCGGCGGGCGCTCAGGCAACATTGGTCGATGCAGATCATCCACATATTCAATACCTTGGCCGTGTCAGTTTAGCCAACCCAAAAGCTCCTGCGTTTAGTTGGACCGGAGTGAGCGTTCGTCTGCGCTTTACTGGGCCTTCAATCTCGATACGACTTAGAGACAGCTCCAGTCGTTACTCGGTTGTGATTGATGGTATTGGGCGTGGTGTGGTGGAAGTGCGCGCAGATCAAGAGGAGTACATCCTTGCTGAGGATCTGGGTGAGGGAGTCCACGAATTGCAGTTGATCAGACGCCACGAATCACACTGGCACAAGGCCGAGTTTCTCGGTGTGCGCTTGTCACGCGGACACAGTCTGTTGCCGCCGCCTGCGAGGTCTGCGCTGCGTATGGAGTTCATTGGTGATTCCTATGTGGCCTGTTACGGTTGCGAGTCAGATCGTCGGGAGGGTGATGACGGAGATTATTTGCGTTTCACCAATGTCTCTCGCTCATTTGGTGCTCTGGTTGCTAAACACTACGGTGCAGAGGCAATGGTGTTGGCTTACTCGGGCAAGGGTCTGGTACGGAACTCGATCAAGGATACCTCCGGGAGAACATTCAGACCTTATTACGAGCGCACACTGCATGTGGGCGAAGATTTGGGTTGGCCTGCTGAGACTTGGTCCTTTGCCTCATGGGTGCCGCGTTTGGTTGTGATTCATTTAGGGATCAATGATTTTGTAGGTGACTCCGCTCAACCCGCCTTGCCGGAGACCTTTGTTGCTCGTTACGAGCAGTTCCTCCAAAGCCTGCGAGTTCGTTACAGCGGAGCGCGTTTTGTGCTTATGTCATTACCTGAATGGCCCTATGGTTTGCTTAGGCCGGCAGTGGAAAAAGTGATCCGACTACAAGAGGCTGCAGGTCACCAGGATGTCGTTCACCTCCATTACGACCTGCAAGGCGAGGCACTCCATTGGCACCCGTCGGTGAAGCAGCATGAGGAGATTGCAGCGCGTCTCATCGAATTGATTGATCGAGAAAAAATGCTGCGTTAACGCCAGTTTTTTGTGACGTTAGGCAGCATTTTTTTGGATCTGCGGTCGGGATATGCGTCTTCCCGAGTTGATGATATAACGGTGTTCGTTGTTTTTCTGAAAGGTTTACCATGTCGACTGCTGCTTTGTTGGGCTTGAGCCTATTGGTTATTGGAGACAGCCACCTTGCCACTCCCACGTACCTTATTGGCCCACTGCATGATCAGCTCACTCAGCAAGGTGCTAATGTGCACTCGGTAGGAGTTTGCGGTGCCAATGCCGCCGACTGGGTCAAAGCATCACCAGGCGACTGTGGCCGTGCCGAACGCGTAGGAAACGCCCCTGCGGTACGTGTCAACGAAGGTGCTAGCACTACTCCGATTAAGGATTTGATCGCAAGCGCAAAGCCCAGCGCTGTCATCGTAGTCATCGGCGACACCATTGGGTCCTACAAGGCAACTGAATTCCCGAAGTCTTGGGCCTACCAGCAGGTCAGTACCTTGACCAAGGCCATTGCCGAAACTGGGACTGCGTGTTACTGGGTAGGTCCCGGATGGAGCAATAACCCTGGACGCTTTGGCAAAACCAATGAGAGAGTGCAGGCAGTGAACTCTTTTCTTGCCGAAAACACGTTGCCTTGCACGTATATCGACTCGACAAAAATGTCGCAGCCGGGTGAATGGAAAACGATCGATGGACAGCACTACACAGGGCCAGGTTACCGCGCCTGGGGTACATCTATCGCCAACGCCTTGGCGGCTAATCCACCCAAAAAAGCTCCCTGACATGAACTCTACCTTGGCGCAGCTGCATCGTTTCTTTGTTTCGGGTTTGTTGGCTGCTGCTTTGCCCTCCGCCGGGCTGGCAGCACCACAGCTCTACGACACTGGCCCGGCTGAAGATGCCTCTTTTGTTCGCTTTGTAGCCGCAGTTCCAGGTGCCGTGGAGGTGGCAGTCGGACGCAACGCCCGGTTGCCGCTGGACTCGCAGAATGTCGCCACAACGTGGCAGCCGGTACGCGCAAAAGTGGCACTGAAAGCCACGCTACATTACGCTGGTGGCAAACAGGATGCGGAAGTCACGGTGCAGCCCAGTGAATTCGTCACATTGGCAGTTGTTCCCGATGAGAAGGGGGGCTGGCATGTCGGGGTCGGGCGTGAGAAGCCCCAGGACTTCAGCTCCCATCGCGTTTCGCTCGGCCTGCTCAACATGGCGAAGGGCTGTAACGACGCAGCACTCAAGCTTGCAGGCAAAGACGTGGTGATCGTCAGCAAAGCACAAATTGGACAGGTCGAGCGCCGCATGATCAATCCGGTGTCCCTCGCCGTGGATTTATTCTGCAATGGCCAAAAGGCCCAGGAAGCTGTGGATTTGGGCAACTTGCGAGCAGGCTCTCGCTGGACCCTGCTCGTGTTGCCAGAAGGCAAAGGCTGGCGGCTGATGCCTGTTCTCGACCGCATGCCCTGACCCCCAGCCAGTGCGAGGCGGGCGCTTCCCGCTCAAGACCTGCCGTACGCCATGGTTTTTGCATCGCTTGAATTCCTAACGCTGTTTTTCCCCTTGTTTCTCATCGCCTACGCGTTGAGTCCAAGCCGCTGGCGCAACCTGACGCTGCTGGTATTCAGCTGGGCGTTCTACGGCTGGTGGGATCCCTCGTTTCTGTGGGTGCTTGTGGGTGTCTCATCGGTTGCATATGCTGCAGGTCTTCTGTTGGGGCGTGTGCAGGCACATTCGGGCAGGCGCTTGGTCATGGCATTGGCTGTCACTTCAATGGTCGGTCTGCTGGCTTTCTTTAAATACGGCAATCTTGTCGTGGAGATGCTGGTGGGGCCAGTGGTCGCCGCCTCCGGTGGCAATTTGGTGTGGGAGCGCCTCATCCTGCCGATCGGGATATCCTTCATCGTGTTGCAGTCGGTGTCATACGTGGTGGACGTGTACTGGCGAACCGTGCGGGTCGAGCGGGACTTCGTCGGCTTTGCTGCGTACCAAGCCATGTTTTCACAGCTGATTGCCGGCCCCATCGTGCGCTATTCGCACGTCGAACATGAATTGCATTCACGGCCGTTTGATGTGCTGCACGTATCCGATGGCCTGCGCTACTTCATGGTTGGGCTGTCAATGAAAGTGATCGTTGCCGATACCCTCGCGCCATTGGTCAATGCCTGCTATGCGCTGCCCACGCCCACACTGGCAGATGCCTGGCTGGGTACTTTTGCATACAGCCTGCAACTGTTTTTCGACTTTGCCGGTTACAGCGTGATGGCTATCGGCCTGGGTCAAATGTTGGGTTTCAAATTTCCCGAAAACTTCGACTTTCCTTACGTAGCCTTTTCGATTCAGGAGTTTTGGCGGCGCTGGCACATGACTCTGGGCAGCTGGCTGCGTGATTACCTGTACGTGCCGCTGGGCGGCAATCGGGTTGGCCCCCGGCGGGCGTACCTCAACGTGATGCTGATCATGGCTATTTCAGGTCTCTGGCACGGAGCGGACAGCTTTAATTTCGTGATTTGGGGTGTCCTGCATGGCCTTGCAATGATGGTGCAGCGATTCTGGAGCCGCAATGGTGGCCCAGCACTACCCAAGGTGCTCGGTTGGCTGCTCACCATGGCCTTCGTGATATCTGCGTGGACTATTTTTCGCGCTGAGGATTTGAACGCGGCCTTGACCATGTACATGGGACAGTGGGGATTTCATGGGGTGCCGCTGAGTGCCGAAATCGCTCATGTGCTGCGTCCCGTGCATGGTTGGGCCTTCTTGCTCGGCTGCTTTTGGGCTACCTGGCCATGGTGGCGTGTCCGAGTGGCTGCGCACACACCGACCGTTTTGCAGCCTTTGGTGTATTTTTGGCCCTTCGCAGCAGCATTGATGTCCGTGGCGCTGATGGCCAGCCGAGGGGCCACGCCTTTCCTTTACTTCCAGTTCTGAGTTCTATGCCGACCATCTTCCATGAAACTCCGGCGACTCCGCGTTGGCAGGCTTGGTCGCTGATTGCGGCATTCACCTTGCTTACCCTGGCGCTGATTGGTGGAAGCTTGCAGGCCTGGCGCAACGACGGCTTCACCAAAACTCAGACAAATGGTTGGGATAGCTTCTTTCACGGTGCGCCTATGCGCGCCCTCGCAGAAGATCTGCGTGGCACACCAGTAGCGGATTGGCTGGGTGCGCGGCAGCGCGAGCTGGGTTGGCTACTTCTCAATGACCTCGGCCCTCGGGTCAAGCCCGGCTGTGAGGGTTGGCTTTTCCTGGGAGATGAATTGACTGTGCACGCCAACGGGAATTCCAACGCCATGAAACGCGCTGATATTGCCAAGACAGTGGTCGAAGGGCTGGCGGCACGTGGTACGCGGGTGGTGATCACTGTTGTACCTGACAAGACGCGGATAGAGGCTGATCGTCTGTGTTCACTGCGGCGCCCTGCGGTGCTTGATGCAGGCCACGTCAATTGGTCGGCGGCCATGACGGCCCTAGCCTTGCCGACGGTGGAATTAGAAAAACCCCTGCAAATGGTCAAGGACCGGGTGGGGGCCGCGTATGACAGGACCGATACCCATTGGAGCCTGGATGGAGCACAAGCTGCAGCCCATGCAATTGCAGCCCACTTGCGCACCCAAGGTTTTACCCCCTCACCAGAGGTCGGATTCACTTTGACGCGCGCTCCCGTCGCTCCACGCTGGGGGGATCTGGTACGTCTTGCTGGACTTGACCAACTGCCGCCTCACTTGCGCCCCGCTCCTGATCAGGTGGCTGTGCCGCAATTTGAAACCACTGCCTCGGCTGAGCAGGTCACCAGTGCCGATGCGCTCTTTGGAGATGACGCGGCAGCTCAGCGAGTTGCCTTGGTCGGTTCCTCGTACTCACGTAACGCGTACTTTATAGACTGGCTGTCTCAAGCCCTTCGAACAGACGTTGGCAACCTCGCCCGAGACGGAGGCGGTTTTTCGCATTCGATGTTGGATTTTCTTAAGCAAGAGGCCCGCAACGACGCACCAACACCGTGGCTGATCTGGGAAATTCCTGAACGGGTACTGCAAGAGCCACTCGGGGCTGACGAGCAAGCACTTTCCGCACAATTGCAATCACTGCTGCGTAACTGATTGGTCATTCGCATCTTCACGTGAAGTGCCTCACTTGGTGCGCGGTGGAAGTCGGTCAGAGCCTTATTCTGGTTTCACAGGTGGGGCAGTACCAACCCCATGATCAAGCCCAGGCCGTGCAAATGTGCGGCGACAAGTGTGAGCACAATGGCGCGCTTCAGCGGTGTACGTTGGTCGCCATGGTGCCACAAAAGTCTGCTGGCCCATACAGCAGGGGGCAGGCTGATGAATGCCCACAGCGTGGGCGCGGGTGGGACCAGCGACAACACGCCCACCGCTAACCAGCCATGTGCAAGCAACACCAACACCAAGTGCAATAGGGCCACCCCTCGGTTGGATAGCCGGGTGGCCAGAGTATGTTTACCAACTGCGCGGTCTGCCTCGCGGTCCGGTACGCCGTTGATCAGCAAAATGGTGGCGATCATCACTGCGAAACTTGCACCCACATAGGCCGGGATCACGAAGAACTGCTGGCGCTGCACGTAG
The DNA here is from genome assembly GCA_030695205.1 of Burkholderiaceae bacterium. Classification (GTDB taxonomy): domain Bacteria; phylum Pseudomonadota; class Gammaproteobacteria; order Burkholderiales; family Burkholderiaceae_C; genus UBA2334. Next base: position 162,034 of record JAUYTN010000033.1, on the reverse strand, counting down.
TCTGCACCCACCACCACCAGCCACCAGCAGGCGGCCACTGTCACTTCCCCCAGCCCGCGGCTCATGAGCTGCAACGGTGGGGCTGAGTAGGCCCAAGCGAGCGCCAACCCCGCAGCACCAATCAGCAGCAGGCCGCCATCCGTGCGGACGGCCAGTAACATGCCGCCCAGCATCGACAGCAGCAGCAGCGTCCAGGCCCAGGATCGGGTCTCCGTGACCGACACCAGACCCCCTTGAATCAGCCGTGAGCCGCCGGTAAAGGGGTAGAGGCCCTGTGTGTTGGCGGCATCGGCACCGCTGCGGGCGTCGTGGTAGTCGTTGAGGACGTTCGCCCCGGCGTGCGCCATCAGCGCCAAGGCGAGTGTAGCCAGTGCTTTTGGCGTGTCAAAGCCGCAGCCGCAGGCCGCAGCCGAAGCCATACCCAGCAGGCACGCAACCGCAGTGATGGACAGAAAGCCTGGGCGCACCATGCGCCAGTACAGCCCCCAGGTGGACCCGGGTGCCGAGTCAGAAGAGCTCATGCGTTGGTGTAGCAGTCAGGGGAACCTGCTCAGCGAACCACCAATACCGGGCGGGTGGACAAACCGGCAACCTGCGTGGCGACGCTGCCCGCTAGCAGCCGCTTGAGGCCGCTGCGACCGTGTGAGCCCACCACGATGAGGTCGGCGGCCACGTCGTCTGCTGCAGCCAAAATACCCTGAACCACGTGGCTCTCCTCAACCAGCCTGGCATCAAGCCGGATACCGGCTGACTCAGCCAGATCACCCAGATGGCTGAACGCCCGGCCCGCTGCCTCGTGTGCGGCTGCCCTGTAGCCATCCAGCCCTATGGGGTTTATGGACCCCATGCCGACATAGGGATACGGGTCCACCACGAAGGCCGCTGTGACTTGCCCACCATGGATGCGGGCGATCTGAAACGCCTTTTGAGCAGCGTGTTCCGCGCTGACTGAACCGTCGGTGGCAAGGAGGATGTGTTTGAACATAAGGTCTTACAGGTATTGAGTGTCAATGCCACACATTGTGCGCCACCAGAACACTGACTTACATGTTGCGCCGGTACTGCCCACCCACCTCGAACAGCGCCGAGGTAATTTGTCCCAGGGAGCACACGCGCACGGCATCCATCAGCACGTCGAACACGTTGGTGTTGTGGATCACGGCCTGTTGCAGGCGCTTAAGCTGCACGGGCGCTTCAGCGGCGTGGCGGGTGTGGAAGTCTTGCAGGCGGCTGAGCTGGCTTTGCTTTTCTTCCTCGGTGCTGCGGGCCAGCTCAATGGTTTCGGGCATGGTGTCGCCCTTGGGGTTGCGGAAGGTGTTCACGCCGATGATGGGCAGCTCGCCGGTGTGCTTCAGCATCTCGTAGTGCATGGATTCGTCCTGAATCTTGCCGCGCTGGAAGCCGGTTTCCATGGCACCCAGCACGCCACCGCGCTCGGCGATTCGCTCGAACTCGGTCAGCACGGCTTCTTCCACCAGCTCGGTCAGTTCTTCGATGATGAACGCGCCTTGTGACGGGTTCTCGTTCTTGGCCAGGCCCCATTCGCGGTTGATGATGAGCTGGATGGCCATGGCGCGGCGCACGCTGTCTTCGGTGGGCGTGGTGATGGCTTCGTCAAACGCGTTGGTGTGCAGGCTGTTGCAGTTGTCGTAGATGGCAATCAGCGCTTGCAGCGTGGTGCGGATGTCGTTGAACTGGATCTCCTGCGCGTGCAGGCTGCGGCCTGAAGTCTGGATGTGGTACTTCAGCTTCTGGCTGCGCTCGTTGGCGCCGTACTTTTCCTTCATGGCCGTGGCCCAGATCCGGCGGGCCACGCGGCCCATCACGGTGTACTCGGGGTCCATGCCGTTGCTGAAGAAGAAGCTCAGGTTGGGTGCAAAGTCGTCAATGTGCATGCCCCGCGCCAGATAGGCTTCCACAAACGTGAAGCCGTTGGACAGGGTGAACGCCAGCTGGCTGATGGGGTTGGCCCCGGCTTCGGCAATGTGGTAGCCGCTGATCGACACGCTGTAGAAGTTGCGCACGTTGTGGTGCACAAAGTATTCGGCAATGTCGCCCATCACCTTCAGGCTGAATTCGGTGCTGAAGATGCAGGTGTTCTGGCCCTGGTCTTCTTTCAGGATGTCGGCCTGCACGGTGCCGCGCACGTTGGCCAGCACCCACTCTTTGATCTTGGCGGTTTCCGTTTCGGTGGGCTCGCGGCCATTGTCGGCCTTGAATTTTTCCAGGTTCTGATCGATGGCCGTGTTCATGAACATGGCCAGAATGCTGGGCGCGGGGCCGTTGATGGTCATGCTGACGCTGGTGGTGGGGCTGCACAGGTCAAAGCCGCCGTAAAGCACCTTCATGTCGTCCAGCGTGGCCACGTTCACGCCGCTGTTGCCAATCTTGCCGTAGATGTCGGGGCGGCGGTCGGGGTCGTTGCCGTACAGCGTGACGGAGTCGAACGCCGTGCTCAGGCGCTTGGCAGCCATGCCTTCGCTCACCAGCTTGAAGCGGCGGTTGGTGCGGAAGGGGTCGCCTTCGCCTGCGAACATGCGGGTGGGGTCTTCGCCCTCGCGCTTGAAGGCGAAGGTGCCTGCGGTGTACGGGTAGCTGCCGGGCACGTTGTCCAGCATCAGCCACTTCAACACTTCGCCATGGCATTCGTACTGCGGCAGGCACACCTTGCGGATGGTGGTGCCGCTGAGTGACTTGGTGGTGAGCGCGGTGCGGATTTCCTTGTCGCGGATCTTCACCACGTACTCGTCGCCCGCGTAGGCTTTTTGCATGGCGGGCCACTGGGTGATCAGCTTTTTGGCAGCGGGGTCCATGCGCTCTTCGCGCTGGCGGGCCAGGTCGAGTGCGGCTTCTGCCGCTTTGGCCTTGCCGGGTTTGTCCACCTCCAGCATGGTGGCGGCGGCACGCAACTGCTGAATTTCCCGGGCCAACCTGGCCTGGGCACGGGCTTTGGCTTTGTAGCCGCGCACGGTGTCGGCAATTTCGGCCAGGTAGCGGGTGCGTGCGGGCGGCACGATGGGTGTCTGGTTGGTGCTGTGGCGTACGTTGACCACGGGCAGGTGGGCCTCGGTCACGGGCATACCCAGCTCGGCCAGGCGGACTTTGAGCGCCTGGTACAAAGCCGTCACGCCGTCGTCGTTGAAGCGGGCGGCCATGGTGCCAAACACCGGCATCTGGTCGGTGGGCGTGCCCCAGGCTTCTTTGTTGCGCTGCACCTGCTTGGACACATCGCGCAGCGCATCTGAGGCACCCTTGCGGTCAAACTTGTTGATGGCCACGAACTCGGCAAAGTCCAGCATGTCGATCTTTTCCAGCTGGCTGGCCGCACCGAATTCGGGGGTCATCACATACATGGGCACATCGACGTGCGGCACGATGGCTGCATCGCCCTGGCCGATGCCGGACGTTTCCACGATCACCAGGTCGAACCCGGCCACCTTGCACGCAGCAATCACCTCCGGCAGGGCGGCGGAAATTTCGCTGCCGAAGTCGCGGGTGGCCAGGCTGCGCATGAAGATGCGGCTGCCGTTCTGCCATGGGCCGGTGGCGTTCATGCGGATGCGGTCGCCCAGCAGGGCACCTCCGCTCTTGCGGCGGCTGGGGTCGATGCTGATGACGGCCACGCGCAGCTGGTCGTTCTGGTCCAGGCGCAGGCGGCGAATCAGCTCGTCGGTCAGGCTGGATTTGCCCGCGCCGCCCGTGCCGGTGATTCCCAATACAGGTACTTTTTTGGTAGCTGCAAGTGCTTTCAAGTCAAGCGCTAGCGGGTGTTTTTGTGTTGAATTTTCTCGGGTGGCGGCTTCGCCCTGGTTTTCCAGGGCGGTGATGAGCTGGGCCAGCGCACGCCACGCCGCTTCGGAGTGGCCCTGGATGGCTTCCAGGCTGGTGGGCGCGTAACCGGTGATGTCCTGGTCGCAGCGCATCACCATCTCGCCGATCATGCCGGCCAGGCCCATGCGCTGGCCGTCTTCGGGGCTGTAGATGCGGCTCACGCCGTAGGCCTGCAACTCGCGGATTTCAGCGGGCACGATCACGCCGCCACCGCCGCCGAACACCTGGATGTGGCTGCCACCGCGCTCGCGCAGCAAATCCACCATGTACTTGAAATACTCCACATGCCCGCCCTGGTACGAGCTGATGGCAATGCCCTGAACGTCTTCCTGTAAGGCGGCGGTCACCACATCGTCCACGCTGCGGTTGTGGCCCAGGTGAATCACCTCCGCACCCATGCTTTGCAGGATGCGCCGCATGATGTTGATGGCCGCATCGTGCCCGTCAAACAGGCTGGCTGCGGTGACAAAGCGCACCTTGTGGGCAGGGCGGTAGTTGGCCAGGGCCTTGAAATCGGCAGATAGGTCGCTCATGACAGGTGTCTCCAGTGCGCGGGCGGTTCCGTGGGGCGGAAGCCCATTTTGATTGACGTTAACGTAAACCTGCATGGTAGCGGACTTTCGGTTTTCCCGCCCCTGGGTTGGGCCGCAATGTTGCGCTCGCACGGCCCCTGCAGGGCCTGCCTACAATGTCCTTCCATACTCCCCCTACCATGCCTTTGCCAATGTGTACCCCTTGCCCTGCGCGGCGCTGGAGCCAGCCATGATCCCTATCAGCAACCCCGAACGCAAGCGATCCCTGCTGCTGCGCCTCAAGCGGGTGGAGGGCCAGTTGCGCGGCATCCAGAAGCTGATTGAGGACGACACCGATTGCGAAAAGGTTGCCCAGCAGCTCGCCGCCGCCCGAAAGGCGCTGGACAAATCCTTCTACACCCTGGTGGGCTGTGTCATTGCCCAGGGTGAGGTGCCCGCTGACGATGTGGCCGATCTGCTGGCCAAGTTTTCCTGAGGAAGCCCCATGAACCCCATCCAGCTGTTTGACCCCGCCTCCAGCACCTACACCTACATCTTGTTCGATGTGGACAGCCGCGAGGCCCTGCTCATTGATCCGGTGGATGAGCAATTGCCCCGAGACCTGCAGGTGCTGCGCGAGCACGGCCTGCGCCTGGTCTGGACGGTTGAGACCCACGCCCATGCCGACCACATCACCAGCGCTGGGCTGCTCGCCGAGCACACCGGGGCCAAAACAGCCGCCCCCGCCGGTTGTGGCATTGGCGGTGCATCTGTGCAGTTGCAGCACGGCGATGTGCTGCGTTTTGGTGACCAGGCGGTGGAGGTGCTGCACACCCCAGGCCACACCGCTGGCAGCGTCAGCTACCTGTGGCGCATGGGCTCCAGCACCGGCAGTGCCGGGCATGTGTTCACCGGTGACACCTTGCTGATCAATGGCTGCGGCCGCACAGACTTTCAGTCCGGCAGTGCCAAAGACCTGTACCACAGCCTCACGCAGGTGCTGTTTGCCCTGCCCGACGACACCACTGTGTGGCCAGGCCACGACTACCAGGGGCGCACCCACTCCCGCATCGGGCAAGAGAAGGCCAGCAACGCCCGCGTAGCGGGCAAGACCGAGGCCGAGTTCGTTGCCATCATGGACAGCCTCAACCTGCCCCGGCCCAAGCGCATGGACGAAGCCGTGCCCGCCAACCTGCTCTCCGGCCTGGGCGGCCCGGTGCGCCACGACCTCGATGGCATGCTGGAAGCCATGCCGCGACCGGCCACTGGCTACGCCGGTGATGTGTCGCCCCAACTCGCCTGGGCCTGGGTGCAAGCCGGCCAGGCTGTGCTGGTGGATGTGCGCACCGATGCCGAACGGGAGTGGGTGGGCTTTGTCCCCGGCGCCGTGCCGGTGGCCTGGAAGCAGTGGCCAGGCATGGCCTTGAACACCGACTTTGACCGCGCCGTGCGCGAGGCCGCCGGGGGGGGCAATGCAGCCCCGGCCCGCCGTCTGGTGCTGCTGTGCCGCAGCGGCGTGCGCTCCATTGCTGCTGCCAGGCGGGCCACCGAGCTGGGGCTGGAGGCCTACAACATCCTGGAAGGCTTCGAGGGCGACCCCGACGGGCAGGCCCACCGTGGCGCACGGGGTGGCTGGCGCCACCATGGCTTGCCCTGGCGGCAGAACTGAGTCCCACCACCCGCTGCAATCAGGGAAAGCCCGCGCCTTTGTGCCACCACACTTGGCCCGGTACCCTGCCCGGGATGTTCATAATCCCGCCCCATGACCTTGCTTGCCCTTGACGTTGGGAACACCCGCCTGAAATGGGCGCTGTACGACAGCCCCTGCGTGGGTGCCCGCCTGCTGGCGCACGGGGCTCAGTTCCTGGAAAACATCGAAACCCTGGCCGACGGTGATTGGCGCGAATTGGCCGCCCCCCGGTGGGTGCTAGGCTGCGTGGTGGCGGGCGATGCCGTGCGTCGCCGCGTCGAGCAGCAGCTGGAGCTGTGGGACGTGAACCCTCAGTGGGTGGTGTCGTCCATGCAGGAGGCGGGCATGACCAACGGCTACGACCACCCCGGACGCCTGGGCGCCGACCGGTGGGTGGCCATGATCGGCGCGCGCCAGCGCGTGCTGGCCCAGGGTGTGGCCCGGCCGTGTGTGGTGGTCATGGTGGGCACGGCGGTCACGGTCGAGGCCATTGACGCCCAGGGCCGTTTTCTGGGCGGCATCATCCTGCCGGGGCACGGCATCATGCTGCGGGCACTGGAGTCCGGCACCGCAGGGCTGCATGTGCCCACAGGCGAGGTGCGCAACTTTCCCACCAACACCAGCGACGCCCTTACCAGCGGTGGCACCTTTGCCATTGCCGGTGCGGTGCAGCGCATGGTGGACAACCTGCGCCAGCACACTGGCGAAGACCCCGCCTGTCTCATGACCGGGGGCGCCGGCTGGAAGATGGCCCCCAGCATGTCCAGCCGCCTGGAGCTGGTCGAAGGCCTGATTTTTGATGGCTTGCTGGAGATTGCGGCGCGGAGATTTAAGGATTAAATAGGCTATTTACGCTTGATGGGAAAGCGTTGGTAGCTATTTATTTTTGCTGACATGGGGTGCCCAGGCACCGCTCTACCAGCCGCACCCAGAAGCTGGCTCCCAGGGGAATGAGGTCGTCGTTGAAGTCGTAGCGTGGGTTGTGCAGCATGCACGGCCCCACGTCGTGTCCGCCGCCTTCGTAGCGGCCCCGGTGCGCCCCGTCGCCGTTGGCAATGAACACATAGGCACCGGGCTTGGCCTGCAGCATGTAGGCAAAGTCTTCTGCGCCCATGGTCGGCTCCTGGGGCAACACCTGCTCAGGCCCCACCAGGTCGGCCATGACCTGACGGGCGGTGGCTGCTTGTGCCTCGTGGTTGATGGTGGGCGGGTAGTTGCGCTTGAACCTGAACTCGCAGGTGGCCCCAAACGCGGCGCAGGTGTGCTGGGCAATATCGCGCATGCGCTGCTCGATCAGGTCCAGCACCTCCACGCTGAAGGTGCGCACCGTGCCTTGCATCACGCAGCTGTCAGGGATGACGTTGGTGGCCTCGCCGGTGTGGATCATGGTTACGCTGATCACGGCCGCGTCCACTGGCTTTTTGTTGCGGGTGACGATGGTCTGGAAAGCCTGCACCATCTGGCAGGCCACGGGCACGGGATCAATGCCATTGTGGGGCAGGGCGGCATGGCCCCCTTTGCCCCGGATGGTGATGTGGAACTCGTTGCTGGACGCCATCACCGGCCCCGCACTCACGGCAAAGCTGCCCACTGGCAGGCCAGGCCAGTTGTGCATGCCGTACACCTCGTCCATGGGGAAGCGCTCGAACAGGCCGTCTTTGATCATCTCGCGCGCACCCCCGCCGCCTTCTTCGGCGGGCTGGAAGATGAGGTACACCGTGCCGTCAAAGTCGCGGTGCTGGGCCAGGTGCTGGGCGGCGGCCAGCAGCATGGCGGTGTGGCCGTCGTGGCCGCAGGCGTGCATCTGGCCCGCATGGGTGCTGGCATGGGCAAAGGTGTTGAGCTCGGTCATGGGCAGGGCGTCCATGTCGGCGCGCAAGCCGATGGCGCGTCCTGTGCCCCCCGCTTCTGCGCCGCCGTCGCGCCCGTGCACAATGCCCACCACGCCGGTGGTGCCCAGGCCCCTGTGAACCGGAATGCCCCACTCGGTCAGCTTGGCTGCCACCAGTTCGGCGGTGCGCACCTCCTTGAAGCACAGCTCCGGGTGGGCATGGATGTCTCGGCGCACCTGAGTCAGGGCGGGTGCGGCAGCCACGATGTTGGCAATCAGGGTCATGGGGTGGTCTCCGGTGGGGTGGTGGGCGGGGCCAGCCGCCTGGCGGGCTAAGGAGGTGCTTTCAGCGGCGCACCTGGCCGTCTTTGGTCAGCAAGGTCAGCTCCACAAAGCGGGAGCCGACGTTGTTGTTGGCTCCGTAGGACAGGTTGAATCCTCCCAGGTTCAGAGCCGTCATGCCTTGCACAGCGGCCAGCAGCCCGTCGCGGCTGGGGGCCTTGCCTGCGCGGCGCAGGGCCTCTGCAAACACGCGGGCCGCCACATAGCCCTCCATGCTGGTGTAGCTGGGCGACTGCCCCCGGGCACTTTCGGAGCGGATGGCAGCCAGGTAGTCGCCAGACAGCGGGGTGACAGGCGCGTACGGGAAAGGCACCACCTGCGTCACTGCCACACCGGCGGCCAGGGCGCCCAGCTCGTCCATCAGGGCCTGGGTGCCCACAAATGACACGTTGTAGAACGTGCCCATGAACCCCGCGCGGCGCGCCAGCCGCACAAACACCGCACACGCTTTGTAGGTGCCCACTTGCACAATGGCTTCGGGTCGGGCGGCCAGAATCTGCTCCACCGCAGCGCCCACATCGGTGCTGTTGCGCTCGACGGTGCCCACCGCCACAGGCTCCAGCTGCAGCGTGGCCAGCGCGCGGCGCACGCCGTCCAGCCCGGCCTGGCCGTAGCCATCGTTCTGATGGAACACCGCCAGCCGTTTGATGCCCACCGCATGGGTCTGGCGAACGATGGCGGCGGTTTCGTCCAGGTACGACGCGCGGATGTGCACCACCTGGCGGTTGTAGGGCTCGCGCAGCGACTGCGCGCCCGTCAGCGGGGCAAACAGCGGCATGCGGGCCTCGGTGGCCAGGGGCAGGGCAGCCGCTGTGGTGGGTGTGCCCACGTAGCCAAACAGGGCAAACACACCCTCGGCTATGAACTGGCGGGTGTTGGCCGCGCAGCGCTCGGGCTCGTAGCCGTCGTCGAGCTTGTGCAGCTCGATCTTTCGGCCCTCGATGCCGCCGCTGGCATTGACCCTGTCAAAGTAGAGCCTGGCACCCAGGTGGTACTGCTGACCCAGTTCGGCAGCGGGGCCGCTGAAGGCCGCCGATTGGCCCAGCACGATGGGTTTGTCCCCCGCCGCCTGGGCTGCTGACAGGGTAGGCAGGCCCAGGCTGCCCAGGGCCATGCCCGGCGCTATCAAGGAGAGAAGCTGTCGTCGTTGCATGGGGTGTCCTCATGTGGGGGCTGCTGGGCGGTGTGGGTGTGTCGGGGCTTGTGAACGTTCAAGAGGGTGAGTCTTTGCATAAGATGGGCGTCCAAGTGTGGGGTGGGCGCTGTCTGTGGCTTGCCCCGCGCCGGGTAGGTGCCCAGCCTGCCCCCAAATTGTCAGCCAGATTGTGTCCCTGGAGGTTTTCCCGATGTCAGAGCCTGTTGCCAGCCCCTTGAATTCTGTGGCCGGGGGGAACACCGTGCGCGGTGCCTGCCCCCACGACTGCCCCGACACCTGCGCCTTGCTCACCACCGTAGAGAACGGCGTGGCCATCCGGGTGCAGGGCAACCCCGACCACCCCGCCACCGGTGGCGTGCTGTGCGCCAAGGTCGCCAAATACGCCGAGCGCACCCACCACCCCGAGCGCTTGACGCAGCCGCTGCGGCGCGTTGGCCCCAAGGGGCAGGGCGCGCGCTTTGAGCCCGTGGGCTGGGACGACGCGTTGGCAGACATTGCCGCGCGGCTGCAGGCCATCGCCGCCCGAGACCCGCGTGCCATCCTGCCCTACAGCTACGCGGGCACCATGGGCCTGGTGCAGGGTGAAAGCATGGCGGCGCGCTTGTTTCACCGCCTGGGCGCCAGCCTGCTGGATCGCACCATTTGTGCCAGCGCGGGGGCCGAGGCGCTGGTGCACACCCTGGGCACCAAACAGGGCATGCGGGTGGAGCAGTTTGCGCACAGCAAGCTCATCGTTATCTGGGGCAGCAACTCCATTGGCAGCAACCTGCACTTCTGGCGCCATGCCCAGGAGGCCAAGCGCAACGGGGCACGGCTGGTGTGCATCGACCCCCGCCGCACCGAAACCGCCGACAAATGCCACCAGCACCTGGCCCTGCTGCCCGGCACCGATGCCGCACTGGCGCTGGCGCTGATGCATGAGTTCACCGTCCACGGCTGGCTGGACCAGGACTACATCGACCGCTACACCCTGGGATGGGATGCCGCCACTGGCGAGGGTGGCGACGGTGTGTCCCAGCCCCAAGCCGTTGCCGGTGGTGACGCTGCGGGTGAGGTTGGTGTGGAAATTTCAAGTAAAAATGGCGCTTTGCGCTCATTGAGTAAGCGTTGTTTGCTATGGACGCCTGAGCGTGCGGCGGCGGTGTGTGGCGTGTCAGCCCAGGCCATCCGCGATCTGGCCCGCGACATGGGTGAAACCGCCCGCCGGGGCGAGCCCGTGGCCATCCGCCTGAACTACGGCATGCAGCGCACCCGTGGCGGGGGCAATGCGGTGCGCGCCGTGGCCTGCCTGCCCGCGCTGCTGGGCAGCTGGCGGCACCCGGCTGGCGGCCTGCTGCTGTCCAGCTCCGGCCACTTTCCAGTGCGCCGCGCCGAGCTACAGCGGCCCGACCTCCTGGCGCAAGGTCTGGCGGGGCGGCCCCCGCGCACCATCAACATGGTCAGCGTGGGCGATGCCTTGCTGGCCAGCGAGGGTGATGCCGTACTGGACGGCGGCCCGCCCATCGAGGCGGTGGTGGTGTACAACAGCAACCCGGTAGCCGTTGCCCCCGAGTCCGCCAAGGTGGTGCAGGGCTTTGCCCGCGAAGACCTGTTCACTGTGGTGCTGGAGCACTTCCAGACCGACACCGCCGACTACGCCGACTACATCCTGCCCGCCACCACCCAGCTGGAGCACTTGGACATCCACGCCAGCTATGGCCACACCGACGTGTTGCTCAACCGCCCCGCCATCGCCCCGGTGGGCCAGAGCCGCAGCAACACCGACATGTTTCGCGCCCTGGCCATCCGCATGGGCTTTGACGAACCCTGCTTGGCCGACAGCGACGAAACCCTGTGCCGCACCGCCTACCCCTTCACGGCCGAGCAGGCACTGGCCGTAGGCTTGCCCGCTGAAGCGGCCCTGAGCTGGGACGCCCTGGCGGCCAACGGTTTTGTGCCGCTGCCACCCGTGTTGGCCCCGCTGGCGCCGTTTGCGCAGGGCGGTTTTCCCACGCCATCCGGGCGCTGTGAAATGTTCAGCCAGCGCCTGGCTGACCGAGGGCTGGACGGCCTGCCCGATTACCTGCCCAACCACGAGCCCCCGGGCAGCAGCACCGCCTACCCACTGGCCATGATTTCGCCCCCGGCGCGCAATTTCCTCAACTCCACGTTTGTGAATGTGCAAAGCCTGCGCGACATCGAGGGTGAGCCGCTGCTGGAGATCAGCGCCGCCGATGCCGCCGCACGCTGCATTGGCGACGGCGCGCTGGTGCGCGTGTTCAACCAGCGCGGCAGCTACCACTGCACCGCCCGCGTCAGCGCCCGCGCCCGCCCTGGCGTGGTCAATGGTCTGGGTGTGTGGTGGCGCAAACTGGGCATGCGCGGCACCAACGTGAACGAAGTCACCAGCCAGGCCCTCACCGACCTGGGCCGCGCGCCCACCTTCTACGACTGCCTGGTGGAGGTGGAGGCCGTGGCGTGATGGCTGTGCACAGGGCCGTGCTGGCCCTGCTGGCCTCGTGCGCCCTGGCGGCCTGCTCCACCTCTGGCCCCCCGGCAGACAGCACCGGCCATGCGGTGGTGCCTCGCGAGGGCCTGGCCTACTACGCCCAGTCCGTCGCTGGCCATTTGGCGCTGATGCGGGCTGCCCGGCCCTTGGAAGACTGGTTGACCGACCCCGCCACACCGCCCGCTCTGAAAGAGCGCCTGGCCCAGGTGCAGCGCATGCGCCGCTTTGCGGTGGACGAGCTGCACCTGCCCGACAACGCCAGCTACACCCGCTACGCCGACCTCAAGCGCCGCGCCGTGGTCTGGAATGTGGTGGCCACACCCGAGTTCTCGCTGCAGCTCAAGACCTGGTGCTTTGTGGTGGTGGGCTGCGTTGGTTACCGGGGCTACTTCGACGAGGCCGAGGCCCACGCCCTGGCCGAGCGTTTGCGCGCCCAGGGGCTGGACGCAGTGGCCTACCCGGTGCCCGCCTACTCCACCCTGGGCTGGACCAACTGGCTGGGTGGCGATCCGGTGCTCAGCACCTTCATCGGCTACCCCGAGGGCGAAGTGGCCCGGCTGCTGTTCCACGAGCTGGCCCACCAGGTGCTGTACGTGGCCGACGACACCGAATTCAACGAATCCTTCGCCACCGCCGTGGAGCGGCTGGGCGGCGAGCGCTGGCTGGCACAGGCCAGCACTGCCGCCCGCGCCGACTACGCAGCCTTTGACGAGCGCCGCCGCGCCTTCCGCGCCCTGACGCTGAGTGTGCGGAAAAATTTAGAGCGAATATATGCTCAGGCGCTTGATGAGCATGCGCTGAGTGCTGTTGAAAACGAAAACGCCTTGCGCGCCAGCAAACACGCTGTGATGACCGACTTTCGCCAGCGCTACGCTGAGCTGAAGGCGGGCTGGGGCGGCCACAGCGGCTACGACGCCTGGGTGGCCCGCGCCAACAACGCCAGCTTCGCCGTGCAAGCCGCCTACGACGCGCAGGTGCCCGCCTTCATGGCCCTGTTCGAGCGGGAAGGCCGCGACTGGCCCCGGTTTTATGATGCGGTGCGCGAATGGGCCGCCTTGCCCAAGGCCGAGCGAGATACTGAGCTGGCGCGGCTGGTACAGCCCAGTGCGCAGCAGCCATGAGACTTGGTAAAAGAATGTGAAAACCCGTCTGAAGTTTCTTCGCGGTGCCATCAACCCAAGCAACCATCTATACCGATACAAGGCAACGTACGCGCGAATTGGAGCAATCCTTGAAGAATGCTCAGGTCGGGTGGTGGGCCGACGTGCAGCACGGTGTCAGAATCCTGCAAAAGCAGACTAGGGAGCTTCTGTCACATGACCCCCAGCGAACTCATAGCGCACAAAACAGCAACCAAGCGACTCCAGGCGCAGCCCGGATTTGCCAAAGCTAAATCGGTCAAGCTGCCCAAGCCGTTCGACAAAATGCGCGGCCCCAGGCTCTACGCCAGCGGTGAATTGGCCGTCTCTGACACGCATCGTGTCTTCATATTCTGGCGTGATGGCGAGTTGCGCACGGACAGCGCGTTTTTCGCCTGGCTGATGTGCGAGCTGCAAGACGGGCGGCTGTCGCCCCTGCTCGAATTTCACTACCACCCCAGCCACAAAGGCGCACACATCAAAACACCTTGCAAGACCGAGCTGGACTACACCAACCGGCAACTGCCGCAAGCCCCGGAACTCAATGTGAAGCTGGTGGCAGACATTGACCCCCGTACCGACGGTGGCCGGTCGGTCTTGATTGCCCGGTTTTGCGAAGCCTGCGGCATCGCCCTGGGACAGGAGAATGGTTTATGGAACTGAAAACCGACCTCAAAGCCGCCATCTGCGCCTTGTTTGAGGTGCATGAAGACGAAGGCGGCACCCAGCGGGTGGTGACTCCGCTGGCGTTTGCGGGCAGCCGCGACCAGGTGGTGGTGCGGGTGCGCCCGCGTGGCACCCATTGGGAGATTGACGAAAACGCCGAAGCCTCGCTCTACGCCCGCATGAACGGCGGCGATGTGGACGGCGAAAACCTGCGCCTGTGGGCCAATGAGCTGGAGCGCAACACCGGCGTGGCGCTGGATGACGATGAAAAACTGCTGGCATCGGTGCTAGACCAGCGCCTGATTGCCCCCGCCATCCTGAACGTGGCTTCGGCTGCGCAGCAGTTGTACGCACTGGCCACCGCGCACAAGGAGCGGGAGGCCAGCGACTTCAAGAACCAGGTGGCCGCCATCGTGACTGAGGTCTGCCACAGCCTGGGTGTGGCCGTCAGCCACAACGCCCGCCTGCCCATTTCTGGCGATCTGGAGGCCGACCATGTGATTGGCGGTGCCGACCGGCCCATCATCGTCGTCACCGCCACCAGTGCCAAGCGCCTGCTGGAGGCCGAAGTGATCCACATGCAATACCAGCTGAGCAAACAGCCCGGTTTTGTGCTGGCCGTGGCCGAAAGCCAGAAAACCGTGGGCGTGAAGCAGTTCAACCGCGCCAACTACTACACCGGCAAGACCGTGCAGTTCAGCCCGTTCGACTTTGCCCAGTTGCTGCGCGGGCAGTTGCATTGACACGGCGTGCGGGTTCAGTGCTATCCGGCACGCCAGCCGCACATCCTCCCCAGATTTCCTGCCCAATCTCCCCACTCCGTCCCGGCTCAACTCCTGAGCCATCCAAGCGTCTTCGCTGTCCGCCATGAGTCTTTACAACCAGCTCCAAACCGCCAGAACCGAAGAAGATGTCAAGGACGCTTACATCAAGGCCCTGGGCCTCAAGGGCTACACCAAGGGGTTGATTGACATCCAGACCCGCGAAGTGTGGTTTGAGGCCAAGCACACCGGCAAGCATTCCAGCTACGCCATGTTCACCCAGCTGCTGCATTACGTTCAGGACGCGCTGAACAAGGGTGACTATGTGCCGCCGCTGCTGGCCGTCATCGACACCGAAAAAGCCGCGCTCATGAAAAGCGCCGACGTGCTGCCGTTTCTGGCCAAAAAGACTGTGCGCTGGGGCAAGTCGGCCAGCCAGTACACGCCCGAGGCGCTCGATGCCATTTCGGCCCACATCGGCACGCACTTTGTGTCGTTTCGCATCGCCACGCACGAAGACGAGTTTCTGGCCACCGTCAAAACCGCCATCAAAACCGGCGACATCATCCGCACCCCCATCACACCCGACAACCTGAAACAGGTGTTCGACAAATGGATGGTGATGGTGGGCCAGGAAATTTCAGGGGTGGCCGAAGAAGACTATGCCCTGCTGTTTTTTGCAGACATCATGCATGACGGCACCGTGTCCACCCATGCCAACCTGCCCGCCGAACTGCTGCACCGCAACGGCGCACCCGTGTTCAGCCTGCGCGGCCAGTTGTACACGCTGGGCAGCAAAGAGGGCTACCGCCAGTTCTGGACCATCTACCACAAGCCGCCCAAGTCGGAGTACCGCGATTACCTGCTGGAGCGCCGCGACAGCCTGATTCCGCTGGATGAGCGCAGCTTCAAAGGTGCCTACTACACCCCGCTGGCTGTGGTGGACAAGGCCTACGACAAGTTGGCCGAAACCCTGGGCAAAAACTGGCAGCGCGAATACACCGTGTGGGACATGTGCTGCGGCGTGGGCAACCTGGAGGTCAAGCACAGCAACCCGCGCAACGTGTACATGAGCACGCTGGACCAGGCCGACATCGACGTGATGCGGGCCACCAAAACCTGTGTGGCCGCGCAACGCTTTCAGTACGACTACCTGAACGACGACATCACCGACGATGGCCGCATCGACTACAGCCTGACCAACAAAGTGCCCGCCGAACTGCGGGCCGCCATCGCGGCGGGCAAGAAGATATTGGTGCTGATCAACCCGCCGTATGCGGAAGCAACTACCCGTGGCAACACCGAAGTCAAGCTGAGGACCGAAAACAAAACAGGCGTGGCCACCACGCGGGTTGGCGATGGCATGGCGGACTATGGGTATGCCTCCCGCGAGCTGTTTGCCCAGTTTTTGGCTCGGATTGCGGTGGAGCTTCCCACGGCTACCGTTGCGATGTTCAGCACGCTGAAGTACATCAACGCGCCTAATTTTGAAAAATTTCGCGACCGATGGAGCGCCACTTATCTGGGCGGGTTTGTCGTTCACAGCAAGGCGTTTGATGGCCTGAGCGGCAATTTCCCCATCGGGTTTCTGGTGTGGAAAACACATCAGAACACAGGGCATTCCGCCCCCATCACTGAAATCACCACCGAGGTTTTGAACCGGCATGCACAGGCCATCGGTTCAAAAAACTTTTGCAACCTGCCCAACTCGCAGTTGCTGACCAAATGGATTGGGCGGCAAAAGGCCAATGAAACGGATGCCCTGCCGTTGATCAACGCCATGACCCCGACCACCAAAACCGAAGGTGTGCGGCGCACCAAATGGGCCGATGGTGCAATTGGGCACGTTCTGATTGGGGGCAATGATTTGCAGCACGCAGAACAGCAGACGGCCATTTTCTCGTCCGTACACAGCATTGGGCATGCTGGGGGCTTTTTCATCACGCCCGACAACCTGTGGCAGGCCATCGTCATTTTTGCGGTGCGCAAACTCATCCGGCCTACTTGGCTCAACGACCGCGACCAGTTTTTGCAGCCCACGCAGCCACTCACGGATGAGTTCAAAACCGACTGCCTGCTGTGGACGCTGTTCAATCGCGGCAACCTCACGGCCAGCGCCGACGGCCTCGAATGGAATGGGCGCACATGGTCGCTGGTCAACCACTTCATTCCGTTCACCGAGGCCGAAGTGGGGGCACCTGATCGGTTCGAGTCCGACTTCATGGTGCAGTACCTGAGCGACAAAACCCTGTCGCCCGAGGCCCAGGCCGTGCTGGATGCTGGGCGCGTGCTGTGGCGGGCCTACTTTGCCCACACCGATGTGCGTGCCGTGCGCGACGAGTTCAAGCTCAACCGCGCCGACGTGGGCTGGTACCAGGTGCGCAACGCACTGGCCCGGCGCAACAGCAGCGGCGACACGCTGCCCATCGACACGAAGCCCTTCGAGGCCGCCTACCAAACCCTGACCGACAAGCTCCAACCCCAGGTGTTCAGCCTGGGCTTTTTGCGGTGAACCCGAAGCCGCTCCATCCACACCCTGAAAGCTCTTCATGGCCGACATCCACATTCTGCGCAACCACCACTTCAGCCTGAGCGAGGCCAGAGACATTGCATTTTCCTGGGCCGAGCAGGCGGAAAACGAGTTCGGCATGGCCTGCATCTACGAAGAGGGCGACGGCGAAGACCTGGTCACTTTCACCCGCTCGGGCGTCAACGGCACGCTGCGGGTGTGTGGCGAGCGCTTTGAGCTGGACGCCAAGCTGGGCTTTTTGCTGGGTGCTTTCAAGGAGCGCATCGAGTCTGAAGTGGTCAAGAACCTGGACGATTTGATGGCGGCTCACGCCCCCAAGCCCGCCAAAAAAGCCAAAGCCGCAACCTCCCCAACAGTGACTACCCCCAAAGCGGCGGCCCCGGCCACGGGCAAATCGGCTGCCCCCAAAAAGCCCAAGGCCTGAACGCTATGCAGCCCGCAACCTCTGTGCCCCTGGCCGCCGACATCCCAACTGTTGCCGCCACTGCGCCCCCGCTGGCGGGCATCAAGGTGCTGGAGATGGGCCAGCTGATTGCCGGGCCGTTTGCTGCCAAGACGCTGGGCGACTTTGGAGCAGATGTCATCAAGATCGAGCCCCCCGCCAAACCCGGGGCGCCCGAGGGCGCGGGTGGCGACCCGCTGCGCCAGTGGCGCATGCTCAAAGATGGCACCTCGGTGTGGTGGCAGGTGCAGTCGCGCAACAAGCGCTCTCTGGCGCTGGATTTGCGCGCGCCTGAGGCCCAAACCATCGTGCGCCAGCTGGCTGCCGAGGCCGATGTGCTGATCGAGAACTTCCGCCCCGGTGCGCTCGAAGCCTGGGGGCTGGGGCCGGACGAGCTGCTGGCCGCCAACCCCCGGCTGGTGGTGCTGCGCATCAGCGGCTACGGCCAGAGCGGCCCCTACCGCGACCGCCCCGGCTTTGGCGTGGTGGCTGAGGCCATGGGTGGCCTGCGCCACCTGACCGGCGAGCCGGGCCGGGTGCCGGTGCGGGTGGGCGTGAGCATCGGCGACACGCTGGCCGCGCTGCACGGTGTCATTGGCATTTTGCTGGCGTTGCACGAGCGCCAGCGCAGCGGCCAGGGTCAGGTGATTGACGTGGCGCTGTACGAGGCGGTGTTCAACTGCATGGAGAGCCTATTGCCCGAGTACAGCGCGTTCGGCGCGGTGCGGGGCGCGGCGGGCAGTGCCATGCCGGGCATTGCGCCCACCAATGCCTACCGCTGTGCCGATGGCGGCTACGTGCTGGTGGCGGGCAATGGCGACAGCATCTTCCGGCGGCTGATGGCCTGCATTGGCCGCCCGGATTTGGGGGCAGACCCGGCCCTGGCCAGCAACGCGGGCCGGGTGGCGCGGGTGGCTGAGCTGGACGAGGCCATTGGTACCTGGGCCGCTACGCAGACGGTGGACGCCGCATTGGCCGCGCTGGCGCAGGCCGAGGTGCCCGCCGGGAAAATCTACACCGTGGCCGACATCGCAGCCGACCCGCACTACGCAGCGCGCGGCATGCTGCAGGCCTTGCCCCAGGCCGACGGCAGCACGCTGCTGGTGCCAGGGGTGGTGCCCAAACTGCTGCGCACGCCGGGTGGCCAGCGCTCAGCCGCGCCCGCGCTGGGTCAGGACACCGACGTTGTGCTGGCGGGCATGGGCCTGAGCGCCCAGCAGATAGCCGAGCTGAAAAGCCGGGGCATTGTGCAAGGCGCCTGATGTACAAAAATTTTCCAAATGTCAGTAGCGGTTCATCGTTGTTGGTCAAGCGCTAAGGCACAAAAAAGCCACCTTAAAAGATGGCTTTTTTAATAGCAATCCAGGGTGCCAGAATCAGCTCAGCGACTCAATCAGGGCTATGTACTGCTGCTTGGCATCGTCAGCGGGAGTGCCTTTGAGTTTGGCCCAGGCGTCCCACTTGGCGCGGCCCACCATGTCGCCAAAGCCGGGTTTTTTGTCGGCGTTGTCGCCTTGGGTGGCTTGCTTGTACAGCGCGTAAATTTGCAGCAGGGTGGCGTTGTCTGGCCGCTCGCTCAGGTTTTTGGAGTTGGCGACGGCGGCTTCAAAGGTGGCGGTGAGGTCAGACATGGGGCAGGTCTCCGTTGGGTTGGTAGTTGCCCGCTATCTTAGGCGGCGACGCAGCGGCAAAATAGGGTGCTTGCTCCAGCGGGGGGGCTGTCAGGAGCCCCCCCTCACTTTGAAAGCCGACATGGTCACCCGAGTTTCCGCTCCCCCAGGCGCAGTGGCGCACCGTTCTCCCGCGGCTATGGACGCCCCTGCTGATGCAGCTGTGTCCCTTTCGGCACCCCATGTGCCAGCCAACCCCCGCCGTCGCAAGTCGCCAGCCAAGCCCCGTGCCAGCGCCCGCTCCACTGCTGCGCCCACCCCAGAGGCCGTGGAGGCCAAGGCTTCACCCCCGGAACCAACCGCTGCGCCCACGCTGCGACGGCGCCGCAACGGCTCGGTCGTGACGCAGGCCCTGGATGCGGTGGTGGGCGGGGTGGCGGGGGGGGCGCTGGGCGGCGTGGCCCGTGAGGTCGCGCGCGGCATGTCTGCAGCCAATGTGAATGGGGCCATCAAGGGTGTGCTGGGTCTGGGGGGCGAGCGCATGAGCAAGGTAGACACTGCCTGGCTGCGCATGGACTCCCGCGCCAACCTGATGATGATTGTGGGGGTCTGGATCCTCCAGCCGGGCATTCGCTACGAGGCGCTGTGTGCACGCGTCAGTGAGCGTCTGGTGCCGATTGCGCGGTTTCGCCAGATGGCGGTGGAGGATGCGGCAGGTGCCACCTGGGTGGAGGATCCCGCCTTCGATGTGCACCGGCATGTGGTGCGCGAGGCCCTGCCACTCGGTCAACCCCCCCGCCAGGCTTTGCAGCAGCGGGTGGCCGAGCTGGCCATGCAGCCGTTGGACCGGGGGCACCCGCTGTGGCAGTTCCACCTGGTGGAGTCCCACGAGGGCGGCTCGGCACTGATTGCCCGCATCCACCACTGCATTGCGGATGGCATTGCCCTCATCACGGTGATGATGGGGTTGGTGGATGGAGGCGAGGGCCAGCAGCGCCTCGCAGCCCGGGGCGCCGATGAACCCACCGCCCATGCCTGGGGGGCAGACAGCCTGGTGCGGCCCCTGGCCCAGTGGGCCGTTCGGGCCCTGGACGCTGCTGGCGGCGGAGTGGCCCGCTCGATTGACCTGGTGACCCACCCCGCCCAAGGGGTCGAAAAAACCCTGCAAGGAACCATGGATGTGGTCCGCCTGGGCCGCCAGGTGCTCAGCGATCTGGCCGCGCTGGCGCTGATGCCCGACGACTCGCCCACCAGCCTCAAAGACCAGCCCCATGCCCACAAGGCCGTGGCCTGGTGCGACCCGATACCTCTGGACGAGGTCAAGGGCATTGGGCGTGCGCTGGGTTGTTCGGTCAACGACGTGTTGCTCAGTTGTGTGGCCGGGGCCCTCGGGGCCTACCTGATTCAGCGCGGTGAGCCAGTGGCGGGCAAGGAAATACGGGCCATGGTGCCGGTGAACCTGCGCCCCCTGGACCAGGCGTGGAAGCTGGGCAACCGCTTTGGCCTGGTGCCGCTGGTGCTGCCCATTGGGCTGGACAACCCGATTGAGCGGGTGTTTGCGGTGCGCCAGCGCATGCAGGCGCTCAAAGGCAGCACCCAGCCCCTGCTGGCCTTTGGCCTGTTGTCGGTAGCGGGGCTGCTGGTCAAGCCCGCGCAAGAGGCCATGCTGGGGTTGTTTTCCCGGAAAACATCGGCCGTCATGACCAACGTGCCCGGCCCTGCCCAGAAACTGCAGTTCTGTGGCGCCACGCTGGAGCAGACCATGTTCTGGGTGCCTCAGTCGGGCGACATTGGGGTAGGGGTGTCTATTTTGAGCTACGGCGGTGGCGTGCAGTTCGGGCTGATCACCGACACCGGCATGTGTCCGCAGCCGCAGGCCATCATCGACCAGTTTGCGCCGCAGTTTGACAGCCTGTCGTGGCTGGCAATGATGCTGCCCTGGGGGGATGAGTTGTCTGAGTAAGAAATAAAAAATAGCTTAAGCATCAATAAAAACAAGCGATAAAGCCTGTTTTTATTGTGTGTTCTGGTGTGTTGGCTGGGTGCGAGCTTTGCCCAGTCAGCCACCCACCGGCCATCCATCAGCCGTCAGCCGTCAGCGAGTTCGGCTTTGGCCAGTTCCACATCCAGCCGCTCCATGGCATCTGCCGGCGTGGTATGGGCCGCTCGCTGGTACAGGGCGGTGGCTTCGTCCATGCGGCGTTCACCCTCCAGCATGACCATGCCGTTGGCGTACTCCACCAGGGCGATGGCGGAGTGGGGGTTCAGGCTGAGTGCGGTCTGGTAGTGGCGCAGGCCCACGTCTTTGCGGGCGCCGTAGGTCATGCCGCCGATGAGTGCGCCTACCTTGTCAATCACTTCGGCATGGAAGGCCGCCAGTGCAATGTGCGCATCGGCGTGGTGCGGGGCCAGGCGGATGGTGGTCTCCAGCGCCTTGCGCACCCTGGTGCCCAGCCCTTCGGCCAGCGCCTTGGCCACGCTGATGCCCTGGCTGTAGCGACCCAGGGCATAGGCCTGCCAGTACCAGGCATTGATGCGCTCGGGCTGGCGGGTTTGCTGGGCCTGTGTGCGCTCGGCCACCGCCATCAGCAGCGACAGTCGCTGGCTCTCTTTGGGCTCCAGGTAGTTGGCGTAAATGCAGGTCGCTTTGTTGGCTGCGGTGATGCCGCTTTCGCCCGCATCCAGCCCAGCCAGGGTGGCGCCCTCAAAATCTCCGTTGTGAAACCGCACCCAGGCGGCCAGGTCTTCGGAGTGGGTGGGAAGGGGCTCGCAGTCACCGGCGTGCAGCCTCGCCCACTGCTTTTTGAGCGAAGCGGGGGTGTACGTGAACTCGCCAGCATGCGGGAATGTGGCCCATTTGCCCATGTGTGTCTCCAGTTGTTGTTGTATGGCTGAGCCTCTCCTGGGACGCTGTCGGGTGGCCGCAG
Source organism: Burkholderiaceae bacterium (assembly GCA_030695205.1). Lineage (GTDB taxonomy): Bacteria > Pseudomonadota > Gammaproteobacteria > Burkholderiales > Burkholderiaceae_C > UBA2334. Next base: position 140,109 of record JAUYTN010000033.1, on the reverse strand, counting down.
CGCCTGCTCAAGTCGAATTCTCCCTTATTTGAATGATCGTTTGAAAGACCAGTCAGGCAGCTGTGCGCCGCGCTCAGGCGTGGCCGCTGTCGTAGGCACCCGATAGCTTGAGCAGGTGGGTGCGCTGCTCCAACTCCATGTACGGCGCCAGCAGGTTGAGGGTATGGGCAGCACCGCGCAGCAGCGCCTGGTTGGCGTTTTCCGGCTCCAGCGCGTGGCGGGGGTTGCGCACGTACTCAAAGTTGAGCCAGTAGGTCAGTACCACCACCAGGCAGTTGGCGGTGGTGTCTAGCTCACGGGCATCCAGGCGCAGGCTGCCTGCACGGCCCATGGCGTCGAGCATGGCCCGAATGGCGCGGGTTTTTTGCCTGAGCATGAGCTGAAACTGGGTTTCGAGCTTGCGGTTTTTGCTGAGCAGGTCAGACAGATCGCGGTACAAAAAACGGTGTTGCCAGATGCGCTCAAACAGCGTGTGCATGAAGAACCAGGCGTCTTCCACGTTGCGTACGTCATCGCTGGCCATGAGGATTTCGGTCAGACTTTTTTCGTAGCGGGCGTACAGGGCGTTGATGAGCTCGTCTTTGGCCGGGTAGTGGTAGTACAGGTTGCCGGGGCTGATGCCCAGCTCCGCCGAAATCAGGGTGGTCGAGACGTTGGGCTCGCCAAAGCGGTTGAAGAGGTCCAGGGTGACCTCCTGTATGCGTTCGGCGGTGCGGCGGGGGGCTTTTTTGGTCATGGCGGCCAGTGTGAGGGCGAGGAGTGGGCCGTGGCGGGACGGGGTGGCAGGCGTCAGCGGCGGATCACCGCACCATGGGCGAGCGCGTGCTGCAGGTCGTCCACACTGTCCTGTAGCCGGTTCAGGGCTTGGGACAGCCGCTGGCGGGGGGGGCGGCGCTGGGGTGGCGTGCGGCGGGCAACGGCGCCGGGTGGGGTGGCTTTTGCGGAGGCAGTCGGGCTGCCCAGCAAGCTGCGCGTGGGGTCGCTCAGCACCGCGTGGTCCAGGCCGATGCCGTGGGGTCTCAGCTTGGCGCTCAGGGTGGTGTGCTGGGTGCGCAGCATCAGGCGGGTTTGCTGGTAGGCATGCTCGGCCAGTTCGCGGCGCTGGCGGTAGCTGAAGGTGTTGGCTAGAAACAGTTCGGGGTCTCGGTGGTCGGGCTCGATCAGCACGATGGCGGTGTGGGGGTAGCTGTGCTCGTAGTGCTTCATACCCAGCTCAAGGCGCGAGTGGATCATGCTGCGAAAGGTCTGGCTCATGACCGCCGGGAAGCCACCCTCCACCATGGATGGAATGGGCTTGCCGTGGCGCTGCCCCACCCGCTGCACATCGGGCACGGTGGCGTCGAATGGAACTAGGGGGTTGAGGCAGAACATCACATCCACGCCTTCTTCCAGCGCAATGGAGGCGTGCATGGTTTTTTTCAGGGCGCCATCCACGTAGTAGCGCCCGTCTATCTCCACCGGTGGAAACAAACCCGGCAAGGCGGCGCTGGCCGCAATGGCTCTGGAGATTGGCACATGATCCCAGCCCGGGGCACCAAAGGGGGCGGCGTCTCCACTGTCAAGGTGGGTGGCCACGAGGGTGAGACGGCGGGGCAGTTGGCGAAAGTCGTTCGTGCGCCCCGCCTGCGAGAACAGCCGCTCCAGCTGGCGGTGCACTTCCTCGTTGCTGAACAGGCCTGTGGGCATGGCCGGAGCCAGTTTTTCGAGCGCGCTGATAAGGGGTTTGCGCCCCATGGTCCATGCCCACAGCGTTTGCAGGCCCAGTCCGGGCAGTTGGCTCAGCCGCTGGGCCAGTTCGGCATAGGCTGGGCGCATGAGCCAGGCGGGGTCAAAAGCGTCTTGGCCCGACGGTTGGTTGGTGATGAACATGCCGCACAGCTCGCGCGGCGTCATGCCGTTGGCCAGGCCTGCGGCAATGAAGCCCCCGGCCGAGACGCCCACGTAGTGGTCACAGTTGCTCAGGTCGGCACCTGTCAGGGCCTCGTCCAGCGCACACAGTGCCCCAATCTCGTAAATGGCCCCCAGTGGGCCGCCACCGGCCAGTGCCAGTGCGACCCGGCTGCGCGGCGGCGGTCCCCCTCTGACCGGGGCAGTGGCCTGGCGGCGAACAGGCTCGGAGGCGGTGCGCGGGCGGGGTGTGGGGTGGGTCATGGCGATCAAGTGTAGGCATCTGGCGGCGGCTGTCATGCTGCGCTGCAGCAGTGGGGCCGAATGCAACAAAGCCGCCTGGGCAGAGCCGCTGCACTGGGCAACGGTCCGCGCAAGCGGCTCGCGGGAGGGTGGTCAGCCCAGGGGCATCCCACCGGTCTGTGCAGGCGTTCAGGCCTTGTCGGCAGACTCGGTGCGGGTATCGCCAGAGTCAGCTGGTGCCGCTGCAGCTGTTTTGGTAGCTACTTTGCGGGTGGCGGCGCGCTTGGCAGCTGGCGCAGCGCTGGCGGCTGTCTTGCGGGCAGCGGGGCGCTTGGTGGCAACCGCAGGTGCGGGTGCGGCGGCGGCCTCAGCAGGTGCGCTCGCTTTGGGAGCCACGGCCTTGGTGGCGGCCTTGGGTTGCAGCTTTTGCACATTGCGGTTGAGCTCGTCGATACGGGCAATCAGGGCGTCAATGTCCTGAGCAGATGGCACGCCAAGCTTGTTCAGGGTGCGGGCCACGCGGTCTTCAAAGATGGTTTCCAGCTTGTCCCACTGGCCACTGGCCTTGGCGGTGATGTCGTTGGCCATGCTGCTCATGCGGCTGGTGGCGTCGGAGATGCGCTCTTCGGCCACTGCCTGGGTCTTGCGCTGCACCGACAGGCCTTCTTTGACCAGACCTTCAAAGGCCTTGCTGCCTTCTTGCTGGGCTTTGGAGAATGCTCCCAGGCCTGCCAACCAGATTTGCTGGGCGGATTCTTTGACGGCACCTGCCAGTGGGTTGGCATCGGCAGATTTTTTGGTGGTGGATTTTTGCAATTTTTTGACCATGAGGTCCTCCAGATAAAAAGGTGTGTGGATTCGAGTGGGTTCACTGTAAACCCCGCGCATCGGGCTGTTTAGGGGGTGCTGACTAGCATGTTAGGGGCGTGCTCCGGGTGGGGCCACGGGTTTCTTCTGGTGTGCCATGGCTGTCTGGGTGGGCAAAATGTGGCCATCTTTTGGAGATGGATGCATGAACTATTTCGTCACAGGCGCCACCGGTTTCATTGGCAAACGGTTGGTCAAAAAGCTGCTGGAGCGCAAGGGAAGCACTGTGTATTTTCTGTTGCGTGCGGAGAGTGCGGACAAAGTGTCAGACCTGCACGCCTACTGGGGTCTGACCACCGCCAAGGCCAAGGCCAGGGCGGTGGCTGTCCACGGCGACCTGACCCGGGCCAAACTGGGCGTGTCCGCTGTTGACACCAAAATGCTCAAGGGTCAAGTGGGTCACCTCTACCACCTGGCCGCGGTGTACGACCTGGGCGCCGATGCCGAGAGCCAGGTGGCCGTGAATGTGGACGGCACGCGTCACATGGTGGAGTTTGCGCAGGCCGTCGATGCCGGCCATGTGCACCATGTCTCGTCCATTGCAGCGGCGGGCCTGTACGAAGGGGTGTTTCGCGAGGACATGTTCGACGAGGCAGAGGGGCTGGACCACCCCTACTTCATGACCAAGCACGAGAGCGAAAAAATCGTGCGCAAGGAGTGCAAGCAGCCTTGGACGGTGTACCGTCCCGCCATGGTCGTGGGCGACAGCTCTACGGGCGAGATGGCCAAGATTGACGGGCCGTATTACTTCTTCAAGCTGATTCAGCGGCTGCGGCAAATTCTGCCGCCCTGGATGCCTAGCGTGGGGCTGGAGGGCGGGCGCATCAACATCGTGCCGGTGGACTTTGTGGTGAATGCGCTGGCCCACATCAGCCACCAGGCGGCCACGGCAGGGCGCTGCTTTCACCTGGTGGACCCCAAGGGCTACCGGGTCGGTGACGTGCTGGATATTTTCAGCCGCGCCGCGCACGCACCTCGCATGAACTTGTTTGTGAATGCGGCGCTGCTGGGCTTCATCCCCAGGGGGGTCAAGAAAGGCCTGATGGCATTGGCACCGGTCCGTCGCATTCGCAACGCTGTCTTGAAAGACCTGGGTCTGCCAGAAGACATCCTGACCTTCATCAACTACCCCACCCGCTTCGACCGCCGCGAGACCGATGCCATGCTCAAAGGCAGCGGGGTCGAGTGCCCCAACCTGCACGACTACGCCTGGCGCCTGTGGGACTACTGGGAGCGCCACCTGGACCCGGACCTGCACATTGACCGCAGCCTGCGGGGCACGGTCGAGGGCAAGGTGGTGCTGGTGACGGGGGGGAGCTCTGGCATTGGCCTGGCCGCCGCACACAAGTTTGCCGAGGCCGGTGCGGTTACCCTCATTTGCGGGCGCGACCAGGACAAACTCGACCAGGCCTGCGCCGAGGCCGAAGCCAAAGGGCACCGCTTCGTGGCCTATGCGGTGGATATTGCCGACATGGCCGATTGCGACCGCTTTGTCCAGCAGGTGGTTGCCGAACATGGCGGCGTGGACTTCCTCATCAACAACGCAGGTCGCAGCATCCGCCGCGCGATTGAGGGCAGCTACGACCGCTTCCACGACTACGAGCGCACCATGCAGCTCAACTACTTTGGCAGCCTGCGCGTGACCATGGGCTTTTTGCCCGGCATGACGGCCAAGCGCAAAGGCCATGTGGTCAATATCAGCTCCATTGGGGTGCTGACCAATGCGCCGCGGTTTTCGGCCTATGTGGCCAGCAAAGCGGCATTGGATGCGTGGACGCGCTGCGCCAGCAGCGAGTTTGCCGATGTGGGCATCACCTTCACCACCATCAACATGCCGCTGGTGCGCACACCCATGATTGCTCCCACTAAGATCTACAACAACGTGCCCACCCTGGAGCCCGAAGAGGCTGGCGACATGATTGCCCAGGCCTGTATCCACAAGCCTGTGCGCGTCGCCACCCGGTTGGGCATCACTGGCCAAGTGATGCATGCGCTAATGCCCCGTATTGCCCAAATCATGATGAACACCAGCTTTCGCATGTTCCCGGACTCGGCTGCGGCCAAGGGGGACAAAGGGGGCAAACCCCAACTGTCGGCCGAGGCAGTGGCCATGCAGCAAATGATGCGGGGCATCCACTTCTGAGCGGGCCTTGGGGAGTCGGGGGGCGGGTCGTCAGTGGGGTAGGGTAGGTGGCGGAGATAATTCATGCCCAGGTTTCCCGGGCACTCCCGCCCGGTACCGCGCCGCCCTGCGGCCCAACGACACACTCCCCATGATTCTTGTGACCGGCGGCGCTGGCTTTATCGGTGCCAACTTCGTACTCGACTGGCTCGCCAGCGCCGACCACGGCAGCGAGCCCGTGGTCAACCTCGACAAACTCACCTACGCGGGTAACCTCGACACCCTGGCCAGCCTGCAAGGCGACGCCCGCCATGTGTTCGTCCAAGGCGACATTGGCGATGCAGCCCTGGTGGGTGAGCTGCTGGCCACCCACCAGCCGCGCGCCGTCATCAACTTTGCCGCCGAAAGCCATGTGGACCGCAGCATCCACGGCCCCGAAGACTTTATCCAGACCAATGTGCTTGGAACTTTCAGGCTTTTAGAGGCTGTCAGGCAATACTGGCTTGGTTTGGGTGCTTCCCAAAAAGAAGCTTTCCGCTTTTTGCACGTCAGCACCGACGAGGTGTACGGCAGCCTGTCCAAAACAGCTCCTGCCTTTGCCGAAACCCATCCGTACGAGCCCAACAGCCCCTACAGCGCCAGCAAAGCCGCCAGCGACCACCTCGTGCGCGCCTGGCACCACACCTACGGCCTGCCGGTGCTCACCACCAACTGCAGCAACAACTACGGGCCCTACCACTTTCCCGAGAAGTTGATTCCCCTCATGATCGTCAACGCCCTGGCTGGCAAACCCCTGCCGGTGTATGGCGACGGCATGCAAATCCGCGATTGGCTCTACGTCAAAGACCACTGCAGCGCCATCCGCCGGGTGCTACGGGCCGGTCGCCTGGGCGAAACCTACAACGTCGGCGGCTGGAACGAAAAACCCAACATCGACATCGTCCACACCGTGTGTGCCCTGCTGGACGAACTGCGCCCCAAAGCCGATGGCAGCAGCTACGCCACCCAAATCACCCACGTCACCGACCGCCCCGGGCACGACAGGCGCTATGCCATCGATGCCCGCAAGCTCGAAGCCGAGCTGGGCTGGAAACCCGCCGAAACCTTCGAAACTGGCATCCGCAAAACCGTGCAGTGGTACTTGGCCAACCCCGAGTGGGTCGCCAACGTGCAAAGCGGTGCATACCGGGAGTGGGTGGGCAAGCAGTACGGAGCCTCGGCAGAGGTCGGTGCATGAACATCCTGTTGCTCGGCAAAAACGGCCAAGTGGGTTGGGAGCTGCAGCGCAGCCTCAGCGTGTTGGGGACGGTCACCGCGCTGGACCGCAGTGGCGGTGCCTCCGCCAGCGGCCAGCCCCTGTGCGGTGACCTCTCCGACCTCGACGGACTGGCCGCCACCGTGCGCCAACTCAGACCCGACGTCATCGTCAACGCCGCCGCCCACACCGCCGTGGACAAAGCCGAGAGTGAGCCCGAGCTGGCCCGAACCTTGAATGCCCTGGCCCCCGGTGTACTGGCCCAGGAGGCAGCCAAACTCGGCGCGTGGCTGGTGCACTACAGCACCGACTATGTGTTCAACGGTAGCGGCACCCAACCCTGGCGGGAAGACGACCCCACCGGCCCTTTAAGCGTGTACGGCCACACCAAGCTGGAGGGCGAACACGCCATTGCCGCCAGCGGCTGCCAGCACCTCATCTTTCGCACCAGCTGGGTGTACGCCGCACGCGGCGGCAACTTTGCCAAAACCATGCTCAAGCTCGCCAAAGAGCGCGAGCGCCTCACCGTCATCAACGACCAATTCGGTGCACCCACCGGGGCAGACCTGATTGCCGACGTGACGGCGCATGCCATTCGGCAGGTCTTTCGGCAAGTGCAAGGCAGTGGGGATGGGCAGGGCCATGAACAAGGCATCTACCACCTGGTGGCCAGTGGCCAAACCACGTGGTTCGACTATGCCAATCATGTGCTAGCGCTTGATGGGCAGGGAAAGTTTGCTCCACATCTTGCGGTCAAAGAAGTGACTCCCGTGCCCAGCAGTGCGTTCGCCACAGCCGCCAAGCGCCCCCACAACTCGCGCCTGAGCACCGCCAAGTTGCGGTCAGCTTTCCAAATTACACTACCACCCTGGCAGCAAGGGGTTGATCGCATGCTGGCCGAAATTCATCCATAACAGCAAGATTCAGGGAGCGCCATGATGGCCCACACACCTACCCGCAAAGGCATCATCCTTGCCGGCGGCTCTGGCACACGCCTGTACCCCGTGACCCAGGCGGTGAGCAAGCAGCTCATGCCCGTGTACGACAAGCCCATGGTCTATTACCCGCTGACCACACTCATGCTGGCGGGCATGCGCGATGTGCTGCTCATCAGCACCCCACAAGACACCCCCCGTTTCAGCGCATTGCTGGGCGACGGCAGCCAGTGGGGCATGAACATTCAGTATGCGGTGCAGCCCAGCCCCGACGGCTTGGCCCAGGCCTTCATCATTGGCAAAGAATTTGTGGGCAAGCACCCCAGCGCCTTGGTGCTGGGTGACAACATCTTTCATGGACATGATTTGGTCAAGCTGCTGAACAGCGCCCATGACCGCCCAGCGGGGGCCAGTGTGTTTGCCTACCATGTGCATGACCCCGAGCGCTATGGCGTGGTGGACTTTGATGCCCAGCGCCGCGCGCTCAGCATCGAGGAAAAGCCCTCCACCCCCAAAAGCAACTATGCCGTCACCGGCTTGTATTTTTACGACGAGCAGGTGTGCGACATAGCCGCAGACATTCAGCCCTCACACCGTGGCGAGCTGGAAATCACCGATGTCAACAAGCGCTACCTGGCGCAACACCAGCTCAACGTCGAAATCATGGGCCGAGGCTATGCCTGGCTTGACACCGGCACACACGATAGCCTGTTGGAAGCCGCCAGCTTCATCGCCACCTTGCAAAAAAGGCAAGGGCTGCAGGTGGCATGCCCGGAAGAAATTGCCTATCGCCAAGGCTGGATCACCAGCGAGCAACTGAGCCAACTGGCCCAGCCCCTGGCCAAAAACGGCTACGGCCAATACCTGCTCAACCTGTTGAAGTAACCGCATGCCCTACACCGTGACCCCCACCGCCATCCCCGATGTGCTGGTGTTGACACCCAAAGTCTTTGGTGACAGCCGGGGCTTCTTTTTCGAGAGCTTCAACCAGCAAGACTTTCGCCAAGCCACCGGTTTGGATGTGAATTTTGTGCAAGACAACCACAGCCGCAGCACCCAAGGCGTGCTGCGTGGCTTGCATTACCAGTTGCCCCCCCATGCCCAAGGCAAGCTGGTGCGCTGTGCGAGCGGCGCGGTGTTTGACGTGGCGGTGGACATCCGCAAAAGCTCTCCCACCTTCGGCAAATGGGTGGGGGTGGAACTGAGTGAGGATAACCATCAACAGCTGTGGATTCCCCCCGGATTTGCCCATGGGTTTTTGACGCTGACCGAAACGGCGGATTTTTTGTATAAGACTACCGATTACTACGCGCGGGAATGTGAGCGTTGCATTGTATGGAGTGACCCCGATCTCGCTATTGATTGGCCGAATATGGGCATCGCACCGCTGCTTTCCGACAAAGACGATGCAGGGTGCGCATTGTCCAACGCACACTGTTTAAGTTAATGAATCCTCATGCTGAGCCACCTGCTTCATTGCAGGGTATGTTCCATGCTTTATGGGTGCATCGCCAATTAATTATGCGCATGAGCCAGCGCGAAGTAGTGGGTCGATATCGGGGCTCTGCCTTGGGATTGGTCTGGTCGTTTCTGACGCCCTTGTTTATGCTGGTCATTTACACCTTTGTGTTTTCGGTGGTGTTCAAGGCCCGCTGGGGGGCAGGGGAAGAATCGCGGACAGAATTTGCGGTGGTTTTATTTGCGGGTCTCATGGTTCACTCACTTTTTTCTGAAGTCATCAACCGTGCCCCCCAACTGGTGCTGGGGAATGTGAATTATGTGAAAAAAGTGGTGTTTCCTCTGGAGATTTTGCCAGTAATACAGTTGATCGCCGCAGCGTTTCATGGGCTGGTCAGTGTCGTGGTTTTGCTGGTGGCAAAGCTTGTTTTTACGGGTTCGATACCTCTTACTGCACTATTTTTTCCAGTGGTGATTTTGCCGTTGTTGATATTGATCATGGGGTTGTCTTGGGGGCTGGCGTCGTTAGGCGTTTTTGCGCGTGATGTGGGTCAGACCATTGGGTTGATCACATCCGCCATGCTTTTTATGTCACCGGTATTTTTTCCGATTCAGTCCTTGCCAGAGCCGTTGCAGCCCTGGATGCGACTGAACCCGCTCACTTTCATTATTGAACAGGTGCGCGAGGTGCTGGTCTGGGGGCATCAGCCACAATGGTCTGGTCTGTTGTTGTATGGGCTGATCGCTTTGGCTGTGGCGTGGTTGGGTTTTGCCTGGTTTCAGAAAACACGCAAGGGATTTGCCGATGTCCTCTGATTTCCAGAGCCTTGCGCCTGTAGCCATTCGGGTCAATGGGCTGCACAAATGCTTTCAGATCTATGCCACCCCCGGCCAGCGACTACGGCAGTTTGTCTTACCTCGGTTGTGGCGCCGATTAGGTTTGAGCTCCATCAACTATTACCGTGAATTCTGGGCGTTGCGCGACGTTTCTTTTGAGATTAGGAAGGGTCAAACTGTCGGTGTCATTGGGCGCAATGGGTCAGGTAAATCCACTTTGCTGCAAATGATTTGTGGTACCTTGCACCCCACGCAAGGGAGCATTGAAGTGCAGGGGCGGGTAGCGGCATTGCTCGAACTGGGGTCGGGGTTCAATCCTGAATTCACAGGTCGCGAAAACGTGTTCTTCAATGCAGGAGTGCTGGGCCAAAGCGAAGAGCTCACGCGCGGAAAATTCGTCGACATCGAAGCCTTTGCTGACATTGGCGATTTCATGGATCAGCCTGTCAAAACCTATTCCAGTGGCATGCTCGTGCGCCTGGCGTTCGCCGTGATTGCCCATGTGGATGCTGACATTCTGGTCATCGATGAAGCATTAGCAGTGGGGGATGCTTTTTTTACCCAGAAATGCATGAGATTTTTGCGTGGTTTTATGCGGCATGGCACCGTGCTTTTTGTCAGCCACGATACCGCTGCTGTGAAAGGCCTGTGCAATCACGCCATTTGGCTTGACAAAGGTCAGGTGCGCGAGCAGGGTGATCCCAAAAGTGTTTGCGAGCACTATTTGCAGGCCTACTACGAAGCCCAGCAGGCCGACCTCGCAGCAGACAGCACTTTGCCCTCTGTAACTGGCTCACAAGAAAAGGCCGTTCACGTCTCGGAAAGTCCGGTCTTGAAAGCGAATGATGCCCGTGTCGACCAGCGGCTGCCCTACCTGAATGCCAGTAACCTTCGCAACGATTTGCGCCTCTTCAAATTTGATCCTGATGCACCGTCGTTTGGAATGGGTGGAAGCCGTGTGGTGCGTGTGGACTTGCGTGACGACCAGGGGCGGGCTCTGGCGTGGGCCGTGGGCGGAGAAAACGTCGAACTTGCGGTAGAGGCTGTGGCCCTGCAGCATCTGCGCCGTCCGATTGTTGGGTTCGTCGTCAAAGACCGACTGGGTCAAACCTTGTTTGGTGACAACACTTTCGTCGCCTACGAGCACCAACCTTGCGAGTGTAAGACGGGGCAGACCCTGAGTGCCAGGTTTCAGTTTCAGATGCCCCGCATGCCTGTGGGCGACTACAGCATCACGATTGCCATAGCCGACGGCACTCAGCAAGAGCACGTGCAGCACCAGTGGATTTTTGATGCCATCACTTTTCGGTCCGAATCCACCAGTACCGCCGCCGGGCTGGTAGGTATTCCCATGGCCCGAATTTCCATGGATGCACGATAGCAAAACTCCATTGCGCCGAGCCTTTTCGTTTTTTTATGAACTTCATCACATCAGCCGCTCTGCTGGAGCCCCAGCATTTTTCTGTGCCCGCACCTTGGGCGGGGCATATCCCTTTTGGATCCTGGCTTGTGGGGATGCAAAAGCCCGAAATACTGGTGGAGCTGGGTGCGTACTCGGGCATTTCGTATCTCGCATTTTGCCAAGCCATTCAAGAGCAGGGGCTGCCCACCAAGGCGTATGCCGTGGACACTTGGCAGGGCGACGCTCATGCTGGCGCCTACGGCGAAACTATCTACCAGACGCTCCAGCGGGTACACAACCCTCGCTATGCGGCGTTTTCAACCCTGCTGCGCATGACCTTTGATGAGGCTCTGCCGCAATTTGCCGATGGTAGCGTTGATCTGCTGCATATCGATGGCTTGCACACCTATGAAGCAGTGCGCCATGATTTTGAAACATGGCTCCCGAAACTGTCGCCACGCGGCATCGTCCTCTTTCACGACACCAATGTCTTTCGCGATGACTTCGGCGTTTACCGACTTTGGGCAGATTTGTCGGGACAATATCCCTCGGTCGAATTCACCCATAGCAATGGCTTGGGTGTTTTGCTGGTGGGGTATCGGCAGCCTGTTGAACTGCTGCAGTTGTGCAGTCACGCGGCCAACCCAGACATCGCATTGAATCAAGGCGAAGCGCGCAGGGTTTTTTCCGTACTGGGTGCTCGCCTGGAGCGACGAGCCGAAGTGCTCATGCTGCAAAACCAGTTGCATGACGCCAGTGAGCGTGAGGCCATGCTGGAGAAGTCGGGCCAGCAGCGGCACCTGTGGATCGGAAACCTGGACCAACAAATACTCGCGCTGCAGAGGCGCAATGCGCAAGCCGAGCAAACCGTTGGCCAAGTAAACCAGCTGCTTGAAATTCGCGATGTCGAAGCGCGCCATTTGAGTCAGCAACTTGCTTCTGCAAACCAGCAGTTGTCTGATGCAAATCGGCAGCTTGCTGCAGAAAAGGCAGTGGTTCAAGAAATCTACGCCTCACGCAGTTGGCGCATTACGGCCGGGCTGCGTGCTGCTGGACAACTGGCCCGCCACTGGCAGGTAGGTGCCCTGTTGCGTCGTACGCGCAAAGCTGCGGGTTATGCGCTGCGGGGTGAGTGGCGGGCGTTAGCTGGTCGCGTTACTGCAGTGCGCCGTGAAGCCGCCATGGCCCAGCAGTTGAACATCGCTCCTGGCAGCACTCGTCACGTGGGTGTTATGGCCACACACCACACCTTGTTTGTTGCGCATTTGTTCGCCCATACCTTGCAAAAAGCAGGGTTTGCGGTTGACGTGATGACAGAGCCGCCCAAGGGGGACTTTGTTCATGACGCTTACTTCGTCGTTTGCCCGCAAATGTTCAAGCGCCTTCCACCCGGCGAGAAGCGCATTGCGGTCCAGATGGAGCAATCGGTCAGCTCGCGCTGGTTTACGCCCGATTACCTGAGTACGCTTGAAAACTCCCTGGCAGTAATCGATTACGCGCAAACCAATCTGCAGTTCTTGGAGGAGCGTGGCATTGCCTATCCCCACACCTTTCTGGTTCCGGTGGGTGGGTTCGCGGGCTATGGCGAATACCTGCGAGACAACAATCTGCATCCCCAGGGATTGGATGCGCCCTGCGATGTTCTTTTTTACGGCGACGTCAACGCCCCGCGCCGCCAGCAGCTGCTTGCTTCCATTGGCGAGCGTTATCAGCTGCGCATTGTGGGCAACCTGTTTGGCCCAGAACTGCACCGCGCCATGGCCAGCGCACGCGTAGTTGTCAATTTGCATTACTACGAAGGTGCACTGCTCGAAACCACGCGCATCCATGAATGTCTGTCGCTGGGGGCGCCGGTGGTCTCCGAAACCAGTGCTGACCAGTCAGAGCATTTCGCTTTGGAAGGTGCCGTGCGCTTTGTTCCGGTAGGTGATGTGCCCGCATTGCTGCAGGCCATTGGTGACGTGCTTGGTGCCAGCCCGCAACAAAGTGCTGCCGCTCAGGCTGCGCGTGAGGCGGCCGTTGCTACCTCACAGGCACACTTTGAATTCATGCTCTACCGCATGCTACTGGCGCGGCGCTGGCTTGATTACCCGCAGTTCCAGGCACTCACGGGCACAACCCCTCTGCCCGGCACGCGCCTGGCGTTGAGCTTGCCCGAAACCATCCATCGCCGCGCCATGTTCATCAGCCACAAGGCGGCAGGTGTGCAGGTGTTTGATGGCCTTCGCTACAGCCCCGGCTGGACCGGTTGCGCTCTCAGCTACAAATATCTGGCCCGGCAAGCCCTGACCGCCCAATGGTCGCAGTTGGAAGTCATGGAGGACGATGTGCTCTTTCTGCCTGATTACGCCGAGCACAAGGCGGTAGTGGATGCCTACCTGGCCCAACGCAGCGAACAGTGGGATGTGTTTGTGGGCCTGGTGGCCATCATGCACCCCGACACCCGCGTCCTGGGTGTGGAGCGGCAGGGTGGACTGGTATTTGTAACTATCGATCGAATGATGAGCATGGTGCACAACATTTATGCCCCCACGGCATTGCGCGTGCTGGCGAGTTGGGATGAAACCAACGCAGACCCCGAGACCAACACGATTGACCGCTACCTGCAGAAACACCCGCAGCTGCGGGTTGTTACAACTTTGCCGTTTCTCGTGGGCCACCACGAAGAGTTGCACTCTTCGCTGTGGGGTTTTCAAAACAGCCAATACGCGGAGATGATTGCGAACGCTGAGGCCGAGCTCAAGGCAAAGGTGCAGGCGTTCGAGCAAAATGCATTGCCCTACTAGGGGGCGTAATCCGGGATGGCCTGATCAATTGTTGGTAATTTCATAGTTGATAAGTGGGTCGCGGTAAGTCGTTCGGCATAGTTTTCTTGTCATCCGGCAGGGCATGGATGATCTCCCATGCGCCCAGTCAATGCCGAGCAACTTACCGATGGACACTTACTGACACTCCCTCGGACAAGGTCTCTTATAAATTTAACGACTAAGTGGGTCGCGGTAAGTCGTTCGGCATAGTTTTCTTGTCATCCGGCAGGGCATGGATGGTCTCCCATGCGCCCAGTCAATGCCGAGCAACTTACCGATGGACACTTAACATAGCCCCCTTTGTTGCGGGAGAGGTATTTGATTACAAGAAATTATAAAATCGTGAACTACATCCTGTTCTTCAAAGTTATTAATTGCAACACTGGATCAGTATTTCCTGAATCCACAATCTCTCCGGAGAAGCTGATCACCTACCCGCGTACGGTTTTTTCGTACGAACTGCGCCAAGGCGGCGCGTCTGCGCGAAGGCATTTTGAGTACTACCACCGCAATGAGGTGTTGATCGATCTGATGAATCACAGTGAAGCTCGCGGAGCTGAATCCTCGCAATCTAGATTGATATTCGCTATTTCTACCGGCGAATGGTCCGCTTGGATAGCATCGCAATTGTCCGTTGGGCGACTGGTTTACCAGGGCCTGCACCGACTGGCCAAACGCGTGTGCGCCAAGTGGTCGTGAGTCCCAATGTTTGGATCCGTGTCGGCGCTGCGGCGCTGGCATCCCCCGTCTGCTCACTTTCAGTGGTCAGCCATGGCCACGGTGTACTCGTCCATCGCATGCTGATGTCTTTTGTGACGTCAGGATTCGTTGAACACACGCCCACAGAGGTGTTACTGACGTTGAACGTCGTTGACGATCAGTTGCAGGCGCTTCTTGCGGACACGTCATGGCCCTTTTCTCTGAAGGTAGTGCTCAACCGGCAGCCCAAGGGATTTGGCTCCAACCACAACCAGGCATTTCGAGAAGCCCGCGGTGAGTGGTTTGTGGTTGTGAATCCCGATATCCTATGGTTGACGCGCGAGCGGGCAAGCGCAGGGGAGTGTCAACCCTGGAATGGGGCTGCAAATGCTGCCGTGTTCGTTCCTCGCCAGCTGGATGTCCAGGGACACGCGCAGGACAGTTTTCGCGAGTTGGTGACGCCAACAAGTGCGGTAGTTCGCACCATTCAGCGATGCTTTGGAAGACGCGCTAACGCGGGTGTCGCAAGATCCGTATGTACTTCCGATTGGGTCAATGCCGCTTGCCTGATCATTCGTGCTCAGGTCTACCGGTCCCTGCGCGGTTTTGATGAGCGGTATTTCATGTATTGCGAAGATGCCGATTTTTGCCTGCGCCTCCAGTTGGCTGGTCACACCATCGCTGATGCCGGATTTGCGGTGATTCACGATGCCCAACGAAATACATTTCGCCAGCCTAGGCATCTGTGGTGGCACCTTACCAGTCTGCTGCGGTTCTGGTGTTCTGGTGTGTTTTGGCGGTATTGGCTTACAAAGCAGCGCAAAGCGGGGTCCCGCTCACACACAGGGCATCCTTGATAGGTGCGGAGAGTTCGCTTGATTCTTGTTACTTTTCTCTCCTGGCTAATTGCCCTGCTGCTGTGTGTTGTGTTCATACGCTCCGGTAAGGTGCAGACGCACGCAATTGCCTATCGCCACGACATGCCTCAGCGTTTCCATCATGGGGCAGTGTCCCGCCTGGGAGGGTTTGCAGTTGCCACGGGCGTGGCATGCGCGTGGATGCTCATGCCTTGGTTAGAGGGAACCCGCTACAGCTCCCAGCTCAACTTGCCACTCCAGACCAGTTTGGCATGGTTGGCCGCGCTGGCACCCATGGTGCTGGGCGGTGTGACGGAGGACTTGACACACCGGGTGCATGCGGTCTATCGCCTTGCACTGAGCTTGCTGGGGGCGGTTGTGGCCGTTGTTTTTCTGGATTTGGCCGTCAATGACCTGGGAGCAGATTGGCTCAATGCCCATTGGCAGTCGGTGCCATTTGCCGGCAAGTTGCTTGCCGTCGTGGCCATTGCCGGGCTGCCCCATGCGTTCAACTTGATTGACGGCTACAACGGTTTGGCGGGCATGGTTGCCATCATGATCTGCTTGGCGTTGGTGCATGTGGCACTGCAAGTGGGCGACCGCCAAGTGGCGGGGTTGTTGTTGGCACTGGTGGGTGCCACTGCGGGCTTTCTGGTCTGGAACTACCCCCGTGGCCTCATCTTCGCCGGCGACGGCGGCGCCTACCTGTGGGGAGGCGTCATTGCCATTGCCAGCATCACTCTGGTGCAGCGGCACGAGGAGGTGTCGCCCTGGTTCCCCATGCTGCTGCTGATTTACCCGGTGTGGGAAACGGTGTTTTCCATCTACCGCAAGCTGGCGCGGGGTGTGTCGCCAGGCGTGGCCGATGCGTTGCATTTTCACCAGCTGATTTACCGGCGCATTGTGCGCGAGGTGTTCCATGATGACGAGGCGCGCCGCATGCTGATGCGCAACAACCGCACGTCGCCTTACCTGTGGGGGTTTACGCTGCTCACCGTGATTCCGGCGGTGCTGTTCTGGCGCAACACGCCGATGCTGATGGGCTTTTGCCTGCTGTTTGTACTGACCTATGTACCAGCTTACATCATGATGGTCCGCTTCAAAGTGCCCCGCTGGATACGCCGTGGCCGCAAGCGCTGAGGACTGAGCTGAGGTTCGACCTGGGCTTTTGGGTGAGGCGTGTTGGCCGTTGGCGCTGCGGCACAATTCGGGGCAGTTTTTCTCTGGCCCTGAACCCTTCTTGCAGGTACTCCCATGACCACCACCACCTACATCCCCCCCCGCGACAAGGCCGACATTCTGGCGCAGGCGCTGCCCTACATTCGGCAGTTTCACGGCAAAACGCTGGTCATCAAATACGGTGGCAATGCCATGACCGACCCCGCGCTGCAGCGAGCGTTTGCCGAGGACGTGGTGCTGCTCAAGCTGGTGGGCATGAACCCGGTGGTGGTGCATGGGGGAGGGCCACAAATCGAAACGCTGCTGCAGCGCCTGGGCAAAAAGGGCCAATTCATTCAGGGCATGCGCGTGACCGATGCCGAAACGATGGAGGTGGTGGAGTGGGTGCTGGGGGGCGAGGTGCAGCAGGACATTGTGGGCCTCATTAACGCCGCTGGTGGCAAGGCGGTGGGCCTGACGGGGCGCGACGGCGCGATGATCCGTGCCCGCAAGTTGCGTTTGTCTGACCAGCACAACCCCGAGCTTGAACACGATGTGGGCCAGGTGGGCGAGATCGTCAGCATCGACCCCAGTGTCGTCAAAGCCTTGCAGGACGATGCCTTCATTCCTGTGGTCAGCCCCATTGGGTTTGGCGAGCTCAATGAGAGCTACAACATCAACGCCGACGTGGTGGCCGCCAAGTTGGCCACGGTGTTGCAGGCCGAAAAGCTGCTCATGCTGACCAACATCCGCGGCGTGCTCGACAAAGCGGGCGAGTTGCTGACCGAGCTCACCCCGCGGCGCATCGACGAGCTGTGTGAGGATGGCACCATTTCCGGCGGGATGATCCCCAAAATTGCCGGGGCCCTCGATGCGGCCAAGAGCGGTGTGCATGCCGTGCACATCATCGATGGGCGTGTGCCCCATGCCCTGCTGCTGGAGGTGCTGGGCGACCAGCCGTTTGGCACCATGATCCGTTCTCACTGATTCGATAGCTGACTATTTATACGCAACAAGCGTAAACGCACAAAAAGGCTTGTAAATATGCGGCTGCTGCTGGTCGAAGACGATGTGATGGTGGCCAGTGGCATCAAGCTGGGGCTGTGCGACGCGGGCTACGCCGTTGACTGGGTGGGCAGCGCGGAGCGGGCGCTGGAGGCGGTGCAGGGCGAGGCCTTTGATGCCGCCATTGTCGATATCGGCCTGCCCCGCATGGATGGCCTGGCCCTGACGGCGGCGCTGCGGGCTGCGGGGCGCACCCTGCCGGTGCTGGTGTTGACCGCCCGCGACGCCCTGCACGACCGTGTGCAGGGCCTGGACATGGGGGCAGATGACTACATGGTCAAACCCTTCGAGCTGCCGGAGTTGCTGGCCCGCCTGCGGGCCTTGCTGCGGCGGTCGCAAGCGGCCACATCGGCGGTGCTGAGCTTTGGGCCGGTGGAGATGGACACTGCCCACCGCCATGTGCGGGTGGCGGGGCAGCTGCTGGAGCTGGGCCCGCGCGAATGGACTGTGCTGGAGTACCTGCTGCTGCAAGCCCCCAAACCTGCCGCCAAAGACAAAATGCTGCAGGCCCTTACCGGGTGGGACAAGGAAATCACGCCCAATGCGGTCGAGGTGTACATCTCCCGGCTGCGCGGCAAGCTCGAAGGCTCGGGGGTGGTGCTGCGTGCCATCCGGGGCTTTGGCTACCGGCTGGAGCTGGATGAGCCCTCGGCTGACCCGCCCGATGCCCAGCCTGAACCGGCATCGCTGTCTGCACCTGTGCCTGCGTCTGCACCCGTACCGCCATCTGCACCTGCGCCCCCTCCCTGGTCTGCAACCGCAGCCGCCACCGTGGCAGAACTTGGCGCGCCAGCCCGGGTGAAGGCCACGGGCACCTCCAGGTCACACGAAGGCCCCTGATGGAGGACCCTGCGGCCACTGAGGCGGTGTCTGGCCTCATGGGTGGTTTGCAGCGGCGGCTGTTGGCGCTGCTGCTGTTGCCGTTTGGGCTGGTCATGCTGGTCAGTGGGTGGTTGCATTACCAGGCTGCGGGCACGGCGGCGGTGCAACAGGACCAGCGCCTCACCCGCCTGGCGCCCATGTTGGGGGACTCGGTGGTGTCGGCGCTGGAGCCCACTGAGGCCGGTGATATTTTGGACACCCCCAGGCCCGTGCTGCTGCTGGCACCACCGGTGGACGAGTTCCTGAACGAGCGCGAGCGCCGAACCGGCTACAGCATTCTGTCGGCCAATGGCAAGCTGCTGCTGGGCGACCCTTGGCTGCCCACGGTGCTGCCCGCTACCGCCGAACCAGAGTTCATGAGCCTGACCGACGGCGGCATCACCTACCGGCTGATTGCCCTGCGGGTCCAGACCGCAGCGGGTGAGCTGATCGTGCAGCTGGCCGATGGCTCCGATGCCCGCCAGCAGTGGCTGCACACGGTGGTGACCCGTGTGCTGGTGCCCAATCTGCTGCTGATGGTGGTGGCACTGATGGGCATTCGGTGGGCGGTGGGGCGGGCGCTCAAACCCCTCATGAAACTCAAAGCGGCGGTGGAGCGCCGCTCCCCCCGAGACCTCAGCCCTTTGGCGCACGAGGCCATTCCAGCCGAGGTGCGCCCCCTGGTGCATTCGCTCAACCGCCTGTTCGAGCTGGTCAATGCCCAGGCCGAGGCGCAGCGCCGCTTCGTGGCCGATGCGGCCCACCAGTTGCGCACCCCCATTGCCGGTTTGCAGGCGCAAATTGAGGCCTGGGGGCAGGCGGCCAATGGCTTGGGTGCCCAAGACACCCTGGCCCTCAAGGTGGAGCAAATCGTGCGGCTGCGCCATGCGTGTCGGCGCACCTCGCAGTTGGCCAACCAGCTGCTGGCACTGTCCCGGGCCGATGCCACCATGGCCGCCTCTCAGGCCATGCAGTGCGTGGACCTCATGGCGCTGTCTGAAAACGTGCTGGCCATGCACCTTGATGCCGCGCAGGCCAAACACATCGACCTTGGCCTAGAGGCATGGCCTGCCCAGGTGGAGGGCCATGAATGGTTGCTCAGGGAGATGCTCATCAACCTGGTGGACAACGCCATCCGCTACACGCCCGCACGGGGTGTGGTCACCGTGCGCTGCGGGGCGCAGGCGGGCTTGGCCTGGCTGGAGGTCGAAGACAGTGGCCCAGGCATTCCCAGCGCCGAGCATGACCGCGTGCTGGAGCGCTTTTACCGCCTGCCCGGCACCCTGACCGAAGGCAACGGACTGGGTCTGGCCATTGCCGACGAAATTGCCCGCGCCCATGCCACCCAGTTGGTGCTTTCCAGCGGTGCAGATGGGGCTGGCCTGCTGGTCAGGGTGGTGTTTGGCGCCCCGGGCTGAGGTGCTGGTGGGGTGAAGTGAGGGGTGGGGTGAGGGGTGGGGTGAGGGTGCTGGCGGGGGTTTAGTGAAAAACCTCTAGGAATTTTGGGGGTTTTGCCACACCCACCGAGCGATTGCCTGCAAAATAGCACGACCGTTCGATTTAACGCCCGTCCACCCATCGCCCCAGCCCCTTGCGCCCATGACCCACTCCACCACCGACTCTGCCGCCTTCAGCGTCCCTGCCCCAGATGTTGGAGATGGTGTGTTGCCGGGGGCATCAGCGGTGTCGGGCGCAACGGGGGGGGCAGCGGTGGCTACACGCGCCGCCCGTTCGGCCGGGGCGCCCACTGCCCGCCGCTCAGTCGGTGCTGGTGCTGGGCGTACCCCTGTGCGGGCAGCCACCCACAAGGCAGGCGCCCGTGGTGCGCTCAAGGGTCAGCAGACCCGTGCGGCCATTGTCGATGCCGCGCTGGGCCTGGCCGCCCACGTGGGGCTGGAGGGCCTGAGCATTGGCGCGGTGGCCGAGGTCATGCACATGAGCAAGTCGGGTGTGTTTGCCCACTTCGGCTCGCGCGAGGAGCTGCAAATTTCGGTGGTGCGCGAGTACCACCAGCGCTTTGAGGAAGAGGTGTTCTTCCCGGCGGTGGCGGGGCCACGCGGCCTGCCCCGGCTGCGCGCCATGTTCGCCAACTGGATGCAGCGCACCAGCATCGAGATCGAGGCAGGGTGCATCTACATCAGCGGCGCGGTGGAGTTTGATGACCGCCCCGGCCCAGTGCGCGACGCCCTGGCCAGTTCCGTCAAAACCTGGTTGTCGGCCATGCACCGCGCCGTGGTGTTGGCCAAAAACGAGGGCCATTTGCGTGCCGATGCCGACGAGCACCAACTGACCTTTGAAATTCACGGCCTCATTCTGGCCTTGCACTACGAAGCGCGTTTTCTCAAAACCCCGGGCTCTGTCGAGCGCGCGCTGGCGGGTTTTGAGCGCATCGTGCGCGAACACCTGCCACCGGTCGCCGCCTGAGGCGGCGCCTTTTTTTCATCGTTTGCCATTCCGTTGGTTCATTCAGAAGGAGACAGCCATGCCCGTTTACAACCCCCCATTGCGCGACATGCAATTCGTCATGCACGAGGTGCTCAAGGTCACCGACGAGTTCAAGGACATGCCCCAGCATGCCGAGGTGGACGTGGACACCATCAACGCTGTGCTGGAAGAGGCGGGCAAGTTCGCCTCGGAAGTGATCTTCCCGCTCAACATCAGCGGTGACACCGAGGGCTGCCAGCTCAACCGCGACACCCACGAAGTCACCACGCCCAAGGGCTTCAAGGAAGCCTACAAAACCTACGTGGAAGGTGGCTGGGCCGCGCTGAGCTGCGACCCCGAGTTCGGAGGTCAGGGCCTGCCGCTGGTGGTCAACCAGTGCCTGTACGAAATGATGAACAGCGCCAACCAGGCCTGGACCATGTACCCCGGCCTGACCCACGGTGCCTATGCCTCGCTGCACACCCACGGCACGCCTGAGCAAAAGGCCACCTACCTGGCCAAAATGACCAGCGGCGAATGGACTGGCACCATGTGCCTGACCGAGCCCCACTGCGGTACCGACCTGGGGCTGATGCGCACCAAGGCCGAGCCACAGCCCGACGGCACCTACAAACTCACCGGCAACAAGATTTTCATCAGTGCCGGTGAGCACGACATGGCCGACAACATCATCCACCTGGTGCTGGCCCGCCTGCCCGATGCGCCCGCTGGCATCAAGGGTGTGAGCCTGTTCGTCGTGCCCAAGTACCTGGTCAATGCCGACGGCACGCTGGGTGAGCGCAACACCATCCACTGTGGTGGCCTGGAGCACAAGATGGGCATCCACGGCAACTCCACCGCACAGATCGTTATGGACGGCGCCGTGGGCACCCTGGTGGGCCAGCCCCACAAGGGCATGCAGGGCATGTTCGTGATGATGAATGCCGCCCGCCTGGGCGTGGGCAACCAGAGCCTGGGGCTGACCGAAGTGGCCTACCAGAATGCCCTGGCCTACGCCAAAGACCGCATCCAGATGCGCAGCCTGTCGGGCGTCAAGGCCAAGGACAAGCCCGCCGACCCCATCATCGTCCACCCCGATGTGCGCAAGATGCTGCTCACTGCCAAGGCCTATGCCGAAGGTGGCCGTGCCCTGGCCCTGTTTTGCTCGGTGCTGCTGGAAAAGGTGCACAACCACCCTGACGAGAAGGTGCGCCAGAGCAGCGACGAGATGCTGTCGCTGCTGACCCCCATCACCAAAGCCTTCCTGACCGACAACGGCTACCAGGCGGCCACCATGTGCCAGCAAGTCTTTGGTGGCCACGGTTACATCAAGGAGTGGGGCATGGAGCAGTTTGTGCGCGATGCCCGCATCAACATGATCTACGAAGGCACCAACACCATCCAAAGCCTGGACCTGCTGGGCCGCAAGGTGCTGGGCAACAACGGCGCCACGCTCAAAAAGTTCGGCAAGCTCGTGGGCGCTCTGGTGGAAGAAGAAGGCGTGAACGAAAAAATGGCTGAATTCATCAACCCCCTGGCCATGATGGGCGACAAAATCACCAAGTTCACCACCGAAATCGGCTTCAAGGGCATGCAAAACCCCGACGAGGTGGGCGCCGCTGCGGTGGACTACCTGCGGGTGGCTGGCCACCTGGTGTTTGGCTACTTCTTTGCACGCATGGCGTCTGTGGCGCTGAAAGAAATTGCCGCCGCTGAACGTGAAGGCAGGCAGACCGACCCCTTCTACCCCGCCAAGCTGCAAACCGCGCGCTTTTACTTTGCCAAGCTGTTCCCCGAAACCATCACGCTGATGGTGACGGCCCGTGCCGGCGCCAAGCCGCTGATGGACACCGATCTGGCCCTGGCCTGATCGTCAGCGGTCGCTCAATCGGTCAGGTGTTTTTTTAATAAAAAATGTCTTTACCGCTTGTTCTGATTGAATAGTTTGCTATGACCGTATCGGTGGGTGTGTGGCGCGCGGCAGGCCAGGGGCCGCTGGCGCGTGCACCCACACAGGAGATTCCATGAACCGTTTCAATGTGAAAAAAGTCGCCGTGCTCGGCGCAGGCGTGATGGGCGCACAAATTGCGGCCCACCTCGTCAACGTCAAAGTACCGGTGGTGCTGTTTGATTTGGCTGACACCAAATCCCCAGCCAAGAACGGCATCGTCACCCGCGCCATCGACAACCTGAAAAAGCTCAAACCCTCGCCACTGGGCGACAAGGCCGATGCCAGCCTGATCCAGGCTGCCAACTACGAAGAGCACCTGGAACTGCTGCAAGGTTGCGACCTCATCATCGAGGCCATTGCCGAGCGCATGGACTGGAAAACCGACCTGTACACGAAGATTGCCCCGCACATCGCGCCGGGCGCCATCGTGGCGTCCAACACCTCGGGCCTGTCCATCACCGCCATGAGCGCGGCGCTGCCCGATGCGTTGAAGCCTCGCTTCTGCGGCATCCACTTCTTCAACCCCCCGCGCTACATGCCGTTGGTGGAACTGATTGCCACGCCCACCACCGAGCCGGGCGTGATTGACCAGCTGGAAGCCTTTGTCACCACCGGCCTGGGCAAGGGCGTGGTGCGTGCCAAAGACACGCCCAACTTCGTGGCCAACCGCGTGGGCATTGCAGGCATGTTGTCCACCATGAAAGAGGTGGAGCGCTACGGCCTCACGTATGACGTGGTGGACGACCTCACCGGCAAAAAGCTGGGCCGCGCCAGCAGCGGCACCTTCCGCACCGCCGACGTGGTGGGCCTGGACACCATGGCCCACGTCATCAAGACGCTGCAAACCACGCTCAGCCTTGAAACCGACCCGTTCTACGGCAGCTTCGACACCCCCGCCGTGCTGACCAAGCTGCTGGCGCTGGGCAACCTGGGTCAGAAGACCAAAGCCGGGTTCTTCAAAAAGGCCGGGCGCGACGTGCTGCGCTTCGAGCTGGACAGCGAGGAATACGTCCCCGCAGGGCAAAAGAGCGACGAGGTGTACGCCCGCATGCTCAAAAAGCCCGCCGGTGAACGCCTGAAGCTGCTGCGCAACAGCGAAGGCCCCCAAGGCCAGTTCCTGTGGGCCATTCTGCGCAACGCCTTCCACTACGCCGCCGTGCACCTGGGCACCATTGCCCACACGGCCCGCGACGTGGACCAAGCCATGCGCTGGGGTTTTGGCATGAAGCAGGGCCCCTTCGAGCTGTGGCAGGAGGCCGGTTGGCTGGAAGTCGCCAAGATGGTTCAGGAAGACATTGATGCAGGCAAAGCCCTGTGCAACACGCCGCTGCCCACCTGGGTGTTTGAAGGCCCCGTGGCCGAAGCCGGTGGCGTGCACAGCGCCCAAGGCTCGTTCAACCCCACCACTGGCCAGTTCGAGGCACGCCGCACATTGCCGGTGTACAGCCGCCAGCTGTTCCCCGAGCTGCTGCTGGGTGAAGCGGGGCCCGACTACCGCACGGCAGGCACCACGCTGATGGAAGACGATGCCATCCGCCTGTGGACGCTCGATAACGAAGTGGTCATTGCCAGCATCAAGACCAAGATGCACGCCATCAGCCCCGATGTGGCCGAGGGCTTGAGCCAGGCCGTGGACCTGGCCGAGGCCAGCTACCAGGGCGTGGTGATCTGGTCGGGCGACGAGCCTTTCAGCGCCGGTGCCGACCTGCAAGCCATGCTGCCCGGCTTCATGATGGGCGGTGCTGCCGCCATCAACGAGGCCGAGGGCGAGCTGCAGCGCATCATGCTCAAAATCCGTTATGCCAACGTGCCGGTTATTGCCGCCGTGCGTGGTCTGGCCCTGGGTGGCGGCTGCGAGCTGGCCGTGCACAGCGCCCGTCGCGTGCTGCACATGGAAAGCTACGTGGGCCTGGTCGAAGTGGGCGTGGGCCTGGTGCCCGGTGCCGGTGGCCTGACCTACATCGCCCGCCGCGCTGCCGAAAACGCCACGGCCAGCACCAACAAAGACCTGATCCCCTTCCTCACTGAAGGCTTCAAGGCTGCAGCCATGGCCAGCGTGGGCACGAGCGCCCTGGAAAGCCGTGGCCTGGGTTACGTGCTGGACAGCGACGTGGTGGTGCCGCACAAGGATGAGCTGCTGTTCACCGCCATCAACGAGGCCAAGGCCCTGTTTGCGGGCGGTTACCGTGCCCCGCACAAACGCCTGTTCCCGGTGGCGGGCCGCAGCGGCAAGGCCACCATCTTGGGCAGCCTGGTCAACATGCGCGACGGCGGCTTCATCAGCCAGCACGACTTCCACATTGCCGGGCTGATTGCCGGTGTGCTGACTGGTGGCGAGGTGGACGCAGGCACGCTGGTGAGCGAGGAGTACCTGATGACGCTGGAGCGCCAGGCCTTCTGCAGCCTGCTGGAGCACCCCAAGACGCAGGAACGCATCATGGGCATGCTGAGCACCGGCAAGCCCCTGCGGAATTGATTTAAATGCATAGCTCACAACGCTTATACATCAAGCGTAAAAGCCACTTTTATGTCAATAACCACCACTGCCACCCCTAACCGCTTGCAGCGCAGTCTCGATCGCCTGTCCGAGGCGCCCGGCTTCATGCGGCGCTGGGTGCGCAACCTCGTGCTTCACCGCGCCGTCCCCTTCACCGGCACGGCCAAGGTCAACTTCGTGCACATGAGCCCAGAGCGTGTGGAGGTGCACTTGGCCAACGAAAAGGCGGTGCAAAACCACATCGGTGGTGTGCACGCCTCAGCCATGAACCTGCTGGCCGAAACGGCCACGGGCATGGTGGTGGGCATGAACGTGCGCGACGACTGCCTGCCCCTGGCCAAAGAGTTGACCATGGCCTTTCGCAAACGCGCCACCGGCGCGCTGAAAGCCGTGGCCACCCTGACGCCCGAACAGCAACACGCCCTGCACAGCACCGACAAAGGTGAAGTCACTGTGAAAGTGGTGGTGACCGACGAAGCCGGCATCGAGCCGGTGGAATGCACATTTGTGTGGGCCTGGGTACCTGCCCGCCCACGCCAGTCCTGAACCCCAGGCAACAAGGAACGAACATGAGCAAGCAACTTCAAGACGCCTACATCGTCGCCGCCACGCGCACGCCCATTGGCAAATCGCACCGGGGCTTTTTCCGCAACACCCGCCCGGACGACC
Organism: Burkholderiaceae bacterium; assembly: GCA_030695205.1. GTDB lineage: Bacteria > Pseudomonadota > Gammaproteobacteria > Burkholderiales > Burkholderiaceae_C > UBA2334. The sequence goes on along the minus strand of JAUYTN010000033.1, from coordinate 114,115 downwards.
TGCTGGCCCACGCCCTGCGTGCCGCGCTGGCCCAGGTGCCCGGCCTCGACCCTGCCTCGATTGAGGATGTGATCTGCGGCTGCGCCATTCCCGAAGGCCAGCAAGGCCTGAACGTCGCGCGCATCGGCGCGGTGCTGGCCGGTCTGCCCAACAGCGTGGGCGGCATCACCGTCAACCGCTTCTGTGCCTCGGGCCTGAGCGCCATCCAGATGGCCGCCGACCGCATCCGCGTGGGTGAGGCCGACGTGATGATCGCCGCCGGTGCCGAAAGCATGAGCATGGTGCCCATGATGGGCAACAGCCCCAGCCTGTCGCCCAGCATTTTTGCCGACACGCAAAACGTCGAGAAATACGGCATTGCCTACGGCATGGGCCTGACCGCTGAAAAAGTGGCCCAGCAGTGGAAGGTGAGCCGTGCCGACCAGGACGCGTTTGCCCTGCAATCGCACCAACGCGCACTGGCCGCGCAGGCCAAAGGCGAGTTTGCCGACGAAACCTGCCCCGTGGAAGTGACCGAGCGCAGCGTCAACCTCGACACCGCCGAAGTCACCACCACCACCCGCACCGTGAGCCAGGACGAAGGCGCACGCCCCGACACCAGCCTGGAAGGCTTGGGCAAACTGCGCCCCGCCTTCGCCACCCCGCGTCGCGCCGACATGAGCCCCACCGGCTTGGGGACAGTGACGGCCGGCAACAGCAGCCAGACCAGCGACGGCGCAGGCGCGCTGATTCTGGCCAGCGAGGCTGCCATCAAACGCTTTGGCCTGACCCCGCTGGCCCGTTTTGTCAGCTACGCCTCACGCGGCGTGCCCCCTCACCTGATGGGCATCGGCCCGGTGGAGGCCATCCCAGCGGCGTTGAAAAACGGTGGCATCAATCAAAACGACCTGGACTGGATTGAGCTGAACGAAGCCTTTGCCGCCCAGAGCCTGGCCGTGATGAACACGCTGGGCCTGGACCCGGCCAAGGTCAACCCCAACGGCGGCGCCATCGCCCTGGGCCACCCGCTGGGCGCCACCGGTGCCATCCGCGCCGCCACCGTCATCCACGCCCTGCGCCGCCACAACAAACGCTACGGCATGGTGACGATGTGTGTGGGCATGGGGCAGGGCGCAGCGGGGATTTTCGAGCGGGTGTGACGCACCCGCCCCCCGTGTGCAGCAGCTTGGGGCGTGCAACGGGGGGGCCAAGCCTTCAGGCCGGGTCACCTTGCGCTTTTTGCAGCAAGGCCAACCCCCGCTCGTCACGACCGGCACCGCGTGCGGCACGGACGTTGAAGCGGGTTTCTGCGTCAAATTCGGCCAACATCAGTGTGGTCATTTCTTCCAGCAGCCGGTTGATGGGCGTGCCACGGCTTTGCGCCAAGGCTTTCAGACGGCGGTGTTTTTCATCGGGCAGGCGCTGGGTCAGCGCGGTCATGGCAGCTCCTTCAAAAAGCCCTCGGGCATCACGACTTGAAGCCCCGCACACAGCTCATCCAACTTCACCCGAACAGACGGCTCTGCCTGGCGTTCTTTCGTCAGGTTGAGCACTACCACGGGCATTCCATCGCGGCTGTCCACTACCCCCACGGGTTGGCCTTGAGTTCCGACACGCTGGCGGCGGTTTCGGCCAGCAGTTGATTGTGGCGATGCCGCTGTGCGCTCTTAACCCGCAGGATTCGCTGCCGAATGCTGAAACACCCGTATGCGGGGTGCGATTTTGTCGTGGCTGGTCCGCATGACGGTGCGCATATCGTGCTCGGTTTGCAGGTTCAGCCAGTAGCGCGGGTCCATGCTGAAAAACAGGCCCAGCCGCAGCGCGGTGTCGGCACTGATGGCGCGCGCGCCGTTCACGATGTCGCTGATGCGGCTGGGCGGCACGTCCATGTCGGCGGCCAGCTGCCGTGCGGTGATGCCCAGTGGTTTCATGAAGTCTTCCAGCAAAATTTCGCCGGGGTGAATCTCGTCGAGCAGTTCGGTGGTCATGTGCAAGGCTCCTGAATGTTCAGTGTAGTCACCAGTGCCTGTAAGCTCATTCCCATCGCCCCATCTGTGAGCCCCCCATGCACAGCCACCCCATTCCCATCGACCACCTGACCGAGGCCGAACTGGTTGACCTGAACCACCGCGTGGTGACGCGGCTGAGGTTTCTGCACGAGATGAAGCTGCACGCCCGCATGCTGGACTTCAGCGTCGGCGAAAAGGTGTCGTTTCAGCCCGACGGGCATCCGGTGCTGTTTGCCACCATTGTCAAATACAACCGCAAAACCGTCACCCTCATCACCGATGGCGGGCAGCAGTGGAACGTGGCGCCCGTGTTTTTGCGGAAATTGACTGACATGGGCAGTGCAGCGGACCAGGCTTCGGTGCCCGCGACAGCTCTGTCTAAGGTGTGATGCAGCGCGGGGTCGGCGTTGACCGGTTGTGAATCAACTGTCGCGGTAGTCATAGCGACAATCAGCGTTTTGCCCTCACGCACCACGCCCATGAAAACCCTCAAACTCAAACCCGGTAAAGAAAAGTCCCTGCAGCGCCGCCACCCTTGGGTGTTCGACGGGGCCGTGGCCAAGGGCGGTGGTGACCCGGGTGAAACCGTGCGCATCGAGAGCGCCCAGGGCCAGTTCCTGGCCTGGGGCGCGGTGTCGCCCACTTCGAAAATTCGCGCCCGGGTGTGGAGTTTTGACGAGCAGCAGCGGATTGATTCAAGTTTTATAAGAGCTAACTTATCATTATCCATAAGCGCCAGAGGCTTATTTGATATAAAAAGTAACGGCGTGCGGCTGGTGCATGGTGAGTCCGACGGTTTGCCGGGCCTGGTGGTGGACCGCTACGGCGACACCCTGGTGGCCCAGTTCCTGAGCTGCGGCACCGAGCGCTGGAAGCAGGTCATCGCCGACGCGCTGCTGGAGCTGACTGGCCTCACCCGCCTGTACGAACGGTCGGATGCCAGCGTGCGCGACCTGGAAGGCTTGCCCAAGGTGTCGGGCTGGCTGAGGGGTGGTGGCGACACCGCCGTGGTGTTGCAAGAGCACAGCTGGCAGCTGGCGCTGGATGTGGCCGAGGGCCACAAAACCGGCTTTTACCTGGACCAGCGCGACAACCGCCAGGCCTTTTTCGAGGCGGCCCGCCACGGCCAGTGGCAACAGGTGCTGAACTGCTTTTGCTACACGGGGGGCTTCACCGTGGCTGCGCTGGCGGGCATGCGCGCGAGATCCACGCATTCGGGGATGGGCAATGGGGCAGGGCATGTCACCAGCATCGATTCATCGGGCCCTGCGCTGGCCAAGGGCCGTGCCAACGTGGCGCTCAACGGCTTTGATGCCAGTCAAACCACCTGGCTGGATGCCGATGTGAACGCCAGCCTGCGTCAGTTTGACCGCGAGGGCCGCAAGTTCGATGCCATCGTGCTTGACCCGCCCAAGCTCGCTCCCACGGCGGCACATGCCGAGCGCGCGGCGCGGGCCTACAAAGACCTCAACCGATGGGGCTTCAAGCTGCTCAACCCAGGCGGCATGCTGTTCACGTACTCGTGCTCGGGCGGCATCGGGGTGGAGCTGTTCCAGAAGATTGTGGCCAGCGCCGCACTGGAGGCGGGGGTGGATGCCTTCATCACCCACCGCTTGGGCGGTGCGCCCGACCACCCGGTGGGCCTGCCATTCCCTGAGGGTGAGTACCTGAAAGGCCTGGTGGTGGTGGCGCGGCCACGGGCTTGAACTACACTTCGGCGCCTTCAGTTTTTGCATCTAACGCAACCGTGTTGCAGGAGTACCCCGCATGGCCCTCATTCCCGCCACCATCCTCACCGGCTTTTTGGGGTCGGGCAAAACCACGCTCCTGAAGCGGGTGCTGACCGAGGCACATGGCCAGAAGATCGCCATCATCGAAAACGAGTTCGGCGAAGAGAACATCGACAACGACATCCTGGTGTCTGACACCCAGGAAAACATCATTCAGATGAGCAATGGCTGCGTGTGCTGCACCATCCGTGAGGACCTGCGCGTCACGCTGCAAGACCTGGCGGCCAAAAAGCGCCAAGGCCTGCTGGATTTCGAGCGCGTCATCATTGAAACCACCGGCCTGGCCGACCCCGGCCCCGTGGCGCAGACCTTCTTTATGGACGACGAGGTGGCTGAGAGCTATTTGCTGGATGCCATCGTGACGCTGGTGGACGCCAAGCACGCCCCGCAGCAGCTCAATGACCGCCAGGAGGCGCGCCGCCAAGTGGGTTTTGCCGACCAGATCTTTATCAGCAAGTCGGAGCTGGTCAGCGCCGAAGAGCTGGATGCGCTCACCCACCGCCTGAAGCACATGAACCCGCGTGCGCCCATGGAGCGGGTGCATTTCGGCGAAGTGGCGCTGTCCAAAGTGCTGGACCTGAAGGGTTTCAACCTCAATGCGAAGCTCGACATCGACCCCGACTTCCTGAAAGAAGACGATCACGGGCATGACCACCATGACCACCATGACCATGAGCACAGCGAGCATTGCGACCACCCGTCGCACCAACACGGCGATTCACAAGGCCATCACCACCACCACGACGATGACGTGAAGAGCTTTGTGTACCGCGCCACCCGGCCCTTCAGCCCCGCCAAGCTGGAAGATTTCCTGGGGGCCATCGTCAATGTGTATGGCCCTCGCATGCTGCGCTACAAGGGGGTGCTGGATATGGAGGGCACCGAGCGCAAGGTCATTTTCCAGGGCGTGCACCAACTCATGGGCAGCGACCTGGGGCCGCTGTGGGCCCCCGGGGAAACCCGCATGAGCAAGATGGTATTTATTGGCATCGATTTGCCGCGAGACATTTTGGTGCAAGGGCTCGACCAGTGCCTGACATAATGCGGCGCATCTTTTACTGACCCACTGGGTGCCGTCCATGCTGTTTGTCTCTTTATTGCAAGGATTTGGCCTGTTGCCAGGCCGGGCCGTACCTCCAGAGCCAGCGGCACCCACAGCGGTTGTGACTGAGAAGCCTTCGAGGCAGAACAAGGCCAGCCCTTCGCGCGACAAGCGCCTAGCCAAAGCCCCGCGAGACGCAGAGGCCAATGCGCTTCGTTCCGAACCACCGGTGACGCCGACTGCCCCATCGGGCGCCGACCATCACCCCAGGAGAGAAGCAGTGAAAAAAACCGTCCCCGAGACCACCCCCGCCATCGACAAGGCTTCTCCCAAGGCCGCCAAGCCAGCCGCCAAGGCCGCTGTCAAGCCCGCCTCGGCAACAGTGGCCAAGCCTGCGGCACCCGCCGCTGCCAAAAAGGCTGTTACCCCCCACAAAGTGGCCGCCGTTGTGGCGGCACCTGCGCCCGCACCCGAGCCCAAAGTGTCCAAGGTGCTCAAGGCGGGGACCCGTGTGCCTGTGGTTCCGGCGCCTGGCGCGAAGCGGGGGCGCCGCGCCGCCTCAGCGCCTTTGCCCACCCCCCAGCCCGAGCCCAGCCATTCACCCGACGCCGCCAAGGCAACTTTTTCCAACACGAACGAACGAGTCATGAACTTTCCCGTGCATTCTCCAGCCCGCAAAAACCCCCAACTGGCCAACAACTGGAAAAACAAGCCAGTGGACCAGTTGACGGACGAAGAAGTGCTGTCCATGGCCGATGACGATTACATGAACGATGCCCAGATGGCATTTTTCCGATTGAAACTTGTTCGCCTCAAGACCGACATCCTGGCCAGTGCCGGCGAGACCACCGAGCACCTGCGCGAAGACACCGTGGTGGTGCCAGACCCCGCTGACCGTGCCACCATTGAAGAAGAACACGCCCTAGAGTTGCGAACCCGCGACCGCGAGCGCAAGCTCCTGAAGAAAATTGAGCAGTCCATTGCCCGCATCGACAGTGGTGACTACGGGTACTGCGACGAAACCGGAGAGCCCATTGGGGTAGGCCGTTTGTTGGCCCGGCCCACCGCCAGCTTGTCGCTGGAGGCGCAGCAGCGCCGCGAGCTGAAGCAGAAAATGTTCGGAGATTGATGTCCAGCGGCCCCCTGTGGTGCCACGTGTTCAACCGTATGCCAACCCGATCGGTGCGCCGCAGCACTGACGCCCATGTCCAAAGATAGCCAATCCAGTGGTCTTTTGTCCAAGATGGCGAAGTTTGTTCGCCATCCCGCCACCAGTTGGGGCGATCTGGACTCGATGTCGGCAGGTTCGGACAGCAGCTACAGCCAGCAGGCGCTCAAGGAGATGATCGAGCGCAAGCGGCGAAACGATTTCGTGCGCAAGCGCGAATTCGACATGCTGCGCAAACTCCGCAGCAAGGCCGAGAAAAAAGAAGAGGGCTACGGCGGCCGTCCCTCGTTTTTCCAGAGCAGCTTCTCTTCCAAGCCCGATAACCGGGTGGGCACGCTCAAAAAAATCGATGAAATCGAAGCCCAGATGTCGCAGCAGTGGTGGCGCAGTCGCTCCCGCACCAGTGCCGAGGTCGGTGGTCCCACCACATTGCCCCCAGATGCTGGCGGGGACGCAGCGCAGGATACCCGCCAGGCCTACCGCACCACCGTCCCCCTGAATGCCACTACGGTCCCCATGACGGCCCCCATGCCCTCGGGGGGGAATGCAGGGTTGCCTGGCGTCAGCCGCCAGCCCCTGCCCCTCACTGCGGGAGAGCGTGCGGCGGTGGCGCGTGACGGTGGGCCTGCTGTGGTGCCGGGGGTAGTGCCAGCGATGGTGCCCATGGCCAGCATGGTCTCGCCGACAGACTCCGGGTTTTCTGCCTCCCAGTTTTACGCGCTCGATGTGCAAGAGCTGGCCATGGACCCTGAGATTGAGGAGGCATCTATCCGCTTTGCCAGCGGCGACGATGCCGCCACCGAGCAAGGCCTCAAGGACACACTCGTCAGCAAAGGCTCTGCCGCCACCCCCGACGAATGGCTGGCGCTGTTTGACTTTTACCGCGCCACCGGGCAGGTTGAGCCGTTCGAGAAGCGGGCCATGGACTTTGTCGCCGCCTTTTCCCGCTCGGCACCCCAGTGGGTCTGTCTGCCGCAGGAGGCTGCCCAGCGCATGGACAAATCGGTGGTGGCCAGCGCGGCTTCAGACCGCGCCACCTGGCAGGCGGACGCCGACCTCGATGCCCATGCGGTGATGCTGCTGACGCGTCTCCTGCAGCGCTCACCCGCGCCTTGGGTGCTTGACTGGTCCGCGCTGCGGGTGGTGCAGCCCCTGGCGGTGCCCCGCCTGGCCAAGTTGTTTGCCGACTGGGGCGATGCCAGCGAGGTGGACATGCGCTGCCTGGGGTGGCCCAAGCTGCAAGCGGTGTTGCAGCACATCACCCCATCGGGCGATGCGTCGGTGGACCAGGCCTGCTGGCACTTGCGCCTGGCGGCGCTCAGGGTCATGGGACTGGCCGATGAGTTCGAGTCGGTCGCACTGGATTTTTGTGTCACGTACGAGGTGTCGCCGCCGAGCTGGGCCCCGCCACTGTGCAACTGCCATGCCATCGCATCCATCTCCGGCACCGGCGGTGCCGATTCCGCGGCGGTGGGTACCTACACCCAGTTTCCTGCCACCGAGGTGCTGGGCGCCGAGGCGGCCGGTGCCGCCACGACCGGGTTGGACATGCTGAACACCGGTGCCTTCCAGTTCCGCCCGGCGGTGCAGGGTGAGCTGGTCGGCGAGTTGCTGGGCGACCCCACCGAGGCCTTGGCGGCGCTGGACAGGCTCATGGGCGCATCCCCGGTGTTCGTGGTCTCGTGCCGCTTTCTGGTCAGGGTGGATTTTTCTGCCGCTGGGACCATCCTGAACTGGGTGTCGGCCTACCAGGCCAAGGGGCAGGAGATTCAGTTTGTGGGGGTACACCGCCTGATTTCGGCGTTCTTCCACGTCATTGGCATCACCCAGTACGCCAAGGTGGTCACACGAGACGATTGACGGCGCACAGAGGCACCCACTCCAGCACCTGTGCCGCTGCCCGACGCATGCCCACCCGTTAACGTGAAAGTTAGCGCCTTTAGCATCGTTGGCACCGGTTGCCCGCCCTGCGCGCGGCCGGTCCGGCTGTCAGGTCCCTTGTTTCTTTTGTTTTTACACCCCAACCCACACCATGGAATCATTTCACGGCACCACCATTGTTTGCGTTCGCCGGCAAACGCCAGAGGGTGTTCAGGTCGCCATCGGTGGCGACGGCCAGGTGACCCTGGGCCACATCGTGGTCAAGGGCACCGCACGCAAGGTGCGCAAGCTGCACCGCGACCAGGTGCTGGCTGGCTTTGCCGGTGCCACGGCCGATGCCTTTACGCTGTTCGAGCGCTTTGAGGCCAAGCTGGAAAAACACCAGGGCAACCTGGTGCGCTCGGCCATCGAACTCACCCGGGACTGGCGCACCGACCGGGTGCTGCGGCGGCTGGAGGCCATGCTGGCCGTGGCCGACCGCACCGCCTCTCTCATCATCACCGGCAACGGGGACGTGCTGGAGCCCGAGCACGGCATTGTGGCCATCGGTTCGGGCGGTGCCTATGCCCAGGCCGCGGCCAAGGCGCTGGTGGACCACACCGACCTCAGTGCCGAGCAGGTGGTTCGCCAGAGCCTGGCCATCGCCGGCGAACTCTGTATCTACACCAACATGCACCACACCGTTGAGGTACTGAACCCATGAGCGACATGACGCCCCAGGACATCGTGGCCGAACTGGACCGCCACATCATCGGCCAGCCATCGGCCAAGCGTGCGGTGGCCATTGCCCTGCGCAACCGCTGGCGCCGCCAGCAGGTGCCAGGCAGTTTGCGCACCGAGATCACGCCCAAAAACATCCTCATGATCGGCCCCACCGGCGTGGGTAAAACCGAGATTGCCCGCCGCCTGGCCAAGCTGGCCCATGCGCCCTTCATCAAGGTCGAGGCCACCAAGTTCACCGAGGTGGGCTATGTGGGCAAGGACGTGGACACCATCATCCGCGACCTGGTGGACATGGCCATCAAGCAGACCCGTGAGGTCGCCATGGCCAGCCACCGCAGCCGTGCCGAGGATGCGGCCGAGGACCGGGTGCTCGACGTGCTGTTGCCGCCGCCCCGGTCCGATGCTGGCATGGGGGGCTCGGCGGTGCTGGAGCCGGTGCCCGACAGCACCGCACGCCAGGTGTTTCGCAAAAAGCTGCGCGAAGGCAGCCTGAACGACAAAGAGATCGAGATCGACTTGGCCGACACCAAGCCCCAGCTCGAAATCATGGGGCCCGCCGGTATGGAAGACATGGCCGAGCAGCTCAAGGGCATGTTCTCCAGCCTGGGCCAAGGTCGGCGCAAGACGCGCCGCGTCACCATTGCCGATGCCCTCAAGCTGCTGGCGGATGAAGAGGCAGCCAAACTGGTCAATGAGGATGAGATCAAGCAGCAGGCCCTGGCCGCTGCCGAGCAGACCGGCATTGTGTTCATCGACGAGATCGACAAGGTGGCGGGTCGCCACGACGGCAGCGCCGGTGAGGTGTCGCGCCATGGCGTGCAGCGCGACCTGCTGCCGCTGGTCGAGGGCACCACGGTGTCCACCAAGTACGGCATGGTCAAGACCGATCACATCCTCTTCATTGCCAGCGGTGCCTTCCACCTGGCCAAACCCAGCGACCTGATCCCGGAGTTGCAGGGGCGTTTTCCCATCCGCGTTGAACTGGGTTCGCTCTCGGTGAACGACTTCGAGGCCATCCTGACCCAAACCCACGCCAGCCTGGTCAAGCAGTACGAGGCCTTGCTGGCCACCGAAGGGGTGACCCTGGACTTTCGCCCGGAGGCCATCCACCGCCTGGCTCAGCTGGCCTATGACGTGAACGAGCGCACCGAAAACATCGGCGCACGCCGCCTGTCCACCGTCATGGAGCGGCTGCTGGACGATGTGAGCTTCGATGCCGCCAGCCTCAAGGGTCAGACTGTGACCATAGACGCCGCCTACGTCGATGTCCGTCTGGCCGAGCTGAGCAAAGACGAAGATCTGTCGCGGTTTATTCTGTAAGCAGGCATAGCTTAAAACCCAGGTGTGACAAGCGCTTTGGGCTATTTTTGTTTCTAATTCTGGCATCCCACCGCCTGGCCGGTGGGTGCGTCCAACCATCGCGCAGCCGCCCCCGCTGCGAGGCTTGCCCAGCGCCGATGTCGCCCCTTGCAACCACGGGCCTGTTGTGGCCCCAGCGTGGGATCCTTGCGTGAGGCATCACTTTCACAGCGTCCGCTAAGTGCTTCATTTGCAAGGGTTTGTCGCGTCTTTTTTGCTCACAAATACGCCCTAAGTTGTTGATTTGATTGCCATTTTTTGCCGCGCGGGTGCGGTGGCGCCTGTTTTTCCTGATAAAGTGGGAAGAAGTGCAATTAAGTGGTGAAAAGTGTTTCAGCGGGGTAGTGGTCGGTGTTTCAAGGTGCTTCCAGTCTCAATCTCGATGCCAAGGGGCGGCTGTCTGTGCCGACCCGGCACCGTGACGTGCTGAGCGCCAACGCAGCCGGGCAGCTCACCATCACCAAGCACCCGCATGGGTGCCTGATGGTGTTTCCCCGCCCCGAGTGGGAACGGTTTCGCGAGCGCATTGCCGCTCTTCCCATGCAGGCCCAGTGGTGGAAGCGCATTTTTTTGGGCAACGCCATGGATGTGGACATGGACAGCACGGGGCGAGTGCTCATTTCCCCCGAGCTGCGGGCCGCTGCTGGTATCCAAAAAGATGCGGTGCTGCTGGGCATGGGTGCGTACTTCGAGCTGTGGGATGCCTCCACCTACGCAGCCCAGGAGGCCGAGGCCATGAAGGGCCAGATGCCCGATGTGTTCAAAGATTTTTCGTTCTGAGGATCGCCAGTGCCCGATGTGTGGACCCACCGCACCGTCTTGCTGAATGAAGCGGTCGATGCCCTTTCTGTTCAGCCCGATGGCCACTACATCGACGCCACGTTTGGGCGGGGCGGGCACTCGCGCTTGATCCTGTCCCGCTTGGGCGCAGGCGGTGCGCTCACGGTGTTTGACAAAGACCCGCAGGCCGTGGCTGAGGCTCAGGCCCTGGCGGACGCCCGGGTGGGCATTCGCCACGAGGGTTTTGCGCACCTGGCCGACCTGCCTGTTGCCAGTGCCGATGGCTTGCTGATGGACCTGGGGGTGTCGTCGCCCCAGATCGATGATCCGCAGCGTGGTTTTTCCTTTCGCCACGACGGCCCCCTGGACATGCGCATGGACCCCACCCGGGGCCAGAGCGTGGCCCAGTGGCTGGAGACGGCAGACATCCCAACCCTCGCGGAGGTGATACGTGAATACGGCGAAGAACGGTTTGCTCAACCGATTGCAAAGGCGATTGATCGTTGCCGACAGGAACGGGGCCCTCTTCGAACCACCGCTGAACTGGCCGAAGTCGTGGCTGGCGCGGTCAAAACCCGCGAGCCGGGCAAGGACCCTGCAACGCGCACATTTCAGGCTTTTCGGATTTTCATCAACGCCGAGCTTGAAGAGCTGCAACAAGCCCTTGCCGCATCGCTGAAGGTGCTGCGCCCCGGGGGGCGATTGGTGGTCATCAGCTTTCATTCGCTGGAAGACCGCATCGTCAAGCAGTTCATGGCGGCCCATGCCCGCGAGGTGGTGGACCGGCGGGTGCCGTTTGCCGGCCCGGCGGCTTTGCGCCTGAAGCTGCTGGGCAGAACCATGCCCAGCGCCGTCGAGGTGGGGGCCAACCCCCGTGCCCGCAGTGCCGTCATGCGCGTGGCCCAGCGCACCGACGTGCCCGCTTGAGGAGATGAGCGCTGTGGTTCGCCTCAACTGGTTGCTGCTGGCCCTGGTCATGGGAAGCGCCTTTTACCTGGTGCACACCCAGTACGAGTCGCGCCGCCTCTACACCCAGCTCGACCGTGCTCAGACCCAGGCCCGCCGCCTGGAGGCCGACCATGAGCAGCTGGTGGTGCACAAGCGTGCCCAGGCCACCTCTGCGCGGATTCAGTCCATTGCCATGACCAAGCTGGAGATGCGTGCGGCCAACCCCGCCATCACCTTCTATGTGGGCGAGGCTGTGGGCGCACCGGTGCAGATGCCTGCGTTGGAGCGTGCGCCATGAGCACGCACAGCATTGCCTACCACGCCAGCCCCTTGCTGGCGAGCAAAACGCCGGTGTGGCGCAGCAAGTTCATCGTGGCCGCGCTGGCGCTGGCCTTTGTCGGGCTGGGCGCGCGTGCCACCTATGTGCAGGTGGTGGGCAACGACTTTTTCCAGCGACAGGGTGAGGTTCGTTTTGCCCGCACCCTGGAGCTGCCCGCCAACCGTGGCCGGGTGCTGGACCGCAACGGCCTGATCCTGGCGTCCAGCGTGGCGGCGCAAAGCATCTGGGCCATTCCCGAGGATGTGGACAAAGCCGACCCCAATCTGCCAGAGGTCGCCCGACTGCTCAAGCTGAACCTGGCCGACCTCAAACGCAGCCTCTCCAACGAAGAAAAAACCTTTGTCTGGGTGCGCCGCCAGGTGGACGAGCCCATCGCCATGCAGGTCAAGGCGCTGGGCGTCAAAGGCATTTACCTGCGCAAAGACTACAAGCGCCAGTACCCCGAGGGGGCCGCGGCGGCCCATGTGGTCGGGTTCACCAACGTCGAAGACCTGGGCCAGGAAGGGGTGGAGCTGGCCTTTAACCAGCAACTGTCGGGGGTGGCGGGCTCGCGGCGGGTCATCAAAGACCGGCTGGGGCGGGTCATTGAGGACGTGCGCGATGCCATTCCCCCGCAGGATGGCCCCGACTTGCAACTGTCGATCGACAGCAAGATCCAGTTTTTCGCTTACCAGAAACTCACCGATGCGGTGCGCCAGCACAATGCCCGCGCAGGCAGCGTCATGGTCATGGATGTGCTGACTGGCGAGGTGTTGGCTCTGGCCAACTACCCCAGCTACGACCCCAACCACCGCGAGCACCTCAGTGGCGAGCAACTGCGCAACCGGGTGCTGACCGACTCCTTCGAGCCCGGCTCCACCATGAAGCCTTTTGTGGCGGCACTGGCGCTGGAAGCAGGGCTGGTGCGCCCCGACAGCGTCATCCAAACCGCACCGGGTCGCCTGACGCTGGGTGGAGCCACCATTTCCGACTCCCACCCCCACGGGCCTCTGACGGTGACCGAAATCATCCAGAAGTCCAGCAACGTGGGCACGGTCAAGATGGCCATGCAGATGCAGCCCCGCGACATGTGGGACATGTTCCACCGCATCGGCATCGGGCAAAAACCCGATGTGCCGTTTCCCGGTGCAGTCTCGGGGCGTTTGCGGGCCCACAAATCGTGGCGGCCCATCGAGCAGGCCACCATGAGCTACGGCTACGGGCTGTCGGTCTCGCTGTTTCAGCTGGCCCAGGCCTATACCGTGTTTGCGCGCGATGGCGAGCTCATCTCGCCCACGCTGCTCAAGCAGTCCGAGCTGGCACATGGCCCCAGGGTGTACCAGGCCAAACACGCGGTGGCCGTGCGCCACATGCTGCAGCTGGCCACCGAGGCAGGTGGCACCGCGCCCAAGGCCCAGACCATGGGCTACTCCGTGGGGGGCAAAACCGGTACCGCCCGCAAGCAAGAGGGCAAGGGCTATGCCGACAAAAAGTACCGCAGCTTCTTTGTGGGCCTGGCCCCCGTGGACAAGCCGCGCATCGTCGTGGCGGTCATGGTGGACGAGCCTCGTGGCGGACAGTACTACGGCGGGCTGGTGGCGGCGCCGGTGTTCAGTGAAACGGTGCAGCAGAGCCTGCGCATCCTTGGGGTGCAGCCCGACATGGGTGTGAAACCCCAAATTGTGGTGCAGGCCGTGGAGGAGTCGTTCTGATGGCCGATGTTGCCGAGTTCACCGGCGTGCAGGTGGTCGTCGCCTGGCTGCGCCAACGCGGTGTGCGTCGTCTGGTGGCGGACAGCCGCCAGGCGGGGCCTGGGGACGCCTTCGTGGCGTGGCCAGGGTTTCCTGGCGACGGGCGTCGCCATGTGGCCGATGCCCTGGGCCGCGGTGCCCAGGCTTGCCTGGTGGAGGCCGATGGGTGGCAGGCCACGCCCTGGTCCAGCGAGTGGGCCGACATGGCAGAGGGTGCCGGGTTGGAGCGGGTGGCTGCTGTGTGGGGGCTCAAGGCCCTGGCCGGGGAAATGGCGTCTGAATTCTGTGGCCACCCCAGCCACGGCATGGAGGTGGTGGCCATCACTGGCACCAATGGCAAAACATCCACCGCCTGGTGGCTGGCGCAGGCGCTCGCCGCGGTGGGGCGGCCATGTGGGCTGGCGGGCACCTTGGGCCTGGGCATGCCCGGCCCCGCCCATGAGCCGCTGGCGCTGCTGCAGCCCACCGGGCTGACCACCCCAGACCCCATCACGCTGCAGGCGCAGCTGCAGCGCTGGCACGCCGATGGGGTTCGGGCCTGTGCGCTGGAGGCCTCGTCCATTGGGCTGGTCGAGCATCGTCTGGCCGGTGCCCGGTTAGCGGTGGCGGTGTTCACCAATCTCACCCAGGATCACCTGGACTACCACGCGAGCATGGCCGCCTACTGGGACGCCAAGCGCAGCCTGTTCGACTGGCCGGGCCTGCGTGCAGCGGTGGTCCATGTGGACGATGCCCACGGACAGCAACTGGCCACCGGGCTGGCCGAGCGGGCCGACCTCGTGCTGTGGACGGTGTCGCTGTCGCCCGATGGCGGGGCCATGGCGGAGCGGCCCAGGCACCTGTGGGTGCAAGAGTTGACCGCCACTCCCAACGGCATGCGCCTGGTGGTGGCCGAGGGCGGGCAGCGGCACACCTTGGACGTGCCGCTGGTGGGGCGCTACAACGCAGCCAACCTGTTGGGCGTGCTGGGCAGTTTGCGTGCCTTGGGCCTGGGGTTGGGTGCGGCGGTGGATGCCTGTGGCAAGCTCAGCGCTGTGCCTGGGCGTATGGAGCCCATCAACCCCCTGCTGGGTGCCGCCGCCGATGAGCAGGCCCTGCCCCTGGTGCTGGTGGACTATGCCCATACCCCCGATGCGGTTGCCCAGGCGCTTCAGGCCTTGCAACCACTGGCGGCTGCCCGTGGCGGCCGCTTGCACGCCATCGTGGGCTGCGGGGGCGACCGCGACGCGACCAAGCGCCCCCTCATGGCCGCTGCCGCCGAGGCCCATGCCCACCGGGTGTGCCTGACCAGCGACAACCCCCGCAGCGAAGACCCGCTGGCCATTCTGGCGGCCATGCAGGCTGGCCTGAGGCACCCCGGTGCGGTGCGCACTGTGGCCGACCGCGCGCAGGCCATCGCCAGCCAGGTGGCTTTGGCGTCGCCGCCCGACGTCGTGCTCATCGCAGGCAAAGGCCACGAGACCACCCAGGAGGTGGCCGGGGTTCGCCATCCGTTTTCAGATCAGCTCCATGCCCTGCAGGCCTTGCGTGCGTGCCTGGCGGGTGCTGTCTCACCAACCCCTTTTCAATCCTCCGGGCCTCAGGTCGCGGAGCGTTCGGCATGACCAGTCCTTCTTTCAATGCCTTGTTGCCACGCCTGCGTGGTGCCACGCTGGTGGGCGAGCCCCTGGGCACCATCGCCCGCGTGCACACCGACACCCGCAGCCTGCAGCCCGGTGACCTGTTCGTGGCCTTGCGCGGCGACACCTTCGATGCCCACCGCTTTTTGTCCCAGGCCGCGGTCTCGGGTGCGGTGGCGGCCATCGCCGAGCAGGGGCTGGCGGCAGCGGGCCTGCCAGGTGTGGAGGTGCCAGACAGCCGCCTGGCCCTGGGGGAACTGGCCACCCTGTGGCGCACCCAGTTCACCCTGCCGCTGGTGGCTGTGACCGGCAGCAACGGCAAAACCACGGTCACGCAAATGCTCGCCAGCATCCTGCGGTGTGCCGCCGGAGGCGACGGCAGCGATGCCCTGGCCACCCAGGGCAACCTGAACAACGACATCGGTGTGCCGCACACCTTGCTGCGCCTGCGCCCCCACCACCGCTTGGCAGTCGTGGAGCTGGGCATGAACCACCCCGGTGAAATCGCCACGCTGGCGGCCATGGCCCAGCCCACGGTGGCGCTGGTCAACAACGCCCAGCGCGAGCACCAGGAGTTCATGGGTACCGTCGAGGCGGTGGCCCGCGAAAACGGCGCTGCCATTGCGGCACTTCCCGCCGATGGCATGGCTGTGTTTCCCTGTGACGATGCCTACACCTCCGTCTGGCAGGCACTGGCTGGCGAACGCCGCACCCTCACCTTCAGCGACACCGATCCCGCCGCCGATGTGCGCGCCCATGCCGAGTGGCAGGGGCTGGCCTGGCACATCCGCCTGTTCACTCCGCTGGGCGAGGCGGATGTCCGCCTGGCCGTGGCCGGTCAGCACAATGTGCGCAACGCCTTGGCGGCATGTGCGTGTGCCCTGGCCGCTGGCGTGTCCCTGGCCCATGTGGTCCAGGGGCTGGAGGCCTTCGAGGCGGTCAAGGGGCGCTCGCTGGCCTTCAGCCTCCCCGCACCAGGCGGCGCCCTGACCGTGGTGGATGACAGCTACAACGCCAACCCCGATTCGGTGCGCGCCGCCATCGATTTGCTGACCACCCTGCCCGAACCCCGCACCCTGGTGCTGGGCGACATGGGCGAAGTGGGCGACCAGGCCCTGGCTTTTCATGTCGAGGTGCTGAGCCACGCCCTCGATGCGGGCTTGCAAGCGGTGCATTGCACAGGCACCCACATGGGGCAGGCGGTGGCCGAGTTGCGCCGCGACGACCCACGGGCCAGCCGCATCGCCGCCGCCACCGACATGGCCGACCTGATGCTGCACAGCCTGCGCGCCACGGCGGCGGGAGGCAGTGTGGTGGTCAAAGGCTCGCGCTTCATGAAGATGGAGCGCATCGTTCAGGCCTTGCAGCTGGCCTGGCCATCGGCGGCGTCAGCTGCTGCCCAAGGAGGCTGCGATGCTCATTGAACTGGCCATGTGGCTGCAAGGCCTGTCGCCCGAGTTCGGGTTCTTTCGGGTGTTTCAGTACCTCACCTTCCGGGCGGTCATGGCTGCGCTCACCGGTTTGCTCATCGGGCTGGTGGCGGGGCCCTATGTAATTCGCCGCCTGACCGAGCTCAAAATCGGTCAGCCCATCCGCGACTACGCCATGCAAACCCACCTGGCCAAAAGCGGCACACCCACCATGGGCGGTGCGCTGATTCTGCTGGCCATTGCCACCTCCACCCTGCTGTGGGCCGACTGGTCTAACCGCTTTGTCTGGATCGTGCTCATCGTCACCCTGGGTTTTGGCGCCATTGGCTGGGTGGACGACTGGCGCAAGGTGGTCAACAAAGACCCGGAGGGCATGCCCTCGCGTGAAAAGTACCTGTGGCAGTCGCTGGTGGGCGGGGTGGCCGCGCTGTACCTGGTGTTCGCCATTTCCGAAAGCTCCAACCAGCGGGTGTTCGAGCTGTTCCTGGGTTGGGTGACATCGGGCTTTCAGATGGAGCTGCCGCCCACTGCCGGTCTCATGATGCCGTTCTTCAAAACCGTGGCTTACCCGCTGGGCATGCTGGGCTTTGTGCTGCTGAGCTACCTGGTCATCGTGGGCTCCAGCAACGCCGTCAACCTGACCGACGGGCTCGACGGCCTGGCCATCATGCCGGTGGTCATGGTCGGCTCCGCCCTGGGGGTGTTTGCCTACGTCACCGGCAACGCGGTGTTTGCCCGCTACCTGCTCATTCCCCACATCCCCGGCACAGGCGAGTTGCTGGTGTTCTGTGCCGCCATGGCGGGGGCGGGGCTGGCGTTCTTGTGGTTCAACACCCACCCGGCCCAGGTGTTCATGGGCGACGTGGGTGCGCTGGCGCTGGGGGGTGCCCTGGGCACGGTGGCGGTGATCGTGCGCCAGGAAATTGTGCTGGCCATCATGGGGGGCATTTTTGTGGTCGAGGCGCTGTCCGTCATGCTGCAGGTGAGCTACTTTAAGTTCACCAAAAAGCGCACTGGCCAGGGCCGACGCCTGTTCAAGATGGCCCCGCTGCACCACCACTTCGAGAAAAACGGCTGGAAAGAAACCCAGGTCGTTGTCCGCTTCTGGATCATCACCATGCTGCTGTGCCTGGTGGGTCTGTCCACCCTCAAGCTGCGCTGAGCGCCGCACCACCGCCATGATTCCCGCGTTGACCCATCTTCCCGTTCTGGTGCTTGGCCATGGCATTTCCGGCCAGGCCATGGCGCGCTGGTGTGTGCGCCAGGGCGCTGCTGTGACCGTGGTGGACAACCGGGACCAGCCCGAGGTGCGCGCCGAACTGGCCAGTGGACTCGCTGCCCTGGCCCAGCCGGGGCAGGCCCTGCCCCAGGTGGTGTGCGCCGCCCTGGACGCCGAATGGATGGCCAGTCAGTCCTGGGGCCTGGTGTGCAAAAGCCCGGGCCTGTCGCCCGCACAGCTGCAGGCCGTGACCGATTGGGCCGCTGCCCACGGGGTGCCGGTGCTGGGGGAGTTGGCGCTGTTTGCCCATGCCTTGCGTCAGGCCTATGCCCACGCCGAGCAGCCGCCCAAGGTGCTGGCCATCACCGGCACCAACGGGAAAACCACCACCACCTCACTGACCGCCCAGCTGCTGACCCGTTGTGGGTGGCGGGTGGCCCTGGCCGGCAACATCGGCCCCGCCTTGCTCGATGTGCTGGCAGCAGCGCAGGCCGACGCGGCCCGACAGACCCCGGAGGACAGCGCCACCGGGGGAGAGTCAGATTTTAAGGAAAATAGCGACTTATCGCTTGATAGTATTGGTGATTCAGCTATTGAAATAGATAGTTTTGAGGGGGGCTCATCACCCGCTCCTGCCGACCACGGACTGCCCCAGGTGTGGGTGCTGGAGCTGTCCAGCTTCCAACTCGACGGGGTGCCGCTGGGGCCCGAGGGATTCGAGCCCACGGCGGCCACGGTACTCAACCTGAGCGAAGACCACCTGGACTGGCACGGCAGCATGGCGCACTACAGCGCGGCCAAGTTCCGGGTGTTTGGCCAGCGGGCCTTGCGGGTGCTCAACCGGGAAGATGCCGCCGTCATGGCCGCCCGGCCGGTACCGGTTGTGGTTGGCACCGCCCGACGCGGCGCCGTGACCGAGCCCGCGGTGGAGTGGGTCAGCTTTGGCACCGACCTGCCGCGCCGCGCCGGTGACTGGGGCCTGGAGGTGGTCAATGGCATGGCCTGGCTGGTGCGCGCGGTTGCGGTGGACGAAACCCGTACCAGCCGCCGAGGCCCCCAGGCCGAACCCGAGATCACCTGGCAGCGGCTGATGCCCGCCGAGGCCTTGCGCATCCGCGGGCGGCACAACGCCGCCAATGCGCTGGCGGCGCTGGCGCTGGCCACCGCAGCAGGTGCGCCCCTGGCGCCCATGCTGCACGGGCTGCGCGAGTACCGGGGTGAGCCCCACCGCGTCGAATCGGTGGCGGTGATCGACGGTGTGGAGTTTTTTGACGACAGCAAAGGTACCAACGTCGGCGCCACCCTGGCCGCCATCCGGGGCCTGGGGGCCGAGCGCCGTCTGGTCATGGTCATGGGTGGTGACGGCAAGGGTCAGGACTTTTCGCCCCTGGCTGCGGCGGTGCGCGCCCATGTGCAGGCGGTGGTGCTGATCGGGCGCGATGCCCCGGCCCTGCGTGCGGTGCTGGCCCCCACCGGGGTGCCGGTGTTCGATGCCCCCGACCTGCCAGCGGCGGTGCGCCAGGCGGCTGGCTTGTCGCAGTCTGGCGAGGCGGTGGTGATGTCCCCTGCCTGCGCCAGCCTGGACATGTTCCGCAACTATGGGCACCGTGCCCAGGTGTTTGTCGATACCGTGGCCGAGCTCGCCGCCGAGCAGGGCACACCGGGGGCGGGCCTGTGAGCGCACAGCCCAACACCCTGGCCACGCTGCAGGCGGCCCTGGCGCGCCTGGCGCCCCGCTGGCCCTCTGGCTGGCTGGGTGCCCGCACCGCTGGCGAGGCCTTGCCGGTGCGCACCAGCAGCCGCGAACTGGTGCAGACCCAACCCCTGGCGGTGCGCGAACAAGGCTTTGACCAAGCGCTGGTCTGGGTGGTGGTGGGCCTGCTGCTGTGGAGCACCGTGATGGTGTACTCCGCCTCCATCGCCTTGCCTGACAACCCCAAATTTGCCCGTTACGAGCCGCTGCACTTTGTGCTCAGGCACGGAATTTCCATTGCTTTGGGTGCCATGGTGGCGTGGGTGGTGTTCCAGGTGCCGGTCAAAAACTGGGAGCGTGCCGCGCCTTTGCTGTTTGCGGTGGCGCTGCTGCTGCTCATCGTGGTGCTGATCCCGTTCATTGGGAAAGGCGTCAACGGTGCGCGCCGCTGGATCTCGCTGGGCATCATGAACTTTCAGCCCTCCGAGCTGGCCAAGCTGGCGGTGCTCATCTATGCCGCCGACTACATGGTGCGCCGCATGGACGTGAAGGAGCGCTTCTTTCGCGCCGTGTGGCCCATGGCGGCGGCGGTGCTGGTGGTGGGCATGCTGCTGCTGGCCGAGCCGGACATGGGCGCCTTCATGGTGATTGTGGTCATTGCCATGGGTATCCTGTTTCTGGGCGGGGTCAATGCCCGCATGTTCTTTCTGATGGCCGCGCTGGTGGTGCTGGCCTTTGCCATGATTGTGCTGACCAGCGACTGGCGGCGCGAGCGCATCTTTGCCTACCTCGACCCCTGGAGCGAGGAGCACGCCCTGGGCAAGGGCTACCAGCTGTCGCACGCGCTCATCGCCTTTGGGCGGGGCGAGGTGTTTGGGGTTGGCCTGGGTGGCAGTGTGGAAAAACTGCACTGGCTGCCCGAGGCCCACACCGACTTTTTGCTCGCCGTCATTGGCGAAGAGCTGGGCCTGATGGGCGTGCTGGTGGTCATTGCCGTGTTCATGTGGCTGACGCGGCGCATCATGCACATTGGCCGCCAGGCCATCGCCCTGGACCAGGTGTTTGCCGGGCTGGTGGCCCAGGGCGTGGGGCTGTGGATAGGGTTCCAGGCCTTCATCAACATCGGGGTCAACCTGGGCGCGCTGCCCACCAAGGGACTGACGCTGCCCTTGATGAGCTACGGTGGCTCGGCCATTTTGCTCAACCTGGTGTCGCTGGCCATTGTGTTGCGCATCGACGCGGAAAACCGCCAGCTCATGCGGGGAGGTCGGGTATGACGGCACACCCCCACCCACCCAAGTCCCCGAACCCCAGCGCCGTGCTGCCCCGGCGGGTGGCGCTGGTCATGGCCGGTGGCACGGGTGGGCACATCTTCCCGGGGCTGGCTGTGGCCGAAGCCTTGCGCGAGCGTGGTTGGCAGGTGCACTGGCTGGGCGCTCCCGCCAGCATGGAAGAGCGTCTGGTGCCCCCACGCGGTTTTGCCTTCGAGCCGGTGCAGTTCGGCGGCCTGCGCGGCAAAGGCGTGGGCACGCTGGCACTGGCGCCACTCAAGTTGCTGCGGGCCTTCTGGCAAAGCTGGCGGGTGGTGCGGCGGGTGCGCCCCGGCGTGGTCCTGGGCCTGGGCGGCTACATCACTTTCCCCGGCGGCATGATGGCCGTGTTGGCTGGCAAGCCGCTGGTGCTGCACGAGCAGAACTCCATCGCTGGCCTGGCCAACAAGGTGCTGGCCCAGGTGGCAGACCGCTGCTTCACCGCCTACCCCCAGGCCTTGCCAGCGGGTGAGTGGGTGGGCAACCCCTTGCGCACCGAGTTTGTGCAGCAGCCCGATCCGGCACAGCGCTTTGCGGGGCGCACCGGGCCGCTGCGGGTGCTGGTGCTGGGCGGCAGTCTGGGTGCCAAAGGCCTGAACGACGTGGTGCCCGCTGCCCTGGCGCTGCTGCCACCCGGCGAGCGCCCGCTGGTGCGCCACCAAAGCGGGGCCAACCATGTGGAAGCCTTGCGCGCGGCCTACGCCGCAGCGGGCGTGGTGGCTGAGGTAACCCCCTTCATTGACGACACCGCGCAGGCCATGGCCGATGCCGACCTGCTGGTGTGCCGGGCTGGTGCCAGCACCGTGACCGAGCTGGCCGCCGTGGGTGCGGCCTCGGTGCTGGTGCCGTTTCCGCATGCGGTGGACGACCACCAGACCCACAACGCCCGTTTTCTGGTCGATGCCGGTGCCGCCACCCTGGTTCAGCAGCGGGATCTGAGCGCCGCGCTGCTGGCGTCGATATTTCAAAAATCAGAGCGAACATCGCTTTTAAATCAAGCGCAAAAGGCCAAAAACATGCAAAAAACCGATGCGGTCAACCGCATGGTCACTGTCTGTGAGCAACTGGCGGGGGTGGCTTCATGAAGCACGCCATCCGACACATCCATTTCGTGGGCATAGGGGGTGCGGGCATGAGCGGCATTGCCGAGGTGCTGCTCAACCAGGGTTACACCATTTCGGGCAGTGACCTGGCCATGGGCGCAGCTGCCCAGCGCCTGGCCGATCTGGGCGCGCGGGTGCACCTGGGCCACGCCGAGTCCCACATCGAGGGGGCGGACTGCCTGGTCACCTCCACCGCCGTCAAGGCCGACAACCCCGAGGTGGTGGCCGCCCACGCCAAGCTGCTGCCCGTGGTGCCACGTGCCGTCATGCTGGCCGAGCTGATGCGCAAGCAAAAGGGCGTGGCCATTGCCGGCACCCACGGCAAAACCACCACCACCAGTCTGGTGACCAGTGTGCTGGCGGCGGGCAACCTGGACCCTACCTTCGTCATTGGCGGGCGGCTCAACAGCGCAGGGGCCAATGCCCGGCTCGGCTCGGGTGAGTACATCGTGGTGGAGGCCGACGAGTCGGATGCCTCCTTCCTCAACCTGTTGCCGGTGTTGAGCGTGGTCACCAACATCGACGCCGACCACATGGACACCTACGGCCACGATTTCGGCCGCCTGAAGCAGGCCTTTGTGGAGTTTCTTCACCGCATGCCGTTTTATGGCGCCGCGGTGGTGTGTGTGGACGACCCGGCCATTCGCAGCCTGCTGCCCGAGATTGCCCGGCCCATCACCAGCTACGGGTTTGCCGAGGATGCGCAGGTGCGGGCCATCGACGTGCGGGCCATCGGTACGCAGATGCACTTCACTGCCCAGCGGCGCAACGGCGTGACGCTGCCCGACCTGGAGGTGGTGCTCAATTTGCCAGGTCGACACAACGTGCTCAATGCGCTGGCCGCCATTGCGGTGGCCGTGGAGCTGGGCGTGCCCGATGAGGCGGTCCAGCGCGGACTCGCCGAGTTCCATGGTGTGGGCAGGCGTTTCCAGTCTTACGGGCAGGTGGCGGTGCCGGCCGCCCACGGTGGGGGGCATTTCACGGTGGTGGACGACTACGGCCACCACCCCGTGGAAATGGCCGCCACCCTGGCCGCTGCGCGCGGAGCCTTTCCTGGCCAGCGGCTGGTGCTGGCTTTCCAGCCCCACCGCTACACCCGCACCCGCGACTGCTTTGAAGACTTTGTCAAGGTCATCAACCAGGCCGATGCGGTGCTGCTGGCCGAGGTGTATGCCGCTGGTGAAGCCCCCATCGTTGCCGCCGATGGCCGCAGCCTGGCCCGTGCGGTGCGCGTGGCCGGCCAGATCGAGCCCGTGTTTGTGGACGACGTCAGCGCCATGGCGCAGGCCGTCCTGCACATGGCCAGAGACGGCGACGTGGTGCTGTGCATGGGGGCCGGCTCCATCGGTGCGGTGGCCGCCGAGGTGGTGGCGCTGGGCGCCAGCGAGGTGGCGAGACTTCAGGAGGCAACAGCATGAACCCATGGTTGGCGCATTGGCAGCAGGCAGGGCGGTCGCCTGCCGAGCTGGGCAAAGTGGCGGTGCTGATGGGCGGGCGTTCTGCCGAGCGGGAGGTGTCGCTCATGTCCGGCGCAGGCGTCCTGAAGGCACTGCGCGCTCAGGGCGTGGACGCCCACGGCTTCGATCCCGCCGAGCGCGACCTGTGCGAGCTGCGCCGCGAGGGCTTCGCCCACTGTTTCATTGCCCTGCATGGCCGCTGGGGCGAAGACGGCACGGTGCAGGGCGCGCTGGAGCTGCTGGGCATTCCCTACACCGGCTCGGGGGTGCTGGCATCGAGCGTGGCCATGGACAAAATCATGACCAAGCGCCTGTGGCTGGCCGATGGCTTGCCCACCCCCGCCTGGCGCACGGTGCAAAGCGCGGCCGAAACCCTGGCAGCCTTCCAGGTGCTGGGCAGCCCCATGGTCGTCAAGCCCTCGCGCGAGGGGTCCACCCTGGGACTGACCAAGGTCACAGACGCTGCGCAGTGCGAGGCTGCCTACGCCCTGGCCGCGCGCCACGACAACGAGGTGCTCTGCGAGCAGTTCGTCTCGGGCGACGAGGTGACGGTGCCCGTGCTGGGCGACGGTCACCATGCGGTGGTCCTGCCCACCATCCGAATCGTGGCACCTCAGGGCAACTACGACTACGAGCACAAGTACTTCACCGACGACACCCAGTACCTCGTGCCCTGCGGCTTGCCCGAGGGCGAGGAGGCCGCGATTTCGGCACTGGTGCTCAAGGCCTACCGCTCCATTGGCTGTCGGGGCTGGGCCAGGGCCGACGTGATGATCGACGCCCGCACCCGCCAGCCGTGGCTGCTGGAGATCAACACCGCGCCCGGCATGACCGGCCATTCGCTGGTGCCGATGTCGGCCGGGGCCGACGGCATCTCTTACGAGGCGCTGTGCCTGGGGCTGTTGCAATCGGCCAGCCTGGACGCCACCGCCCCCGACAATCCGCCCGGCTCGTCCGGCACGCCCAGCCGCGACTGATGCACACCCCGCATGCCATCCCCCACCACCCTGCCCACCGATGTGCGCCTGATGGCCTTGGCCACCAGCGCCTTGGGCTGGGCGTTGGTTGCGCTGGTGCTGACCGCCGCTGGCCTGTGGGCGGTGCGCCATCCGGTGTGGGACGTGAAGGCGGTGGTGGTGGACGGCGATTTGCGCCACCAGAACGAAGCCATTGTCCGGGCGCACATGGGCACGCGCTTGCGCGGCAACTTCCTCACCCTGAACCTGCAGGAAGTGCAGGCCGTCTTCCAGTCTGTGCCCTGGGTGCGGCGGGCCACGGTGCAGCGGGTGTTTCCCAACCGCTTGCGCGTCACGCTGGAAGAGCACCAGGCCATGGCCTGGTGGGAGGCCGGAGGCACCACCGCGCTTCTGAACCAGCAGGGCGAGGTCTTCGAGGCCAGCGCCGAGAGCGAGGACACCGACCACCTGCCCGAGTTGGCAGGCCCTCAGGGCCAGGCCGCGCAGGTCAAGCAGGTGTACGAGGCGTTGGTGCCGCTGTTTGCGCTGGTGGACATGGACTTGCAGCGTCTGGAACTCTCCGCCCAGGGCAGCTGGCGTGCCGGGCTGGACAACGGGGCCAGGGTCGAAATTGGTCGGGGTGGTCCCGACGAGCTGGTGGCCAGGGTGGGGCAGTTTGTCCGCACCTTGCCTCAGGTGACCCGCGAGCATGGGCGCAGCCTGGAGTCGGCGGACCTGCGCTACCCGGCGGCCTATGCGGTGCGCCTGCGGGGCATCACCACGCTGGCGCCGGGCCAGGTTGCCCCGCCCCGGCAGGTGGCACCCAAGCCCCGTCCTGCCCTTCAGCGATGACCCATCAACCCAGCCCCTAACCGACAGACAACACACACGCATCATGGCCAAGGAATACAAAGATCTGGTGGTTGGTCTCGACATCGGCACGTCGAAGATCATGGTGGTGGTCGCCGAGATCACCCCCGATGGCGCGCTCAAGCTCGCTGGCCTGGGCGTGGCCCCGAGCAATGGCTTGAAGCGCGGCGTGGTCGTCAACATCGATGCCACGGTGCAGAGCATCCAGCAGGCGCTCAAAGAGGCCGAGCTGATGGCAGACTGCCGCATTGCCCGTGTCTCCACCGGCATCACCGGCAGCCACATCCGTGGCATCAACTCCAGCGGCATGGTGGCCATCAAGGACCGCGAGGTCATGCCTGCCGATGTGGCCCGGGTCATCGAGACGGCCAAAGCCATCCACATCTCCACCGACCAGCGCCTGCTGCTGGTCGAGCCCCAGGAGTTTGTGATCGACGGCCAGGACGTGAAAGAGCCCATTGGCATGAGTGGCATCCGCCTGGAGGCCAAGGTACACATCGTCACCGGGGCCCAGAGCGCCGCCGAAAACATCATCAAGTGCGTGCGCCGCTGTGGTCTGGAGGTGGACCAGCTCATGCTCAACCCCCTGGCCAGCAGCCAGGCCATCCTCACCGAGGACGAGCGCGAGTTGGGCGTGGCCCTGGTGGACATTGGCGCAGGCACCACCGACGTGGCCATTTTTGCGGGTGGCGCCATCCGCTACACCGCCGTCATCCCGATTGCGGGTGACCTCATCACCAGCGACATTGCCATGGCGCTGCGCACCCCCACCAAAGACGCAGAAGACATCAAGGTGGAAAGCGGCTGCGCCAAGCAGTTGCTGGCCGACCCGCTGGCGCAGGTGGAGGTGCCCGGCTTGGGTGACCGTGGCCCGCGCATGCTGGGCAAGCAGGCGCTGGCCGGCGTGATTGAGCCCAGGGTGGAAGAAATTTTTGCCCTGGTGCAGCAGGTCATCCGCGACTCGGGCTACGAAGAGGTGCTGTCTTCTGGCGTGGTCATTACGGGCGGCAGCGCCGTGATGCCGGGCATGGTGGAGCTGGGCGAGGACATTTTTCTCAAGCCGGTGCGGCGGGGCATTCCGAAGTACGCCAGCCACCTGTCGGACATGGTGGCCCAGCCCCGGGCCTCCACCGTGATGGGTTTGCTGGAAGAGGCCAGGCTGGGCCGGATGCGCGGCCACAAGGTGGCGCAAAAAAAGGGATCGGTGCAAGGTGCACTGGGCCGTGTCAAAGACTGGTTTGTGGGCAATTTCTGATGGCCACACCCTACACCCACACCCGATGTACCCCGCCGTTCAGCCGCGTACTTCATCCCCGCTGCACCACCACCGGTCCGCCGGGTTCCCGCATTCCAACCGTTTTTTTGAGTCCGTTATTTAGGCAAATCAGGCGTTCACCGCACACACAGGAGGTTTTATGACCATTGAAATGATTGAAATCGAAGAGTTCAACCAAGGCACGCAGATCAAGGTGATCGGGGTGGGCGGCGGCGGCGGCAACGCCGTCGAGTACATGATGAAGTGCGGCGTCCAGGGCGTGGAGTTCATTTGCGCCAACACCGATGCGCAGGCCCTGTCGCGCAGCTCGGCCCAGCGGGTCGTGCAGCTGGGTGGCACGGGGTTGGGCGCGGGCAGCAAGCCCGAAAAAGCCCGCGAGGCCGCCGAAGCCGCCATCGACGATATCCGCGCCTCCATCCAGGGCGCGCACATGCTGTTCATCACCGCAGGCATGGGTGGTGGCACCGGTACCGGCGCCGCCCCCGTCATTGCGCGAGTGGCCAAAGAAATGGGCATCCTGACCGTGGGCGTGGTCACCAAGCCTTTTGACTGGGAAGGCTCCCGCCGCATGGGCAACGCCGATGCGGGCCTGAAAGAGCTGGAAGACAACGTGGACTCCCTCATCGTGGTCCTTAACGAAAAGCTGCTGGAGGTGCTGGGCGACGACGTCACCCAGGACGCCGCGTTTGGCCATGCCAACGACGTGCTCAAAAACGCCGTGGGTGGCATTGCCGAAATCATCAACGACTATGGCAACGTCAACGTGGACTTTGAAGACGTGCGCACCGTCATGGGCGAGCCCGGCAAGGCCATGATGGGCACGGCCACTGCCGCCGGACCCGACCGCGCCCGCATCGCCGCCGAACAGGCTGTGGCCTGCCCGCTGCTGGACGGTGTGGACCTCAAGGGTGCCAAGGGTGTGCTGGTGCTGGTGACTGCCTCCAAAGACTCCCTCAAACTGAAAGAGTCCCGCGAAGCCATGACGGCCATCAAGGCCTATGCCTCCGACGACGCCCACGTCATTTACGGCGCAGCCTACGACGAAGCCCTGGGCGATGCCATTCGGGTCACGGTGGTGGCCACCGGCCTGGTGAGCCAGCAGGCCGCACGGGTGCCGCTGCGTGTGCTGGAGACGGTGCGCCGCACCGGCACCGACAACCTGCCCATCCACACCACGGTTTCCGCCACCGGCAACGGCGGCGGTGCCGGGATGGGTGGCGGCCAGGCCGCCCGCGGGCCAGACACCCTGTCGGTGCCCAGCGTGTGGCGCACCAACCGCACCCAGGCGTCGGACAAGGTCAACGCCCTGTCGGCCGGTGGCATGGACGATTTCGAGATTCCCGCCTTCCTGCGTCGCCAGGTGGACTGACCTCGGCAGGCCAGGGGGCTTGCCCCCGTTTTTTAGAATGACCGCATGCTCAGGCAAACCACCCTCAAGACCATGACCCGCGCGATGGGCGTGGGCCTGCACAGCGGCCAGCGTGTGGAGCTGACCCTGCGCCCTGCGCCGCCGGACACGGGCATCGTGTTTCGCCGGGTGGATTTGCCCCATCCGGTGGACATTGCCGTCAATGCGTCGGCCGTCACCGACACCCGAATGGCATCCACCCTGTCCAAGGGCGATGTGCGGGTGCTGACGGTGGAGCACCTGATGTCGGCCTGCGCGGGCCTGGGGCTGGACAACCTGCTCATCGACATCACCGCCGAGGAGGTCCCCATTCTGGACGGTTCGGCCGCTTCGTTCGTGTACCTGCTGCAAAGTGCGGGGGTGGTGGAGCAACCCGTGGCCAAGCGGTTTGTGCGGGTGATCCAGCCGGTGGAGGTGCGCGAGGGCAGCGGTAGCAGCCTGAAATGGGCCCGCCTGGACCCCCACCATGGCTACACGCTGAGCTTTGAGATTGAGTTTGACCATCCGGCGGTGGAGGCCACGGGTCAGCACTTTTCGTTTGATCTGGGCTCCGGTCAGTACGCCCGCCAGATTGCCCGGGCCCGTACCTTTGGCTTCACCCGCGACGTGGAGATGATGCGGTCGCACGGGCTGGCCCGTGGGGGTGGGCTGGACAACGCCATCGTCATGGACGACTACAAGGTGCTCAATGCCGACGGTCTGCGCTACAGCGACGAGTTCGTCAAACACAAAATCCTCGA
Source organism: Burkholderiaceae bacterium (assembly GCA_030695205.1). Taxonomy (GTDB): domain Bacteria; phylum Pseudomonadota; class Gammaproteobacteria; order Burkholderiales; family Burkholderiaceae_C; genus UBA2334. Next base: position 85,285 of record JAUYTN010000033.1, on the reverse strand, counting down.
CGCCATGGGTGACCTCTACATCCTGGGTCGCCCTCTGCTGGCGGCCTACAGTGCGTTCCGTTCTGGCCACGGCCTGAACAACCAGCTCTTGCGAGCCCTGCTGGCCCGCCCGGATGCCTACGAGGAAGTGACGTTTGCCGATGCCCGTCTGGCCCCAACAGGCTTTGACCGGCTCATGCCCGCCTGGTGACCCGAAAGAAGACCCTATGTTGATTTTCCGATTCACCATGGTGCTGTTGCTGCTGGCAGTCATCGCCAGCTTTGTGTTCTACGTGGCCACCGGGCAGGTCAGGTACCGCACCCTGGGGCTCAAGCTCATCAAGTGGGCGGTGCTGGCAGCGGCGGGATTTTTTGGGGTGTTGATGCTGGAGCGGCTGCTCTGATGGCGCGGCTCGGCGCCCGTAGCCCAGCTTGGCCATGACCCGCCCATCTCCCGCGTCTTTGCTCACCCCCACCTCCGACCCTGGAGCCGTTGGCCTCTGCCCAGAGCGCCTGTCGCGCCTGGTGGCGGCGCTGCAGGCCGATGTGGACCGCCAGCGCCTGCCGGGTGCGGTGGCGGTGGTGGCCCGCCAGGGGCAGGTGGCCCTGTGCGCGGCTGTGGGGCAGCTCGATCCAGCCCGAGGTACACCCATGGGCACTGATGCGCTGTTTCGCATCTACTCCATGACCAAGCCGGTGGTGTCGGTGGCCGCCATGCAGCTGGCCGAGCAAGGGCGCTTGCTGCTGAGCGACCCGGTGGCCAAATACCTGCCGGAGTTCGAGCGCCTGCAGGTGGCCTCGACCCACGGCCGCAAAACGGTGCTGCGCCCGGCGGGCCGAGTGCCCACGGTGCACGATCTGCTGCGACACACCGCCGGGTTCACCTATGAATTTCTGGGCGATTCGCCGGTGCAGCGCCAGTACACGCAGGCCCGCTTGGCCTCGCGCGAGCGCACCAACGCCGAGTTCACCCAGGCGCTGGCCGACATACCGCTGATGTATACGCCCGGCACCGTGTGGGAATACAGCCGCGCCACCGATGTGCTGGGCCGCGTGATCGAAGTCATCACCGGGCAGCCCCTGGGCCACCACCTGCAGGCCGCCGTGCTGGGGCCGCTGGGCATGGTGGATACCGGCTTTTTTGTGCCGCCAGAGCAACACCACCGCATTGCCGAGCCGTTTGTCCACGACCCCGACGGCGGCACGCCCATGCGGGTGGCCAATCCGCGCGACCTACCGGCCATGGAAGGTGGCGGTGGCGGACTCATGTCGTCGGCGCACGACTACGCACGCTTTGTGCAGTGCCTGCTCAATGGCGGCGAGCTTGATGGCGTGCGCCTGTTGTCTCCCGCCACCGTGGCCCACATGACCAGTGACCACCTTGGCAGCTTGCCCGCCATGGGCACGCTGTTGCCACCCGGCCACGGCTTCGGCCTGGGCTTTGCCGTGCGCACCGCGCCTGGCCTTGCGCCGACACCGGGCTCGGTGGGCATGTACTACTGGAGCGGCATTGCGGGTACCAGCTTCTTTGTGGACCCCGCCCTGGACCTGTGGGCCATGCTGCTGATTCAGGCGCCCAACCAGCGGGACCATTACCGCTCCGTGTTCCGGCACCTAGTGTACGCCGCCGTGCTGTAAGGCCTCACTATGCCCCTTGGCAGCTTGGGCTGTTGGCTCAGTCCACTGGATGAGCGGCCTCAGTAGCTGCGCCCGGCTTTGTACGCCGCACTGACCCGGGCGTTCAGGTCGGCCACCCGGGCTATGGCCTGCATCGACTGGCTCACTTGTGCGTGGGTGATGGCCAGGCCCAGCGCATCGGCCGCGTCTTTGCCGGGCAGACCGGGCAGCTCCAGCAGGCGGCGCACCATTTCCTGCACCTGGGGTTTGCTGGCTTTGCCGTGGCCGACCACGGCCTTTTTGAGCTGCAGTGCGGTGTATTCCGCCACCTCCAGCCCATGCACCACCAGGGCCGTCAGGCACGCGCCGCGCGCCTGGCCGAGCTTGAGGGTGGCTTGTGGGTCCACGTTCACAAACACAATTTCGCAGGCCGACACATCGGGCTCGTAGCGCTTGACCACCTCGCCAATGCCGTCAAACAGCACCTTCAGCCGCTGGGGCAACAAGCGGCTGTCGAGGTGGCCGGTGGTGATGGTGCCGCTGGCCACGTAGCGCAGGTGGCTGCCGTCGCGGTCCACCACGCCGAATCCGGTGGTGAGCAGGCCGGGGTCTATGCCAAGGATGCGCATGGGGGTGGTTGGAGAGGGGGTGTGACCCGTTCAGGGCAGCGCCGCTGAGCCCATGCGGGCCAGGATGGTGGCGGTGCGCCGGTTCAGGTAGGGGGAGTCTGGGCGCTTTTCAAAGGCCTTGGGCGCGGGCAGCATGACGGCCAGGCGGGCCGCCTGGGCCGGGTTGAGCTGGCGGGCCGACACCCCGAAGTAGCGCCGGGCGGCGGCCTCGGCGCCAAACACGCCGTCGCCCCATTCCACGCTGTTGAGGTAAATCTCCAGAATGCGCTCTTTGCTCAAAAAGGCCTCCAGGTAAAAGGCAATCAGCAGCTCCTGGGCCTTGCGCGCCAGGTGGCGCTCGCCCGAGAGCAGCAGGTTTTTGGCCAGCTGCTGGGTGATGGTGGAGCCACCGGCCAGTTTGACCGGGCGGCCGCTGGTTTGCGACTGGACGGAGCGGCGCTGGTTGCGCTGCCAGGCGGTTTCCATGGCGGCCCAGTCCACCCCGGAGTGGCTGGCAAAGCCGTCGTCCTCGGCGGCAATGACGGCACGCTTGAGGTGCACCGAGATCTGGTCGGCATCCACCCAGCGCTGGGCCCAGGGGCGTGTGGCCGGACGGGGGGCGGACTTGGGCGCCGGGGCGGCCGTTGTGGGTGTGCCCATGCGTCGCCACAGTTCCGAGCGCATGAAGGCCGTGCTGTCGGGGTTGACCCACGCCATCAGGGCAATGCGTCCTGCAAAGAACACCTGCAGCAGCACAGCGGCCACGAGCAGCCACAGCAGCCAGGCGCGCAGGCGCAGCAGCAACGCCACCACCGGGTGGCGGGTGTGGCGTGGGGCGGGTGTGTGGCGCGTTGCCATGGTGGCTTGGCTGGTCAGGCGGTGTGCGTGGCCAGTTGCTGCCGCAGTTCGGCCAGCACCTGTTGGGCAGGTGGGCGCACACCGCGCCACAGCCAGAAGGACTCGGCCGCCTGCTCCACCAGCATGCCCAGACCGTCGCGGCCCCGCGCACCCAGGCGCTGGGCCCAGTCCAGCAGGGGCTGGGCCGCTGGGCCGTACATCATGTCGCAGACCAGGGCGCCGGGGCGCACGACGCGGTCGGGGGCCGGAATGGCGTCGCCACCCAGGCTGCTGGCTGTGCCGTTGATAATCACATCAAAAAAGCCTTCCAGCGCATGTGATGATTGACTTGTTAGCTCGCAATTTTGTTGGGTTGCGTAGGCCAGGTGGGCCTGCACCAGGGCGTCGGCTTTGGCGGTGGTGCGGTTGCACACCACCAGCTCGGCGGGCTGCTCGGCCAGCAGTGGCCCCAGCACCCCGGCAGCAGCGCCGCCTGCGCCCAGCAGCAGCACCCGCTGCCCGCGCAGCGGCTGCCCAGCGTGGCGGGTGATGTCGGTGACCAGGCCCACGCCGTCGGTGTTGTCGCCCACGGTGTCGCTGCCCTCAAAGGCCAGGGTGTTGCAGGCCTGGGCCAGGCGGGCGCGCTCGGTGGTGCGGGTGGCGGCGGCAAAGGCCTCGAACTTGAAGGGCACCGTCACATTGCAGCCGCGCAGGCCCTGCTGGCGCAGATGGGCAAGGGTGGCGGCAAAGCCATCCAGGGGGCACAGCTGGCGGTCGTAACGCAGCTGCTGGCCGGTCAGCTCGGCAAAGCGTGCGTGTATCCAGGGCGAGCGGCTGTGGGCCACGGGGTTGCCCAGCACCGCATAGTGGGCCAGGTCATCGGCGGTATCGGTGGGTGCCGGGTGGCGATGTGGGGGGGCGGGGTGCTGGTGCATGGCAAACAGGTGGAAGCGCGGTGGCAGAGCCTGGCGGGGGGGCTCACTGCGAGGTCAGGGTGGTGTTGAGCGTTTCTTCGCGGGTGAAGCGAAAGCGCGACACCACCACGATCTGGTCAGCCCGTCGGCGCATGGCGTCGCTGAAGCTGCCAAAGCTCAGCGCCCGCACGATGGCCTGCGCCCGGCGGTCCAGCAGCAACTGCCCGGAGGTTTGGGCCACCTCGGTGGCCAGCACCCGGCCATCGTGGTTGACGGTGATGACCATGGTCAGCTCGCCGTAGAGCTTTTTGCCCGCTGCCTGCGGGAAATGGGTGGTGCCGTGGTCCTCGATGCGGCGGCGCAGGCCGTCGTAGTACAGCGCATACACCTCTTCGCGGGTGGCCGGGCTGATGTAGCGCTTGCGGGGGCGGGCGTTTTCTTCGTTGACGCGTTTCTCGATCTCGGCCAGCAGCTTGACGAGCTGCTGGCGCTGGCGCTCGCGCTCGGCCTGGGCGGGGTTGGTGGCGGGGGCATCGGGCGGCGTGGGGGTGTACTGGGCCAGTTGCTGGCGAATCTGGGCCAGCAGCAGGGTTTGTTGGGCCTTCATCGCCTCGATGCGCTGCTCGTCGGTGCTGTCGTCTGCCTCGCCGGTGCGCATCTGCAGGGCATTGGGCAGGGGGGAGGTGGCCCGCCCGCTGGCGGCCTCACCACCACCGGCCAGGTTGGACTGGGCAATGGCCTGGGCCTTGTCCGGGGCTTCCTGGCTGCGGGCATTGACCAGCACCACCTCCAGCGGTGTGTCCTGGAACACCCGGTTGAAGGCCTCAGGCGCCACAAACCGCACGCTCAACAGCACCGCATGCAGCCCCACCGACAAGGCCAGCGCCCAGTGCAGTGTGGTGAAGGGTGTCAACCCCCAGCGGGCAAGCAGGTGGGCGGCATGGGTGGTCGGCAGGGGGCTCATGGGCCGGGGTCTGGCGGGTGGGGCGCTGGGGGACGGTGGATGGATGGGGCGGCGGGTGCGGTGCTGGACGGCGTCAGGCAGCGGTGTCAGGGGTGGCAGGTGCCCCGGTGGCAGAAGGCGCATCGGCCTCGCCCATGTCCACCGCGATGGTCAGTGGACCACCGAGGTCGTCGCCGTCGCCGCTGTCCTCGTCCTCGGCCGTTGCGGCGGGGGCTGGGCCGTCGGCATCCAGCCGCTCGATGACGGTGCCACCAATGTCCAGGCTGATGTCGTCTGCCACGCCCAGGCGCACCCGCACCCGGGCGTTGCGGGGCAGGCCCTCGGCCCCCATGGCGTTCAGGACCAGGGGCAGGGTGTCGGCGCGAACCACACCGTCTTTAATCACGCTGGCTTCAATGTCTGTGATGCCCGCCTGGCCCAGGTGCTTCAGGGTCCAGTAGCGCTCCATGCCCGACTGGAACTGGTTGTAGGTGGTGTAGGCGGCATCGAAGGCGCTGACGATGGCAAACAGTGCCGTGTCTTTGGGCTTGAAAGGCGCGGCCAGTGCGGCGGTGTTGCCGTGCTGGGCGCAGGCCATGATTTGCCACTGGTTGACCAGATCGGTGTAGCGGCGCAGGGGCGAGGTGCTCCAGGCGTAGCACTTCACGCCAATGCCCGCGTGCGGCTGTGCCTTGGTGCCCATGCGCACCTTCACACCGGGGGCCATGCTGGCCTGGCTGCGGTAGATGCCGGGCACGCCGCTGTCGGCCATGAGCTGGCCCCAGGTGCTGTTGGCCACGATCATGGCTTCGGCCACGATCAGGTCCAGCGGCGAGCCTCGGCGGCGGGTGGAAATGACCACGGTTTCGTCGCCCTGGGGCCCCTCGAGTGGGGTGCCGAGCAGTTTGAAGTTGTAGTCTGGGCGGCTGAAGTTTTCGGGCTTGCCGCGCACCACCTCACGCTGGGCCTTGAGGTGCTTGGCCAGGCGGAACAGAAAACGCAGCTCCTGCGCCCAGCTTAGGGCGATGTGGCTGCCCTCGCTCAGGTCAGGGATAGGGTCTGTGCTCTCAAAAAATGCATCGGTCAGCACGTCGTCGAGCTGGTCGTGGCGCAGGTTGGCCACGATGGGTACCCGCTCCAGGCGCGTGGTGCTGGCGGTGAAGGCCAGGGTGGCCTCGTCCAGCGTGACGTACAGCGACAGGGCGGGGCAATCGCGCCCTTCTTGCAAGGTGTAGGTCTGCACCACGTCGTCGGGCAGCATGGTGATTTTGTGGCCCGGCATGTACACCGTGGACAGGCGCTGGCGCGCCACCTGGTCGAGGGCGCTGTCGGGTGCAATGGCCAGGCCGGGCGCCGCGATGTGAATGCCCAGCGTGATGGTGCCGCTGCCCAGGCCCTGCACAGAGAGGGCATCGTCGATTTCGGTGGTGGCCGAATCGTCCACCGAGAAGGCGCGCACGGTGGCCAGTGGCAGTTCGGTGGTGATAGGCGGGGCGCTGAGGGACGCAAAACCTGTGCCCCTGGGGAAGTTGTCGAACAGAAACCGCTGCCAGTGGAACTGGTAGGCGCTGGTGATCGCGCCGGCGTTTTTCAAGAGCGTCAGGGGGGCGGTGTGGGTGGCCTTGGCAGCCTCTACCACGGCCTTGTACTCGGGCGCGTTCTTGTCGGGGCGGAACAGGATTTTGTACAGCTGCTCGCGCACGGGTGCCGGGCATTCGCCGGCCGACAGGGCCTGGGTCCACTGGTCAATCTGGGCCTGTACCAGCTTCTTTTTCTCGATGGCGGCCAGGGCCTGGGCCAGGATGTCGGCGCTGGCCTTTTTGAAGCGACCCTTGCCTGCGCGGCGGAAATAGTGTGGCGCTTCGAACAGGGCCAGCAGCATGGCGGTTTGCTGCTCCAGCGTGGCCTGCTCTGAGAAATAGTCGCGCGCCAGGTCGGCAAAGCCAAAGTCGTCTTCCGGGGCAAATTCCCAGGCCAGATCCAGCTCGATGTCGGCGGCCAGCGCCTGGGCCGCAGCCAGCAGCACGGCGGGCTGGGGTTTGTCAAAGCGGATGAGGATGTGGGCGGTTTTGGCCTTGACGCGCTTGCCTGTTTCCAGCTCGATTTGGGCGGAACTTTCGGCTTCGGACAGCACGCGCCCGGTCAGGAATTTGCCGGCGTCTTCAAACAGTGCGAACAATGGCTTCTTTCGGTGGGGTGCCGTGCGGCAGGTGGGGGTAGCCGCACCCGTGGCGCGATTCGCCGCAGGGACGGGTGCGGTGGCCGGGTGGCTCAGGCCAGGGCCTGGATCAGGCGGGGCCAGGGCCACCCGCAGGGTGTCGGCAGCCTGGCAGTGTAGCGGCAGCCCGGCCCCAGGCCGCTGACCGGTGGCTGGGCTGGGGTCTTGTATGGGTCTTAAAAAAAATCATAAAAAATGCGTATTACGCTTATATGTATTCAATAGTTTGCTATGTATATATTCCCATGTGCGCCAGCATGGCGGGCAGGTGGGTGTCGAAGTCGCTCAGGGCATGGTCAGAGCCTTGGACCACCTGCAGCCCTGGGCAGGCCTGGTAGCGGGCCTGCATGGCGCGCCAGTCCAGCACCTCGTCGCCGGTGGCCGCCCACACCTGGTAGCGCTGTGGCTGGGTCAGCGGCCCGGCGTGGAGCTCGCGCAGCTCCTCCACAAATTCTGGCCTGAAAAAGAAGCGTTCTTCAGGGTCGTGCCAGCTGGTGAGCTCGCCGATGTGGCGCGCGAGGTCGTGCTCGGGGGTGACCGCCGGGTTGATCAGCACCACCCTGGCTGCGGCTGCCGCGGGCACCCGCTCGGCCACCCAGGTGGCATAAAAGCCCCCCAGCGACGAACCCATGACCACCAGCTGCTCAGCCGGGCCCAGAGCCCAGCGGGCCAGCTGCGCCGACACCTCTTGCATGGCCACCCGGGGGGACGGGGGCAGTTGGGGGCACTCAAACGCCACATCCGGGTGCTGGCGGGCCATCAGGTCGGCCATTTTCTGTGCCTTCATCGACCGGGGGGATGAGCGAAAGCCGTGCAGGTACAGCACATGCGTGGCCCGTGGCAGATGCTGGGCGCTGGGCAGGCGTGGGGCAGGCGGTGTCTGGGACATGGCGCGGGATAATACCGATCCACTCGTCCACGCCCCAGGCAGCCACTGGCTGCAGATTGCCCACCCATGCCCCCCGTTTTTGACCAGCCCTCTCTGTTGCAGCGCGTGGCCCCGTGGTTTCGGGGGTTCGATGTGTGGCTGTCGCTGGCGGTGATGCTGCTGTGCGCCCTTGGCCTGGTGACCATGTACTCGGTCGGCTTTGACCATGGCACCCGCTTTGCCGACCATGCGCGCAACATGCTGATTGCCCTGTTGGTGATGTTTGTGGTGGCCCAGGTGCCGCCGCAGCGCCTCATGTCGCTGGCGGTGCCGCTGTACACCCTGGGTGTGCTGCTGCTGGTGGCGGTGGAGCTGTTTGGCATCACCAAAAAAGGCGCCACCCGTTGGCTGAACGTGGGCATGGTCATACAGCCCAGCGAGATCATGAAAATGGCCATGCCCCTGATGCTGGCCTGGTGGTTTCAGCGCCGCGAAGGCCAGTTGCGGGCGTTTGACTTTGCGGTGGCCGGGGTGATGCTGCTCGTGCCGTTTGTCCTCATCCTCAAGCAGCCCGATCTCGGCACCTCGCTGTTGGTCCTCTCGGGTGGGTTGTTTGTGGTCTTTTTTGCGGGGCTGAGCTGGAAGCTCATCGTGCCGCCGTTTGTGGTGGGTGTGGTGGGCGTGACCACCCTGATTGCCATGAGCGACCAGCTGTGCCAGCCCGGTGTGGACTGGCAGGTGCTACATGAGTACCAGAAGCAGAGGGTCTGCACCCTCATGGACCCGACCAAAGACCCACTGGGCAAAGGCTTTCACACCATCCAGGGAATGATTGCCATCGGTTCCGGCGGGGTGTGGGGCAAGGGGTTCATGCAGGGCACACAGACCCACCTGGAGTTCATTCCCGAGCGCACCACCGATTTCATTTTTGCTGCGTTTTCCGAAGAGTTCGGGTTGCTGGGTGTGCTGGCGCTGATGGGCTGCCTGCTGTTTCTGATTGGGCGGGGTCTGGTGATTGCGGTGGAGGCTCCCACGCTGTTCTCGCGCTTGCTGGCCGGTGCCATTTCGCTCATCTTTTTTGTGTACGCCTTTGTCAACATGGGCATGGTCAGTGGCATCTTGCCGGTGGTGGGTGTGCCGCTGCCCTTTGTCAGTTACGGGGGCACCGCCATGGTGACTCTGGGTTTGGGGCTGGGCATGCTCATGTCCATTGCCAAGGCCAGGCGACTCATGCAGTCCTGAAGGTTTCTCATGGCAGTTGATAACCCCTTGGCGCCCGAGCGGCGACCACCTGTGGCCGTCGTGGGCATTGGCAACATGGGACTGGCCATGGCCACCCGTCTGTTGTCGCAGGGCTGGCCGGTCCATGTGTGCGACATCGACCCCACCCGTGGCGACATGGCCCTGGCGCTGGGTGCCGTGGTGCACGCCACACCCGCCCAGGCGGTGGCCGCCCTGGCGCCCGGTGGTTTGCTGGTGGTGGCCGTGGTCGATGCCGCCCAGTGCCGCGAGGTGCTGTGGGGCGAGGGCGGTGCGGCGGCGGCTTTGCAACCGGGGCAGGCCGTCATGTGGTGCCCCACCATCGCCCCCGCCGACCTCGAATCATTGGCCGAACGGTTGGCCACCCAGGGGGTGGACAGCCTGGACGCCCCCATGTCGGGTGGCCCAGCCCGTGCCCGCGACGGCAGCATGAGCCTGCTGCTGGCCGGGGCCGATACCGTTGTGCAGCGCTACGCACGGGTGCTGGCTGCGCTGTCTGGCCAGGTGGTGCGCCTGGGTGAGCGCCTGGGCGACGGTGCCCGCACCAAGCTGGTCAACAACCTGCTGGCGGGCATCAACCTGGTGGGGGCCGCCGAGGCCATGGCCCTGGCCCACAACCTGGGGCTGGATGCCCAGCGCACGCTGGAGGTCATTGAGCGCTCCAGTGGCCAGAGCTGGATAGGCAGCGACCGCCTGCCCCGCGCCCTGGCGGGCGACTTGCTGCCCCGTGCCCACATGACGCTGCTGGCCAAAGACACCCGCCTGGCCTGCGAAGCGGCATCCGCAGCGGGGTTTGCCGGACCCCTGGGCGAGCGGGTGGCCAGCGTGTTCCGCATGGCCTGCGAGGGCGGTTTGTCCGAGCTGGACGATGCTGCCATGCTGATGTTTTTGCAGCAAGCAGGTCAATCCAGGTAATCGGTAAAGGCTATTTACGCATTAAAAATGCGGGGCCCGCCACACCGAGTGCCGAAAGCCCCAGTGCGTGCCGGTTTGGGCTGGGTTTCTACAATGGGCCGCATGATTTCACGCGAACCCACCCTCGAACGCCTCGCCGTCGCCCAAAGCCTGTTGCTGGAGCCCTTTGGCCTGACCGAATCTCTGCTGAAAAAAGCCCTGGGCGAGATCCTCTCGCACGGCGCGGACGATGCGGACCTGTACTTTCAGTACACCCGCAGCGAAGGCTGGAGCCTGGAGGAAGGCATCGTCAAAAGCGGCAGCTTCAGCATTGACCAGGGCGTTGGCGTGCGTGCCGTCAGCGGCGAAAAAACGGCCTTCGCCTATTCAGACGACCTGAGCTGGGCCGCCCTGCAAGACGCCGCCCACACCGTGCGCACCATTGGCGCCCACGGCCAGAATGCCCGTGTGCAGGTGCCCCAGCGAAAAGTGGGGCCCAAAAAGGTGGCGGGTTCGCGCAGCCTGTACGGCGGACACGACCCCATTGCCTCGCTCGACAGCACGGCCAAGGTCGCCTTGCTGGAGCGCGTCGAAAAAATGGCCAAGGCCCGCGACCCGCGCGTGGTGCAGGTCATGGCCGGGCTGGCAGGTGAGTACGACGTGGTGCTGGTGGCCCGCGCCGACGGCACGTTGGCCGCCGATGTGCGCCCACTGGTGCGCCTGTCCCTCACGGTGATTGCCGAGCACAACGGCCGCCGCGAGGTGGGTTCTGCCGGCGGCGGCGGCCGCTTTGGCATGGCCTACTTTGACGATGCCATGCTGGATACCTACGTGAGCGAGGCCGTCAGCGCCGCCCTCACCAACCTGGAAGCCCGTCCGGCGCCCGCGGGCGAAATGACCGTGGTGCTCGGCCCAGGCTGGCCCGGCGTGTTGCTGCACGAGGCGGTGGGCCACGGCTTGGAGGGCGACTTCAACCGCAAAGGCTCCAGCGCATTCAGTGGTCGCATTGGCCAGCGCGTGGCCGCCAAGGGCGTGACCGTGCTGGACGACGGCACCATTGCCGACCGCCGAGGCAGCCTCAACGTGGACGACGAAGGCCATGCCAGCCAGAAAAACGTGCTGATCGAAGACGGCATCCTCAAAGGCTACATACAGGACAGCATGAACGCCCGACTCACGGGCGTGAAGCCCACCGGCAACGGCCGCCGCGAAAGCTACGCCCACGTGCCCATGCCCCGCATGACCAACACATACATGCTGGGCGGCAGCATGGACCCCGCCGAAATCGTGGCCAGCATCAAAAAAGGCCTCTACGCCACCAACTTCGGCGGTGGGCAGGTCGACATCACCAGCGGCAAGTTTGTGTTCAGTGCCAGCCAGGCCTACTGGGTGGAGAACGGGCAAATCCAGTACCCCGTCAAGGGCGCAACGATCATTGGCAATGGTCCCGATGCGCTGACCCGCATTGGCATGATCGGCAACGACATGCGCCTGGACAGCGGCGTGGGCGTGTGCGGCAAAGAGGGCCAGAGCGTGCCCGTGGGTGTGGGCCAGCCCACGCTGCGCATCGACGGGTTGACGGTGGGGGGCACGGCCTGAGTCAGTTGGTGTTCATTTCGTTGTGCTACATTGCCCACCCATGCAAACGGCTCGTTTCTTTTTTGCCTACTTTTGGTTCTCACGCACACACGGCGGTCGAGAGTTCAAGGGCTGAGCAAAGCAAACACAGCCCCTAGCACCTCAAGCAAACCGCCGAGTTCACCGGCGGTTTTTTTTTGTTCGTTTGTTTTCAGATCACGTCCCCGGAGAAACCGTCATGACCGCATCCGCCAGCCCGCAGCGTCCCGAGTCCTGGTATGCCGCCGTCGAAAAAACCAGCCAGACCGACGACGAACGCATCAAGGACATCACCGTGCTCCCGCCTCCCGAACACCTGATCCGCTTTTTCCCCATTCGGGGCACCGCCATTGAAAAACTCATTGGTGGCACCCGCCATGCCATTGGCGAGATCATGCACGGCAAGGACGACCGCCTGCTCGTCATCACCGGGCCGTGTTCCATCCACGACCCCGCAGCGGCCATCGAGTACGCGCACCGCCTGAAGGCCCTGCGCACCAAGTACGCCGATTCGCTCGAAATCGTCATGCGGGTGTACTTTGAGAAGCCCCGCACCACCGTGGGCTGGAAAGGCCTCATCAACGACCCCTATATGGACCAGACCTTTCGCATCGACGAAGGCCTGCGCATGGCGCGCCAGTTGCTGATTGAAATCAACCGCCTGGGCCTTCCTGCTGCCAGCGAGTTTCTGGATGTGATTTCTCCCCAGTACATCGGCGACCTGATTGCCTGGGGCGCCATTGGTGCGCGCACCACCGAGAGCCAGGTGCACCGCGAGCTGGCCTCTGGCCTGTCGGCGCCCATCGGCTTCAAGAACGGCACGGATGGCAACATCCGCATCGCCACCGACGCGATTCAGGCTGCCTCACGCGGCCACCATTTTTTGTCGGTGCACAAAAACGGGCAGGTGGCCATTGTGCAGACCAAGGGCAACAAGGATTGCCACGTCATTTTGCGCGGTGGCAAGACCCCGAACTACGACGCCACCAGTGTGGCCGCCGCCTGTGCCGAGCTGGAAGCGGCCAAGCTGCACCCCAGCCTGATGGTGGACTTCAGCCACGCCAACAGCTCCAAGAAGCACGAAAAGCAGCTGGAGGTTGCCAAGGACATCGCCGGGCAGATTGCGGGCGGCTCGCGCAGCGTGTTCGGTGTGATGATCGAGAGCCACCTGAATGCCGGCGCGCAAAAGTTCAACCCCGGCAAGGACGATCCGGCTCAGTTGGCCTACGGTCAGAGCATCACCGATGCCTGCCTGGGATGGGACGATTCGGTGCAGGCGCTGGACGTGCTGGCCCAAGCGGTGCGTGCCCGCCGGGGCTGACCCCGACTGTGTTGCAAAATGGGGCTTTGACCCATTTGCACATTCAATTCAAAGGAAGCAGACCATGCGCAGCGAAGTGTCCGTCAGTTGGGGTGGCGATGCCGCCACCTACCGTTTTGACCTTGAAGAGGTCCAACTCATGACCCACGAGGCTGCCAGGGCCTGGCTCGACGAGCAGTTCGTGGCGTTGGAGTGCGAGCCCCTGCGCGCATCGGGCAAGGTGTTGACCGCCGACAAGGTGGTGGCCGTGGCCCAGGGCGCAGGCCAGGACCGTTTTTCCCAGGCCGAGCACCGCGAGTGGGCCCAGGCTTTTGCCCGGGCCGCCAGCGCCGCACTGGCCAAGCCGGTGGTGCGCATCGATGTGGCCGCACTGGCCATTGGTTATTGATAAAAAACTGCTTTTGCGCTTGATGCGCAAGGGTTTCTAGCTATTGTTGCTGAGGCTCTTGTGCGTCTCAGGGTGTCTGCAGCGCATGCAGCAGGCGCTCGTGTATGCCACCAAAGCCGCCGTTGCTCATGCACAGCACATGGTCACCGGGGCGCAATTGGGGCTGTAGCAGCTGCAGCAGGTGCTCCACCGAGTGGGCCACACTGGCCCGCTCGCCCATGGGGGCCAGGGCCGCAGCGGCGTCCCAGTCGAGTCCGGCGGCGTGGCATACAGCCAGGCTGGCGTTGTCCAGGCTCCAGGGGAGTTGGGCCTTCATGGCGCCCAGCTTCATGGTGTTGCTGCGAGGCTCGAACACCGCCACGATGCGCTCCCCTGTTTTCCCCTGGCGGTCCAGCCGGGTCCGCAGCCCATCCACTGTCGTGCGGATGGCCGTGGGGTGGTGGGCAAAGTCGTCGTACACCGTGATGCCGCGCACGCAACCCCTCACCTCCAGGCGGCGCTTCACATTTTGGAAGGTTGACAGTGCCTGCGCGGCCACCTCGGGGGGTACGCCCGCATGGTCGGCTGCGGCAATGGCGGCCAGCGCGTTGAGTTGGTTGTGTACCCCGCTCAGCGCCCAGTCCACCTGCCCCACCGGCTGGCCGTGGCGCAGCACGGCGAAGCAGCTGGCGTCGCCTTCCGCGCTGTAGTCGCTGTTGGCTGCGCCAAAGCTGCGCTGCTCACTCCAGCAGCCCTGGTGCAGCACGCGGGCCAGGCTTTCTTCCAGGTCATTGACCACGATCCGACCGCTGCCGGGCACGGTGCGCACCAGGTGGTGAAACTGCCGCTCAATGGCGGCGAGGTTGTCAAAAATATCGGCGTGGTCAAACTCCAGGTTGTTCAGCACCGCTGTGCGGGGGCGGTAGTGCACAAACTTGCTGCGTTTGTCGAAAAACGCGGTGTCGTATTCGTCAGCCTCGATCACAAACACCGGGAGGTGGGTGGGCTGTGCGTTCTGCGCAGGTAAAGGAGGAGCCCGCAACGCGGGCGGGGGACACGGAGCAGAGCGTGCAGCCCACCCACCTCCTAGCCGCGCCGAGACGCCAAAGTTAAGGGGTACACCGCCCACCAGAAAACCCGGGTGCAGCCCTGCATGCTCCAGTATCCAGGTCAGCATGGCGGTGGTGGTGGTTTTGCCATGGGTGCCTGCCACGGCCAGCACATGGCGGCCGTGGAGCACGTGCTCAGCCAGCCACTGTGGGCCACTGGTGTAGCGGGCGCCCGACTCCAGAATGGCCTCCATCAGTGGAAATTTGGGCTCGCCGCTGGGCAGCCGCGCACGGGACACTACGTTGCCCACCACGTACACATCGGGGTTGAGGGATATCTGGTCGGCGCCAAAGCCTTCCATCAGCTCGATGCCCAGGGCCTGGAGCTGGTCGCTCATGGGGGGGTAGACCCCCGCGTCACAGCCTGTGACGCGGTGGCCTGCTTCCCTGGCCAGCGCCGCCAAACCACCCATGAAGGTGCCGCAAATTCCCAAGATATGTATGTGCATGGGTGGCGATTCTAAGAAGCGGGTCAGGAGCGGATCCGAAGCGGCCAGGAAGAGGAGACGTCCGTCGGCCTGGCGGGGGGGTGGTTGGGGTGGTGGGCCGGGAGGGTCTCAGGTCGGGGCTTGGACGGCCCTGGCGGCATACCCAGGCCCACTTGGTTACCATGCCTGGCATGTGGATAGAGATGGACTCCCCCGACATTGCCGCCACGGCGGCCCGCCTCATTGTGGAAGAGGGTCTGGACTACGGCGCTGCCAAGCGGCGGGCTTTGCACCAGCTCGGCCTGCCCGCTAGAACCCGTTTGCCCGACAACAGCGAGGTGGAAGCCGCGGTGCGCGAACACCTGGCGCTGTTTTGTTCGGATACCCAGCCAGCGGAGCTGCGGGCCTTGCGCCTGCTGGCGCTGCATTGGATGGAGCGTTTGCAGGCCTTTCGCCCCCACCTGAGTGGGGCCGTCTGGCACGGCACGGCCACCCGCCACAACGATGTGTTTCTGTCGCTGTTCTGTGACGATCCCAAGTCGGCCGAGCTGGCGCTCATCAACCAGGGGGTGGCGTTCGAGGTGGGGCGGACCACCGGTTTTCGGGGCGATCCGGTGGATGTGCTCAGCATCCATGCCCCGTGTGAGCCCTTGCAGGTGTCGGTGGGGGTACACCTGCTGGTTTACGATGCGGACCATGTGCGCGGCGCGCTCAAGGCCGACGCCCAGGGCCGCAAGCCCAGGGGGGATGCAGCTGCGGTCCGCGAGCTGCTTCAGAGGGCCGACTGAACGCGATGGCGCTTGCCTGACCCCTGCTGGCGCCTGTGTTGGTGTTTCTGGCGCCCTGGCGCGTTTGTTTGGCCTGTTTCCGCCCTTCCTTCACCCTTCCTTCTCCCTCTTGGTTCCCTCCCCATCTCTGACCATGCCACCTCTGACCCCGCCTGCTGAGCCTCCCTCATCCCGCCGCTGGTGGCTGTCGGTGGCCTTGGCCGCTGGCGTGGCCGGTGCGACCACCGCCTGGTGGCGTTACCAGCCCAAGGCGGTTGAGCCATCGGCGCTGGACAGTCTGTGGGCGCGCGAGTTTGAAGGGCCCGATGGGCAGTTGGTGGTGCTGGCGGGTTTCCGGGGCCGACCACTGGTGCTGAATTTCTGGGCGACCTGGTGCCCGCCCTGTGTGGAGGAGATGCCGCTGCTCAGCCGCTTTGGGCAGGCGCAGGCCGAGCGTGGCTGGCAGGTGCTGGGGCTGGCAGTGGACCAGGCGGCAGCGGTGCGCCGTTTTCTGCAGGCCACTCCAGTGGCGTTTCCGGTGGCCATGGCGGGGCTGGCTGGCACCGAGCTTGCCCGGTCACTGGGCAATGCCACCGGCGGCCTGCCGTTTACTGTCGTGATCGACAGCCAGGGCCAGATTGCTGCGCGCAAGCTGGGCCAGGTCTCAGAGGCCGATCTGGCACAGTGGGCCTCCGCAGTGACCTGATGGTCGGTCAGCGCCAGCCGAACAGGCGTCCGGGCGGCGTCTTGCTCGTGTAAACTGCGCCACCCTCTTGGTGAGATGGCCTGAGGATTAAGCGCGATTTGTCGCCACTTCGGCCACGTTAGAGATTTTTGAACAAAATTCGTTGGAGAAAAAGATGGACCTCAGAAAACTGAAAACCCTGATTGACCTTGTCTCGGAGTCCAATGTGTCCGAACTTGAAATCACCGAGGCAGAGGGCAAGGTCCGCATTGTGAAGAGCCCGGTGGTGGGCATGGCCATGCCGGTGGTTGCCCAGACCGCAGCGGTCGCGCCACCCATTGCAACGGTTGCCCCGGTGGGGGCGGTGGAGCCTGCGCCAGTGGCTGCTGCTGCGTCTGGCCATGTGGTCAAGTCCCCGATGGTCGGTACCTTCTACCGCCAGGCCAGCCCCGGCGCCAAGCCGTTTGTCGAGGTGGGCAGTGCGGTCAAAGAGGGCGATGCCATTTGCATCGTCGAGGCCATGAAAATCCTCAACGAAATCGAGTGCGACAAATCGGGCACCGTCACCCAGGTGCTGGTCCAAAACGGCGACGCGGTGGAATATGGTCAACCCCTCTTCGTGATCGAGTGAGGGACTTGCCCCCATGTTCAAAAAAATACTGATCGCCAACCGGGGCGAAATCGCGCTGCGCATCCAGCGTGCGTGCCGCGAAATGGGCATCAAAGCGGTGATGGTGTACTCCGAGGCCGACCGCGATGCCAAGTACGTTCGCCTGGCCGACGAAGCCGTGTGTATTGGTCCCCCGCCGTCGGGCCAGAGCTACCTGAACATGCCCGCCATCATCTCGGCGGCAGAGGTGACGGACTCCGAAGCCATTCACCCCGGCTATGGTTTTCTGAGTGAAAACGCCGACTTTGCCGAGCGTGTGGAGCAAAGCGGTTTCAAATTCATCGGCCCTTCGCCCGAGTCCATTCGACTGATGGGCGACAAGGTGTCGGCCAAGCAGGCCATGATCCGCGCGGGTGTGCCCTGCGTGCCTGGCTCAGAGGGCGCTTTGCCCGACGACGCAGTGGTCATCAAACGCACCGCCAAAGCGATTGGTTACCCCGTCATCATCAAGGCGGCCGGTGGTGGTGGTGGGCGCGGCATGCGCGTGGTGCACACCGAGGCGGCCTTGCTGCACGCGGTGCAAACCACCAAGGCCGAAGCGGGGGCTGCGTTCGGCAACCCTGAGGTGTACATGGAGAAGTTTCTCCAGAACCCCCGCCACATTGAAATCCAGATCATGGCCGACCAGCACCGCAACGCGGTGTACCTGCACGAGCGCGACTGCTCCATGCAGCGTCGCCACCAGAAGGTGATCGAAGAAGCCCCTGCGCCTGGCATTCCCCGCCGCCTGATCGAGCGCATCGGCGACCGCTGTGCCACAGCCTGCAAAAAAATTGGCTACCGGGGCGCGGGCACGTTTGAGTTTTTGTACGAAAACGGCGAGTTCTATTTCATTGAAATGAACACCCGTGTGCAAGTGGAGCACCCGGTCACCGAGTGGATCACCGGCATCGACATTGTGCGCACCCAGATCGCCGTGGCCTATGGCGAAAAGCTGCCCTTTACCCAGCGGCAGATTCAGCTGCGTGGCCACGCCATCGAGTGCCGCATCAATGCGGAAGACCCGTACAAGTTCACCCCGTCGCCCGGCCGCATCACCACCTGGCACGCGCCCGGCGGCCCTGGTGTGCGGGTGGATTCGCACGTGTACGCCAACTACTTTGTGCCGTCCAACTACGACTCCATGATCGGCAAGCTGATTGTCCATGGCGACACCCGCGAGCAGGCACTGGCACGCATGCGCACCGCGCTGGCGGAGACGGTGGTGGAGGGCATTCAGACCAACATCCCGCTGCACCGCGAGCTGATGGTGGACGCCAACTTCGAGGCCGGTGGCACCAACATCCACTACCTCGAAGAGTGGCTGGCCCAGCGCCAGCGCTGAGCGGGGCACACCAATGTACGAACTCGTGCTGCACGTGCCCGAAGAGGGCGTTGAGCTGGTCAGCGACGCGCTGGAGTCCCTGGACGCCTTGAGCGTGTCGGTGGAGGATGCCGACGCCCTTACCCCCCAGGAGCACGCCATGTTTGGCGAGCCTGGCCTGCCTGCACCCAAGGCGGGGTGGCAGCGTTCCACGGTCACAGCGCTGTTTGCCGAGCAGGCCCAGGCCGATGACGCGGCCCGCCTATTGCAAGCACAAGATTTTTTTGATGGATGCACCCTGGTGGGCATCCGCCCGGTGGCCGACCAGGACTGGGTGCGACTGACCCAGTCGCAGTTTGACCCCGTAGAGATCACGCCATCGTTCTGGATCGTCCCCACCTGGCACGAGCCGCCTGCGGCCGCTGCCCAGTGCCTGCGGCTTGATCCTGGCCTGGCCTTTGGCACCGGCACCCACCCCACCACCCGCATGTGCCTGCGCTGGATCGCGGCCCACCCGCCCACCGCGCAGCGCGTGCTGGACTACGGCTGTGGCTCAGGCATTCTGGCCATGGCCGCTCGGCTGTTCGGCGCCGGAGAGACGGACGCGGTGGACATCGACCCGTCCGCGGTGTCCTCCACCCAGGTGAACGCAGTTGCCAACCATGTGCAGCTCAACGCCGGTTTGCCCGACTTGGCCCAGGGTACGTACCAGCTGGTGTTGGCCAACATCTTGGCCACGCCCCTCAAGGTGCTGGCGCCGCTGCTGTGTGCCCGCCTGGCGCCGGGTGCCTCGCTGGTGCTCGCAGGCATTTTGTCGCGCCAGGCCGAGGAGCTGCAGCAGGCCTACGCACCCTGGGTGCAGCTGGTGGTAGCCGACGAGCAAGAGGGCTGGATACTCATGACAGCCACCGCGCCAACCCCTTGAGGGCGGCATGGCCCACGTCACCCAGTGTCCTGCGTGCAGCACCCGGTTTCGGGTGGTGGACGACCAGCTCAAAATTTCCGACGGTTGGGTGCGCTGCGGTCGCTGTGGGGAGGTATTCGATGCCCGTCAGGCGCTGGTCGCACACCAGCCGCTGTCGGCGGCTGTTCCAGCCGACCCGTCGGCGTCTGCTCTTCCGCCGTCTGCTCCTTGGCCGTCCGCCACGTTGCCGATCCCTGTCCCTGCCCCTGCCGTGCTGCAGGTGACCGGTCCCCCTGTGCAGCAGGAGTCCGCTGCTGCCGAGCTGGGGCTGGACATCGTCATTGGCGAAGACGGCGTGGTCCACGAGGCCTTGACCGAGCCAATGACTGCAGCGGTGACTGAGGCGGGTCCCCCGGAGTCGTCCGACTCCCGGCCAGCCGCTGCGGCGGTTCAGCCCGAGGCCCACACGCCAGACCTTGTGGCTGCATGGACTCACCCTGAGGTGCCTGAGCCTGCTGCCACCCTGCCCGCTGTGGGGGAGGATGTGGTTGGTGGATCGGTGGATGTCGCAGAGTCAGCGTCCCCCATGGGCGAGTACCCTGCCGGTGATGGGGGCGGTGCAGGCGCTGTTGTGGCTGCACCTTCCGTCCTTGTGGGGCATGGTCAGGCGCTGGCGTCCGACGTGTCTTTTCTGCGGGCGGCGCGACGGGAGGCGTTCTGGCGGACAAGCTCGGTGCGCTCGGTGCTGGCAGCTTTGGCCGTGCTGCTGGGCCTGGTGCTGGTGGCCCAGGTGGTGTGGTTGGAGCGTGAGCGGGTGGCAGCGGCGGCCCCTGGGCTCAAGCCCTGGTTGGCCGCGGTGTGCCAACCCCTGGGCTGCGAGGTGGGCCACTGGCGGCGCATCGAGGCCGTGCGGCTCGAAGGCACCGCGCTGGTCCGGCTCAAGGATGGGGGATACCGGCTGGAGGTTGGGTTGAACAACACCGCCCCTCTGCCCGTGGCCCTGCCCGCTCTGGAGCTGAGCCTGACCAATGCACGCGATGAGGTGGTGCTGCGCCGCGTCATTCTCCCCAGTGAGTGGGCCAACCCCACCGATGTCTTGCCGCCCTCGGGCACCTTGACCCTCAGCGTCAACCTCGCGGTGGCCGGCCCAGACACACTGGCGACGGCCGGTTACCGGGCGTTGGTTTTTTACCCTTGAAAGTGGATTGATATGGCCATTCAGATTTGCGGCTCTCTTGCCTTTGACACCATCATGGATTTTGAGGGCCGCTTTGCCGACCAGATTCTTCCCGAGCAGTTGCACATCCTCAACGTGTCGTTCCTGGTCCCGGCGCTGCGTCGGGAATTTGGCGGGTGTGCGGGCAACATCGCCTACAGCCTGCAGCAACTGGGCAGCACCGCCTGGCCGGTGGCCACGGTGGGTGTGGACGGTGCGGACTACCTCGCACGGCTGGAGTCGCTGGGCATTTCAACGGCCCATGTGGTCACGGTGCCGGGGCTGTACACCGCCCAGGCCATGATCATGACCGACCGCGCCAACAACCAGATCACAGCCTTCCACCCTGGTGCCATGTCGCAGGCGCACCTGAACGCCCTTCAGTCCAACCCGGAGGTGACGCTGGGCATCGTGTCACCCGATGGGCGCGAGGCCATGCTGACCCATGCCCAGCAGTTTGCCGCTGCGGGTGTGCCGTTTGTGTTCGACCCCGGCCAGGGTCTGCCCATGTTCAACGGCGAGGAGCTGCGCGAGTTGGTGCGTCTGGCGAGCTGGGTCACCGTCAACGACTACGAGGGACGCATGCTGTGCGACCGCACCGGGCTGAGCCCGGCCGACATTTCCATGCAGTGCCAAGGCCTGGTGGTGACGCTGGCCGAGCACGGCTGTGATGTCTGGCAAGACGGGCAATGCACCCGCATTGCTGGCGAGCCAGCTGCCGAGGTGGTGGACCCGACCGGCTGCGGTGATGCCTTTCGCGCCGCGTTGCTGGCGGGTCTGGAGCGCGGGTGGACCTTGCAGCGCTGCGCCGAGTGGGGCAACCGGGTGGGGGCCATCAAGATTGCCTGCAAAGGCGGTCAGAACCACGACTTGCGCGCGCTGCGGGGAGATTTCGTATAAAAATCCCGCTTTTCGCTTGCTATTTATCAATAGTTGGCTATTGAAATAGTTTCTGCGCCGCAGGCAATTCTGCGTGGCAGAGTCGCCACCTGTCGCCGCCATCTGTGACCTGGGCAGCCCGCCCCATGTGGGGTGGGAGGACTCGGAGAATCTCAGGGCTTGGCGCCGGTCGGGAAGGGCCAGGTGGCGTAGGGGCTCAGGGTGGTTTGCGCCGCTGGGGCTTTTGCGGGCTTGGTTGTTTTGGCTGTTTTGGCCTGGCTTGCGGCTTTTGCGGCAGGCGCTTTGGTCGCTACCACCGGAGCTTCGGCCACAGGCGCAGCCACTTGGACTGGCGCTGGCTTTACCACAGATTTCTTGGCTGGTGCTGGCGCAGGTGCCGATGCGGTAGCTGTCGGCGCTTTCTTTGCTGCAGTTTTGACCGAGGCCGTCGCTGGCTTGGCGGGTTTGGCCGTTGCAGCCACCGCTGGTGCGGCGGTCGACATGTTGGCAGTGGCCTTGGCGGTTGCTTTTTTGGCGGCGCTGCTGCGGGCAGTGGCGGCAGGTGTGGCGGCAGGTGTGGCGGCAGGTGCAGCGGCTGAAGCAGAGGTTTTGCTGGCGGTGGTGGGCTGGGTTGCCTTGGGTTTTGCGGTTGCCATGAGGTCTCCGGGAGCGGGTTGCAACAAAGGGTGTGGGTCAGCCCATGGGGGTGGGCTGGGTCTGCACGCCGTGCTCCGCTGTCCTGGTCACCTGGGTGCAGGTGTGGGCAGTGTAGCCAAGGCTTACCCGGTTGCGGGTGGTGTGTGGCACATCAGCTGCAACTCTTGGCGGTTTGCGGCTTCACCGCCACTTGCCATACGCGGTGTGTGGCGCGGCAGCGTCAGTCCCAGGACAATGCGCCGCCCGATTGGTACTCGATCACCCGGGTTTCAAAGAAGTTGCGCTCTTTTTTCAGGTCGATCATTTCGCTCATCCAGGGGAAGGGGTTGGTCTCGTTGGGGAACAATTCTTCCAGTCCGATCTGGGTGGCCCGGCGGTTGGCGATGTAGCGCAGGTAGCCCTTGAACATGCTGGCGTTCATGCCCAGCACGCCGCGTGGCATGGTGTCTTCGGCGTACTGGTACTCGAGCTCCACGGCTTTGGTGAACAGCGCCTTGATCTCGGCCTTGAACTCTGCCGTCCACAGATGGGGATTTTCCAGCTTGAGCTGGTTGATCAGGTCGATGCCGAAGTTGCAGTGCATGGATTCGTCACGCAGGATGTACTGGTACTGCTCGGCGGCACCGGTCATTTTGTTCTGGCGGCCCAGTGCCAGGATCTGCGTGAAGCCCACGTAAAAAAACAGCCCTTCCATCAGGCAAGCGAACACGATCAGGCTTTTCAGCAGGGTCTGGTCGTTTTCGGGGGTGCCGGTTTTGAAATTGGGGTCCATGATCACGTCGATGAACGGGATCAGGAACTCGTCCTTGTTGCGGATGGACGGTACCTCGTTATAGGCGTTGAAAATTTCACCCTCGTCCAGCCCCAGACTTTCCACGATGTACTGGTAGGCGTGGGTGTGAATGGCCTCTTCAAACGCCTGCCGCAGCAAAAACTGGCGACATTCGGGCGCGGTGATGTGGCGGTAGGTGCCCAGCACGATGTTGTTGGCGGCCAGGCTGTCGGCCGTCACAAAAAAGCCCAGGTTGCGCTTGACGATGCGGCGCTCGTCCTCGGTCAGGCCGTTGGGGTCCTTCCACAGAGCGATGTCGCGGTTCATGTTGACTTCCTGCGGCATCCAGTGGTTGGCGCAGGTAGCCAGGTACTTCTCCCAGGCCCATTTGTACTTGAAGGGCACCAGTTGGTTGACGTCGGTCTGGCCGTTGATGATGCGTTTGTCCGCGGCGTTGACGCGGCGCCCTGTGGTGGTGGGCAGGGCATCTGCTGTGGCGGCTGTGCCTGTGGCGGTTGCATGGGCAGGTGGGGTGGCGGCTGTGCCGTAAAAGGCGTGCACTGCCAGGGCAGGGCCTGACTGACTGGCAGAAGGTGGGCTGTGCGGTGTTGCCACGGGCTTGGCCGCTGGTGCGGCGGTGGGCAGGGTGGCGGTGGGGGTGTCTTCGTCGTCCCAGTTCAGCATGGTGTGCCTCGAAAGTGGGCACGCCCGACAGGGCGTGCGGTGGGGTGAACAAACAGATCGGTAAACAGGTCGGTCAAACAGGGCAGTGAATGGCCCGCACCCGGCGCTGGAGCCGTGGTGGGCGGTCGGAATCACTGGCAGGCTTCGCAGCCCGGGTCGTCAATCGCGCAGAACTTGATGTCTGTGGCGGCTTCCACCTGACCTTGCGGTGCGGCGGCGGCCATGGAGGCACCGCCGGGAGCGGTGACGGTGGCGTTGGACACGGCGTTCATCTGCCCGGTGCGGCCGGTGGATTTTTCGGCGTGCGTGGCGGCCATGGTGCGCAGGTAGTAGGTGGTTTTCAGGCCACGCAGCCAGGCCAGCTTGTAGGTGTCGTCCAGCTTCTTGCCCGAAGCACCGGCCATGTAGATGTTCAGGCTCTGGGCCTGGTCAATCCACTTCTGGCGGCGGGCGGCGGCTTCCACCAGCCACTGGGTTTCGATCTCGAAGGCGGTGGCGTAGAGCGCCTTGACGTCGTCGGGAACCCGGTCAATGGCGCGCAGCGAGCCGTCGAAATGCTTCAGGTCCATGACCATCACGTCGTCCCACAGGCCCAGGCGCTTCAGGTCGCGCACCAGGTAGCTGTTGACCACCGTGAACTCGCCCGACAGGTTGGACTTGACCGACAGGTTGCCAAACGAGGGTTCGATGGAGGCATCCACCCCGATGATGTTGCTGATGGTGGCGGTGGGCGCAATGGCCACGCAGTTGCTGTTGCGCATGCCGTCTTTGGCGATCTTGGCGCGCAGGGCATCCCAGTCCAGTGTGGCGCTGCGGTCGGTTTGGACGTAAGGCGACGCACTGGGACCCTCTCCAGCGCTGTAGCCGCCACGGGCTTCGGCCAGCAGGTTCAGGGTGTCCAGCGGCAGAATGCCTTGGTCCCACAGGGAACCCTTGTAGCTGCTGTAGCGTCCCCGCTCGGCGGCCAGTTCGGTGGAGGCCCAGTAGGCCTGGTAACACACCGCTTCCATGGAGCGGTCGGCAAACTCCACCGCCGCCTGGCTGGCATAAGGCACACGCAGGGCATACAGCGCGTCTTGGAAACCCATGATGCCCAGCCCAACAGGTCGGTGGCGCAGGTTGGAGTCGCGTGCTTTTTTGACGGCGTAGTAGTTGATGTCGATCACGTTGTCCAGCATGCGCATGGCGGTGGTGATGGTGCGCTTGAGCTTGGCGTGGTCCAGTTCTTTGCCGTTGGGCCCGTCCATCAGGTGCTGGGGCAGGTTGACCGAGCCCAGGTTGCACACTGCGGTTTCCTGGTCGTTGGTGTTGAGTGTGATTTCGGTACACAGGTTGGAGCTGTGCACCACGCCCACGTGCTGCTGCGGGCTGCGGATGTTGCAAGGGTCTTTGAACGTGATCCAGGGGTGACCGGTTTCGAACAGCATCGACAGCATCTTGCGCCACAGGTCGCTGGCGGGTACGGTTTTGGCGGGTTTGATCTCGCCTTTCGCCGCCTTTTCTTCGTAAGCCACGTAGGCTTTTTCGAAGGCGGTGCCGAACAGGTCGTGCAGGTCTGGCACGTCGGACGGGCTGAACAGCGTCCAGGTGCCTTTTTCCATCACGCGCTTCATGAACAGGTCGGGGATCCAGTTGGCCGTGTTCATGTCGTGGGTGCGGCGGCGGTCGTCGCCGGTGTTCTTGCGCAGCTCCAGGAATTCTTCAATGTCCAGGTGCCAGGTTTCCAGGTAGGCGCACACGGCGCCTTTGCGCTTGCCGCCCTGGTTCACGGCCACGGCGGTGTCGTTCACCACCTTCAGGAAGGGCACCACACCTTGTGACTCGCCGTTGGTGCCTTTGATGTGGCTGCCCAGGGCACGCACACGGGTCCAGTCATTGCCCAGGCCACCGGCAAACTTGGACAGCAGGGCATTTTCCTTGATGGACTCGTAGATGCCGTCCAGGTCGTCGGGTACGGTGGTGAGGTAGCAGCTGGAGAGCTGGCTGCGGCGGGTGCCGGCGTTGAACAGCGTGGGGGTGCTGCTCATGAAATCGAAATTGGAGAGTACCTCGTAGAACTCGATGGCGCGGGCTTCACGGTCGATTTCGTTCAGCGACAAACCCATGGCCACCCGCATGAAGAAGGCCTGTGGCAGCTCGATGCGCGTTTTGCGCACGTGCAAAAAGTAGCGGTCGTACAGGGTTTGCAGGCCCAGGTAGTCAAACGCCAGGTCGCGCTCGGGCTTCAGGGCTGCGCCCAGGCGGGCCAGGTCAAACTGGGCCAGCTTGTCGTCCAGCAGTTCGTTGGCAATGCCTTGTTTGATGAACTGGGGGAAGTAGTCTGGGTAGGCCTGGGCCAGGCCGGCTTGCGTGACTTCGGTGCCCAGCACCTCGGCGGCGATGGTATTGAGCAGCAGGCGGGCGGTGGCGTAGGTGTAGTCGGGGTCGCGCTCGATGAGCGTGCGGGCGGCCAGAATGGCGGCCTTGTGCACCTCCTCCATGGGCACGCCGTCGTACAGGTTGCGCAGGGTTTCGGCGACGATGGGCTCTGGCTTCACATCGGCGCTCAGGCCCGCGCAGGCGCTCTCGATGCGCTCGCGCAGCACGGCCATGTCCAGCGGGCGTTTCTGGCCCTTGTCCAGCACATGCAGCAGCGGAGCGGCTTCGGTGGCAGGGTGGTGCTTGGCGGCGCGTTCCTGGGTGCGGCGTTCGCGGTACAGCACGTAGGCGCGGGCCACTTCGTGGTGGCTGCCGCGCATCAGGCCAAGTTCAACGTGGTCCTGCACGTCTTCGATGTGGAAGGTGCCGCCACCAGGGCGCGAGCGCATCAGCGCCTTGACCACCGACTGGGTCAGCGCCTCCACCGTCTCGCGCACGCTGGCCGATGCCGCGCCCTGGGTGCCGTGCACGGCCAAAAAGGCTTTCATGAGGGCCACGGCGATCTTGTTGGGAGCGAAGGGCACCACCGCGCCGTTGCGGCGAATGATCTGGTAGTGGCTCAGCGCCTGTGAGGATGCGCTGCGGGCCTGCTCGTCGGTCAGAGGGCGGGCGGGAGCCAGGGTGGAGGAGTCGTCGGAGTAGGTGGTTTGCATGTCTCGTGGGGGAGGGTGTGTTCGGTCAGGTCGACACTATATCTAGTGTTTGGACTGCCATGGCGACACTACCGGTGGTGTTTGGGTATATTTTTTTGCGCCTGAAACCTGGCTTGTTTTGTGCTAATCGATCACCTGTTGCGGCGCCGGCTTTGCAAAAAAAGAGCGCCCGGTTCAGGCCACATGCGGCCTGGCAGAGGTCAGGGGCGGGCCAGGCGGCGCAGGTCGGTTTCGTAGCCAGCCAGTGTGGATGCCGCTGCCTGCCGCTGGGCGGGGGTGGCCAGGCGGTGCAGTGTGGCCATTTGGGCACAGCCTTCTTGCTGCAGCAAGCGCCCGTAGGCGGCATACCCGGGTGTGGGAGAGGTGTTCAGCCGGGCCAGCCAGCCTGCCAGTGGCTGGGACTCGGCCCCGGCGGGGGCTTTGGCGGTGTCCGCCAGGGCTTGCAGCAGGTCCTGGCTGCGGCGTTCGCGCTCGGCCAGCAGCCGCCGCGCATCGAAGCTGGACTGCTCCAGCGAGGCCTTGAGCGCCTGCACCTGGGCGGGGCTGAGTCGCCCATACAGCATCTCATAGCGGTCCACCGCCTGCTCCAGGCGCTTGTTCAGGCTGGCGGAGCGCATCGCCATGGGCAGGCTTGCGTCGGGTGGCTGCATGGCAGCGGAAGGCGCCGTTGGTGGGGCCAAGGGGGTGGCGGCCTGTGCCCTTGGCCACCAAGCGGCCTTGGGTGTGGATTCGCCCATGTGCTGCTGACGGAACTCGGCCAGCCGCTCTTGTTGAGAGACGGCCAGCGCTGCGCGCTGCTCGGCATCCAGCGATCCGGCCAGCCGCACCATGGCGGGCAGCAGTTGTGGGGTCGTGGCATCCACCAGGAGGCGTACCGCGTCGGCCTCGCGGCAAATGTCGCTGGCGCTGAGGTCGGTGATGGCCAGGGTTTGCCAGCGGGCCAGCAGGTCGGCGGCGGTGGTCAGCTGGGTGCGGCGGTGCCAGACCAGCACACCGTGCAAGTCTTGCCGCCACTGCTCGGCCTGTTCGGGCCTCAGGTCCACCTGCCGCTGCATCCACACCAGTCCGAGGTCCGGCAGCCGGGGGTAGCCCAAGCTGACGAGCCCACAGCCGCTGAGCACCAGCGCCACCACCAGGCCCAGCAGCGCAGTCAGGAGGCGGGCAAGGGTGACGCGTATCATGCCGCCGCACGGCGCAACCCCGTCCGCAGGGGGCGGGGAGCCAGAGACAGTCAACCGGGGGCGGAGCATGGACAAACCAGTGGATGTGGTGGTGATGGCAGCGGGCAAGGGCACCCGCATGAAAAGCAAGACACCCAAAGTGTTGCACCGCTTGGGCGGTCGCGCTTTGGCTGGACATGTGATTGACACCGCCGCGCGGGTATGTGCGCGCCAGGTGGTGGTCATCACTGGGCACGGTGCTGCGGAAGTGGAAGCTGTGTTGGCAAGTCACGCAAGCGCTGAGCGACATTTTGGTGTGCGGAATTTGGCTGATGGAGTCACGGCCACCACTCCGCCAGCGTTGCGCTTTGTGCGCCAGGAGCCCCAGCTGGGCACCGGCCACGCGGTGCAGCAGGCCCTGCCGGTGCTGGCCGATGACGGCATCACCCTGGTGCTGTCGGGCGATGTGCCGCTGACCGAAGCCGCCACCCTGCAGGCCCTGCTGAATGTGTGTGCCGGTCGCCACCTGGCCCTGCTCACACTGACCATGCCCGACCCCACTGGCTATGGCCGCATCGTGCGCAACGACGACGGCGAGGTGCTGGCGATCGTGGAGCACAAAGACGCCACCGACGTGCAGCGCCAGATCACCGAGATTTACAGCGGCATCATGGCCGTGCCCACGGCTTTGCTCCGGGGCTGGCTGGGCAGGCTGGACAACCGCAATGCCCAGGCCGAGTACTACCTGACTGATGTGGTCAAGTTTGCTGTGGCCGACGGCTGCAGCGTGCGCGCCCACCGCATTGCCGATGCGGTGCAGGTGGCGGGTGTGAACAGTCCCCTGCAGCTGGCCGAGTTGGAGCGTGCCCACCAGCGCCGCCTGGCCGAACAGCTCATGACCCAGGGCGTGCGCCTGGCCGACCCAGCCCGCTTCGACCTGCGGGGCAGCCTGGCCTGCGGCACCGATGTTGACATCGATATCAACGCTGTGTTTGACGGCACGGTGGTGCTGGGCAACGGTGTGCGCATAGGTGCCAACTGCTGCATTGCCAACGTGGTGATTGCAGACGGTGCGGTCATCCACCCTTACACCCACATCGACGGCGAGAAGCTCGGCGTGACCGTGGGCGCTGGCGCTCTGGTTGGCCCATTTGCCCGCCTGCGCCCGGGGGCCGACTTGGGGCCAGAGGTGCACATCGGCAACTTTGTGGAGGTGAAGAATTCCACCCTGGCCGCCGGGGCCAAGGCCAACCACCTGGCCTACCTGGGCGACGCGACCGTGGGCGAGCGCGTGAACTACGGCGCGGGCAGCATCACCGCCAACTACGACGGGGCCAACAAACACCGCACCGTCATTGAGGCCGATGTGCATGTGGGCAGCAACTGCGTGCTGGTGGCCCCGGTCACCATTGGCGCGGGTGGCACGGTGGGCGGCGGCAGCACCATCACCAAAAGCACACCGCCCGGCGCATTGAGTGTGGCACGCGGCAAGCAGGTGAGCTTGGGCGGGTGGTCAAGACCAGTGAAGAAGATCAAATAATAATGCCACCTGGTGCTTGATTTTATTGAGGTCTTTGCTATTAAATTTAAAAAATAGCAAGCTATCAATTGCCATCAAGCGGTAGTGGCCATTTTGTTTCAAATTTTGCCCGCTTCACGCTGAAAAAAGCCTTGACGTTGCGCACACTGGCGTCTGCGGTGAACAGGCGCTGTGCCAGCGCGTGGTAAGCGGGCATGTCGGCCACGGTCACCACCAGGCAAAAGTCAGGGCCAGGGCTCACGCGGTGGCACTGCTGTACGCCGCCATCGGCCACGGCGCGGGCCTCGAAGGCGTCCAGCGCCTCGGCGCTCTGGCGGTCCAGCGACACCTCCACAATCGCCGTCAACCCGTGACCCAGCAACTGACCCAGGCGGTCGGCGTTGAGCACGGCCACCTGCCGCTCGATCAGTCCCGCCTCGGTCAGCCGCTTCACACGGCGCAGGCAGGTGGGCGGCGACACATGCACCGCCTCGGCCAGCGCCAGGTTGCTCAGGCTGGCGTCGGTCTGCAGCAGGTCCAGCAGAGCCAGGTCGGTGGCGTCCAGGGTGATGTTTGAATTCATTGGCAATTTATATTGTTGGTTCTTTTTGAAAATTTCATTGTCCGTCGATCGTTGAATTTTATTTCAATGGTGGCTGAAAATTGAAACCTAAAATCACACCGCTGCGCCTAGCATGTGCCCATTGATTGTTTAAGGGGTGGTTCATGTGTGGCATCGTCGCAGCGGTATCTGGCCGCAACATCGTTCCTGTGCTGGTGCAGGGTTTGCAGAGGCTGGAGTACCGGGGGTATGACAGCTGCGGGTTGGCGGTGCACGGTGCATCGGCCGCGTCCGACGACACCACGCCTGTGCTGGAGCGGGGCCTGAGCCGGGCGCGCAGCACCGCCCGTGTGGCCGAGCTGATGGCTCAGGTGCAGGCCGAGCACATCGCCAGCGGCACCGGCATTGCCCACACCCGCTGGGCCACCCATGGTGCCCCAGCGGTGCACAACGCCCACCCCCACTTCAGTCTGGGGCCAGACACCACGGGGCGCATGCACGCCACCTCGCCGCAGTCCACCGTGCCCGTGGCCCCGGCCCGGGTGGCGCTGGTGCACAACGGCATCATCGAAAACCACGACAGCCTGCGCGCCCAGCTGCAGGCCAAGGGCTATGTGTTCGACAGCCAGACCGACACCGAGGTCATTGCCCACCTGGTGGACCACCTGTACGACGGCGACCTGTTTGCTGCCGTGCTGGCCGCCACACAGCAGCTGCACGGTGCGTTTGCCATTGCTGTGATGCACAAAGACGAGCCGCAGCGGGTGGTTGGGGCCCGGTCGGGGTCGCCGCTCATTTTGGGCGTGGGTCAGCCCTCGGGTGGTGAGCCCAATGCGTTTGGCGAGCATTTTCTGGCCAGCGACGCCATGGCCTTGGCCGGGGTGACCGACCAGATCATCTACCTGGAAGAAGGCGACCTGGTGGATCTGCAACTGGGCAAGTACTGGATCACCGATGCCGCAGGCACACCCGTGCAGCGCCCCGTGCGCACCGTGCACGCGCACAGCGGTGCGGCCGAGCTGGGCCCGTACCGCCACTACATGCAGAAAGAAATCTTCGAGCAACCCCGCGCCATTGCCGACACGCTGGCGGGGGTCGAGGGCATCACCCCCGAGCTGTTCGAGGCCGTTAACCTCCCCGCCCCAGGGCAGGGTGCACACGCCACCTTCCAGGCGATTGATTCGGTGCTGATTCTGGCCTGCGGCACCAGCTACTACAGCGGTTGCGCGGCCAAATACTGGCTGGAAGACCTTGCCGGCATTCCCACACAGGTGGAGGTGGCCAGCGAGTACCGCTACCGCACCAGCGTGCCCAATCCGCGCCAGCTCATCGTCACCATCAGCCAAAGTGGCGAAACCGCCGACACCCTGGCCGCCCTGCGCCACGCCCAGTCCCTGGGCATGCACCACACCCTGACCATCTGCAACGTGGCCACCAGCGCCATGGTGCGCGAATGCAAGCTGGCCTACGTCACCCGTGCGGGGGTGGAAATTGGCGTGGCCAGCACCAAGGCCTTCACCACCCAACTGGCCGGGCTGTTTTTGCTCACGTTGGCGCTGGCCCAGGCCAAGGGCAGGCTCACGCCTGAGCAGGAGGCCGGGTACCTGAAAGAGATGCGCCACCTGCCGGTTGCCCTGCAGGCCGTGCTGGCGCTGGAGCCGCAGCTCATCGGCTGGGCCGAGCAGTTTGTGGCCAAAGAGAACGCGCTGTTCCTGGGCCGTGGGCTGCACTACCCCATTGCGCTGGAAGGTGCGCTCAAACTCAAGGAAATCAGCTACATCCACGCCGAGGCCTACCCGGCGGGTGAGTTGAAGCACGGCCCCCTGGCGCTGGTGACCAGCGCCATGCCGGTGGTCACGGTGGCGCCCAACGACGCGCTGCTGGAAAAGCTGAAAAGCAACATGCAAGAGGTGCGTGCCCGCGGCGGCGTGCTGTATGTGCTGGCCGATGCCGACAGCCAGATTGAAAGCGGCGAGGGCCTGCACGTCATCCGCATGCCCGAGCACTACGGCCTGCTCAGCCCACTGCTACATGTGGTGCCGCTGCAGCTGTTGGCCTACCACACCGCCTGTGCGCGCGGAACCGACGTGGACAAGCCCCGTAACCTGGCCAAATCGGTGACGGTGGAGTGATGACCCTTTGGCCTTGCGCGGTTTGCAAGGCGCGGTTCAAGGCACGCATTCACGTTCACCTACCCGCCGCTGGAGCGTGTTTAATGGGACAGGTGCGTCCGAAAGGGCGCGACCATTCAGCCCACACAGGACGCCCCGACCATGATTCGAATTGCCGTCGTTGACGACCACGCCTTGGTTCGTGCCGGGCTGCGCCAGTTTTTTGCGGACCAGTCCGATTTCAGCGTGGTGGCCGAGGCCGCCAACGGCCGTGAGGCACTGGACATCGTGCGCCAGGGGGGTGTTGATGTGGTGGTGCTTGACATCGGCATGCCCGACCAGGGTGGGGTGGATGTGCTGGCAGGCATCAAGGCCCGAGCGCCAGACTTGCCGGTGCTCATCCTGAGCGGGTACGCCGAGGAGCACTACGCCACCACACTGTTGCGCCACGGGGCCAGCGGCTACCTCAACAAAGACTGCGATCCGCAAGACATCGTCAAAGCCATTCGCACGGTGGTGCGCGGTCGCAAGTACATCACCGCTGCGGTGGCCGAGCGGTTGGCCGAGGGCCTGGGGGCGGGCGGCGAGCAGCCACTGCACGAGCAACTGTCAGAACGGGAATTGCAGGTGTTTCTGCGCCTGGCCAAGGGCGAGACCGTGGGCCACATGGCCCAGAGCATGTCGCTCAGCGTCAAAACAGTCAGCACCTACCGCACGCGGGTGATGGAGACCATGCGCCTGTCGTCCAACAGCCACCTGACCTACTACGCGCTCAAGCACGGCCTGATTCAGTAGGGCCGCCGACGACCGCGCCACCCACGGTGGCTGCCGTGCCGCCCGAATCCATGGGCGCGTCAGCGACCACCCCGGTCACGGTGACCGTGCTTGTCTTTGTTCTTATCTTTTTTCCGTCCATTGCGGTTGTCGTGCTCTCGGCGGTACTCGTCTTGCACCCAGGTTTCCTGAACGAAGTACACCGGTTGTCCGCAAGCGCTGTATCGGCCGCAGTAGCGGCCCCAGTCGGCCTGGTGGCGTGGTGACACATACAGGTAGATGGGCCGCTGGTGGATGGCCACTGGCGAGGGCGCCTGGACGATGGGCTGCGCGAACACCAGCGTGGGCTGCGGGTAGTTGTTGATGTCGATGCGCCCGTATTGGCCGGGGGCGTTGATGCCGATGGAGACGCCAATGCGGGTTTCGGCAAGGGCAGGCAGCGCCAGGGCGCACGCGAGGGTCAGGATGGCCAGTGTTTTCATGGGGTGTGTCCGTTGGTGTGGTGTTTGTCAGGGTGGGTGTGTGACACCGCGGTCTGAGGGGTCAACCCTGCTTGTTGCCGACCAGCAGCAACGCAGCACCGATCACGATGGCACCAATGCCCACCCAGAGGGGGACGTTGACGGTCTGCGTCTCCGTGACGGACAGGGTGACAGGCCCCACCTGGGCTTCGTGTGTCTGTTGGGTGAAGCTGAAGCTGCCGTAGGCCAGGCCCAGCGCCCCGGCTAGGATGAGTGCAATGCCGGCCATCTTGATGGAGTTCATGGTTGGTTTACCTGTGTTGATTGACGGATGTTGGGGTTTCGTCCGCATGCAGCCCGGCCAGGGTGGGTGTCACAGTCGACCACCTTGGATCACCCGCAGCAAAACCACAATGACCGCAATGACCAGCAGGATGTGAATGAAGCCACCCATGGTGTAGGCGCTGACCATTCCGAGCAGCCAGAGCACGATGAGGACGATGGCAATGGTTTGCAGCATGTGATTTCTCCTGTTGCCGTTGGGCGGCGTGGTGTGGGGTCGCAGTGTTTGCGTGGACTGACACGAGCGTATGGCGCAAGACCAGCCCTGCACAGCAGACTGCACCGCGTGTCGAGGTAGTCGATGTCCTACATCCGCCAGTTGCACTGGTGCACATGACCTGCTGGCGGGTGGCCAGGACCGTGTAGGCGCTGTCCTACAGCCGGTCGCGGCCCGGATCCCTGGTCTGCCTGGCCAGTGGTGGCTACGCTCAAGCGGCCTCCCCCCAGCCCCGTCACCACGTGCCAGACCCACTTGCTCAACATCTACCTTGTCGAAGACAACGCGGTGATCCGCGAAAATCTGATCGCCACGCTCGAAGAGTTGGTGCATGCCCGGGTCGTGGGGGTGGCCGCCGACGAGGCGAGTGCCGTGCGCTGGCTGGCCGATCCCCTGCACCCGGTTGGCCTGGTCATCGTCGACATCTACCTCCAGAGCGGTTCCGGTCTGGGCGTGCTCAGGGCGGCGCAGGCGCTGCCGCAGCGACACCGCATGGTGGTGCTCAGCAACTGCGCCACCCCGGCCATGCGCCGCCAATGCCTGGCCTTGGGCGCGGACCGGGTGTTTGATAAGTCCAACGAAATCGAAGCATTGATGACCCACTGCACCGCATTGGCCGCGCGCTCCGGTCGTTGACAATGGTGCATCGGTTTGGTCTGCGTCGCAGTGCGCCGGTGACAAACGAAGGGCTGCGCATGCAACGGGTCACTGGCTTTACACGCACCCGAGTCGTCCTGCCCTTGGCGTTGCTCGCGGCAGTGGCGATGGTGGTGATCAGCGAGGGCGCTTATTTGCAGTCCGTCAAGGCGCTGGGCGACTTGGCGGCCATCGGCGCTGCCCATGGCGACATCCAGCGGCTTCAACAAAGCGTTCTGGCCGCCGAGGCGGGGCAACGTGGCTACCTGCTGACCAATCGCCACGAATACCTGGTGCCTTATGACGAAGCGCTCAACGACATTGGCGAATCGTTCCAGCGGCTGGACCTGTACTACGCCGCCACCGCCACTGCGGCCCCAGAGCTGGCCCCTTTGCGTGCACTGACCGAGGCCAAGCTCTCGGAGCTGGCGGTAGCCATTCGCCTGCACGATGCGGGCAACAGCGCCGCCAGCACCGACATTGTGCTGAGCGCAGCCAACAAGCAGCAGATGGATGCCATACGCGCGCGCAGTACCGAGCTGCTGGCGGTCCAAGCCAGGCAGGCCGAAGCTGGCCGCGAGGCGCTTCATGCCACGTTGTTGGGCCGACGTGTCGGTATGGCGCTGCTGACCGCCGTCAGCCTGCTGGCGCTGTACCTGTTCCTGCGGCGGACCGAGGAGCTCAAGCAGCAGGAGGTCCGCCTGAACAACGTGGTGCAGGCCGAGCGAGACCGGCTGGAGGACGAGGTGGTGCTGCGCACGGCACAGCTCACCGAGCTGACCTGCCACTTGCAAACCGCCCGCGAGGACGAACGCAACCGCCTGGCGCGCAACCTGCACGATGAGCTGGGTTCGCTGCTGACATCGGCCAAGCTGGACGCCGCGCGCATCAGGTCCCGCCTGGCGGGCCATGCGCCCGAGGCCCTGGAGCGGCTCGCGCACCTGGTCCTCACCCTCAACCAAAGCATTGCGCTGGGCCGCCGCATCATTGAAGACCTCAGGCCTTCTACTCTGGGCAACCTGGGCCTGGTGCCCACGCTGGAGATTCTGGCGCAGGAGTTCTCGGACCAATCCGCCACCCCGGTGGTGTGCGAGCTGCAGCCTGTTGGTCTGAGCGCCAGTGCCGAGTTGGTGGTGTACCGGCTGGTGCAAGAGGCCATCACCAACATCAGCAAGTACGCTGCCGCCCGCCAGGTCTGGATCACGCTGGGCACGTCGCACGGGCGGGTGACGGTGTCCATTCGGGACGACGGGGTGGGCTTTGATACAGAGGCTCCGGCCAAGTCGGCGTTCGGCCTGCTGGGTATGCGCTTTCGGGTGGCGTCAGAGGGTGGGGTGCTGGTGCTTGTGTCGTCCCCTGGCCGGGGCACGGTGGTCACCGCCACGCTGCCCGAGTCCCTGCCAATGGCTACATAGGGACGCAGGCGCGGTCTTGTCCTACACGCCCTCGCGGTGTCTGCCAATGGCCCGCTGCAAGGCGTGTCCGTATATTCAGTCCACCGGATGGGGGCTCCCGACCCCCTCCCTACCTTGCGCCTCACTGGCGACCCTAGACCCCACTCGATTGGACCTGCCCCATGATCACCCGCTACACCCTCGCCGCCATGGTCACCGCCGCTGCCCTGCTGACCACCACCGGCTGCGCCGTCACACGCGGCCAGGAAACCGTGGGGGCGTATGTGGACGACACCGCCATTACCACCGCCGTGAAGGCGCGCTTCATCGAAAGCAAACGCGTGGATGCCGCCGCCATCGGTATCGAGACCCTCAACGGCACGGTGATGCTGTCCGGCTTTGCCAGGAGTGTGGAAGAGCAGGTCATGGCGACCAGCCTGGCGCAAAAGGTCAACGGCGTGCGCGCGGTCAAGAACCAAACCGCCCTTCGACCCTGAGTCTGGTCGGGGCACGAGGCCTGGGCTGCGGTGCCATGGTCGCGTGGTTGGGGAGTAGGCAGAGGGCGCCCGTGGTCTGTGGTACACCTTGCCCCCTGTGTTCTACCTGCCCCAGCCGCCATGAGCCGACTCGACGCCGAACTCCGCCGCCTTTACCTGATGCCTCCGCCGTCCTCGCCACCCTTGGCCAGGTTGCCGCTGGCCGACGGTGGTGCGGCAAGCGCAGCGGATGCAGTGCGTGCCCTGGTGCTGGGTGTGCGCAAGCCCGCGCAGTGGGACCACCTGGCCACGGTGTGGCATGGCGTGCAGGCCGACTTCGGGCTGCCCGCGCCAGCCATCGCGGTCTCTGGTACCGATGGGCACTGGCTGTGGTTTTCGCTCGCCGAGGCGGTGCCGCATGCGCGGGCGGCCGCTTTTGTGGCGGGCTTGCGGGCACGCTACCTGGCCCAGTTGCCGCTGGAGCGTACTGTTCTCATGCCCTGCACCAGCACAGGCGAACCGGACAGCAGGTGCTGGCAACCAGCCGACCACCTGCCGTGCCGCGAGGTGCTGCCTGGGCAGTGGTCGGCATTTGTTGCGGCAGACCTTGCCCGAATTTTCGAGGACGAACCCTGGCTGGACCGGCTGCCCAACCCCAATGCCCAGGCCGATGTGCTCGCGCGCCTGGTTCCCATGCCGATGGCTGATTTCGAGCGGGCACTGGCGCGGCTGGCGCCACCGGCAGACAGCGCCCTGACCCCCCACAGCCTGGCGGCCGCAGTGAACGCCAGCGACAGCACCCCGCCTGCGCCACCAGATGCCGCACCGCCCGGCCAGGGCTCGCCAGGTGGTCCGCGCGCGTTTTTGCGCCAGCTGATGAACGATCCGCAGGTGGACCTGCAGGTTCGCATCGCGTCGGCCAAGGCCTTGCTGCCTTGGACAAGCGATTAATGAATAAAAATGACTTTATCGCTTATCCATAAATAATATTTAGCTATAGATATTTTTGCATTCTATGAGCCTGAAACACGCCCTGTCTGCCCAATTGGCCGCGTCTTCACTGGTGTACTCCACCGATGGCGGGCGCATGTGTCCCGCCTGCCGCCATCCGGTGGCCGCGTGCGTGTGCCACGCCAAACCCGTGCCCAAGGGCGACGGGGTGGTGCGCGTCTCGCGCGAAACCAAGGGTAGGGGTGGCAAGGCTGTCACCCTCGTCAAAGGGCTGGCGCTGGACGACGGCGCACTGCAGGCCCTGGCCAAGCAGCTCAAGGCCGCCTGTGGCAGCGGGGGGACGGTGAAAGATGGCGTCATCGAGGTGCAGGGTGACCACTGCGACAAGGTGGTCGGGTGGCTCGGCCAGCGGGGCCACACCGTCAAGCGCTCGGGGGGCTGAGGCCTTCCATGCGGCTGTGCAGCGCGCCAATGGCCACTTGCAGGGCCAAGCCCGGTTGCATACCCAGGGCCAGGGCGTTTGGGTTGGCGTGGCTGATCACCCCGCTGTCCCAGGCGCTGTCGGCGCTGCCGATGCAGGCGCTGGTGTGGGCCACGGTGCATGCCGCCAGGCCGTGCGCCTGCAGCTCGGCCAGCGCGGCGATACCTGCCTGCCTGAGGCCCACCCCCGCATCGTTGAACACACTCAGCAAGGGCCGCGCGGCCAAGGCGTAGCGGGCGGCGCTGGTGCCACCGTGGGAGCCGCTGATGGCCACGCACCCCGCGTCGCCAGGGTCCAGCTCGGTGATGGAGTCCACACGCTTGATGCGAAGGGGAATGTGCATGGGGGTGATGTCGGCAGGGTGAGCGCCCGCGCGGCGGCTGCGGGCGTTGTCAGTGGAGCTGGTCGGTGGACAGCAGCTCGTGGCGGTGCACCGGGCGCTGCCAGCCCGCACCGCTGGTCGAGTCGGTGATGGCGGTCATCTGGATGGCCGGTGCCTGTGTGCCCACGGGTCCAAAGATGGTGGCAAACGACACGTCCGCCGCATCCCGCCCGGTGCCAATGCGGATGAACCCCATGGGAATACCGGTGCCCGATGGGTCCAGCATGTACCAGCGGTTCTCCAGGTACACCTCGACGTACGCGTGGAAGTCGGGCGGCCCCAGCGCCGGATCGGCCCCATAGTCGGTGCCGGTGGTGAAGCGCGCCGGGATGTTCAGTGCCCGACACAGCGCAATCATGAGGTGGGCAAAGTCCCGGCACACGCCCATGCGGTCCCTGAGGGTGTCGATGGCCGAGGTGGTGGAGGTGCTGGTGTTGGACTGGAACTTCACCTCCCGCTGCACCCAGGCCTGGATGGCCTGTACCCGTGGTCCGCCATGGGGCATGGCGCCGAAGAGCGAGTTGGCCAGTTGGCTCAGTTGGTCGGACTGGCAGTAGCGGCTGGGGTACAGGTACATCAGCACCTGGTCGGGCAGTTGGGCGACCGGGACCTCGCGCAGGTGTTCTGGTGCGCAGGCATGGGCTGCCAGGTCCACCGTGGCCTCGTAGTGCAGGTGCAGTGGGCCTGGCACTGCCGTCAGGCGCAGGCTGCGTGCCAAGGTGCTGCGGTCGGTGTGGGAGCGGGTGGGCACATCCTGGTTGATGGTGAGGCGCTCGGCCACCACGGTCTGTTGGCGGGTGTGGGCGGCCTGGATGTTGAAGATGAAATCTGCCCCCGGAAAACCAACGTCGTACTGGAGCGAGAGAGAAAACTGCATGCGAACCATGTGAGCCTTTGGACGGTTTGCCGTTGTTCGGAGCAATAACGGTGCCACCCCATTGTGCGTGCGACCCGGCTGTTCGGGCAGGTGCAGGCGCTTCTGCAGCCGACAGGCGTGGGTGTGTAGCCCAAACCCCACACGGACGGATGGGGTTTTGGGGACAATTGCTGCAATAAAAAAAGCATTTATATCAATCAAGACCAGCGAATAATGTCAATTTCATGTAAAAAAGTCCGCCAAAGGGGGAGTATCCTTTGTGGCTGTTGCAGATGGTGGTCATGTTCACCCAGGGGTGGACATCCTGCCAAATGTGTCGGCTGCGTAGGTTGCCGGGTGGTTTGACTGCCATTTTGGCGGTTTTTCCGCAGGCCGAAGGCGGTGGCGCAGGGTGGTTTGGCGGAGGTTAAGGTCGTGTCCACGGCTGGTGGCTGTGCCAAAGCGCCATGATTTGCAATAGGTTTTTCTGGCTGGTCCAAGCGGTTTGTCGCCCAGGGTCCGGCGTGGCACGAAAATTGGAACATTCACTCACCTTCTCTCTCCCGGAACAGCCCTATGACGACCCCGCCAGACCCCCAATCCAATGCCACCTCGGCCGGTGCCTCTGAAGAGGTGCTGGTGTCTCTGTACCAGTCCGGACAGGCGATTTACGCCAAAGCCGTGCACGGCTTGTTCTCCAAATGGCGCTGGGCGCTGGTCTGGATCACCCAGATCGTGTTTTATGGCCTGCCCTGGCTGGAGTGGAATGCCCGCCAGGCCATTCTGTTTGACCTGGAGGCCCGGCGCTTTTTCATTTTCGGGCTGGTGCTGTACCCGCAGGACTTCATCTACCTGACGGGCCTGCTCGTTATTTCCGCACTGGCGCTGTTTCTGTTCACCGCAGTGGCCGGGCGCCTGTGGTGCGGCTACGCCTGCCCGCAAACGGTGTACACCGAAATTTTCATGTGGATAGAGCACAAGGTCGAGGGAGACCGCTCGGCCCGCATGCGCCTGGACAAAAGCGGTGCCTCGGCCGCCAAGTTGGGCAAAAAGGCCACCAAGCACGCGCTGTGGGTGGTGTTTTCGCTCTGGACGGGCTTCACATTTGTGGGCTACTTCACCCCCATCCGAGAGTTGGCGGCGTTGTCGGTGGCTGCTTCTCTGGGGCCATGGCAGTCGTTCTGGGTGTTTTTCTATGGTTTTGCCACCTATGGCAATGCTGGCTTCATGCGCGAGCAGGTGTGCAAGTACATGTGCCCCTACGCCCGCTTCCAGAGCGCCATGTTTGACAAAGACACCATGATCGTCACCTATGACGAAGCCCGTGGAGAGCCCCGTGGAGCACGCAAGAAAAGCGCCGACCCCAAGGCGTTGGGCTTGGGCGAGTGCGTGGACTGCACCTTGTGTGTGCAGGTGTGCCCCACAGGCATCGACATCCGCAAGGGCCTGCAGTACGAGTGCATTGGCTGTGGTGCATGTATCGATGCCTGCGACGAGGTCATGGACAAGGTGGGCTACCCCAAAGGGCTCATCAAATACTCCACCCAAAACGGCATGACCAATGGCTGGACCACGGCGCAGATGATCAAGCGCGCCATGCGACCCAGGGTGTTGGTGTACACCGGTATTCTGGCCGCCATCTGTGTGGCGGTGGGGGTCAGCCTCTACCTGCGGGTGCCGCTGAAGGTGGACGTGATCCGCGACCGGGGTGCGCTTGCTCGCCAGGTCGAGCAGGGTTACATCGAGAACGTATTCCGCCTGCAGATCATGAATGCCACCGAGTCCACGCAGCGCTACGCCCTGACGGTGGACGGATTGCCAGGCCTGCGGCTGGCGTCGGAGCCAGAGATTGATGTGCTGCCCACCGAGGTGCGCTCTATGGCGGTGCGCATCCAGCTGCCGCCGGGCGCGGCGGCGTCCGGGTCGCATCCCATCCACTTCGTGATCCGGTCCACTGGTGAGGCGCACCACCAGGTGACGGAGAAGGCGGTGTTCCTGGTGCCGCGCTGACCGCGTCCACCCGGAAAAACCACCCTGAGGGGTGGTTTTTTTGATGGAAGACCGCTCAGTCGATGGGCGGCAGCACCACCTCGGGGCCCAGTGCCACAGCGGTGACGCTGTTTTGGGGCGAACCCTCAATGATCCGGTCGGAGTAGGTCAGGTACACCAGGGTCCGGCGGGATGGGTCCACCATGCGAACCACAGTCAGCTTTTTGAACACCAGCGAGATGCGTTCGCTGAACACCTCTTCTTGCCGCTTGAGGGGCTTGCCCTGGAATGCAATCGGTCCGACCTGTCGGCAGGCGATGGAGGCATCGGCCTTGTCCTCGGCCAGGCCCAACGAGCCGGAGATGCCCCCCGTTTTGGCGCGTGACACGTAGCACGTCACGCCTTTGACTTTGGGGTCGTCGTAGGCATCCACCACGATCTTGTGGTTGGCTCCCAACCATTTGAATACCGTGCTGACCTCGCCCACCCGCTCGGCGCGGGCTGGCACACTGGCCCCCAGCCCACCCATGAACAGAAGCGCGACCGCCGCTGCCTTGGCGGCAGCCGTTGCGCGGGTGGGGTGCAGTGCGGCGGACAGGGCGGGGAAGCGGGTGGAGGTGGTTGCGTGGGTCGGCAGTTGCATGCGGGTGCCTCGTGGGTTGAGCCGCAGCGGGGTGCGGTCAGGTGGGGTGGGCCTCATGGGCGAGGCAGTTGGTTCAGTTCCAGCCAGCCGGCCCAGATGATTTCGATGCCAATGCACAGCAGCATGAAGGCCGCCAGCCGCAGCATGACGAGCGCACCGATGTCGCCCAGCCGCTGCATGAGCTTGCCGGAGTGCCGGTACACCAGGTAAATGACCAGTGCGGTGATGGCCGTGCCCAGCACCGCCACAAACGCCGCCACCACATACA
Organism: Burkholderiaceae bacterium; assembly: GCA_030695205.1. Classification (GTDB taxonomy): domain Bacteria; phylum Pseudomonadota; class Gammaproteobacteria; order Burkholderiales; family Burkholderiaceae_C; genus UBA2334. The sequence goes on along the minus strand of JAUYTN010000033.1, from coordinate 43,475 downwards.
GGGCTGGCTGGCTGGGCAGTTTGGCCCCGAGCGCGATGGCGGCTGCGATGGTGCCTGGCCCCGTGGTCAGCGGAAAGGTGATGGGGAAAAAGCTCAGCCGAACCACCTCGGTCCGAGACAAAGCCACCGGGTGGCTGTCGGCCACAGCCTGTCTGACCTCGTCGCGGTCCTGGCTGTTGAGCATGCGCCAGCCTGTTGATGCCACCAGCAGGCCACCGCCGATGCGCACAATCGGCAAGGAGATGCCAAACAGCTCCAGCACGTAGGTGCCAATCAGCATCGACACCACCAGCACATACCAGCAGTTCACCGCCACCTGGCGCGCCAATTGCCGCACGGTCTGGTCATCGCGGCCCGCAGTGGCCAAAAACACCGGCGCGCCACTGATCGGGTTGATGATGGGCAACAGCGTCAGCGGCACGATGACCATGGCCTGTAAAAAATGGGTGACAAACTCCACGGCGGGCCTGTAGGTTGTTGGATCGGTCGGGGTGGGCGCAGGCCGGATGCGGCCGCGTGGGCTGGTGGCGCGGCATCTTACACTTGCCTTGCGTGCGCTCGTGGCATGCAGCGCCAGGGATCAGGGCTCTGAGCCCCGTGCAGGGAGTGTTGTCAAACTGGCACTGCCCTTGCATCTGGGTTGGGGCTTTGGAAGCTGGAACAGAAACGTTGACTGGAGGGTTGTGCCATGTTGTGGCTGAAAAAATGGTTGGGATCCGCACCCGCTGCGGCGGTTGAGCCGCCACAGCCCCATGGGCAAATGCCAATGACGCTGGAAGAGCGCATGGCGTTTCGCCGCAAGATGGCAAGTGAGGCTGTGCGCAGTGTGCTGGCAGCACATGGCATTCCATCGGCGGGTTACCGGATGGGGGTCACCCATGTGGATGCGCGGGGCCACCGCTTCGCCGTCATGCTGGAACTCAAGCCCCTGCCAGACCTTAGGCCCATGGGCTCTTTGGGTGAGTGGCAGTCCATGGAGTCTGAAATTGTCCAAACTGCTGCCCAGCGGTACCGGGTGGGTGTGGATGGCGTCTATTGGCGCCTGAACCAGGCCGTGACCGCGGTGATCCGCTCGCCGGCGGCTGAGCCCGCGGCTGCGTCGGAGTGGGCAACATTGCCGCAGGACCCGCCGCACAGTGCGCACAGTCAGCCCTCGGCTCTACCGCCACAGCCCCCGCAGCAGCCGTTCACGGCTGCAGGTGCGAGCCCCATGTCTGCCAACACCGGGTTTTTGCCACCACCAACGGTGTCTGCATCGCACGCGGCCGCCAAACACCCAAAGGCCTCCGCCGACAGCGACGATGGGTTCCCGGACACCTTGCTGGAAGCCCGGTCAGGCGATTTTGAGGGTGTGACCCCCGAGGAACTGGTGGCGTTTGAGGAGGCCATTCGCCAAGGGCGCTCACCCCAGCAGCCGGTGAAGGTGGGCAGTCGCAGCTACCAGACGGACTACATGCCGCTGGGCTGAGGCACGCACCGCGCCAGCTGGCGCGCCTTTCGCTGGCGCCTGTGGCGCTTCAGGCCTGGTAGCGCTTGGTGTGTGGCGCCTTGTAGCCGGTGCCAAAGGCCGAGGGGGCACCATAGCCGACACCCACTGGCTCAGGCAACAGCACGGCCAGTGCGCGGGTGGTGGCAGCGCTCTGTTGCAGCAGGGTTTGGCGCAGACGCTGCAGGCGCTGTTCGGTCAGGCGGGCCTCCACCAGCGCAGGTCCCTGCGACCAATCTTCCCGGGTGGCGCCCCGGACGCTCTCTTGCAGCAGGGTTTGCAGCTGCTGGCAGGCCTGTGTGGCGGCGGGTGCATCCTGGGCCAGCAAGGCGGCATCGGCTGCGTCGATGTGCCGGTTGATGGCGGAGAGAATGGGGCTGGTCATGGCGTGAGCTTACACACTGGACGACGGCGAAGTGATGTTGGTGGGTGGCCCAACGACAAACGGCGGCTCAGGTCATGAGCCGCCGTGGCGGGGAGAGTGCGCGGTGGTCAGCGCCGTGCGGCAGAGAGCATTTCGCTGGCGTTGGACAGCAGCTTGTCGGCAATGGCTTCTGCGTTGATGGTGAAGCTTCCGTTGGCAATCGAGGTTTTGATCGACTCGACTTTGGCGGTGTCCACATCCGCGTTGCTGCCCTGGGTGGCCAGTGCCTGCGATTGCGGCGACAGCGTCACCGTCGTACTGCTGGGGGGTGGTGTCCCTGTGCCAGCTCCAGCGGTGAGACGGCCTTGGCCCGCTGCACCGGTGGCAGGGCGTTCAATCGGTTTGCTGGCTCCAGCGGCGGGCGAACCGGTTTGAATTTCGGACATCAGGTCTAGTTTCATGGCGCTCTCCAAGTCCCCAAAGGAACGGTATGGAAAGACTATCGGCCCCAGCGGCGCGGACTTAACCCTTTTTTTGAGGTGATGGCCAGGGTTTGCGCGGAGGTGTCACAGATTGACTTGGACGGACCCGTCCGAGCCGACCTGGCCGGAAATCATTTTGCCGTTGCTCAGCTTCACCCGGGCCTGTTGACCCACGTAGCCCGCGCTCAGGGCCTGGGCGGTGGCGGACATCTCAAACCCGGCGCCGCTGGCGGTCACCCGGACCTGGGTGCCCACCGCAAACACCTGGGGCGCCCGCACGGCGTTTTGTCGGACCGCCTGGCCGGGCAGCAGGGTGAAAGCGGCTTGCATGCCCACCCAGTCTTCTTGTAAGGCCACGATGGGTGAGCGCGCATCGGCCCAGTCCACCTCGGGCACAAGTTCTGCATCGGCGGCGGTCAGCACCGCATGGGTGGGGACGGTTTGCCGGATGACCCAGGCCGGCCCCCAGGCCTTGACGGTGATGGGCAGGAACACATTCCAGGCCACAGGGCCTTCCAGGCACTTGAGCCCCACCCGCGTGCGGCCCCACAGCTGGGTATTGCGGGGCAAATAGGCCTCCACCCGCGCACAGGGTGCCAGCTGCAGCCGTGGGTCCAGCTGTCCTATGACCACCTCGGGGCGCAGCGGCCCCGTGGGACTGGCGGGCGACTGGTTGGCCAACGCCTGGTCCAGCCAGTCGCGCGCGATCTGGTCCACCGAGTGGTTCGCACCTTGTGCCATGGCCATGCCTCCACCCAGGCTCAGAACCATACCCACAGCCACCGATGCCAATGCCCGCGTCATGCGTGTGCGAAGCGCATGGGCCGACCGACAACTGCAGATTCTGGCGGGGCGGTGGTTGGTGAACATGGCGAAGCCCTCTGGATAGCGTGAAAGACACTTGGAACTGTAGCCATCCGATGGGGACTGCGGGGTGAGAAAAGCGGGGCGGTTGCTGCCCTTATCGGGAGATTGAAAGTTCTCAAGGTTTTCACAATAGGTCCGTCGATGGTTGTGACCGCAGCAGCCCGATGCCGATACCTGACCCACCTGAACCGATGCGGACGAACCGGAGAACACCATGCTGGAGCAACTGACAGGACGTTTGGAGACTTTGTCCAGCGCGCTGCAGCTGCGTGCGCAGCGCCAGCAAATTCTGGCCAGCAACATTGCCAACGTCGATACACCCGGCTACATCGCCCGGGACATTGACTTCAATGCGGCCTTGCAAAACGCCATGACTGGCAGCGCCGCCCCTGGCATGGCGAACACCCATGCGGGCCACCGCGTCATCACCAGCCGAGACGGCCTTATTGGCAACCCGCTGGCCTACACCGTGCAAACCCAGCCCAGCTTCGACGGCAACAGCGTGGACCTGGACCAGCAGCGGGCCAACTTCACCGACAACGCCATTCGCTACGAATCGACGCTGCGCTTCATCAACGGGCATGTGAAAACCATGCTCAGTGCCATCACCGGGCAATAACTGTCTGCTGTACACCCCTCAGGAGACCTTGTATGTCCATGTTCAATATTTTTGGTGTGTCTGGCAGTGCTGTCAGCGCCCAGGCCCAGCGGCTCAATGTGGTGGCCAGCAACCTGGCCAACGTCGATGCGGTGGCCGGGCCGGACGGTCAGCCCTACAAGGCCCGCCAGGTGATGTTCCAAAGCATGCCCGGCAACGACCCTGGCACGGCCGGGGTGCGCGTGAAGACCATCTCAGAGAGCAACGCACCTGCGCGCCGGACCCTGGAGCCTTTTCATCCCAGTGCCGATGCCGATGGCTATGTGACCCATTCCAACGTCAATCCGGTTGAAGAGATGGTGAACATGATTTCTGCCTCCCGCTCGTACCAGAACAACATCGAAGTCATGAACACCGCCAAGACGCTCATGCTCAAAACCCTGCAAATGGGCCAGTAAGCCCGCTTGAGACCGAAAGACAGCGCCATGTTCACCACTCCCCTCAGTTCGACCCAGATCGATACCTACAACACCAGCGGTGCATCCAATAAAGACAGCACCGACCCCAAGGCGGCGCAGGACAAGTTCCTGACGATGTTGACGGCCCAAATGAACAACCAGGATCCGCTCAACCCCATGGACAACGCCCAGCTGACCTCGCAGCTGGCACAGATCAATACCGTGAGTGGCATCCAGCAGCTCAACCAGACCATGACCAGCATGGCGGCCCACTTCGCTGGCATGCAGTCGTTGCAAGGGGTGTCGCTCATTGGTCGCACCGCTCTGGTGGAGTCCAACACACCCCTGGTCCAGGAAGGGCATGCCTATGGCGGCTTCGACTTGGCCGGTGCGGCCGACAGCGTGCGGGTGGACGTGCTGGGCAAGGCCGGACAGGTGCTCGCCACCAGCCAGTTGGGGCCACAGGCTGCGGGGCAGGGGTTTTTCGAGGTGCCACTGGACGGGGTGGACCCCGCGGCCGTGGGCAGCTTTTCGGTGGTGGCCTCCAGCGGTGGCCGCGCGGCGGAGTCCCGCCCGATCGCATTCATGCCCATTGCCTCGGTAGGCATGGCCGGTGGAGCGATGAAGCTGACCGCCCAAAGCGGCCAGTCCTTTGGCTACGACCAGGTTCTGGGTTACCGCTGAGCCCCAGGCTCTGCCGCATACCGCCTCTTTCGATCAACAGACAGTTCATTTCCCCACACAGGAGAACACCATGGGTTTCGGTACTGGCCTTTCGGGCTTGCAAGCGTCCTCCAGCAACCTGGACGTTATTGGCCACAACATTGCGAACGCCAACACCGTCGGCATGAAGGCCGGCCGCGCCGAGTTTGCCGAGGTGTACGCCAGCTCCCTCGGTGCTTCGGGGGGCAGCAACGGCGGCATTGGGGTGACGGTGTCGCGGGTGGCACAAATGTTCAACCAGGGCAACATCCGGGTCACCAGCAACACCTTGGACCTGGCCATCAACGGCCCGGGCTTCTTCAAGGTGCTGCAAACCGACGGCTCTGCGGCCTACACCCGCAACGGCGAGTTCAAGCTCGACAAAGAGGGCTTCATCGTCACCAACAGCAGCGCCCGCTTGCAGGGCTACCCGACCGATCCGACCGGCAAGCGGACCACGGTCGTCACCGAAGACATGCGCCTGCCCACCGGCAGCCTGATCCAGCCCAGGGCCACCGGCACCGACCCCGATCCCAGCCGCCAGGGCCTGTTCATCACCGCCAACCTCAACTCTGGCACACAGTCCCAGTCGGTGGGTGGGCAACCGGTGGTGCCGCTGGGCTCGGACCATCGGGCCAACGGCACGGCTGTGAATGTGTACGACGAGGCTGGCAACCCCATTCCGCTGGAGGTGTTTTTCATCAAGTCCGACAACCCCGGCGAATGGTATGTGCGCGGCAGTCTGGACGGCGGAGCAGCCACGCTGTTTGACATGGGGACCGTGACGTTTGACAGCGCCGGACAGCCCACCACCAATGCCAGCCTGAGCGCCATCACGATTGCCGCTGGCGCCGTGTCGCCCGGTGTACCTACGGCTGCCATTACCGTGCCCCCGCTCAATATCGGCGACGGCTCGGCTGCCAAACCGTTCACGCTGACGCAGTTTGCCTCCAAGTTTTCGGTATACGACCTCAAGCAAGACGGCTATGCCGCAGGGGAGTTGACCTCCATCAACATTGCCGAGAATGGCATCGTCACCGCCCGCTATTCCAACGGTACGTCGCAGTCGGCCGGGCAGGTGGGCCTGACCATGTTCCGCAATGTGCAAGGTTTGCAGCCCATCAACGGCGGCTATTGGGAGGCCACATTCGATTCCGGCGAGCCCATTCCCGGTGCGCCCCAGGAGGCCCGCATGGGCTCGCTGCGCTCGGGGGCTCTGGAAGAGTCCAACGTCGATCTCACCGGCGAGCTGGTCAACATGATCGTCGCCCAGCGCTCGTACCAGGCCAACGCGCAAACCATCAAAACGCAGGATCAGGTGCTTTCCACCCTGGTCAACTTGCGCTGACGCCGCTCAGTTTGTTCACCCCGTCTGGAGATTGACCCGCCATGGACCGCATCATCTACACCGCCGCATCGGGCGCGAATGCGGTCGTCGCACGCCAGCAGGCGCTGGCCAACAACCTGGCCAATGTGTCCACCCCTGGCTTTCGGGCCGAGATGTCCACCTACCGGGCGGTGCCCCTCAATGGTTCGGGCGCAGCCACCCGTGTGTTTGCGCTCGAAGCCACCGCCGGGCACCGGGAACAGGCGGGTCCCATCACCATGACCGGCCGCAACCTGGACGTGGCCGCCCGCGACAACGCCTACTTCGCGGTGCAAACCCTCAACGGCACCGAGGGTTACACACGGGCCGGTGCACTGGAAGTGCGCGAAGACGGCTCGCTGGTCAACCCGCAAGGGCTGCCGATGCTGGACGCAGGGGGTGCGCCCATCGCAGTGCCACCAGGTGCCACGGTGCAACTGGGGGCAGACGGCACCATTTCTGCCCGCGTGGGCAACGACCCCGTCACCGTGGTGGGGCGACTCAAACTGGTGACACCCACGCCGGACGACCCCATCAAACGCGGCGAGGACGGTTTTTTCCGCAGCCCCACCGGTGAGCCTTTGCCCGCCGACCCCAATGCCCGCATGCAAGACGGTGCGCTGGAGGGTTCCAACGTCAACCCCATCGAGGCCATGGTGGGCATGATCCAGGTGGCCCGCCAGTTCGAGCAGCAAATGCGCCTGCTCCAAACCGCCGAGAAAAACGACCAGACCGCCAGCCAGTTGCTGGGGCTGAGCTGATACCAGGAGCCCACACCATGATCAATTCGCTTTGGGTCGCCAAGACCGGCATGCAGGCCCAGCAAACCCAGCTGGACGTGATTTCCCACAACCTGGCCAACGTGTCCACCAACGGTTTCAAGCGCGGGCAGGCGGTGTTCGAGGACCTGATCTACCAAAACCTGCGCCAGGTGGGGGCCAACAGCTCGGAGCAGACCCAGTTGCCCACCGGCTTGCAGCTGGGCCTGGGGGTGCGCACTGTGGCCACCAGCCGCAACTTCAGCCAGGGCAACCTGCAGCAAAGCAGCAACAACCTCGACCTGGCCATCAACGGCGCAGGCTTCTTCCAGATACAGATGCCCGATGGCACCACCGGCTACACCCGCGACGGTGCCTTCCAGGTCAATGCCCAGGGCCAGCTGGTGACCTCAGGGGGCTACCTGGTGTCGGGCGGCATCACCATCCCGGCCGATGCCCGCAGCCTGACCATCTCCAACAGCGGGCAGGTCAGCGTGGTGCAGGGCAACAACACCGCGCCCACGGTGGTGGGTCAGCTGGAACTGGCCACCTTCATCAACCCGGTCGGCCTGGAGCCCCGGGGCCAAAACCTCTACACCGAGACCGCCGCGTCCGGCAACCCCACCACCGGCGCACCCGGCTCCACCGGGCTGGGGCCTGTGTTGCAGGGCTATGTGGAAACCTCCAACGTCAATGTGGTGCAGGAGCTGGTGACCATGATCCAGACCCAGCGCGCCTATGAAATGAATTCCAAAGCCATCTCCACCTCTGACCAGATGCTGGCCAGGCTGGGGCAGTTGTAATTTATAGCTTTTTTGCCTTATTTCGCTTATAGGTGGTGATATGTCAGCTATTAAATTGTTTGCGGTGTAGCGCCGGGTTCGCCGGCCATTGGCACGGTGGGCTGGCGCTGTGGGTGTGGTAGCGCTGACGGGTTGCGCCTCGTTGCAGCAGGTGCCAGAGGTTGAGCTGGCCGAATCACCACCGATCGACTGGCGCCGCCAGGCCCAGCAGGCAGCCGCTGCGCCCAAGGCCAACAGCGGTGGCTTGTTTCAGGCCGCCAGCTTTCGCCCCGGCTTTGAGGACCCCAGGGCCCGGCTGGTGGGTGATAGCCTGACCATTCAAATTGTGGAGTCCGTTACTGCCACCCAGAAGTCCACCTCCAACGTCAGCAAGACGGGCACGGTGGACAGCGGCATCACCTCTTTGCCGCTGCTGGGCAGTGGCGGCTCTTTGCTGGGCAAGCTGGGCGCGGGCGCCGACAGCACCAACACCTTTGCCGGTGCGGGCGACACCGCCAACAACCAGACCTTTTCGGGGGTCATCACCACCACCGTCATGGAAGTCCTGCCCAACGGCCACCTGCTGGTGGCGGGCGAGAAGCAAATTGGGGTGAACCAGAACGTGGACGTGTTGCGCTTTTCCGGCACGGTGGACCCCCGCCACGTCCGCCCTGGCAATGTGGTGGCCTCCACCCAGGTGGCCAATGCCCGCATCCTCTCCCGTGGCCGTGGACAACAGGCGGAAGCACAGCAAATAGGCTGGTTATCCCGTGTCTTTTTGAGCGTTCTGCCGTTTTAGTTCTCGGCAAACTTGTCGTACCGCCTGGTGCACCCGTTGCACAGGCGGCAACCGACAAGGAGTGCCGAGATGTTTGCAACCACCCCCATCCAGCCAGCCAGCGCCCCACGCGCTGGGCTGGCTTTGCCACGTCTGCGTGGGGTGACTGGGACACGGTGGGTGGCGGGTGCGCTGCTGGCCGTTGTGCTGGCCACACTGGGCGGTGGTGTGTTGGCGCAGTCCATGCGCATCAAGGAAGTGGCGGCCGTGCAAGGCGTGCGCTCGAACCAGCTCACCGGCTACGGGCTGGTGGTGGGGCTGGACGGCACGGGCGACCAGACCAACCAGATGCAATACACCGCCCAGGCCATGAACAACTACCTGCAGCAGCTGGGCATCACCCTGCCCGCAGGTATCAACCCCCAGTTCAAAAACGTGGCTGCGGTGCTGGTCACCGCCCAGTTGCCACCGTTTGCCCAGGCGGGCCAGGCGGTGGATGTGACGGTGTCGTCCATTGGCAATGCCAAATCCTTGCGCGGCGGCACCCTGATTACCACCCCCCTGAAAGGGGTGGACGGCGAAATTTACGCCCTGGCCACGGGCAACCTCATCGTCAGCGGCGCAGGTGCGTCGGGTGGTGGCAGCAAGGTGCAGGTCAACCACCTGAGTGCTGGCCGCATTCCAGGTGGTGGCCAGGTGGAGCGTGCCGTGCCCAACCCGTTTTTGAGCGGTGACACCCTGACCCTGGGCCTCAACAGCGCCGACTTTGCCACCGCCAGCCGGGTGGCGCAGGCCATCAACCGGGCGCTGGGCGATGGCACCGCTCAGGCGCTGGATGGCCGCATGGTGCAGGTCAGGGCCCCGGCCGATTCCAACGCCCGCGTGGCCTTCATGGCCCAGGTGGAGGAGCTGCGGCTGGACGCCACGGTGCCCAGTGCACGCGTCATCGTGAACGCACGCACCGGCTCCATCGTGCTCAACCAGGCCGTCACCCTCAGCCCTGTGGCCGTCGCCCACGGCAACCTGTCGGTCAGCATCAGCTCCACCCCGGTCATCAGCCAGCCCAATGCGCTGTCCACCGGCGGGCAAACCGTGGTGACCGAGAAAACCGACATCAAGATCCAGCAAGAGCCCGGTGCTCTGGTGCAAATGCGCGCAGGCGCCCAGCTTTCCGATGTCGTCAACGCACTCAACGCCTTGGGCGCTACCCCGCAAGACCTGCTGGCCATTTTGCAGGCCATGAAGTCGGCCGGTGCCCTCAACGCCGAACTGGAGGTGATCTGACATGGCCCTGCTCAACGCATCCGGCATCGCCGGGCAGTTCACCAGCGCACAGGGGCTGGCGGGTGACGCCAACTCGCTCAATGCCCTGAAGTTCAAGGCCGGACAGGACGGCAAAGCCGCCATCAAGGAAGCGGCCAAGCAGTTCGAGTCGCTGTTCATGCGCGAGCTCATCAAGAGCATGCGCGAGGCCACCGCCAAATCCGGGCTGATGGACGAAGACCCTGGCCAAGGCCTGGCCACCGACTTGCTGGATCAGCAGCTGTCGGTGCAGATGACCGGCATGCCCGGTGGCCTGAGTGCAGCCATCGAGGCCCAGCTGGCCCGCCAGATGGACCCCAACAGCGCCAACGCTGGTGTGTCTGCGGGCAAGGCAGCGCCAGCCACGGGTGGTCGGGTCGCGCCATTGGCCACCCTGCCGCCCACCACCAGCCAGGCCGCCTTTGTGGACCGCCACGCCAGGGCCGCCACCACCGTGGCTGGCGAGGCGGGCATACCCGCGAGCTTCATGTTGGGCCAGGCGGGGCACGAGACGGGCTGGGGGCGCAGCGAAATCAAAAATGCCGACGGCTCCAACTCCTTCAACCTGTTTGGCATCAAGGCCACCGGTGGCTGGACGGGCAAGGTGGCCGAGATCACCACCACCGAATACATCAACGGCGAGGCCCGCAAGGTCACGGCCAAGTTCCGCGCCTACGACTCCTACGAGGACTCGTTTCGGGACTACGCCCGCCTCATTGGCAACAGCCCCCGCTACCAGGCCGCCATGCAGAGCTTGGACTCGGCGCAGGCCTTTGCCACCCAGCTGCAAAAAGCGGGCTACGCCACCGATCCGCAGTACGCCGCCAAGCTCAGCCGGGCCATCAACACCACGCTCAATCTGCAGCGGGCCAACCAGGCCTGATGCCCGGAGACCGACATGAGCCTGAACGTCGCAGCCCGCGCCCTCACCACCAACCAGGCGGTGCTGCAAACCATTGGCCACAACATTGCCAATGCCAACACCGTGGGCTATTCCCGCCAGACCACCGATCTGCAGCAGGTGCCCGGTCAGCAGTTTGGCAATGGCTACATGGGCAAGGGGGTCGAGGTTGCATCGGTCAAGCGCTCCTACGACGCCTTTCTGACCCGACAGGCCAACGCCACCCAGACCGTGGCCGCCGCCGATGCGGTGCGCCACCAGAAGATGCAACAGGTCGAAAGCCTGTTCCCGCTGGGCGAAGGCAGCCTGGGCAGCATGCTCAACAGTGCCCTCAATGCCTGGGTGGATGTGAATGCATCCCCTGCCGACTCCACCGCACGTGGCGTCGTTATCAGCCGCTCCGACGAACTGGCCGCCCGCATCCGGGACACGTCCGCCCGGCTCGACGAGCTAGGAACCACCGCACAGCTGCAGTCGGCTGAGGTCATCAAGAGCATCAACCTGATGGCGCAGCAAATCGCCAGCCTCAACGACAGAATTGCCCGCACCCAGTCGTCCAACGCCGTGCCCAACGACCTCATGGACCAACGCGACCAGCTGCTGGCCGATTTGGGAAAAAAGGTGCAAATCCACACCATTGGCGCGGGTGACGGCACCATCACCGTGTTTGTGGCGGGTAGCCTGCCGCTGGTGCTTGGCAATAAGGCCGCTGCACTGAGTCCTGACCGCGACCCGCTGGATGGTGAGTACCGCCAGGCCGTGAGTTTTGTGCAGGGCAACAACCGATTTGAGATCCTGGACGAACACCTGGTCGGTGGCGAGCTCAAGGGCTTGCAGGACTTTGTCAACAAAGACCTGGCCCAAACCCGTGCCCAGCTCGGGCGCATGGCGTTGGCGGTGGCCAGCGAATTGAATGCGCAGCACCAAAGTGGCCTGAAGACGGACGGCACCCCTGGCGGTTTGCTGTTCGATGTGGGCACGCTCTCGGGCAAACCCGCAACGACCAATGCCACCCCAGTGGCCCTGCCCCTGGAGGTGGTGGACGGCACGGCTCTGGCCGCGTCGGACTACCAGGTCACCTACACCAGCGCCACCAGCGTGGGCATACAGCGCCTGTCGGACGGGCGGTTTTTCAACCCCGCCTTGTACAACCCCACCGGTACGCCGCCCAATGACGGCTTTCAGGCCACCGCCGCCACGGTGCCGCTGGGGGCAGGGGCTGCGGTCGAGTTTGACGGATTGCGCCTCACCGGGCAGCCCGGCACGCAAACCGGCGACCGGTTTGTGCTGCGCCCCGGCGCCGAGGCAGCCCGTGCCCTGGCCGTCGCCATCAGCGCTCCGGCCGAGCTGGCGGTGGCCTCCCGCTTGGGCGTAGCCCCTGCACCTGCCAACAGCGGCACCAGTGCCATTGAGGGGGTGTCGGTGTCGCTGGTGCGGGGCAGTATGCCTGCATCCCCCACACCCGTGCCCGGGTTCACCCTCACGTTCGACGCAGCCACCCGCACCATGTCGGTGTCGGCCCCTGCGGCACCCGCCACCGTGTCTGCGGTGGGCGTGGCCTACACGCCGGGCCGCCCTATGTCGTTCACACTCAGCGACGGCAGCGGGCCACCGGCCAACCAGTGGTCTTACCAACTCACCCTGCGGGGCGAACCGGCCACTGGGGACCAGTTTGTGCTGTCGCAAACGCCCCCCACCGGCCTGTCGTTCAACGCGGGCAACGCCCAGGCCATGCTGGCGCTGCGCGACCAGACCACGTTCGATGGCAACACCACCCTGGCCGACGGCTACGTGAGCGTGTTTTCGGGGGTGGCCTCCCGCCTGGGCGAGGTGCGGTTTTCGGCGCAGTTCTCACAGACCCAGGCGGCATCGGCCGAAATGCAGCGGGCCAACCAGGCAGGGGTCAATCTGGACGAAGAAGCCGCCAAGCTGATCCAGTTCCAGCAGGCCTACCAGGCGTCTGCAAAGTACATGGGCACGGTGCAAAGCCTGTTTGACACCCTGATGTCCACCTTCCGCTGATGCACGCGCCGACTGAACCTACCCCGACCGGGAGCCAGCCATGACCATCTACCGCGTATCCACCGCCAACTCTTACGACCGCACGGTGCTCAACATCCAGCAGCGCCAGACGCAGCTGGGTACCTCGCAGGAGCAGCTCAGTTCGGGCAAACGGGTGTTGCGCGCCAGCGACGACGCGGTGGCCGCCACCTTGTCCGAGCGCACCCAAAACCGGTTGGCCCGTACCGCATCGGACCTGCGGGGGCTGGAGGCTTCACGGCGCGCGCTGCAACAGGGCGAGAGCACCCTGGCCTCGGTGGGCGATGCCCTGACGCGCACCAAAGAGCTGGTGGTGCAGGCGGGCAATGCAGCACTCAGTGCCAGCGACAAGCGCAGCATTGCCACCGAGTTACGCGGTCTGCGCGAGCAGGTGCTGGGCCTGGCCAACCAGAAAGACACTGCGGGCAACCCGTTGTTTTCGGGGCTGGGCCCGCTGAACAACAGAGGCGACGCGTTCGAGGAGGTGGTGTCCGCGCCCGTTGCCACGTCCTACGGGCCCGACGGGCGCGCGGTCAACTGGGATGCCATGGCCGGCCAGGCGGCGGCCACGCCCACGTCCTTGCCCCACCGCATCGACGGCTCCCAGGTGTTTGGCCCGGACGGCACCAACCTGTGGGAGACCTTTGACCGGGCCATTGGCGCGCTGGAGTCCAACCTGGGTGGTGCAGCTCTGGCCACCGAGCTTGACCAGGTGCACACCGATCTGGCCACCCGCCAGGACCAGCTCCTCACCGCCCGTGGCAAGCTGGGCGACTGGCTCAACCGGGCCGACGGTATGAAGGCCCTGTTTGACGAGCGCAGCGTGGCCTACGAGAAAGAAAACTCCGACCTGGTGGACGTGGACATGGTCAAGGCCATCTCCGATTTCCAGAAAAATCAGACCGCCTACCAGGCCGCGTTGCAGTCGTATGCGCAGGTGCAGAAGATGTCCATGTTCGATTATTTGAGGTAACGTTGGCACATGCTGCCCTCCGACCTCGACGACATTGCCTTTGCGTTTGAACCCGTCTGGGACCGCACCCGCCGAATCTGCGCATCGCGCCTGACTGTCCACGCGGTGCACAACAAGCCCGTCGACCTGGTGCGGCTGCTGGGGGTGTTGATCGACGACTTCCCTGCCGATGCCCCGCCCCTGCTGCTGACCACCACGTCTCCCGCGCTGCTGGTGGCCCTGCTCAAGCAGGCACCGGTGCGCAACACCTGGCTGGAGGTGCCCGAGTTCATCTGGGCCAAGACCGAAGCCCGCGAACTGCTGCTGCAGGCCCGCCGTTATGGGCACCAGCTGCTGTGGTCAGGCCCATTGGGCAGGTTTGGCGAGTACGCCAAAAAATTTCAGGGCCTGCGCGGCGTGCTGGAGGTGTCCACCGAGGACGCCCTGCAGGCGCTGCAGGCCGATGCCCAGGGGGGCGAGTTCTCGGTGCCTGGCCATGTGCAGCGGCTGGAGAGCCCCATTCTGGCGGGCCACCTGTACCGGGGGGTGTCCAGCCGCTTGCTGGCCGATCATTGCCTGGACAAGCGCCAGGCCTGGGGTCTGGTGGGCTGGCCCGAGGATGAGTTGCTCAGCGCCAAGGCCCAGCAACCCATACCCATGGACCAGCGCGTGTGTGTGCAGGTCATGCAGGCGCTGGCGGCCGAGGCCACCGTCCAGCAGGTGGAGGCGCTGCTCATCCAGGACCCCGTGCTGGTGTACCGGCTGCTGCGCATGGTCAACTCCGCCTCATTTGGCCTGACCCACGAGGTGGAGTCGGTGCGCCATGCCCTCATGATGCTGGGGTATGTGCAGCTCACGCGCTGGCTGATGGACGTGCAAAAAACCGCGAGCGCCGACCGCTCCCTGCTGCCACTGCGGCACGCCATGCTCATGCGCACCCGGCTCATGCGCCTGCTGCTGGGCCCCAACTCCGACGATGAACTCAAAGGAGAGGTCCAGCTGGCGGGGGTGTTCTCCCACCTCGACCGCCTGCTCAAAGAGCCCCTGGCCGAGCTGCTGCGGCAGCTGCCGTTGTCCAGCCGGGTGTTCAACAGCCTGGTCCGGCGCGAAGGGCCCTATGTCGCCTACCTGGAAACTGCACGGGCCTTGGCCAACCCCGATGCCGTGTCCATGCTGCCCGGCATTTGCGAGCGCAGCGGCTTTACCCTGGACGAGGCCAACCGCGCCGTCATTGAGCTGTTGGCCACCGCCCGCGAGCCGGTGGGCCAGACCTTTGTGCCGGCGCGGGGTTTGTGATGGCCATGCACACCGCTGCACTTGTGCTGTTTTCTGGGGGGCAGGACTCCACTACCTGCCTGGCCCATGCCCTGAGCCGCTTTGAACGGGTAGAGACCATCGGTTTTGACTATGGCCAGCGCCACCACGTCGAGATGCAGGCGCGGCTCACTGTCCTGCAGCAGCTGCGCGACCAGTTTCCTGCGTGGTCGCCCCGCTTGGGTCTCGATCATGTGCTGGACCTTGCGGTGCTGGGCCAGGTGAGTGAAACCTCGCTCACCCGCGACATGGCCTTTCGCATGGAAGCGACTGGCTTGCCCAACACCTTTGTGCCGGGTCGCAACCTGCTGTTTCTGACGCTGGCGGCGGCGCTGGCGTACCGCCGCGACGTACAGGTCATCGTGACGGGGGTGTGTGAAACCGACTTTTCCGGCTACCCCGACTGTCGCGATGACACCATGAAGGCCATGCAACTGGCCTTGTCGCTGGGCATGGACAAGCGTTTTCTCGTGGACACACCACTCATGTGGATAGACAAGGCCGACACCTGGCGCATGGCCCACGACCTGGGGCAGCGGGCGGACCCGGCCGGGGGCGGCCGGCGGCTGGTGGACCTGATCATCGAGCACACCCACACCTGCTATGCAGGCGACCGCAGCCACCGCCATGCCTGGGGCTATGGCTGCGGGGCGTGCCCGGCGTGCGAACTGCGCCAGCGCGGGTATGGGGTGTTTGCCGGTCAGGTCACCTGAGCGGCCTGGGAGGGCTGGGCGGACTTGTCGGTTGCTGGATCGCCCTGCGCATGCACCCGCAGCGTACGGCGGTGGTACTGCGCCACCTGGGGCCGGTGGGCAATGGACACCAGGGCGCCGTGCTGCGCCTCCACCACCGCCAGCAAGCGGGCGTAGATGTGGGCCTCGGCCTGTGCGTCCATGGCGCTGGTGGCTTCGTCGGCAAACAGCCAGCGCGGTTGCTTGAGCAGGGCTCGGGCTGCTGCCAGGCGCTGCTGCTCGCCACCGGAGAGCTGCTGGCCCCAGGCCTCTTCATCGTCCAGGCGGGTGGCCAACTCAGGCAGCAGGGCATCGCGCAGGGCCTGGGCCAGTTGGGCATCGGTGTAGCGGCTGGCGGGCTCGGGGTAGGCCAGCGCGTCGCGCAACGGCCCCTGCGGAAAGTACGGTCGCTGTGGCAAGAACTGGGTGCGCGCCGGGTGGTCTGGCGGGCGGTTCACCGTGCCTTGCGTCCAGGGCCAAATCCCGGCCAACGCCCGAAACAGCGTCGATTTGCCACTGCCTGAGGGCCCCTGCACCCACAGCTTGTCGCCGGGCGCGATGCGCAGGTCAGCAGGCACGCCCAAGCGCCGCCCCGATGGCAGCGCCAAGGCCAGCCCGTGTGTCGCCCATCCGCCGCCTCCGGCGTCCGTGTCCGGCGGGGCTGTGGCGGGTGTCGCGGTGGCTGTTGGATCGGTGTCGGGGTGTGTGGTGCCAGGTTTTTTGTTTGTATCAATAGCAAGCTTATTAATATTAACAAGCGATAGGGCCTGAAAACTGTCTTCAAAACTGGTGAGTCGGTCGGTGGTGGCTTGCCACGCCGCGAGCGAGGCGTAGTTGTCAATGAACCACGACAGCGAATCCTGTACCCGCCCGAAGGCCGAGGCAATTTGCATCAGCTCGCCCAGCTGAATCGCCCCGCTGAAGAACCGGGGCGCCGCCACCACAAACGGAAACACCACCGCCGCCTGGCCAAACCCCACGGTGAACCACGTCAGGCGCTTCTGGGCACGAATCAGCGCCAGGTAATTGCTCAATACATCGGTGAAGCGCTGGCCCAGGTGGGCGCGCTCTACCGCCTCGCCCCGGTCCAACGCGATGGACTCGCTGTACTCGCGCACCCGCACCAGGTGGTGCCGAAAATCCGCCTCGCGTTTTTGCTGTGCAAAGTTCAGCCCCACCAGCGGCCGCCCGATGAAGTGGGTAATGACGCTGCCCGCGATGCAGTACACCAGCGCCATCCACACCATGAAGCCGGGGATTTCCCATGACGAGCCCTGGAACTCGAAGCCAAACGCGCCCGACAGCCCCCACAAAATGCCGACAAAACTCACCAGCGTCACCACCGCATTCAGCAGCCCCATGCTCAGGCCCACGCTGTAGCTGGTGAACAGGTTCAGGTCTTCGGCCATGCGCTGGTCGGGGTTGTCGGGCGTGCGCGGCGTTGATCCGTCGTGGCTGGGGCCAAAGCGCATCAGCTCCATGCGGTAAAAGGCCTGGCCAGCCAGCCAGCGGTCCATGAAATGCGCCGTCATCCAGGCCCGCCAGCGCATTTCCAGCAGCTGCGTCAGGTAAAACTTGTACACCGCCACCACGATGTAGCCACCCGCCAGCCAGGCAAAGCGCCCCAGCTGGTGCCAGAACACCGCCTCGTCTTTGTTCTGCAGCGCGTCGTAAAACAACCGGTTCCAGTCGTTGATGAGCACCAGCATGTACACCGCGCCCAGGTTCAGGGTGACGATGGCCGCCAGCAGGCCGCGCGCCCGCCAGCGCTCGTCCGAGCTGAAGTAGGGCCGCGCCAACGCCACCACACGGCGCAGCACCGACCAGGCGGTTTGCAAGCGGGAGAGGGCGGGTGAGGTGACGGTGGTGGCAGTGGGAGTGGCCATTCGGGTATGTGAAAAAAGCTGTTGAGCGAGCCCCGCACAGAGGGTGAAAAGCCAGTGCCATGCAGGCCGCATTGGGTGGCACCGGTCAAGCGCCAGCCACTCACCGCGGGTTGGACACTCCGCTGGCGACATGTCCCGAAGGCACATGGCGGGCGGCCGACTCGATGTGGCCCACCTGGTCGTCAAAAAAGAAGTCGGGCTCGAACTCCCGCAAAAAAGCGCCCTTGGGCAGGCCACCCAGAAACATGGCTTCGTCCACCTGGATGTTCCAGGCCATCAGGGTTTGGATGGCCCGCTCGTGCGCCGGCGCGCTGCGGGCAGTCACCAGTGCGGTGCGCAGCCGCATGTGTTCGGTGCCCGCCTGTTGCAAGCGGTGCAGGGCCACCAGCAGGGGCTTGAAAGGGCCGTCTGGCAAGGGCAGGCTGGCGTGTTGGGTTTCGTGTCGCTGGAAGGCGGGCAGACCCTGGCTCTGGTACACCTGCTCGGCCTCGTCGCTGAACAGAACCGCGTCTCCGTCAAAAGCCACCCGAACTTCATGGGGTGAGTTGGACGTTGCCCTGGCCGAGTGGGTGGCCACGGTTGCGGCCGGAAATCCCAGTGCCAGCGCCGCGCGCACATCGTCGGTGTTGGCCGACAAAAACAGGTTGGCCTGCAGGGGGCGCAGGTAGCGGTAGGGCTCTCGCCCCTGGGTGAACACGCCCCGCTCCACCACCAGCCCTTGGGACTGGGCCGAACGGAACACCCGCAGGCCGCTGACCGGGTCGTTGCGTGAGAGGATGACCACCTCCACCCGCTGTTGCTCGGCGGTGTTGAAGCGCAGCAGCTTTTGCACCAGCGAAAACGCCACCCCCGGCAGCGCGGGTTGCTCCAGGCGCTCCAGCTGCAGCCGCACGTAGGCCTGGGCATCGCCCCGGTTGAACAGTTGGTTCTCTTCTTCCAGGTCAAACAGGGCGCGCGACGAAATCGCCACGACCAGTTTGCCGTCCAGTGTGGCGGCCATGGGTGCCCTTTGTTGGGTGGTGTGGTTTCAGTTCACCAGCTGGTTGAGCTGGATGATGGGCATGAGCACCGCCAACACAATCAGCATGACCACGCCACCCATGGCCACGATCAGCAGCGGCTCCAGGATGGTGGCCATTTGCATGGCGCGGCGCTGCACCTCGTTGCCCAGCTGCTGGGCGGCGCGTTGCAGCATCACCGGTAGCTGGCCGGTTTGCTCGCCCAGGCGGGCAAACATGGCAAGCAGGCCCGGAAAACGCTTTTTGCCCGCCAGCGCCGAGGCCAGTGGCGAGCCTTCGCGCACCAGCACCAGGGCGTCGAGTGCGTCAGCCCGCATGGCGCGGTTGTGCAGCGTGTCGGCGGCGGTGTGCAGCGCCTTCAAAATGGGGACGCCCGCCCCGGCCAGCATGGCCAGGGTGGCGGCAAAGCGGGCGGCGTTGTAACCGCGTGCCAGCCGACCCACCAGCGGCAGGCGCAGCCAGGCCGCGTCCATGCGCAACCGCAGGGCCTCCTGGCGCCGCGCGACCACCAGGCCTGCGGAGCCCGCCACCAACAACAGCAGCCCCAGCCAGCCCCAGTGGCGCACCGCATCGCTGATGGCGAGCATCGCCACCGTCAGAAACGGCAAGGTGCGCTTGCTGCCCGCAAACACCGACGCCACCTGGGGCACCACATACGTCACCAGAAACAGCACGATGACCACCGCCACCAGGCTGACGATGGCGGGGTACAGCGAGGCACCGATGAGCTTGCCTTTGAGCGTTTCGCGGGCCTCCAGGTCGTCGGCCAGGTTGTCCAGCACTGCGGCCAGCGCACCGCTTTGTTCGCCCGCCGCGATCACAGCAGCGTACACATCGGAGAACTCGCGCGGGTGCTGAGCCAGGGCTCGGGCGAAGGTGGAGCCACCGTTGACCTCGGCGCGCAGGGTGGCCATCAGGTGGCGCTGGCGCGGGTCTTCGGCTTCGTCGGTGAGGGCGGCGAGTGCGCGCTCCAGTGGCAGCCCGGACGACACCAGTCCCGCCAGCTGGCGGGTCCACACCGCCAAGGCAGCGGCATTGAACACCTTGCTGGCCCACAGGGTGCGGTTGAGTCCGGTGCCACCTCCAGCGGCGCCGGAGGTGGCAGAGGCTGGTTCCACCGACAGGGGAACCAGCCCTCTGCCGCGCAGCAGGCTGCGGGCGGCGCGGGCAGTGTCGGCTTCCAGCAGACCTTTCTCGGTCTGCCCGGCGGCGGTGAGGGCTTCAAAGGCGTAGGCGGGCAATTGGTTTAATCCATAGCTAACAACCTATATCAGGCAAGCGATAGAGGTCTAAAAAAATAACAATTTTTTTGTGACAAGATGGGGCGGTTCTGATGATCAAGCCACCTCGGCGCCGTCACCAGTGGCCACCAGGTCGGCAAACCACTCGCTATTCACGCACTCGTGGCACATGGTCTGGATGGCATCCCAGGCCAGAAAGTCGTTGGCGCTCAAGAGGGCTTTGGGCTGAGGCAGGACCATGGTGGAACTCCTGATGCGGGAGACGGTAATCATAGGCTGCGCGAGTGCAGCAGCGCAGCAAATCCCACCCTGCAAACTTTGGCAAGCGCGGGCAACCTCAACCGGAATATGCGTTTAGCCTTATTGCCGCAGCGATGCGGCGTCAGAGGCTGTGGCTTGGGCTGTCGCTGTTCGGGTAACCGAGGTTTCGTCAGTAAGTGGCTTGTGCTAGAAACACAGGCCTGCCAAGTCGGCAGCTATTTGGAGGGATCCACAAAATGCAAAAGTCAATTTTCAAAATGTCGCTCGTGGCAGCGGCCGTGGCGTTAACTGCCTGCGGCGGTGACGTGGCGTCCATAACAGAGCAGCCATCCGGATTTGCCGTCAGTGGTAACGCTGTCAAGGGGCCGATGCACAAAGCTGCGGTGGTGGCCTACAAGGTCAACGCGGATGGCACCAAGGGTGACGTTTTGGGCAGTGCAACAACAGCGGCAGATGGCAGTTACAGCATTCCAGTCACTGGCTACACAGGCTTGGTGTTGGTCGAGGTGATGGCCACGGCAGACACCACCATGTTCGACGAAGGCACGGGCCGCAGCATTGCGCCTCCTGTGGGCTTCACCTTGCGTGCCAGCGTGGCGTCTCCAGCCAGCGGCGCAGCACAAGGTGGAAACCTGTCGGTGCAGGTCAATCCGCTGACAGAAATGGCGGTTGCCGCTGCGGTGGCAAGGCCGGGTGGGTTGAGCGTCGCCAATGTGGAGGCCGCCAACGCCATCCTCAGGACCGTGTACGGTTTCAGCCCCACCGACGACGCGCCGTTGTTTGTCAACAACGTGCCCCAAAACAAGGCGGCTTCGATTTTGTATGCCATCTCCAATGCGGCGAAGGACAACGATTTCGAGGTTTGCGCAGGTGCGACCGATGCAGCCAACAAGATCAAGTGCGTGGTTGAGGAAATGGCCAAGAAGGGTCCGCAGGATGCTGGTGTTGCCAACGCGCTGACCCTCCAATTGGCCGTGGTCGCCAAGTTGGATGGTGTGCCCGCCACAGCTGTTCCCGTGATCAAGACCGACGTGCCACCTGCTTCAGCGGAAACCACGGCTGTTGCGCAAGCCAAAGCCCTGCTGGCCAGCCTGCGCAGCAACGCGAAGGCCCTCGATGCTTCCGACCTTTCGCTGCAAACCAAGCTGAATGAAGTGAATTCATCGGTCCAGAACAGCGTTGCGCCGGTGGTGGAGTCCACTTTTGAAATGCTTCGCACCATGGACTTTGGTGTGCAGTTGCTGGAAGATGCCCAGAACGGTACACCTGTTTACAGGGCAAGTCGGATGGGGACTCCGTACGGCGCAGGTTGTACGCTGTACACAGATGACACCTTCGCGATACCTGCGGTGCCCCCAGCTGCTCCAACCCCGGCTCCCAAGCAGGTTTCTGAAGTAGTCGCGGTGCAAGTGTCCGAGCAGCCGCAGGCAGTGGCAGAGGTTGTGGCACCCAGCACTGCTCCTGTCACAGTGGGTTGCAGTTCTTATCAGTACGTTAATCGTGACGTCCCTGACGCCACCACTGGTGTCAACAACACTTGGCGCTGGCGCCACCGCGTGTTGATTGCGCCAAAGGCAGGATCGCCAGGCACCTATGTGGTCAAAACCCAGGCCCGACGTGAGTACGGAACTTGCGAGTTTTCAACGGGAAATTGCGGTACTTTCACTTACACCTTCGCGGGAACACCCGACCAAGCCAAACCTGTAACCACCGACAGCTACCCGAATAACTCAGCTTATTCAGTCCAACGGGGTGAAGAGGGTACGGCTGAATTCACGCGAACAATCGCGGGTGGCAGCGTGACTGCGCTGAACCTGACTGGTACAACGGCGCCGAGCTTGCTCTACCGCGGATTGGGGGTCAACCCAGTGCTTGACAATGGCAACGGACGCCGCCACGAAGTGGACTTGGCGGTGGCAAAGGTCACCGAAGGCAACGTTCAGAAGCTGGTGCTGTCCAAGGACGCCTTCATCAAGTTCTTCAGCAGGGACAAACTGGGTGATCCCACGGTTTTCCGGTCCTCCATCGGGATTGGCAAAGACTCGTACATCCAGGCCCCGGTGGTGGCAGATGCGAAAGACGGCACCGAGGCATTCAAGTTGTCCATTGGCTACGTCGCTGGCAACAGTGCCTTGCGTGGCAGCTTGGAGGCCACGAATGCCGTTTGGGACAAGTCCAAAACGGAATACATGCCTACCAAGATGGTTTTCGGTGGCCGTCTTGAAACCCGTGCCACACCCACCAGCGAGTGGGCGGACTTCTTGCGGGGCAACCTGACCATTGAAGCGGTGAACTTTGCTGCGTTTGACAGCAGCAAACCTGTCAGTAGCACCAACCCGCAAACCATGAAGGCCACGCTCAACGTCGCGGTGACGATTCCAAATCGCCCTGTGCTTGCTGTGAAGGACATGATGATTGTGGGAGCCGATATGGGACAGAACAACAGCTCGTTTACCCTTTCTGGCCAGTATGTCCAAGGCTCGCTGGTGGTCAATGTGAACGGTACGGCGGCCAGCAATGGTGGGGACAGCAAAGTGAATCTTGAGAGCTCAACGGGCATCAAGCTCGATTTCGATTCGTCGAAAGCGGTGCACCCCATGACCAAGTCGGGCATCAAGGTGGGTGAGTACAACTCCGATACTCAGCGCCTGAACTACGTCGATGGCACGTTTGAGCAGTATTGATTCGTTCCTGCTCTTTTAAGCCTAGTTGTCAAATTAGCCCGCCCAGTGCGGGCTTTTTTCTGAGTGAGTGTTCATGATTGCCAACTACATTTCACCGCTTTGTGGACGGGCGGTCACCGCAGCCGTTCTGGTGGCTGCGGGCATCAGCGGCGCGCCGCAGGCGTGGGCTTTGGAGCCTGCAGCGGCTTGGTCCAGTCGCGTATCGGTGCAAGAGCATTCGGTTGCCGATGGTTTGCCGGTGCTGGCGCTGGACCGCGATGGATGGCAGCACTTGGTGTCGGTGGGTAGCGGCACCGCACGCGCTGCTCAGCGTGTATCAGCGGCTTGGGAGGTAGAGCACCCTTCTGGGTGGCGGTTGGGGGTGGTGGCGCGCTCTCAGGCCAGTGTGAGCGCCAGCCCTGGTGCGCTCGCACTGGCCCAGGCCGTGGCAGGAGACAGCCTGCCCACCGCAGACACCGACTACCCCTTGGCGGTCTCGCACATGGGTTGGCGTGGGCGTGGTTTGGCGCTGGGTTTGCCGTGGCAAGCACTGGCCAGCAGCACCTGGCAATGGACGGCCGACGCCCAGTGGCTGCAGCTGACCGATATGCGCCACACCCGCATTGATGGGAGTGGGCGGTACCAGGTGGCCTCTCAGGCATACGGGTTCGATGTGCATGCTGACCGGGCCAGTCGGGGCATTGCCGGCCCATTTCTGGGTGCCTCGGGCACCACTGGCGAGGGGTACTCTGTTTCATTCGCCTTGAAGGGTCACATCAGCCCCCAACTGGCGTTCAGCGTCAAGGCGGATGACGTGTTGTCCCGGTTGACCTGGAATCGCCTGGCCAGGGAGCAGCTGCGGTTGAACACCCAAGTAACAGTTCGCCGCCCCGATGGCTTCTTGGATTACGCACCCGCCATCAGCGGGCAGCAGAGTCTCCAAAACCTGAGCACCCGAGTCGGTGCCCGCTACGACACGCGGCTGACCTGGCAATACGCACCAACTTCTGCCGTGTTGGCGCGCTGGCACAGGTTGGCGGGCATGGATGAGTTGTGGCTGGGCTGGGGCACTGCGTGGCCTGACAGTTCGCTGGGGCTGCAGCTTGGGCTGGAGACTGTCCGGCGAGCACTGGCTGCCAAAGTCACCTGGCATGGCTTCTATGCCGACCTTGGCACCGATTTTCGGGGTTCGGAGTCAGAGTACCGCCAGATCACACTGGGCTTGAATTTGAAGTTCTGAAGCCAGGGGTTCAAGTGGCCGTGCAACGCGGCAAACAAATTGCCCGACACGTTTTGGTGTTGATCTGGACGGCGATCCATTGTGTGACTGGACGAATTGCCAATGTCGTATTGGACGCTTGTGCAGTGCGTAATTGGACGGTCTGTATCCCATTGCTCGAACATACCCGCAGCCCCCCCCGATCTGATTTTTCGCCATGTGACCGAAAGGTTCAGCCGGTTCATGGCGGACACGCCGGTGGTGATGCTGAACGGTCCCCGGCAATGCGCTCCAGGGCGAGCCCCGCTCGGCGCAGTGCCTGGGCCAAGGCCTACATGCAAACGCTCGTGGAGCGTGACGTGCAGACCCAAGACTTCAGGGGCCTGAGGCGGCTGCAGGCCCATACCGGCCGGGACTTCATCACCGGCATCGTGCTCTATGACGGCGACAAGGCCCTTCGCTTTGGTGATGGGATGTGGGCCGTCCCGCTGGCGGCACTGTGAGCCCCAGGCGAATGTCTCGCTCACAAAAGCCAGAAGGTCGCCGCTGCCACCTACCCGCCGTCAATCCCTCGTCACCCGCACCAGCTCTTCTCGGCTGGTGGTGCCGTTGGCTACCAGGCGTTCGCCGTCGGTGCGCATCAAGGCCATGCCTTGTGCCAGGGCGGCGGTGGTCAGCTCGGCCTCTGGTGCCCGGCGGTGGATGAGGCTGCGCAGCGCATCGTCCACCACCAGCAGCTCGAAAATGCCG
This sequence comes from Burkholderiaceae bacterium, assembly GCA_030695205.1. GTDB lineage: Bacteria > Pseudomonadota > Gammaproteobacteria > Burkholderiales > Burkholderiaceae_C > UBA2334. The sequence continues at coordinate 18,555 of JAUYTN010000033.1, read as the reverse complement.
GTGCGTCCGGTGTAGCCCGTGTGGCCGCAGCGGTCGCACCCCACGGGGTGCCAAACTGGAGCCCCCACGCTGGCAGCGTCGCTGCTGCGCTGCCCCCCCAGGGGGCTGGCTTGAGCTTGGGACGGCCCGGCGCTCAAGCCGTTGGCATCTTCGCGTTTGCAGTGTGGGCACAGGCGGCGCACCAGCCGCTGGGCCAGTACCCCCAGCAGGCTGGAGCTGAGCAAGAACGGCTCTATGCCCATGTCGGCCAGGCGGGTGACAGCGCTGGCCGCGTCGTTGGTGTGCAGGGTGGCCAGCACCAGGTGGCCGGTCAGCGAGGCTTGCACCGCAATCTGCGCTGTTTCAAAGTCGCGGATCTCGCCGATCATGATCACATCCGGGTCCTGGCGCAGGATGGCGCGCAGTGCCTTGGCAAAGGTCAGGTCGATCTTGGCGTTCACCTGCGTTTGGCCCACCCCGGCCAGCTCGTACTCGATGGGGTCTTCCACCGTCATGATGTTGTTGCTGCCAGCGTCCAGCTTTTGCAGGGCCGAGTACAGCGTGGTGGTTTTGCCCGAGCCGGTGGGGCCGGTGACCAAAATGATGCCGTGCGGCTGGGTGATGAGCCGCTCGAACCTCGCCAGCGTGTCGCCCTGCATACCCACGGCTTCCAGGCTGAGCTTGCTTTCGGTTTTGTCCAGCAGGCGCAGCACGGCGCGTTCGCCGTGGGCGCTGGGCAGGGTGCTCACGCGCACGTCGATGGCACGGGTGCCCAGGCGCAAGCTGATGCGGCCGTCCTGTGGCAGGCGCTTTTCCGAAATGTCCAGCTCGGCCATGATCTTCAGGCGGCTGATGAGCGCGGCATGCAGCGCCCGGTTGGGGCTCACGATGTCGCGCAGCGTGCCATCGACCCGAAAGCGCACGCTGGAGTGGCGCTCGTAGGGCTCGATGTGGATGTCGCTGGCACCGTCGCGTGCCGCCTGCGACAGCAGGGCGTTGAGCATGCGGATGATGGGCGCGTCGTCTGCGGCTTCCAGCAGGTCTTCCACGGCGGGCAGCTCCTGCATCATGCGGCTCAAGTCGGCATCGCTTTGCACTTCGCTGACCACCGCAGCGGCGCTGCCGCCACTGGTCTGGTCCGAGTAGGCCGCGCTGATGCGCTGGGTCAGTGCCATGGCTGGGTGGCTGACCAGTTGGCGGGGGGCATAGCGGCGCATGACCTCGCTCAGGGCCGACAGCCGTGCCATGGCCGTGGCCTCTTCTTGCTCGCTGTCGGCGTCGCCGGGCCCCGCCCAATGCAGGATGAGCTGGTCACCGTCTTGCTCCAGCAGCAGCAGGTTCTCTCGGGCGTAGGCGTAGGGCAGGGGGTACTTCACGGCCTGACCTTTGTCATTGCGCCGATGGGGCCTGAGGCGCAGAGGGCACAGCCGATGCGGCTGGTGGTGGCGCGGGGTTGGGCGCCTGGCCGCCCAGGGCCTGGTTCATGCGCTCGGGCAGCACAGGGGCGTCCTGGATGCCGAGCAAGCGGCCACCAAAGTCTGTGTTGTTGGGTTGGGCTTGCTGCTGCGCTCCGCGCATGCGCTCGTAGCGGTCCTGGCTGAGCGAGGTGGTCTGGCGCGCGTCGCGCACCACCACCGGGCGCAGAAATACCATCAGGTTGGTTTTTTTGCGGCCCCGGGTCTGGCTTTTGAAGAGGTTGCCCAGCACCGGAATGTCACCCAGGCCCGGCACCTGGTCCACATTGCCCGAGTACTCGTCTTGCAGCAGGCCACCCAGCACCACAATTTGGCCGTCTTCCACCAGCACGTTGGACTCGATGGAGCGCTTGTTGGTGATGAGGCCCGTGCTGGTGTTGACCGACGAGGCCAGCACACTGGAGACTTCTTGGAAGATGCTGAGCTTGACTGTGCCGTTCTCGCTGATCTGCGGCTTGACCCTCAGTGTCAGGCCCACGTCTTTGCGCTCGATGGTCTGAAACGGGTTGACCGTGCCGCCAGTGGCTCCGGTGTTGGTGAACTGCCCGGTCACAAAGGGCACGTTCTGGCCGATGACGATTTTGGCCTCTTCGTTGTCCAGCGTGAGCAGGTTGGGGGTAGAGAGCACATTGCCCTCGCCCGTTTGCTCCAGAAACCGCGCCAGAAAACCCAGCACGTACACGCCGCCTTGCTGCTGCACCAGGCCAAAGTTCAGCCCCGCGCCGGGTGTGACCGCCCCGCTGGCGGCCCCGGTGGCCAGGTTGACGATGTTGTTGCCTTTGGCGCCAAAGTTGCTGCCCAGCAGCCCAATGACGTTGTCGCCCTTGTTGCCCAGTGGGCCTTGCCATTGGATACCGAACTCGGCGGCCTTGTCGGCATTGACTTCGGCAATCAGGCTCTCCACAAACACCTGGGCGCGCCGGGTGTCCAGCATGTCTATGACGGCGCGCATCTGGCGGTACTGCGGCTCCGGCGCGGTGATGATGAGCGAGTTGGTGGCCGGGTCGGCCTGAATTTGGCCACCCGTCGAGGGCTGCTGGCTGCTGCCCAGGGGCGCGTTGGCGCTGTTGGTGTTGCCCGCAGTGGCCCCCAATGGGCGGGGTGCTGCGGCAGCCACCGCATTGGGTGTGCCGCCTCCGGGCATGCCGCCCTCGGCGCTCATGGCGGCGCGCAGGGTGGTGGCCAGTTGCACCGCGTCGGCATTCTTCAGGTACACCACATGGATGTTGCCGCTGGCGTTGTCCGAGGTGGGGCGGTCCAGCTTCTCGGCCAGGGCGCGCACCAGGGCCTGGCGGGCCGGGTTGGCGGTGCGCACCACCAGCGAGTTGCTGCGCGGTTCGGCCAAGATGGTGGTTTTGAAGGACGTATCCGCCTGGCCCTGACCAGCGGCGGCGGTCGGGCCGCCCTCGATGAGGCGCTGCACCAGCGCCACCAGATCGGTGGCCACCGCATATTTGAGCGGGATGATGTCCACGTCCGACGCGTTGGCCACATCCAGCGCGGCAATGATGCGGCCCAGCCGCTGCAGGTTGTCCGCGTAGTCGGTGATGATGAGCGAGTTGGTGCCGGGGTTGACGTTGATGGTGTGGTTGGGGCCGATCAGCGGGCGCAGCACGGGCACCAGGTTGTTGGCGTTTTCGTGCTGCAGGCCAAAAATGTGCGTCATGACCTGGTTGCCACCCACGGCGGCACTGGGCAACTGGCTGGTCGAGCCAGCGTTGACCGCGCCCACCTGCAGCTTGGCATCGGCCTCGGGCACCACCTTGTACAGCCCACCCGACTCCACCAGGGCAAAGCCTTGCAGCCGCAGGGCAGCGGCAAATTGGTTGAGTGCGGCCAGTGCGCCCACTGGCCGCTCGGTGGACAGGGTGATCTGGCCCTTGACTCTCGGGTCCACCACCACATTGCGCCCGGTCAGGGTGGCCATGGCCCTGGCGACGGCCTCGATCTCAGCGCCCACAAAGTTCAGGGTGACTGCCTCGCCCGGGCGCACGCTGGCCCCTGCCGCTGTGCCCTGGGCGGGTGCAGGCTGTGGGGCGGACTGTGCCCAGGAACTTATAGAAAAAATAGCTATTGCGCTTGCCAATATTGAATATTTTGCTACAAACAGTATTTGACTGATCGACTCGGTGTTGACCGCCGCCATGGGGTGGGGCTGGTTGCAGCGGCGCAAGGCAAAGCGGGTGGGGCTAAAAGGCATGGGTGTCATCCGATGGTGATGAGGGAGCGCGCGCCTTGGCGGCGGCCCAGAATGTTCAGAAGGTTGGCCAGCGCGTCTTCGCGCCCCGGGCTGGCCTGGGCGTCGCCCTGAAAACGCAGGCGCCCCGCAATCCATTCGCCCCGGCCCTGCAGCAGCAAGGCACCCTGCACCGTGCTCAGGTTCAGGGTGGGGGCGGCCTGGGGGCTGGCCTGCCACGTCAGGCGGTAGCTGCCCATGGGGCGCAGGGTGGAGAGGCGGCTGGCGGCGTCGCGCACATCCAGCGTGGCGGTGCCCTGGCTGCGCAGGCCAGTAGGCCCCAGCTGCAGCCCAATCGCCGAGGTGCTCAGCGCCAGCTGGGCCTGCAGCTGCAAGGTGTTCCAGGGCGTGCCCAGCCCGGCCAGCAATTCTGCTGGCCACTGGCTCTGGTGTGGTGCCAGGTGCAGCGCCAGCCCCCGCCAGTGGGGCTGCACCCACAGCTGCAGCCCATTGGGCAGGCAGCATTCCGTGCCCAGGCCGACAGCCAGGGCAAGCCCGCGTAACGCACTGGGTCCGGTGCCTGAGGCCGCAGCGTCGGAGGAGGTGCTGGTTGAGGAGCTGGACGGGGCTGTGTCTTCAGCCTGGCCCAGCCAGGTGGGGCGTAGGTGCCAGCGCAAAGGGGTGGGCAGCAGGGTGCGGTCCTGGCTGCCGCTGCCACCGCTGAGCAGCACATGGGCCTGGCCTTGCCAGACGGTGCCCCGCGCATTGAGCAGCTGTACCTGGCCGTTGCTGGCGCTGCCCACGGCGTCGGCCAGCCAGCGTGCCGGTGCCTGCACCAGCACCCCGCCCAGTACACCCACCAGGGCGGCTGCCACTGCCAGACTGGTGCGTGCGGGCATGGCCGCCTGACCCGGTGCGCGACGCACGCGGCTGGACGCCGAGGCGGCGGGACTTGTGGGGCGGTGGCTGCGGTTGAACACGGGTATAGGCGGGTGGGTGGTGGTGGGCAGTCAGCGCCCGCTGCTGTTGCCCAGGGCAAACACCAGTTCCCCTTGCCACAAGGGTTTGGCCTGAGTTTGGGCTTCGGGCGCGGGTGGTGCTGTGGGGCCACCGCCGGTGGTAGGCGGTGAGGTGGCCTGAGTGCTGGCTGGCCCGGTGGTGCGGCTCAGGCGGGCCTCGGCTGGGGTGAGGCGGGCGTTGGCCCGCACATCGGCCAGCCACTGGGCCAGGGTGTCGGGGTGGGTGGCCCCCACAGACACCGTGACCTGCTCGCCCGATACCCGCACGCGGGCGGTATCGCCCAGCAGCCGCCTGGTGTCGGCCTGCAGGGCCGCCAGGCGCTCTTCGCTGCTGCGGATGGGTTGGGCCTGCAAGTGGGTGGCCAGGGCAGAGAGCTGGCGCATGTGGCTGAGCTGGGCGTCGAGCTGGGCATGCTGGGCGGGGGCCTGGCGCAGGGTGGTCAAGGCCGGTGCCAGGGCCAGCCACCACAGCAGGCCGGCCGCGCACACCCAGGCTGCTGCGGTCACGGCCCGGCGCTCGCGCGGGGCCAGCTGCTGCCAGCGGGGCCTGGCCCAGGCCTGCAGACTATGGATGGCGGCCGCTGGCCCTGTGGCCTTGGCAGACGCTGGCCCTGGTGCGGAAGGGTTGATGGGGGTCATGGTTGGCCGGAAGATGGGTTTGCCCGCCGAGCGCCAGTGGTGGCCGCGGTGTCCGCCAGCGGGCGGGCGTTCAATACAGGCGCGGCAAACTCGGTGGTCCACCCTTGAGCGCGCAGGTGGGTGCGCAAGGCATCTACCCGCTCAGGTGCCACCGCTGACAGCGTGGCAGCCACCCCTGTTGGGGTGTATTGAATAGCAATGATATCAATATCCACCTGCGCAAATTGCCCGAAAGACTGTAAAAAACCTTCCAGATCATGAGGGCTGGGTTCGCCGCTGGCCCGCTGCAAGCGGCTGACGGCCTGCTGCATTTGCCGCGGGGCGTCGAGCACCAGCCCGATGGCGGGAAACGCCTGCGTCAGCCGCTGCGCAATTTCTGCCTGCTTGGCTTGCAGGCTGCGCCGCTCCTGCCATGCCAAGCCTTGCAGGTTCAGCAGCAGCACCACAGCCAACACACCCGCGCCCCAGCGGGCGGTGCGCCACTGGGGGGCGTGCAGCAGGTGGCGCAGGGTCTGGCCCCAGCGCTGGCTGCGCCGCGCTCCGGCCGAGAGGCTGAGGTCGAACTGCGCCAGGTTCCAGCCGCTGTGGGCGCTGGACAGCAGGCGCTGGGCGGTGGTGTGCACCGTGGCGGGTGCGTCCAGCACCGCCTCGGCCGCTGCGGCACAGGCCGGCTCGGACAGGCAGGGCAGGCCCTGATGGCTGGGCAGGGGATGGGCGGGGTGGCTGGTGGCGTGTGGCGCGTGGGTCGGTGTGGCGCGGTGGGGCTCGGTGGGCAGGGGCACGGTCTGCACGCCGTGGGCCTGCACCGCCACCAGCCAGGGCGTGCCTGCGCACACCAGGGCATGCAAAGCGGGAGGGTCTTGGGGGCACAGGTCGGGCACGATGCGGTGGGCCGGTCGCTCGGCCGCTTGCAGCTGGGCCAGCCACTGGGCCACCGGTGCGCGCTCGCAGGCAGCCACCCAGCCGGTCTGGCCGGGCTGCAGGCCGGGGGCCAGCGCCAGGTGCACCTGGGCTGGGTCGCTCAGCAGGCGGTCTTCAAGGACGCCGTCCAAGGCCTGGCGCAGCCGGGCAGCGTTGATTTTGGGCAGCGCGATGCGGTGCCACGACGTCGCCAGCAGGGGCAGCACCAGCACCACATCGGGGTCGCGGGGCAGCAGGGCGGTCACGTCACAGCCGTGATCCAGGACCGTCTGGCCGTCGCGGCTGGTGACCCATTGCCACGACTGGGTGTGCTCGGCACCCACCGCCCCTGGGTCTGCACCGGCCAGAACGGGTTGCACCATCAGCATGGCAAGCCTCCGGCCCACTGGCGTGTCCGCGGTGTTTGCGGTGTCGGGTGCGTTGGGCTTGGCTGGTGGGGCAGGCGCTGGGGCATGGGGTGTGCGTGGAGGGCAGGTACGGTGTGGGGCTGGGAGCGGGCGGGGCTCATTGTAGGGAGAGGGCTTGGCCCTCGGGTGACAGCGCCTGGGCACTGGCGGCGGTGCGTTCGCGCCACAGGGTGCGGGTGTCCAGTCCGTTGCGCACGACCAGCGACCGCTCCTGAACCACCCGGTCCCCCAGCCGCAAGCGGCCCAGCACCTGAAAGTACCGGCTGTTGGTGGCGTGGTAGCGGTCCTGCAGTGCCGATGGGCTGCCGCCGAGCACCGCAGCGGCATCGGCCAGGGTTTTGAAGGGGCGCAGCGCGCGCTGCTCCAGCAGCCGCCGCGCACGGGCGGTGTCCAGGCCGGGGATGCTGGCCACCAGCACCTCCACACCGGCGGTGTTGAGGTTCACCGGGGTGCGCTCGGGCAGCACGGTGGCAAACGGGGCCAGCGCCTGCACGCTGGTTGGCGGCAGGCCCAGCCACGTCAGCTGCGCCAGGCGGCGCGGCAGCAGGGGCACCTCCCCGGCTGGCGGGGGTATGTCGGGCTGGCCGTCGGGGGGCTTGGCTGGCTGGCTGGCGGCCAGCCACTGCCGGGCAAGGGCGCTGACCTCGGTGGGTGGCAGGCCAAGCTGCTCGAACAGGCGCTCAAAGGCCTGGACATCGGGCTCGGAGAGTTTGCCTTGGTCCACCAGGTTGGCCACGTTCAGGCGGCCCTGCATGTCGGTGATGGCGCCCGACAAAAAGGCGTCGAGTGTGGGGGGCGGGTCGTCCGATTTGTCCACCGCCAGAAAGCTAGACAGGCGGGCCTCTTGCAGGCCAATGGCCCAGGGCTCGGAGAGGTGGTCGCCAGCGCCGGTGTTCTGGTTGGTGCGGCCGTCTTCGCGCAGGATCAGGCGGGCCCAGTCCAGGGCGCCAGTCAGTATCCAGCCGGCCTGTTGGCGCTCGCGCTCGGCTTGCTCCACCTCGGTATGTCGCCATTGCTGCCACAGGGCGGCACTGGCCAGTGTGGCCACCAGCGTGACGGTGAGCATGGCCAGCAGCAGGGCTGCGCCGCGCTGGCGCCGGGGGTGGGGCAAGCAGCCCCAGTGGATGGGGGGGCGGTGCGTCACGACTTGCCCCCGCCCAGCACGGGTTTGGCCCAGTCCAGTACCAGCTTGCCGCTCAGGGTTTGGCCGGGTGACAAATTGAGCACCAGGCGCACGCCATCGGGCAGCGCGGCCGAGTCGGCCGACAGGGGGTTGGTCCAGGCCTCGCCGCGGTAGTAAAACACCTGCCACCCCTCGGCCCGCGCCAGGTCCACCTGTTGGCGCTGGTCTTCATCCACCGGGCGCTGGCCCCAGCGTGCGGCCTGCTCCCACGCCAGCGACACCGCCTGGCGGCTGCGCAGCCCCGCCACCTGCCAGCGCCGCCACTGGCCTTGCTGCAGGCTCCAGGCCACCACCTGCACGCCTGGGCTGTGGTGGTCGCCCTCCAGGGCGTCGCGCCGGGTCAGGCGCAGGGTGCGGCCATCAAAGTCCAGGGCGGGTGTGTGGCCGGTGTCTGCCAGGGCATCGAGGTCGGCTGTCCATTGGCCCAGACCCGCCTGAATGGCCAGCAGGTCGTCGGCCCGGGTGTGGGTCAATGCCTCAGCCTGGGACATACCGGCCAGTGCCCGCCACGACATGAACGCCATGGTGGCCATGATGGCAATGGCCACCAGCAACTCCACCAGGGTAAAGCCGCGCGCAGCAAGTGCCCGACCGGGGAAGGCGCTCCGGCGCTTGCGCCACAACGGGCGGGGCGTGGATGAGCCAGTGGTGGCGTCAGGTGCCGCCATGCTCAGTGCCGTCCCACCACGGTAGAGACCTGCAGCAGGGTGATGTCGCGCTCGGCGGTCGGCCTGTTGGGGTCGGCGGGGTGAACCCGCACATCCACCCGTCGAAAGTTGGGGTTGGGGGTGCCTTGCACCTCCAGCGCCACCCGAAAGGTTTGGCTGGCCTGGGTGCAGGTGGTCTCGTTGCGGCCCACGCCGGGCAGTTGCCGGGACAGCCGCACCTTGGCCAGTTCGTTGTCGGCGCAGACCTGGGCCAGCAGCTGGTCGCTCTGGCGCTGCGACAGGCTGGTCAGTGCGTTGCTGGCCTGCATACCGGCCATGAGGGCGATAGAGGTGATGGCCAGTGCCACCAGGATCTCGATCAGGGTGAACCCCCTCTGGCGGGCACCAGCCCATTGGCATGGGGTGTGGTGGCGCATCAGTTCATGGCCCCGTGGGGCAGGGGGGACACCTGAAAGGGGCGCAGCCCATCGCTGCGCAGCCACAGCGTGCGCCCTTGCAGCGTGAGTGCCATTTCCTGGGGAGGCAGCAGGGGCTCGGGCCCCAGCACCAGCCGGGCGGGGGTGTTGGTGTCTCTGGTGGCCAGGGTGGCCTGGGTGCCGGGGGCCAGCCAGTCGCGGGTCTGGCCCGCCAGTTCAAATCCGTTCGGTGTGGGCCGCCAGTACAGCGGCACCCCCATGGCCCGCGATTGCGCCCGTGCCGAGTCCAGCAGGGCCGACAGCCGCTGTGCCTCGCGCTCCAGTTGGGTGGCCGAGGCATCACGCAGCGACAGGCTGACACCTGCGGTGGCCAGAGCCACGATAGACACCACCACCAGCAGCTCCAGCAGGGTGAAGCCGCGCTGCGTGCCTGTGTGGGTAGTGTCAGAGCGACTGGTCATGCCGGGGCGGTGCCGGGCGCTGGCGGCGTGGGCCGCGCGGTGACCATCAGGGCTGCCAGGAGCCGATGTCGGCATTCTTTCCGTCGCCGCCGGGCTGGCCATCTGCACCCAGAGACAGCACGTCCACCTCACCGTGGACCCCGGGGTTCAGGTACTGGTAGGGGCGGCCCCAGGGGTCGGCGGGCAGCTTGTCGAGGTAGGGCCGCCAGTTGGGCGGCACCGGTGGGGAGGTGGGCTTGGTGGTCAGTGCCGCCAGGCCTTGCTCGGCGCTGGGGTAGCGCTGGTTGTCCAGCCGGTACAGCTTGAGGGCCTGCACCAGGTTGTTGACATCGGTTTTGGCGGCGGTGCTGCGGGCGTCGTCGGCACGGTCCAGCACATTGGGCACGATCAGGGCGGCCAGCACGCCAATGATGACCAGCACCACCATCAGCTCAATGAGGGTAAAGCCACGCGCCAGGCGGGCGCGCATCGGCAGGTGCTGGGCAACAACGGGCAACAAACGGTCGGTAGAGGGCATGGGGCAGGGTGTGATGGGCTGGCAAAAAAGGCGTGGGGGCTGGCAGCGTGTGGGGCTGAATCATAATCCGCGCATGTTGCAAAGCACCTTGTCCCATCGGTCTGTGGCACCACGTCGCAGCCCTTCGGCCCGCCGCCTGTCGGGTCGCTTGGCCTTGTCGGATGCTGTGGCGGTGCTGGTCTGGCTGGCCGCAGGGGCCGCCGCTTCCTATGGGGTGCTGCATGGCCTGGGCCAGCGGCCCGATGTGCCCCTGCCCATGCCCCCGGTGACCGCCTGGCCGGTGGACACCACCATGGTGGCCCGGGCGCTGGGTGCAACAACCAGCAGCAGCCAGCCCACGCCCCAGGTGGTGGCCGAGTCGGCAGGCCCTTCCCGCTATGCGGTGCTGGGGGTGGTGGCGCCAACAGCCTCTGGTTCAGGCTCGGGCGTGGCCCTGGTGTCCGTCGATGGGCAGCGCCCCTTGCCCTACCGAGTGGGCGCTGTGTTGGATGGCCGTTGGCAGGTGCAGTCTGTGCAGCGGCAGGCGGTGGTGCTGGTGGCCATGGCTGGTGCCAATGGCGCTGTGCCCCATGGCACGCCACCTCTCACCCAGACCCTGCGCGTGCCAGATCCCGCGTCCCTCAGCCCTCGCTGACCCCTTTTTTGACGGGTTCAGCGGCGCTGCCCGCTGGCCACGCCGTGCAACACCACCCGCCGTAGCCCGGTGCCGGGGTGGGCCATGCGTTGGCCTGCGGCGGCTCAGGTACCAGGGGCCAACCCCGTTCCTGCAGCCAATGCACCGCGCGGATGACGCCAGCGTGGGTGATCCAAAGGGTGTCTGGGGCGTCGCTGGTTTGGGCCTCGTGCGCCACCGAGGACACCCGCTGCAGCAGCTCCTGCACCGTTTCGCCGTTGCTGCCCATCCGGTAGGTGCCAAAGTCGGCGGCCCAAGCGTCCAGCTCGTCCCGAGGTACCTCGTCCCAGGGCAAGCCCTCCCAGCGGCCGAAGTGCAGTTCAGCCAGGCGGGTGTCGGTTTGCACGCAGATGTGCGGAATCAGGCCAGCCAATGCGTCGGCCAGTTGCTGGCAGCGCCGCAGCGGCGAGCAGCGCACCCTCAGGCTTGCAACGGGTTGTGCCGCGCTGCCGGTGCGGCCAGCAGGGCGGTGTGCGGTGCTCAGCGCCAGCGCCAGGGCGGTGGCGGCCTGGTGCGTCAGTGCGGGGTCGGCGGGCCAGTCGGTGTGGCCGTAGCAGCAGGCGCTGGCGGGCCGCTGTGGCGGTGCGCCTGTGCCTGGTGGTCGCACCGGCAGGGCATGGCGGGCCAGCCACAGGCTGCCAGGCGCGGGTGCTCCCGCTAGGTCAGCTGCTGGTTCCATGCCGCCAGTGCACCCAGCAAAAAGGCCGCCTCGCACAGCTGCTGGGTGGCACCCAGGCCGTCCCCTGTGAAGCCTCCCAGCCGTTTGTTCAGCAACCGGGTGGTGTAGAGCCAGGCCAGAAGCCCCCCCATCAGTCCACCTGCAATTGATAAAATATTTGTAGCTGACAATGCATATAAGGCAAGCGTAAATGGCAAAAAACACCATAAAAATCCTGTCAGCAACGCCTGGCTTGATACCTGGTCGGCCAGTGGCTTGGATTTGGAGCCCGCCGCATCGCCCACATGGGGCAGCCGCGCAATGGTGAGCATGGGCCAGGTGCGCGAGCTGACGTGGGCCAGCACCATCAGCGCCAGGGCGGCGGTGGGGTCCAGGCCGAGCAGCGCGGCCAGCAGGGCCACCTTGGTCAGCAGCACCAGCGCCAGGGCCATGGCACCGTAGGCACCCACCCGGGAGTCTTTCATGATCTCCAGTGCGCGCTCGCGCAGGTGGCTGCCACCCAGGCCATCGGCCACATCGGCCAGGCCGTCTTCATGGAAGCCGCCGGTCAGCATCACCGTGGCCACGGTGCTCAGGGCAGCGGCCACCAGCGGGGTGTGGGCGGTGTCGGGCAGCAGGGCCATGCAAGCGGCCGCCACCGCCACCGCCACCGACCCCACCACCAACCCCATGGCCGGAAAGTGCGCCACACTGGCCCGCAGCATCTCAGGGCTGAAGCCCACCCAGGCTGCCAGTGCGCCGGTGATGGGGATGCGGGTAAAAAACTGCACCGCCAGCAAGAAGTGGCGCAATCCCTGCGCCAGCCAGGCGGTCATGCGCTGGCGTGGCCCGTTGGCAAGGGGTGGCTGCCTGTCTGGGCTGCGGTGACCACAGGCTCGGCGGCGGTGCTGACGCCTGCGCCCTCAAAGCTGGCCATGTCGTTCATCAGGAGCGCGGCTGACTGTACCAGGGGCCAGGCCACCAGCGCGCCAGAGCCTTCGCCCAGGCGCATGTCCAGGTTGAGCAGCGGGTTAGCCCCCAGGTGCACCGTCATGAGCCGGTGCCCGGCCTCGGCCGAGCGGTGGGCAAACACCATGTAGTCGGTGCAGTGTGGCCGCAGCCCCCGGGCCACCAGAGCGGCCGCGCCGGCAATGAAGCCGTCCACCAGCACCACCCGGCGCTCACTGGCGGCCTGCAGCATGGCGCCGACCATCATGGCAATTTCAAAGCCCCCCAACGCTGTCAGTGCAGCAAGTGGGGACTTGGCCTCGCGGTGTTTGAGCGACACCTCAAACAGCACCCGCAACTTGTGGTCCAGGCGGGCATCGTCCAGGCCGGTGCCCCGGCCCACGGCGTCGGCCAGCGTGACGCCGCACAGGCGCGACAGCAGCAGCGACGCGCTGGACGTGTTGCCAATGCCCATTTCCCCAAAGGCCACCACATTGCCCGGCAGGTGTTGCACCACATCCATGCCAGCATGCACCGCCGCCAGCGCCTGCTGGCCGGTCATGGCAGGTGTGCGGGCCATGTTGCGGGTGCCAAACCCGATTTTTCGCAGCACCAGGGTCGGCGCACCCGCCGCGCTGGCGGCTGGCAGTAGCACGGGCGACGCCACCCCCGCATCCACCACCGTCATGGCAAACCCATGCTGGCGCGCCAGCACGTTGATGGCAGCGCCCCCGCCCAGCATGTTGGCCACCATCTGGGCGGTCACTTCTTGCGGGTAGGCGGACACGCCCTCGTCGGCAATGCCGTGGTCGGCCGCAAACACCACCACCTGTGGCCGCTCCAGCCGGAGGTGCTCAGAGCGCTGGATGAGCCCGAGCTGCACCGCGAGCTGCTCCAGCCGCCCCAGTGCGCCCAGGGGTTTAGTTTTGTGGTCCATGCGGTGGCGCAGCGCGGCCTCCAGCACGGGGTCGGCGGTGGATGCCACAGGTGGCAGTTGCAAGGAGGGGCTGTCGGTGGTCATGGTGTGGGGTTGCCCGCAGGGCGTTGGACAGTAAGCAAGGACGGTTGTGGGTCAGGCCATCAGGGCTGCGTCGCTTCAGGCTGACGCAAAAACAACTGGTACGCCGGGTTGACGGTTTCTTCGACGCAGGGGTAGCCCAGCGTGGTCAGAAACTCGGCAAACGCCGCACCGTCCTGGGTGGGCACCTGCAGGCCCACCAGAATCCGGCCGTAGTCCGCACCCTGGTTGCGGTAATGAAACAGACTGATGTTCCAGCCCGGGCTCATCAGGCTCAGAAACTTCATCAGCGCCCCCGGGCGCTCCGGGAATACAAAGCGCAGCAGCCGCTCGTCACGAGCCAGTGCCGATGGGCCGCCCACCATGTGCCGCAGGTGTTCTTTGGCCAACTCGTCGTGCGTCAGGTCCAGTGCCTGAAAGCCCTGGTCGTTCAGCGCCTGGGCGATGTGGCGGCTCTCGCCTTTGTGCCGGGTGGTCAGGCCCACAAACACATGGGCACGCTCGGCGTCGCCGATGCGGTAATTGAACTCGGTGATGTTGCGCGGGCCTTTGCCACCGCCAAAGCTGGGCAAGTGGCCGATCAGCTCGCAAAACCGCCGAAAGCTGCCCCGCTCTTCGGGAATGGACACCGCAAACAGGGCTTCGCGCTCCTCACCCACCTCGGCCCGCTCGGCCACAAAGCGCAGGCGGTCGAAGTTCATGTTGGCCCCGCACAAAATGGCGGCGTAGGTCTGGCCCTCGGTGCCGTGCTCGGCCACATACTGTTTGATGGCAGCCACCGCCAGCGCACCCGCAGGCTCGACGATGCTGCGTGTGTCCACAAAAATGTCCTTGATGGCGGCGCACACCGCGTCGGTGTCCACGGTCATGAAGCCGTCCACCAGGCCGGTGGCTATCCGAAAGGTTTCTTCCCCCACCAGCTTCACCGCTGTGCCGTCCGAGAACAGGCCCACGTCGGGCAATGTCACCCGATGGCCCGCCGCCACCGACTGCATCATCGCGTCTGAGTCGTTCATCTGCACCCCAATGACCTTGATGTCAGGACGCACCGCTTTGATGTAGTTGGCCACGCCCGAAATCAAACCGCCCCCGCCAATGGCCACAAACACCGCATCCAGGCGGTGTGTGCCCAGGCCCTGAAGCTGGCGCAGCATCTCCATGGCAATGGTGCCCTGGCCTGCGATCACATCCGGGTCGTCAAACGGGTGCACAAAGGTCAGCCCCTGGTCTTGCTGCAGGCGCACCGCGTGGTCGTAGGCATCGGTGTAGCTGTCACCGCTCAGCACCACCTCGCCGCCCAGGTTGCGCACGGCATCGATCTTCAGCTGTGGGGTGGTGGTAGGCATCACGATCACGGCGCGTGTGCCCAGCTTGCGGGCGCTCATGGCCACACCCTGTGCGTGGTTGCCCGCCGAAGCACAAATGACCCCGCGCGCCAGCTGCGCCGGTGTCAGGTGGGCCATCTTGTTGTAGGCCCCCCGCAGCTTGAAGCTGAACACTGGCTGCTGGTCTTCCCGCTTGAGCAGCACGGTGTTGCCCAGGCGTCGGCTGAGGTCGCGCGCGGGCTCCAGCGCCGACTCAATGGCCACGTCATACACCCGCGCATTCAGGATGCGCTGCAAATAGTCCTGGGGGGTCAGCGCGGCTGGCGGGGGTGCGCAGGCGGTGTCAGAGAGGGTGCCGATTGGTGTGCCAGGGCCAGTGGCCAGCGGGGAAACAGGTGGTGCGCTCATGAAAAAATCCTTGCCCCCGATCATAGTGAGCCCCCGCCACGGCACAAAAAAAGCCCCGAACCGTGAGGCTCGGGGCTGAATCCACCTTTCGCTCAGGGTGGAGGAGACAACTGGGGCAAGGCAACATCCTTGAAACTTACAATGGATGCTAACCCAACAATTGCTGCATTGCACCATGTGGTGGAAAACTTTGTGGCACTTTGGTGAATAGGCTCTAAACGCACAGGTTTTGAGCGTTGTCTCGACACACACACAGGACTTGATGTATGGAATGCACCGTCAGTTGGACAGGCCCCAGTGGCACACGCTCTGCTATGGGCTTCGTGGCCGAAACCGGCAGCGGCCATGTCTTGACCATGGACGGTGCCCCGGACGCCGCTAAGCCCGACAACGGCGGCGCCAACCTGGCCCCCCGGCCCATGGAAACCGTGCTGGCTGGCACCGGCGGCTGCACCGCCTACGACGTGGTGCTTATTCTCAAGCGCGGCAGGCACGATGTGCGCGGTTGCAGCGTCAAGCTCACCAGCGAACGGGCCGACACCGACCCCAAGGTCTTCACCGCCATCCACATGCACTTCACCGTCACCGGCAAAGGCGTACCCGCTGCAGCTGTCGAACGCGCCATTGCCATGAGCCACGACAAATACTGCTCCGCCAGCATCATGCTGGGCAAAACCGCCGCCATCACCACCAGCTTTGAGGTGCTGGAGGGCTGAGCCAGAGCTCCACGGTCTGTCTCGGTGGCTGCCCCACCGACTGCCCTGAGGCAGCCTATGAGCGGCATGCGGTGTTGCCTTAGGCGAATCGTTTCAGGCGGCGATTTGTAGCTTTTAGGCTAAAATTGTCGGCATGTACGAACTACGACATTACACGGACGACGCTGGCCGTGACCTGTTTGTGCAATGGCTCGATGGGTTGAAGGACCGGACAGCCCAGGCCCGCGTCACCTCAAGACTGCTGCGCTTGGA
The DNA here is from genome assembly GCA_030695205.1 of Burkholderiaceae bacterium. Lineage (GTDB taxonomy): Bacteria > Pseudomonadota > Gammaproteobacteria > Burkholderiales > Burkholderiaceae_C > UBA2334. Next base: position 2,696 of record JAUYTN010000033.1, on the reverse strand, counting down.
AGTTGGCAATTTCGGGGATTGCAGAGCGGTTGGCGCAGGCGTCTGGGAGCTGCGCATCGACTGGGGCCCCGGCTATCGGGTGTACTACGCACTCGAAGGCAAACGGGTTGTTTTACTCTGTGACGGAGGCGGCAAGCGCACTCAAACCTCTGACATTGAACGGGCCATTTTTCGGTGGAACGAATGGCAGAAACGGAGCAAAAAATGAAACAAAGCGCTTCACACAATGAGTGGCTGAAAGCCAAGCTGGCCGATCCTGAATACGCTGCCGAGTATTTGAACGCAGCGAGTGAGGACGATGATCCCAAGGTGTACTTGGCTGCATTGCGTCATGTGGTGGAGGCCAGAGGTGGAATGGCCTCGGTGGCTGAAAAGGCATCTCTTTCTCGGGAAACGCTGTACCGGACGCTGTCAGCGCGAGGCAACCCAACCATCAGAACACTCAGTGCGGTTCTCAGGGCAACGGGCCTGAAATTTGGAGTCAGCGTGCATTAAACCCTTCGCAGGGCCAACACTGGCGTCCAAACTTCAGACTCGCCACCCGCTGGTCCGCCTGCGAAACGGTAAGCATTGAGTAGATGGGGTGCTCACACCCTGTGCGCCACCGTGGTCATGACCTTGGCGGCGGCCTTCATGGCCAATTTGATGGGCAAAGGCAGCTCGGCAGCGCCCACTTGCTGAGCCTCGCGGGCGTGTCGGGCTTCGTCGGCGCGCATTTGTGCCACCACCGCCAGCGACTCGATATCGCCAGCAGGCAAGCGATCCAGGTGGTCCATCAGGTGGGCCTCGACCTGGCGTTCGGTTTCCACCACAAAACCCAGGCTGGCGCGGGTGCCAGCCCGGCTGGCCAGCAGGCCCAGCCCAAATGCTCCCGCGTACCACAGCGGGTTGAGCAGCGAGGCGCGGCTGCCCAGCGCTTGCAGCCGCGCCTCGGTCCACGCCAGGTGGTCGGCTTCTTCTCGGCCTGCGGCCTCCATGTGCGCGGCCAGCGCCTCGTCGCGGGCAAAGGTGCGCGCCCCCAGTGCCTGTGCCGCATACAGGGCTTGCGCACAGACCTCGCCCACATGGTTCACCCGCATCAGCGCGCCAGCCAGTTGCTGATCGGCTTCGCTCAAGGGTGGGGCTTGTTTGCTGGCCGCCGGTACCGTGGGGCAGCGGCGGCTTGCGCGTGCGGGCGCGAACAGAGTGCGAAGCGCGGAATCGGTGGCGACCAGCCAAGGTTCAATTGGACTTTTCATGCGGTAATTGTGGCGGTGGTGCGGGTAACCGACGGCTTGTCGCGGGTATTGGGTCAAACTGCACCAAATAGGTGCAATGTGGCAACTTTGCAACGTCTGTGGCCACCAGAAGCCAAAAAAAGACCGCTGCTCTTTGAGCCCGCGCAACCTTCTGGTGCAATACACCCAACTTCCCAAACGGAGGTTGGCTTTAGGGCCACGCCCATCGCCTCTTTTTTCAACCTTGGAGAACACTCAATGAAAAAGACACTGATCGCTCTGGCCGCAGTTGCCGCCACCGGCGCCGCCTTCGCACAATCTTCCGTGACCCTGTACGGCGTGGCCGACATTTCTGTGGGTGACAACAACGTTGCTGGGTCCAAGTTTGCTGCCAGCGCTAACGGCGGTGGTGCAAACGCTGCTGGTGTTGGTGGTGTGAACAACGGTAACAGCCGTTTTGGCCTGCGTGGCACGGAAGATTTGGGTGGTGGCCTTAAGGCCGGCTTCAATTACGAAGCTAACGTGAGTTTGGCTGATGGCTCTGCCTGCAACCTCACGACGTGTGCTGCTGGCCAGGCTGGCCTTGACACCGACTTGTTCCAGCGTGCTGCCAACGTGTCTTTGTCCGGCGGATTTGGGTCCATCACTGCTGGCCGTCAGTTGAATACTGCTTTCCGCAGCGTAGCTGCGTGGGAACTGACCGGTGCTGCCAACTACTCCGCAGTGGCGAAACAGTTTAGTTTTGCCGGTAAGGGTTCGCGTAATGATGCAATGATCAGCTACGTCACCCCCAATTTCGGTGGCGTGACTGTCGAATTGGGTACCGTCCTCAAAGGCAACAACGCAGCTGGCGCTTTGTACGACTTGGCCGCAACCTACGCGGCCGGCCCGATGGTTGTTTCCTTCAACTACAACAAGCTGAGCGCCACCGGCGCGAAAGCCAACATGGCTATCGGCGGTAAGTACAACTTCGGCGTAGCTACCGTTGCAGCTAGCTACCAGAATCTGGAGTCGACCAAGACAGCCACAGCAACAGCCAAAAAAGGTGTGACCTTGGGTGTTAGCGCTCCTGTTGGTCCAGTGATTTTGACTGCAGACATGGCCCGGGCAACCGACACTTCTAATAAGTCAACTGACTACCTCTTGGAAGCCAAGTACCCACTGTCTAAGCGGACCTTTGTGTACGGCGCTTACCTGAACGACGCAACCAAAGGCCAAGCTACTGTCAAGAGCTGGGGCCTGGGCGTTCGCCACAACTTCTGACGAAGCCGCTGGTCTGATGGCCAGCAGTTGACTCAAAGCCAAAGCCACTCGGTGCAAATCGAGTGGCTTTTGTGTTGGTGCGCCCAGCATGGGCGCACACCTGCGGGTGCAAGTCCCGCTGCGAGCTGGTCACAGTGAGCAAAGCGAAGCGCAACTGCGTAAGGGCGACCGAGCGTGGGAAGGAAGCGTGGAGCGTAAATCGCGAGCCGATGAACA
>JAUYTN010000030.1 GCA_030695205.1 Burkholderiaceae bacterium | reverse complement strand
TTCCTCTGGCACTCACGGGTATCATATCAACCCCTATTAGTGACCAAAAATGCCTTAGGGCCTCGAAAAAGTGCACTTTTTTACCCTTCAAAAAACACTTTTTTTTTAGGTAGGCAAAATTTCAGTCATTTTTAGCACCTTTTTTTATTATGAACAGGGGGTACCCCCCCCAAACTAGGCCAAAAAGGGCCTCCACGGGGCCTTTTTCAAAGAAAATGCACACCTCTGGGGAGGGCTGAGCGCTATAGGGGAGCACTCTAGTTGCTCAATTTTTTATTTTTTTTTCTGAAAATAAAAGTGCGCAATAAATTTTCTATAGAAATTTCATAAAATTCACTCTTTTCGCATAATTTTTTTTCTTTAAAAAAATTATAGAAAAAATTACTCATAAAAAATATTATTTTTCTATAAAATAATTTTATAGAAAAATATTCTATAAAAATTGCAGCGCGCAAGCGTAAGGCGTGTAGTGACACACGAAACGAAGCAGATGAATGTATGGCATAAAATAAACGTAGTGTTTTTATTAATAATTCATCTGCTTCGTTGAGTGTGTTACGAAACGACCCAGAGCCTACCGAGTCTGGCCAGATGGCTGGACACACTACATGTTGTCGTGAGTGGACATGCCACGCGCTCCTCAAAGCCGAAAGGCTTACACACAGGCTTTTCTGGCCTCCCACTAATAGCCGTTAAAGGAGCCCTCTGTTATATGTAGCTATAAGAAGAAGGTCCTTCTATTATTTTTTTGAAGACTTTTCCCTCGCCCCCTCTCAGAAAGAACATGTAGTGTGTCCAGCCGTCCGGCCGGACCCCTGTAATGATTCTTGCACTCGAGACCAACACGTCGATTGCTAAGAATTGTGTAAAACGTTTATTATTTTTCCATTGAGACCTCCGATCAAAATTCTGTAGCCTCATATCAACACAGGCACTGACGAGCACTCTATCACACACAGAAAATTTTAACAAAATATTTTCATAAAAATTTCTACTAATATTTTATAGAAATTTTATGAAATATTTTTTATAAAATATTTTATGATTTTTTCATAAAAATATTTTATAAAATTTTCATCATTTTTTTATTTTTTATTTTTTATAAAAAAAATGAAAATTTCCTCTGGCACTCACGGGTATCATATCAACCCCTATTAGTGACCAAAAATG
>JAUYTN010000007.1 GCA_030695205.1 Burkholderiaceae bacterium | reverse complement strand
ACCACCATTCCACGCTGATGGCGGACACTTCGGCTACGATTTGAACGTCACTCAGGACACCCGCGCAGCGTGTCCGCCATCGGCTGGAACGCTGTCCGCGATGGGAATGGAATCACTGTCCGCCATCAGTGGAATACGCACAAGAACGCCGGTGGAGTCACACACCACCAATGGTGGGGGTTTTACCCGCCCCACAACCCCCACCACATCAACACTGCGGCACTAATTCCCGCCAGTGTCTGCTTTCGTCGACTATTGCTCCACCGAGGCTGCTGCCTTGGCGGTTCGGTGCACACCTGCCCCTGAACCTTCGAGACCAAACGGACGGTGCGGGCCAGTCTATAAAAAACGACAATTTGCCATGAAATAAAATCCATAGCTAACAAGTGAATGAATACAAGCGCAAAAGGCTAATTTAGCTACATAAGCCCAACCACCGGCCAGCAACGCCTAGTCCAATACCCCTTGCCCAAACCGGCTCTGCACCCAAGCAGGGTCGTGGTAGCTGTGCTGGTAGCGCTCGCCGCCATCGCATATCAGCGACAGCACTGAGCCTTGTTCTCCTCGCTCGCGCATCTCGTGGGCCAGTGTCAGCACGGCGGCGAAGTTGGTACCGGTGCTGGGGCCCAGCTTGCGGCCCAGCAGTCGGCCCAGTGCGTGCATGGCGGCCAGGCTGTCGACATCGGGCACGTCGATCATGCGGTCGATCAGGGTGCGGATGAAGCTGGCTTCCACCCGTGGGCGGCCAATGTCCTCGATGCGCGAGCCCGGCGCTTGCAGCGTGGCATCGCCACTGCGGTGGTAGGCGCTGAACACCGAGCCCTCCGGCTCGGCCACGCACAACTGGGTGTGGTGCCGCTGGTAGCGGATGAAGCGGCCAATGGTGGCGCTGGTGCCGCCCGTGCCTGCGCCCACCACCACCCAACTGGGCACGGGGTGGCGCTCGTGCGCCATCTGGCTGAACATGCTTTGGGCGATGTTGTTGTTGCCCCGCCAGTCGGTGGCGCGTTCGGCGTGTGTGAACTGGTCCATGTAGTGGCCGCCGGTGTCGGCGGCCACCTGGCGGGCGGCGTCGTACACCTGCGCGGCGTTGTCCACAAAATGGCAGCGCCCGCCGTAGAAGGCAATCAGGTCGATCTTTTCAGACGATGTGCTGCGCGGCATCACGGCCACAAAGGGCAGGCCCAGCAGCTGCGCAAAGTAGGCTTCGCTGACGGCGGTGCTGCCGCTGCTGGCTTCCACCACGGTGGTGCCCTGGTGCACCCAGCCGTTGCACAGGGCGTACAAAAACAGCGAGCGCGCCAGCCGGTGCTTCAGGCTGCCGGTGGGGTGGGTGCTTTCGTCTTTGAAGTACAGGTCAATGCCTGCGCTGCGGTAGGGCTCCAGGGGCAGGGCAATCAGGTGGGTGTCGGCGCTGCGCTGGTAGTCGGCCTGAATCAGGCCAATGGCGCGGTGTACCCATGCCGTGCCGGCGGGCTGGGCGTGCCCGGCCGTCACTTCAGGTTGCCTGACAGAAACTGCCGCAGCCGCTCGCTGCGGGGGTTGGCCAGCACCTCGCGGGGGTCGCCGTCGTCCTCCACCACGCCTTTGTGCAAAAACATGACGTGGTTGGACACCTCACGGGCAAAGCCCATTTCGTGTGTCACCACCACCATGGTGCGGCCTTCTTCAGCCAGTGCCTTCATCACCCGCAGCACCTCGCCCACCAGTTCGGGGTCAAGGGCGGAGGTGGGTTCGTCAAACAGCATGACCTCGGGTTCCATGGCCAGGGCGCGGGCAATGGCCACGCGCTGCTGCATGCCGCCCGACAGGTGCGAGGGGTAGTGACCCTCCACCTTGGTTTTGCCGTCACCGGCCAGGCCCACCTTGGCCAGGTACTTGTGGGCACGGGCCTCGGCCTCGGCCTTGGAAATGCCCAGCACCTGCACCGGTGCTTCCATGATGTTTTCAAGGACGGTCAGGTGGCTCCAGAGGTTGAAGTGCTGGAACACCATGGCCAGCTTGCAGCGCATGGTTTGCAGCTGCTTGTCGCTGGCGGCTTTGAGCATGCCGTCTTTGGCCATGACCAGTTCCAGCGGCTGCCCTGCCACGCTGATGGTGCCGGTGTTGGGCCGCTCCAGCAGGTTGATGCAGCGCAAGAACGTGCTCTTGCCCGAGCCGCTGGAGCCAATGATGCTGACGCAGTCACCCGCTTTGGCCGTGAGGGACACGCCCTTCAGCACCTCGTTGCTGCCGTAGCGCTTGTGGATGTCGATGACGTCAAGTTTGTGGCTCATGGGCGGTGACGGGTGTGAGTGTGTGCGGTGGTGCGGCGGTGCGTAAAGCGGGGTGCAGGCGGGGGGCAGGCGGGGGGCGGCAGGGTGGTGTTGGCGGCTGGTGCGTTCAGGCGCTGAGCAACGGCCCGGTGCGAAAGGCCTGGGCACCAGAAATTTTGCCCACCTCCAGCCCGGTGGTGGCCCAGCGAACGATGTGGCGGGCGTACAGCACACCGTTGACGCTTGCCACCACCGGGCTGACGTGTCCGGTGGCGGGGTGAATGACTTCGGCCACCACGTCGCCCACGGCAATGTCGTCGCCGGGTTGCTTGAGGTAGGTCAGCACGCCACTGTGGGGTGCCATCAGCACCTGGGTACCGGCCAGTGGTGTGGGCTGGCAGGGCAGGGCGGGCACGTCGGGCACGGGCCCGGCCACGGCTCCCAGCAGGGTCAGGTAGGCCAGGATGGCGGCGGCATCGGCCTGGGCCAGCTCGTGGCGCACGTCGGTCTGGCCGCGCAATTCCACAGTGGTGCTGGCGCAGCCCTGCGGGAAGGGGTGTGAATCGACAAACGCCTGGCCATGCGCCACGGTCAGCTTCTGGCGCAACTGCCACCACACGCCACTCAGGGCTTCGTCGTAACAACGCCCGCCTGAGCCTTCTGCCAGCAGCACGGCGCGCGCACCCAGCAGGGCGGCCAGTGGCAGCAGCTTGTCGGCACAGGGGGGCTCGGTGTAGAGGTGCATGGCGGCTTCAAAGTCGCAATGCAAATCGAGTGCCACGTCGGCATCGCAGGCCAGGTGCATGAGGGTGTGGCGCAGGCTGTCCAGTTCGGTGACGGGCGGGTGGCGGTCCAGCGCGGCGTGCATGGCGGCGCGGATGGTGGCCATGTTGGTGGCTGGGTCTGCTCCCAAATGCGGGGCAATGGCGTGGCCGTCTTCCATCAGCCAGTCGGCGAACGGGGGGTAGCTGCGGTTGAAGTTGTCGGCGCTGGCCAGCTCGAACCGGCCCAGCTGGCTGTGCAGCACCGTCTGGTTCAGGCCAATGGGGTTGGCAATGGGTACCAGCACCACTTCACCGGTGATGCGGCCCTGCGCCTCGGCCGCTTGCAGCAGGCCGCGCAGGTGGTGCAGCACCAGCATGCCTGGCAGCTCGTCGGCGTGCAGGCTGGCTTGCAGCACCACCTTGGGCGCCGCACCCGCCGTGCCGAAATGTTGGCTGACCAGCGTGCGCTGGGTGCCGATGGCGGGAGACAGCAGGGGGTGTTCAGTCACATGCATGGTGTGTGGATGTGTTCAGAGTGATAGCTGAAAAACCAATACCAGCAAGCGGTAGGTGCCAAAAAAACATAAAAATCAGTGGCTGCGTGGCGCCAGGTGTACCAGCCAGCGTCGCTCGGCCAGCTTGAACAGGCCCACTAGCATCAGGGTGAGGGTGGCGTAAATCACCCCGGCGGAGATGAAAGCCTCGAACGGGATGTAAAAGTCGGAGTAGATGTTGCGCGCCGCGCCGGTGATGTCCAGCAGTGCGGGCACGGCGCTGGCCAGCGAGGTGCTGTGCAGCATCATGATGACTTCGTTGCTGTAGCCCGGCAGGCTGCGGCGCATGGCAGACGGCAACAGAATGCGGCGCATGGTGGTCCAGCGCGTCATGCCCATGGCCTGGGCCGCTTCCACCTCGCCGTGGCTGGTGTCGCGGATGGCACCGGCCAGAAGCTCCACCGTGTAGGCGCAGGTGTTGAGGGCAAAGGCCAGCATGGCGCAAAAGAACGGTTCTTTGAACCATGTCCAGGGCCAGCTGTCGTCCCAGCGATCTTGGATGTACTCCAGCTGTCCCAGGCCGAAGTAAATCAGGTACACCTGAATCAGCAGCGGCGTGCCGCGCAGCACGTAGGTGAACAGCCACACCGGCCCGCTGAGCCAGCGGTTGGTGCTGACCCGTGCCACAGCCAGCGGCAGCGCCAGCAGCCCACCCACCACCAGCGACGACACCAGCAGGGCCAGCGCATTGACGGTGCCCTCCCAGAACTGCAGGAGGTTCTCGGGCCGGAAGATGATGTCAAATTCCATGGTCTACAGCGTGCCTCGCTTGACGCCCATGGAGTAGCGCCGCTCCAGCATGCGCAGCAGCACCAGCGATACGCTGGTGAACACCAGGTACAGCAGCCCGGCAAAGGCCAGGAACAGCAGCGGTGCATTCGCAATGTCGCCGCGGGCAGCGGCCCCGGCCTGTTTGGCCAGGTAGGTCATGTCTTGCAGGCCCAGCAGCGACACCAGCGCGGTGGCCTTCATCAGCACCAGCCAGTTGTTGGTGAAGCCGGGCAGCGCCAGGCGCACCATTTGCGGCAAGGTAATGCGCACAAATACCTGCATGGGGCGCATACCGTAGGCACGACCGGCCTCCATTTGCCCCGGCGGAATGGCCAGAATGGCACCGCGGAAGGTTTCGGTCATGTAGGCACCGTAGATGAAGCCAATGGTCAGCACCCCGGCCACAAAGGGGTCGATTTCAATGTAGGCGTCCGAGCCCAGGGCTTCCAGCGTCCAGTTCAGGCCGATCTGGCCGCCGTAAAAAATGAGCAGCATCAGCACCAGGTCGGGGATGCCGCGAATGAGGGTGGAGTACACGGTGGCCAGCCAGACGGCGGGCTTGTGGCCCGACAGTTTGGCCATGGCCCCCATCAGCCCCAGCACCACCGCCACCACCAGCGAGCCCAGCGCCACCTCCAGCACCAAAACGGCGCCTTGCAGGATGCTCAGGATGTAGGGTGTCATGCGGTGGGGGTGTGGCTGGGTTCAGACAGGTATGGCAAGACGGCAGTGACCGGGATCAGTCGCCCCAGATGTCGGTGCCTGGAAAGTACTTGTCGCTGATTTGCTGCCACTTGCCGCTGGTGCGGATGGAGGCGATGCCTTTGTTCAGGGCTTCTTTCAGGTCTTTGTCCGACTTGCGCACGGCCGCGCCCGCACCTTCGCCAAAGTACTTCGGAAACTTCAGGGGCTGGCCCACAAAGACGTAGCCTTTGCCATCGGGCGTGTCCAGAAAACCGCCTTTGACTTCCATGATGTCGGCCACGGTGCCGTCCAGTCGGCCAGATTTGATGTCCAGGTACACCTGATCTTGCGCTTCGTAGTTCACCACGTTCACGCCGGCTTTTTTCAGCTCGCCCATGGCGTACTTTTCCTGGGTGGAGCCTTTGAGTACGCCGATTTTCTTGCCCTTGAGGCTGGCAGGTGTGCCGTCGGTCTTGATGTCGCTCTTGACCACGATTTGCGACAGGGTGTTGTAGTACTTGGTGGTGAAGTCCACCTGGCGCTTGCGCTCTTCGGTGATGGACATCGATGAAATGATGGTGTCGTACTTTTTGGCGGTCAGGCCGGGGATCATGCTGTCCCACACCTGTTCGACGAACACGCACTTGGCTTTCATTTCATCGCACAGGGCCTGGGCAATGTCCACGTCAAAGCCGGTGGGTTTGCCGTCAGCGGTTTTGAAGGTGAAGGGCTTGTAGGTGGGGTCGATGGCCACGCGGACCTCTTTCCACTCTTTGGCCGCGACGGTGGCACTCATGGCCAAGGCCACAGCGCCCAGAATCAGGGATTTTTGGAACATTTTGGGGGAACTCCTATAAACGGGGACGTTGACAGAACTCGTACACATGGGATTTTTGTCCGGCATACCCCCGCCTCAAGCGAAAAGCGTGCCGTAAAAACCACAGCAGCATAGCACCGGGGCGGTGCGGAACCGGTGGCTGCGGGGGTGGGTTATCCCGAATCTGCGGTTGGCCGCAGGCACAGGGTGGCGGGTTGGCAGCGGTGCCCGCTGTGGCGGGTTGGGGTTCAATGCCGACCCCGGGTGCGCATGAGGGTGCTCTTGCCAAACAGGCTTTCGATCAGGTCCACCGCCAGCTCGGCAGTCTGGTTGCGCACGTCCAGCGCGGGGTTCAGCTCCACCACGTCCAGCGAAGCCAGTCGGCCGGTGTCAGCGATCATTTCCATGCACAGCTGCGCCTCGCGGTAGGTGGGGCCACCGCGCACGGTGGTGCCCACGCCGGGTGCGATGTCGGGGTCCAGAAAGTCCACGTCCAGGCTGACGTGCAAGTGGGTGTTGGCGTCCACCAGGGCCAGCGCCATTTCCATGGTGTGACGCATGCCCATCTCGTCGATGTAGCGCATGTCAAACACCTCTATGCCTAGCTGAGCCAGCATGTGTTTTTCGCCTGCATCGACGCTGCGGATGCCTACTTGCCGAATGTCTTTGGGGCGCAGCCGGTGGCCTGGGCCACCCATGTCCACCAGCTCTTGCGGGCCGTGGCCACACAGGCAGGCCACCGGCATGCCGTGGATGTTGCCGCTGGGGGTGAGGGTGGCGGTGTTGAAGTCGGCGTGGGCATCCAGCCACAGCACGCGCAGCTTTTTGCCCACCGCCTGGCAATGTCTGGCCACTGCGCTGATGGAGCCCACCCCCAGGCAGTGGTCCCCGCCCAGCATGATGGGCAAGCGGTTGTCTTGCAGTTGCTCAAGAGTGGCGTCGTGCAGCAGGCGGTTCCACTCGGCCACCTCTGTCAGGTGGCGGTAGCCATTGACGGCGGGTTGGCAGGGGTTGGGTGGGCCGGCCAGGTTGCCGCAGTCGCGCACCGGGTGGCCAAAGGCTTCAATGGCTTGGGCCAAGCCGGCCACGCGCAAGGCCTCGGGGCCCATGCGGGCGCCGGGTACGCCTGCGCCCACGTCGGTGGGTGCGCCAATCAGGCTCACGCCTGTGAGGTGGGGTGCAATCAATGGGTTCTCCTCATCGGTGCCACACCTTACACCGACACCGGCTTGGTCTGTGTCCGCAGGCCCGTTTCCACCACCCGTCCGGTGGCCAGTGCCTGTGCGTCGGCCGCTGGGCGGACCAGGCTGAACAGGTCGCGCGGGTTGGCCAGCGCGGGAATCAGCGGCAGGGGCTCACCCAGCCCCAAGGCTGCCGCCTGGGCGGACAGGTAGCGCAAGGCGCTGTAGTCCTCCAGGGCAAACCCCACCGAGTCGAACACCGTGATTTGGTCGGTACTGCTGCGCCCAGTGGCTTGCCCGGTGAGCACGCGCCAGAGTTCGGTCACACAGAAGTCGGCGGGCATTTGTTGCAAGTCCCCCTCGACGCGGGTTTGCGGCTCGTACTCCACAAACACCGCACCGGCGCGCAACACATCGGCGGCCAGTTCGGTTTTGCCGGGGCAGTCGCCGCCCACCGCATTGATGTGCATGCCGGGGGCCAGCATGTCGGCGCTGAGGATGGTGGCGTTGGTTTTGTCGGCGGTCACCGTGGTGACGATGTCGGCGCCGCGCACTGCCTCTGCGGTGCTGTCGCACACCGTCAGGTGCAGGCCGCTGTGTGCCAGGTTGGCCACCAGCTTGGCGGTGGCGGCTGGGTCCACGTCAAACAGGCGCACATGGGTGATGCCCACCAGGTGAGCAAACGCCAGTGCCTGGAATTCGCTTTGCGCGCCGTTGCCAATCAGCGCCATGACCCGGCTGCCGGGGCGGGCCAGTGTGCGGGCGGCCATGGCTGAGGTGGCGGCGGTGCGCAGTGCGGTGGTCAGCGTCAGCTCGCTCACCAACAGGGGGGCGCCGGTGGCCACATCGGCCAGCACACCAAAGGCCATGACCGTGGGCAGCCCATGCTGGGCGTTGTACGGGTGGCCGTTGACGTACTTGAAGGCGTACTGCCGCGCATCGGCCACTGGCATCAGCTCGATCACGCCCACGTCGGAATGGGCCGCGACGCGGGCGGTTTTGTCAAAGTCAGGCCAGCGCCGGAAGTCGGCCTCGACGGCCTCGGCCAACTCACGCAGGCAGGTGGCCAGGCCTTTGTCGGCGACCAGGGTGGCCACATCGGAGGGGCTCAGAAAGCGGGTGGGCAAAGCGGCAGCACGCGTGGCAGGTGCTGGCTGGCGGGCTGAGGGCAGGGTGTGGGTGCGCATGGGGATGATCTCGTTAGGGCAGGGCTCAAAACCCGGTTGCCCCAGTGTGCGGCTGTCCATCCACAATAAAAAGTGCCAATATCTTGCAAATATGCTCAAAAATATGACGAAACGTCAGATGTTTCTGGCGAAATGAAAAGAATTGCATGGATGACACCGACCAACGCCTGATTGCCTTGCTGCGCCAGGACGCCCGCACCTCCGTGGCCACACTGGCCGCCAAACTGAACGTGTCGCGTGGCACCGTCACCAACCGCATCACCAGGCTGGAAGATGCCGGTGTCATCGTGGGCTACACCTTGCGCCTGCGCCCGGATGCGCAGCCCAACGACATTCGCGCGTGGATGAGCATTGCCGTAGAGGGCAACACCACCCGCGCCGTGATTGCCAGCCTGCTGGGCGAACCCGGTGTGGCCACCCTGCACGACACCAATGGCCGCTGGGACCTGCTGGCCGAGCTGCGTGCGGCCAACCTGTCCGAGCTGTCCAAGGTGCTGGAGCGCATCCGGCTGGTCAAGGGCATCAGCAGCACCGAAACCAGCATTCACCTGGAGACTTACCGCACGGTCTGAGGTTGGACCTCTACACCGGGGGTGTGGGGTGCGTCAGCGCCAACCTGCGTGGCCATAATGCACCAGACCAACCGGAGATGCCCGTGACCACCCCCACCTGCGTTTCAAACCGCGACCCGCTCATTCGCTCCCTGCTGGACGATTACCTGGCGATGTACGCCGGGCGCGACCCAGGGCTCGTCGACCGGTTCAGCGGCTACACCGGCGGCGGTGGTTTTCTGGTCAAAGACCTGCGGGCTTGGCAAGACATCACCCGGCAAGACTTTGCCCAGGTGCCCAACCCCATCCGCATTGAAATGCTGGACGTGCACCTGCAAGACATCAGCGCCGAGGTGGTGGTGGCCACCGCGGCGTTTCACATTCACCTGCCCATACCCGACCAAGTGCTGGCCAGCGAGGTGGTGCGCCTGGTGCTGATGTTTCGGCTCGAAGGCGAGGTGTGGAAGATTGTGCACAGCGGCTTTTCAATCCCGTACCCCATGGTGCAGGACGGCGAGGTCTACCCGCTGAAATCGCTGCGCGAAAAAAACCAGATGCTCGAAGCCCTGGTCGAGGAGCGCACCCAGGCCCTGCAGGAAAGCGATGCCCTGTACCGCCTGCTGATTGAAGACACCCGCGATGTGCTGTGGAAGGCAGACAGCCACCTCCTGATCACCTACATCAGCCCCGCCGACGAGCGTTTGCGTGGATTCAAAGCCAGCGAGGTGGTGGGGCACCACGTGCTCGAACTGTTTACCCCGGCGGGTGCAGAGCAAGTCAAAGGTGTCTTGCTGGCCAGCCGACAAGCCCGCGCAGAAGGCCGGCTGAGTCCTTTTGTCAGCTTCGAGGCACCGCACCGCTGCAAAGACGGGCGAGAGTTGTGGGGTGAGGTGATCTCAAGGGCCGAAGTGGACGCATATGGCAATGTGGTGGGCTACCACGGCATCACCCGCGAAATCACCCAGCGCAAGCTGCTGGAAGACCAGGTGAGGCAGTTGGCCTTTTTTGACCCACTCACCAAGCTGGCCAACCGCCGCTTGCTTGACGACCGCCTGGCCCAGGCCCTGGCCGCCAGCAAGCGGTCTGCCGGGTTGTGCGCGCTGATGTTTCTGGACCTCGACAACTTCAAACCCCTCAACGACCTGCACGGCCACCCGGTGGGCGATCTGTTGCTGGTGGAAGTGGGCAACCGTTTGCAGGCCAGCGTGCGCCAAATGGACACGGTGGCGCGTTTTGGTGGCGACGAGTTTGTGGTGCTGCTCGGTGAGCTAGGCACCGACCCCGCCCAGGCGGCGCAGCAGGCGTGCGCCGTGGCCGAGAAAATTCGCGAGCGCCTGGCCGAACCCTATGCCTTGTTGGCGGTGCAGGAAGACGGGACGACCCGAGAGGTGGTCCACCGCTGCACAGCCAGCATCGGCCTGGTGGTGTTCAGTGGCAAACACGCGCTGCAAAGCGAAGTGCTCGACGCTGCCGATGTAGCCATGTACCAGGCCAAAGAAGCGGGCCGCAACCGTGTGAGCGTTGGCAGTGTCGGCCCGCCAGCCGAGCCGGGTGTTTGACCCGTGGGGTCTGGATGAACGCCGAGGTGCGGGACGCAGCCAAAGCCCTGGGGCTTGACGTGTGCAAGCGCCACGCTGCCCGGCAGCTAAAATTCGTCCCCTCACCGGGGGTGTTGCCGCACATGGGGTGCGGCGGCTGAGAAAGTCCCCAACCACCTGATCTGGGCAATGCCAGCGTAGGGAGCGTGAAGAGCCACCGGCCCCGCCCGGTGCAGGGCTGCTGGAAGCCCGGCTCTGACGCCTGCCGCGTGTGTTGCCCGGGTCAGGCACCGCACCAGGAGCCGCTTGTGTCTCATCCGTTCCTCACATCTTTGACCTCTGTGGTGCCCGCCTGCGGGCTGTCGCGCCGTGGCCTGCTGGCGCTGGCCGCTGGTGTGGGTCTGGCTGGTGCACCGCTGTGGGCGCAGGCAGCCCCGCCCACCCTGCGCGTGCTCACCCACAGCTCGTTCGATTTACCCAAGGAACTGCTGGCGGGTTTCGAAAAATCGGCGGGCGTGAAGCTCAGCATCGTCAAAGGTGGCGATGCGGGCGAAATGCTCAACAAACTCATCCTCACCCGCGCCAACCCCGTGGCTGACGTGGTGTACGGCATTGACAACGCGCTGGCGGGCAAAGCCCTGGCGGCTGGCGTGCTGGCCCCTTATGCAGGCCCGGCGGCCACCGCACCGTCTGCGGTCAGCCTGCCTGCACCGCTGGTGGCTGTGGACCATGGTTACGTCACGCTCAACATCGACAAAGCCTGGTTTGCCAAAAGCGGCCTGGCCCTGCCCACCAGTCTGCAAGACCTGACCCTGCCCGCCTACAAAAACTTGCTGGTGGTGCAGCACCCCGCCACTTCCAGCCCCGGCCTGTCGTTTCTGGCGGCCACCATTGCCGGGCTGGGCGAAGAGGCCGCGTTTGCCTGGTGGGCCAAGCTGCGCGCCAATGGCGTGAAAGTCGCCAAGGGCTGGAGCGAGGCCTACTACACCGACTTCAGCAAAAGCGGTGGCAAGCGCCCCATCGTGGTCAGCTATGCCAGCAGCCCCGCTGCCGAGGTGTTCTACAGCAAGACCCCACTCACCGAAGCCCCCACCGCCAGCCTTGCGTTGAAAGGCGGTGTGTTCCAGCAGGTGGAGGGCGTGGCCTTGGTCAAAGGCGGCAAGCAGGCCGAGGCCGCTGGCCAGTTCATTGAGTTTTTGCGCAGCGCCCCCGTGCAGCAGGCCCTGCAAACCACCATGTGGATGCTGCCCGCCACCCCCGGTGTGCCCACCGCAGAGGTGATGCGCCATGCACCTACGCCTCCCGCGTTTGACAACCCCAGCACCGACCAAATGGCGGCCCAAACCCCCACCTGGGTGGCCCGCTGGACACAGGTGGTGCTGAAGTAAACCCCATGGGCCTGGCCACCAGGCTGCCCCGCGCCCTGCTGCTGCCCCCGCTGCTGTTTGTGGCGGTGGTGGTGGCCGCGCCTTTGCTGCGCCTGCTGTGGGAAGGCGCGCACCCTGAGCCCGGCACGGCGGCGCTCACGGGCCAACCCCCGCTCACGGTGTGGGGCGTGTGGACCGATGCCCACTTGCGGTTTCGCCTGCTGTGGTCGCTGGCGCAGGCGGGCATCAGCACCGCGCTCACGTTCGCGCTGGGCCTGCCCGTGGCCTGGGTGCTGGCCCGTCACCACTTTGCGGGTCGCCAGGTGGTGTTGCGGCTGCTGATGTTGCCCTTTGTGGTCCCCACCCTGGTGGCCGCGCTGGGCGTGCTGGCGCTGTGGGGGCCCAACGGCCACTGGGCCGAGCCTCTGGGCCTGGAGCTGGAGGACACCCCCTGGCTCTTGGTGATAGGCAATGTGTTTTTCAACCTGTGCCTGGTGGTGCGCGCCGGGGTCGATGCGCTGGGGCAGGTAAGCGCCTCGCGCCTGGCCGCCGCCCGCACGCTGGGGGCCACGCCGTGGCGCGCCTTCTGGCGGGTGGAGTGGCCCGCCATCCGGCTGCCGCTGGCGGGCGCGTTGTGTCTGGTGTTTTTGTACTGCTTTGCCGGTATGGGCCTGGCGCTGGTGCTGGGTGGGCAGCGCTGGGCCACCGCCGAGGTGGAGATTTACACCCTGGTGGCGCACGAGCTGCGCCTGGCCGACGCCAGTGCGCTGGCGCTGTGGACCGTGGGCTTTGGCGCAGCGCTGGCCGGCGTGTATGCCAGCCTGGCCCGCCGCTTCGCCCAGCCCCGGCGGGCTGATCGCGTGCCCACGCGCCCCGTGCGCGGCTGGCGGGTGCGGTTGGCCGTGGCAGCCGCACTGGCCGTGTTGCTGGTGACCAGCGTGGCCCCGCTGTTGGCCACCGTGGCCTGGGCCCTGGCCGATGTGCCCGGCCTGTGGGCTGTGTGGACCGCTCCCGACACGCTGGACGCGCTGTGGAACACGCTGCGGTTTTCCGCCATGGCGCTGCTGGCCGCCACCGCGTTGGGCCTGTGCCAGGGGCTGGCCGTGTTCCATTGGCGCGGTGCGGCCCACGCCGGGCTGTGGGTGCAGGCCTCCACCTTTGTGCCGTTTGTGGTGTCGCCCGTGGCCGTGGCCTTTGGCCTGCTGCTGCTCTACCCCGAGTGGACGGCCAGCCTGGCCTTGCTGGTGGCGGCCTACACGCTGCTGGCCTACCCGTTTGTGGGCCAACACGTGGCACAGGCGCTGGCCGCGTTGCCGCCACACTGGGCACACGCCGCACGCACGCTGGGGGCCAGCCCCTGGCGGGTGTTTGTGCGCGTCACACTGCCGCTGGTAGCCCCCGCACTGCGCCGGGGCATGGCCTTTGCCGCCGCCACGGCCCTGGGTGAGTTTGCTGTGAGCCTGTTTTTGTCGCGCCCCGAATGGACCACCCTCACCACCCTGATTTACCAGAACCTGGGCCGCCCCGGCGCAGCCAACCTGCACGCGGCCCATGCCCTGTCGCTGCTGCTGATGGCCTTGGCCCTGGTGGTGTTTGTGTTGCTGGACGCGGGGGCTGTTGCGTCCCAGTCCCCTGAGAAAGCCCGCCATGCTTGACATCACCGGCCTGTGCAAACGTTACCTCCCGCAGCCCGACGAAGCTGCGCCTGCCGGAGAGCCCAATGCCAGCCCCCGCTGGCTGGCGCACAACCTGTCGCTGACCGTGGCCCCCGGCCAGACCGTCGCCTTGCTGGGCGCGTCGGGCAGCGGCAAAAGCACGCTGCTGGCCATGCTGGCCGGGCTGGAGCCTCCCGACGCAGGGCGTGTGTGTTTTGATGGCGAAGACATCACAGCCTGGCCACCCGAGCGCCGCCGCTTTGCGCTGATGTTCCAAGACTTTGCGCTGTTTCCCCACCTGAACGTGCAAGACAACGTGGCCTTTGCCCTGGTGGAGCAGCGCGTACCCAAGGCAGCCGCGCGCCAGCAGGCGGTGGCCATGCTGGGCCGTTTTGGCCTGGCAGACCGTGCGCTCTCGGTGGTCACGCAGCTGTCGGGCGGCGAACAGCAGCGGGTGGCGCTGGCGCGGGCGCTGCTGTCAGCCCCGCGCCTGCTTCTGCTGGACGAACCGTTTTCCGCGCTCGATGCCGACCTTCGCCAGCGCCTGCGGGGCGAGTTTGCCCAGCGCATTGCCGAGGCGGGCATGGCCTGCATCCTCGTCACACACGACGAAGCGGAAGCCCGTGCCATGGGCCAGCGCGGCTACCGCCTGGTGGCGGGGCAGTTGAAAACGCTTTGGTAAATATGTAGCTGTAAACCCAATACAGACAAGCGCTGGTGGCCAATTTGGCTATAAATTGTCCGCGCTTGGCGACTGAGGCTCAGGGCATCAGCCTCAGCAGCTCGCCCTGTGGGCTGTCGGTCAGCACATACAGCAGGCCGTCGGGCCCCTGGCGCACGTCGCGCACGCGTTGCCCGCGGTCTTGCAGCAGCCGCTCTTCAGTTGCCACTTTGCCGTTGGCCAGCGTGAGCCGAGCCAGGTAACCGAACTTCAGCGAGCCCACCATCAGGCTGCCTTTCCATGCCGGGCCGTAGCGGTCGCTGGTGACAAATGCCAGACCTGAGGGCGCGATGGACGGTGTCCAGTGGTGCAGCGGAGGTTGCAGGCCGGGTTTTTCGGTCAGGCCCTCGCCGATGGTGGCGCCGCCGTAGTGTTTGCCAAAACTCACCACCGGCCAGCCGTGGTTGTGTCCGGCCTGCGGGCGGTTGATTTCGTCGCCGCCTTGAGGGCCGTGTTCATGGGTCCACAGCTGGCCGTCGGGGCCCAGCGTGGCACCCTGGACGTTGCGGTGGCCCCAGCTCCAGATTTCCGGCAGGGCGCCAGGCCGGGGGGCAGCCACCAGCGGGTTGTCGGGCGGTATGCCGCCATCCTTCAGCACACGCACCACCTTGCCGTGGTGGTTATCCAGGGTTTGCGCGTCGGCCGCGTGGCGAAAGCGGTCACCCAGCGTGAGGAACAGCGTGCGGCCAGATTCAACGATGCGGCAGCCAAAGTGCAGGTTGCTGGCCACCTTGGGCCGCTGGCTGAACAGCACGCGCAGGTCCTCCAGCCGTGTGCTGTCGGCCGACAGGCGGGCGCTGGCCAGGGCGGTGCTGTTGGTTCTGCCGTTCAGTGCGTCGGGCTCGGCGTAGCAGAGGTACAGCATTCGGTTGTTGGCAAAGTCGCTGTCGGTCACCACGTCCAGCAAGCCGCCCTGGCCTTGCGCGGCCACGGCGGGCACGCCCGCCACCGGGGGTAGCACCCGGCCATCGGGCTCGACTGCGCGCAGGCGGCCTGGGCGCTCAGTCACCAGAAATCGGCCACCAGGCAAAAAAGCCACCGCCCAGGGGTGGGCCAGGTTGCGTGCCACCACCTCGGGCGTGGGGTTGGCGGCGTGTGCGGTGGCAGCCGTGAGGGTGGCCACCGCCAGCAGCGTGGCGATGGTGGTCATGGTGGCAATCGGGGTTGGTTGGGCGGGCAAGTGCATGGGCAAACTCCGGTGGCTGGACTGCGGACGGTAGCGCAAAGCCGGTATCCCTGTGGCTCGCTGAGCCCGATGTGGAGTGAGCGCCAGCATTGGCCCGCATCGAAATGGCAGGCTAGCTGAACGCGCCGGGGTTGTTGCTCAGCAAAAGTACCGCTTGACATATCTACATTTCTAGTTTTATAGTCCATCCATGAAAGACCTCAACCAAACCGCTCGTGTGCTGTCTGCTCTGGGTCATGAGGCCCGTTTGTCCCTGTTTCGGCTGCTGGTTCGGGCTGGAGATGGGGGGCTGAACGTGGGCGACTTGAGGACCCATCTGGGAATTCCGGCCACCACGCTCGGTCACCACCTGTCGGCCTTGGTGGAAGTTGGCCTGGTGCAACAAGAACGCTGTGGCCGGGAGGTGATCAACCGTGTCAACTACCCAGCTGTGAGGGCAGTGGCCGATTTTCTGACCGCCGAGTGTTGCCGCGGTGTTGACAAGGCCGAAGAGGGAGCCGCCTGTTGACGGTAGGTTTCGGCTTTTTTTTCGGGTTTTATATCTACAAATCTAGAGTATTAGTTATGAAAACAGCTCGCACCTTGAATCGCTCACCACTGCGTGGGTTGGCCGATAAGGCTTTGTTGATGTGGCAACAGCAGCGGGCCTGGCTCGTCAGCCTGGTCCTGCTGCTGGGGCTCTTGGTAGCGGTGCCAGGCCAGGGATTGGCCACGGCCAGCTTTGTGCTGGGCAGCGTGGCCTCCACCGCCCCTTATCTGCTCCTGTCGATTGGTCTTGCGGCCTACGCAGGTGCCACGGGAGCGGACAACCTGGTGGCCCGTGCATTCACGGGCTCACCATTCCAAATGGTCGTTTTGGCCGCTTTGGCGGGCGGCTTGTCGCCGTTTTGCTCGTGCGGGGTCATCCCGCTCATCGCTGCTTTGCTGAGCATGGGCGTCCCCCTGTCGGCCGTGATGGCGTTTTGGCTGGCCTCGCCGATCATGGATCCCTCGATGTTTGTGCTCACCGCCGGTGTGTTGGGCACCGAGTTCGCCATTGCCAAGACGCTGGCGGCCCTGGGCATTGGCATGCTGGGCGGCACCGCGACCTTGTGGCTCATGCGCATGGGCATGTTGTCCGATCCTTTGCGGGATGGCGTGGGCAATGGTGGTTGCGGCGGCGCGAAGGTGCGGGTCGCCAGGCCCGTGGTGTGGCGCTTCTGGCGGGAATCGGCGCGCCTGGAGAAGTTCTGGCGCGAGGCCCGCAAGACCGGCATGTTTTTGCTCAAGTGGCTGACGCTGGCCTTTATCCTGGAGAGCTTGATGCTTGCCTACGTGCCAGCGTCGTGGGTTGCGGGTGCCGTGGGTGGGAGCGGCATGGGCTCTGTCGCGCTGGCCACACTGGTGGGTGTCCCGGCCTATTTAAACGGGTATGCAGCCCTGCCGCTGGTCTCTGGCCTCATGGGGCAAGGAATGGGCCCAGGCGCAGGCATGGCCTTTTTGGTCGCGGGCGGCGTGACATCGCTGCCTGCGGCAGTGGCCGTCTTTGCACTGGTCAAACGCCAGGTGTTCGCCCTGTACGTCGGGTTATCGCTGGGGGGCGCCTTTTTGGCCGGCATGCTGTTTGAGCTGTGGCGCCTGGCATGACCCAATGCCTCCGGGCAGGGGCGTCGGGAGATCGGGCCGCTGGCCGCGAACGTCGCCAACCGGGGGTGGTGTCAGCGCACAGGCTTATGCCATGGTGTTGAGCTGGGTGCCCAGAGGGCCACTGGTGGCCAAGGGCAGTGACTGCACAAGTGCCACAGCGCTGTTGGACTGGATATCCATCGCTTTTTTCAGCACCAGCACCTGTGCCGCTTGGGCCACCTGTTGCTGCTGCATCTGTGTGGACGCGTTGACGAGTGCGGCGGGGGAAATTTCCATCACAGGCTCCTATTGCACAAATAGGTTTGGTATCGGCACAACGCTGGTGCAGTTGAGCGCCGATTGGCAGGCGGGGCCCCCCTGCAGACACGTTTCACCTTGGGGTGGCCCTGCGCTGGCGCAGCGCGACCAGGCCACGCTGCAAGCCCTCACCCAGGAAGTTGTCACCACCAGCGACATTGAAGGCGAGGCGCTCAACCCGGATGTCGTGCGCTCGTCCGTTGCTCTCAGGCTGGAGGGTGGGGGGCGGAGTGCGGCCTATGACTTGAGTTCCAGGTTGTAGCACGAAAGTGCTACTATTTCCTGTCCATCAGGAGTGTCCACCATGTCCACCACCACCATCCGCATTGAAGACGACCTCAAAGTCCGCGTCGCCGCTGCCGCGCAGCAAGTCGGGAAAACCGCGCATGCGTTTATTCTGGACGCCATCTCCCAAACCGTGGAGCAAGTGGAACTGGACAACGCCTTCAATGCCGTGGCCGAGCAGCGTTGGGCCACCATTCAGGCCAGCGGCAAAACCGTGCCCTGGGCTGATGCAAAAGGCTACCTGGCAGCGCGGGCCAATGGTATGCCCGCCCGCAAACCTGCCGCCCGCAAACCTGCCGCCCGCAAACTGGACGAGCAACCCGGCATGCCACCCCGCACATGACCCGCATCGAGCTGGCACCAGAGGTCTTTGACGACTTTGACCGTTTCTTTGAACACATCGCCCAGTTCGACGCGGGCTCTGCCCCCCAACGCATTGGCGACATTCTGGACGCCATCCAAATCCTGACCCACAGCCCACTGATTGGGCGGCCAGTGAAAGACGGCAAACGTGAACTCGTCATCGGCCGCGCCACGCAGGGCTATGTGGCGCTGTACCGCTATGTGGCAGCCATCGACACGGTGTTTGTGTTGGCGGTGCGGGCACAGCGGGAAGACGGTTTCAAGCGTTAAGTTGACTTTGCCGGCGTTCAGCCCCACACCCCCGCCACCCGCGTCTCCACCCGCTCGGCCAGCCCCGGCGCATCGCACGCCTCCACCCAGCGCTCGGGCATGCCGCGCAGCCACGTCAGCTGGCGCTTGGCCAGTTGGCGGGTGGCAGCAATGCCGGTGTCTTGAATTTTTTGAATGATTTTGGCACTTTGCGCTTGATGGACATGCGCTGACAGCTCTGTATTTTGAAAGGCCTCCCACACCTGGCGGTAGCCCACGCAGCGCATGCTGGGCAGGTCGGGGTGCGTTTTTTTAGGCAAGATGCCACCTTTTCTTCAAGCGTCATGTCGTAAGGTGCTGGCTGATGCCGTACGTAATCGAGGTGTCTTCATACGACATAAGATGTGCAGCTGTCACCCTCCCGCTTGCCAGAAGTCAACATGAGCACACAAGCACTACGCCCCCGTGAACGCGATGCATTGATCCAATCCCTTCGCGCCGGTGTCACGCCGTTGCTGGGTGCCAAACACATACAAGTGGGCCGGGACAACGAGATTGCAGCGCTGGAAGCAAGCCTGGACCGAATTGCCAGCGGTGGCAGTGTCTTCAAACTGGTAATTGGTGAATATGGTGCAGGCAAAACCTTCTTCATGAACGTGGTGCGCGGCAGCGCCATGGACCGCCAACTGGTGGTGGCGCACGCCGACCTCAACCCCAGCCGCCGTCTGCACGCCACTGGCGGCGAAGCCCGCAGCCTGTATGCCGAGCTGATGAAAAACCTGGCCACCCGCGTTAAGCCCAACGGCGGCGCGTTGGCCACCGTAGTTGAAAAATTCATCACCACCGCCGTGGCGCAAGCCCGGCAAACCGGGACCAAGCCAGAAGAGATCATTCACGAACGGCTGGCCCGCCTTAACGAACTTGTCATGGGCTACGACTTTGCCACCGTCATCGCCGCTTACTGGCGCGCCTACGAAACGGGCAACGAAGATTTGAAGGACAACGCCATACGCTGGCTGCGCGGCGAATTCACAGCCAAAACCGATGCGCGCAAAGCACTGGGTGTGCGCGAAATCATTGACGATGCCGCCGTTTACGACCAGCTTAAGCTGATGGCCACCTTCACCCGACTGGCGGGCTATCAAGGCTTGCTGGTGTGCATTGACGAACTCGTCAACCTCTACAAACTGGCCCACAGCCACGCCCGCAACAGCAACTACGAGCAAATACTGCGCATCCTCAACGACTTGGAACAAGGCAATGCCGAAGGTTTAGGCGTGCTGCTGGGTGGGACACCTGAGTTTTTGCTGGACCCACGGCGGGGCCTGTATAGCTACCCGGCGCTGCAGTCTCGCTTGGCCGACAACCCGTTTGCACGGGGCGACTGGGTTGACATGACTGGGCCAGTGCTGCGCCTAGGAGCCCTGGGGCGCGAGCATTTCGTTGAGTTGCTGCGCAAAGTGCAGGCGGTGTACCAACATGGGCAACCTGAACAAACCCAATTACCACCAGAAACCATACCCGCCTTCATGCGCCACTGCGAACAGCGCATCGGCGAAGCCACCTTCCGCACACCGCGCACCACAATCACGGCATTCATTGGGTTGCTGGCTGTGCTAGAGCAAAACCCTGGGGCGGCTTGGCAAGCGTTGCTGTTGCAAACGCAGGTTGACATTGCCAAGGTGCCGGAGGCCGCTCATTCAAGCGATGGATTGTCAGACTTGATTATTTAAAATCAATTTGGATGCGTTGAAATGACAGAAATTGATGTAAAAATAATTGGAAGCGGCACAGTTGCGCAAAAACCAGCACGCATTGGCCCAGCAATACAACTACACGCAATACCAAACAGCAGGGCTGTATTTATTAGGTGGGAAGGAGTAGGAAGCCTGTCCTCCAGCGCATTCAGTGTGTGCAACGTCAATCCGCGGTATGTAACCAATGTTGTGGCAGTTTTCTCTGAAGACACTTCTGATGAGAATAGATCAAAAGAATCAATGTCGTTGCTGTCGTTGCAATCAAAAAAATCTGAAATTCATGATGATGAATCTAGATTGTGGGTGGATGATCCATCAATTCAGGTAATAAAAAAATTCGACCCGCATGGTCGCTTTGTTATTAATGATGATGGCACTGTGTTTGATCAATCCACATTTTTGATGTGGACATACAAAATATACCCTGAAAAAATTAATTTTATTGATGCTGTGGATATTGGAAAGAATTATGCTGGTTATTCAGACTGGCGAATTCCAAAACTATCTGAGCTAAAAAATATTTTTCCAAGTGGCAAGGAGTTCTTCTCGTCCGCATTGACTGGTTACTGCTGGTCCACAGATCAGGTCGCGCCTGGTGTGTATGCGGCATTGCACAAGTCGGGGCATCTATCTTCATATGACTCGCTCAAAAGATATCAACTCCTTAGGTTGGTGAGAAGCGTTGATGTGCACCCTGTTCAAGTTACTCAAGTTGGCACTGGGTCAGGTTCGGTAAAGAGTTGCAATGTGGCCATAAAACAAGATGGCGCTTTTGAAAAATTTCCCTGCCCTGGTTTTGTATATCCATTTGGTGCCAAAATAGAATTCATTGCAATACCAGATGAGCGGTCTTACTTTGTGAAGTGGTCGGGGGATGTCTCAGGCTCTGACCTGGCCTGCATGTTAACCATCGATGAGAATAAGTCGATCTGTGCTGAATTTGCGCTTATATCTTGGCCTCTGATGGTAAAAGTCAAAGGCGCCGGGGAGGGGATTGTTACATCAACGCCTGATGCTATTCAGTATCCTTGTGATACGGTTGTTGAATTGGAGGCTAAACCAGCGAAGGGATCATTTTTTAAAGGTTGGGATGGCCACTTAAGCGGAATAATTCCGAAGGTAAAGCTCAAGATTGATAGCCCCAAAACGATTTGGGCTGAATTTGTGCGGGTGTATCCGCTCACCGTTTCAACCCAAGGCAAGGGCTTGGTCAAGCGCAGTGTGGTTGCCGAAGAATACGAGGCTGGCAGCACCGTTACGCTGATAGCCACACCCGAAGAGGGGCACGAGTTTGTGCAGTGGCACGGAGCAGCCACGGGCACACAACCCGTTTGCAAACTCGCTATGAATGAAGCCACGGCGGTGAAGGCAGAGTTTCGTCCCCTGCCCACCTTCACCTTGAAAGTGACGCCCACCGGCACAGGTCGTGGCGTGGTTTGGCCCACAGAGCAAACATTTTGGAAAGGCAGCGTGGTCGATATGGAGGCCAAAGCCGCCGATGGCTGTGTGTTCGACGGTTGGGGAGGCGATACAGACGATGGGCTTGAGCCCGTCCGCCAAGTGACTGTGAACTCAAACCTGGCCATCACCGCTGCATTCAACCGGGTGGAAAAGCCACACACCGACATTGCCCTGGCGTTTGACGAAGTCAGCCTTCTTGATCCAAAAAATGGCGAAGCCACGGTGTTTTATTTCACCATCAGCAACCAGAGCGACCGGCAAATTAGTCTTGAAATGCCAATGGCCGGGTTTGTGACAGCTCAGGGGGAAGAAATAGAGCAACTGGGCTGGGCCAAGGGAATGATGGATGGCGGAAAAGGTGCCACCTTGCGTGCAGGCACGTTCCGAAAAATGGGTTTGGTGTTTGACAGCAACCGCATCGGGTACGCGGCACTGGGTGAGCATTTACACATCACCTTGCTGCAAAACAAGCCTATGCAGCAGTTGACGTTTTCTTACCGTTGCGCGGATGAGGACGATCAGGTGATGGCGCTGGTGCATGTCAGCGTTGAACCATTGGCGGGGGCAGAAACCAGCCACAGCGCCCCGGAGGCATCTGCCAACCAAGCCGAATTGGCCACACGCATGCAGTTGCTCGAAAAAAGCTTGCAAGAAGCGCTGAGCCGCCTGAATGCACCCGCCACACCACCGCCAGCCGCTGCACCCACACAAACCTTGCCCGAAATACTGGCTTGGCTGTGCACCCAAATCAGCGTCCCGGTGGCTGTGTTGCGGCAAAAGCTGCTGCCCCTGGGCTTGATGCCCAGCGCGGTGATGGACGAAGTGAACGAACGCGCCTTTGATGTGGCAGGTGAGCCAGCACTGGAAGAAACGGCAAACAACGTGAACGTGCAGCGCGGGGTGCTGTTGCAAGTGCTGGCAGTGTGGTGAGCCATGTTTGACCGTTTGGCCCCACCCTTGCAGCGTGCGTTGTGGGGCCTGGGCTGGAAGGGCCTTCGCGACAACCAACTGGCCGCCCTGCCGTTGATTCTGGACACGCAGGCCGATGTGATCGTGTCGGCGGCCACGGCATCGGGCAAAACAGAGTCTGCTTTTTTGCCCTTGCTCACTCGCTTGTGGAACGGTGGTGGTGTGGTGCTTTATGTGGCCCCTGTCAAAGCGCTGATCAACGACCAGGTGGAGCGGCTGCAGGTGTTTTGCGAAGGCATGGACATTCCCGTGTACCCCTGGCACGGGGATGTGGGGCAAAGCAGCCGCAAGCGTTTTTTTGCCAATCCGCGTGGGGTGGTGCTGATCACGCCTGAGTCGCTGGAGGCGCTGCTGTTTCGCCGGGGCGGCGAGGTGCGCGGGCTGTTCGCGGCGCTTGAAGCCGTGGTGGTGGATGAACTGCATGCCTTCATTGGCAATGTGCGGGGGCGGCAGCTTCAAAGCCTGTTACACCGGCTGGAATGCCAACTGGCGCGGCGTGTGCAGCGCATTGGCTTGTCTGCCACGTTGGGTGACATGCTGTTGGCGGCAGACTTTCTGCGCCCAGGGCAAGGGCATGCGGTGCATGTGGTGGCTTCTGCCGGAGAAAAGCGGCACCTGCAACTGGCTCTGAAGGCAGTGTGCCAGCCCGCCACCATGACCGAAACCGACCAAGACCCCCATTGGCTGATTGCCAATGAGTTGTTTGAGCGCCTGCGCGGTGCCAACCACTTGGTGTTTCCGGCTGGGGTGGGGCTGGTGGAGTTCTACGCCGATGCGCTGCGCAAGCGATGCGAAGCGGCGGGGCTGCCAGTCACGTTTTTTCCGCACCACGGGCGTTTGGCCAAAAGCGAGCGGGAAGAAACCGAAGCCGAACTCAAGCGCGGCTACCTGCCGGTCAGCGCCATTTGCACCACCACGCTGGAAATGGGCATAGACATTGGTGCCATCAAAGGCGTGGTGCAAATTGGCCCGCCCCAAACAGTGGCCAGCCTGTGCCAGCGCATTGGGCGGGCCGGACGGCGTGAGGGTGAAGCCGCTGTGCTGTGGCAATACTGCATTGCCAAACCGTATGGCCCAGGCATGGCGTGCGCCGACAGCCTGCAACCAGACTTGGTACAAGCGGTGGCGGTGATTCAGCTCTTTCTGGCCAAGTGGTACGAGCCACCGCGGGTAGGCGCAATGGACTACTCCACGCTGGTTCAGCAGGTGCTGAGCCTGGTAGGCGAATGCCATGGCGTAACGGCTGCGGTGGCCTATGAGCGGCTGTGCCAAACCGGGCCGTTCAGGGGTGTGACGGAGGGCGACTTCATTGCATTGTTGCGTGCCATGGCGGCAAAAAAACTGCTCATGCAAGATGCCAACCGGCTGTTACTGCACGGTGAGTTGGGCGAGCGACTGGTGAACCATTACACGTTCTACGCGGCGTTTCCCGATTCGCAGGAATACCGGCTGCGGCAGGGCGGCAAGGAGCTGGGCACGTTGCCTTTGCACGCCTGGAACCAGCGGAATGACGTGATCACGTTTGCAGGGCGGCGCTGGTCCATTCAGCACATTGACCACGAAAAGCGGCTGGTTGATTTGTTGCCTTCAGACACGGGCAAGCTGCCGCGCACACGCGGTGAAGGCCAACCAGTGCACGACAAAGTGCGGGAAGAAATGCGTGCAGTGCTGGCCAGCCAGGACGTGCCGGTTTGGTTGGATGCCAACGCACGGTCACTGCTGCAAGATGCGCGAAAGCAGTACCTGCGTTTGCAGTTGGACAGTGCGCGTTGTGTGGTGGAAGGCAGCACGCTTTACTTGTTTTTGTGGCAGGGCGACGTGCTGCAAGACTCTGTGGCGGCGCTTTTGAAACACCAAGGGTTGCAAGCGCGAAATGATGGGATATGCATCACCATTCAACACGTCACACTGGGCATGGTGACAGAGGCCATTGCTCAAATTGCTGCGCGGCCTTGCCCAACTGCGGCACACATATTCACTAGGCAAGACTTACCTAATTCCGAGAAGTGGGATTGGGTGTTGCCAGACGACTTGTTTTTGGCGGGCTACGTCAGCCGCTCGATGTCACTGGTTGACGCCCATACTTTTGCTCAAAGCTTCAAACCTTGATGTGGCGCTGGTGGGTTGACCATCGGCCAGCTCTCAGCCCCACACCCCCGCCACCCGCGCCTCCACCCGCTCAGCCAGCCCCGGCGCATCGCACGCCTCCACCCAGCGCTCGGGCATGCTGCGCAGCCATGTCAGCTGGCGCTTGGCCAGTTGGCGGGTGGCAGCAATGCCGGTGTCTTGAATTTTTTGAATGATTTTGGCACTTTGCGCTTGATGGTCATGCGCTGACAGCTCTGTATTTTGAAAGGCCTCCCACACCTGGCGGTAGCCTACGCAGCGCATGCTGGGCAGGTCGGGGTGCAGGCCGGGGCGGGTCATCAGGGCCTGTACCTCGGCCACCAGGCCCTGGGCCAGCATGGCCTCAAAGCGCTGGGCAATGCGCTGGTGCAGCCAGGCGCGGTCGGTGGGCTCCAGGCTGATGATGGGCATGTGCAGCGCCGCAGGTTTTGCACCCGCCGCATCGCCCGCATGGAAGCTGGACAGTGGCCTTCCCGTGGCGCGCCACACCTCCAGCGCACGGCCCACGCGCTGGCTGTCGTTGGGGCTCAGCCGCTGGGCGGTGGCCGGGTCCACCTGCGCCAGCTGGGCGTGCAGGGCGGGCCAGCCCTGCGTGGTGGCTTCGGCCTCCAGTAAGGCGCGCAGCTCGGGCTGGGCGGGGGGCATGTCGTCCAGCGGCTGCAGCAGCGCCTTCAGGTAGAGCATGGTGCCGCCCACCAGCAGGGGGTGTTTGCCCCGGGCCTGGATGTCGGCCATCAGCCGGGTGGCATCAGCCGCAAACTCGGCGGCGCTGTAGGCCTGGGCTGGGTCGCGGATGTCGATCAGGTGGTGGGGCACCTGCGCCAGCTCCTGTGGCGTGGGCTTGGCGGTGCCAATGTCCATGCCCCGGTACACCAGGGCCGAATCGACGCTGATGATTTCCAGCGGCCAGCGCTGTGCCAGCGCCAGCGACACCGCGCTTTTGCCCGATGCGGTGGGGCCTACCAGCGCAATGGGGGGCTTCGGCTGGGTGGAGGGGCTGGCCGCCCCGGTGGGCTGCGCACGCTCGGTCATGGGTCGGTCTCCGGGTCAGGCCACGCGCTTGGGGGGTGTGGTGGTGGCCGCGCCAAACCGGGGGACCAGCAGCCAGGCCACAGCGGCAATGCACACGGCCCAGAACCAGATGCCGTTGGTCAGCGCGAAGACGGTTCCGTCCAGGCGTCGGCCCAACCAGCTGCCTACGCCAAAGGCCACCAGCATCATCATCAGGCCGCTCAAGGCCGATGCCGCGCCCGCCGCGTCCGGAAACGGGCCCACCGATCCACTTTGGCCGCAGGGCTGGTGGATGCCGTGGCCCACCATGAACACACAAAACGGCAGCAGCACCGCCAGCGGGTGAACCAGCCCCAGGTGCGGCAGCAGGCCCAGCACCGAGCCACCCGCCAGGGTGATGAACCCACCTACCCGCACGGCGCGTTGCACGCCGATGCGCCGCAGCAGGTAGCGGCACAGAAACGTGCCGGCCAGGTAGCTGTTGGCCATGGTGAAGAGCGTCCAGCCGTAGTTGACCCGGCTCAGCCCCAGCACGTCGATGAACACAAACGATGACGCTCCTAAAAACGTGAACAGCCCCGCGTAGGACACGGTGGCCAGCAGGCTGTAGGTCCAGAAGGTGGGGTGCGCCAGGATGCGCCGCCAGTTGGCCAGCATCACCCGCAGTTGGGTGGCCTGGGGCTTGCGCTGGGCCAGGGTCTCCTTGAAGCGGGTGGCCACCACCAGCAGGGCCAGGCCGCTGAACACCGCCAGCGCTCCCAGCGCGGCACGCCAGCCCCAGGTGCTGGCCAGCCAGCTGCCCACCGGGGCACTGAGGGCCGCAATGACGCCCAGGCCGCTGAGGGCTTTGCTCAGGACGCGGGCACCTTCTTCGGGTGCGTACAGATCGCGCACGATGGCCCGCCCCGCCATGACAGCCGCACCCATGGCCGCGCCTTGCAGCACCCGCCACACAATGAGCCATTCCATGCTGGAGGCCAGCAAGGCCCCCACTGCGGCCAGCACATACAGGCCCAATCCGGCCAGCAGCACCGGACGGCGACCCACCCGGTCAGACAGCGGGCCCCAGACCATCTGCGACAGGCCAAATGCCAGCAGCATGCCGGTGAGGGTGAGCTGGGCCTGCGACAGCGTGGCCCCAAAGCCGCTGGTGATGGCGGGCAGCGCGGGCAGGTAGAGGTCGGTGGTGACGGGCTGTATGCCCAACAGCAGCGACAGGACGAACACCACCGTCCCGGCGGACATGGGGGTGGTGCCGGGCGCAGCTTGCGCAGGGGTGGATGGGGTCATGGGGTGGCGTGTGTCTGCAAAAAAAAGGGGTGCCGCCGTGGCGGCGCATGGGTGCCTGGGCATGGCACAGGTTTGCTGGTGGCTGGCTAGGCTGGTGGGTGGGGCGGAGACTGGGTGGGGGCGTGCTGGGGCTGTCAGCGTCCGCGCAAAAAAAGCGCGTCCAGCTCCTTCATACTGAGCTGGCGCCAGGTGGGGCGGCCGTGGTTGCACTGGTCGCTGCGCTCGGTGGCCTCCATCTGGCGCAACAGGGCGTTCATTTCCTCCAGGGTGAGCTGGCGGTTGGCGCGCACCGCGCCGTGGCAGGCCAGGGTGGCCAGCAGGTCGTGGTGGGCGCGTTGCACCACGGTGCTGGCGCCGTGTTGGGCCAGCTCGGCCAGCAGGCTGCGCGCCATGTCCACCACCTGCCCACCGGCAGCCACAGCCGCGCTGCCCTGCGCCAGCGCAGCGGGCACGGCGCGCACCGCCAGTGTGCGCGGCGAAAACGGCACCACCTCCAGCCCCACCTGCGCCAGGGTGGCCGCATGGGCCTCTGCGGTGGCCACTTCTTCGGCGGTGGCGGCAAAGGTCACGGGTATCAGCAGGGGCTGGCTGGCCAGGGGCGCGGGCTGGCCGTCTGGCCCTTGCATCTGGGTCTTGAGCCGCTCGTACACGATGCGCTCGTGGGCGGCGTGCATGTCCACCAGCACCAGGCCCTGGGCGTTCTCCGCGAGGATGTACACCCCGTGCAGCTGCGCCAGCGCCCGGCCCAGTGGCCAGGGGTTGGTGGGCGGGTGGGCTGTGTCAGCAGCTGATGCCAAGGGTGCCGAGGGTGCGGGAGAGCTGGAGGCAGTGGGCGCGGTCGGTAAGGCCGACAAGGAGGGCAGGGCCGATGGCGGGGCAGCGGTGGGGGCCCACAGCGTGCGCAGCTCTTCGGCGCTCAGCGGTCGTTGGCTGGGGTAGGTGGGCTCATGCCGGGGCCAGTGTGGCGGTGTGGGGGGGGTGGAGCTGGCGAAAATTATAGCTGACTGTGTATGCCCAGAAAGCGGTAAAGCGGCATTTTCTTTAAAAAACTGTTCGCTGGCCGTTGCGGCAGCCATTGACTGGGTCTGTAACTGGACCTGGGCGGGGTTGCCCGGGTGGCCTGTGGCCAGCGCCGCAGAGCGCGGGGCGGAGAGCGCGGCCTCCACCGCCTTGCGCACCGCCTGGTGCACCTCGCGGCTGTCCCGAAAACGCACCTCGATTTTGGTGGGGTGCACGTTCACGTCCACCCGCGTGGGCTCCACCGCCACAAACAGGGCGTACACCGGCTGGCGCTGGCCGTGCAGCACGTCTTCGTAGGCGCTGCGCACCCCATGCACGATGACCTTGTCGCGCACAAACCGCCCGTTCACGTAGGCAAACTGCTGGTCGGCCCGGGCACGGGCGGCATCGGGCAGCCCGGCGCGGCCCCACACACGCAGGCTGCGGCTGGGCCATGTGGCTGCGTCCGGTGTATCGGCTGTGCCGGTGGGCCAGGCACTGCTGCTGTGCCAATCCACGGCCACGCTGTGGGCCAGAAAGTCGGCACCCAGCACGTCGGCCAGTCGGCGGTCCAGCGCAGCGGGGCCGTGGCCGTGGGCGCGCCACTGCTCCACCAGCTTGCCTTCGTGCCAGATGGCAAAGCCCACATCGGGCCTGGCCAGGGCGTGGCGGCGCACCGCCTCGATGCAGTGGGCCAACTCGGTGGCGTCGGTCTTGAGGAACTTGCGCCGGGCGGGGGTGGCGTAGAACAACTCGCGCACCTCCACGGTGGTGCCTTGGGTGCGGGCCACGGGTCGGATTTCACCGGTGGTGCCCTGCAGCAGCCAGCCGTGGCCGTCGGCCTGGGCGGGGTCGCTGGCGCGGCGGGTCAGCACCGACACATCGGCAATGGAGCTGATGGCCGCCAGCGCCTCCCCCCGAAAGCCCATGGTGCCCACCGCCTCCAGCTCGGCGAGGTTGGCAATTTTGCTGGTGGCATGGCGCTTGAGGGCCAGCGGCAGCTCGCTGCGGGCCATGCCGCAGCCATCGTCTTCCACCGCAATCAGGCGCACGCCGCCGGCCAGCAGGCGCACCGTCACCTGGGCAGCTCCCGCATCCAGGGCGTTGTCCACCAGCTCGCGCACCACAGAGGCGGGGCGCTCCACCACCTCGCCGGCGGCAATCTGGCTGATGAGTTCGTCGGGCAGCTCGCGGATGGGGCGGCGCACGGCCGCGTCTGCCTGTGCAGGTGCGGCAGGTGCTGGTGCAGGGTCAGGTGCGGGGGCAGCCAGGGGTGCGGTGGGGGTGGGCAAACGGTCTGGGGTCACCCGGCCATTCTACGAACGGGCACTGGCCGGGCCGGGGGGATAATGTTGCCCCATGGAAATTGCCGCTTTTCTCATCGATTTCATCCTGCATGTGGACCAGCATCTGCTGGCGTTTGTGCAGGCCTACGGCGCGTGGGTGTATGCGCTGCTGTTCCTCATTGTGTTTGTCGAGACCGGGGTGGTCGTCATGCCGTTTTTGCCGGGTGACTCGCTGCTTTTCATTGTGGGTGCGCTGTGCGGGGCCGGGCTGCTCAGCCTGCCGCTGGCCATGGGCCTGCTGGTGGTGGCGGCCATTCTGGGCGACCAGTGCAACTACACGATTGGCCGCTACTTTGGGCCCAAGGTGTTTCAGTGGGAAAACTCCCGCTGGTTCAACCGCCGCGCCTTTGACCATGCACACGCGTTTTACGAGCGCCACGGCGGCATCACCATCGTGATTGCGCGCTTCATGCCCTTTGTGCGCACCTTTGCACCCTTTGTGGCGGGTGTGGCCGAAATGACCCGTTCCAAATTCACAGCGTACAACGTAGGCGGTGCATTGTTGTGGGTGGTGAGTCTGACCACGCTGGGTTACTGGTTCGGCAATTTGCCTTGGGTGAAAGAGAACCTGAGCATCATTATTTGGGCGCTCATCATCGTGCCTGGGCTGATTGCCATAGCCAGT
This sequence comes from Burkholderiaceae bacterium, assembly GCA_030695205.1. Taxonomy (GTDB): domain Bacteria; phylum Pseudomonadota; class Gammaproteobacteria; order Burkholderiales; family Burkholderiaceae_C; genus UBA2334. The sequence continues at coordinate 182,692 of JAUYTN010000007.1, read as the reverse complement.
GCCTGGCGCGCCGGGCGACAAGAAACGCAGCCGGCACGCTGACCCCAGGCCCTGCCCGTGTCCGGCTTGTTGCCCCGCCCCAACTTTGAGTTGAGCGACCTCAGCCGGCGCGGGTTGGTGCCGCTGCGGCACAGCACCTGGTGGCGCCTGGCCACGTTGCTGTTGGGCGTGGTGCTTGCGGTCATGGCTTTGTTGGTGCTGCTGGTGGTGGAGCCGCTGACCCACAACAACGCCCGCACGGCGTTTGCGTCGGCCGCCAGTGGGGTGACGCGCTCGCTGGATGCCATGCAAACTTCCACCCGCCTCACCCTGCAAGAGGGGCGTCGGTGGTGGCGCTTCTACAGCCCTCTGGCGGACGACCCGTATGCGTTCAATTCGTTTTTTCGCCCGTTGCTGGCGGTCAACCCACTGGCGACCTCGGTGGTGGCGGGTCAGGAGGATGGCCGTGGTTGGTTGCTGCTGCAGCTGCCCGATGGCGGCTGGCGCAACCGCCTGACCGATGTCGCCCGCTGGGGGGAAGAACAACACATTCTGGTGCAGGGGCCAGATGGCCACATCGACTTCAGCACCCAGCGCCAGCCTTACGATGCCCGCCAGCGGCCCTGGTACACCCTGGCCATGGCCCTTGAGGGCGACAGTAGGGTGGCCTGGACGCCACCCTACACCTTCTTCACCACGGGAGAGCCTGGCATCACCGCATCGGTGCGCCTGGGGCCATGGTCCCAAGACCGGCAGCAGATGCAAGACGGGGTGCTGGGCGTGGACCTGAAGCTGCGCGACCTGTCGCAGGTGACCATGGCCGCCGAGGTCGGCATCCGTGGGCTGGCCACGGTTCTGACCGACGATGGGCGGGTGCTGGCCTTGCCTCGCAACACGACCGTTCAGTCCGCGCGCGAATGGGCCACCCAAGTCTTGCGGCCTGTGGCCGATTTGGGCATTCCTGCGCTGCAGGCAGGTGCCGCGTTTTGGCAAAACGGAGGGCGCCAACCCCTGGATGCGCAGGCCGTCAGCGTTGGTGGCCAGACCTGGCTGCTGACCGCCCAGCCCTATGACTTGGGTCTGCAGCGGCTGTGGGTGCTGACGCTTGCGCCCGAGGCTGACTTTGCACCCCCATGGGGTCGGCTGTTGGGCATCATGCTGGGGGCGGTGTGCCTGGTGCTGTTGCCCGTGGCGTGGCTGGTGCAGCACCAGACGCGCAAGGTGGTCGGCCCTCTGGAAGCACTGGCACGCAACACAGAGCGCATTGGTCGCCTGGGGGTGGATGCACCCACCGAGCCCGTGGAAAGCCCCATTCTGGAGGTGCACCAGCTGGCCAGTGCACATGCCCACATGGTGGACCTGCTGAGCCGCCAGCAGCATGCCCTGGGCGCACAGATACAGGCGCTGGAAAGTGCGCAGTCCGAGATTCACCAGCTGGCCTACTACGACCCCCTCACCCGCTTGCCCAACCGCCGCTTGTTGTTGGATCGTCTGGGTCAGGCCCTGGCCCGCTGCCAGCGCAGCTACTCGACCGGTGTGTTGCTCTACATTGACCTGGACAACTTCAAAACACTCAACGACACCTTGGGCCACACTGCGGGCGATGTGTTGCTGCAAACCGTGGCCCAGCGTCTGCTGGCCTGCTTGCGTCAGGCCGATACCGTGGCCCGCCTGGGGGGTGATGAATTTCTGGTGTTGCTGGAGGATTTTTGCCCCCGCGAGGTAGCGCTGCTGCACGCACCAGACGCCAACGGCCCAGCCCAGATACCAGGCCCTGACCTGGACCCGGCGCAAGCCGCTATGCAGCGGCCAGTTTTTTCGCCACACATGTTGGCCATGGCCTCGGCGGCGGCCCACAAAATTCGGCTGACCTTGGGGCAGCCAGCCACGGTGGTGGGGACAGAATTTGTCATCACCCCCAGCATAGGTGTGGTGCCTTTTGTGGGGGACGAGTCCGCCGAGCACATTCTCAAATGGGCCGATATGGCCATGTACCGGGCCAAAGCCGCTGGGCGCAACGGGGTGTGTTTTTTCGATGCGGACCTGCAAGACCAGGCCGAGCGGCGGGTGAAAATTGAGGCCGATCTGCGCCAAGCTCTGCGGCGCGGCGAGTTGGCCATGTGGCTGCAGCCCCAGTTCGATGCCATGCGCCGGCCGGTGGGGGCCGAGGCCCTGGTGCGCTGGCACCAGCCGCAGCGGGGCATGGTGTCACCGGTGGACTTTATTCCGGTGGCCGAGTCGGCGGGCCTGATCGTGCCCTTGGGGCAGTGGATGCTGGAGCAGGCCTGTGCACAGCTGGTGGTGTGGTCCACCAGTGCGGTGTCGTCGCAATGGACGCTGTCGGTCAACGTAAGTGCGCGCCAGTTCAGGCACCCTGAGTTTGTGGACCACATCCTGCGCACACTGCAGGCCACCGGCGCCAACCCCCAACGCCTGCGGCTGGAGTTGACCGAGAGCATGCTGCTCGACGACATCCAGCAAACCGTGGACCGCATGGCGGCCATGCGCCAGCTGGGTGTGGGTTTTTCGCTGGACGACTTTGGTACCGGCTATTCCTCGCTGGCCTACCTCAAGCAGTTGCCGTTTGTGGAACTGAAGGTAGACCAGTCGTTCGTGCGCGACTTGCTCACCGACGCCAGCGACGCGGTGCTGACCCACACCATGATTGTGCTGGCGCACTCGCTGGGCCTGTCGGTGCTGGCCGAGGGGGTGGAGACCGATGCGCAGTTCCAGGCTCTGGCGGCCGATGGCTGCGATTTGTTCCAGGGTTATTTGCTGGGGCGCCCGGTGCCTGTAGAGACGTTTCAGCGCACCTGGGCCACCTTGCCAGCCTGACAGCTCAGGCGGTGGTGCCTGCGGCTTCTGCCACCTCAGACGCAGCCACTGGCTCTGGCTCCGGCAGGCGAATCTGGTGGTTGGTGCTGAACTGGTAGTCCTCAAACACATGCTGTGCGCTCAGCAGCTGGTAGCTGCCATCGGCGCGCTGCAGCGTGGTGTCTTTCAGGCGCGAGGTCAGGTGGCCGCAGGTCCAGATTTCGAAGTTGCGCATGTGGGTGCACAGGCAGGTTTTGTCCATGACCGAGATGCGTTTTTCGCCAGGGTGGGCGGCCACTTCGCGGTTGTAGGCGGTGACGTAGGCGCAGCGGCCGTTGTTGTCGAGCAGGTAGCCGTAGGCTTCGCAGTTGGGGCGGATGCCGTCGCCAATGCCGGGGCTGCTTTTGATCATGCGCATGGGGTAGCCGGTGGGTGAAATTTCGTTCACCTCGATGTCGTCCTCACTGGCCTTGAAGTACTCCTGCTTGATGTCGTCGGGCAGGCCGCATTCTTTGGTCACTGTGAAGCGCGTGGCCACTTGCACCCCAGCAGCACCCATCTCCATGAAGCGCACCGCGTCGCTGCCAGTGAATATGCCGCCCGCTGCAATGACCGGAATGTCCAGCTTCTCGTTGGCCAGGTAGCTGATGATTTCCGCCACGATGGTGGCCAGGTCGTACTTGGCCCAGTCCATGCCAAAGCCCAGGTGGCCACCGGCCAGCGGGCCTTCCACCACCACGTAGTCGGGCAGGCGGTTGAGGCGGGCGTTTTTCTTCAGAAACAGCTGCAGCGCCCGCAGGCTGGAGACGATGATGCCCAGCTTGACATCCCGAAAGCGCGGGTGGTCTTCGATGAGCGCCAGTGAGCCCAGGTGCAAGCCAGCGGCCAGGGTGATGCCATCAATGCCCGCATCCAGGGCCGAGGCCATGCGCACCTTCAGCGTCTCTTTGGGCGCGTTCATGGTGAGCTTTTCCATGCAGTTGATGAACACCATGCCGCTGCCGGTTTTGCGCGACATGGTTCGCTCGACGTGCAAGCGGGTGGCCTCTGCCAGGTGATCCAGGTCAAACTTGACGTTGGACTTGTCGTCTGTCTCGGGCACGTATTTGTACAGCGCCTGTTTGGCTTTGACGAACTTGGTTTTGTAGCGGCGGTCGGTGACCGTTTTGATCATCGCGTCGGAAATGTGACCCACGCCGCCCAGCCGCGCGGCTTCCAGTGCGAGGTCGGCGGACGATATGTCCACCCCCATGCCTCCGATCATGATGGGCACCAGGTTGGTGTTGCCCATTCGCATGCGGAAGTCGTCCAAACGTTTCATAGTTCTCTCTTTGTGGGTGGGTGCGGTTGTCGGCCAATCCGCTGCGCGGCACTGTAGCCGCTGATTGTTCCCGATTGGCTGACGAGGATCAATGTCTGCGCCATAGTCCGCACGCGCAAGTGCACTTTGCCGGGCAAATGGCGTACGCACCCCGCCATATTCAACAGCGACTGGGAGCCAGCACCAGTGCCACATTTGCCGTCGTGCTGTGGCATGTTGACTCGCTGTGGGCATGCCGTGTGGTGCCAACGGGTCGTGTCGCGGGTAAACGATTGATTCCTTTCTTTGTCCAAAGGGAATAGGATGAAATTTGAACCATGAACCATGAACCATGAACCACGCACGCACATTGCTTCTGGTCGATGACGAGGAGCACATTCTGGCCTCGCTCAAGCGCATGCTGCGCAGAGATGGCTACACCATCGTCACTGCGGGGAGTGGTTTTGCCGGGCTGGCTGTGCTGGCGGAAACGCCGGTCGATGTCATCGTGTCAGACCAGCGCATGCCGGGCATGTCGGGCGTGGAGTTTTTGCGCCTGGCCAAGGCCAGTTACCCGGGCACGGTGCGCATGGTGTTGTCGGGGTACACCGATTTGCAATCGGTGACCGATGCCATCAACGAAGGGGCCATCTACAAATTTCTGACCAAACCCTGGGATGACGACCTGTTGCGCGCCGACATCGCAGAGGCATTTCGCCAGAAAATGCTGGAAGACGAGAACCTGCGCTTGCACAGTGAGTTGGCGTCTGCACACCAGGACCTGATCCAGGCACATGAAAAATTGCGCGAAATGCTGCATGACCAAAGTCGGCGTCTGGCGCAGGACCAGGTGCTCATGGGGGTGGCGCACGAGGTGCTCGACCGCCTGCCGGTTTCGGTGGTGGGGTGCGACGAGGATGGGCTGATCGTGCTGATCAATGCCGAGGCCCTGCGCGTGTTTCCCCAGGCGCAGCCGGGTATCTGCCTGAGCGAAGTGGCCGACCTGGCTCCTGCTGCCAGTTTGCTGAAGGCCCCAGACGGGGCAGCGAGCCTGTGCCTCGATGTGCGCAACCAACCGTGGGTGGTTCGGTTTTCTGCCCTGGGGCAACGCTCTCAATCGCGCGGCGGGGTGTTGACGTTTCTCCCGCGGGACCCGTGCGCCATGACACAGCCACAACCCCATGCCAACAACCCCGCTCCCACACATGAGCACCATCACGCTTGAAGGGCTCAGGACGGAGCTGAGCAGGCTGCCGTCGCTGTCAGCCGTGCGCACCGAGCTGTTGCGCTGCCTCACCCAGGACGACGTTGACTTGCCCAAGGTTATTCGGCTGGTGGCGACCGACCCGGTCATTGCGGCCAAGGTGCTGAGGATCGCCAACTCGTCCTTTTTCGGTTTGCCCAGCCAGGTCGATTCTTTGCTGCAGGCAGTGACCTTGCTGGGGTTTTCCGGACTGCAGTCGGTGGCGCTGGCATCTGCGGTCATGGATACGTTCAAGTCTGACCCTGAAACCGCGTGGTTTGACCACCACGAGTTCTGGTGCCACAGCATCGCCACCGCCGCGTGCGCAGAACTGTTGGCAGACCGGGTGGGGGTGAACGGATCTTTGGCTTTCACGGCAGGGTTGTTGCACGACCTGGGGCGCTTGGCAATGGTCACGTGTTACCCGCAGGCTTGCCGCGTTGCATTCGACCACCGGTTGACCCACCACCTGCCCTGGCGTGAAGCTGAGTTGCACGCCCTGGGTTTTGACCATTGCCAGGCAGGTGGACTGCTGGCCGAGCATTGGCATCTGCCACTGTCTATCGGGCAAAGCATGGCCCTGCACCACGACGCCAGACACGCCGCCACCGGCACGTTGGCTCAACTCGTGCACGTCGCTGATGCGCTGGCCCATGCCTTGGATCTGACCGGTTCTGCCCATGAGATGGAGCCCCAGCTGCACGCCGATACCTGGAATGCGTTCGGCATCGAATGGAACGACTCGTCAGCGTTGTTTGCAGCCATTGAAGTGCGCTACAGGCACACCTGCGACAGTTTGTTGGGCCCCTGACACCAGCCAAAAAAAGGAGTCGCCATGACTTTGCCTGTACCTGACATGAACCAGATCATGGGCGACATGGGTCGCAGCATGCTGGTTGATTTCATGGTGGCGATGCTGGATGCGAACGGCAGCGTGCTGTTCGCCAACCACGATCTGGCCTCCGCCCTGGGCATCGATGCACAGGCCCTGCGGGGTCAGAAGTTGGGTGCGCTGATGGCGCAGGCCCACGGTGCCGCGGACATGGCACAAATCATGGCGTTTTTGCAGCGCAACCGCATCTGGTTGGGCAAGCTGGCACTCAAACGGGTCAATGGCAGCGCGTTCACGGTGCAAGTGTCCATGCTCACGCACAGAAACGCCGAGGGTGAACTCGACCACGTGGCCATGATTGCCTCGTCGGCGGCACGCAGGCTTGACTTCCCGATTTGCGCCACCGACCACCAGGACCAGTTCTTTTCGCTGCTGGAAGGGTCGGGCACGCCCACCCTGTTGCACCGAGACAACCGCATCGTGTATGCCAATGAGGCAGCGCTTCGCCTGCTCGATGCCACCGGCCCGCAGTTGTTGGCATGCCCGTACGATCAATTGGCCGCGCTGGACAGCAGGCCGCAGCTGCTGGCGCACGTTCAGTTTCGTCTGCAAGGTGTCACCGATCAGAGCCGCCACACGCTGCGCCTGAAGACCTTGCGCGGGAAACTGCGCTGGGTGGAGCAAACCACAGGCATTGTGCAAATTGACGGTCTGCCGACGCTGATTGACTCTTTCGTTGACGAAACGGCCAACCGCGAAGCCCTTGCCACGGAAGCGCGCACACGCAAAGTGCTGGCACACGTCATAGACGGAAACCCCGTGCCCACGTTCGTGATCAACACCGACCACGTGGTGACCCACTGGAATCGGGCATGCGAATTGATCACTGGCATGAAAGCCAGCGACATCATCGGCACGACCAACCAATGGAAGGCGTTTTATCCCTCACCCAGGCCGACCTTGGCCGATCTGATCACGGCGGGTGCGCTGGACGAAGACGTCAAACTGCTTTATCACAACAAGTTCAGGCATTCGACCATCGTGCTGGATGCCTTCGAGGCCGAGGATTTTTTCCCTGGTTTTGGGCAGTCGGGGAAATGGCTGTACTTCACAGCGGCGCCTTTGCGTGACCACGAGGGGAACATCAGAGGAGCCATCGAAACCCTGGTGGACATGACCGAGCGCCGACTGGCCGAGGAAGCCCTGCGCAGCGCCCAGACCGGGTTGGAGCAACTTGTGATCGAGCGCACCGCGCAGTTGGCTGAGGCCAACACCCGGCTGGCGGCCGACGTGGCCCAGCGGCGCAATGCCGAGGCACAGTTGCGCCAGCGCAATGGCGATCTGGAGAGCCTCAATGCCCAGCTCACCCAGGCGCATGAACAATTGGTTCAATCGGAAAAGCTGGCCTCCATCGGGCAACTGGCTGCTGGCGTGGCCCACGAAATCAACAACCCCATTGGGTACGTGCACTCCAATATCGGTACCTTGCAAACCTACCTGACCGACCTGTTTGCCTTGCTCGGCGTGTACGAACAACGCCCCACCGACCCCGACATCGAGGCCATGCGCCGCAAGGTGGACGTCGAGTTCCTGCGGGAAGACATTCCATGTCTTATTCGCGAGTCACAGGAGGGCATAGGGCGGGTCAAAAAAATCGTCCAGGATCTGAAAGATTTTTCGCGCGTGGAGAGCACACAGGAGTGGCAGTTGGCGAACCTGCACCAGGGCATCGATTCCACGCTCAACATCGTCAACAACGAAATCAAATACCGCGCCGATGTGGTCAAGGAGTACGGCGTGTTGCCGCTGGTGGAGTGTTTGCCTTCGCAGCTCAACCAGGTGTTCATGAACCTCATGGTCAACGCCGCGCACGCCATGGGCGACAAGCACGGCACCATCACCATCCGCACTGGGGTGTCGGGCGACCAGGTCTGGCTGGAGTTCGCCGACACCGGCTCTGGCATTGCCAAGGAGAACCTGTCTCGGATTTTTGACCCGTTCTTCACCACCAAACCAGTGGGTAAGGGCACAGGCCTGGGCTTGTCGCTGACCTACGGCATTTTGCAAAAGCACCATGGGCACATTGACGTCCAGAGCGAGCTGGGCAAGGGCACGGTGTTTCGCATCCTGTTGCCGATTCATCGGCCTTTGCCAGCCCAGCCCGAAGGTGCGCAGAATGGCTGAGCCCACGACCCCCTCTATGGAGTCACCCAGCCGCGCATGGGTGGTGTTGTGTGTGGACGACGAGCCCAACATCTTGTCGGCACTGAAGCGGTTGTTGCGCCCGAGCGGGTACCGTGTGCTGACCGCAGAGAGCGGCGCACTGGGGCTGGAAATGATGGCCACCGAACAGGTTGACGTGGTTATTTCAGACATGCGCATGCCCAACATGGACGGTGCGGCCTTTCTGTCGGGCGTCAAGTCGGGCTGGCCAGATGCGGTTCGCATCTTGCTGACGGGGTATGCCGACATGGAATCCACCATTGATGCCATCAACCGTGGCGAGATTTTTCGCTACATCACCAAACCCTGGGTGGACAGCGACTTGCTCATGACCTTGCGCCAGGGCCTGGAGCGCAAGGCCCTGGTGCTTGAAAAAACGCGGCTGGAGGCGCTGACACAACGGCAAAACGAAGAGCTGAGGCAGCTGAATGGAAGCCTGGAAGTCAAGGTGCAGGCCCGCACGGCAGAACTGCAAAAGGCCAACGACCGGTCCAAGGCCAGTTTTCTCAACTCGATCAAAATTTTTTCCAGCCTGATCGAGCTGCGCCACTCCGCCCTGGCAGGGCACTCGCGGCGCGTGGCTGCGCTCGGCCGCTCACTGGCCCTGAAAGTCGGCATGGACCCCAAGGCCGCACAGGAGGTGTTTTTGGCCGGTTTGTTGCACGACATCGGGAAAATCGGCTTCCCCGACAAACTGTTGGCCAAGCCCGTTCGCACCATGGCATTTGACGAGTTGCAGGCCTACAACAAGCACCCGGTGGCAGGTGTCCATGTCTTGATGGCGTTTGAAGAGCTGGGCACCGCCGCGCGCATGATGCGCCACCACCACGAACGCTTCGATGGTCTGGGCTTTCCGGATGGGTTGAGGGGCAACGACATCCCGCTGGGCGCGCGCGTGCTGGCCGTTTCGAACGACTTTGACAGCCTGCAGATCGGGACCTTTTCAGCCCAGCAATTCACGCCCAAAGAGGCCAAGCAGATCATGGAAAAAGACCGCGGCAAGCGGTACGACCCCATGGTTCTGGATGCGTTGTTTGAGCTCACCGGTGCACCGCCCGCCCCACCGCTGCGCGAAGTCCGTTTGCGCTTGTCCGAGCTCAAGCCCGGCATGGTGCTGACGCGAGATTTCGTCAGCCGCGAGGGCGCGCTGCTGCTGGGTGCCGACCACAAGCTCGATGACAAGCTGATCGGAAAGATGCAGGCCTATGAAACCTCCGAAAACTTCCTCATGACTGCCTTTGTGATGGGATAGCGCCTGGTGGCTTCCCCGCGTTCCTACCGGCGGTGGTGCAACCGGTGGGCAACCGGTGCGCGGGCGCAGCTGCCTCAACCCGCCAGCGCCCGCGCCACAAAGTCACGCTTGACCGTGGGCTTGGGCACCTTCATGCTGAAGAAGCGGCGCACGTCGTCTTCCTGGCACATGCCGTGCATGTAGTTGTAGATGGCTTTTTTCAGGCCTGCGCCCAGGGTGTCGTGGTCCACGCCAGTGGGGTCGACAAAGCCCACGTCGTTGCGGGCAAAGGTCAGTGGCAGGCCATCAGTCCCCACGGGCGGGGCGGGCAGGGGTGTGAGGGTGATGCCGTACTCCGCCGGGTTCAGCCCCACGGGCGAGTGCACCGTGCAGGTAAACCGGTGCCAGAAGCCGCTTTGGATGCAGCCGTTTTCAAACAACTGGCGCACGTACTCCAGCGCGTCCACTGTGTCTTGCACCGTTTGGGTGGGAAAGCCGTACATGAGGTAGGCGTGCACCAGCACCCCCGCGTCGGTGAAGGCACGGGTGACGCGGGCCACCTGCGCCACGTCCACGCCTTTTTTCATGAGCTTGAGCAGCCTGTCTGACGCCACCTCCAGCCCGCCCGAAATGGCAATACAGCCGCTGTCGGCCAGCAGCTCGCACAGCTCGGGCGTAAAGCTTTTTTCAAAGCGGATGTTGCCCCACCAGCTGATGCCCACATTGCGGCGAATCAGCTCGTGGGCCAACGCCCGCAGCACTTTGGGCGGTGCGGCTTCGTCCACAAAATGGAAGCCGGTCTGGCCGGTCTCGGCCACGATGCGCTCAATGCGGTCCACCAGCGTGGTGGCGGTGGCCGTTTCGTAGCGACCGATGTAGTCCAGGCTGACGTCGCAAAAGCTGCACTTCTTCCAGTAGCAGCCGTGGGCCACGGTGAGCTTGTTCCAGCGGCCGTCGCTCCACAGGCGGTTCATGGGGTTGAGCATGTCCAGCAAGCTCAGGTAGTGGCCCAGCGGCAGGCCGTCCCAGGTGGGGGTGCCCACGTGTTCAAACGGCACATCGGGCTCGGAGCCCTTCACGTAGGTCACGGTGCCGTCGGGGGCGCGGCAGAAAGTGCGCACCAGTTGTTCGCGGCCACGTTGCCCGGCCAGGTGGTCGAGCAGGGCCAGCAGAGGGCGCTCGCCGCTGTCGAGCGTGACGAAATCAAAGAAATCAAACACATGGGGCTCGGCCAGTTCGCGAAGCTCGGTGTTCACATAGCCGCCACCCAGCACGGTGACGGTGGCTGGGTAGTGCGCCTTGATGCACTGCGCAATCCGAAACGCCGCGTACACCGCGCCAGGGAAGGGCACGGACAGCAGCACCACATCAGGTGCGGAAGTGCCATTGGCAGGTATAGCTGAAAACCCAATTCCAGCAAGCGAAAAAGCCTGTTTTGTTTCAAAAATCAGGATGTCGTCTATCAGGTTGGTGGGCGCGGCCAGCGCCTGGGCCAGCGGCTGGAAGCTGGCCTGGGCAGCGGCCAGCTTTTCGGCGTAGCGCACGAACTCGAAGCGCGGGTCCACCGCGTCTTTCAGCACGTCGGCCAGGTCGTTCAGGTACAGGGTGGCCAGGTGGCGGGCGCGGTCGTGCAGGCCCAGGGCGCCAAAGGCCCAGCCCAGCGGGTCGCCACTGCCATCGTCGGGGTGCTGGTCCAGCGTGGCAAACCACTTGCCCTCGGGCAGCAGGCTGCGGTTGGCGATGCGGTGAGCCAGGGTGCTGTCGCGCCCCTGCAAAAAGGCCACCACCCGTTCCACCGTGGTGTGGTAACCGCTGAATTCGGCCAGAAAGTGCTGCACCTGGGCACTGCGTTTGGCTGGCGGCAAGGCCTCGGCGGCGGCTTTTACCTGGGCAAGCCCCTTGGCACTCAGCAGCCGCAGCACCGTGGCCAGGGCCAGGTCCACCTGGGTGGCTGGCACACCTTGCTCGCGCAAAAAACCGGTGATGTAGGCGGTGGACGGGTAGGGCGTGTTGAGCTGCGTCATCGGCGGGATGACGGACAGCACCCGGCCTGTGTAGGCAAAGGGCTTGTCGGCGGTGGCGGGGTCTGCGGGTGCGCTGTGGGCCAGGCGCAGCAGAGGGAAGGTGGCGTCAGTCATTGTCGACATTGTCGGCCGCTGGCGGGGCGGGGACGGCCTCCACAGGCTTTTCGGCCTTGTTGGCCTTATCGGGCTTATCGGGCTTCACCCAGCCCACAAACTGCGGCATGTGCCGTGCCACCACCGGGCCATTGGTGTCCCAGGTCATGCATTGGTTGACAAAAAACGGCGGCGTGTCGCCGCTGTGCCACGACTCGCCGCGCGCCAGGCGCTGCATTTCCTGGTGGTGTGGAATGGTCTGGAAGGCTGCCGTGGCCAGGTTGAACAGCAGCTCGCGGATGTGGGTGCACCCGGCCAGGCCACCCACCGTGTGCTGGATGGTCTGGCGCCAGCCCGCACCGATGGTCTTGCCCACGAAGCGCTGCATGTGCTGGCTGGCCACGCCGCATTCGCCAAAAGGGGTGCTGTCCATGGTGGTGGCGATGGCGTGGATGCACAGGCGCTCGTCCAGCGTCACCCGCAGCCACAGGTGGTGCACGGCCTCACCGGCGCGGCGGGTACCGCTGCCGTTGGGGTGGTCGTAGTGTTTGCTGTCGCGCAGCTCGCCTTCGATGTCCCACAGCCCGTCGGCGCGGGCATAGCCCTGGTAGGTGACGGCACGGGTGTGCAGGGGAGTGCGTTCGGTGGTGGGTGGTATGGGCATGGCTAGGGGGGTAGGGCAGGCGGTTAGCATGGCAGCTGACCGCAACACCGCACATTGTCATGCCTGCTCCTTTTTGCCCGTCATGCCGCCAGCCCATGGAGGCCCACCGCTTTGCCAGCAACTCGGGCAGCGAGTTGGTGCTGGATATTTGCTATCCCTGCCAGGGGCTCTGGCTGGACCGCCACGAAAACCTTCGCTTGGCCCCCGAGTCGGTGGTGGAGCTGTTTCGGCTGTTGCACGCGCACCCCGCTGAGCACCACCACCCGCCACCGCCCACCATGGCCTGCCCGCGTTGCCTCAAAACCCTGACCAAGGGCCTTGATGTGGTGCGCTCAGGCCGCTACATCACCTACCGCTGCCCGGGTCACCATGGGCGCTTCAGCCCGTTCTCATCCTTCATGGTGGAAAAAGGCTTTGTGCGCCACATGACGCGGGTGGAGATCAACGACCTGGCGCAGCGGGTGGGCGCCATTTACTGCACCAGCTGTGGTGCGCCGGTGGACATCCGCAAAGACCATGCCTGCCCGTACTGCCGGGCGGCGTTTTCACTCATCGACCCCGAGGCGGTGGTGCGCGCCATGGAAGGCTATGCCCAGGCCAGCGCCCGTGCCAAGCTGGGTGGGGGCACAGAGGCGGGGCAAAACCCGGCGCTGGACATTGGCGACGCCCTGGTGTCGCTGGAGCGCGAGCGCACCCGGGCCGAGCGGGAGAAGCAGCGCAGCGCCTTCAGCGCAGCCAATCGGTCGGCCGACGGTGTGACCGCGGTGGACCTGCTGGCCGTGGGTGTGGCGGCGGTGTGGGGTCTGCTCAAAAACTGAGCGCTCCCGGCCAGTGCGGGCTGGTGGGGCAGGTCATTGGCCTGCGCTTCAGGTGCTGCGGTTGCGGGCCAGTGGCGGGTTGGCCTGGAAGTAGCGCAGGATGCCGCGCATCAGCGCGTCGGCCAGGCGGTTTTGGTGGGCGGGATCTTTGAGTCTGGATTCTTCGTCGGGGTTGCTGATGAAGGCGGTTTCCACCAGCACGCTGGGAATGTCGGGCGCGCGCAGCACCGCAAAGTTGGCCTGCTCCACACGGGGCTTGTGCAGCTTGCTCACCTGGCCCATTTCACCCAGCATGGCGCTGCCGAGTTTCAGGCTGTCGTTGACCTGGGCGGTGGTGCTCATGTCCAGCATGGCGCGCTGCACCGTGGCGTCGGCGGCCTTGACGTTCAGGCCGCCCACCACGTCGGCGGCGTTTTCTTTGTTGGCCATCCAGCGGGCGGCGGCGCTGCTGGCTCCCCGGGTGCTGAGCGCATAGATGCTGCCGCCCTGCGGGTTGGGCGTGTAGAAAGCGTCGGCGTGGATGCTGATCATCAAGTCGGCCTGTACCCGTCTGGCCTTGTCTACCCGGGTTTGCAGGGGCACGAAAAAGTCGCCGTCGCGGGTCAGAAAGGCCCGCATGGGGTTGCCGTTGACCTGGGAGGCGTTGATTCGGTCGCGCAGCCGGTGGGCAATTTGCAGCACCACGTCTTTCTCGTAGGTGCCGCCGGGGCCGATGGCACCGGGGTCCTCGCCGCCGTGGCCGGGGTCGAGCGCGATGATGATGAGTCGGTCTGTGCCTGCTGGCGCAGGCGCAGCCCCGCGGCCAGTGGTCGGGGGTGCCAGCACCGGGGGTGGTGCGGTGAGCGCCGCGCCGCTGGGTCGGGGAGGGGCTTCGCTGAAGCTGGGGCCGGAGATTTTTGAGTCTTTAAGGCCTCCAGCGCTTGCTGCGCTTGATGTGGTAGCTACAGTGGTTTGGCTGCCTGGCTGTGGGGGTCGGGGGGTGGAGGGCAGGTCGCTGCGCTGACCGTGCAGGGCGATGAGTGCACCCAGCGGGTCTTGGTCGGCCGCTGCAGCGCTGCCTGGCGGCGGCGGAGGAGCCAGGCCCGGGGCGGGTGCGCGGGCGACAGCGGCTTCCAGCTCGGCGGTGCGCTGGGCAATCAGGTGGGCCAGGGGGTCGGGCACCTCGGTGGGGTAGAGGTCAAACACCAGGCGGTGCTGGTACTGCGCCACTGGGGGCAGGGTGAATACCTGCGGCAGCATGAGTTGCTTGAGGTCGATGACGATGCGCACCACCTCGGGGGTGTTTTGCCCCACGCGCACCCCAGCAATGTGGGGGTCGTCCGGCCTGACCCGGCCCACCAGCTCCTTGAGGGCCTGTGCCAGGTGGATGCCTTGCACATCCACCGCCAGCCGGGGTGGGTCGTTGACATAAAACGGCTTGGCCAGCAGCTCGGTGTCGGACTCGATGGTGATGCGGGTGTAATCGGGGGCAGGCCACACCCGCAGGGCAACGATGCGCGCGGCCCCGGCCAGTTGGTGCGCGCCCAGCCACAGCACCAGGCTGCCCCGCCGAAAGGCCAGCCCGCCGGTGCTGCCCAGCCACTGGTGCAAAAAGTCGCGCCGCTTCATGTTTCGCCTTTTGTCTGAGGCCGGGTGCGCTCCGGTGCGTCGTCTGGTGCGTCGCTTTGTATGTCGCTTTGTGCCGCCCGCAGGCATCGGTACCCGCATTCCGTGTGGGCCAGCAGCCTGACGAGGCGCTGGTCGCCATCGGTGGTGTGCAGGTACACCGCCAGGTCGGGTGTGGGCAGGTCAGGGGCTTGCTCGGGCCACTCCACCAGCTTCAGTCCGGGGCTGGCCAGCAGGTCGCGCAGGCCGGCGTCTTCCCACTCGCGGGGGTCGCCCAGGCGGTAAAAGTCAAAGTGCCAGATGCCCAGCGGCCCTTGGGGGTCACTCTGGTTGCCGCTCTGGGTGGCGGGCACAGCCCAGGGCCAGGGCACCTCGTAGGGCTCCACCACCGCATAGGTCGGACTTTTGATGCGCCCACCCACACCCAACGCCCGCAGCAGGTGGCGCACCAGGGTGGTTTTGCCAGCCCCCAGGTCGCCGTGCAGGGTGATGAGGGCGTGGCCCAGTGCGGGCGTGTGTGCCAGCCGCCGGGCAAAGGCCTGGGTGTCCTCCTCGCTGGCCCAGCTCAGGCCCAGCGCCGACTCGGGTGGAGCAGGCCGTGGGGGTTTTGCGGGTGGTGTGCGTGGTGCGGCTGCGGTGTGCGGCGCACCGGTGGCTGGGTGTTCGCAGGCGGGGGGCGCAGTGGCGGGGCTGGGTGCGTGGGGGGCTGGCATGGGCAAAGCTGAGGGGGCGAGTGGGTTGGCCAGGCGGCGCTCGGGGCGCCGGGTTGGTCTGCTTTCTACAATGGTTTCCACATGAACCACCATTCCACCGAAACCTTGTCTCAGTGTCGGGTGTGGGCCCGCGAGTTGGGATTCTCCCAAATTGGTGTCTCGGGCATCGACCTGTCGGCCGCCGAGCCTGGTCTGATGGCCTGGCTGGCCGCTGGGTTCCATGGTGGCATGAACTACATGTCGGCCCACGGGCTCAAGCGTGCCCGCCCCGCTGATTTGGTGCCCGGCACCGTGAGTGTGCTTACCGCCCGCATGGACTACCTGCCACGCCTACCGCCCTTGCCGCACCTGTCTGCCAGCGCTGCCAACGATTGGCGTGCAGCCGAATGGGCTGGTTTGCATGCACCTGCGCAAGGCACAGTGTCGCTCTACGCCAGGGGGCGGGACTACCACAAGGTGCTGCGTGCCCGGCTGCAAACGCTGGCGCTGCGGTTGGCCGAGCGGGTGGGGCCGCTGGGCCACCGGGTGTTCGCCGACTCGGCCCCGGTGCTGGAGGCCGAGTTGGCCACCCGCAGCGGCCAGGGGTGGCGCGGCAAGCACACCCTGGTGCTCAACCGCGAGGGCGGGTCGTTCTTTTTTCTGGGCGAGATTTATCTGGACATGGCGCTGGCACCCACCGAGCCCGTCACCGGGCACTGCGGCACTTGCGAGGCCTGTGTGCAGGTGTGCCCCACCCAGGCCATCTTGGCGCCCTACCGGCTGGATGCGCGGCGCTGCATCTCCTACCTGACCATCGAACACGACGGACCCATTCCGCTTGAGCTGCGCCCGCCCATGGGCAACCGCATCTATGGTTGCGACGATTGCCAGCTGGTCTGCCCCTGGAACAAGTTTGCGCAGCGCAGCCCCTTGCCCGACTTTGACGAGCGCGCCGGGCTCAATGCCCAGCCACTGGCTGCCCTGTTGGGCTGGAGCGAGGCCGATTTTTTGCGCCGCACCGAGGGCAGCCCCTTGCGCCGCATTGGTCACATCCGCTGGTTGCGCAATGTGGCGGTGGCGGCGGGCAATGCGCTGGCAGCGCCAGGGGTGGCTGACACCGAGGGGCAGGCCTTGCGCCTGGCCCTGCAGCCACTGCTGCAGCACGAGAGCGAGACCGTGCGCGAGCATGCCGCCTGGGCGATGGCACAGCAGGCGTCGGCCATCCCTCCAGCCGTGCATCAGGCCATGGCCAGTGGCCGCAGCGGGGGGGTGTCGTGACCGCGCCGCGCGCTCCGAAGGGTGGTTATGTCGGCGGGGTACTGGGCCTGTGGCGTGCCTGGGCACAGCGGGGGTGGCAGGTGCTGCTGGCCTCGGTCATGTTGCTGGTGCTGGCGGTGTCTCCCAGGGTGTACACCCCCGCCCACCGCGCCGCGGTGGCCAGGCAGGTCATGCAGGCCACCTGGCCGCATGTGCTGTGGTTCAGCCTGGGGGCGACGCTGCTGGGGGTGGTGCTGATTCGGATTGTGGTGGTCACGGCCCAGAGCTATGGCCTGTCGCAGTACGCGCTGGAGATGGTGGTGCGGGTGCTGGTGCTGGAGCTGTTGCCGCTGATGGCCGCCCTGTTTGTGGCCCTGCGCTGGAGCCTGCCCGCCACCGCACAACTGGCCCGCACCCTTCGCAAGGCCAGCCAGGGTGGCCAAGTTGGCCAGGTCGCTTCCAAGCGCCCTGTGCCCGATGCCGTGACCTGGCTGACCCAGGAGGCTTTGCCGCGCGCCCTGGCGGGCGTGTTTGCCGTGTGGCTGCTGGCGGCTGTGAGCTGTGTGCTGGGCCTGGTGATGGCCTACCTGCTGGTGTACGGCTGGACGCCTTGGGGTCTGGACGCCTACACCCACATGGTGGGTCGGGTGTTCAGCCCCGCCGTCACCCTGATTTTTGTGCTCAAAACCTGCGCCTTCAGCGTGGCTGTGGCGGTGGTGCCTGTGGCCGGGCTGTCCGCCCCGGTGGTGTGGTGCAACCCCGATGCCTTGCGTGCCCTCGAAATGCAAGGGCTGGTTCGCATGACCGGCCTGCTGCTGCTGGTGGAGGTGGTGTCGCTCATGGGCAATTACTATTGATCCCCACCCAACCCAACCACCCGTGACCACACCCGACCCATCACCCCCACCCACCGCGCCGGCCGCCGAGGCCGCATGGCCCACACCCGAGAGCCTGCGCCGGCGGGCCAATGCCATGCTGCTGCTGCTGGTTGCCCTGCTGCTGGCCTCTGTGGCCTACGTCTTGTACGCACGCGGGGTCTTCGAGCCCAAACAGCGCCTGGTGCTGCTGGCCGACGACGCCGAGGGAGCCCTGGTGGGCATGGACTTGACCTTTGCAGGCTTTCCGGTGGGCAAGGTCGAGCGCATCGCTCTGGGCGAGGACGGGGTGGTGCGCATGACGGTTGCTGTACCCCGCAGCAACGCACGTTGGTTGCGCACCAGCAGCGTGGTCACCATGGAGCGCAGCCTGGTGGGCAGCACCCGCCTGCGGGTGTACAGCGGCGTGCTGGACGACCCGGCGCTGCCCGAGGGCGCTGAAATCACCGTTCTCAAGGGCGATGCCATGGCCGAGATTCCCCGCCTGGTGGCCACTGTGCGCGAGGTGCTGGACAACCTGAAGGCCCTCACCTCCGACCAATCCGCGCTGGCGCAAACGCTGGGCCATGTGGCCGGTGCCACCGGCAAGCTGCAGGGGCCGCAGGGCGCGCTGGGGTTGGTCATGGGCAACGAGGCCGATGCCCGCCGCGTGCTGGCCGTGCTGGACCAGGCGCTGGCGCTGCTGACCCGCCTGGACGGCGTGGCCAGGCGCACCGATGGGTTGCTGGTGCAGGCCAATGAACAGGTGTTTGGTGACCAGGGCCTGAGCCGCGACGCCCAGCAACTGGCCCGCGAGGCACAGGCTTTGTTGGCCGGTTTGCAGGCCACGGTGCGCGACGTGCAGGTCAGCCTGCGCAAGGTGGATGCCATGCTGGCCGATGGCACGGCCATCACCGCGCAGACCAAGGCCGCCACCGTGGACCTGGTGGCGCTGCGCGCCGAAATCGAGGCCAGCCTGCGTGCCCTGCAAGGCATGGTGGGCGATGTGCAGCGGCGCTGGCCATTGGGCCCATCGGCCAAAGATGTGGAGGTCAACCTGCCATGAGTGCTGCAAACCGCTGGGTCGGGTTGTCCCTGTTGCTATCCGTGTCCCTGCTGGCGGGCTGCGGCAGCAACCCGCCAGTGCCCGACTGGCAGGTGCAGACCCACCAGTCGGTGGGCCGCGCCACAGCGGCCGAGCTGAGCGGCCACGCCCGGGTGGCGGGCTTGGAGTGGGCGCGGGCCGAGCAACAGGCGGCGCGCAGTGCGCTGCCCGATGCGGTGGCGCGCGTGCGGCTGACCCGCTGCGCCGCTCGGCGCGCCAGCCTGGACTGGTTGCCCTGCGAGGGGCTGGACGGTGTACTGCCCGACGCCAGTGGCAGCGCCCAGGCCTATGCCCGCTACCTGGGGGGCACCGGGTTGCCGGGTGATGTGACGCAACTCCCACCGGCCCAGCAGGCGGTTGCCCGTGCGCTGGCTCAGCCCGGCGCCGAGCCGCTGCGGTGGGATGCCGCCTCGGTGGCCGACCCGCTGTCGCGGCTGGTGGCCGCGTCGGTGCTGGTGCGTGCCGGGCGGGCCGACGCCGGGGTGGTGGCCCAGGCGGTGGACACCGCATCGGCCCAGGGTTGGACCCGGCCCCTGCTGGCCTGGCTGACGCTGCAGCGGCAGCAGGCCCAGGCCGCAGGCAACACCGTGGAGGCCCAGCGCCTGGAGCGCCGCCTGCAGCTGCTGGCGCCCAGCCCGACACAGTCACCCTGAAAAGCTGGGTGCAGTGTGGTGGTGCCCGGTGCGGGCCAGGTGGCTACAGCCAGTGGTCTTACAGCCCCTGCAGCACCCCCAGTGCAAACGGCAGGCTGAGCATGGCCAGCAGGGTGGACAGGGTCACCAGCCCGGCCACGTACGAGCCGTTGTAGCCCATGCGCGCGGCCAACACGTAGCAGCTGGAGGCGGTGGGCAGCGCCGAGAACATCAGCAGCACGCTGGTCTGTGCCTGGTCCAGGCCAAACAGCCGGGCCAGGCCCCAGGCCATCAGCGGCATAAGCAGGTGTTTGATGCCCAGCACCGCCACGCCCAGCCCTTTGGCCAGCACCAGCGAGCCCAGCTGCATACCCGCCCCGGCAGCCATGAGCCCCAGCGGCAGCGATGCCCCGCCAATGCGCGAGATGGTGGGTGCCAGCCAGTCCGGAATCTGGAATCCGGCCAGGTTGGCCACCAGCCCGCTGAGCGTGGCCAGAATCAGCGGGTTGCGCAGCAGCTCCCGGCACAGGCTGGCACCGGGCAGGGCGTTGTGGCGGTGCATGGGCCACACCGCCCCGATGTTGAATACCGGCACGCACAGCCCGATCAGCACCGCCACCAGCAGCAGACCCTGCGGGCCAGCCACCTTGTCGGCCAGCGCCAGGGCAATGAAGGAGTTGAAGCGAAACCCCACCTGGGCCGTGGCCGCGTGCAGGCGCAGGTCGATGCGGCCCCGAAGTCCCGGCCACCAGGGCAGCGAATAGCTCAAGCCAATGGCCAGCAGGGCCAGCGTCAGGCCCGCTCCCACCAGCGACGACGCCACCCCCAGGTCCAGCGGGCTGCGGACAATCGACTGGAACAGCAGCACGGGGAACAGAAAGTAGTACACCAGGCTCTCCAGCGGCTCCCACACCCGACGGTTGAGTGCGGTGTAGCGGCACAGCAGGTAGCCGCACAGAATGAGAGAGAAGTCCGGAAAGAGCAGTTGGGCAAAGTTCACGGGCCAGAGCATAGGGGTATCTGTGGAGCCCGGCACGCGGCGTACGCCGCTACGATGCGTTTTACGTTGGCAGACCATGTCGCCGTGGCTGTCCTTTTGTGCTGTTTCCTGTTTTTGAGGAGTTTGCTCATGGTTTCCCGTCGTCAAGCGTGTGCATGGGGTGTGTTGCTGGCCACCATGGGTGCCACTTCCGTGGCATCTGCCCAGGCCTACCCCACCCGCCCCATCAAGTTGCAGGTGCCTTTTGCTCCCGGTGGCACCACAGACATCGTGGCGCGGGTCATTTCCGAGCCCCTGGGGCGCATCCTGGGGCAGACCGTGGTGGTCGAGAACAAGGCTGGTGGTGGTGGCGTGGTGGGCGCGCTGGAAACCACCCGCGCCACGCCCGATGGCTACTCGCTGGGCATGGCCACGGTGTCCACCACGGCGGCCAACCCGGCCATCAACACCCGCATTCCGTACAACCCGCAGACTGACTTCACACCCATCATCAACATCGCGGCCACGCCCAATGTGATTGCAGTCCACCCCAGCTTTCCGGCCAAGGACTACCAGGGCTTCATTGCCGAGCTGAAGAAAAACCCCGGTCGCTACTCCTACGCCTCGTCCGGCACCGGCGGCATTGGCCACCTGCAGACCGAGTTGTTCAAAAGCCTGGCGGGTGTGTTCGTGACCCACATTCCGTACCGGGGTGCCGGACCAGCGCTCAACGACACCGTGGGCGGGCAAGTGCCCATTATTTTTGACAACTTGCCCTCGGCGCTGCCGTTTATTCAAACCGGGCGGCTGATCCCGATCGTGGTGGCGGCACCCGAGCGCCTGGCGACACTGCCCAACGTGCCCACTTTCAAAGAAGTGGGCCTGGAGGCGGTCAACCGCATGGCGTACTACGGCATTCTGGGCCCCAAGGGCTTGCCGCCCGAGGTGGTCAACAAGATCAACGCGGCGGTGCGCCAGGCCCTGGCTGAGCCCGCTGTCAAAAAACGCATTGAAGACACTGGCTCCATCGTGCTGGGCAACACACCTGCCGAGTTTGCCGCCCAGATGAAGGCCGAGCTGGAGGTGTACAAAGACGTGGTGGCCAAACAGAAGCTCACCCTGAACTGATGCCACTGGCGGACAGCGAGTGGCTGGCGGCCTTGCCACCGGCGCCGGCGGACAGCGTGGCAGCCATCGATCTGTTTGTGGACCACCTGTGGCTGGAAGCCGGTCTGGCCCAGCTGACCCTGGGGGCGTACCGCAGCGATCTGCTGCTGTACGCCCGCTGGCTGGCGCAAACCGCCCAGCGCGTGCTGGACACCACCACCCTGGGTGACCTGAACCAGTACTTCGCTACCCGCCACATCGCCACCCGCGCCACCACCGCCAACCGGCGATTGACGGTGTTCAAGCGCTACTTTCGCTGGGCGCTGCGCGAAGGCCGCATACCCGCAGACCCCACGCTCAAGCTGCTGTCGGCCAGGCAGGCCTTGCGTGTGCCCAAAACCCTGACCGAGACGCAGGTCGAGGCCTTGCTGAACGCGCCCGATGTGGGCACGCCCCTGGGCCTGCGCGACCGGGCCATGCTGGAGCTGATGTACGCCAGCGGCTTGCGGGTGAGTGAGCTGGTGGGCCTCAAAACCCACCATGTGGGCCTGAACGACCATGTCCTGAGCACCATGGGCAAAGGCAGCAAAGAGCGGCTGGTGCCCTTTGGCCTGGAAGCTGCTGACTGGCTGCAGCGCTACCTGGCCCATGCACGCCCCGCCATACTGGCCGGGCAGCAGACCGACGACCTGTTCGTGACGGCCCGGGGGCAGGGCATGAGCCGCGTGGCGTTCTGGATGATTGTCAAAAAACACGCGCTGGCAGCGGGCATCGTCACCTCTTTGTCGCCCCACACCCTGCGCCATGCCTTTGCCACCCATTTGCTCAACCACGGGGCCGATTTGCGGGCGGTGCAAATGCTGCTGGGCCATGCCGATATTTCCACCACCACCATCTACACCCATGTGGCGCGGGAGCGCCTGAAAACGCTGCACGCCCAGCACCACCCGCGTGGATAAAAATATAGCAAACTATCTATATGCAGCAAGCGTAAAAAGCCAAAAAAGCTTAAAAATAATGGACATCAGTCTTCTAGGATCCGCACCTTCACGCTTTTGCCCTTGATGCGCCCGGCACTCAGGCGGCTGGCGGCCTGCTCCGAGATGTTGCGGTCCACCGCCACGTAGGTGGACCACTCGTTCACGTTGATCTTGCCCACCTGCTCGCGGGTGTAGCCCA
This sequence comes from Burkholderiaceae bacterium, assembly GCA_030695205.1. Classification (GTDB taxonomy): domain Bacteria; phylum Pseudomonadota; class Gammaproteobacteria; order Burkholderiales; family Burkholderiaceae_C; genus UBA2334. The sequence goes on along the minus strand of JAUYTN010000007.1, from coordinate 160,061 downwards.
GGTCGGCGGTCAGCGCGCCGAGCACGTCGCCGGGGCGGATTTTTTCTTTGCGCCCACCTTGAATGTGCAGTGTGACCATAGGGGCCACCAGCGGGCCGCTGCCGGTGGGGGTGAGGTCGGCCAGGGGGCTCCACGACGTTTCGGTGCCTTGCAGCACCTCGATCTTGCCCACGCTGCCCATCTCGTCCATGCTGGCCAGATTGAGGGCCAGGCCGCTCTCGCCCGCACGGCCCGTGCGGCCAATGCGGTGGATGTGCACCTCGGCATCGGGCGTCACGTCCACGTTGATGACGGCGGCCAGGGACGCAATGTCCAGCCCGCGCGCTGCTACGTCGGTGGCCACCAGCACCGAGCAACTTTTGTTGGCAAAGCGCACCAGCACCTGGTCGCGCTCGCGCTGCTCCAGTTCGCCAAACAGCGCCAGCGCCGAAATCCCCTGGGCATGGAGCACATCCACCAAGTCGCGGCACTGGGCCTTGGTGTTGCAAAACGCCAGTGTGCTGGCTGGGCGAAAGTGCAGCAGCAAGCGGCCCACGGCATGCAGGCGCTCGCTCTCCTTGACCTCGTACCAGCGCTGCTCGATCTGGCTGCCACTGTGCTGGGCATCGACCTTGACGGTCAGCGGCTCGCGCATGAACTGGGCGCTGAGCTTGGCAATGCCTTCCGGGTAGGTGGCCGAAAACAGCAGCGTCTGGCGGGTTTTGGGGCACTGTTTGGCCACCGTGACGATGTCGTCAAAAAAGCCCATGTCCAGCATGCGGTCGGCCTCGTCCAGCACCAGGGTGTTGAGCCCTTCCAGCGTCAGGTGGCCGCGCGCCAGGTGGTCCATGATGCGGCCGGGCGTGCCCACCACAATGTGCGCTCCGTGCTCCAGGCTGGCGGACTGGCCGCGCAGCGGCACGCCACCGCACAGGGTGACCACCTTGATGTTGTCTTCGGAGCGCGCCAACCGGCGGATTTCGGTGGTGACCTGGTCGGCCAGTTCGCGGGTGGGGCACAGCACCAGGGCCTGCACTGCAAACCAGCGGGGGTTGAGGTTGGCCAACAGGGGCAGGCCGAAGGCTGCGGTCTTGCCGCTGCCGGTTTTGGCCTGGGCAATGAGGTCTTTGCCCGCCAGCGCCAGGGGCAGGCTGGCTGCCTGGATCGGCGTCATGGCGGTGTAGCCCAGCGTGGCCAGGTTGGCCAGCGTGGCGGGGGACAAGGGGAGGGTGCTGAAATCAGCAGAGGCGGCAGGGGCCGCAGAGGAGGCTTTGGAAGTCATGCCGGATTATCGGCGGTGGGGCTATTTGGGTTTGACGCTGTTCACCGCCCAGCGGGCCATCAGAACGCCCGCGAGCAGCGAGCCCAGCATGGCCAGCATGAACAACTCGGGTGGCAGGGTTTTCATGAAGGTGATTTCTTCACCGCTGGCTAGGGTGCAGTGCATCAGGCCAGAGACCTTGCCGCCCATTTTCTGGCAGGTGTCAGGCCCCATCAGCCACACCAGAAACAGAAAATTGGCCAAAGCCAGGGCGGCGGACGATGCACGCAGGATGACACGGTCAGTCATGGTTCAGCTTTCTGAGATCGGGGCTTCAAGTGTGGCATGGGGCTCCTGGTTGAGCTTCGTTTGGGTGTCGATGGGGCTCAGCAAGTCGCTCGCACAACCTGGCTCCAAGGGCGACTGGTTCACAGTGCATCCAGCCTGAAGTGGCTGCGCAGGTGCTGCTTGAAGCGTTTGACGATGGACAGCGAGTCTTTAAACACGTCGCGCTCCAGAGTGCCCAGCTCGGACAGGCGGATGTGCTGGTGCGGCGTCTCGCCCGTTTGCCGCTGCTGCAGCTGGTGTTTCAAGCGCAGGGCTATCAAGAAGTGCAGCGCGTCGGTCAGGTCCTGGGCCAGGCGGGTGTCCAGCTGGCCCTGGCGGGCGAGCTGCGCCAGGCGCTCCCGGGTGCCCAGCGCAGAAATGCCGCGTTGCAACGCCAGCGCACGCGCGCCGTGCACGATGGGGAAGGTACCCAGTTTTTTGAGGTCAAAGGTGGGCTCTTCGCGCCCCAGCAGCTCAGCCCACCGTTCCCACCAGTGGCTGGTTTCTTCGAACTGCTCGACGGCGCTGGCAAAACGGGCCAGCAAGGCGTCGTTGCCATTGAAGAGCCACTGCAGGTGTTGGCGCGCCTGTTCCAGCAGGTTCACATCACCCGCCACGGCACGGGCGTCCATGAAGATGGCCAGGTGCATGGGGCCATCGGCTGGGCTGCCCAGCAGCCAGTCGGTCACCGTGGCTTTGAAGTCGCCAATGGGTTGGCGCCACTTTGGGTTGGTCAGCATGATGTGGCCTGGGCACATGGGGTAGCCACACCGTGCCAGCGCATCGTTGAAGCGCTGGGCAATGGTCGGCAGCTCGGGGCAGACAAACCCATCGCGCAGCAGCAGGGCATTGTCCTGGTCGGTTTTCAGGATCTGTTCGCTCCGGCCCTCGCTGCCCATGACCAGCAGGCAGCTGTTGGCCACCAGCTCGGGTGGGGCAATGAGATGCCATAGCCGTTCAAAGAGCTGGCTGTTGAGCTCGCTCACGAGGCTGGAAATCACCTCGATCTTGACGCCACCACTGTGCAGCAGGGCAATCAGCTCATCGGTCTGGCAGGCGGCTGCCACCGCTTCGTCCACGCTGCGGGCCTGTTGCAGCTGCAGGGCAATTAGGTGCGAATGGTTGGAGATGAAGCCCATCAGATCGAGTTGGCTGAGCACCCCCACCACCTCGTCACCGTCGCGCACCAGCACCCGGTGGACCCGGTTGCGGATCATGACCAGCAGCGCTTCGAACACCTCGGTCTCGGGGGTCACGGTCACGAGGTCGAAGCGGGCCACGTCGCGCACCGCCAGTTCGGCGGGGGGCACGGGGCGCAGCAGGGCGTCGCGCAGGTCGGTGGTGGTGAACATGCCCAGGCGGGCCTGGCCGTCGGGGCCAGTGTCGCGCACCAGGGCGTGGGTCAGGCCTTGTTGGGCCAGTTGGGCGCACAGGCTCACGAGGTCGGTGCTGCCGTCCACCATGAAGGGTGGCCGCATGTATGCATCTCGCACACGGGCCATCATCAGCGACAGAAATTCCCGCCCTTTGCCGGCATGGGTCGCGGCCGACAGGCGGCGCGACAGGTCGGCAAACAGCATGGCGCTGAACTGGCTGTTGCTGGCCACCAGGCTTTTGAGGGTGTCCTGGGGCAATTGGTAAAGGGTCACCTCGTCCAGCGTGGTCAGCACGCTGGTGGTGCGACCAGCCATGGCAGCGCGGGCCGCGAAACAATCCGTCGGCCCATACACCGACACCCGCTCTGCGCCCTCCAGGTGCTCCACATGGCCGCGTTTGACCACGTACATCTGCGTGGCGACCATGTCGGGGTGCAGGATGACGCTGCCCGCCGGGTATTGGCCCAGAGTCAGCGTCTGCTGGACCAACTGGCGCTCAGTGGGGCTGAGGCAGTCAAAGGGCGCGTGGTTGAAGGTGAACGTGGTGGGCATGGTCTGTGGGTAGGGTGGCGCACGGCCACAAAAAAAGGCCGCTGACACCGTGGGGTGGCAGCGGCCTCTGAAACATCATCTGCCCAACTGGATCGCAGTGCAACCGATGACGACCTTTTGAAACCTATGGGCGCCGGGTCAGGGCGCGTGGGTCAGTGGCCAGAGGCACCGTCCGCACCAATGCCGGTTTCGGAGCGCACCTGTTGCGCCAGGAAGCCCGCACGGTCAACCTTGGCGCGCGCGCTGTTGTCCAGGATGGAGAACAGCCAGATGCCAACAAAACCGATGGTCATGGAGAACAGGGCCGGCGAGGTGTAGGGGAACCAGGCTGAGCCTTTGGGGTTGCCCAGTGTGGCTTCCCACACCGAGGGCGACACCACGGTCAGGGCCACGGACGACACCAAGCCCAGGAAGCCACCAATGACGGCGCCCTTGGTGGTGCAGTCTTTCCACAGCACAGACATGAACAGCACCGGAAAATTGGCCGATGCCGCAATGGCGAAGGCCAGCGACACCATGAACGCGATGTTCTGCTTCTCAAAGGCAATGCCCAAGGTCACGGCCAGAACGCCCAGTGCAACGGTGGTGAAGCGGGAGACTTTCAGCTCGGCTGCGCTGTCTGCTTTGCCCTTCTTGATCACCGTGGCGTAGATGTCGTGAGACACCGCAGACGCGCCAGACAGCGTCAGGCCAGCCACCACCGCCAGGATGGTGGCAAAGGCCACGGCAGAAATGAAGCCCAGGAACACGTTGCCACCCACCGCATTGGCCAGGTGAATGGCCGCCATGTTGCCGCCGCCCTTCAAGGCGCCCTTGGCATCCAGGAACTCGGGGTTGGTCAGCACGAAGCTGATGGCGCCGAAACCAATGATGAAGGTCAGCATGTAGAAGTAGCCGATCCAGGTGGTGGCCCACAGCACGGATTTGCGGGCTTCCTTGGCGTTGGGCACGGTGAAGAAGCGCATCAGGATGTGTGGCAAACCGGCGGTGCCGAACATCAGGGCCATACCGAAGGAGATGGCCGAGATGGGGTCTTTCACGAACGAGCCAGGTCCCATGATGGAGAAGCCCTTGGCCGCAGCGGCCGCAGCGACGGTGTCGGCGGTGGCCGCAGGGTCGGTCTTGAGGGCCTCGGCCAGCAGGCCTGTGGTGGCCAGATCGGTCTTGATCCGGATGGCTTCGGCAAACATGGCTTCAGGGCTGAAACCAAACCTGGCCAGCACCATGGCCGCCATGAACGATGCACCGCCCAACAGCAGCACAGCCTTGATGATCTGCACCCAGGTGGTGGCGGTCATGCCGCCAAACAGCACGTACACCATCATCAGGCCACCCACGATGATCACTGCCAGGTAGTACTCCAGGCCAAACAGCAGCTTGATCAGCTGACCGGCGCCCACCATCTGGGCAATCAGGTAGAAGGCCACCACCACGAGCGTGCCGGAAGCGGCAAACACGCGGATGGGGGTCTGGCTGAAGCGGAAGGCGGCCACGTCGGCAAACGTGAACTTGCCCAGGTTGCGCAGGCGCTCGGCCATCAGGAAGGTGATGACAGGCCAGCCCACCAGAAAGCCGATGGAGAAGATCAAGCCGTCAAAACCGCTGGCCATCACGGCAGCGGAAATACCGAGGAACGACGCAGCCGACATGTAGTCGCCCGCAATGGCCAAGCCGTTCTGGAAACCGGTGATGCCACCGCCGGCGGTGTAGAAGTCGGAAGCCGATTTCGTTTTGGCCGCAGCCCATTTGGTGATGAACATCGTGCCGGCGACGAACACACCGAACATGGCGATGGCCGTCCAGTTGGTGGCTTGCTTTTCGGCCTGGCCGAGGTCGGCACCAGCGGCCATTGCCCCGGCGCTGGCCATGAGCATGCCCAGCAGGGCGAGGAGTTGGGTGGAGCGCTTCATTTGGTGACCGCCTTTTTGATGTCTTCGGTCAGGTCGTCAAATTCGCTGTTGGCACGACGCACATAAATACCGGTGATGACCACGGTGAACACAATCACGCCCAGGCCAATGGGCATGCCCAGCGTCATGACGCCAGGGCCGATTTTTTGGGTCAGAAATTCTTTGTTGAAAGCCACCAGCAGGATGAAACCGTAGTAAACGATCATCATCAGCGCGGTGAGCAGCCAGCCAAAGCTGGTGCGCTTTCTCTTGAGCTCTTGGTATTTCGGATGCGCGGCTATCCGGTGGGCTAGGTCCATTTCCATGGCGTCTCCAGTTGATTGTTGACCTCTGTCCGAGTCCATGCCCGGTCTGCGCAGCGCAGCACCATGGCACGGACCCCAGCGGTTGGAGCGCATGCTATGTACGTGGAATTACCAATGTCTTACGAAGCTGAAGTCGCTAAGAAATAAAAAAACCTAACCGGTGCCGAGCAGGTAGGCCAGCTCATCGTCGCTGAACCCGGCCCGCTTGCGCGCCTCGGTGTTGAACGGTGGGCGCAAGCGAGGAGCCTGGAACTCGCGCGCCAGGCTTCGGTAGTGTGCAACCGGCTCCAGCCCGTTTTGCTGACACAGCCAGCCGTACCAGCGGTTGCCCACCGCCACATGCCCGATTTCGTCACGCAGGATGGTGTCGAGTGCATCGCACATGGCCAGCGCATCGGGCGTGTTGACCTTGCGCAGCTTCGCCTGTATGAGTGGCGTGGCATCCAGGCCTCGGGCCTCCAGGGTGCGCGGCACCAGGGCCATGCGGGCGGTGCGGTCGTGGGCGGTTTTTTCGCACATGGCCCACAGCCCGTCGTGGGCAGCAAAGCTGCCGTACTGCCAGCGCTCCCCACTGGGGCCGCGCAGTTCCTGCAAGAGGGTGTGCAGCATCTCAAAGTGCTGAGCCTCTTCGCCCGCCACCCGCAACCAGTCGGCATAAAAGGCCTGGGGCATGCCCGCAAAGCGCCACACCGCATCCAGCGCCAGGTTGATGGCGTTGAATTCAATGTGGCAAATGGCGTGCAGCAGCGCCGCCCGGCCCTCGGGAGTAAAGGGTGAGCGGGTGGGTACCTGGGCGGGGTCAATCAGCTCGGGTCGCTCGGGACGGCCGGGCAGTTGCCCGTGTGGTGGCTCCAACTCGGCCTGCTCGCCCCAGGGTACACCGGGCCGCAAAGCCTCCAGGGCCAATTGCTGCGCCTGGGCACATTTGTCGGCCACATGCTGGGTGCACAGCACCTCCAAAGCGCGTGCCCGCAGGGTGGTGACTGATTCGGTAGGGGTGGTGGGGGCCATCCCTACAATTGTAGAAATGAGCATTTACCAACTTGAATCCATCGCCCCGCAGGTCCATCCCAGCGCCTATGTGGCCGACAGCGCCGAGGTCATGGGCAATGTGCACCTGGCGGCCGACACCAGCGTGTGGTTTGGGACCGTCATTCGCGGGGACAACGAGCCCATTGCCATCGGCGAGGGCAGCAACATCCAGGATGCCTGCGTGCTCCACAGCGATGTGGGCCAGCCCCTGACCGTGGGCAAACATGTGACGGTGGGCCACGGCGTGATGCTGCACGGCTGCACCATTGGCGACGAGTCGCTGATTGGCATAGGGGCCGTGGTGCTCAATGGGGCACAGATCGGCAACCACTGCCTGGTGGGTGCAGGTTCGCTGGTCACCGAGGGGAAGGTGTTTCCGGATGGTTCCATGATCGTGGGCAGCCCCGCGCGCGTGGTCCGCCAGCTCACGCCCGAGCAGATGGAGGGCCTGCGCCGCAGCGCGCAGCACTACATCGCCAACGCCCAGCGCTTTCGCTCTGGCCTGACCAAGCTGGCCTGAGGGGAACCCCGATGTCTGAATTGCACACGTTTTTGTTCGATGGCCAGCCGGTGCGCGGTATGGTGGTGCGCCTGGGTGATGCCTGGCGCGACATGCTGGCGCGCCGGGAGCAGGCCGGTGCCTACCCCCAGGCCGTGACCGAGTTGCTGGGCGAGATGACCGCCGCGGCGGTGCTGATGCAGGCCAACATCAAGTTCAATGGCGCACTGGTGCTGCAGATCATGGGCGACGGCCCGCTCAAGCTGGCCGTCGCTGAGGTGCAGCCCGATTTGTCGGTGCGGGCGACCGCCACGGTGGTGGGCGAGGTGCCCAGCGGCAGCCTGGCCGAGGTGGGCCTGAGCCAGTTGGTGAATGTGCACAACCAGGGGCGTTGTGCCATCACGCTCGACCCATTGGACCGCCTGCCGGGTCAGCAGCCCTACCAGGGCGTGGTTCCCCTGTTCGATGACGCAGGCCAACGCATCGAGCAGGTGGCCGAGGTACTGTCGCACTACATGCTGCAAAGCGAACAGCTCGACACCCGGCTGGTGCTGGCGGCCAACCAGGATCTGGCAGCCGGGTTGTTGATCCAGCGCCTGCCCATCAAGGGCGAGGCCAATTTGCAAGGCAGCAGCGCGGCGCTGGCGCACGAAGACGCCATTGGCCGCAACGAGGACTACAACCGCATCGCTATCCTGGCGTCCAGCCTGAAGCGCGAGGAGTTGCTCACGCTGGATGTGGACACCGTGCTGCACCGCCTGTTCTGGGAGGAGCCCCTCACCCGGTTTGAACCCAAAGCGGGTGACACCGGACCCCACTTTGCCTGCCGCTGCTCGCGCGAGCGGGTGGCTGGCATGCTGCGCAGCCTGGGGGTGGCCGAGGTGGAGTCGGTGGTGGCCGAGCGCGGCGAGGTGGACGTGGGCTGCGAGTTTTGTGGTGCGCGCTACCGCTTTGATGCGGTTGATGCCGCCCAGGTCTTTACCCAGCCGCTGGCTTCTCCGCCGGTGGAACCAAGCGCGCATTGACCGCCCGGGTCGGCCGCTGTGACAGCAGCCGGGTGAACAGGGTGTGCTCGCAGTCGGGGTCGGAACAGGCCTCGCACACAGGCATCATTTTTGAATGAAAAAGCACTCTATCGCTTGTCTGTAATAGATAGTTTGCTCTTGTAACTAAAGAGTCCTTCCAGCTGGTCTGGGCTGCGTGCAAGGCGGTCGGCAGGGCAGCGGCCACCGCTTGCAGAGCTGCCCCCACCCGGTGTGTGCCGTGCCCGTAGATGGTTTGGAACGGTAGGCCAAGCTGCTGCAGGTGGGTGCGCAGCAGCGCATCAATGGCCTGCTGCACCGCAGGGCCATCTCGCCAGGGGCCGTCGGCTTGCCAGGGCAGGTCCAGTCCCATGAGCAGGGTCAGGCCCTGCCCGGGCGCGTGGTGTTGCCGATGGGCGTGGTGCGCCCAGGCGGTGAGTGAGGCGTCGCTGAAGTAGTGCTCGCTGTACACCGCGGTCTGCAGCGGGGTGGTGTCCGACACCACCCAGGCGCCTGGCCCACCGTCTGCCTGTGCGGCGTGTAGCGCGGCGAGCTGCATCTCGGCCACAGAGGCCTGTTCGTGGGCCTGCGGGGTACGGCCATGCGCCACACACCAGCTGCGCAGCGCCTCGGGCACCAGGGTCACCGTGGGGCCACCGCGGTCTGGGGAGGGCAGCAAGGCGTGCAGCTCCTGCACCAGGGCCTGCGCCAGCTGGCTTTTGCCGCTGCTTTCAGCGCCCAGCAGTGCAATATTCAACGCTTGCCCTGCGCGATTTGGACCAGCAACTCGTTGGGCTTGACCATGCCCAACTCCATGCGGGCTTTCTCTTCGATGATTTCCAGGCCCTCTTTGAGGTCCAGCACCTCGTTGGCCAGCTGCTCGTTGCGCCAGCGCGCCTGCTGGTTGGCCTGGGTAACCCGCTCCAGCTCCACCCGCATGGCCTCCACCTTGCCCACGCTGCCACGGCCCAGCCACAGCTGGGCCTGCAACCAGCCCAGCAAGGCCAGCAGCAGCACAAACACCAGACGGGCAGGCATGGTGGTGGCCTCAGGTAGGTGGGTGCGGGCGGCGCTGCGGCTGGGCAGGGTGGCTCAGTGGCCGTGGGCCACTGCTGCTTCAGCGCAGGTTGTAAAACGCAGCGCGACCGGGGTAGTAGGCAATGTCGCCCAGGTCTTCCTCGATGCGCAGCAGCTGGTTGTACTTGGACATGCGGTCAGAGCGGCTCAGGCTGCCGGTCTTGATCTGACCCGCGTTCAGGCCCACGGCAATGTCGGAGATGGTGTTGTCTTCGGTTTCGCCCGAGCGGTGGCTGATGACCGCGGTGTAGCCCGCACGCTTGGCCATTTCGATGGCGGCGAAGGTTTCGGTCAGCGTGCCAATCTGGTTGATCTTGATGAGGATGGAGTTGGCAATGCCCTTGTCGATGCCTTCTTTCAGAATCTTGGTGTTGGTCACGAACAGGTCGTCGCCCACCAGCTGCACCTGCTTGCCCAGACGCTCGGTCAGCAGCTTCCAGCCGTCCCAGTCGCCTTCGTGCATGCCGTCTTCGATGCTGATGATGGGGTACTTGCTGACCCAGGTTTCCAGCATGTCGGTCCACTGCTCGGCCGACAGCACCAGGCCTTCGCCTTCCAGGTGGTACATGCCGTCTTTGTAGAACTCACTGGCGGCACAGTCTAGGCCCAGGGCAATCTGCTCGCCGGGGGTGTAGCCCGCAGCGGTGATGGCTTCCAGAATCATCTGGATGGCGGCTTCGTGGTTGGGTACGTTGGGCGCAAAACCGCCTTCGTCACCCACCGACGTGGGCATGCCCTTGTCGTGCAGTATTTTTTTCAGGGCGTGGAACACCTCGGCACCCCAGCGCAGGGCCTCGCGGAACGTGGGCGCACCCACGGGGATGATCATCAGCTCTTGCAGGTCGAGGTTGTTGTTGGCGTGTGCGCCGCCGTTCACCACGTTCATCATGGGCACGGGCATCTGGCAGGCCGAGGTGCCGCCAAAGTAGCGGTACAGCGGCAGGCCAGCTTCTTCTGCTGCTGCACGGGCCACGGCCATGGACACGGCCAGCATGGCGTTGGCGCCCAGGCGGCTCTTGTTCTCGGTGCCGTCGAGGTCAATCAGGGTCTTGTCCAGAAAGCCCTGCTCGGAGGCATCGAGGCCCAGCACGGCTTCAGAGATTTCGGTGTTGATGTGCTCGACCGCGCGCAACACGCCCTTGCCCAAGTAGCGGCTCTTGTCGCCGTCGCGCAGTTCAATGGCTTCGCGGCTGCCGGTGGATGCGCCAGAAGGCACAGCCGCACGGCCCATCACGCCGCTTTCCAGCAGCACGTCGCATTCAACGGTGGGGTTGCCGCGGCTGTCCAGCACTTCGCGACCAACGATGTCAACAATGGCACTCATGGGGTTTTCCTAAGTCAGGGGGAGGTTGGTGATTCGGGTTAACAGGAACTGGGCGAGAGACTCTTTGCCTCTCAGGCCACGCCATCCACCACGACCATTCGCATCACGCCTGCGCCCTCGCGCACGCTGCGGGCATGGGTGTAGGTGTCGCTGTGGTACATGGCCTTGGCCTGCTCCATGGTGGGAAATTTCATGACCACGAGGCGGGTGGGCTGCCAGGGGCCTTCCAGCACCTCGATGGCCCCACCGCGCACCAGCACCTCGGCGCCAAACTCTTGCATGGCTTTGGTGCTCCACTCGCGGTATTTCGCCATCTGGTCGGGGTTGGTGACGGTGACGTCGGCAATGATGTAAGCAGCGGTCATGTGGGTGCGTTGGAGAGTTTCAAAACTACTTGCCCTGCAAATTGAAGGATTTGCTGAAGGTCTTTTTCAATGATGCTGCGAACAATTGCCATGTCGAGTGCATCGTATTCGTGCACGGCGATGTTTCGAAAGCCGACCATGTGCTGCAGCGTCGTGGCCTGATCTTTGTCCACCCAGCCGTGTTGGGCCAGCAACCCAAACACATCGCGGCTGCTGCGCGGCAACCCCAGCGCCAAGTGGCGCACGATCATGTTGCCCATGTCCAAGGTCAGCTCGCAGGCGCGTTGGATATTGAGGATTGCCGCATCTTGGCGGGTGAAGTCGGTCTCAAAATTGGCCGATGCCGCCAACTCTTGGCGGGCTCGCGCCACGCAACGCTCAACTTTGGCCGCTTTTTGCGCCAGGGCATCGATCAGGCTTGTGTCGTGGGTGCTCATGGTGTGGGCACCTGGTGTGCCATACGGCGGGCCATGTCGGTCACCATGGGTTGTCGCCAGTCTTGCATGTGCTGGTATTCGGTCATGGTGTGTCCCACGTAGGCCAGCAATTGCGCAGGCTCTTGGGCAAACAGCAGCCGACCGGTTGCCAGCACCTGTGCTTGCATGAGGGTGTGCTCCGCATGGAAATCCAGCAGATCGACATCGTGGCCCAAGCGGTCGCCGATTTCGAGCGCCGCACGATGGCGCGTGGCTGCATCCAGCGCTGGACGCACGGCCACGGCCAAATCAATGTCGCTGTCCAACTGCCAGTGTCCGCTGGACGCACTGCCGAACAACCACGCGGCGGTGGCCTGCGGCAACACCGCCACAATGGCACGGCACAACGCGTCATCGGTGGGCGGTTGGTGGGCAGGCTTGCGCATGATGGGCGGGTGGCGAGCAGGGGCTCAGGCGCTGAAGTGGTTTTCCAGGAAGCCGCTGCGCTTGGTCACCTGGTCCAGCGTGACCAAGGTTTCCAGCAGGGCTTTCATGTGTTTCAGCGGCACGGCATTGGGGCCATCGCTCCAAGCCTGGGCCGGGTTGGGGTGGCACTCCATGAACAGACCCGCCACACCCACGGCAGTGGCTGCGCGGGCCAGCACCGGCACCATGTCGCGGGCGCCACCGCTGACCGTGCCTTGGCCGCCGGGTTTTTGCACCGAGTGGGTCACGTCGAATACCACGGGGGCACCGGTGTTGCGCATCTCGGCCAGGCTGGTCATGTCGGCCACCAGGTTGTTGTAGCCAAAGCTCACGCCGCGTTCGCAGGCCAGAAAGCGGTCTTCCGACAGCCCTGCTTCACGCGCGGCGGTGCGGGCCTTGTCAATGACGTTTTTCATGTCCCAGGGTGCCAGAAACTGCCCTTTTTTGATGTTGACTGGCTTGCCGCTTTGCGCCACCGCACGGATGAAATCGGTCTGACGGCACAGGAAAGCGGGGGTTTGCAGCACATCTACCACGCTGGCCACCTCAGCCACCTGGCTCGCCTCGTGCACATCGGTCAGCACGGGCAAGCCGGTCTGGCGGCGCACTTCGTCCAGAATTTTCAGGCCAGCGTCCAGGCCCACGCCCCTGGCGGTGGTGCCGGAGGAGCGGTTGGCCTTGTCGAAGGAGCCCTTGTAAACCAGTGGAATGTCCAGCGCGGCGCAGATTTCTTTCAACTGACCGGCCACGTCCAGGGACATTTGCAGCCCTTCAATCGAGCAGGTGCCTGCGATCAGGAAGAACCGCTGGTCCAGGCCAACATCGAATCCACAGAGCTTCATGCGCTGGCTCCGTCGCCCTGGCTGGCAGGACGCTGTGCCTGGTGGTCAAGGGCGGCCTTGATGAAGGCATTGAACAGTGGGTGGCCGTTCCAGGGGGTGGAGTTGAACTCCGGGTGAAACTGAACGCCCATGTACCAGGGGTGCACGCTTTGGGGCAGCTCCACAATTTCGGTCAGGTGTTCGCGCTGGGTCAGGGCGGAAATGACCAGGCCTGCTGCGCGCAGCTGGTCCAGGTAGGCCACGTTGGCTTCGTAGCGATGGCGGTGACGTTCCGTCACCACATCGCCATAAATGCTGTGGGCCAGAGAGCCGGGCGTCACGTCCGAGCTCTGCGCCCCCAGGCGCATGGTGCCACCCAGGTCGGAGTTGTGGTCGCGCGTCTTGATGCTGCCGTCGGCGTCTTTCCACTCGGTGATGAGGGCAATGACGGGTTGCGGGCCGTCTGGCTCGAACTCGGTGCTGTTGGCCTGTGCCAGACCGGCCACATGGCGGGCAAATTCGATGGTGGCCACCTGCATGCCCAGGCAAATGCCCAGGTAGGGGACTTTGCTTTCGCGGGCAAAGCGCGCGGCTTCAATCTTGCCCTCGACCCCGCGCTTGCCAAAGCCGCCAGGCACCAGCACGGCGTCGAACTCGGCCAGCTGAGCGACGGTTTCTGGCGTCAGGGTTTCGGAGTCGATGTAGGAGATGTCCACGCGGGCGTGGTTTTTCATGCCGGCATGGCGCAGGGCTTCGTTCAGCGACTTGTAGCTGTCCGACAGGTCCACGTACTTGCCGACCATGGCAATGCGCACGGTGGTGGCCGGGTGCAGAACCTCGTCCACCAGCTTGTCCCAGCGTTTGAGGTTGGCCGGTGGGCTGTGCAGGCGCAGCTTGTCGCAGATCAGACCGTCCAGGCCTTGCTCGTGCAGCACGCGAGGCACCTTGTAGATGGTGTCCACGTCTGGCATGGAGATCACGCCCCACATGGGCACGTTGGTGAAGAGGCTGATTTTGTCGCGCTCGTCGTCGGGAATGACACGGTCGGCCCGGCACAGCAAGGCGTCGGGCTGTATGCCGATTTCGCGCAGCTTTTGTACCGTGTGCTGGGTGGGTTTGGTTTTCAGCTCGCCTGCTGCCGCAATGTAGGGCACGTAGGTCAGGTGAACAAAGGCTGAGTTGTTGGGCCCCAGGCGCAGGCTGAGCTGGCGCACGGCTTCCAGAAACGGCAGGCTTTCGATGTCACCCACGGTGCCGCCAATTTCGGCAATGGCCACGTCCACGGCTTCGCTGGTGCCTACACCGGCGCCGCGCTTGACGAAGTCCTGAATCTCGTTGGTGACATGGGGGATGACCTGCACGGTTTTGCCCAGGTAGTCGCCCCGGCGCTCTTTTTCGAGCACGCTTTTGTAAATCTGGCCGGTGGTGAAGTTGTTGGCCTTTTTCATGCGCGTTTCAATGAAACGCTCATAGTGGCCCAGGTCCAGGTCGGTTTCCGCCCCGTCGTTGGTCACAAACACCTCGCCGTGTTGAAACGGCGACATGGTGCCCGGGTCCACGTTGAGGTAGGGGTCGAGTTTGATGAGGGTGACTTTGAGGCCGCGGGACTCCAGCAGTGCTGCCAGGGAGGCCGACGCGATGCCCTTGCCCAGCGAAGACACCACACCGCCGGTGACGAAGACAAATTTGGTCATGTCGCAAACGGGCGATGGTGTCGCCCGCAGAGGTGGAAACCGGGATTATAAAAGGTCGGTCGCTGGCCCCGCAGCTGGCACCGTGGCCTGGGCGGCGGGCCCTTGCCACTGGCGGGGAGGGGATTGCGGTTTAATTTCTGGCCATGAACGCCCACCAACACACCCAAAACCCCGCCGCGCCACCTGAGGCCGCTGCTGCCCAAACCACTGCACCCGGTGCCTCTGCCGGTTCTGCTGGCTCAGCACCCATGGCCACGTCTGCGCCTGCGCGCTCCTTGCTGCCCGCTGGCGACTTGGGCGGGCGCCACATTGTGCTGGGCCTGTCTGGCGGCATTGCCTGCTACAAAGCAGCCGAGCTGTGCCGCGCCATGGTCAAAGCCGGGGCCACCGTGCAAGTCGTCATGACCGATGCGGCCTGCCAGTTCATTACCCCGGTGACCATGCAAGCCCTGTCGGGGCGGCCGGTGTTCAGCTCGCAATGGGACCCGCGTGAGGCCGCTGGGGTGGGCAACAACATGGCCCACATCAACCTCAGCCGCGAGGCCGACGCCATTCTGGTGGTCCCCGCCAGCGCCGATTTTCTGAAAAAGCTGGTGCATGGCGGTGCCGACGACCTGCTCAGTCTGCTGTGCCTTGCCCGTCCTGCCGAGGCGGTGCCGCTGATTGTTGCTCCCGCCATGAACCGCGAGATGTGGGCCAACCCAGCCACCCAGCGCAACGTCGCCCAGCTCAAGGCCGACGGTGTGCATGTGCTGGATGTGGGCCAGGGCGACCAGGCCTGCGGAGAGGTGGGCGATGGCCGCATGCTGGAGGCCGATGAGCTGCTCTATGACCTGGTGCGCTTTTTCATGCCCAAGCCGTTGGCGGGCCAGCATGTGCTGGTCAGTGCCGGGCCTACCTACGAGGCCATTGACCCGGTGCGCGGCATCACCAACCTCTCCAGCGGCAAGATGGGCTTTGCCATTGCCCGCGCCGCCCACGAGGCCGGGGCCGAGGTCACGCTGGTGGCGGGGCCAGTGGCGCTGGCCACACCGCGAGGGGTCAGGCGCATCGACGTGAAATCTGCACAAAATATGCTCATGGCGCTTGATATATATGCTCATTCAGCTACTGTTTTTGTGTCGGCTGCGGCTGTGGCGGATTGGCGACCTGCCGCACCTTCCGAGCAAAAAATCAAGAAAGACGGCTCTGGGCAGGTGCCCACGCTCGCCTTCACCGAGAACCCAGACATCCTGGCAGGCATCGCGGCCAGCGAGCGGGCGCGCTCGGGTCGCCTGTACTGCGTGGGCTTTGCGGCCGAGAGCCACGACCTGCTGCACCACGCCCAGACCAAGCGTGCCCGCAAAGGCGTGCCACTGCTGGTGGGCAACATCGGTCCAGCCACCTTTGGCCAGGACCACAACGCGCTGCTGCTGGTCGATGAGGCTGGGGTGGTCGAATTTCCACAGGCCGACAAGCTCAGCCTGTCGCGGCTGCTGGTGGCCGATATTGCGCAGCGCCTGGCGCGCTGAGTTTGTATTCGTCATTGCTTATGGGTGCATAATTTTGTGCACAACAGGAGACAATCGCATGCCACACCAGCCCGATCCCAAGGTTTGCAACCGCGGCACACGCCGCAATTTTCTGGCCCGCCTGGGCGGTGTCGGGCTCGCGGGTGCTGGCACCGCACTGGTGGGTGCAGGCGCATTGGCGCTGCCCGAGGTGAAGGTGTTTGCCCAACAGCTGCACGACTTCATCGAAGGGCCGCCCGTGCCCGATGTGAAGCCCCAGCAACTGTCCAAACACGTCTGGATGGTCTACGCCGAAGACGGTTTCCCCAACGCCGAGAACAAAGGGATGATGGCCAACATCCTGTTTGTGGTGACCGAGCAGGGCGTGGTCGTGCTGGACTCGGGGGCGTCGCTGCAAATTGGCCAAATGGCCATCCGCATGATCCAGACTGTCACGCCCAAGCCGGTGGTGGCGGTGTTCAACAGCCACTACCACGGCGACCACTGGCTGGGCAACCATGCGTTTGTGAACGCTTACGGGGCGGGGCTGCCAATCCATGCGCTGGAGCACACCACCGCGCAGATCAAAGGCGCCGAGGGCAACCTGTGGCGCAGCCTCATGGAGCGCTGGACCAACCAGGCCACCATGGGCACCAAGGTGGTGGCCCCCAACCGCGTGGTCAGCAACGGCGACGTGTTCCGCTTGGGTGACGTCACGCTCAAGATGCATTTTTATGGCCATGCCCACACCCCATCCGACCTGTGTGTGGAGGTGGTGGAGGACAAGCTCACCGCCGTGGGCGACATCGCCATGGCCAACCGCATTGCCAACATCGACGATGGCTCCTACCCCGGCACCTTCAGGTACTACGACGCTCTGACCAAGGCAGCGGGTTCGCAGCTGTGGGTGCCAGGCCATGGTGTCGGCAGCAACGACATCTTGGAAACCTACGGCACGTTCCTGGCGGGTATTTGGGAACCCTGCGTACACGCCGTGAAAAACGGCATTCCGCTCGACAAGGTCAAAGACCTGGTGCTGAAAGACCCCCGGGTGGCCGCCCGCGCCAAAACCATGCAAGGCTTTGACGACAACATCGGCAAGTACACCAGCCTGGCGTACCTGGAGGCGGAAAAAGAAGCTTTCTGACCGCTGCCAGCCCTGGACCGGCCGTATGCAACACCTTCCACACCCTGGCAGCCCGTCGGACTTTCGGAACCATCGGCTGCAATCCGACCGCAGCGGCCCATTTTTCACCGTCTTTTTGCCCCATAGCCGGGCTATGAGGCTGCAAAGTCGGCAAAAACTGGTCTCGCTGGGGCCGGATTTCGCTTCGATGCCGAAAGTCCGACAGGCTGCTGGTCAGCAACATCTGAAAAGCCTGCTGCCCAGCGCAGTTTGTAACGTTAAATTCACAGGGAAATGATTCAGGTTGTCGCCTACCAAACCAGTGACGGGCACACGCCCTATGAACAAAGGGCCAAGCCATGAATGCACCACGCCACATCAGCCACGATTCCACTGTGGTGAACATGCTCAAAGATGACCCTGCGTTTGCCAATGAGTATTTGCAGGCAGCGTTGGAAGAATCAGATCAACCCGGCGGGCAGGCTGCGCTGTTGGCCGCCCTGCGACACATTGCGGAAGCGCAAGGGATGGCCACCGTGGCAGAGCGGGCGGGGCTGCCACGTGAAAGCCTTTACCGCGCACTTGGTCCGAAGGGGAACCCCACCATCAAAACCCTGCTGGCCATCGTGCGGGCTGTCGGGCTGCGACTGGGTGGGCCTGTTGCAGCCAGCTGACCAATACCAACGCGGTGCGGTACCGTGATCAATACGCGCCATCATCCACAAGCAGTCCAGCTTCTACCGTTTTGTCGACGGCTTGCTTGCGAAATACGTCCAGATCAACCCGTACCTGAGAAAGTGTCAGTTCCAACTCGGCTTTGACTTCAAGGTTGTCGCGGTCCAGCAGCAAGCGTTTTATGGTGTTTTTTCCGATTTACTATTAATAGTATTCAGTAATTTGCTATCTTTTTAGAATGGTTCCTTTGGGGCGGTACCGCCTCAGCGCTGGGCGGGTGGGGGCAGGGCGGCCAGCCAGTCGCGGTGGTGTTGGGGGCGGTGGAAGTGGTAGCCCTGGTAGCGGTGGCAGCCGTTGGCTTTGAGCAGCTCGAACTGGGCGGTGGTTTCCACCCCTTCGGCCACCACGCTCAGGTGCAGGTGGTGGGCCATGGCCAGGATGGTTTGCACCAGGGCCACGTCGTTGGGGTCGTCTGGAATGTCTTGCACAAAGCTTTTGTCGATTTTGAGCTCGTACAGCGGCAGGCGCTTGAGGTAGGCCAGGGACGAGTAGCCGGTGCCGAAGTCATCGATAGAGAAGCGTATGCCCAGCGTGGCCAGCTCTGACATGCGGCCCATGGTCTCGGCCATGTGCTCCACCAGCAGGCCTTCGGTGATTTCCAGGGTCAGGTAGCTGGGGTCTGCCCCGGTGCTGGCCAGTATGTCGCGCACCTTTTGCACAAAGTGCTCCTGGGCAAACTGCAGGGGGCTGACGTTGACGGCAATGTGCAGGCTGTGCCCGGCGGCACCGAGTTGTGCAATCACCTGGCAGGCCTGTTGCAGCACCCACTCGCCCAGGGGCAGGATGAGGCGGGTTTCTTCGGCCAGCGGGATGAAGGTGGCTGGTGATACCAGCCCACGGGTGGGGTGGCGCCAGCGCACCAGTGCCTCGGCTCCGGTGAGTTGCCCGGCGCTGTTGACCTGCGACTGCAGGTACAGCTCAAAGGTCTGCTGGGCCACGGCGTCGCGCAGCTCCTGCTCCAGCTCGTAGCGCTGGGTCACGCTGTGCTGCATCTCCAGCTGGAAGAAGGACACGGCGTTGCGACCACCCTCTTTGGCACGGTACATGGCGATATCGGCCTCGCGCATGAGGTCGTCCACCGTTTGGGCGCCCTTGGGAAAGAGCGTGACCCCTATGCTGGCGGCGGTGTGGTAGGCCATGCCTTCGATGTGTATGGGGGCTTCGAGGGCGGTGCGGATTTTGTCGCCCACGACCCGGGCGAGGGTGGCGGCACCGTGCGGATCGCTGGCCAGGGCGGGCAGCAGCACCACAAACTCGTCGCCGCCGAGGCGGGCCACGGAGTCCTCGGTGCGCAGGAAGTACTGCAGCCGTTTGGACACTTCGCGCAGCACGGTGTCGCCCACGGCATGGCCGTAGACGTCGTTGACGCGTTTGAAGTGGTCCAGGTCAATGAACATGAGGGCACCAACGCGCTTGCTGCGTTGGGCGGCAGCCAGGGCCTGTGTCAGCCGGTCGTGGAACAGGGCGCGGTTGGGCAGGCCGGTCAGGGTGTCGTGGTAGGCCAGGTGGGCGACCCTGGCCTCGGCTTGCTTGACCTGCGTCAGGTCCAGGCAGTGCCCCACGTAGCCCAAAAAGTGGCCCTGGCTGTCAAAGCGGGGGTTGCCCTGGTCCAGTATCCAGCGGTACTCGCCGCTGGCGTGGCGCAGCCGGTACTCCATGGCAAAGGGTTGGCGGGCGTCAAAGGCCTGCACGTAAGTAGCCACACAGCGGTCCAGGTCTTCGGGGTGGACGCCTTCTACCCACCCATCGCCCATCTCTTGCTCAAGCCGACGGCCGGTGAACTTCAGCCAGGGGACATTGAAGTAGTTGCATTTTTTGTCCAGCCCCGACGTCCAGATCAGGGCTTGCCCATTGTTGGCCAGGCTACGAAAGTGCTGTTCGCTGTCGGCCAGGGCCAGGCGCATGCGGTGGCGCTCGGTCTCGTCGTGGAACACCAGCACCACCCCTTCGATGTTGCCCTGGGCGTTGCGGATGGGGGCGGCGGAGTCGGCAATGTGGCGCCGGGTGCCGTCTTTGGCAATCAGCACGGTGTGGTTGGCCAGGCCCAGCACGGTGCCTTCGGTCAGCACCCGTTTGATGGGGATTTCGGCGGGTTGGCCGGTCATGGCGTTTTCGATGCGGAACACTTCTTCGATGGAGCGGCCCATGGCCTGCGGGAGCGTCCAGCCCGTGAACACCTCGGCCGCTGGGTTCATGAGGGTGATGCGCTCGCGGGGGTCGGTGGCAATCAGGCCGTCGCCTATGGAGTGCAGGGTGACGGACAGGCGCTGTTCGCTCGTGGCCAGGGCGTGTTGCGCGGTTTGGATGGTTTGCGCCATGGCGTTGACGTCGGCGGCGAGTTCGGCCAGTTCGCGTGGGCCCTGCACCTCGGCGCGCGTGCCCAGTTGCCCCTGCCTGAGCAACCCCACAGCACTGGCCAGCCGCTGAATGGGGCCGACCACATGCCGCTGCAGCAACCAGCCTGTGGCCAGCAGCAGCAAAAGGGCCGTGAGCAGGCTGGGCAGCCGCTCCAGCAGGGTGTCGTAGCGGGCGTGCAGCCAGGTGGGGTGCAGGTCCATCTGCACGAGCACCGCGCCCCGGCGCGAGCTTCGCACCTCGTCTGTGTGGGCTGGCAACTCGAATGGGTGCAGCACCAGCAAGCCTAGGTCGTTGGCTGATGGGCGGACCTGGGGCAAGCGGCTGGCCGTGGTGAGTTGGCGCCAGGAGTCACCCAGTTGGGGGATCGCCTGTTGGATGTTCTGGCCCGCCCAGGCGTGGCGCGGGGCCATGAGGATGCGGCCCTCCTCGTCCAGCACCAAGGTGTGGCTGACCCGTGGGTCGGCACTGATGTGGGCGAGGTCGGACTCCACGAGCAAGCGGTTGGTCTGCAGGCCCTGCTCGGCCATGCGGGCGAGGTGGGCGGCATGCTCCTGTGCATCCTGGCGGGCGGCGTGAACCAGTTGGGCGTGGCGCCGTTCCAGGTTGTGCCAGGTGCCCAGGGCGGTGAACACCAGCCAGAGGGCGGCCAGCCCCAGCGGGAAGAACCATTTGAGGGTGGGGCGACGCTGCATGGAGTGGGCGCTCACAGAGGGGGCAGAAATTGGGCGTTTACCAGGCGGTCTGTGGGAGCAGGCGCCTTGAGCAATTGGCTGCTGAGCATCATGGCCGACACTTTCTGAGCCGTGGTCAGCAGGCCGGGTGTGGGGCCGCCGAGCAGGGTGTGGTTGTCTGCGAGGGTTTCCATGCGCACGCCTTTAAGGGCTTGTTGGAGTTCATGCTGGGTGATGCCCAGCGTAGGGGCCAGCAGCTGGTGGGCCAGTTGGGGGGTGTGTTGCAACACGGCCATTGCCTTGAAACACCCTGCCACAAGTTGGGTGAAGTGCTGTGGCCATGTCTGCACCGCAACTTTCTGGGCCACCAGCACGTCCAGAATCAGTCCTGGAAATTGGCTGCTGTCGATCAGGCGCTGGGCGCCCAGCTTGGCCAGCTGGGTGGCATGGGGCTCAAAGCACACCACGGCATCCACCTGCTGGCGTGTGTAGGCATCGGTTTGCCGGGGGCCGGCCAACTCCACTTTGACCACGTCGTTGGGTGCAAGGCCGGCCGCCTGCAGCGTGTGGGACAACATGAGCGCACCGGTGGCGGTGTTTTCCACAGCGATGCGTTGGCCGCGAAGCTGCTCCAGGCGTGTGATGCCGGGGCGGACCATGACGACATCGGCTCCGGCGGATTCGTCAAACACCATGATCACTTGCAGGTCAAGCCCACCTCCGCGGGCCACCAGGAGTTCATCCAGGGTGAGGGCGGCCGCCTCTATCTGGCCGGAGGCCAAGGCCATCAGGCTGGCTGAGTTGGAGGGCATTTGGACCAGCCTGAGCAGGGGCTCCTGGAGGTGGCCCAACTCCCTGGCCAGAAACAGGGGGGCGTAGCCCACCCAGCTGTTGCTGGCCACACGCACCATCTCTGGGGGGCGCTGGCAACCGAACAGACCAACCAGCGGCGCACTGGCGGCCAGTGCCAGGAGCGATCGGCGACTGGTGTCGGTGTGGGTCATCGGCGGGGCTCCAAAGGGAGAGGGCAATAGTTGGGTGGATTGTCTGCTTTCCCATCAGCGCCTTTTTTGACGAGGCTCAACGGAACACCCACCACGGTAGCAGGCGGTGCAGTGCCTTGACCTGGCCGCCGTCGTCGGGCGCGTAGCCGTGCAGGGTTTGCAAAGTGTGTGCCCAGGAGGGGCCGGCCAGCAGGGTGCGCAGGGCTTGCACGGCGGGGCTGTCCAGCGCGGATTTCAGGCACACCAGCTGGTAGCGCTCCTGCACCAGGGGCACAAAGCCCAGCCCGGCGGCCATGGCGGCGTGTTGGCTGCCCAAGCCCACATCGGCCTGCCCGCTGGCCACGGCCTGGGCCACGGCGGCGTGCGAGGGCTGGGGCGGGGCGTGGTAGCCGGGCAGGGCGTCGGGGCTGAGGCCGCTGTCGGCCAGCAGCTCGTCCAGCAGCACGCGGGTACCGGTGCCCAGCGGGCGGTTGACCAGGGTGGCCTGTTGCATGGCCACCTGGGCCAGGGTGTGCAGTCCTTTGGGGTTGCCGGGCGGCACCATCAGCCCCACCCAGCGCAGGGCAAAGCCAATGAGTTTGTGGGTGCCAGGCTGCAGCAGGGGCTGGTAGGTGCGCGCCGTCAGGGTGTGTGGCTCGGGCAACTGGCGGGTGTGAAACCCCGCCAGCTGGCAGCGGCCCTCGTTCAGGGCGCGGATGGCATCCACACTGCCGCTGAACTGGATGTCCAGGTGCAGGTGGTGGGTGCTGGCGGCCAGGTCTTGCAAGTGGGTGAGGGCGTCGTCGTGGCTGGCGTGCAGGGCCAGCACCTGGGTGCGCTCGTCCAGCACGGTGGCCAGTGCGCGCTCCAGTTCGGCGCGCAGGGCTTCTATCTGCGGGGCCAGGCGGGCCTGGGCCAGGCGCTCGGCCCACAGCAACTTGTCGGCAAAGGGCGTCAGGCGGGCAGCCTGGCCACGGTCCCACACGATCAGCTGATGGCCCACGTTCACCTCCCAGCCCTTGAGCTGGCCCCACACATGCCGGTACGACAGACCCATGCGCCGCGCCGCGCCCGAAATGGAGCCCTCGTGGCGCACGGCCTGCAGCAGGTCGAGCAAGGGGTTGCGCAGCAGCGCGGTGGGCCCGCGCTGGGTGGTCAGTTGGTACATCAGCTCCACCTTGGGGGTGGTGGCTGGCGGTGCGGGGTTGGGCATGGGGGCAGTGTGCCGCAGTTGACGGTGGTTGGCTGCGGTTGGCTGCTGGGCTGCCTGCGACCTATGCACCAGGTTTCATACCGTAGCAGCACCTATCCCGGGCAGGCTGAACGGGCCCTACCATTGCGCGCTTGTGGCCCATGGGCCGTTGATGCATGAAACGATGAACAGTTTGTGGGACAGCGCCAGTCTGGCGATGGGTTTGGTGACGTCGGGCGACCCCATGCTGTGGGCCATCGTGGCGCGCTCGCTGGGGGTGAGCGCCACCGCCTGCCTGCTGGCGTGCGGTGCCGGGCTGGTGCTGGGCGCGTGGCTGGCGGTGGCCCGGTTTGCCGGGCGCGGTCTGGTGCTGGCCGTGCTCAACACCCTGCTGGCGCTGCCTTCAGTGGTGGTGGGGCTGGTGGTGTACCTGCTGCTGAGCCGCTCGGGGCCGCTGGGTTTTTTGGGCTGGATGTTCAGCTTTCAGGCCATGGTGGTGGCGCAGACCGTGCTGGTGCTGCCGGTGGTGACCGCGCTGACGCGCCAGACCATTGAAGACGCCGACCGTACCCACGGCGAGCAATGGCAGTCGCTGGGTGCAAGCCCGTTGCAGCGTGGTGTGTTGCTGCTGTGGGACGAGCGCTTTGCGCTGCTGACCGTGCTCATTGCCTCGTTCGGTCGCGCGATTTCAGAGGTGGGCGCGGTGATGATTGTGGGCGGCAATATCGACGGCTTTACCCGGGTGATGACCACGGCCATTGCGCTTGAAACCAGCAAAGGGGACCTGCCGCTGGCGCTGGCGTTGGGCATCATCCTGCTGGGCGTGGTGCTGCTGCTGAACCTGCTCATGGCAGCGGTGCGCGTGTGGCGCGAGCGGCTGGAGCCTGGGCGTGCCACGGGCAACGTGGCGGTGGGGGCATGAACACCATGTATGTGTCACCCGACATCGCCCAAGGCGGTGCATCTGCCCAAGATGCCGAGCAGCCTGCCAAGCCGGTCATGGCGTTGCAGGACGTGAGCTTGCACTTTGGCCGCTTCCAGGCGCTGCGGCACATCAACCTGTCCATTCACCAGGGCGAGCGGGTGGCGCTGGTTGGGGCCAATGGCTCGGGCAAAAGCACCTTGCTGCGCGTGCTGCATGGCCTGGTGCCACCCACCCAAGGTCAGCGTGCGCTGTGCGCTGACTGCCGCCAGGCCATGCTGTTCCAGCGCCCGCACATGCTGCGCACCAGCGCGCTGAACAACGTGGCCTTGGGCCTGTGGCTGAAGGGCACGCCATGGCGGGCCGCCCGCACCAAAGCCCTGGCTGCCCTGCAACGCGTGGGCCTGGCCGACCTGGCCAACCGCAATGCCAAGGCCCTGTCGGGCGGGCAGCAGCAGCGCCTGGCGCTGGCCCGCGCCTGGAGCCTGCAGCCCGATGTGCTGCTGCTGGACGAGCCCACCGCCAGCCTCGACCCCCACGCCAAGCGCGACGTGGAAGCGCTGGTGGCCGAGCTGGGTCAGCACATGACGCTGGTGTTCTCTAGCCACAACCTGGGTCAGGTCAAGCGCCTGGCCAGCCGGGTGATTTACCTGGAGCACGGGCAGGTGCTGGCCGATCTGCCGGTGGACGAGTTCTTCAACGGCCAGGTGTTGCCGCAACAGCACCCCGAAGCCCATTTGTTTGTCAAAGGAGAATCCCTGTGAATTTTTTTAAGCCTTTTAGGCCTCTACCGCTTGTCTGTATTGGGTTTGCAGCTGCTGTTTTTTCGAACGCTGTGGCCGCCCAGTCGGCATCCATCGTGGTGGCGTCCACCACCTCCACCGAGCAGTCTGGGCTCTTCGCCCACCTGTTGCCCGCCTTCAAACAGGCCCATGGCATCGATGTGAAGGTGGTGGCGCTGGGCACAGGTCAGGCCATCGACATGGCCCGCCGGGGCGATGCCGACGTGCTGTTTGTGCACGACCGCGTGGCCGAAGACCAATTTGTGGCCCAAGGCTTTGCCGCCAAGCGCCTGGACGTGATGTACAACGACTTTGTGCTGATCGGCCCCAAGGCCGACCCGGCAGCCACCAAGGGCAACGACATTGTTGCTGCCCTGAAAAAGCTGGCCACTGCCAACGCCAACTTCGTGTCGCGTGGCGACAAAAGCGGCACCCATGCGGCCGAGTTGCGTTTCTGGAAGATGACTGGGGGAGATGCCAATGCCCAGGCGCCCGGCAGTGCGCAGCCCGCCCCAGCGGTTGCGCGTGGCACCGGTTACAAAGAATGCGGTTGCGGCATGGGCCCCGCGCTCAACATCGCTGCGAGCACCGGCGGCTACGTGTTGGCCGACCGGGGCACCTGGCTCAACTTCAAAAACCGGGCCGACCTGGCCGTGCTGGTGGAAGGCGACAAGCGCCTGTTCAACCAATACGGGGTGATGCTGGTCAGCGCCGCCAGACACCCGCACGTCAAAACCGCCAACGGCCAGAAGTTTGTGGACTGGCTCACCTCTGCCCCTGGCCAGGCCAGCATTGCCAGCTACACCATGGGTGGCGAGCAGCTGTTTGTTCCCAACGCGGCTGGCCGGTTGAGCCCGCCCCCGCACCCCTGAAAGGACGCCCCATGCCAAACATCCCACAGCGCCATGCGCGCAGAACCTTTACGGCAGGTCTGTTGGCCATGGCTGCCGGTGTGGCCACCGGTCTGTTTGCCCCCTTCGCCATGGCCCAGCCAGGGGCATTTACGCTGGCAGCAGCATCGGACCTGAAGTTTGCGGTGGAAGAAGTGGCCGCCCAGTTTGAAAAGGACACGGGCCACAAACCCCGGCTGGTGTTTGGCTCGTCGGGCAACTTCTATTCGCAGATTTTGCAGGGTGCCCCGTTTCACCTGTTCATGTCGGCCGACGAGGGCTTTGTGTTCAAGCTGGCCGATGCAGGCAAAACCCGCGACCGGGGCAAGCTGTATGCGGTGGGGCGCATTGGCCTGATGGTGCCGCATGGCTCGCCCCTGAAGGCCGATGGCGAACTCAAAGACCTGGCTGCCGCCTTGCAAGACGGGCGGTTGAAGAAGTTCGCCATTGCCAACCCCGAGCACGCGCCCTACGGCATGCGGGCCAAGGAGGCGCTGCAGCACGCCGGGCTGTGGGAGGCCATTGGGGCCAAACTGGTGTTGGGCGAAAACATTTCCCAGGCTGCGCAGTTCGCCACCTCGGGCTCCACCCAGGGCGGAATCATTGCGCAGTCGCTGGCGCTGGCACCTGCGGTGGGGAGGCTGGGCAGTTTTGCGCTCATTCCCCAGGCATGGCACCAGCAGCTGACCCAGCGCATGGTGCTGACCAAAGATGCCCCGCCCGCTGCTGCACAGTTTTACGAGTATTTGGGCTCTGACGCTGCACAGACCGTCATGAAGCGCTACGGTTTTGATATGCCAAAATGACCCTCCCAAATGGGGTTTGACGGTTGAAGGAGTGGGTGGATGGATTGGAGCGCGCTGTGGTTGTCGCTGGAGCTGGCGGCGGTCACCCTTGTGGTGTTGCTGCCCGGCGGGCTGTGGCTGGGCCGCTGGCTGGCCTATCACCGCTTTGCGGGCAAGGCGCTGGTAGAGGCGGTGGTGGTGCTGCCCCTGGTGCTGCCACCCACGGTGCTGGGCTACTACCTGCTGGTGTCGCTGGGGGGCAACTCGCCCATTGGACGCTGGGTGGAGGCCCATCTGGGCATTCATCTCACCTTCAACTTTCTGGGGCTGGTGGTGGCCTCGGTGGTGTTCAACATCCCGTTCATGGTGCAGCCGGTGCAGCGCGCTTTTGAGGCCATTGACCCCCAGCTGATCGAGGCTGCGCAGGTCAGTGGTTTGGGCTTCTGGCAAACCCTGTGGCGGGTGGAACTGCCGCTGGTGTGGACGGGGGTGGTGTCGGCCTGCGTGCTGACCTTTGTGCACACCCTGGGCGAGTTTGGGGTGGTGCTGATGGTGGGCGGCAGCATTCCGGGCGAAACCAAAACCATCGCCATCGCCATTTATGACAGTGTGCAGTCGTTCGACCTGGACGGGGCCAACCGCATGGCGCTGCTGCTCCTGGTGCTGTCGCTGGCGGCGGTGGCGGCGTCGTTTGTGGCCACGGCGCGGCTGTCGGGGCACCGGGGCCGCACCCGATGACCGCGCGCCCTGTGTTGTCTGCGGTTGCTGCACCCCCTGCGTCCGCTCTGGCCGTTGCGGCCCCAGTCCCACGGGCAACGGGTTTGCACGTGCAGGTGTCCCAGGACGCCCCCATGCGCGTACATGCCGACCTGCGTTGCGCCCCAGGCGAACTGCTGGCGCTGGTGGGGCAGTCGGGCGCGGGCAAAACATCGCTGCTGCGCATCCTGGCGGGGCTGATGAAGCCGCAGCAGGGACGCGTGGAGGTGGCGGGAGACGTGTGGTGCGACACCGCACAAGGTGTGTTTGTGCCGCCCCAACAGCGCCATGTGGGGCTGATGTTCCAGAACTACGCCCTCATGCCGCACCTGAGCGCGCTGGATAACGTGGCCCTGGCGCTGCTGCACCTGCCCAAAGCGCCGCGCCTGGCGTTGGCCCGGCAGTGGCTGGACAGGGTGCACCTCACGCCCGAGCAGCAGGCCCGCCGCCCCGGCGGCCTCTCAGGCGGGCAGCAGCAGCGCGTGGCGGTGGCCCGTGCACTGGCCCGAGAGCCGCGCCTGCTGCTGTTGGATGAGCCTTTTTCTGCGGTGGACCAGATGCTGCGCCAGGAGCTTTACCGCACCCTGGCCGAGCTGCGCTCGGGGTTGCACATCCCCATCGTGCTGGTCACCCACGACCTGAACGAGGCCCGCCACCTGGCCGACACCCTGGCGGTGATGGACGGCGGCGACGTGCTGCAGCACGGAAGCCCAGCCCACCTGTACAGCAGCCCGCGCAACGCCCGTGTGGCCGACCTGGTGGGCATTCAGAACCGGTTTCAGGGCGTGTGGATGGGGCCAGACGCCGATGTGCCAGGCATGGGCTGGCTGGGTTGGGTACCGGCGCACAGGCTCGAAGACCCACCGGCCGAGCCCACGGTTCGCCTGCGGGTGCGCGACAAAGGGCGGCTGGAGCCCGGTCAGCGGGTCAGCTGGGTGATTCAGGCCGACGGGCTGGTGCTGCTCACCGAGCCTCCTTCCCACACCACGCCCACCGCTGCTACCGCTACCACTGCGCCCACCATCCTGTGCGCCCACCTGAGCGACATGCGCTACCTGGGCGACCTGTCTCTGGCCACCTTGCAGCTGGACGATATGCCGGGCACCAGCCTGCGGCTCACGCTGGCCGGTGGGCAGCGCCAGGGTCTGCAGGTGGGGCGCAAACTGTGTGTGCGGCTGGATCTGGACTGGGTGCACGTCATGCCAAGCCGCAGCCAAGCTCAGCCGGGCAGCGCACCCACCGAATAGCGCGAGGGCTCCATCCATTTGGGTTGGCCGCTTGCGGCCCGGAGGCAGAGCTGGCCCAATTGGCTGGAGGGGCAAGCGCCGCCAGCCAGCGGCTGGCTTCAGTCGTCCGGCCTATCCTGCTGTTGGATGTACTGCTGGATGATTTCTAGCGGGGCACCGCCGCACGACAGCGCACAGTAACTGCGCGACCAGAGCACGGGCCTGGAATACACGCCCGCAAGCTCCTGGGCAAACATCGTGCGCAAGCGCCTGCTGGTTCCAGTTTTGAGCGCATTGACGAATTCGGCAAGCGCAACCGTGGGTGGCAGCTCAATGAGCAGATGCACATGGTCAGGCTCCCCATTGGCTTCGATGAGCCTACCGCCCCAGGCTGCACAGCGCTCTTTGGCCTGCAATTCAAACTCAGCCAGCATGGGCGCATTTAAGCACTTGCGACGGTACTTGGTCACAATAACCAAATGATAATTTAGTGCGTAAACGCAATGATGTAGCTTGCTTATTTGCATGATTTGGCTATAGTAACCAATGATGAGCGAAGCCCGCAATCTGCGCAAAACAACCTATCGGCTGTACCCAACGCCGAAGCAGACAGTTGCGCTCGATGCCCTGCTGCGCTCTCACCAGCAGCTCTACAACGCAGCTTTGGAAGAGCGCATCAGCGCCTGGGGCAAGGCGGGCAAGTCGATCAGCTACGCCGACCAGTGCAAGAGCCTTACCGTGCTGCGCCGTGACCTGCCCGAGTGGGCCGATGCTGCCAACTGCTCCAGCCAGCAGATGACGCTGCGCCGCCTGGACAAAGCCTTTGCTGCCTTCTTCAGGCGCATCAAGGCGGGCCAAACACCGGGCTTTCCGCGCTTCAAGTCGCTGGGCCGGTTCCCGGGATTCAGCTTCAAGAGCCATGGCGACGGCTGGCGCTTCACGCCCGAGGATGGTTGGAAACACGGCAGCCTGCGCCTGTCGGGCGTAGGTCAGATTCGCGCTCGTGGCCAGGCCCGCCAGGGCGGTGAGATTCGGGCGTCCGACATCCTGCGCCGCGATGGCCGCTGGTATCTGTCGTTGACCGTCGCCGTGGCCAGTCCAGAACGCACCAGGCAGGCCGATGGTGCACTGGCCTATGACTGGGGTGTGGAGAGATTCCTGTCGGGCGTAGCGCACACCGGCGAACTGGAGAACATCGACAACCCGCGCTGGTGGCAGCAGGAGAAAGAGCAGACCATCCGGTTGCAGCAAGCCGTTTCACGCAAACCTAACCGCCGTTCCAACCGCAGAATGAAGGCTGTGCGCAGGCTGGCCGCTGCTCGCGCCAAGACAGCCCGCAAGCGGCTGGACTGGGCGCACCAACAAACGGCAGCGCTGGCAGGCAAATATGCCTTGGTGGCAACGGAAGAACTCACGCTCAAGAACATGACCTGCAGCGCCTCTGGCACTGTGGAGGAACCGGGCAAGCAGGTAGCGCAAAAGGCGGGCCTGAACCGGGAAATTCTGGACACCGCCCCTGGGCTGTTCACATCGCTACTTCGCTACAAAGTGCTGGAAACTGGTGGCGAATGGGTGGACGCACCAACCCGCAAACTCAAACCCAGCCAGCGTTGCCCCCAGTGCTGGCATGTGGCCAAGAAGCAGCTCTCGCAGCGAATGCACTGCTGCGAGCAATGCGGGCACCAGGAGAACAGGGATACCGCTTCAGCGCGTGTGGTGTTGCGCTGGGCCTTGGAATCAATATCCGGCCAGGAACTGGCCGAGACGGGGGGGCAACCTCCCCGTGAAACTCCATCCTTTGCAACGCATAGGGTGGAGTAGTTCATTGGCTCCCCATGGGCCATCAAGGCTTGATGTAGCCGAACCCCTGGCCCTGCAGCTGGCCAATGCGCACCACCCCGGACGGGGTGAAGGCGGCGTCCATCACGAACTGCTCTTTCTTCATGTTCAGCAGGCTGAGCGTGAGTTCGCAGATTTCAAACTTCACGCCGCGCGCCACCAGGTCGGAAATGAGGGGGCCGTACTCGATGTTGGGGTTTTTGGGGTCTTTGGCACCTTCCATCAGAAAGTTGACGCCATCGCCCAGGGCCACCACCACCAGGGTGGTTTTGGGGGCCACGTCCAGGTAGTTGCGCAGGGTGCGGATGCCAGATGTGGCTTGCGTGGCACTGTTGTCGAAGTGGTACACCACCTTGTCCTGGGCCCAGGTCAGGGTGGCAGTGGCGGCCAGCAGGGTGGCGGTGGCGAGGTGGCGCAGGTTCATGAAAGTCTCCAAAAAAATAAGGCAGCGCACAGGTTAGCTGCAAGTGCAACGCTTGAGCAACGGCAGCACGTCAGCGCCTGGCATGAAACAGGTCTTTTTTCCTGTGGAATCATCGCCGGTCGGCAATGCCGGACCGGTCCCTGATTCATTCGAGACAAGCCATGACCCTGTGCCCCGCTTTTCCCCTGTGTCGCTTGAACGCCGCCTTGCTCATGACCGTGGCCGGTGCTGCCACGGCGCAGACTCCGCCCACCGCCACACTGCATGAAGTTGTCATCAGCGTCAGTCGGCAGGAGCAGCAGAGCTTTGATGCACCAGCCTCCGTCCAGGCGGTTGGTCAGGGCGTGATCGAGTCTGCCGGGCCGCGCATCAACCTGTCTGAATCCATGAAACGGGTGCCGGGCATCACGGTGCTGAACCGCCAGAATTACGCCCAAGACCTGCAGCTTTCCATCCGCGGCTTGGGCTCGCGTTCACCGTTTGGCATTCGCGGTACTCGGCTCATCGTGGACGGTATTCCCGCCACCATGCCCGACGGGCAGGGCCAGGCCTCGACCATCAGCCTGCCCTCGGCACAGCGCATTGAGGTGCTGCGCGGCCCGCTGGCCCAGCTCTACGGCAACTCGGCTGGCGGCGTGTTGCAGGTGTTCACGGCAGATGGTCCGGCGCAGCCGGTGCTGCGCAGCAGCCTGGACCTGGGCTCCGACGACCTGCACCGCACCGGGCTGCAACTGGCGGGCCAAAGCGGTTCGCTCAACTACGTCATTGACCACAGCGACTTTTCCACCGACGGCTGGCGCCTCAACAGCGCGGCCAAACGCCAGCACACCAACGCCAAGCTGCGCTGGACCGCCAGCGAAAGCACCCAAGTGACCCTGGTGGCCAACGTGTTTGCCCAGCCCGTCTCGGGCGACCCGCTGGGCCTGACGCGGGAGCAGTTGGCGGCCAACCCGCGCCAGGCGGTGGCCAATTCCACCCTGTACAAGGCGGGCAAAGACGTGTCGCAAAGCCAGCTCGGCTGGGTGCTGGACCACCAGCTTGACGCCCGCAGCGATATCAGCGCCCGGGTGTACACCGGCCACCGCGACCTGGACAACCGCCTGTCCATTCCGCTGATGCCGCAGCAGGCACCCACCGCGGCAGGCGGCGTGGTGCAGCTGGACCGCAGCTACAGCGGCACCGGCCTGCGCTACACGCGCCGCATCCCGGCGGGTGTGGGCCAGGTGCGGTTCACCGCCGGGTTGGAACACGAGCGCATGAGTGAGCGCCGCCAGGGCTTCGTCAACAACTTTGGTGCTGTCGGCGAACTCAAGCGCGACGAAGACAACGCCGTGAGCAGCACCGGGGTGTACGTCCAGGCCGACTGGGCCATCAACGAGGGCTGGAGCGCGGTGGCCGGGCTGCGCGCCAACCGGGTCAACTTCAGCGTGCAGGACTTCTACATCCGCCCTGGCAACCCTGACGACAGCGGCCGTGCCGGGTTCAGCGCCACCAACCCGGTGGTCGGTATCACCCACCACCTGAGTGCCAACACCAATGTGTACGCCAACGTAGGCCGTGGTTTCGAGACACCCACCTTCACCGAAATTGCTTACACCGCCAGCGGCAGCGGCCCCAATCTGGGCCTCCGATCAGCGCGCAGCACCCACGCCGAAATCGGCCTGAAAACCAAGCTGACCCAGGGGCACCGGCTGGACGCGGCGCTGTTCCACATCAGTAGCTCCAACGAGATTGTGGTTGCCTCCAGCAGCGGCGGGCGCACGGTGTACACCAACGCGGGCAATACCCGCCGCTCGGGCCTGGAGCTGGCGTACAGCGGGCAGTTGGCACCCGGTTGGCGCACGCACGTGGCGCTGTCCACGCTCAATGCCAGGTTTGCCGATGCGTTTGCCAGCGGCGGCGGTGTGGTGGCAGCAGGCAACCGCATTCCCGGCACGGTGAACCGCAGCCTGTTTGCCGAGCTGGCCTGGCAGCCGCGTACCGTGCCCGGTATGACCGCCGCGCTGGAGCTGGTGCACCAGGGCAGCATGGCTGTGGACGACGCCAACAGCGACCGCACCGATGCGGCCACGTTGGTCAACCTGCGCGTCGGCTTTGAGCAAAAGATCGGACCCTGGACGCTGCGCCAACAACTGCGCGTGGACAACATCGCCAACAAGGCCTATGCGGGTTCGGTGGTTGCAAACGAAGGCAACCAGCGCTTTTTTGAACCCGCGCCGGGTCGCCAGTGGGGCCTGGGCGTGACGGCGAGTTACGCGTTCTGAACCACCCAGCCGACACCTCGCCACCGGCGGCGGCCGGAGGTTTGCCAAGTTTCCATCAGTGCGAGAGGGAAGGGGCAGACAAAAAGCAGTGCATTCAGCCCACCGCGCAGGGTTGGCTTGCGGGCACGATCAGCTGCTGGAACGCGGCTTGTGCAGTTTGCGGTACACCGTGGCGCGGCTGATGCCCAGGGCGCGGGCCGCCTCCATCACGTTGCCGCGTGCGTCGCTGACGGCCTGGCGAATCAGCGCCGTCTCGACCTCTTTGAGCGGGAGGTGTGGGTTGGGGGCTGGGCGATGGCCCACGCTGCTTCGGTTGCTGCTGGTTGGGGCGCTGTGGCCCCCATGCCCGCTATGGTCCATGCGGCGGTGCGCTGCCACCTGCAGGCGCAGGCCGGACCACAGCGGCACCTCGGTGGGGTGGTGGGCCTGGCTGGCGGCATCAAATAGCGCGTCGGTGGGGATGGCGAACACATCGCTGCAGTGCAGTGGCGGGCCCCCGGCGGGCAGGTTGAGCATGTCGGCAGCGGCGCGGTTGGTGCCGGTGATGTGGCCATCGGCATCGGCGCACACGAGGCCATCGCTGTCGTCACCCAGGGGGTGGCCGGGCCAGTTCAGGCGCAGCAACAGGTGGTGGGGCTGCGCGAGGGTCAAGGCGTTTTCTATGCGCTGGGCGGACTGCGTCACCAGGTGCTTGAGGGCGCGGCGTTCGGGTACGTCCACACCGGTCAGGTCCAGCATACCGACGCACTGGCCATCGGGCCCCAGCAGTGGGGCACCAGCGCAGCTGTACATGGTGGTGCCGTCAAAAAAATGCTCGCCCCGGTGCAGCCACACCGGTTGCTGCTCGGCCAGTGCGGTGCCGATGGCGGTGGTGCCCACCGCTGCCTCCGACAGGTCCAGCCCCAGGCGGGCAATGTGGGCGGCGTGGGGGTTGTGCCTGTCGACTGGGCCGTGCACATTGATGACGATGCCCTGGGCATTGGTCAGGATGGCGAAGTAGCGGGTGTCGGCCATGGCACGGGCCAGCGAGTGGATGACGGGCGTGGCAGCCGCCAGCAAGG
This sequence comes from Burkholderiaceae bacterium, assembly GCA_030695205.1. Classification (GTDB taxonomy): domain Bacteria; phylum Pseudomonadota; class Gammaproteobacteria; order Burkholderiales; family Burkholderiaceae_C; genus UBA2334. Next base: position 126,111 of record JAUYTN010000007.1, on the reverse strand, counting down.
CCCGGCTGTGGTCCAGGGCGTGGCGCATGGCGGTGTCGGACACGGCCTTGAACACCACCCGCTGTTGCGGCTGCAGCCCCAGTGCCTGGCAGCGCTGCCACGAGCGGCGCACCACAGGATCCAGCCCGGTGTCGGCACTGTCCAGGTGGTGCTGGGCCAGCGCCTGCCGAGCCTGGTCGATCTGGGCCAGGCGGCGCGTGTCGTGCGGGGCAGAGGGTGGGTGCATGGCGTTGGTGGCTGGGCGGGCAATGGTGTGGGGCGTGGGCAAGCGATGGTGCGGCGGTTGCGCATGCATTGGCCATTGGACCAGTGTTTCAATTTGAGAATTTCAGGTGCAACCCTGTTTCCCACTAGGGATTTCCCTTGCCTCAAAAGCCGTGCCTGAATCCAACAATGCCGTGTCAGTGCCGCACATAGGCAAGCGGCTTCATACCCCCGGGCCACAGACCCCACCTACAGGAGACAGCACCATGCAGAAAATCCTGCACATCAACCCCGACAAATGCACCGGGTGTTTGCAGTGCGAAATGGCGTGTTCGTACGAGAACACCGGTACGTTCGCGACCAGCAAATCCCGCATCAAGGTGTTCGACTTCCACCACACCGGCAAAAAAGTGCCTTACACCTGCACCCAGTGCGACGAGGCCTGGTGCCTGCATGCATGCCCTGTCGAGGCCATCACGGTGGACAAGGTGACGGGTGCCAAGGTGGTGAACGATTCCACCTGCGTGGGCTGCAAGGTGTGCACCATTGCCTGCCCGTTCGGCACGGTCAACTATGTGCAGGAAACCGGCAAGGTGCAAAAGTGCGACCTCTGCGGCGGCGAGCCCGCCTGTGCCGACGCCTGCCCCACCGGCGCCATCACCTTCATCGATGCCAACTGGACCGGCATCGGCAAGATGAAGCAATGGGCCGACAAGCTGGGTAACCAGCCTTCTGCGTCCTAAACCCCCCACACAGACAAGGAGACTCACATGTCTTGGGCTGGAAAAATTCTTCGCGTCAACCTGACCACGGGCACCGTGGCCTCGGAACCCACCAACATGGAGTGGGCACATGCCTACCTTGGCTCTCGCGGCCTGGGCAGCAAGTATCTGGTGGAAGAGGTGAGCCCCAAAGTGGACCCACTGTCGCCAGAGAACAAAATCATCTGGGCCACCGGGCCACTGACGGGCACCATGGCCAGCACCGGCGGGCGCTACACCGTCATCACCAAAAGCCCGCTGACCGGGGCCATTGCCTGCTCCAACTCCGGTGGCTACTGGGGTGCCGAACTCAAAATGGCCGGTTGGGACATGGTCATTTTCGAGGGCAAGAGCGACAAGCCGGTGTACCTCTACGTCAATGACGACGTGGCCGAGCTGCGCGATGCCGCCCACCTGTGGGGCCAAAGCGTCTGGAAGACGGAAGAAATCCTCAAGACCAGCCTGCAAGACCCGCTGGTGCGCGTCTCCAGCATTGGCAAGGCCGGCGAAAACGGCGTGTTGTACGCCGCCGTGGTCAACGACTTGCACCGCGCCGCCGGGCGCTCGGGTGTGGGCACCGTCATGGGCAGCAAAAACCTGAAGGCCATTGCGGTGCGCGGCACCAAGGGTGTGGGCAACCTGCACAACCCCAAGGCCTTCATGGCCGCTGTCAAAGAGAAGAAGAAAATTCTGGCCGACAACGGCGTGACCGGCCAGGGCCTGCCCGCCTACGGCACCCAGGTGCTGATGAATGTCATCAACGAGGTGGGCGCTCTGCCCACCCGCAACCACCGCGACGTGCAGTTCGAGGGGGCCAAAGACATTTCCGCCGAGGCCATGGTCACCCCCCGCGAGAGCGATGGCAAGAAGCACCTGGTCACCAACCAGGCCTGCTTTGGCTGCACCATTGCCTGTGGCCGCATCAGCAAAATGGACGAGACCCACTTCACTGTGGCCACCAAGCCCCAGTACTGGGGGGCCAATGGTGGCCTGGAGTACGAAGCGGCCTGGGCCTTGGGCGCAGCCAACGGCGTGAACGACCTGGAAGCCCTGCAGTACGCCAACCTGCTGTGCAACGAAGAAGGGTTTGACCCCATCAGCTTCGGCGGCACCGTGGGTGCGGTCATGGAGCTGTACGAAATGGGGGTGCTGACCAAAGAGCAGCTGGGCATAGAGGCACCGTTTGGCTCGGCGCAGGCGCTGGCCTACTTTGCCGAGATCACGGCCAAAGGGGAAGGCTTCGGCAAGGAAATTGGCCAGGGCTCCAAGCGCCTGACCGAGAAGTACGGCCACCCCGACCTGTCCATGTCCAGCAAAGGCCAGGAGTTCCCGGCCTACGACGGCCGTGCCATCCAGGGCATTGGCCTGGCCTACGCCACCAGCAACCGGGGCGGCTGCCACCTGCGTGGCTACACCATTGCCTCTGAGGTGCTCGGCATTCCGGTCAAGACCGATCCGGTCGAGCACAACGGCAAGCCCGAGCTGGTCAAGGCCTTCCAGGATGCCACGGCGGCCTTCGACTCGGCTGGCATTTGCATCTTCACCAGCTTTGCATGGGGCCTGGCCGACGTGGCACCCCAGGTGGCTGCCGCCTGTGGCGACGAGTACACCACCGAAGAGCTGGAGAAAATTGGCGAGCGCATCTGGAACATGGAGCGTGACTTCAACAACAACGCCGGTTTCACCTCGGCCGACGACAGCCTGCCCAAGCGCCTGCTGACCGAAGCCGCCAAAACCGGCCCCAGCAAAGGCAAGGTCAGCATGCTGCCCGAGATGCTGCCCAAGTACTACGAGGTGCGCGGTTGGAACAGCGACGGTACCGTCAAGCCTGAGACCCGCGAGCGCTTGGGCCTGTGATGCCTGGGGCCCACGGCGTGGGGCAGCCGTGGGTAATTATGAATAAAAAGTGCCTTTTGCGCTTGATTTATAAGCATAGTAAGCTATGAAAAAAGGTGCGTCGCACCTTTTTTCTTTTGTGTTCTAACCGCTGGAGCTTCCCATGACGCACCACGTCATCGTTGGCGCAGGCCCCGCCGGGGTCATTGCCGCTGAAACCATCCGCAAACAAGCACCCGACGACCGCATCACCCTGTTGGGTGACGAGGCCGAGGCCCCTTACTCGCGCATGGCCATTCCCTACCTGCTGATGGGCAACATTGCCGAGGCGGGGACCTACCTGCGCAAGTCCCCCACCCACTTTGCCGACCTGCGCATTGAGCGGCTGACGGACCGTGTGCTCAGTGTGGACACCGTCGCCCGCACCCTGGCCCTGGAAGAAGGAGGCAGCCTGAGCTACGACCGTCTGCTGCTGGCCACCGGCTCCAAGCCGGCGCAGCCGCCCATTCCTGGCATCCACTCCGCCAACGTACACACATGCTGGACGCTGGAAGACGCCCGCGCCATCATGGCCAAGGCGCAGCCTGGTACCCGTGTGCTGCAAATGGGTGCGGGCTTCATTGGCTGCATCATCATGGAGGCACTGGCATCGCGGGGCGTGCAGTTGAGCGTGGTCGAAATGGGCGACCGCATGGTGCCCCGCATGATGGGGCCAGCGGCCGGCGGCATGATCCGCCGCTGGGTAGAGGCCAAGGGCGTGGCGGTGCACACCGGTGCGCGGGTGGAGCGCATCGAAACCCCCGAGCCAGGGCTGCTGGAAAAGGTGGGGGCAGCGTTTGGGACCGGCATTGCCCCTGCCCCGTCGATGGTGCATTTGTCCAACGGGGCGGTTCTGGAGGCTGACCTCATCATCAGTGCCACAGGCGTCAAGCCCGCCATGGATTTTCTGGAAGGCTCGGGCGTGTTGTGCCTGCAAGGCATCCTGACCGACGAACACATGCAAACCAATGTGCCAGGCGTGTACGCGGCGGGCGACTGTGCGGAAGCGTTTGACAAGGTCAGTGGCACCACCATCGTCAGCGCCATCCAGCCCAATGCCGCCGACCAGGCACTGGTGGCCGCGCTCAACATGGTGGGCAAGCCCACAGCGCTCAAGGGGGTGACGCAAATCAACGTGCTCGACACCCTGGGCCTCATTTCGGCCAGCTTTGGCAACTGGGAGGGTGTGGCCGGTGGCGAGCATGTGGAGCGGGTGGACGAGGCGCACAACAAAGCGCTGAGCCTCCAGTTCGATGGCGACGTGATGGTGGGTTGCAACTCGGTCGGCTGGACCAACCATGTGGGCGCGATGCGTGGCCTGGTGGAGGGACGGGTGCCGCTGGGCCCCTGGAAAGACCGCCTGCTCCAAGACCCTACCCAGCTCATGCCCGCATACCTCGCCACCGCGCAGGCGCAAGGCCGCTGGAGCGGTGCGGGTGACGAGCGCCGACGCTGAAGCCCGCAGGCCACACCACCATGAAGATCACCTTCAAGCTCTTTGCCACCCTGACCGACTACCTGCCGCCCAACGCCCGACGGGCCAACCAGGTGGAGCTGGAGTTGCCCGATGGCTGCACCGTGCAGCAGGCCTTTGCCCCGTTTGCCCTGCCCGACAAGCTGGTGCACCTGGTGCTGGTCAATGGCCGCTACATCGCCCCCGAGCACCGCGCCACCGAGGTGCTGCAGCCGGGCGATGCGCTGGCCATCTGGCCACCCATCGCGGGTGGCTGATAGCCGCTTTCGCAAAGGCTGCACATGCAATCGAGTTACGCCGAGCAGTTTGAGCGCGACATGGGCTGCACCGAGGCCGAGTGGCTGGGCTGGCTGCCTGCCGCGCTGGGCGATTGCGCCTGGCAGCGCAACGGCTCGTCGGTGGTGGTGAGTGTGGCACCGGGCCAGCTGCGCCTGGACTGGGAACCGCTGCCGCCCCGCGTCATTGCGCTGATGCGCATGCCCCGCCTCAGGGTTTGCTTTGTATTCACCGGGCTGGATGCCGCCCGGCGCTATGCCTTCATGAAGCGGTTTGACCTGTACATGCAGCGCGGGGGTGGCTGAGGCACTGGTGTGATTGGGTCAGCGCATGCGAGGGCGCATCCAGCCCATGGCGCTGTACGCCAGGATGGTGGTGCCCACCAGGCCCACGCCGTAGACCAGGGCAATCAGGAACCAGTCGGCGGGTCCGCCCGCATCGGTAAAACCGGATGACGACACCTTGGCCATGATGACCAGGGCCACGCCACCGCCCAGCACGCCCAACAGCTCGGCCCGCACCAGGCGGCGGGAGACCAGGCCTTGCTCCTTCAGCAGCAGGGCCACAAAGGCGGCGATACCACCCACCGCCAGCAGCAGCATCAGCCACAGCATGGGGCCGAGCATTTCGTGGAACACCGACAAAAACACCAGGGGGTCAAGTTCTTTCATGGGGTGAGTCCTTTCAGGCGCGGCCGCGCAGCATGCTGATGTAGGTGGGTTTGAGGGCCATGGTTTTCATGACCCAGCTGACCCACAGCTCTTCCAGTGGGGCGATCACCCCTGGGAACGAGGGGGTGAGGTTGTCCTTGTAATCGAACTCGATGAGCATGGCCCTGCCCAGCCGGGTGATGAGTGGGCAAGACGTGTAGCCGTCGTACACCTCGGTGGAGGTGCGGCCCTCGATGTCGGCCAGCAGGTGGTCCACCGCCACCGGTACCTGCCACTTGACGCTGGCCGCGGTTTTGCCTTTAGGCACACCGGCGATGTCGCCCACCGCAAACACGTTGGGAAACCGTTTGTGCCGCAGGCTGCCTCGGTCCACCTCCACCCAGCCATCGGCGGCGAATGGGCCCTCTTTCCAGGGCAAGGCACTCTGGCGAACCGCGTCGGGTGCGCGCATGGGCGGTATCACGTTGATGAAGTCGTAGGGCTGTTCTGCGGTGCCCGTCGGGGTGCTGAAGGTGGCGATGCGCTTGCCCAGGTCAATGGACTGCAGCACCCGCTCGGTGTGGGTTTTGATGCCCCGGTCGTTGAAGAGCATGCGCACCTTTTCGGACACGATGGGCACCCCGAAAAACGCCTTGTTGTGGGCGTTGTACACCACCTCTGCCTTGCTCCGGTTGCCCCGGCGGCGCAGGTGGTCGTCGGTGATGAAGGCGTATTTGAGCGGTGCGCCAGCGCACTTCATCTCGGTGGACGGGCGGCTGAACACTGCCACACCCCCCTTGTCGGCAAATGCAGACAGCGCCCCCCAGGTGGCCAGTGCGCCCTCTGGGCTGTGGTAGATGCTGCCCAGGCCGTTTTGGCCAATGAGGTTGGTGTCCATGCCGGGAATGGCGGCGTAGTCAAGCTTGAGGCCAGTGGCCACCATCAGGAAATCGTAGGGCACGCTTTGCCCGCCATCGGTGACCACCTTGTTGCCTTCTGGGTCGAACTCGGCCACGCTGGCCTGTATCCACTCCACCCCGTTGGGCAGGTAGTCGCTGGTGGCGGTGGTGACATAGCCTGCGGGCTTGATGCCCGAAGCCACCAGTGTGAAGCCCGGCTGGTAGTAGTGGGCCTTGCGGGCGTCGATGACGGTGATTTTGGCGCCCTTGAGGCGGGTGGCCAGCCGTGAGGCAGCGGCGAGGCCCGCAGCTCCGGCACCGGCAATCACGATGCGCGCAGCGGTGCGCGTGGCCGGGTCAGTGGCTTGGGCCTGTGCGGGCACGGCCGCCCAGGCGGCGGTGGATGTCAGGGCTGCCAGAAAGCGGCGGCGATCGGCCGACGGGGTGCTCGGGGTGGGCAATGGCTTCATCGGGGTCTCCAGGTGGCAGCGGCAGAGATACGGGTGGGAGTAATGCCGCAAGGAGACCCATTGTTTGTGGGGGTTGGCCTCTGGCGTTTGATGTTTGTCAACACAGCGGGCCGCTGACCCTAGGGCTTACCCGATGTTGTCTTGGCCTGGATGGTGCGGCGGTGTGTCTGCCGGGGATGTGACGCGCTGCAGGGTGCGTTGCAGCACCCGGGCATCGTTGCTGGCGCGGTGGCGGTTGAGCTGCAGCTCCTGGGCGACCGCCTCGCGGGTACTTTGCCAGCTGGCCTTGGCTTCTTCGCTGAGCAGGGTGCGCAGGTCTTGCAGCTTGAAGGCGGGCTGCAGGTTGGCCGCGTCGAACAGCCGGGCCAGCCACTGGTAGTCGTGGTACCAGGCGTCGGTGTACACCGTCTGGCCGCGCAGGCATTCGTTGAGTTGCCGGGCCACGGTGGCGGCGGATTTGCCGTGCGCCTGCAGCGCCCCCCGGGTGATGCCATGCACCCCCTCGGCGCTGGCCTCCCAGTGCGTCCAGTCCGGCTCGGGGTGGATGAGGGCGCAGTACGAGCGGCCACAGGGCAGCACTGTTCCGACTTCAATCGGGTAGCTGCCGGTGCCAAAGCCCGAGGCTTCCACGTCGATGATGCAGCGCAGGCTCATGGGGTGGGCAGTGGCGGACGGGCCAGGCTGGCGGTGCGCGCAGGGCTCACATGCGGGATGGCAGCCAGGTCACCAGCGCGGGGAACATCCACAGCAGCACCACAGCCAGCACCATCAGGAAGAAATAGGGCATGGTCACGCGGGCGATGTAGGTGATTTCCCGTCCCGTCATGCCCTGGAGCACAAACAGGTTGAAGCCCACCGGCGGGGTGATTTGCGCCATCTCAACCACGATGACGATGAAGATGCCGAACCAGATCAGGTCTATGCCCGCTGCGGTGACCGTGGGCAGTATGACCCCCATGGTCAGCACCACCATGGAAATGCCGTCCAGAAAGCACCCCAGCAAGATATAGAACAGCGCCAGTGCAAACAGCAGCACCGCAGGCGACAGGCCGAGGCCACCGACAAACTCCGCCAGGTGGCGCGGCAGACCGATGTAGCCCATGGCCAGGGTCAGAAACGCTGCGCCCGCCAGAATGAGAGCGATCATGCAGTACAGCCGGGTGGCGCCCATCAGCGCGTCGGCAAAGGTTTTTCGGTTGAGTGAACCCTGCAGCGCCGACAGCACCAGTGCACCCACCACCCCGATGGCTGCCGCTTCGGTGGCGGTGGCCACCCCCGCGTAAATGGAACCAATGACCGCGCCAATGAGGGCCATGATGGGGAGGAGGTGGCGCGACTCGCGCAGCTTGGCACCCAGCGTCATGTCGGCATCGGCCTGGGGCACCTGCTCGGGATGGCGCAGCGCCCAGATGGCCAGTGAGCCGCTGAACAACGTGGCCAGCAGCAGCCCTGGTACCACGCCCGCCACAAACAGCTTGGCAATGGACACCTCGGCGGCCACGCCGTACACGATCATGATGATGGACGGTGGAATCAGCAAACCCAGGGTGGCCGAGCCGCCCAGCGAGCCGATGATTTTGTCCACCGGGTAGCCCCGGCGCTCCAGCTCGGGAATGGTCATTTTGCCGATGGTGGCGCAGGTGGCCGCCGATGAGCCTGAGACCGCCGCAAAAATGGCGCTGCCCAGCACGTTGGTGTGCAGCAGCCGCCCGGGCAGCACGTTCACCCACGGGGCCAGGCCTTTGAACATGCTCTCGGAGAGCTTGGTGCGAAAGAGGATTTCGCCCATCCACACAAACAAGGGGAGGGCGGTCAGCGTCCAGCTGCTGGCCGAGCCCCAGATGGTGATGGCCATGGCGTCGCCCGCCGGGCGGCTGGAAAACACCTCCATGCCCACCCAGGCCACGCCGGCCAGGGTCAGGCCAATCCAGACGCCACTGCCCAGCAGGGCAAACAGCGCCACCAGCAGCAAACCGGTGATGAGCATGTCATTCATGGCGGGTGTCTCCGTCTGTGGGTTGGGTGCGACGGCCGCGCAGCGCCAGCACCCAGTCGTCCAGCAGGGCCAGCCACAGCACGGTGGTGCCCACGGCCATGAACAGCTGGGGTATCCACAGCGGGGTGGCATCGCTGCTGGTGGAGATGTCATGAAAGCTGTGCGACTGCCACGCCAGCCGCCATGAGAACCACGCAAACAGCGCCGCCAGCAGCATGCCCACGCTCAGTGCCCACAGCTCCATGCCCTGGCGGGTCCGCCCCCCCAACCGACCAATGATGAGCGTGACCCGGATGTGTTCACCCCGCTTGAGCGTGTGGGCCAGGGCCATGAAGCCTGCGCCCGCCATGGCATAGCCTGCGTAGGCATCGGTGCCGGGCACATGAAAGTGCAGCAAGCGCCCCAGCACCGACAGCAGCACCATGGTCAGCACACCCACCATGCATAGTGCGGCCAGCCAGGCTGCGCCCAGGTAAATGGAGTCCAACAGTTTGCGCATGGTGGGCCGGGGTGTGGGGTGGGCGGGGTGGACGTGGGTGGCCTGCGGGTGGGGCAGGGGGCCTTACTTGCGGTAGGCGTCGAGCAGGGCCTGGCCCTCAGGCCCGGCCTTGTCCAGCCATTCTTTGAGCATGGTGTCGCCCACCTTTTTCAGGTCCGCCTTGAGGGCGGGTGATGGCGGGACCACGGCCATGCCGTTGGCCTTGAGCTTGTCCAGGGTGTCGGTGTTGACCTTGCGGGACTCGGCCCAGCCGCGTGCCTCGGCATCGGCGGCGGCTTTGAGCACCGCGTCCTGGGTGGGTTTGTCCAGGGCGTCAAAGGCTTTTTTATTGACCAGAACGGCGTTTTTGGGCAGCCAGGCCTGCACGTCGTAGTAGTGCTTCAGGTGCTCGTAAAACTTGCTGTCCACACCGGTGGCGCCAGAGGTCATGTTGGTTTCGACCACACCGGTGGCCAGCGCCTGCGACAGCTCGGCCGCTTGTACCGTGACGGGTTGTGCCCCTACCAGCTCGGCAATCCGGCTGGTGGCGGGGCTGTAGGCGCGCCACTTGCTGCCCTTGAGGTCGGCGGCGCTGGAAATCGGCTTCTTGCTGTACAGGCCCTGGGGTGGCCACGGCACGGTGTAGAGCAGCGACAGGCCTTGCTCACCCAGCTTTTTGTCCAGAATGGGTTTTTGGGCCTTGTAGAGTTTGAGCGAGTCGTCGTAGCTGTCGGCCAAGAAGGGCAGGCCGTCGGCGCCGAACATTTGCCACTCGTTCTGGTAGGCGGCCAACAGAATTTCGCCAGCCTGCGCCTGTCCGCCCTGCACCGCACGTTTGATCTCCGGGCCTTTGAAGAGCGACGCGCCCGGGTGCACCGTGATTTTGAGCTTGCCGCCGCTGGCCTTGTCCACATCGGCCGCGAACTGCGCCAGGTTGACCGAGTGGAAGTTGGTGGCCGGGTAGGCAGAGGGCAGGTCCCACTTGGTTTGTGCAAAGCTGGCTCCCGACAGGGTGAGGGCGGCAGCGGCCAGGGTGAGGTGGAAGGCACGGCGTTTCATGAAGGCTCCAATCAGTGAGAGACAAAACAGGCTCAGGGGGCTGAGCAAAACACGTGCCGGGCGACAAGACCCATCTGCACAGGAACGGTCACACCCAGCTGCACGCACTGTAGAAGTGGCGCGGCAATTTGCGATGGGTGTTTTCCCTTGACGTCAACAAATCGTTGGCAAATCGTCTGCGAAATATATAGACTTTGCCGCAGGGTGTGGACCAGGCCTGCGGGTTGGCGTGGGTCGGGTTCACAGGTTGGTGGGTCGTTTGAATGTCCAGGACTGTGAGGAAGAGTGCATGGCCAGAAAGTCGCAAGTGACGGCAGCGGAGGCGGGCTTCGGCAAGGGGGCGGGCGAGGCCATTGTGTCGTCGGCCCACTTGGTGTCGCCGCACAGTGCGGAGATGAGCGAGTTCGAGTTTGGCCTCATCGTCGCGGGCAATGCCTTCCACCGCTGGGTGGTGCACTGCATGGCGGCAGCGGGTTTGCGCGACCTGATGCCTTTGGACGTGCTGGTGCTGCACCACGTCACCCACCGGGCGCGGGACAAGCGCCTGGCCGACATTTGCTTCATCATGAACGTGGAAGACACCCACCTCATCAACTACTCGCTCAAAAAGCTGCAGGGGCTGGGTGTGGTGGCCTCGCGCAAAGCGGGTAAAGAGGTCACCTACGCCGCCACCGAGGCGGGTCAGGCCTATGTGCAGCGCTACCGCGAGATCCGCGAGAACTGCCTCATTGACGCGCTCAATGCCGACGATGCCCTCAACAAAGACATTGGCGAACTGGCGCGCCTGCTGCGCGTGCTCTCGGGCATGTACGACCAGGCGGCACGTGCCGCCGCATCGCTGTGATGCGATTTATTTATAGCAAAAATTGCCATTTGCGCTTGTATTTATTTAATAGTTAGCTATATTTTTCAGGACGGTTTATGGCCATTACCCTCGACCCCCGCTGGCAGTTCTGGATCGACCGGGGCGGCACCTTCACCGACATCGTGGCCAAGCGGCCGCTGCCTGGCAGCCAGGACGGCGGCTTTGAGCTGCTGACCCACAAGCTGCTCAGCGACAACCCCGAGCACTACCGCGACGCCGCTGTGGCCGGCATGCGCCATTTGCTCGGCCTGGCGCCTGGCGAGGCCATCGTTCCCGAGCAGGTGGCTTGCGTGAAGATGGGCACCACCGTGGCCACCAACGCGCTGCTGGAGCGCAAGGGCGAGCCCACGTTGCTGATCACCACCCGCGGCTTTCGGGACGCGCTGCGCATCGCCTACCAAAACCGCCCCCGGTTGTTTGACCGCCACATCGTGTTGCCCGAGCTGCTGTACAGCCGTGTCATTGAGGCGCAGGAGCGCATGGGTGCCCACGGTGATGTGGTGTTGCCCCTGGACGAGGCCCACCTGCGCGAGCACCTGTGGGCTGCCTACGACGTGGGCCTGCGCAGTGTGGCGGTGGTGTTCATGCACGGCTACCGCTACAGCGCCCACGAGGCCAGGGCTGCCGAGCTGGCCCGCGAGGTGGGCTTTACCCAGGTCAGCACCAGCCATGGCACCAGCCCCATGATGAAGTTTGTCAGCCGGGGCGACACCACCGTCGTGGATGCCTACCTCTCGCCCATCCTGCGCCGCTATGTGGACCAGGTCGCGGCGGAAATGCCGGGCGTCAAGCTCTTCTTCATGCAGTCCAGCGGCGGGTTGACCGATGCCCAGGTGTTTCAGGGCAAAGACGCCATCCTCTCCGGCCCGGCTGGTGGCATTGTGGGCATGGCCCGGACAGCGGAGTTGGCCTTGCAGGGTTCGCCCACCTCCCAGGGTGTGCGCGTCATTGGTTTTGACATGGGCGGCACCAGCACCGACGTGAGCCACTATGCCGGCGAGTTCGAGCGCGAGTTCGAGACCCAGGTGGCCGGTGTTCGCATGCGCGCCCCCATGATGTCCATACACACCGTGGCAGCCGGTGGTGGCTCGCTGCTGGCCTTTGACGGCTCGCGTTTTCGGGTGGGGCCGCAAAGCGCCGGGGCCAACCCCGGCCCGGCCAGCTACCGGCGCGGTGGCCCACTGGCCGTGACCGATGCCAACGTCATGTTGGGCAAGGTGCAGCCGCGCTACTTTCCGCAGGTGTTTGGCCCGCAGGGCAATGAGCCGCTGGACGCTGACGTGGTGCGCCAGCACTTTGCCGAGCTGGCGCAGCGGGTGAGCGCCCAAAGACCCGAGTCAGCCCACGCGCCCGCCCTGACCCCAGAGGCCTGTGCCGAGGGTTTTGTGCAAATTGCGGTGCAGCAAATGGCCAATGCCATCAAAAAAATATCGGTGGCGCGGGGCTACGACGTTACCCGCTACACCCTGCAGTGTTTTGGCGGTGCAGGTGGCCAGCACGCCTGCCTGGTGGCCGATGCGCTGGGCATGACCCGGGTGCTGGTGCACCCTCTGGCAGGGGTGCTTAGCGCCTACGGCATGGGTCTGGCCGACCAGAACCTGATCCGCGAGCAGGCCATTGAGCTGCCGCTGGGCCCCGAGTCGATGGCGCGGGTGGCACCGCAGCTGGAGGCACTGGCCGAGCAGGCCCGCACCGAGTTGACGCAGCAAACCCAGGGCGCGGGAGAGCAGGCGGTGCAGGTGCACCGCCGTGCCCACCTGCGCTATGCCGGCAGCGATGCGGCGCTGGTGGTGCCCTGGGGCAACCAGGGGGAGCTGCAGACCCGCTTCGAGGCGGCTTACCGGCAGCGCTACTCTTTTCTGATGCAGGGCAAAGAGCTGGTGATCGAGGCCATATCGGTGGAGGCCGTCCGCTCGGGCGATGCCCCTGCCGAGGTGGCCCAAGCCCTGCACCCCGAGCGCCCCGTGCCCACCCGCGAGGTGTTGCCCATGTACAGCGGCGGCCAGTGGCACGATGCCCGGCTGGTGGTGCGCGAAGACCTGCGCCCTGGTGACGTGGTGCCCGGCCCCGCCATCATTGCCGAGAAGAACGCCACCACCGTGGTCGAGCCAGGCTGGGCTGCCAATTTGACGACTTTTAACCATCTATCGCTTGTCAGAATTGAAGAGCGTGCTGCTATTTTTGCGGCTGGTACCCTGGTGGACCCGGTGCTGCTGGAGGTGTTCAACAACCTGTTCATGAACATTGCCGAGCAAATGGGGCTACAGCTGCAAAACACCGCCTACTCGGTCAACATCAAAGAACGGCTGGATTTTTCGTGCGCACTGTTCGACGCACAGGGCCACCTGATTGCCAACGCCCCCCATATGCCGGTGCATCTCGGGTCAATGGGCGAGAGCATCCAGACCGTCATCCATGACAACGCAGGCCGCATGCACCCCGGCGACGTGTACGTCCTCAACGACCCCTACCACGGTGGCACCCACTTGCCCGATGTGACCGTCATCACCCCCGTGTTTATGGGTGGCGACGTGCCCATGTTCTATGTCGGGTCCAGAGGTCACCATGCCGACATCGGTGGCATTACGCCGGGCTCCATGCCGCCGTTTTCCACCACCATTGCCGAAGAAGGCGTGCAGATTCAAAACTTCAAGCTGGTGGACCAGGGTGTGCTGCAAGAGGCCGCCATGCTGGAGCTGCTGGCCACGGGTGGCGGCACCACCGACTGGCCCAGCCGCAACCCGGTGCAAAACCTTGCCGACCTGAAGGCCCAGATTGCCGCCAACGAAAAAGGCGTCCAGGAGCTGCGCCGCATGGTGGAGCAGTTTGGCCTGGACGTGGTGCAGGCCTACATGGGCCATGTGCAAGACAACGCCGAAGAGGCGGTGCGCCGGGCCATTGCCCGCCTGGCTGCGCGCATGCAAAGTGGCCGCTTCACGCTGGCGCTGGACAACGGCGCGCAGATTCAGGTGGCCGTGTCGCTCGACGCGGCCAGCCGCAGCGCCGTCATTGATTTCAGCGGCACCAGTCCGCAGCAGACCAACAACTTCAACGCGCCCCGGGCGGTGTGCATGGCGGCGGTGCTGTACGTGTTTCGCACGCTGGTGGACGACGACATCCCGCTCAACGCGGGGTGTCTCAAGCCTTTGCAGGTGCTCATTCCAGCGGGCTGCATGCTCAACCCCAACCCGCCAGCCTCCGTGGTGGCAGGCAATGTGGAAACCAGCACCTGCATCACCAACGCACTGTTTGGTGCGCTCGGCGTCATGGCGGGGGGGCAGCCCACCATGAACAACTTCACCTTTGGCAACGAGCTGCACCAGTACTACGAAACCATCTCGGGCGGCAGCGGTGCCGGCGGGGAGTTTGATGTCCAGGGCCAGCCCATTGGGGGATTTGACGGCACCAGCGTGGTGCAAACCCACATGACCAACTCCCGCCTGACCGACCCCGAGGTGCTGGAGTACCGCTTTCCGGTGCGCCTGGAGGGCTACGCCATCCGCAAGGGTTCGGGCGGGGCAGGGCGCTGGCGCGGTGGCGACGGGGGCGTGCGCCGTGTGCGCTTCCTGGAGCCCATGACGGCCAGCATCCTCAGCAACGGCCGCACCCAGCCCGCCTTCGGCATGGCCGGGGGCTTGCCCGGTGCGCCCGGCATCAACCGGGTGGTGCGCGCCAACGGCCAGGTGGAAGTGATGCCCCACATTGGCAGCACGGCCATGGCGGTGGGTGACGTGTTCGAAGTGCACACCCCCGGAGGGGGGGGCTATGGCGAGGCTACTGCCGGCTCCGCTCGCTCGACTGGCTCTGTTCAGGTTCCGGCGCCAACGCCTGCCCGTTGACGGTCACCCCCTGGGCGGCCAGCCGCTGCGCGGTGGCCTGGCGAATGCCTTTGACGCGCCGCATAAGGTCTGCCCACCCCTCGAAAGGTGCCTGCGCCCTCTGTGCCAGGATGCGCGCGGTCAAGGCTGGGCCCACACCGTCCAGGCTGTCCAGATCGGCTTCGCTGGCGTGGTTGATGTCGATGGGGGCTGCAGCAAGTGCCAGCGGGTTGGCGGCGGCGCCCAGGTGTGCAGCCAGCGCCGCGAAGCTGGCCAAGCGGGCCATGCCTGCCAGCCACTGGCGGCGTGGGGTGGGGTGGCAGGGGTGGAGGCAATGCTGCGGCATGGCGCCATTGTGCCGCCAGGCCTTTCCGGTAAGCTTGCCAATACACCAAGGTGTGCGGCGCGTGGTGCGTGCACACCGGGGTTGGCACCCACCCTACCCACTGCCTGAGAGCACCGTCCATGGCATCTGAGCACATGTCGTTTTATGACACCCGTCCGGCCATGCTGGACGAGGACAATCCCAACGCCTTTTGGTGGCCCACGCCACCGTTTGCTGCCTATCCGCAGGTACAAACGTCGGCGGGCCCTTTGCCCAGCACGCTGGAGGGCATGAACCGCAAACGCACCCGCACGCTGCTGGTGCACTTTGATTTGCGCGGTGGCCGTGTGTCGGTGCAGCTGGCGCGCGGGCAAAAGCCCATTTCCCTGAAGTTTTCGCAGTTTCGCCACCTGGCGCTCGATGAGCCCGTCAACCCGGAAACCACCCCCAGCAACGATCCCCACGCGGCCTTGCTGTCGCACCATCCCGTGACCCCATTTTTGGTGGTGTATGCCGATGGCGAGGAACTCAAGGGCCAGACCATTGGCCATGTCGAGCTGGAGCAGGGGCTGTTTTTGTTTCCACCGCTCAACGACAAAGGCTCGGCGTCGCGGGTGTTTATTCCCCGGCATGCGTACAAGTCCTTCAATGTGGGCGAGCGGGTGGGCGAAATTTTGCTGGCCAAGTCGCACGTGACGCAGTCGCAGCTCAAGCAGGTCATCGTTGAGCAGGACGAACTGCGCAACCGCAAGCTGGGCGATGTGCTGGTCAGCACCCAGGTCATTTCACCCGACCAGCTGATGCAGGCCATTGACATGCAGTCGCGCCTGCCGGTGATCCGGCTGGGCGAGTCTCTGGTGGCGCTGGGGTTGATCACCGACGACCAGCTGCGCGACGCACTCAGGCTGCAAAGCACCGAGCAAGGCACCCCGTTGGGCGAACTGTTGGTCAAAAAAGGGATGGTGACCCGGGCCAACCTGCAAATGGCACTGGCCCACAAAATGGGCTACCCCATGGTGGACCCGGCCACTTTTCCAGTGACGCTGGAGGCCGTCAAGGCAGTGCCGTTTTCCATGGCCGAGCGCCTGGAGGTGTTCCCGCTCATGCTGCGCGACGGCCGCCTGGTGGTGGCCATGGAGGACCCCACCCGCCGCCCTGCCATCAGCGAGCTGGAGTTCACCTCGCAGTGCAAGGTGGTGGCTGCGCTGGCCCCACTGGGCTCGGTGCTGACCCGCTTGGCCGATGCCTACCGAGCCCATGGCCTGACGCCCGTGCCATCGGTCAAGGTAGATGCAGCTGCCATTGACGGCAGCTCCCTGCTGGCACAAATGCAGATTGACACGCCCGACATGCTGGAGGACATCGGCTCTGAAAAGCCCATCGAGCAGTCAGACAACCAGCTGGTGCGCCTCATCAACACCATGATCATCGAGGCACATGAGCAAGGCGTCTCTGACATCCACGTCGAGTGCCCTGCCGGCAAAGAAAAAATCCGTATCCGCTTTCGCAAGGACGGCACCCTCAAGCTCTATCTGGAGCTGCCGCCCAACTACCGTTCGGCACTGGTGGCGCGCATCAAGATCATGTGCGACCTGGACATTTCGGAGCGGCGGCGCGCCCAGGACGGCAAGATCAACTTTGCCAAGTACTCCCCCGCGCACAAGCTGGAGCTGCGGGTAGCCACCATCCCCACCGCCAACGGGGTGGAAGACGTGGTCATGCGGCTGCTGGCGGCCTCCAAACCCCTGCCGCTGAACCAGATTGGTCTGTCGCCCACCAACTTAGAGCGCCTGAGCTGGGCGGTGCAGCGGCCTTACGGCATGGTGCTGTGCGTGGGCCCCACCGGCTCAGGCAAAACCACCACCTTGCACTCGGCGCTGGGCTTTATCAACCGGCCGGAAACCAAAATCTGGACGGCCGAAGACCCAGTGGAAATTACCCAGGTGGGCCTGCGGCAGGTTCAGATCAACCCCAAAATTGACTGGACGTTTGCCAAGGCACTCAAGTCTTTTTTGCGGGCCGACCCCGACGTCATCATGGTGGGCGAAATCCGCGATGCCGAGACCGCCCACATGGCCATCGAGGCATCGCTGACCGGCCACCTGGTGATGTCTACCCTGCACACCAACAGCGCCCCCGAGACCGTCACCCGCTTGCTGGACATGGGCATGGACCCCTTCAACTTCGCCGATTCGCTGCTGGCCATCCTGGCCCAGCGCCTGGGCAAGCGGCTTTGCAAAGCGTGCCGGGTGGCCACACCCGCCACGCCCGAGCAGGTCGAGGAGCTGCTTGACGACTACATGCATGTGTACACCCAACCAGGCATGCGCGAGCGCGATGCGGTGCTTGCGGAGTGGCTTGAGCGCTTTGGTGTAGACGGCCAGCTCATGCACTACCACAGCCCCGGCTGCAAGGTCTGCGACAACCGGGGGGTGAAGGGTCGCGTGGGCTTGCACGAGCTGCTGAGCATGTCGCAGGAGCAGCGTCGCCTCATCCAAAAGGGCGCGCGCGCTGAAGAGATTCAGCACCAGGCCTTGCTCGAAGGCATGCAGACCCTGCGCCAGGACGGCATCGAAAAAGTGCTCCAGGGCCTCATTTCCCTGGAGGACGTGCATGCCATGAGCAACAACTGAGGTGTAGGTGGGGTGCCTCGTGCACGTGGGCCGGGAGTCTGGGCATAAAAAAACCCGCCGAGGCAAAGCCATTCAGCGGGTGATGGGGTGTCCTGGGGCCAGGGGGATAGGGGTATTTGGAGCGGGTGAAGGGAATCGAACCCTCGTATGAAGCTTGGGAAGCTGCCGTTCTGCCATTGAACTACACCCGCGAAGCCACGCATTCTAGCGGGTCCGCGTGGCGTCACCCCCGCCACCGGCCATGGCCAGCATCACTTCAGGATGTCGCCAATGCACAGGTACTTGATTTCAACGTAGTCGTCCATGCCGTGGTGCGAGCCCTCGCGGCCCAGGCCGGACTGCTTCACGCCGCCAAACGGCACGTGCTCGGTGGCCAGAATGCCGACGTTGATGCCCACCATGCCGTACTCCAGTGCCTCGGCCACGCGGTAAATGCGGCCGATGTCCCGGCTGTAAAAGTAGCTGGCCAGGCCAAACTCGGTGGCGTTGGCGGCGTCGATGGCCTCGTGCTCGTGCTCGAACTTGAACACCGGGGCGAAGGGGCCAAATGTTTCTTCCTTGGCGCACAGCATGTCGGCGGTGGCGTCGGCCACCACAGTGGGCTCGAAGAATTGTGCCGACGCCTGGCCTTGCAACCGCTTGCCACCCACCATCAAACGGGCACCCTTCGCAACTGCGTCGGCTACATGCCGCTCTACTTTTTGCAAGGCGGCTTCTTCAATCAGCGGGCCTTGGTTCACGCCGTCTTCAAAGCCGTTGCCCACTTTGGCGGTGGCCACTTTGGCGGAAAATTTGGCCACAAACTCGTCGTACACGCCGCTTTGCACATACAGGCGGTTGCTGCACACACAGGTTTGCCCTGCGTTGCGGTATTTGCTGGCAAACGCGCCTTCCACAGCGCTGTCGATGTCGGCGTCGTTGAACACGATGAAGGGCGCATTGCCGCCCAGCTCCAGGCTTATTTTTTTGACGGTGGGCGCGCTTTGCGCCATCAAAATGCGGCCCACTTCGGTGGAGCCGGTGAAGCTGATGTGGCGCACCACGTCGCTGGCGCACAGCACCTTGCCCACAGAAATGCTGTTGTCGGCATCGGCGGTGATCATGTTCAGCACCCCAGCTGGAATGCCAGCGCGGTTGGCCAGTTCGGCAGCAGCCAGCGCGGTCAGCGGCGTCAGCTCGGCCGGTTTGATGATGACGGTGCAACCTGCGGCCAGCGCCGGGGCCACCTTGCGGGTGATCATGGCCAGCGGGAAGTTCCAAGGCGTGATGGCAGCGCAAACGCCAATGGGTTGCTTGAGCACCATCAGGCGGCGGTTGTTGTCGAACTGAGGCAGGGTTTCGCCGTTGACGCGCTTGGCCTCTTCGGCAAACCACTCCACAAAGCTCGCGCCGTAGGCCACTTCGCCTTTGGCCTCGGGCAGGGGCTTGCCTTGTTCGGCGGTCATGATGCGGCCCAGATCGTCCTGGTTGGCCATCAGCAAATCAAACCACTTGCGCAGGATGGTGCTGCGCTCCTTGGCGGTTTTGCTGCGCCAGGCTGGCCAGGCGGCGTTGGCAGCGCGGATGGCCGCTTCGGCATCAGCTGGCCCCAGGTTGGCCACATCGGCCAGGTGAGTGCCCGTGGCCGGGTCGGTCACGGCAAAGCGGCTGGGGCCACTGACCCACTGGCCGTTGACCAGGGCATCGGTTTGGAGCAGGGTGGGGTCTTTGAGTTGGGACAGGGGGGAGGTGGTCATGGCAGTGGTGTGGGGTGGGTAGGCAACAAAGCCAACCAGCGGATGGATAGGTCGGCAAGCGGATCAGCATAGCGGGGCGCAAGCGGGTTTGCAGTGCCGAAAGTGACCCATTGGGTGGTACCAGCCCATGTGGCTGCGGCAGCACCCTCAGACTGAAGGAAAATACCGGGTTTGCTGGCTTCGTTCGCGTGGCGACACGAGGTGCAGCGCCGAGGGCCTTGTTGGCCACTTGCTCCCAAATTCCATCCGGTACTCACCATGACCACCCACGCACCCGTCGCTACCGTTGCCGATATCCGCAAGACCTTCCTCGACTTCTTTGCCTCCAAGGGCCACACCGTGGTGGCGTCAAGCCCGCTGGTGCCCGGCAACGACCCCACGCTGATGTTCACCAACAGCGGCATGGTGCAGTTCAAAGATGTGTTCTTGGGCACCGACAAGCGCAACTACGTGCGTGCCGCATCCGTGCAGGCCTGCCTGCGTGCCGGTGGCAAGCACAACGACCTGGAAAACGTGGGCTACACCGCCCGCCACCACACCTTCTTTGAAATGCTGGGCAACTGGAGCTTTGGCGACTACTTCAAGCGCGAAAGCCTGAAGTGGGCCTGGGAGCTGCTGACCGAGGTCTACAAGCTGCCCAAAGAGCGCCTGCTGGCCACGGTCTACGCCGAAGACGACGAGGCCTATGACATCTGGACCAAAGAAATTGGCCTGCCGCCCGAGCGTGTGATTCGCATTGGCGACAACAAGGGTGGCCGCTACAAGAGCGACCACTTCTGGATGATGGCCGACACCGGCCCCTGTGGCCCTTGCTCCGAGATTTTCTATGACCACGGCGACCACATCCCCGGCGGCCCCCCCGGCAGCCCCGATGAAGACGGTGACCGCTTCATCGAAATCTGGAACAACGTGTTCATGCAGTTCAACATGGACGAAACCGGTGCCGTCACCCCGCTGCCCGCGCCCTGCGTGGACACCGGCATGGGCCTGGAGCGCCTGGCGGCCATCCTGCAGCATGTGCACAGCAACTACGAAATCGACATTTTTGACCAACTCATCAAAGCCGCTGGCCGCGAAACGGGCACGGCTGATCTCAGCAACCCCTCGCTGAAGGTGATTGCCGACCACATCCGCGCCACATCCTTCCTCATCAGCGACGGCGTGATTCCGTCCAACGAAGGCCGGGGCTATGTGCAGCGCCGCATCGTGCGCCGCGCCATCCGCCACGGCTACAAGCTGGGCCAGAAAACCCCGTTCTTCCACAAACTGGTGCCCGACCTGGTGCGCATGATGGGCGACGCCTACCCCAACATGGCATCCCAAGCCCAGCGCATCACCGACATCCTGAAGGCCGAGGAAGAGCGCTTTTACGAAACGCTGGCCACGGGTATGGAGATTCTGGACAGCGCCCTCGGCACCAACGGAGCCGATGGTCAAGCCAACGGCGGCGTGACCGTGCTGCCCGGCGACGTGGCCTTCAAGCTGCACGACACCTACGGCTTCCCGCTCGACCTGAGCGCCGATGTGTGCCGCGAACGTGGTGTGACGGTGGACGAAGAAGGCTTCAAGGCCGCCATGGAGGCGCAGAAGGCCAAAGGCCGCGCCGCCGGCAAGTTCAAGATGGACAAGGCGCTGGAGTACACCGGCGCGGGCAACAGCTTTGTGGGCTACGAAGAGCTGACCGCTACTGCCAAAGTGGTAGCTGTGTATGTAGATGGAACAAGCGTAGCAACCATAAAACATGGTGAAAATGGCGTGGTGGTGCTCGACACCACCCCCTTCTACGCCGAAAGCGGTGGCCAGGTGGGTGACCAGGGAGAACTGGTCAGCGGAAGTGCCCGCTTTGCCGTGGCCGACACACACAAAATCAAGTCCGACGTGTTTGGCCACCACGGCGTGCTGGAAACTGGCACGCTGGCCGTGGGCGACACCGTGGTTGCTGAGGTGAACACAGCTGCCCGCGCCGCCACCGTGCGCAACCACAGTGCCACCCACCTGATGCACAAAGCCCTGCGCGAAGTGCTGGGCGAGCACGTGCAGCAAAAGGGCAGCTTGGTCGATGCCGACAAAACCCGCTTCGACTTCGTGCACAACGCCCCCATGACCGACGCCCAAATCCGCGAAGTGGAGCGCCGCGTCAACGACGAAATTTTGGCCAACGCCGCCGCACAGGCCCGGGTGATGGACATTGAAAGCGCCAAGCAAACCGGCGCCATGATGCTGTTCGGTGAGAAATACGGCGACACCGTGCGCGTGCTCGACATCGGCTCCAGCCGCGAGCTGTGCGGCGGCACCCATGTGCAGCGCACCGGCGACATTGGCGTGTTCACCATCACCGCCGAGGGCGGTGTGGCCGCTGGCGTGCGCCGGGTGGAGGCCGTCACTGGCCTGAACGCCCTGGCCTACATGCAAAACATGGAGGCCATGCTGGGTGGGGTGGCCGGCACGCTCAAGGTCACGCCGAATGAAGTGCACGCCCGGGTGGATGGCCTGCTGGGTCAGGTGCGTGAGTTGGAAAAGGAAATGGCCGCCCTCAAGGGCAAGCTGGCTTCTGCCCAGGGCGATGAGTTGCTGGGCCAGGCGGTGGACGTAAAAGGCATCAAGGTGCTGGCCGCCGTGCTGCAAGGGGCCGATGCCAGGGTGCTGCGCGACACCCTGGACAAGCTGAAAGACAAGCTCAAAACCGCCGCCATCGTGCTGGCCGCTGTGGATGGCGACAAGGTTCAGCTCGCTGCGGGCGTAACCGCCGACACCGTGGGCAAGGTCAAAGCGGGTGAGCTGGTCAACTTTGTGGCCCAACAGGTGGGCGGCAAAGGCGGCGGCAAGCCCGACATGGCCATGGCCGGCGGCACCAACGCTGCGGCGCTGCCCCAGGCATTGGCCGGTGTGGTGGCCTGGGTGGCTGAACGCGTGTAAGTGCCCAGGCGCTGCCACAGCGCGCTCAGTGGGGCGGCTGGTGCTGGGCCATGGCCAGTTGGAGCTGGCTGCTGAAACGGTGTGGCACCCCGGTGATGGGGTCCACAAACGCAAGCCTGCGGGCCAGCAGCTGCAGCGGGTGGGGGTAGTCGTCTGGTTGGTCGGGTCCGCGGGTGACGCTGGGGTAGAAGACATCATTGGCGATGGGCAGCCCCAAGCCCGCCATGTGTACCCGCAGTTGGTGGCGTTTGCCGGTGATAGGCTCCAGCCGATACAGGCTCAGGGCGGTACCGGGCACATGGCGCAGCCACTGCACACGGGTTTCGCTGTCGGGTGGGCCGGGTACTTCATGCATCCGAAAAAATGCCTGCTCGTCCTCCGCCAGCCGGGTGTGCCTGAGCACGGGCCATGAGCGCTCGGGTGGGGGGCTTGGGGCCACGGCTTCATACACCTTGTGCACCACCCGTTCGCGAAACAGCGCCTGGTACGCGTCTCTGTCTTGCGGGCGCAGCGCAAAGGCCACCAGCCCCGCCGTTTCGCGGTCGATGCGGTGGATAGGGCTGAGCTCGGGCAGCCCGAGTTCGCGCTTGAGGCGTGCCAGCAGGCTGCTGCGGGCGTAGCGCCCGGCGGGGGTCACCGGCACCCAATGGGGTTTGTCAACCACCAGCAGATGTCGGTCTTGGTACAGCACCTGGTAGGTAAAGGGCAGCTCGGGCTCGTCGGGTACATGCCGCCAGTAGTACACCCGCTGTCCGCTGTGTGTTGGGCTGTGGGCGGCCAGGGGCTGGCCCCAGGCGTTGCACACCTGGCCCGCGTCCAGCCGCTGTTGCCAGTCGGCACGGCTCACGCTGGGCAGCCGCTCGGCCAGGGCGTCGAGCAGGCTCGGCCACAGTGGCCGTCGGCTGCTGGGCAGCACCAGGCAACTGGCCGAGACGCCATCGCGCACGGGCAGGCGGGTGGATGGGGTGGCAATGGGTGGGGGCACAGGCAAAAAATTCAAGAAAAATACGGCTTCATCGCTTGTTGATATTCAATAGTTTGCTATTAAATTATTTAATAGCTGAGTAATGATGCTGGATAAGCGCTAGAGCCTGTTTTTGTTCATTTTTTACCGCTGAAGGCGCAGCCGCAGGTCGGTGCCCACAAAGGTGGCTTCCACAAAGCGCCAGTCCAGCGCTTGGTCCATGGCCGTGAATGGTCCCAGGGCGGCCAGTCCGGCACCGGGCCCCATGAGCTTGGGGGCCAGGTACACCAGCAACTCGTCCACCAGCCCGGCCTTGAGCAGCGAACCGTTCAGCTGGTGGCCCGCTTCCACATGCAGCTCGTTCACACCCCGCTGGGCCAGATCACGCAGAACGGCGGACAGGTCCACCTTGGGGCGGTGGGCCTCGGGGCAGCTGATCAGCGTCGCACCGCAAGCCCTCAAGGCTTGCTGGTGCAGGGCGTGTGCTGGGTCGGCCTGGCCAGAACCAGCCTTGGGGGGGGAATGGCCACTGGCGGATGTGTGGGCGGTTGAATGGCCACTGGCCTCGACCAAGGGCCGCGCGGTGTACACCAGCACCCGGCCTGGCGGGGGCAGCAGGCGGGCGGTGGTGGGCAATTCCAGCCGCGAGTCAATGACCACGCGCATGGGCTGGTGGGTGGTGGGCACCAGGCGCACGTCCAGGCGGGGGTCGTCGGTGACGACGGTGCCCATGCCGGTCAGCACCGCCCCGGCTCGGCGGCGCCAGACATGGCCGTCGGTGCGTGCAGCTGGGCTGGTGATCCATTGGCTTACGCCGTTGGCCAAGGCGGTGGTGCCGTCCAATGAGGCGGCCACTTTCAGGCGCACCCAAGGCAGGCCGCGCTGCATGCGGCTGAAAAAGCCGATGTTCAGCTCCCGTGTGGCCACCGCCAGCGGGTGGGCGGGGGCCAGTACGTCCACCACCACTCCGGCGGCGCGCAGGCGGGCCACGCCTTGGCCGTTGACCAGCGGGTTGGGGTCGGTCTGTGCCACCACCACACGCGCCACGCCCGCAGCGATGAGTGCGTCGCAGCAGGGCGGGGTGCGCCCGTGGTGGCTGCAGGGCTCCAGGGTCACGATGGCAGTGGCGCCTTGTGTGGCTGCATCTGCGGCCTGGGCCGCGCGCAGTGCCACCACTTCGGCGTGCGGGCCACCGGCTTCCTGCGTGAAGCCGTCAAACACCCGCCCGTCGGCCAACAGCAGGCGGCAGGCCACCCGGGGGTTGGGCTCGGACAGGCCCACGGCTTGGGCAGCGAGTTCGTTCAGGCCGCTAAAGCAGGCGTCGGGCAGTGCTGTGCTCATCACTTGGCAAAAAATTGCACGCTGGGCAGACCTTGGTAGTCCACGTCTTGTGTCCAGAAGGTGGCCCCGTGCTCCAAGGTCAGGCTGTACATGAGGGCATCGCCCATGGCCAGCCGGTGGCGCAGTGACACGTCTGCCCCCGCCGCCGCGCGGGCGGCGGTGATGTCGAGCACACGGCCCAGGCGCATCACATCCAGGCAGGAGTTCACCACGTCGGGTGGCAGCTTGCGGCTGAGCACCCTGTGCACCTCAAACAGCGCAATGGTGGGCACCAGCAGGGCTTGGCGCTGTTCGATTGGGGCAGCGAACAAATCAGCCCTGGGGGTATCGAGCAGATATTCGATCCAGCCTGATGAATCGACCACGTTCCACGCGGTCATTCAAAGTCCTTGTCGATTTCTTTTTCGATTTCCAGGTCCGCTGGGTCCAGGTTGTAAGGCTTGAGCATGCCCCGGTACGCGCTCATGGGCAGCTCGGGTTTGATGACCAGCTCACGCCCGCGCAATTCAAACTGTATGTGCGAGCCCGGTACCAGCCCCAATTTGGCGCGCATGGCTGCGGGTAGGGTGACCTGTCCTTTGCTGGAAACGATGGCATCGGCTTGCATGGGAACTCCTCGGTGCGGTGGGTGAACTGCGTTTGAATGTAAGACGCGGCAGCCAGTAAAGCAAGTCTGTTTGCTTTACTTTTCGGTACGGCGCGCAAACACCAGGTCCCACACGCCGTGGCCGAGCTTCAGGCCGCGGTTTTCGAATTTGGTCAGGGGACGGTAGTCGGGCTTGGGGGCGTAGCCAGCCAGCGCAGGGTCGGTGCTGGTGTTGTGCAGCAGGGGTTCCGCGCTGAGCACCTCCAGCATTTGCTGGGCGTAGGGCTCCCAGTCGGTGGCGCAGTGCAGGTAGCCGCCGGGTTTGAGCCGTGCGGCCAGCCTGGCCACCAGCGCGGGCTGAATCAGGCGGCGCTTGTTGTGTTTGGTTTTGTGCCAGGGGTCGGGGAAGAAAATGTGCACACCGTCCAGGCTGACAGGGGGCAGCATGTGGTCCAGCACCTCCACCGCGTCGTGGCGCAGGATGCGGATGTTGTCAATGCCTTGCTCGCCGCAGTGCTTCAGCAGCGCGCCCACACCGGGCTCGTGTACTTCGCAGCACAGAAAATTGTCGCCGGGGCGGGCCAGCGCGATTTTGGCGGTGGCGTCACCCATGCCAAAGCCGATTTCCAGCACCAGTGGCGCGCTGCGGCCAAAGGCGGAGGTGGCGTCCAGCGGCCGGTCGGCGGTGTAGTCCAGCAGGAAGCGGTGGCCAAATTGTTCGAACGCCTTGACCTGGCCCGTGCCCATGCGCCCGGCGCGCAGCACGTAGCTTTTGATGGTGCGCAGGTACACGCCCTCGGGCGGGGGCTGGTGGATGGGGCCGGGCTTGGGTAGCCGGGTGGGTGCTGCTGCCGGGCTGGCGTTGGGGGGTAGCGGCTGGGTGTGCGGCGCTGGCTGGGCCTCGGAAGCTGGGAGGGTGGGCGGGTGGGTGGGCAGGTCTGGGCTCATGGGCGGTCTGTGGCTGGCGGGTCCGGCATTGTAGGAAGGCGCGTGCAGCAGCCCACGCAAAAAAGCCGACGGCAGGCCGTCGGCTTTTGGGAAGCGTCGCGCGGGGCGACGGTTCAGGGGCGGGTGGGCTCAGTAGCCGCCGCGGCCACCACCACCACCACCGCCGTAGCCACCACCGCCGTAGCCGCCGCCACCACCGGCTGGGCGCTCTTCGCGGGGACGGGCTTCGTTGACCACCAGGGCACGGCCATCAACGGATTGGCCATTCAGGCCTTTGATGGCGGCGGCGCCTTCGGTGGTGGATGACATTTCGACAAAGCCGAAGCCTTTGGAGCGGCCGCTTTCGCGGTCGGTCATGACTTTGACGGAGCTGACGCTGCCGTACTCGGAGAAGTTGTGGCGCAGGTCGTCGTCGGTGACGGAGTAGGGCAGGTTGCCTACGTAGATACGTGTGGTCATGGATAGATCCTTTGGGGTGAGTTGCGCGCCCATGGCACAAGGCCAGTGGCAACGCGGGAAAAAAACAAGGTGGACAGAGAGCTGGGGTGCTGCGCCGCGTCAGGCGGCGTGGCGTGCCTGCAGCCAGCAGTGCCCTTGGGTGATGGCGTACAGGCGTGCGCCCTCACGGGAGGCGAATGTGGGACGGAAGCGAAGGACGCGGTGGTGTGAACTGCTGCCACGGCCGCTTTGGATGGCGATGGATGCCTGGAAAGCGCCTTCCTGGTTTTCGCAGGTGGCGGGAGAGACGACGTAGCGGCCGGAGTCGATGGAAGGTTCTTGCTGGAAAGTGAAATTCATGGGTACAGAAACAGGCGGAGTCACACAGGGTGTCCGCAGGAGCTGGAGAAAAAATCTCGCCACCCGACGCTCAGCGGGAAGGCGTGTTCGATGGGTATCGAAGAAAACCCGAAGCGGTTGAGTGCATTCGGTGCTGCTGGCCGGATTGGGGGACCGGCACTGCTTGCCACGGATCAGCTGGCCGTGGTGGCCACAGGTATTGCGGCTGTGACCATGGATGTGGATTATAGCCAGAGGCAATAAAAAGTCAAATTTTTATTATTTCAAGTGTTGAAGCGCACAGGGGGTGGACTTGGCGGGCCAGGTCAGTGGCCACAGAGCCCGTCGGCCGCGGGGCTGGGGCAGGGATGCAGGTGGGCCCACTCCAGCGTCCATGTCTGCAAGGCTTCGCCCATCGGGCAGGCGGTGTGCGGCTGCAAGCCCAAGGCGGCGGCTGCGGCGTTGAGGGCCGCCAACGGGTCGTCCAGGTTCAGCGGGGCAGCGCCGTTGTGCTTGCTGAGTTTTTCGCCGTCGGTCCCCAGCACCAGCGGGGTGTGCAGGTAGCGTGGATGGGGCAGGCCCAGCGCATGCTGCAGCAGCAGCTGGCGCGGGGTGTTGTCGGCCAGGTCGGCACCGCGCACCACATGGGTGATGCCTTGGGCCGCGTCGTCCACCACCACCGCCAGTTGGTAGGCCCACAGTCCATCGGCCCGGCGCAGCACAAAGTCGCCCACACGCTGTGCCACATCCTGGGCATGCCAGCCGCTGATGCGGTCATGCCAGTGCCACTTTCCATTTTCAATAAAAGGAGCTAAGAATGCTTTTAAATAATGCGATTCAGGCTGGTTTATTTGAGAATTGGGTGTGGTCAGCATGCGCCAGGCACGGCCAGGTTTGCCGTGTGTGCCGCTGCGGCAGGTGCCGGGGTAACGCAGCTCGGTGTGGCGTTCGCGCACCTGGCCGCTGTCGCGCAGGGCGTGTTCGATGTCTTGTCGGGTGCAGGCGCAGGGGTAGGCCAGTCCAGCCTGTTGCAACCGGGCCAGCGCCTGTGCATACGCAGTGCCGCGCTCGGACTGCACCCACACCGGACCGTCGCTGACCAGGCCACAGGCCGCCAGCTGCTGCAGGATGAGTCTGGCCGCAGCGGGGCTGCAGCGGGGGGTGTCCACGTCTTCTAGGCGCACCAGCCACTGGCCCTGGTGGGCGCGGGCGTCCAGCCAGCTGGCCAGCGCGGCGACCAGTGAGCCGGCATGCAAAGGCCCGGTGGGGGAGGGCGCAAACCTCCCCCGGTAGCCAGCAGCCGCCTGGGGGCAGGGTGGCTCAGGCGATGGCAAGGCCCAGTTCCAACCCGGAGACAAAGGCATCTTCTACCCGGTGGCCCAGGCACCAGTCGCCACACACGCCCAGGTTCAGCTCGGGTGACCACAGGTAGGGCTGGCCCAGGGGTGTCTGGGTTTGCGCGTACAGCCAGCGGTGCACCACGGCGTGGCTGGGCTCGGCGCGGATGCCGGTGACCTCGGCGAAGGCTTTGAGCAGCTTGGCCGTGACCCGCTCCGGCGCGTCGCCGATGTGTTCGGCCGACCACGCGGGGCTGGCCTGGACGGTCCAGCGCTCGATGTGTTCGCGCCGGGGTTTGCTGCCCTCGCGGGCCAGCCAGCTGATGCGGTGGTGGGTGCTGCGTGCCGCATTCCACTGTGGCCCCAGGTGGGGCAGGCCGGGTTGCATGGCGTTGGGGAAGGCCAGCATCAGTGTCCAGCAGGGGGCCACGGTCACGGCGCTGAGTGCCTGGGCGATGCCCTGGCCAGCGCCCTGGTCCAGCCCGGAGGCTTGCAGCAGCTCCAGCACCTGGGGGTGTGGCATGGCCAGCACCACCTGGTCAAAGCCACCGGCCACGCTTTGCGCACCCTCGGCGTTGGCGTCCTGGGTGTGCAGCTGCCAGCCTCCGGGGTGGATGGGGTCGGCGCTGATGCGCACCACCCGTGTGTGCAGCTGGACCTGCGCGCTGCCCTGTGCGGCCAGTGCCTGGGCCCAGGTGCGCACCAGGGCGTTCATGCCGGGAGCGGCCACATAGTGGGCTTCGCGGCGCAGGGGGGCATCGGCCACCACATGGCCCAGCGCATCGAGCACCCGCACGCTGTTGGCGCTCCAGGGCACGGCCACATCGGGCGTGTCTTGCAGGGCCTGGGCGAAGCGTTCGTCGCGCACAGTGAAGTACTGGGCGCCGTGGTCAAAGCTGCCAAATTCAGTCTGTCGGGTGGCCATGCGGCCGCCGTAGCCCCGGCTTTTTTCAAAGACGGTGACCTGGCAGCCAGCCTGGGCCAGGGCTCTGGCGCAGGCAATGCCGGCCATGCCCGCACCGACCACCGCCACCCGGCGGGTGGGTGCAAGGGCATCGGCCGCTGATGGGGAGGTGGTGCTGGTGGGCTGGCGGGGGTGGGCAGATTGGGGCATGGGGTGTGTTCTCCGTGGTTGTGCAGCCACTGTAGCAGTGTGGTGGTGGGGGCCCGAGGGTCAGGTGGGCGTGGGCATTGGATTCAGCAGGGCCAGACGGGTGCGGGGTGATGCCAGCTGCGCCAGCCACCACTGCAGCGCTTTGCCATGCCCGGCGGCACCGTCTGGCGAGGTCTCCAGGCCTCGGGGGGCTCGCCAGGCGTAGCCAACCCGGGCCACCCGCTCGCCACGCTGTGTGCGCTTGATCACCAGCTTCCCCGCCATGGCCAGAGGCTGCGCCAGAGGCAGGGGCAAAAAGCCGCAGCCCAGGCCCATCAGCTGAGCTTCCACTTTGTGTTCCATGGTGGGCACGGTCAGCACGTCCTGGCCGGAGAGCAGGCCAATGGACATGCCCTGGCCGCGTTGGGTGGTGTCGGCCACAGCCACCGCCCGAAACTGGCCGATGTGGGCATCGGCCAAGGGCTCGGGCTGCCCCGCCAGCGGGTGCTGCGGCGCCACCGCAAACACAAAGGGCACGTCACCCAGCGGCAGGGCCTGAAAGCCCGCATACGCGCTGCCATCGGTGCTGACGCCCAGGGCCAGGTCGGCCTTGCCACTGAGCAGAGCCTCCACGGTGCCGGTCATGGTTTCTTCGCGTAGGCGCAGTTGGGTGGGGGTGCCCAGGGCATAAAAAGCCTCACACAGCTCGAACAGGGTGCGCCGGGCAATGAGGTTGTCGGCGGCAATGGTCAGCCGCGGTTCCCAGCCGGTGGCCACCCGCTTGACGCGCTGGGCCACGGCATCGAGCTCGTGCAGCAGGTGCTCGCCGCTGCGCAGCAGCTCTGCGCCAGCCGGTGTGATGCGGGCCTGGCGCGCGCTGCGGTCAAACAGCAGCACATCCAGCGCCTCTTCCACTTGGCGCACCCGGTAGGTCACGGCACTGGGCACCAGGCCCAGCTCACGGGCGGCGGCGGCCATGCTGCCGGTGCGGGCCACGGCCTCCACCAGACCCAGGTTGTCGGGCGACAGCACGGTGCGGGCCGATGCGGTGCGCGAAACCGGCATGCCTGCGTTTGTCCCTGATTTTTGTATGGTTTTTTCGGTTTTGTTCATGATTATTGAATGATGCCATCAAAGTCGGCACTGCAGTGGGGTGGTGCATGCCGTTGACAATGGTCACACCGATACCTGCAGCGGTGTGACACCGATTCAGCACCTGCTTGGCACCACACCCTCACCCGAAAGGCTTTGTCATGATCACCATTCGACGTTCCCACGAGCGCGGCCAGGCCGACCACGGCTGGCTGCAAAGTGCCCATTCGTTCTCGTTTGCCGAGTACATGGACCCTGCCTGGATGGGCTGGGGCAACCTGCGCGTCATCAATGAAGACCGCATTGCCCCGGGCACGGGCTTTGGCACCCACGGCCACCGGGACATGGAAATCATCAGCTACGTGCTGTCGGGCGAGCTGGCCCACCAGGACAGCATGGGCAACGTCAAAGGTATCCCCCCTGGTGACGTGCAGCGCATGAGCGCGGGCAGCGGAGTGCGCCACAGCGAGTTCAACCACGCGCCCCAGGCCACGACGCATTTTTTGCAGATTTGGATTGAGCCCAACGTGCGTGGCGTCGCGCCAAGCTACGAGCAAACCCGTTTTTCGGCAGCGGACAAGCGCGGCCAGCTGCGCCTGGTGGCCTCGCCCGATGGGGCCAATGGCTCGGTGACCATCCACGCCGATGCCCGCATGTACGCAGGCCTGTTGGACGGCACCGAGTCGGCGACCCTGGCGCTCAACCCCGGGCGCAAGGCCTATGTGCATCTGGTCAAGGGCGAGTTGACGGCCAATGGCCAGCGCCTGGCCACGGGCGACGCCCTGGCCATGGACCGAGAGGCGGCCCTGACCCTCAGTGACGGCAGGGAAGCCGAGGTGCTGGTGTTTGACCTGGCAGCCTGAGATGTGCGGCACCGAACTGCTCACCCGCCGCGCCGTGCACAGCGTGGTGGACATGCCGCTGCACCGCTTCGATGCGCACACCTGGGCCCACCAGTTCCATCCACAGCTGCAGGCGCTCATTGACCCCTTTTTGGGGGTGGATGCGTTTTGCATGCCGCACAACTACTTTTTGCCCCACCCCCACGGTGGCATGAGTGCCATCACCCTGCTGCTGGACGACTCGCCGGGTGGCGTGCTCAACCGGGACTCGTTGGGTGACCGCAGCACCATTGCACCTGGGGACCTGCACTGGACGCAGGCGGGCAGCGGCATCGTGCACGAGGAAACGCCCAGCCAGCCCGGCGTGGCCGCTGTGGGCTTGCAGGTGTTTGTGAACATGGCACGCACCCGCAAGCAAGACCCAGCCTCTGTGTTCAAGGTGGCTCGCGCCGACATGCCGGTGTGGCAGCAGGCCGGGGCCAAGGTCACGGTGGTGGCCGGCACCTTCCAAGGGTTGGCGTCGCCTTTGGCCAACGACCCCAGGTGGGCCACGCCTGTGGACCTGCTGGACATTCGGCTGGAAACGGGTGCCACCCTGGCCTTGCCGGTGCAGTCGCGCAGCAATGGTTTTTTGCTGGTGCTGTCGGGTGGTTTGCAGGCCAATGGCCATGCCGCCATGGCCCAGCAGGCCGTGGTACTTCAGCCTGCGCCTCTGCCTGCCCCCGCCGCTGAAGCGGTTGCCCACCCGGCCAGCAGCGCAGGTGTGGTGATGCTGCACGCAGGCGAGGCGGGCGCGCATGTGGTGCTGATGGCGGGCCTGCCCCTGCGCGAACCGGTGGTACCGCACGGCCCCTTTGTGGGCAACAGCCGCGACGACATCGTGGCCTATATCCAGGCCTATCAGGCTGGTCGCATGGGCGAGCTGGCAACGTCGTTCAGCCGGTAGTTTTTTAAGAGTTTTTGTTAACCAGCGCTTGATGCATAAGCAAAGTGCGCTACTTATTAATCAGGAGATTTTGATCATGGCAAACATCGTTGTGGTTTACCACTCGGGTTACGGTCACACCCAGCGCATGGCGCAATCGGTGGCCGATGGGGCCGGGGCCGAGTTGCTGGCCATTGATGCCGACGGCAATCTGCCCGAGGGCGGCTGGGACACGCTCAATGCGGCCGACGCCATCGTCATGGGCTCCCCCACCTACATGGGTACCGTGAGCTGGCAGTTCAAAAAATGGGCCGATGCCACCAGCAAACCATGGTTCTCCCAGGCCTGGAAAGACAAGGTGTTTGCCGGCTTCACCAACAGCGCCACCATGAACGGCGACAAGCACTCCACGCTGCACTACCTGTTCACCCTGGCCATGCAGCACAGCGGCATTTGGGTGGGCACGGGCCTCATGCCCAGCAACAGCAAGGCCGCACAGCGCAACGACATCAACTACGTCGGCTCCTTCGCCGGTGCCATGGCCCAGAGCCCGTCCGATGCCGGGGCGCAGGACATGCTGCCCGGCGACCTGGAAACCGCCCGCCTGTTCGGTGCCCGCGTGGCCGAGGTGACCCAGCGCATCCGCGGCTGAGCCACTGGCCCCACCCCATGGTGGGGCAAACGGTGCCCGGTCGGTACCTCGCCACCGGCGTGGGCTACAGTGCGCGACATGTTCCAACGCATTCGCCACTGGTGGGCAGGCCGCCAACAACCCGACCCCGTCACTGCGGCCTTGATGGCTGACGCCACCACCGCCGACCAGGCCATGATCGGCCTGGCCCGCGCCTTTGTGCTGGACCAGCAGCGCCGCGAGGCCGAAGCCCGCCGCGCCGCCCGCTTCAAACGCTGGATGGTCGGGCTGGTGGTGGTGGGCTCATTGGGCGTGTATGCCGCGCTCGGCGCCAAAGCCCTGCTCCCGGTGCCCGGTGCAGTGGCCAAGGAGCCCGCGGTGGCCCTGGTGAAAGTGGAGGGGCAAATCAGTGCCACGGCCAAACTCGCCTCCGCCGACAAGGTGGTGCCCGCCCTGAAGCGCGCGTTTGAAGACGCCAACGTACAGCGCGTGTTGCTCTACATCGACTCGCCCGGCGGGGCCCCTGTGGAAGCCGAGCGCATCATGGATGCGGTAGCCGAGCTGCGCAAAAAGCACAACAAACCCATACACGCCGTCATCGGCAACCTGGGTGCTTCGGCAGGCTACATGGTCGCCATGTCGGCCGACGACATCGTCAGCGCCAGGTACTCGCTGGTGGGCTCCATTGGCGCCATCTTGCAAAGCTGGGACGTGCACCGTGTGCTGGAAAAGTACGACGTGAAGGCCAAAACCTACGCCTCGGGCAGCCTCAAGGGCATGCTCAACCCGTTCGAGCCCTCCACGCCCGAGGGCGAAGCCAAGGCCCAGGCTCTGGTGGACGAGCTGGGCCGCCAGTTTGAAACGCTGTTGGTCGAGCGGCGCGGCAGCAAGCTGACCCAGCCCATCGGCAGCTACACCACCGGCGAAGTGTGGGGCGGCCAGGATGCCCTGGGCCTGGGCCTGGTGGACAGCAACGGCACCATCGAAACCCTGATGAGCCAGCACCCCGACCTCAAGCTGGTCAACTTTGGCCCCTTCGAGCGCAAAAGCCCGCTCAGCGGCTTGCTGCAGTCGCTGGACGACATCGCTGTGTCGCTGAAAGACGGCGTGGGGCTGCTCAAAGCTGCAGAGCCACGCTGAGTGCAGTCGATGGTCTGAGGCGAAATTAAGAGCCTTTTTTATGCTGTTTTCGCTTGCTGTGTAAGCGTTGACAGCTATTAAAATTAGACCGTTGAGGCCGGATGCAACCCATGCCTCCGGCATGGTCTACAGTTCGGCAGGCCGTCAGGCCAGCAACTCCCCTACTGTGCCCTGCCAGCCTACGCTGGCCAGCTCCACCGCGGCGTCGGTGCCGGTGCTGGGGTACAGCTCCCAACGGTTGGCGGCGTTGCGCCTGAAGACCTCCACCCGAGGGGTGTCGGTGTCGATCAGCACGTACTCCTGCAGGCTGTCGAGCAGTCGGTAGTGCGCAAACTTGCCGCCCCGGTCAAAGGCAGCGGTGCTGGCGGACAGCACTTCGGCAATCAGGGTGGGTTGGGCGAGTGCCTGGGCTTTGGTGTCTGCCAGCTCTGACGGCTGGCAGCCCACCACCACATCGGGGTAAAAAAAGCTGTTGCTGGCTTCCACCTGCACCCTGACGTCCGACACAAAGGCCCGGCAGGGTGTGCCTTTGAGGTGGTGTCGGAGGGTGGAGCCCGTCGCCAGGGTCGCTGCGTTGTGCTCCAGCGTGCCGCCTGCCATGGCGTATATCTGGCCGTCGATGAACTCGCTGCGAGTGTCCTGGGTGGTTTCCCATGCCAGGTAGTCAGCGGCGGTGAACGTGGGTTCGGGTTGTGGAAGTGACATGGCTGGATTCTGGCACCAACCCGACAAAAAGCCACCCACCCGCTGGTGGCAGGTGGGTGGCAGATGGTTGGCTCAGGCGCGGTGGGTGGCGAATCAGGCTGCCACGGGCGTGCGGATGAGGTGGTCAAACGCGCTGAGCGCGGCCTTGGATCCATCGCCGGCCGCAATCACGATTTGCTTGTACGGCACGGTGGTGCAGTCGCCAGCGGCAAACACGCCGGGCACGTTGGTGTGGCCTTTGGCATCGACCTCGATTTCGCCAAAGCGGCTGAGGTTGAGCGTGCCTTTGAGCCACTCGGTGTTGGGCACCAGGCCAATTTGCACAAACACCCCTTGCAGCTCGACGTGGTGCACCTCGTCGGTCGCACGGTCTTTGTAGCTCAGGCCGTTCACCTTCTCGCCGTCGCCGGTGATTTCGGTGGTTTGCGCATTGACGTGGATGGTGACGTTGGGCAGGCTTTTGAGCTTGTTTACCAGCACAGCGTCAGCCTTGAGCTGGTCGGCAAACTCAATCAATGTGACGTGGGCCACGATACCGGCCAGGTCAATGGCCGCTTCCACGCCCGAGTTGCCCCCGCCAATCACGGCCACGCGTTTGCCTTTGAACAGCGGGCCGTCGCAGTGCGGGCAATAGGCCACGCCCTTGTTGCGGTACTGGTCCTCGCCAGGGCAATTGACGTTGCGCCAGCGGGCGCCAGTGCTCAGGATCACGCTGCGGCTTTTCAGCACACCGCCGTTGTCCAGGTGCACCTCCACCAGGCCGCCTTCGGTGGTGGCGGGAACCAGCTTGGCGGCGCGCTGCAGGTTCATGATGTCCACGCCGTAGTGGCGCACCTGGGCTTCCAGGGCTGCGGCGAACTTGGGGCCATCGGTTTCCAGCACAGAGATGTAGTTCTCAATGGCCATGGTGTCGTTGGTCTGGCCACCAAAGCGCTCGGCCGCCACACCCACGCGGATGCCTTTGCGGGCGGCATACACCGCAGCCGCTGCACCGGCGGGGCCACCGCCCACGATCAGTACCTCATATGGGTCTTTGGCGGACAGCTTGGCCGCGTCTTTGTCGGCCGCACCGGTGTCGATCTTGGCCACAATTTCTTCCACCAGCATGCGCCCCGAGCCGAACGGCGCACCGTTGAGGAAGGTGCTGGGCACGGCCATGATCTGGCGCTCGTTCACTTCGTCCTGGAACATGCCGCCTTCAATCACCGTGGTCTTGATCCTGGGGTTGAGGACGGCCATCAGGCTCAGGGCCTGAACCACGTCGGGGCAGTTGTGGCAGCTCAAGCTCATGTAGACCTCGAAGTTGAAGTCACCGTTCAGGCCCTTGATCTGCTCGATCACGTCGGCCTCGACCTTGGGCGGGTGGCCACCGGTCCACAGCAGGGCCAGCACCAGCGAGGTGAACTCGTGGCCCAGAGGCAGCCCAGCAAACGTCAGGTTCAAGGCGGGGCCGTTGGGACGAACCAGGCTGAACGATGGTTTGCGGGCGTTGTCGCCGTCAAAGCGGGCAGAAATTTTGCCGTCCGATGCTTGGACGATGTCGGCCAGCAGCTGCTGGACCCGCACATCGTCATCGGTGGGCGCGCCTGGGTTGGCGAGGCTGGCCACCAGCTCGAAAGGCTGGCTCACGCGCTGGAGGTAGGACTGGAGTTGGGTTTTGAGGGTGTCGTCGAGCATGTGGGACTCCTGGTGGGTGCTGTGGCTGCAGACTGCTGCAGAACATGGTGTAACTATAGGTGCTGGCTATTGACTCGTCTATTTGTTATTTTGAAAGCTATCAATAGCCAAAATCCATCGGTGGTGGTTGGCCGAAAAAAAAAAGGGCTGCACGCGGCAGCCCTTTTCAGTTGGGGGTAGGGTGCTGGATGCCACCCAGCCGCACACCCATCAGATTTTGCCGACCAGATCCAGAGAAGGCGCAATGGTCTTGGCGCCTTCGTTCCACTTGGCGGGGCACACCTGGCCGGGGTTGGCGGCGGTGTACTGAGCGGCTTTGAGCTTGCGCAGGGTTTCTTTCACGTCACGGGCGATCTCGTTGGAGTGCACTTCCATGGTCTTGATGGCCAGCTCGGGGTTGATGATGAAGGTGCCGCGCAGCGCCAGGCCTTCTTCGGGGATGTGCACACCAAAGGCGTTGGTCAGTGCGTGGGTGGGGTCGCCCACCAGGGGGAACTTGGCCTTGCCCACGGCGGGGGAGGTCTCGTGCCACACCTTGTGCGAGAAGTGGGTGTCGGTGGTGACGATGTACACCTCGGCACCGGCCTTCTGGAACTCGGCGTAGTTGTCAGCGGCGTCTTCCACTTCGGTGGGGCAGTTGAAAGTGAAGGCGGCGGGCATAAAAATCAGCACAGACCACCTGCCGGCCAGGCTTTGCTCGGTCACTTCAATGAACTTGCCGTTGTGAAACGCTTGGGCTTTGAAGGGCTGGACTTGGGTGTTGATGAGGGACATAGAAGCTCCTTGGTTGGTTGGATGGGTTGGGACAACACGGCATGTCGGTCACGGTGGACCGACCGGTGACTGAAAGTATAGGCTCAGGCTATCGAGGCTGGGTCTTGTTATTACTAAGCTATGAATAGCCAAATTCAATGACCAGGGTTGCTCTGGAGGGCCTTGGTCACGTTTGCCATTTTGACAGTTGGGGTGTTGTGGCGCACTTGCAAGGGCCAAACCCCGGCTGGTGGAGCGTCCGACAGGTTGCTAGGTGCTTTCCCTAGTTTGGGCCTGCGAGGGAGGATTGGCAAGTTCACTGTAAGGAGCGGCCAACACAGTCGCCCTCGCAACGCAATGGGTCACAAGCTCCGAGCGTTCAAAAAACAGGCGTATTTCACGCTGCCTTTTGAAAACCTCAACGTCCTTTTAAGGAGACTTCATATGTCCAGCGATAAAAGCGCCGGCGCATACTGGAAAGCCACCATCAGCCTGCTCACCAAAATCATGATCGTATGGTTTGTGGTGTCGTTTGGTTTTGGCATCCTGTTCGCCGATGTTCTCAACAACATCAAGCTGGGTGGTTACCCACTCGGCTTCTTCTTTGCCCAGCAGGGTTCCATTTACGTGTTCATTGCGCTGATTTTTTACTACGGTAAAAAAATGGGCGATATCGACCGTGAATTTGACGTTGACGAAAAATAAAAGAGGTCAATTCCATGGATCTTCAAACCACCATTTACATCTTTGTCGGGTTGAGCTTTGCGCTCTACATCGGCATTGCCATCTGGGCCCGTGCCGGGTCTACCTCTGAGTTTTACGCCGCTGGCG
This sequence comes from Burkholderiaceae bacterium, assembly GCA_030695205.1. Lineage (GTDB taxonomy): Bacteria > Pseudomonadota > Gammaproteobacteria > Burkholderiales > Burkholderiaceae_C > UBA2334. Next base: position 88,034 of record JAUYTN010000007.1, on the reverse strand, counting down.
GTGCTGTGGGCCCCAAGCTCAACGGCATGGCCACGGCCGCTGACTGGATGTCGGCTGCGTCGTTCATCTCCATGGCTGGCCTGATCGCCAACATGGGTTACGGCGGCGGCCTGTTCCTGATGGGCTGGACCGGCGGCTACGTGTTGCTGGCCATGCTGCTGGCACCGTACCTGCGCAAGTTCGGCAAATTCACTGTGCCCCAGTTCATTGGTGACCGCTTCTACTCGAAGACCGCCAGCACCGTGGCCGTGATCTGCCTGTTGACCGCCTCCATCACCTACATCATTGGTCAGATGACCGGTGTGGGCGTGGCGTTCTCCCGCTTCCTGGGCGTGAGCAGCGACATGGGCATCTACATCGGTATGGCCATCGTGTTTGCATACGCTGTGTTTGGCGGCATGAAGGGCATCACATACACCCAGGTTGCTCAGTACATCGTGCTGATTCTGGCGTACACCATCCCTGCCATCTTCATCTCGTTGAACCTGACCGGCAACCCCATTCCCCAGCTCGGCTTGGGTGGTACCTACTCGGGTACCGACATGAGTCTGCTGGCTAAGCTCGACCAGGTTGTGGTTGACCTCGGCTTTGGCAAGTACACCACCACCACCGCTGGCAGCACACTGAACATGTTCGTGTACACCCTGTCGCTGATGATTGGTACCGCTGGTCTGCCCCACGTGATCATGCGATTCTTCACAGTGCCTTCTGTGAAAGACGCACGTTCTTCCGCTGGCTGGGCGCTGATCTTCATCGCCATCCTGTACACCACGGCACCTGCTGTGGCTGCCATGGCCAAACTGAACCTGCACGGCACGGTGAACAGCGCTGTCAAGACCGGTGGTGACCTGTATGCACCCGAGTCGTCGCTGCTGAACGAAGAGCGTCCCGACTGGATGAAGCGCTGGGAAAAAACCGGTCTGCTGAAGTGGGAAGACAAAAACGGCGACGGCCGCATCCAGTACTACAACGACAAGACCAAGAACGAAGCCGTGAAAGCCAAGGCAGACGCCGCTGGCTGGAAGGGCAGCGAGCTGACCGTCAACGCCGACATCATGGTGATGGCCAATCCCGAAATCGCCTTGCTGCCCAACTGGGTGATCGCACTGGTGGCTGCAGGTGGCTTGGCTGCTGCGCTGTCCACAGCTGCAGGTTTGCTGATGGCGATTTCTGCAGCTGTGTCCCACGACCTGGTCAAGGGCATCTTTGCACCTGACATCAGCGAGAAGAACGAGCTGTTGGCCGGCAAGATCTCCATGGCCGTGGCCATCGTGATTGCGGGTTGGTTGGGTCTTAACCCTCCCGGCTTCGCGGCTGGCACGGTGGCTTTGGCCTTCGGTATTGCCGCTTCGTCCCTGTTCCCTGCCATCATGATGGGCATCTTCTCCAAGAAGATGAACAAAGAAGGCGCGATCGCAGGTATGTTGGCCGGTCTGTTCGTTACCCTGTTCTACGTGTTCGCCCACAAAGGCATCTTCTTCGTGAAGGGCACGGACTTCCTGGGCGTTATCGGTGGTGCCAACAGCTTCTTCGGCATCACGCCTGAAGCCTTTGGTGCAGTCGGTGCACTGGTGAACTTCATCGTGGCGTTCATCGTCTCCAAGATGACCACCCCTGTGCCTCACCACATCGAAGCCATGGTGGAGGCTGTTCGCGTGCCCCGTGGTTCCAAAATGGTGGACGGCGCTCACTGATCGCCCCTGCCGCTTGATGCCCACCCCCGGCCGACTGGCTGGTGTGGGTTGACAATCAGAGCCCCGTCAGCCTGGCTGACGGGGCTTTTTCAATGGTGAAGGGGTGCTTTTTTGCACACCCACAGGAGTTTTGAATGGTTTTTGATGTCGGCGTGGCGATGACCTGGATTTTGTTCTTGGCCCTGTTTCCCATGGCATTTGTGTGGCTGCGCCGGGCCTGGCGGATTGTGATGAAGCGCGACTTTTCCGAAGTCGCCCTCAAGCAGGGTACGCCGCCCGACGACCCAGCCCGGTGGGCGCCTTATGAAATGGGCATCAACCTGGTGGCGGGGCTGATCGTTGCCTACCTCATCGTGGCGGTGTTGATGGGTACATTGGAGTACGAGACTTGGTCGGCCATTGGTGGCATCACCATCTGGTGCAAGTTCTTCGCTTCGTTTGGTCTGAGCCGCCAGGCACACCTCCATGTAGGCCGCAAGCCCGGTGCCACGACTGGCACCAAACCGCAGGACTGATGTCAGTGCCTGGCTACGGCCAGGCCCGGTGCCCAACTGGCACACCAGACCAGGGTCAGCCCCTGGTCAGTCCGGGGTGTCACCCTTGACGAAAACCCCTGTTGGCTGCAAGGTATCTGTTGCCAAGCCCAATAGCCAAGGAGACCACATGACCCACTCACTGCAGCGCCAGCGCCTAGGCGCGCTTTTTGTGCTTGGTGGCTGGCTGTTCAACTTCCCGTTGTTGGCTGTGTGGGACAGCGAAGCGACTGCGTGGGGCCTGCCGGTGTTCCCGCTGGCCCTGTTTGTGCTGTGGGCTGGCCTGATTGCCGCCACTGCGTGGGTGCTAGAAGGTTCACAGGCCTGAGGCATGCTCTCCACCGAGCTGGTCATTGCCGCGTCGTTTGGCTATCTGCTGCTGCTGTTCGCCATTGCGTCCTGGGGCGACAGGCGTGCCCAGCAGGGCCGCTCCATCATTGCCAGCCCGTGGGTGTATGCGCTGTCCATGGGCGTGTACTGCACCGCCTGGACCTACTTTGGCAGTGTGGGACGGGCAGCATCGGCCGGGGTGTGGTTTTTGCCTATTTACCTCGGGCCTACGCTGGCCATGGTGCTGGGCTGGGTGGTGCTGCGCAAGATGGTGCGCATTGCCAAAACCTACCGCATCACCACCATTGCCGACTTTGTGGCCAGCCGCTATGGCAAAAGCCCGTTGTTGGCCGGTGCGGTCACGCTGATCACGCTGGTGGGTATCGTGCCGTACATCGCTTTGCAGCTCAAGGCGGTGTCGGTGGCGTTTTCCGTCATGACCGGGGCGTCCGGGTCGTCACCGCTGGCGGCAGCGCCTGTGTGGTGGGCCGACAGCACGCTGTACATCGCGCTGGTGCTAGCGGGTTTCACCATGGTGTTTGGTGCCCGGCACCTGGACAACACCGAGCGCCACGAGGGCATGGTGGCGGCGGTGGCCTTCGAGTCACTGGTCAAGCTGGTGGCTTTTCTGGCGGTGGGTGTGTTTGTGACGTTTGTGCTGTTTGGCGGGCCCGCCGAGCTGTTTGCGCAGGTGCGTGCCCACCCCGACATGAATGCCCTGCTGCGGCTGGAGGCGGTGGGGGCCTTCCCCTACGCGCAGTGGTTTGGCCTCACGGTGTTGGCCATGCTGTCGGTGGTGCTGCTGCCCCGGCAGTTTCAGGTGATGGTGGTTGAAAACGTCAACGAAGGCCACCTGCGCCGTGCAGCGTGGGCATTCCCGCTGTATTTGCTGCTCATCAACCTGTTTGTGTTGCCCATTGCATTCGGTGGGTTGCTGCTGCTCGGGCCACAGGGTGTAAATGCCGAGACCTTTGTGCTGACGTTGCCCCTGTTCCACGACCAGAAAGCCCTGGCCATGCTGGCTTTTCTGGGCGGGTTGTCGGCAGCCACGGGCATGGTGATTGTGGAGGCCATCGCCGTCTCCACCATGGTGTGCAACGACTTGGTCATGCCCGTTCTGCTGCGCACACGGCGTTTGGCCCAGCGCTCGGGCGAGAGCCTCACCGGCTGGCTGCTGGGCATTCGGCGCGTGGCGATTCTGGTGCTGCTGCTGCTGGGCTACACCTACTTTCATCTGGCGGGTGAGGCGTATGCCCTGGTCAGCATTGGCCTCATCAGCTTTGCGGCTGTGGCGCAGTTTGCCCCGGCGGTGCTGGGTGCCATGTACTGGAAGGGTGGTACCCGCAACGGTGTGTTGGCTGGTTTGTTGCTGGGTTTTGCGCTGTGGGCCTACACCCTGATGGTGCCTTCGCTGGCCAAGTCTGGCTGGTTGTCGTCCGACTTTTTGCGCGATGGTCTTTTGGGTCAGCCATGGCTGCGGCCCGAGCAGCTGTTTGGCCTCAGCGGGCTGGATGGTCTGACCCACTCACTGTTTTGGAGTTTGCTGGCCAATGTGGTGGCGTTTGTGGGGGTGTCTCTGTGGCGCGGCCCCAGCGCTGCGGAGGCCAGCCAGGCCCTGAGGTTTGTGGATGTGTTTCGCCAGCGCAGCGACGCGGGCCCCACTTTTTGGCGAGGTACCGCCAAGGTGGGTGACTTGCTGGAGCTGACCGGCCGCTTTCTGGGGCCTGAGCGGGCGCAGCGCCTGTTGGCCGACTATGCCCAGCGCCAGGGGGTGGCGTCGGTGGCACAGGTCAGGCCCGACGCCCAGCTGGTGCAACACGTCGAGACCCTGCTGGCTGGCGCCATTGGCAGCGCATCGGCCAGGGTCATGGTGGCCTCGGTGGTTCAGGAGGAGCCGCTGGTCATTGGCGATGTGATGCGCATCCTGGACGAGGCCTCGCAGGTGCGGGCCTATTCGGTAGCGTTGGAGGAAAAGTCTCACTCGCTGGAGCAGGCCACCGCCGAATTGCGGCAGGCCAATGAACAGCTCAAAAGCCTGGACGCGCTCAAGGATGACTTCATGTCCTCAGTCACCCACGAGCTGCGCACGCCGCTGACCTCCATCCGTGCGCTGGCCGAGCTGATGCGTGACGACCCCAAAATCGACCTCGCGCAGCGCAAGCAATTCATCGAGATCATCGTGACCGAGACCGAGCGCCTGTCCAGGCTGGTCAACCAGGTGCTGGACATGGCCAAGATCGAGTCGGGCAATGCCGACTGGTACAGCACCGCAGTGGACATGCGCCAACTGGTGGGCCAGGCGGTACAGGCCACGTCCGAGCTGTTTCGCAACCACGGCACCGAGGTGGTGCTGGACATGCCCGAGCAGCTGCCCACGTTGCAGGCCGACCCGGACCGCCTGACCCAGGTACTGATCAACCTGCTGGCCAATGCCGTCAAGTTCGCGCCGGCGGGCGCTGGGCGGGTCAGCGTGGTGCTGCAGGCATTGCCGCAGGTGCTGCGGGTCCAGGTGCTGGACAACGGCCCAGGCGTACCCGACGAGCAGCGCGCGCTGGTGTTTGAGAAATTCCGCCAGGGCGGCACCTTGGGGCACCGCCCGCAGGGGACCGGCCTGGGTTTGCCCATCAGCCGCCAGATCGTCGAGCACTTTGGCGGGCGCATCTGGGTGGAGTCTGCGCCCGAGGGCGGCGCCTGTTTTTCATTCGAGCTGCCGTGGACGCCACTGGCCGATCACCCACTTCAAGGAGACACCCATGACCAAAAAAATTCTGATCGCTGACGATGAACCCAACATCGTCATTTCGCTGGAGTACCTCATGAAGCGCCAGGGCTACGAGGTCAGCGTGGCCCGCGATGGCCAGGAGGCCCTGGACATGGCCGAATCGGTCCTTCCCGACCTGATCCTGCTCGACGTCATGATGCCCCACAAAAATGGCTTCGAGGTCTGCCAGGCCCTGCGTGCCCAGCCCCGGTTTGCGGACACCGGCATCCTGATGCTGACCGCCAAGGGGCGCGACACCGACATCGCCAAAGGCATGGCCCTGGGGGCGAATGCCTACATGACCAAACCGTTTGCCACCCGCGACCTGGTGGAAAAGGTGCACCAGCTGCTGGGGGGGGCTGCCGCATGAAAAAGACCGACCCGCGTGTGGTGCTGGCCATTGCGGCCAGTGTGTTGGTGTTGCTGGTGTGGGCCGCACTGACGGTGGCGCTGATGGCCTCCACCCTCAGTGCCGAGGCCAGGGCCCAGGTGAGCGACCTGTTGGCCCCCAGCGCCGCCCTGGTGGTGCTGACGCTGTTGCCGGTCGTCGGCTTGCTGGTGGCGGCGTGGCAGCACCTGTTCAAGCGCTACGTGGCCCCGGTGGCGCAGTTGGCCGAGGCGGTGCGGGTGGTGGCTACCACCGATGTGCAGCGGCCCCTGCCTGCGCAGGGTAGCCCCGAGCTGGTGTCGCTGGCAGGCTGTGTGCAAGAGCTGGCCGAGCAGCGCCAGGCCTTGCAGGCAGACATTGGTGCCCAGGTGGCCGAGGCCAGTGCCCGCATCGAGCAAGAGCGCAACCGCTTGGCCGCGCTCATGTCCGAGCTGACCCAGAGCGTGGTGGTGTGCAACCTGGATGGCCGCATCCTGCTCTACAACAACCGCGCCCGCATGCAGTTCAAAGCCCTGTCGGCTGCACCGGCGCTGTCGGATGGGGCAGAGCTGATCGGCATTGGCCGCTCCATCTATGCCGCGTTTGACAAGCAGCTGGTGGCACACGCGCTCGAAAGCATCGAGCAGCGCATGAAAAAAGGGGCGACCCACCCGTCGGCCCAGTTCGTGACCACCAGCCGCGCCGGGCAGTTGCTGCGGGTGCAAATGGCCCCTGTGCGCGGCCTGGCCCACAGCGAGGGGCAGGAGGCCCTGGGCGGCTTTGTGCTGATGCTGGAGAACATCACCCGGGCGTTTCAGGAGGAGTCCAGCCTGGACAGCATGATCCACACCCTGACCGAGCGCAGCCGCGCCTCACTGGCCAACATGCGCGCCGCCATTGAGATGCTGGAGTTTCCAGACCTGGATGCGCCCATGCGCGAGCGCTTTCAGCATGTGATCCGCGATGAAGTCAACGCCATGGGCGAGCGCATCAGCCATCTGGTTCAGACCACGAGTGCCGACATCAAGACCCGCTGGCCGCTGGAGGACATGCTGGGGGCCGACCTGCTCGATGCTGCGCAGCGCCGCATCCAGCCCCTGATCAAGGTGCCGATTGCGGCGGCAGATATCGTCAGCAACGTGTGGCTCAAGCTCGACAGTTTTTCCATCCTGCAGATGCTGTCCTACCTGACCGAACGGCTGGCCGATGAGTTCGAGGTGAAGTACGTGCAGTTTCGCTTGGGCGAGCGCGACGGGCGGGGTCAGCTGGACCTGGTCTGGAGCGGCCAGACCATGAGCACAGAAACCGTCATGACCTGGGAGATGGACCCCATGCGGGTGGGTACCGAAGCCACCCCGCTGACGGTGCGCGACGTGGTGGCGCGCCACGGCGGCGAGATGTGGTTCGAGCGCGACCGGGTGCGCCACCAGGCCTTCTTCCGCTTCCTGTTGCCGCTGGCCGAGGCCCGCGAGGTGGCCGAGGCCCAGCGCCTCATGCCCACCGACAGCCGCCCGGAGTACTACGACTTTGACCTGTTCAGCGTCAGCGAGCAGGGCCAGCACCTCGACGACATGAAGCTGGCAGACCTGGCCTACACCGTGTTCGACACCGAAACCACCGGGCTCAACCCGTCAGAGGGCGACGAGATCATCCAGATGGGGGCAGCCCGCATCGTCAATGGCCGCCTGCTGCGCCAGGAGAGCTTTGACCAGCTGGTGGACCCGCGCAGGCCCATTCCGGCGCACACCATTCCCATCCACGGCATCACGCCCAAAATGGTTCACGGCAAGCCCCACATTGGCGAGGTCTTGCCTGCCTTCCATGCGTTTGCCCATGACACGGTGCTGGTGGCCCACAACGCCGCGTTCGACATGAAGTTTCTGGCCCTCAAGGAGCAGGCGACAGGGCTGAGGTTTGACCACCCGGTGCTGGACACCCTGCTGCTGTCGGCGGTGGTGCACCCGCAGCAGGAGTCGCACCGGCTGGAGGCGATTGCAGAGCGTTTTGACATCACCGTGCTGGGGCGGCACACCGCTTTGGGCGATGCGCTGGTAACGGCCGAGGTGTTTTTGCGCCTCATCCCGCTGCTGGCTGACCAGGGCATCCATACCCTGCGCCAAGCGCGGGAAGCGGCACAGAAAACCTACTACGCCCGGCTCAAATACTGAGCCAGTGGGTCTTGCTGGTGGCTGTATATAGATAGCAAGCTATCTATATACAGCAGGCGTAAAAGGCCTAAAAAGCTTGAAATTTATGGGCCGCTGACCGTTGGGTGTCAGAACCGCCCGGCGTGGTAGCGCTGGCCCAGCACCGCCTGCAGGCCCTTGACCACCTGGAACGCGTCCTTGAGGTGGGCGCGCTCGAAATTGGACAGCTCGTCCAGCGACAGGTGGTTGTCGGCGGCCTGGCCCTGGCTGGTCTGGCGCACCTGGTGGGCAATGCGCAGCGACGCCATGAACTCCAGCGCATCGCGCAGGTCCCGGGCGCTCTGGGGGCTGACTTCGCGGCAGCGGGCAGAAGCGGCCAGCCGGTCGTCGGTGTTGACCGCCTCCAGCCCACCGGCCAGCGCATACACCCGTGCCAGGTCAACAATGGGCACGATGCCGGTGTGCTTGAGGTCCACCGTGCCGGGGTGGTCACCCCCGCGGCTGACGGAGATGTTGCCAAACATGCCCAGGGGCGGCTGGTGCTTGAGCGCGTTGCCCACCATGTACGCCAGAAAAATGCTGTTGTTCTTGGTCTTGGCGGCCACTTCCTTGCGCAGGCTGTCCAGCAGCTCGGTCTTGCCGTGGATGGCGCGCAGGTCAAAAAACACACAGGTCAGCATGAGGGCCTTGGGCTCGGGCTTGTTCGTCCAGCCGTCAAAGTACTCGGCCCAGCGCTGGCGGGGCTGGCGCCAGGTGTCGGTCATGGCCATCATTTCGCCGGGGCAGTGCACATAGCCGCAGGCGTCCAGGCCGTCGCACACCCAGCGGGCCAGGTTGTTGAAGTACTCGCCATGCGCCGCCGGGTCGTAGGCGTCGTCCAGCACCATGCAATTGTCCTGGTCGGACTTGGCGGTTTGTTCGTTGCGCGCCTGCGAGCCGGCAGCCACCCACACATAGTCCACCGGCGCAGGGCCAAGCTGGGCCTCGCCCAGCTGCAGCAGCCGCACGGTGATGGCGTCGGTGATGGCCGTCAGGATGTGGCCGGTGCTGTAGGCGCTGGCACCGGCCTGCGCCAGGTTTTGCTGCAGCTGCTTGACCTTGGCGCTGACGGTTTGCAGCCCGCTCAGGGTGGTTTGTTTGTAAATTTCCCCGGCCAGAAACACCGCCGATGTGCTGTGCTGCTCGGTCAGGTCGGTGGCGGTGAGCATGCCGGCGACGCGGCTGCCGTCCATCACGGGTACGTGGTGGATGTTGTGCCGCGCCATGAGCAGCATGGCGTCGAAGGCTGGGTTGCTCACGTCCACGGTGAGCGGGGCCAGGGTGGCGATGTCGCTGACGGGGCGTTGAATGTCCAGCCCCTCGGCCACCACCCGGTTGCGCAGGTCGCGGTCGGTGATCAGGCCAAACAGGTGGCCTTGTTCCACCAGCAGCACCGACGACACCCGGTGCTCGCGCATGGTGTGCGCGGTGTGCTGGATGGTGTCGGCCGGAGACAGTGTGATGGGCTCGCGCTTGATGAGTGACTTCACCAGCGTGGTCATGAGGTTGACGCCGTTGCCGGGTGTGGCGGTGTCGGCATGGGCGGCTGCCCGGCCACCGGTCCCTGCTGCAGCCGCAGGCACACTGCCTTGGCCGGCTGGCCTGTGCCCCAAAAAGAAGGCGAGTGCCGGGTGGTCGCTCAGCAGCTGGTCCACGTTGGCGGGTTCCCAGCGTGCCAGCGTGGCGGCGCTGCTGGCGATGGCGGCCCAGGACGATCCCTTGGCGCTGGCCCGTGTGCCGTAGCCAAACAGCTCGCCAGGGCGCAGGTGGATGCGGATGTCGTGATCGGCGTCCTCCAGCATCACCTCGCCGTCCAGCACCAGGTGCAGGTGCAGGTGCTGGGCCTGTGGGGCGGCAACCGTGGTGCCTGCTGCGGCCTGCACGGTGTGCGCCTCGCGGGCGAGGCGCTGGTGCGATGCTGCATCCGCCAGGGACAGGGCCCGTTGTGCCTGGATGGAGGCGAGCAGTTGGTCAGGGGTGGTGGGTGTGGCCTGCATCGTGGTGCCTTGGAGTGGGGCGCGCCAGCGCGCTCAATGGGGACGGGTCTCACACCATAAACCAAGCGCGGCCCGATGCGACAGGCTTGCCCTTGACATGGATCAATGCTGAGGCGCTCAGCGGCAGCTGCCAGGGACCAGTCGACCCCCCGCGCTCAGTACACCTCGCGGTCCGGGCGGATCACCTGCAGGATGGTGGTGGAGATTTCTTCAATCGACTTGGTGGTGGTGGACAGCCAGCGGATGCCCTCGCGGCGCATCATGGCCTCGGCCTCAGCCACCTCATGGCGGCAGTTTTCCAGCGATGCATAGCGCGAGTTGGGTCGGCGCTCGTTGCGGATTTCGCTCAGCCGCTCGGGTTGAATGGTCAGCCCGAAAATTTTCTTGCGGTGGGGCACCAGTGCAGGGGGAAGTTTGCGCCGGTCAAAGTCTTCGGGGATGAGGGGGTAGTTCGACGCCTTGAGGCCGTACTGCATGGCCAGGTACAGCGAGGTGGGTGTCTTGCCACTGCGGCTCACCCCCACCAGAATGATGTCGGAGCCCGCCAGATCGGCGTGGCTTTGCCCGTCGTCGTGCGAGAGCGAAAAGTTGATGGCCTCGATGCGGTTGTTGTAGGACTGGCTCTTGGAGGCATCCGAAAAACGCCCCACCCGGTGGTTGGATTTGATGCCCAACTCTGCCTCCAGCGGTGCCACAAAGGTGCCGAACATGTCCAGCACCAGCGCGTTGCTTTGCTCCTTGACAACCGCCAGCACATCCATGTTCACCAGCGTGGTGAACACCAGCGGCTTGCAGCCTTCGCGCAGCGCGGCGTGGTTGATGTCGCGCACAGCGCTGTGGGCTTTGTCCACCGTGTCGGTGAAGGGCATGCGGATGAAGTGGTGCTTGCTCTCGAACTGGTTCAAGATGGCTTTGCTGAAGGTTTCGGCGGTGATGCCGGTGCCATCGGAGAGCAGAAATACAGAGCGGTTGGGCATGTTCAGGTGCAATGGAGTGTGAAAACAATTCAGCCATGGTGCCACGATTTGCCCCTGTCGGCCATGGGTGGCGAGCCTACAATCTTTGGCTTGTCCCGACCGCCCTGGCCACAGGCCACGGCATGGCACCCCGTACCCGAGCCCCACTGACCCATAACAAGAACAACTGCATCAGTGGCTGCCTGGTTCGTGCACCGGCAGCGCCACAGGACCACCGGTTTTTTAACTTGATGGAGTGTTCCCATGTCTCAACTGTTCAGCCCGGACGCACTGGTCGTGCCTTTCGAGCAACTTCGCATGTCCGATGTGGAGGCGGTCGGTGGCAAAAATGCCAGCCTGGGCGAGATGATCTCGCAACTGCCCGCGGGTGTGCGCGTGCCCACAGGCTTTGCCACCACTGCCCACGCCTTTCGTGCATTTCTGGCCTTTGACGGACTGACCGAGCGCATCAACGCCAAGCTCGATGCGCTGGACACCGACGACGTGCGCGCACTCGCACTGGTGGGGGCTGACATCCGAGCCATGGTCGAGGCACAGCCCTTCCCGGCCGACCTGGAGCAGGCCATCCGCACGGAATTTGCCGCCCTGAGCGCGGGCAATCCGGCCGCCAGCTTTGCGGTGCGCTCGTCTGCCACGGCCGAAGACCTGCCCGATGCATCCTTTGCCGGTCAACAGGAAACTTTTTTGAACGTGGTGGGCATCGACGAGGTGCTGCACAAAATGAAAGAGGTGTTTGCCAGCCTCTACAACGACCGCGCCATCAGCTACCGGGTGCACAAGGGCTTTGCCCATGCCGATGTGGCCCTGAGTGCCGGTGTGCAGCGCATGGTGCGCTCTGACCTGGGCGCAGCTGGCGTGATGTTCACCATCGACACCGAAAGCGGCTTTGAAGACGTGGTCTTCATCACCAGCAGCTATGGCCTGGGTGAAACCGTGGTGCAAGGCGCCGTCAACCCCGACGAGTTCTATGTGCACAAGCCCATGCTCAAGGCGGGCAAGCGCGCCGTCATTCGCCGCAACCTGGGCTCCAAGCTCATTCAGATGACCTTCACCAGCCCGGAAGAAAAAGCCACCGAAGGCGCCCTGAAAGGCAAACTGGTCAAGACGGTGGATGTGCCTGTGGAGCAGCGCAACCGCTTCAGCCTGACCGATGCCGATGTGGAGCAACTGGGCCACTACGCACTGGTCATTGAGCAGCACTATGGCCGCCCCATGGACATTGAGTGGGGCAAAGACGGCACCGACGGCCAGCTCTACATCCTGCAGGCCCGCCCGGAAACCGTCAAAAGCCAGGCGGCAGGCAAGGTCGAGCACCGCTACAAGCTCAAGGGCAAGAGCACGGTGCTGGCCCATGGCCGCGCCATCGGGCAAAAAATCGGCACTGGCCCTGTGCGCCTGGTGCACAACATCTCAGAAATGGATCAGGTTCAGCCGGGTGATGTGCTCGTGACCGACATGACCGACCCCAACTGGGAGCCGGTCATGAAGCGCGCCAGCGCCATCGTCACCAACCGCGGCGGACGCACCTGCCACGCGGCCATCATTGCCCGCGAGCTGGGCATCCCGGCCGTGGTGGGCTGCGGCAACGCGACCGATACCCTGCAGTCCGGCATGCTGGTGACGGTGAGCTGCGCCGAGGGCGACACCGGCCACATCTATGACGGCTTGCTGGAAACCGAGGTGACCGAGGTCAAGCGCGGCGAGATGGCCGACGCGGGCGTGAAGATCATGATGAACGTGGGCAACCCCCAGCTGGCATTTGACTTCTGCCAGATTCCCAACGCCGGTGTGGGCCTGGCGCGGCTGGAATTCATCATCAACAACAACATTGGTGTGCACCCCAAAGCCATTCTGGAGTACCCCAACATCGATGCCGACCTGAAAAAGGCGGTGGAGTCGGTGGCCCGTGGCCATGCCAGCCCCCGCGCGTTTTATGTGGACAAGGTGGCCGAAGGTGTGGCAACCATTGCCGCCGCGTTCTGGCCCAAGCCGGTCATCGTGCGGCTGAGCGACTTCAAGAGCAACGAGTACCGCAAGCTCATGGGTGGCAGCCGCTACGAGCCCGATGAAGAAAACCCCATGTTGGGCTTCCGTGGCGCGGCGCGTTACATCAGCGAAGACTTTGCCGAGGCTTTTGCCATGGAGTGCGAGGCCATTACCCGCGTGCGCAACGACATGGGGCTGACCAATGTGCAGGTCATGGTGCCGTTTGTGCGCACACTGGCGCAGGCCAAAAAGGTCACCGACATGCTGGCCGAAAAGGGCCTGGCCCGTGGCCAGAACGACCTCAAGGTCATCATGATGTGCGAGATCCCCAGCAACGCCATCCTGGCCGAGCAGTATCTGCAGTACTTCGATGGCTTCAGCATCGGCTCCAACGACCTGACCCAGCTCACCCTGGGGCTGGACCGCGATTCCGGCCTGGAGCTGCTGGCGCACGACTTCGACGAGCGTGACCCTGCCGTGACCGCCCTCATCAGCATGGCCATCAAGGCCTGCCGGGCGCAGGACAAATACATCGGTATCTGTGGCCAGGGCCCTAGCGACCACCCCGACTTTGCCCAGTGGCTCAAGGCCGAGGGCATCAGCTCCATTTCTCTCAACCCCGACTCGGTGGTGGACACCTGGAAGCTGCTGGCCGAGTAAACCCTGTGACCGGATGACCGCAAGGGCCATCTGAGCAAGCGCCGCCCGCCAACCACGGGCGGCGTTGTTGCGTCAGGGGGTAGCCAGGCGCTGGCGCAGGCGTTCGATGCGCGCCCGGTTCACCCCAAAGTCTTTGCGGCCCAGGCGGCTGCTGGCGCGCACATGGATGACGCCTGCGGGCTCATCCAGCGCAAACTCCAGGTCGTCCACAAAGCGCAGCCAGCGGGTTTCGGCCTCGGCGCGCAGGTAGCCTGTCTCCCGCTGCACCACCGTGACCCCGGGCGTGTCTTGCAGCAACCGTTCCAGGCGCTCCAGCGTCGCCTGGCCGGTGCCAGGGGTTGGCCAGGTGAAGGGGGCAATGGCGGCGTAAGCGGCCTGCGGATGGCCAGGGTGGCGGTCCGTCTGGCTGCTGACGCTGTTGGGGGTGGGGGAGGGCGGAGCCAGCTGGCCGTCAGCCCCCACACCCATTGCAGCGGCTGGATTGCCCCGCAGACCACCCAGCTGCCCAGTCACAAATACAGTAGCTGGAATCCCAATCAGAATAAGCGCTAGCAGCCAAAAAATCATAAATTTCTTTCGGTTCAAGGTGCTCACCGCTTGCGTGTTCCCATCAGACCGCCCAGCACGCCGCGCAGGATTTGGCGGCCCAGTTGGGTGCCTACCGTGCGCACCGCCGACTTGGCCATGGTTTGCACCAGGCCGTCGCGCTGTGCACCCCTGGGGCCGGTGGAGCCAAAGAGCAGATCACCCATGCCCGACATCAGCCCGCTGTTCTCGGCGGCTGGTGGGGCGCTTGCTCCGGTGGGGCCAGCGTTGGCACCTGGCGCGCCACCCGCCTTTGGGGAGTGGCCCTTCAGCCGCTCGTAGGCGGACTCGCGGTCAACGGTGGCTTCGTACACCCCGGCCACCAGGCTATTGGCCAGCAGGGCCTTGCGCTGGGCGGGGGTAATGGGCCCCAGCTGACCCGAGGGCGGCAGCACAAATGCCCGCTCGGTCACGCTGGGGCGGCCTTTGTCGTCCAGAAAGCTCACCAGCGCCTCGCCCACGGCCAGCTCGGTGATGGCGGCCTCGATGTCCAGGCCGGGTTTGGGGCGCATGGTTTGTGCCGTCGCCTTCACGGCCTTCTGGTCGCGCGGGGTGAAGGCGCGCAGGGCGTGCTGCACCCGGTTGCCCAACTGGCCCAGCACGCTGTCGGGAATATCCAGTGGGTTTTGCGTCACAAAGTACACGCCCACGCCTTTGGAGCGCACCAGCCGCACCACCAGCTCGATGCGCTCGACCAGCGCCTTGGGCGCGTCGGCAAACAGCAGGTGGGCCTCGTCAAAAAAGAACACCAGCTTGGGTTTGTCGAGGTCGCCCACCTCGGGCAGGGTTTCGAACAGCTCGCTGAGCATCCACAGCAAAAAGGTGGAGTACAGCTTGGGCGAGTTCATGAGCTTGTCTGCCGCCAGGATGTTGACCATGCCCAGGCCATCCACGGTCTGCATGAAGTCGGCGATGTTGAGCATGGGCTCGCCAAAGAAGCGGTCGCCCCCTTGCTCCTCCACCTGCAGCAGCGCGCGCTGGATCGCGCCCACGCTGGCCGAGCTGATGTTGCCGTATTCGGTGGTGAACTGCCTGGCGTTTTCGCCGACGTGCTGGCACATGGCGCGCAGGTCTTTCATGTCCAGCAGCAAGAGGCCTTGGTCATCGGCTACCTTAAACACCAGCTGCAGCACCCCGGCCTGGGTGTCGTTCAGGTTGAGCATGCGGCTCAGCAGCAGGGGGCCGAGGTCGCTCACGGTGGCGCGCACCGGGTGGCCCTGCTCGCCAAACACGTCCCACAGGGTGGTGGGGAAGGCCAGTGGTTGCGGCAGGTCTATGCCCCGGCTGGCCAGTACCTGGGCCAGCTTGTCGCCGATCTGCCCCGGCTGGGACACGCCGGTCAGGTCGCCCTTGATGTCGGCCATGAACACGGGCACACCAATGCGCGAGAACTGCTCGGCCAGGGCCTGCAGGGTGACGGTTTTACCAGTGCCGGTGGCGCCGGTGATCAGGCCGTGGCGGTTGGCCTTGTCGGGGTGGAGCACACAGGCAGTGGCAGCGTTGCGGGCAATCAGCAGGGGGTCTGTCATGGGTAGGCCTCGGTGAATCGGGCTGAAAAACAGCCAAAAAACTGTCAAAAGTACAATTCGCGCCTGTTTTCGGCGCAAGTCGGCGGTCCAAAGGGCTTTCTACTGGCCGCCGCCGCGTCAGCGTATCTCAAATTCAAGAGGGTTTTCATGGCAGGTCATTCCAAGTGGGCCAACATCCAGCACCGCAAAGGTCGTCAGGATGAAAAGCGCGGCAAGTTGTGGACGCGGGTCATTCGCGAAATCACCGTGGCTGCCCGCTCCGGCGGCGGCGACCTCAGCGCCAACCCCCGGCTGCGCCTGGCCATTGACAAGGCCAAAGCGGTCAACTTGCCCGCTGACCGAATCAAATACAACATCGACAAGGCCACGGGCAACCAGGAAGGCGTCAACTACGAGGAAATCCGTTACGAGGGTTATGGCATTGGTGGCGCTGCGGTCATTGTGGACACCATGACCGACAACCGGGTGCGCACTGTGGCCGAGGTGCGCCATGTGTTCTCCAAGTACGGCGGCAACATGGGCACAGAAGGCTCGGTGGCGTTTCAGTTCAAGCACTGTGGGCAGCTCGTGTTTGCGCCCGGCACCAGTGAAGACCGGGTAATGGAGGTGGCCCTGGAGGCCGGTGCCGACGACGTGGTCACCGACGGGGACGGCGCCATCGAGGTGTTGACCGCTCCGGCGGATTTTGAAGCCGTCAAGCTTGCGCTGGAGGCCGCCGGGCTGACCCCCGAAATGGCCGAGGTGACCATGCGCGCCGACAACACCATCGAACTGGCTGGCGACGATGCCACCCGCATGCAAAAGCTGCTCGATGCCCTGGAAGACTTGGACGACGTGCAAGACGTCTTCCACAACGCTGCACTGGACCTGCCATGAGCCAACACGCTGTGAACCAGTCGCCCAGCCTCCAGGTGCTGGTGGTGGGCAATGGCGGGCGCGAACACGCCTTTGCCTGGAAGCTGCGCCAAAGCCCACTGGTGGCCCAGGTGTATGTGGCCCCCGGCAATGGCGGCACAGACCGGGACGCTGGGCTGGTCAATCTGCCCCACCTGGCCGCCACCGATGTGGTGGGTTTGCGCCAATGGGCCCAGGCCAATGGCATTGGGCTGACGGTGGTGGGCCCGGAGGCCCCGCTGGCCGCCGGACTGGTGGATGAATTCCGCGCTCACGGTCTGCCGGTGTTTGGCCCCACGCAGGCAGCCGCGCAGCTGGAAAGCTCCAAGGCGTTTTCCAAGGCCTTTATGCAGCGCCACGGCATTCCCACCGCAGCCTACGACACCTTCACCGACGCAGCGCTGGCCCATGCCTACATCGACCGCATGGGCGCGCCGATTGTGGTCAAGGCCGATGGCCTGGCCGCCGGCAAAGGCGTGGTGGTAGCCATGACACTGGCCGAGGCCCACGAGGCCGTGGACTTCATGCTGCCCAAAGACGAAAGCGGCAACCACTTTGGCGTTCAGCACAACGCCGGTGGGGCGCGGGTGGTGATCGAGGAATTTTTGCAGGGCGAAGAGGCCAGTTTCATCGTCGTGTGCGATGGCCACACCGTGTTGCCACTGGCCACCTCACAAGACCACAAGCGCTTGCTCGATGGTGACCAGGGGCCCAACACCGGTGGCATGGGTGCGTACTCGCCCGCGCCGGTGGTCACGCCCGCCGTGCACGACAAGGCCATGCGCGAGATCATCCTGCCGACCATCGCTGGCATGGCCGCCGATGGCATTCCCTACACCGGTTTTTTGTACGCCGGGCTGATGATCACGCCCAGCGGCGCGGTCAAGACGCTTGAATTCAACTGCCGCATGGGTGACCCCGAAACCCAGCCCATCCTGATGCGGCTGCAATCCGACCTGGCAGCAGTGCTGCTGGCCGCCGCCCGGCAGTCACTGGCCGGCACCGAGCTGTTGTGGGACGAGCGCTGCGCCCTGGGCGTGGTGCTGGCTGCAGCAGGCTATCCGCTGCAGCCCCGCAAGGGCGACGCCATCACGGCCTTGCCGACCGACAGCGCCGAGGGCGTGGTGTTCCATGCTGGTACGCAAGCCACGCCAGCTGGCCTGGTGACCTCGGGTGGCCGTGTGATGTGTGCCACCGCGCTGGGCGATGGGCTGGAAGAAGCCCGTGCCCGCGCCTACGCCCTGGCCGAGGGCGTGGCGTTTGCCGGTGCCCAGTTCCGCCGGGACATTGGCCACCGGGCCCTGGGCCACTGAGGCACTGAGCCGCAGGCCATACCGACTTCTTTGAATTGCCCCTGACATGCGAAACAACCCCGGCGAACTCGTCGCCAGCCCCCTGTCCCAGACCGTGCGGGCCTACCTGACCGACCTGCAAAACCGCATCACCCAGGCCATTTCGGCCCTGGATGGCACGCCGTTTCTGGAAGACCCCTGGAACAAGCCCTCGGGGGAAACCTTGCAGGGCAACGGCATCACCCGCATTCTGGAAGGTGGCACAGTGTTTGAACGGGCGGGCTGCGGGTTTTCGCACGTCAGTGGCCCGCGCCTGCCACCTTCGGCCACCCAGCATCGGCCCGAGCTGGCTGGTGCACCGTTCGAGGCCATGGGGGTGTCGCTGGTGTTCCACCCGCGCAACCCCTATGTGCCCACGGTGCACATGAACGTGCGCATGATTTCTGCCACCCCCGTGGGCGGTGGAGAGCCTGTGTGCTGGTTTGGCGGCGGCATGGATCTCACCCCCTACTACGGTTTTGAAGAGGACGCTGTCCACTTCCACACCGCCTGCCGGGATGCACTGGCTCCTTTTGGCGAGGACAAATACCCCCGCTTCAAGACCTGGTGCGACGACTACTTCTGCCTCAAGCACCGCCAGGAGCAGCGTGGGGTGGGCGGCGTGTTTTTTGACGACTTTTCAGAGCTTGGGTTTGATGGCGGCTTTGCCATGCTGCGTGCGGTGGGCGATGCGTTTTTGGGGGCCTACCTGCCCATAGTGGACAGGCGCCAGGCCACCCCGTACACCGAGCGCGAGCGCGAGTTTCAGCTCTACCGGCGTGGTCGGTATGTCGAATTCAACCTGGTGTGGGACCGTGGCACCCACTTTGGCCTGCAGTCGGGCGGGCGCAGCGAGTCCATTTTGTTGTCCATGCCGCCACTCGTGAGCTGGGCCTATGCCAAAAAGCCCGAGCCCGGCACCCCAGAACACCGCCTGACCACCGACTTTCTGATCCGGCGCGAATGGGTGTGAGCCCCAGTCTGCGCTCAGACCCGGCGCGCCTGCGCCTGGGTGTGTATGGCGGCGCATTCGACCCTCCCCACCTGGCCCATGTGGCCATGGCCCGTGCGTTTGTCGCCCAATGCGCGCTGGACAGTCTGTGGGTGGTGCCCACCGGACATGCGTGGCACAAGCCCATGGTGCAAACCCCTGCGTCACACCGCCTGGCCATGGCCGAGCTGGCCTTTGCCGAGGTGCCGCAGGCGGTGGTGGATGACCGGGAACTCAAGCGCCCCGGGGCCAGTTACACCATCGATACCCTGGAGGCCTTGGCCGCCGAGCACCCCAACGCCGACTGGCATGTACTGATGGGCCTGGACCAATGGCTGAACTTCCGCCGCTGGCACCGTTGGGAAGATATCGCCCGATTGGCTACCATAACCGTAGCTGAGAGAGCAGAATTTGAAAGCGCGCAACCCCAAAAAGAACTAGAATTCGACCCCCGCAGCGCCCCATCCGGCTGCACAGCCCAGTGCCTGGACTGGCAACCGGTGGCCCTGAGCTCCAGCCGCGTCAGGGCCCACTGGGGCCACACCCCTACCGTTGCAGAATCCACGCAGGCCATGGTGCCAGCGGCCGTCGCACGCTATATTTCACGCCACCAGCTTTACACCCCCACGACCACATGAGCGAATCCAAGCCCCGTACCACCGATGTCCAAAAACTTCAGCGCGCCATTTTTGATGGCCTCGAAGATGTGAAGGGGCAGGACATTGTGGTGTTCAACACCGAGCACCTCTCGCCGTTGTTCGAGCGCGTCATCATTGCCAGCGGCACCTCCAACCGACAGACCAAGGCACTGGCCATGAGTGTCAGCGAGGCGGTGCGCGACGCGGGCTTCCCCAAGCCGCGCATGGAGGGTGAAGACAACGGCGAATGGATCATCGTGGACTGCGGTGCGGCGGTGGCCCACGTGATGCAGCCCAACATCCGCCAGTACTACCACCTCGAAGAAATTTGGGGCGGCAAGGCGGTGCACCTCAAGAGTGCTGTGCCAGCGGCCCCGCCCGCCGTCAGCAAAACAGCGGCCAAAACCGCCGCCAAGGCAGCCGCCGCAGGCACGCCTGCGGCCAAACGCCCAGCTGCCAAGGCACCTGCCAAAGCTCCGGTCAAGAGCCCAGCCAAGTCTGCAGCACCCGCAGCCCCGCCATCCAAGGCTGGCGCCGCGACCCGGAAAACCCCTGCCCGCAAAACCACCGCTGCAGGTGATGCAGCACCCGCCAAGGTCAAAACCTTGGTGGTGGGCAAGCCACCGGCCAAAAAAGCGGCCAGCGCCAAGTCCGTCGCACCCCGTGCGCCGCGCGCCCGCAAAACCACGGGTTGAGTGCGCCACACATGACGCAGGCTTGCGGGGCCTTCCCACCCGCTATGCCCCCACTCCCATGAGGTGTTCCCCATGAAGCTGAGCATCGTCGCCGTGGGCCAGCGCATGCCAGACTGGGCGCAAACCGCCTTTGACGACTACGCCAAGCGCTTTCCGCCCGATGCCAGGGTGGACATCAAAACCGTCAAGACCGAGCCCAGGGGCTCCAAAACCGTGGCCACCTTGCTGCTGGCCGAGCGTGGCCGCATCGAGGCGGCAGTGGCTAGAGGTACCCGCATCGTCGTGCTGGACGAACGGGGGCAGGGTCTGACCACAGTGGCACTGGCCAAGATGCTTGCCCAGTGGCAGATGCAGGGCGACGATGTGGCCTTTGTGATCGGTGGTCCGGATGGGTTGGATGCCGACTTCAAGGCGCAGGCCGCGCAGCGCATCCGGCTGTCGGACATGACGCTGCCGCACGCTATGGCGCGGGTGCTGCTCATTGAGCAGCTGTACCGGGCCTGGTCTGTGAACCACAACCACCCCTACCACCGCGAGTGAAGCGGTGGATGTTCGCCCCCTTTCTGACCCCCCAGCCATGACCTCTACCTCTCTTGTGTACCTGGCGTCGCAAAGCCCAAGGCGGCTGCAGCTGCTGCAGCAGTGGGGTCTGGGCTGCGAGCTGCTGTTGCCAACGGCCGACGAAGACGCCGAGGCGCTGGAGGTGGTGCAGCCGGGCGAGGCCCCGAAGCACTATGTCCAGCGCGTGACTCACCTCAAGTTGCAGGCTGCCTTGGCCCGCCTGGCGCAGCGGGGACTGCCGGTGGCACCGGTGCTGTGCGCCGACACCACCGTGGCCTTGGGACGAACCATCCTGGGCAAGCCAGCGTCGGCCGACGAGGCCTGTGCCATGCTGCGGGCCCTTTCCGGGCGCAAGCACCGGGTGCTGACGGCGGTGGCCGTGGGCCTGCCCCACGGGGGGACGGGCGGTGGGCATTGGTCGGCCCTGAGCGAATCGTGGGTGACGTTTGCGCCCTTGTCCGATGCCGAGATTCGTGCCTATGTGGCCACCGGGGAGCCCATGGGCAAGGCAGGTGCGTACGCCATTCAGGGCTTGGCCGCCATGTGGGTGCCGCGCATACAGGGCAGCTACACCGGCATCATGGGCCTGCCAGCGTTTGAAACAGCGACCTTGCTGCGGCAGGCGGGTATAGCCTGGGTGGGAATGGGGGGTACCCATGGGACATGAAATTCTGATCAACTGGGCGCCCCACGAAACCCGCGTGGCGGTGGTGGAGCAGGGCGCGGTGCAGGATGTGCATATTGAGCGCACCCTGGAGCGTGGGCTGGTGGGTAACATTTACCTGGGCAAGGTTTCTCGGGTGTTGCCGGGTATGCAGTCAGCGTTCATTGACATTGGGCTGGACAGGGCGGCCTTTTTGCATGTCGCCGATTTGATGCCCAACATCGCCGCCAAACACGCCAGCGGCCGCGAAGGGGCCGCCACTGACAAACCAGGCAAGCCCGGAAAGGGCACGGGCCTGTTGCAGCCAAACCCTGTGCTGCCGATTGAAAAGCAAATTTTCGAGGGACAGGCGCTGATGGTGCAGGTGCTGAAGGACCCCATCGGCACCAAGGGCGCCCGCTTGTCCGCGCAGATCAGCATTGCCGGGCGTTTGCTGGTGTTTCTTCCGCAGGACGCGCATGTGGGGGTGTCGCAAAAAATTCCGGCCGAGCAGCGCGAATCGCTGCGCAAGCGGCTGATGCAGCTCACCGCCGATCTGGGCGGTGGCTTTATTCTGCGCACCAATGCCGAAGATGCCACCGACACCGAGCTGGCCGACGACATCGCCTACCTCCGCAAAACCTGGTTGCGCATCAAGGACTCGGCCCAGCGACTGCCCGCTGCGAGCCTGCTGTTCCAAGACCTGAGCCTGATGCAGCGGGTGCTGCGCGACATGGCCAGTGAGCACACCCAGAGCATCCGCATCGATTCCCGCGAGCAGTTCGGTGAGCTGCAACGCTTTGCCCAAGCCTTCATGCCCAGCACCGTGGGCAAGCTGGTGCTGCACACCGGTGAGCGGCCGGTGTTTGACCTTTTCAATGTGGACGAGGAGATTGTGCGGGCCCTCAACCGGCGGGTGGACATGAAGTCGGGGGGCTACCTCATCATCGACCAGACCGAGGCACTCACCACTGTGGATGTCAACACTGGTGGCTACGTGGGTGCGCGCAATTTTGACGACACAGTGTTCAAAACCAACCTGGAGGCAGCGCAGGTGATTGCCCGCCAGCTGCGCTTGCGCAACCTGGGCGGCATCATCATCGTGGACTTCATCGACATGACCCGCGAGGACCACCGTGCCGCGGTGCTGGCGGAGTTTGGCAAGCAGCTCGCCCGCGACCCGGTCAAGACCATGGCGGGTGGGTTCTCCAGCCTGGGGCTTGTGGAGATGACCCGTAAGCGCACCCGCGAGTCGCTGGCGCATTTGCTCAGCGAGGTCTGCCCGGCGTGTGCAGGGCGGGGACAGGTCAAAACCGCCCGCAGCCTGTGCTACGACATCCTGCGGGAAATTCTTCGTGAGGCCCGTGCGTTCAATCCACGCGAGTTCCGGGTCATTGCGTCACCCAAGGTGGTGGAGCTGTTTCTGGACGAAGAAGGCCAGCACCTGGCGGGGCTGAGCGACTTCATTGGCAAACCCATATCCTTGCAAAGCGACGCTGCGATGTCGCCCGAGCAGTACGACATCGTGCTGCTGTGAGCGCCTGACGCGCTGCCTCACTGGCCGGCAACCGGGGCGTTGCCTGCCGGGGTTGTGATCGGTGTGGTGTGGGGCTGGCGGTGAAGCCTGGCGTAGAGGCCGCCTGCGGCCAGCAGCTCGGTGTGGCTTCCCTGTTCCAGAATCTGGCCATCGGCCAGCACCACCAGCCGGTTGGCGTGTTCAATGGTGGACAGCCGGTGGGCAATGACGATGGTGGTGCGTCCAGCCATCAGCCGGGTGAGGGCATCCTGCACCAGCCGCTCCGACTCGTTGTCCAGCGCCGAGGTCGCCTCGTCCAGAATGAGGATAGGCGCATCCTTATAGATGGCGCGGGCTATGGCCAGGCGCTGGCGCTGGCCACCGGAAAGGTCAGCCGCATTGTGTCCCACCACCGAATCGATGCCCTGTGGCAGCCGCTCGACCAGGTCGCTGAGGTTGGCTGAGGCCAGCGCCTGCAGCACCCGCTTGCCATCCATTGCGCTGCCCAGGGCCACATTGGCCGCCAGGGTGTCGTTGAGCATGATGACATCCTGGCTCACCATGGCAAATTGCGCCCGCAATGCGTCCGTTCGCCATTCGGCCAGGGGTTTGCCGTCCAGCCAAACGGAGCCTGCACTGAGCTCCACAAACCGTGGCAGCACGTTGACCAGTGTGGTTTTTCCGGAGCCGGACGGCCCCACCAACGCAACCACTTCCCCTGGCTCGATGTCGAGATCGATGCCGCTGAGCGCTGGCCTGGCAGACTGGCCGTAGCGCACCTCTACCCCCTTCAACCGGAGGTGGCCCCGGGCACGGCCCGGTGCATGGCTGCCACCCGCGGGTTCGGTGTCTTCGCTCAGCAGCGCCAGCCCGCGCTCCAGGGCGGCCACACCCCGGGTGATGGGTCCGGCGATTTCGGCCAGGTGCTTGATGGGGGCAATCAGCATCAGCATGGCGGTGACGAAAGAGACAAACGAGCCTACGGTCACCTCGCTGCTGCCGCTTTGCCACAGCGCGGTGGCAATCACCGCAGACAGAGCGGCTGCGGCCAGCATCTGGGTCAGGGGTGTCATGGCCGCCGATGCAATGGTGGACTTCAGCGCCAACCGGCGCAGGCTCTGGCTCAGCCCCTCGAAGCGCTGGGCCTGCTCGGCCTGGGCGCCGTGGAGCCGAATCAGCCGGTGGGCCAGTACGTTTTCTTCCACCACGTAGGCCAGCGCATCGGTTGCCTTCTGGCTGGACTGCGTGAGGCGGTACAGCCGTTTGGACAGGATACGCATCACCGCCACCAGCGCGGGAAACACGACCATCACAATCAGCGTCAGTTTCCAGTTCAGGTAGAACAAATAGCCCAGCAGCGCCAGCAGCGTCAGGCTGTCCCGGGTGAGCGTCAGGAACGCACCGACCAGCATGCTGGAGCCGGTCTGCACCTCGTACACCAGGGTGTTGGACAGGCTGCTTGCACTGTGCTGCCGAAACAGCCCCATGTGGGCACATTGCAAACGCTCGAACATGTGCCGGCGCATGTGCACCATGCCGGTGGCTGCGGTGTAGCTCAGGGCGTATTGGGCCACAAAGCCCGCCAGCCCACGCAGGCCGAACAGGCCCAGCAGCGCGGCGGGCACCATCCACAGGGGCACGGCCCCGGCGCTGAAGCCTTTGTCCAGCAGGGCCTGCAGCAGGGCAGGAATGAGTGGTTCGGTCAGCGCACCCACCAGTGTGGCGGCGCCAGCGAGTGCCATGCCCCGTTTGGCGGGGGCAAAGTAGGGCCACAGGCGGCGAAGCCGCTTCAGCAATGGGGGTGGAGGGGCGGTCAATTCGGGGCAGGACAGGTGGATGGGGCAGAACAGGGAACCCAGCGGAAGACAGCGGGTCTATACGCTTGCCTGGCTGAAAATCGCCGTCCGGTATTATCCGGTGCTGTTGCTTACCCCTTGGTTGCCAGGCCATGGGCAGCGTTCCACAACCCCAACCGTCCGATGCCATTGCCCCTGTCACTGTCCCGCCGCGCCATGTGTGGTGCTGCCGCGTTGCTGCCGTTTGCCTCTGCCCACGCCCAGTTTCGGGTGGAGGTGGCGGGGGTTGGGGTGACGCAGTTGCCGTTTTCGGTGGCGCCGTTTCGGGGTGCCGAGTCGCTGCCCCAAGACCTTGCCGCCATTGTTCGGGCTGATCTGGAGCGCAGCGGGCAGTTCAGGTTCCTAGCGCCTGCGGTGTCGGCCCCACTGGATGAGACCTCACGCCCCGACCTGGCACCCTGGCGTGACCGTGCCATCGATGCGGTGCTGACTGGCAGCGTCAGCCGTTTGGCCGACGGGCGCTTCGATGTTCGCTTCCGGCTTTGGGACGTGGTGCGCCTGCAGGACTTGGGCGGCATGAGTTTGCCGGTCACTGCGGCCGACTTGCGCCTCGCGGCCCACCGCATGGCCGACTACATCTACGAGAAACTCACCGGCGACAAAGGTGTGTTCAGTACACGCATTGCCTATGTGACCAAAAACACGGGCCGGGTGCAGCTGTGGGTGGCCGATGCCGATGGTGAAAACGCCCAGGCAGCACTTGGCAGCCCCGAGCCCATCATTTCACCTGCATGGTCGCCCAGCGGTGCCCATTTGGCCTATGTGTCCTTCGAGGCGCGCAAGCCGGTGATCTACTCCCACGAAATTGCCACCGGTCGCCGCCGCCTGTTGGCCAACTTCAAGGGCTCCAACAGCGCACCCGCCTGGTCCCCCGATGGAAAGAGCTTGCTGGCGACCCTCTCACTGGAGGGGTCTTCCCAGATTTTTAATATCGACCTGTTATCGGGTGCCCACACCCGGCTTACCCAATCGGGCGGGATCGATACCGAGCCTGCCTGGGACGCTAAGGGCGACAGCATCTACTTTGTCAGTGACCGGGGTGGTGCACCGCAGATTTACCGCATGCCGCCTCGGGGCGGCGTTGCGGAACGGGTCACGTTTTCGGGCAGCTACAACACCTCACCCGCTATCAGCCCCGATGGGCGGTGGCTGGCCTTCATCTCTCGGGTCAACGGTGCATTCAAGCTGCACACCATGGACCTCGGCACCGGTGCGGTTATCGCCCTCACCGACACCACTGCAGACGAAAGCCCCAGCTTTGCCCCCAATGGCCGCCTGATCATCTACGCCACCAAGGTGCAGGGGCGAGAGGTGCTCATGACCACCACACTCGACGGCCGCATCAAAACCCGTCTGGTGGATGGCAAAGGCGATATCCGAGAGCCGGATTGGGGTCCTTTTCTGCCGTAGAGCTCGTATTTAATCAATAGTTTGCTATTTTTTTTGGAAGTTGGTATGCGTCTTCAATTCAGTTTCAAATCCGCTGGCCTCGTGGCCGCTTCGTCGCTGTGCCTGGCTTTGCTGGCAGGGTGCGGCTCCAGTGTGGACCTGGCCGATGCGCCCGGTGCCGACCGCACCGCTCCAACAACCATCCCCCTGGACGGATCTGCTGGTGCGGGTGGAGCGCCGCTGTCAGCCCGTCCGGTGCCTCTCGTGGCTGCCGAAGGACAGGGCTTGGCCGAGCCACCCGCTTCAGTTGCCCGCATCGTGTACTTTGACTTTGACAGTTTCGTGGTCAAGCCCGAGTTTGTGACCACCCTGGAGGCCCACGCCAGGTTCCTGAAGGCAGACCCTGCCCGGCGCGTCACCCTGCAGGGCCACACCGATGAGCGCGGTGGCCGGGAGTACAACCTGTCGCTGGGTCAAAAGCGGGCTGAGGCAGTGCGTCGCTCACTTTCTCTGATGGGCGTGACCGAGGCACAGCAAGAAGCCGTGAGCTTTGGCAAAGAGAAGCCAGCCGCTGTGGGTGGTGATGAGGCGGCCCATGCGCAAAACCGCCGCGTTGAACTGAGCTACCGCTGATGGCTGGGCGGCACACCCTGTGGGTGGCGGTCCTTGCGCTGGCTGCTGCAGCGTCCCCCGCACACGCCCAGCTGTTTGGCGATGACGAGGCCAGAAAAGCCATCATCGACCTGCGCGAACGTGTGGAGGTGCAGCGGCGCCAAAACGATGCGCGCCTGGAAAAGCTCGGGCAGGACCTGGCCCGCATGCACGAGGAAGCGGGTGCCCCGACCCGACGTGCCCTGCTGGACTTGAGTAACCAACTGGAGGCGCTGCGGCAAGACGTGGCCCGCCAGCGTGGCCAGTTTGAGCAGCTGGCCCGCGATGTGGCCGAGCTGCAGCGCCAGCAAAAAGACGTGCTGGTCGCCTTTGATGAGCGGCTGCGGGTGCTGGAGCCACTCAAGGTCACCGTGGATGGGCAGGAGTTTCGCGTGACATCTGACGAGAAGGCTGCATTCGAGTCTGCACTGGATCTCGTTCGCAAGGCAGCCTTTGACGAGGCTGGGCGTGCGTTTGCAGCATTTGCCAAGCGCTACCCCGATAGCGGCTACCAGCCACTGGCCCAGTTCTGGCTTGGCAATTCGCTGTATTCCACCAGCGCATTCAAAGACGCCATCGACGCCTACCGCCGCATGCTGCAGCTGGCGCCTGGCCATGTGCGCGTGCCCGAGGCCAGGCTGGCCATCGCCAACTGCCAGTTGGAGCTCAAGGACAGCCGGGCCGCCAGGCGAACGCTGGAAGAGCTGATCAAGGCCTTCCCGCAGTCGGAAGCAGCGGTCACCGCCAAAGACAAACTCGCGCGCCTGCGCTGAAGCCAACGGGCTCCTACGGCAGCGGGCGTCCCGCTACCGTCACCTCCCTCTCTCCAATCCACTGGGACAACCGCAGTGAACGAACTGTCAGAACTTCACGCCCGTGTGCTGTGGGCCGCCTTCGGTGTGTCCATGGTGTTTGGCTGGGTGGCGCAAAAGACGCACTTTTGCACCATGGGCGCCATCAGCGACATCGTCAACATGGGCGACTGGACCCGCATGCGCATGTGGGTGTTGGCAGTGGCGGTGGCCATGCTTGGTTTTTACGGCATGGGTGCGCTGGGGTGGATCGACCTGTCGCGTACGTTTTACATCAGCACGCGCATCATCTGGTTGTCGGCTTTGGTGGGCGGCGCATTGTTCGGATTCGGTATGGTGCTGGCGTCGGGTTGTGGCAGCAAAACCCTGGTGCGCATCGGCGGAGGCAGCCTCAAGGCGCTGGTGGTTTTTTTCATCATGGGTGTGTCGGCGTTTGCCACTCTGCGCGGCATCACTGCTGTGCTGCGTGTGAACACTGTTGATACCGTCGCATGGGATGCTCCGGCTGGCAGCCTGCCTGCAATGGTCAGCCACCTGACGGGCTCGGTCTCCAGCAACCTGGGCCTGGTGGTCGCCCTGTTGGTGGGCGGTGCGATGCTGTGTTGGGTGCTGTCCAGCCGGTCATTCTGGACGCTGGACCATCTGTTGGCAGGGGTAGGGGTGGGCGCCAGTGTGGTGGCCATGTGGTGGGTCACCGGGTATTTGGGCTATGTGCCCGAGCACCCCGAAACCCTGGAAAGTGTGTACCTGGCGACCAGCAGTGGCCTGATGGAGTCGCTGACCTTCACGGCACCTATGGCCTACACGCTGGACTGGCTGCAGTCATACAGCGATACGTCTAAGCGCTTGACGGTGGGCGTGGTCTCGGTGCTGGGGGTTGTGGTCGGTGCGTTTGTGTACAGCATGGCCACGCGGAGTTTTCGCTGGGAGGGCTTTCGTGACACGCAAGACACCGCTCTGCACATTGTGGGCGCTGTGTTGATGGGCATTGGCGGTGTCACAGCCATGGGCTGCACCGTGGGGCAAGGCCTGTCCGGCTTGTCCACCTTGAGTCTGGTCAGTGTCATCGCGGTCACGGGCATTGTGTTGGGCGCGCTCGGTGGCCTGCGTTTCCAGCTGTGGCTGGTCATGCGCGATGTCTGAAGCCGACCTCCAGCGCCGCTTTGGTGGTTTGGGTCGCCTGTATGGTGAGACCGCTGCCCTGGCGATCCAGGGTGCCCATGCCGTTGTGGTCGGGGTTGGCGGTGTGGGCTCTTGGGCTGTCGAGGCCTTGGCCCGCTCAGGCGTTGGGCGCTTGACGCTTATCGACATGGACCATGTGTCCGAGTCCAACATCAACCGGCAAATCCATGCCTTGGGCAGCACCTTGGGAATGTCCAAAATTGAGGCCATGCGCCAACGGGTTTTGGATATTCACCCAAGCTGCCAGGTGCAGCTCATCGATGATTTTGTGACACCAGACAATGTTCAGACGCTGCTGTCTGCGGCTGGCCACGGATTGGGCGCCGTGGGGGTTGTCATTGACGCGTGCGACCAGGTGCGGGCCAAAGTCGCAATCGCTGCCTGGGCCTTGGCGCAGCGCTGTCCGCTCTTGGTGGTTGGGGCGGCGGGGGGCAAGCGGTTGGCGCACGCGGTGGAGGTGGCCGACCTGGCCGCTGTGACCCACGACCGGTTGCTGGCCCAGGTGCGCCACGACCTGCGCAAGCACCACCTGGCAGCCCGTCAGGGTAAGGTGGGCGTCACCTGCGTGTACAGCCGTGAGCCTGTGACCCGGCCGCAGGCCGCCTGTGCCACCGATGCATCTGCACCCACCGACGCCAGCCTGAACTGCCATGGCTACGGCTCTGCCGTGACCGTGACAGCCACCTTCGGCTTGGTGGCAGCGGGTCTGGCCATCGACACGTTGTCAAAAAATGCAGATCTCTTGTCTGCTGAGGCAAAAACAGAAAAAATGACGCTATAATTTGAGGCTTCGCAGCGTACGACGTAAGTCATGCAAAGCAAAGTGGGACGTTAGCTCAGTTGGTAGAGCAGCGGACTTTTAATCCGTTTGTCGTGGGTTCGACCCCCGCACGTCCCACCAAGTACACAAAAAGCCCCGCTACTCAAAAAGTAGTGGGGTTTTTTCTTGGGTGCTTCTTATGCGTTCGAAGCTCTTCTTTGGGTGGCGCTCGTTCAGGGCCGGGACTTTTGATGCAGGTCAAAGGCCATATGCAGAGGCTTGTGCACACTTGCGCAGGGTCATGCGGTCGCGTGGCCCCTGCCACCAAGACTGTTGCCCCTCATGACCACTTCTGCTGCTGACCAAACGCCTCTCCACGACTTTTCCAAGTGCCATGAGGGCATCTTGTCCAAGCTGGACGCATTCAATGGGTTGCCGGAGCTGCTGACGGCGGCGACCCGGGCCCGCACCATTGCCCAACAGACCCTGGATTTTTTCAGGGTTGCGGTGTTCGAGCACCACTCTGAGGAAGAGCGGCAGCTGTTTCCGGCGGTGCTGGATGCCGCCAGGTCTGGTGACGAGAAGGCCAAAGCGAAAACCATTGCCGATCGGCTGACGCGCGAGCACCGCGACCTGGAGTCCCGCTGGAAGGCCTTGGAGCCAGGCCTGAAGCGCGTGGCCAAAGGCCAGGATGCGCAGTTGGACGCCACGGGGGTGCAAGAGCTGGTGAGGTTGTACAGCGCCCATGCCCGTTACGAAGAAGCCGAGTACCTGCCCATGGCCTACGAGGTGCTCAGCCGCCACTCCAACAAAATGGATGCGCTGGCCTTGGCGCTGCACCTGCGCCACGCGCCACAGGTGGTGGGTTACGTTTGAGCCTGGTGGCGGGCCCAGGCAGTTACCGCACCCATCACCGCCTGCGGCTGGTCTTTGTGCGGTGAGTGGCCGCAGGCGGCCAACTCCAGCAGTTGGGTGTGTGGCAGCGCGTCGCGTATGCCGCGAATTTGGGCCAGTGAGCCATATTCGTCGTCTAGCCCTTGGACGGCCAGCACTGGGCAGGTGATAGCGGACAGCTCTGCCGTGATGTTCCAAGTGCGAAAGGCGGCTGACAGCCACACATTGTTCCAACCCCAGAAGGCGGAATCGGGGTCGGCGTGGTGCCTGGCCAGGCGTTGCTTCAGGTCGCTGTGCAGGTAGGCCAGGCGGGCCTGCTCGATGCTGGCCACCGAGATATCTTCTACCAGAATGTGTGGGGCCAGTACCACCACCCCAGCAGTGTGCGCCGGGCGCAGTGCGGCGTGCAGCAAGGCAATGCTGCCGCCGTCGCTGTGGCCAAACAGCCAAACGGGATCTTGCGCAGTGTCCACCCCCAATGCGGTCAGCAGCGCGGGCAGCACGTCCAGGGCCTGGCGGTGCATGAAGTCGGGTTGCCAGTGTTCGTCTGCCGGGCGTGGGGTGGACTGGCCGTAGCCCGGCCGTGAATACACCAGCCCCCGCCACCCCAGCGCCTGGCACAACTGTTGTGGGAAGTCGCGCCACATGCTGAGCGAACCCAGACCTTCATGCAAAAACACCATGAGCGGGGCGGCTGCGTTTGTGCTGCCCAGTAAGGTGTATTCAATGCGCTGTGGCAGTCCAGCCCATTGGATGTGGGCAAACCGGGCGTGTGAGCGGGAGGGGGTGGGAGTTGTCATCGCGTGGAATGTGTATGAACCTGGTCCGATGGGGCACCGGGAGGGGGACAATTCGGGTACGTTCTCTGCACCGCCTGCAGCGGTTGGCTCGCCAGCCAGTTGGTGCAGCGCCAAGGGTCTTATGGACAGAAGGAGTGGTGAAGGTATGGGTCCCAATGGCCATTTTGTGTCGCCCGCGGTGCGCGACAAACTGTCCGTGCTCTACAGCATCCTGGACCACTCGCCTGCGGGCATCGCCATTTTTGATGCCGACTTGCAACTCGTGGCCATCAACCGGCTGCTGGTCGATTGGCTGGCGTTTCCGCTGACGCTCTTCGAGCACGGCATGCCCAGCCTGGAGCAACTCACACGCTTCAACGCCGAGCGTGGCGAATACGGACCCGGTGACCCCGATGTGTTGACCGCCGAGCGCATGGCGCTGGCGCGGCTCGGGGAGCGTCACCGGTTTCGGCGCCAACGCCCAGGCGGGCGTACCCTGGAAATCATTGGGGAGCCTTTGCCGGGTGGGGGCTTTCTGAGCATCTACACCGATATTTCTGACATCCAGCGTGTGGAAACCGAGCTGCGCGAGCGCAGCGTGCACCTGCAAAGTGTCCTGGACCATTTGCCTCAGGGTATCTCGGTGTTTGACCAGCGCTTGCGCCTCAAATCGTGGAACGCGCATTTTCTGGAGGTGTTGCAGTTGCCACCTGAGGCGGTGTACCCCGACGTGGCGTTCGAAGACCTCATCATGGTGCCAGCGCGGCGGGGTGAGTACGGCCCCGGGGATCCGGTGGAGCAGGTGGCGCAGCGGCGTGCCCAGGCGCAGAAGTTCGAGCCGCACCGGATTGAGCGCACCCGACCCAATGGGCGCAGCCACCTGGTCGAGGGTCGGCCCATGACACTGGATGGTGATGTGGTCGGCTTTGTCACCAGCTACACCGACATGACGGAGCAAAAAGCGGTGGAGCGCGAGTTGCGGCACAAGAGCGAGGTGTTTCAGACCCTGGTGGACAACATCCCTGGCGGGGTAACCCTGTTCGGGGCCGACTGGGCGCTGTTGGCCCACAACCGGGAGTTTGCCCGCCTGCTCGATTTTCCCGATGAGCTGTTCCAAGGCTCCCCCACATTGAACGATTTCTTCCGTTTCAACGCTGAGCGGGGAGAGTACGGCGAGGGCAATGTCCACGACATTGTCGAAGAGTTCATGGCGCGGGCCCGGCGCCGGGAGCCGCACCTGTTCACACGCACTCGGCCCAATGGCACCATTCTGGAGGTTCGGGGCCTGCCCTTGGCCGATGGTGGGTTTGTGACCATCTACACCGACGTCACCGAGCGCCACCGAGCGGCAGAAGCCATCGAGCGCCTGGCCCACCGGGACGCTCTCACCGATCTGGCCAACCGCTACACACTGGAGGCCAGGCTGGACCAACTGGTGGCCGATGCCCGTCGCCACCAGCGTCGGCTGGCGGTGATGTTTCTGGATATGGACAACTTCAAAACCATCAACGACACCCTGGGTCACGCGGTGGGTGACCAGTTTTTGTGTGTCGCGGCCTCCCGACTGGTATCCACCGTGCGCGACAACGACATCGTTGCCCGCCTGGGAGGGGATGAGTTTGTGGTGGTGCTGGCCGATGTGGTGGACTCTGTTGCCGTCACCCAGGTGGCCACGGTCATCAACCAGGCCTTGCAGCAGCCCGTGAAGGTGGGGGTGCATGTGCTGAGTGCTTCCGCCTCCATTGGCATCTGTTTTTTCCCGGAAGACGGCAGCAGCCGTGGCGCGCTGATGCAGAGTGCCGACATGGCCATGTACCACGCCAAAAAGACAGGCAAGGGTCGCTTCCACCTGTACGACTCGGCCATGATGGTGCAGGCCAACGCCCGTCTGGGTCGCGAGCGCGCACTCAGCGAAGCCGTGGCGCACCGCGCCTTCGAGTTGCACTACCAGCCCCTGATGGACCAGGCGGGTCAATGCCCCGTGGGGGTGGAGGCCCTGATTCGCTGGCGCAAGCCCAGCGGGGCGCTGGTGTCGCCCCTTGACTTCATCCCGCTGGCTGAAGAAATGGGGCTCATCGACCAGATTGGCCACTGGGCCCTGACCGAGGCTTGCCACACCCTGGTTCAATGGCGCAGCTTGGGGCTGTCGGGCTTTGGGGTGTCGGTCAACGTTAGTGCCCTGCAGCTGCGCAACCCTGGGTTTGTGCAGCAGCTGCACGGGGTGTTGCAGGCCTCTGGCCTGCCCGGGGCGGCGTTGACGCTGGAAATCACGGAATCCGTGGCCATGGAGGACCCCCAGGCCACCGTGTCGCGGTTGGAGGCCATTCGCCAGTTGGGTGTGTGCCTGGCGATTGATGATTTTGGTACCGGCTACTCGTCGCTGGCCTACCTCAAGCGCCTGCCGCTGGACTGCCTGAAACTGGACCGTACCTTTGTGGAAGACCTGGAAACCGACAGCAACGACGCGGCCATTTGTGCCGCCACCATTGCCCTGGCCCACAACCTGGGGCTGAGCCTGGTGGCCGAGGGGGTAGAAACCGAAGGCCAGCACCGCTACCTGGCCGAGCTGGGTTGCGACCGGCAGCAGGGCTACTGGTTCAGCAGGCCGCTGCCCAAGGACGAGGCCTGTGCCTGGTTGCTGGCCAGGAGCGGCCACCCCCTGTGACACCTGGCGCACGGCTCAGGCTGACCCCGGGCCACTCTGGACTTCGCGCTCGCGCAGCTTGAAGCGCTGGATTTTGCCGGTGGCGGTTTTGGGCAGGTCTTGTACAAACTCGATCAGACGGGGGTATTTGTAAGGGGCCAGTTTGTCTTTGACAAACGCCTTCAGTTCGGCCTCGGTGGCAGAGGCACCGCTTTTCAGCACCACGCAGGCCTTGGTTTTGGTGAGGCCGTTGTCATCGACCACGCCAATCACGGCGGCTTCGAGCACGGCAGGGTGCTGGATGAGCGTGGCCTCCACCTCAAAGGGCGATACGTAGATGCCGCTGACCTTGAGCATGTCGTCGCTGCGGCCACCGTAGGTGTAGGTGCCATCGGTGTTGCGGATGTATTTGTCGCCGCTTTTGGTCCAGCCGCCCTGAAAGGTGTCGCGGGTTTTTTCGCGGTTGGCCCAGTACATCATGGCGGCGCTGGGGCCGTGGATGTACAGGTCACCCGGCTCACCGTCGGGCACGGGGCCACCGTCGTCGCCACGCAGTTCCACCTCGTAGCCCGGTACCGGCCAGCCGGTGGTGCCGTAGCGGACCTGGCTGGGGGTGTTGGATAGAAAGATGTGCAGCATCTCGGTAGAGCCAATGCCGTCCACGATGTCAATGCCAAAGTGCGCCTTGAAGCGCTCGCCCAGCTCGGCGGGCAGTGCTTCACCGGCGGATGACACCAGGCGCAGCGCCACGTCGGTTTTGGCGGGCAGGGCGGGGTGGGCCAGCATGCCGGCAAAGCCGGTGGGGGCACCGTAGAACACGGTGGGTTTGAGCCCCGCCACGCTGCCTGTCCAACGTTTGAACGTGGCGTCGGGCGTTGGGCGCTCGCCCATCAGGATGGTGGTGGCGCCCACGCTCATCGGAAAGCTGATGGCATTGCCAAGTCCGTAGGCAAAAAACAGCTTGGCGGCTGAGAAGCACACGTCGGACTCGGCGAGGGTCAGCACGCCTTTGCCGTACAGCTCGGCCGTCCAATAGGGGTTGCCGTGCGAGTGCACTGTGCCTTTGGGGCGCCCGGTGGAGCCGGACGAATACAGCCAAAAACCGGGGTCATCGGGGCTGGTGGCCGCCGGCCTGGCCATGGGCTGGTGGGCGGCCAAGAAGGCATCAAACTCCAGCTCGGCGGGGTGCAAAGGGGCCGCTGGGCGTGAGACGATGACTTTTTTTACCTCATGGTCGGACTTGACCATCGCGCTGGTCAAGGCGGGCAGCAGTGCACCCGACACCAACGCCGCCTGTGCGCGGGAGTGTTCCAGCATGTAGGCGTAGTCGTCGGCGGTCAGCAAGGTGTTGACGGCCACCGGCACCAGACCCGCGTACATGGCCCCCAGAAAGCTCACGGGCCAATCGGAGCCGTCTTGCATCAGCAGCAGCACACGTTCTTCGCGCCGCAGGCCCATGGCCAGCAGGCCGGCCGCCGTGCGCTGGATGCGTTCGGCCAACTGGCCATAGGTGAGAGAACCCAGGTCGTCCACAAAGGCCAGCTTGTGGGGCCGCTGGGCGTTGACGCTCAGCAGATGCTGGGCAAAGTTGAAGCTGGCGGCCGGGGCGGGTATGCCCGCCAGGATGTGGTCGTCGGACGCGGGGGTGGTCATGGCTGTCTCCATTTTTTTAATAAAAAGTGCCTATGGCGCTTATCTATATTGGGTTTTCAGCTATTGCTGTTGACGGCTTCCAGCACCACTGTGCTGGCCTGGATGGCACTGCGGCGGTGGTAGAAGTTGAGGGCTTTCAAGCCGCCCAGCTCTTCGCCACCACCGGCCCGGCCTGGTCCGCCGTGCAACGACTGTGGCATGACGTTGCCGTGGCCGGTGTGCAGTGCGGCCACGTCGGGTGTGATGACGTGCACGCGCCCGTGGCTGTCGGCCAGTTCCAGAGCGGCTGCCCCCAAGGCAGCGGCATCGGTGCCGTACAGCGAGGCCACCAGCGAGCCTTGGCCCCGGCGGATGAGTGCCAGCGCGTGCGGCACGTCGCGGTAGGGCATGAGGGTGGCCACGGGGCCGAACACTTCCACGTCGTGAACGATGGCGCAACCGTCCGGGTTGCGCGTGCCCAGCAGCGTGGGCGCCATGCAGCAGGCCACGGCGGGGTCTGCGTCGATGAAGGTGGCTTGAGCACCGTCGTGCAGCACGTCGGTGTGGGCTTTCAACTGGGCCAGGCCTTCGCGCACGGCAGTCAACTGTGTGCGGCTGACCAGCGCGCCCATGCGAACGGCTTCGTTGCGCGGGTTGCCCACGGTGGTTTTGGCTAGGCGGGCCGAGATGGCGGTGGCAGCGGCGTCGTACAGCACTTCGGGCACGAACACGCGGCGGATGGCCGTGCACTTCTGGCCCGATTTCACGGTCATTTCGCGCGCCACTTCTTTCACCAGCAAGTCCAGCGCGGCCTGGGTGTCTTCGGCCGATGCACTGGGCAACAGCAGGGCGGAGTTGACGCTGTCGGCCTCGATGTTCACGCGCACCGAGCGCTGCACCACCGCAGGGTGCGAGCGGATGACCGCCGCCGTGTCGGCCGAACCTGTGAACGACACCACGTCGAACGGCTGCAACTGGTCGAGCAAACCGGCCGAGCTGCCGCAGATGATGGACAGCGCACCCGCTGGGAAGATGCCCGCGTCCACCACGTCTTTGACCATGCGCTGGGTCAGCCAGGCGGTGCTGGTGGCAGGTTTGACGATGACGGGCACGCCCGACAGCAGGGCAGGGGCCGCCTTTTCCCACAGGCCCCACGATGCAAAGTTGAATGCGTTGATGAACAGCGCCACGCCGCGTGTGGGCACCTGCACGTGCTGGCTCTGGAACAGCGGGTCTTTGCCCAGGCGGGCCGCGTCGCCATCGGTCAGGTGGTGCACATCCCCTAGGCCATCCCCCAGCTTTGCATAGGTGCCCAGCGTGAAGATGCCGCCGTCAATGTCCACGGCAGAGTCGTTCTTGACCGTACCGCTGTTGGCCGTGGCGATCTCGTAATAGGTGTCGCGGTTGGCCTGCAGCACTTTCACGGTGGCGGCCAGCAGGGCGGCGCGCTGGCGGTAGGTGAGGGCGCGCAGGGCGGTGCCGCCCTCTTCGCGGGCAAAGCGGAAAGCCTCGGGCAGGTCGAGTCCGGTGGCGTCTACCCGCGCCAGCTCGGTGCCCAGCACGGGGTCGAACAGCGGCGTGCCGGGGCCAGTGCCCAGCGTCCATTGGCCAGCGGTGAAGTTGGGGAGCAAAGCGGTGGTCACAAACGGTTCCTTCAAAAATATGGGTGCGGTGGCAGAGGGTGTCAGCGGGTGAAGTCGATGCGGCCTTCGGGCAGCAGGTACAGCACCAGGGCGCGGCCGCCGGTCACGGTGGGCGGGTGGGCGCTGCCAGCGGGGTACACCAGCCAACCGGCGCCGTGGCCGTCAAAGCGGGCATCCGCGTCAATCGGCATGATCAGGTCGATTTCGCCCAGCGGGTGGGTGTGGTGGGGGCCTGCCACGTTGCTCATGTCCACCACGTCCACCGAAAAGCCGTGCAGTTCGGCATCGGGTTTGAAAATGCGGCCGTATTTCAGGCTGCCTTGCGGCATGGGTGCCTCGCGCTGGCACAGCCAGCCGTCGGCCACGCCCACTTCGCAGTGCGCCTTCAGTGCTTGGTAGGTGGCGGTGTCGGGGCCGTGCTGGGTGTTGAGCCAGGTGTGCAGGTTGCCGTCCAACGGGCGCCTGTGCAGCTGCGAGGTCAGGCCTTGCAGCAGTTCTTTGAAGGTTTGGGGGTTCATGTGGGGCATGGGGGGTCTCCTCGGTACACTTGCGGGCACTGTCGATATGAAATATCGTGCATGGATCGAAGGTTAACCCAATTCAGCCCAATGTCAAGCAATATAGTGCATGTCTCGTCCGGTGTGCCTGCTGGTGCACCGGCCGCTGCCGACAAAAACCCTTTTCTGATGGCCCTGGGCGAGCGCGTCCGCGCGCTGCGTGCGCGGCGGGGCATGACGCGCAAGGCTGTGGCGCACACGGCCGGTGTGTCCGAGCGCCATCTGGCCAATCTGGAATACGGCGAGGGCAATGTGTCGGTGCTGCTGCTGCTGCAGGTGGCGCAGTCGCTGCAAAGCTCGTTGGCCGAGTTGTTGGGCGATGTCACCACCACCTCGCCCGAGTGGCTGCTGATCCGCGAGCTGCTGGAGGGGCGCGACGATGCCACCCTGCGCAAGGTGCGTGTGGCCCTGGCCGATATGTTGGGCACAGGCGCTTCAGGCGGGCCGCGCAGCAACTGTGTGGCACTCATAGGCTTGCGGGGTGCGGGTAAGTCCACCCTGGGGCAGTTGCTGGCCGACGATCTGGGTTACCCCTTTATAGAGCTGAGCCGCCAGATCGAGCAGTTTGCCGGGTGCAGCGTGTCTGAAATACAAGGTCTGTATGGGCAAAACGCCTATCGCCGCTATGAGCGCCGCGCGCTGGAGGAGGCCATTCAGATTTACCCGGAAGCTGTGCTGGCCACGCCCGGAGGCCTGGTGTCGGATGCGGCGACCTTCAATCTGCTGCTGGCGCATTGCACCACTGTGTGGCTGCAGGCCGACCCCGAAGACCACATGAACCGCGTGCGCGCCCAGGGCGATTTGCGTCCCATGGCCGCCAGCGCCGAGGCCATGGAGGACCTCAAAACCATTCTGGCCGGGCGCTCGGCCTTTTACTCCAAGGCGCAGATGCGCATCAACACCAGCGATCAGCCGCTGGCAGAGACGTTTGTGCTGTTGCGCCAGGCCGTGCGGGTGGCTTTGGGTCTGTCGGTGTGAAGTTTTTTTGCATTTATGCATAAAATTGCTTGACCTGTTGGCGATAGTTGCAATATGATGCATGTCAACGGGGTGCAGCATTGTGCACTTCGACCAACCGGAGACACCCATGAATGCAGCTGTTCAAATCCCCGACCGCGTTGAATACCAGACGCACCCCACCCAGTACCGCCACTGGAAGCTGAGCTTCAATGGCCCGGTGGCCACTTTGGCTGCTGACTTCGACGAAAACGCCGGCCTGCGCCCCGGCTACAAGCTCAAGCTCAACAGCTACGACCTGGGCGTGGACATCGAGCTGAACGACGCCATCAACCGCATCCGTTTCGAGCACCCCGAGGTGCGCACGGTGGTGCTGACCAGTGCCCGCGACAAGGTGTTTTGTTCTGGTGCCAACATCTTCATGTTGGGCGTGAGCAGCCACAGCTGGAAAGTGAACTTTTGCAAGTTCACCAACGAAACCCGCAACGGCCTGGAAGACAGCTCCAAACACAGCGGCCTGAAGTTCCTGGCCGCCGTGAACGGTGCCTGTGCCGGTGGTGGCTACGAAATGGCCCTGGCCTGCGACGAAATCATTCTGGTGGACGACCGCAGCAGCGCCGTCAGCCTGCCCGAAGTGCCCCTGCTGGGCGTGTTGCCCGGCACCGGCGGCCTGCCCCGCGTGACCGACAAGCGCAAAGTGCGCCACGACCTGGCCGACATCTTCTGCACCACCACCGAAGGCGTGCGCGGCAAAAAGGCCAAAGACTGGCGGCTGGTGGACGACATCGCCAAGCCTGCCCAGTTTGCCGACAAGGTGCAAGAGCGCGCCTTGGCCCTGGCCGCCCAAAGCGACCGCCCCGTCGACGGCAAGGGGGTGGCACTGCCCCCGCTGCAACGCACCATGGATGTCGATGCGCTGACCTACACCCACGTCACCGTGGTTATGGACCGCGCCAAGCGTGTGGCCACGTTCACCGTGAAAGCGCCTGCAGGTGCACAACCCAATGACGTGGCTGGCATTGAAGCCGCCGGTGCCGCGTGGTACCCGCTGCAAATGGCCCGCGAGCTGGAAGACGCCATCCTGCAAATGCGCACCAACGAGCTGGACATTGGCACATGGCTCATCAAAACCGAAGGCGACAGCGCTGCCGTGCTGGCCATGGATGCCACACTGGCAGCCCATCAGAACCACTGGCTGGTGCGAGAAACCATTGGCCTGCTGCGCCGCACCTTCAGCCGCCTGGACGTGAGCAGCCGCAGCCTGTTTGCCCTCATCGAAGCCGGTTCGTGCTTTGCCGGAACTTTGCTGGAGCTGGCCCTGGCCTGTGACCGCAGCTACCACCTGGCCCTGCCCGACGACGAAGCCGCGGCGCCCAAGGTCACGCTGACCGCGCTGAACTTCGGCACCTACCCCATGGCCACCGACGAAAGCCGCTTGGCCCGCCGCTTCTACAACGAAGCGCCCGCCATGGATGCCGCGCGTGGAGCACAAGGCCAACCGCTGGATGCCGACGCTGCGTTTGCACTGGGTCTGGTCACTGCCAACCCCGACGACATCGACTGGGCCGACGAGGTGCGCATTGCCATCGAAGAGCGCGTGGCCATGAGCCCCGATGCCCTCACCGGCATGGAAGCCAACCTGCGCTTCAACGGCGTGGAAACCATGGCCACCCGCGTGTTTGGCCGCCTGACCGCCTGGCAAAACTGGATTTTTCAGCGGCCCAATGCCGTGGGAGAAAAAGGAGCACTCAAGGTATACGGCAAAGGTGATAAGGCCGTATTCGACTGGAACCGCGTTTGAGTTTTTGATTGACGTTGTGTAGCGCGGTCCGGGCGGGGCGCTGCAACCGAAATGTTTCCCCCGAGCTTTTTTGAATTCGGAGACCCACCATGTCCACCATCGACTACAGCGAGAAAATCCCCAACAACGTCAACCTGGCCGAAGACCGCACCCTGAAGCGTGCGCTG
Source organism: Burkholderiaceae bacterium (assembly GCA_030695205.1). Taxonomy (GTDB): domain Bacteria; phylum Pseudomonadota; class Gammaproteobacteria; order Burkholderiales; family Burkholderiaceae_C; genus UBA2334. The sequence continues at coordinate 47,436 of JAUYTN010000007.1, read as the reverse complement.
GAGCAGTGGCAGCCCAACTACCTGAATTGGTGGAACGACATGGGCCCCGACGGCAGCCAGAATTTCGACGTGTACCTGCGCACCGCGGTCAGCGTCGACCCGCAGGGCTGGGCACAGTTTGGCCATGTGAAGATGCCCGACTACCGCTGGGGCATCTTCCTCAACCCCGCTGAAAAAGACCGCAAGATTCATTTCGGCGACCACAAAGGCGAAGACGCCTGGCAAGACATTCCCGGCGAATACCGCGCCAACCTGCGCCGCATCATCGTCACGCAGGGCGACACCGAGCCAGCCAGCGTGGAGCAACAGCGCCACCTGGGCCTGACGTGCCCCAGCCAGTACGACCTGCGCAACCTGTTCCAGGTGAACGTGGAAGAGGGCCGCCACCTGTGGGCCATGGTCTATCTGCTGCACAAATACTTTGGCAAAGACGGCCGCGAAGAAGGCGAAGCCCTGCTGGAGCGCAACAGCGGCAACGCCGACAACCCCCGCATCCTCGAAGCCTTCAACGAAGAAACGCCCGACTGGCTGAGCTTCTTCATGTTCACGTACTTCACCGACCGTGACGGCAAGTTCCAGCTGTGTGCACTGGCCGAGTCCAGCTTCGACCCGCTGGCGCGCACCACCAAGTTCATGCTGACCGAAGAAGCGCACCACATGTTCGTGGGCGAGTCCGGGGTGAGCCGCGTCATCAACCGCACCTGCCAGGTGATGAACGAGCTGAAAACCGACGACCCCGCCAAGCTGCGCGCCGCTGGTGTCATTGACCTGCCGACCATCCAGCGCTATTTGAACTTCCACTTCAGCGTCACCATCGACCTGTTCGGTGCCGACGAATCGTCCAACGCTGCCACGTTCTACAGCACGGGTCTGAAGGGCCGCTACGAAGAAGGCAAGCGCATGGACGACCACCAGCTGCGTGGCCAGCACTACAAGGTGCTGAACGTGCAAAACGGTGCCCTGGTCGAAAAAGAAGTACCCATGCTCAATGCACTGAACGAAGTGCTGCGCGACGACTACATCAAGGACAGCATCGGCGGTGTGGAACGCTGGAACAAGGTGATCGAAAAAGCCGGTATCCCCGTGCGCCTGTCGGTGCCGCACAAGGCCTTTCACCGCAACATCGGCATGCTCAAGGGTGTGAAAGTGTCGCCTGATGGCCGCGTGGTGAGCGAAGCCGAGTGGGCGGCCAACCGCGACAACTGGTTGCCAAGCGAAGGCGACCGCGCGTTCGTGGCCAGCCTCATGGGCCGCGTGGTCGAGCCCGGCAAGTTTGCCAACTGGATCGCGCCCCCTGTCATGGGCATCAACCGCCAGCCGGTTGACTTTGACTACGTGCGCTTCAACTGAGCCCCTGACCCCCAGGCGCTGACGGGCAAAATCAGGGGCCAGGCTGGAGACGGTCGGCCCCTTTTTGCATGGCCTTGAGCCGCGCGGACGCCGATGCACCCACAGAACCAGGAGACAACCCATGGCAACCGCTGACGTTCAGTTCATCAAACAGCACCTGATCGACCCCGAAATCTGCATTCGCTGCAACACCTGCGAGGCCATCTGCCCCGTGGGCGCCATCACCCACGATTCCAACAACTATGTGGTGGATGTGAACACCTGCAACTGGTGCAACGACTGCATTTCGCCGTGCCCCACCGGCAGCATCGACAACTACCGCACGGTCACCCGCGCCCTGGCCTACAGCCTGGAGGCCCAACTCGGCTGGGATGTGTTGCCCGCAGAAATTCCCCGCGCCGAACTGCTGGCGCATGCAGGGGCCGCCGACAGCGACGCAACCGAGGTCGAGGCCGAGGTTGCTGCGTCTCTGCCTGTTGAGTTGGCTGCCACGGCTGGAGCAGGCCAAGCCGCTTTTAACAGCGCCCAGTACGGTGCCACCGTGCCTCCCTGGTCGGCCGCGCACGCATACACCAACCTGTATGGCCCGAAAGCCGCCCGGAAAACCATCGAGGCCACCGTGACCGGCAACCTGCGCGTGACCGAGGTAGGCCAGCAGGCCGGGGCTGACTACGACACCCACCACATCGTGCTCGACTTGGGTGCCATGCCGTTCCCGGTGCTGGAAGGGCAAAGCATTGGCATCATCCCCCCCGGCCTGGACGAGCGCGGCAAACCCCACCACGCCCGCCAATACTCCATCGCCAGCCCCCGCAACGGCGAACGCCCTGGGCACAACAACCTGTCGCTAACCATCAAGCGCGTGCTGGAAAACCACCAGGGCCAGCCCGTGCGCGGGGTGGGCAGCAACTACATGTGCGACCTGAAGGTGGGCGACAAGGTGCAGGTGGTGGGACCCTTTGGTGCCAGCTTCCTGATGCCCAACCACCCGCGCAGCCACGTCGTGATGATTTGCACCGGTACCGGCAGTGCCCCCATGCGCGCCATGACCGAGTGGCGGCGCAGGCTGCGGCGCACCGCCGCCGGGCCGTCCCAAGGCGGTGCAGCCCCCTCGGGGGGCAGCGAAGCGTGGGGGCACGATGCTGGCAAGTTTGAATCCGGCAAGCTCATGCTGTTCTTCGGTGCCCGTACCCAGGCCGAGCTGCCGTACTTTGGCCCGTTGCAAAGCCTGCCCAAAGATTTCATTGACACCCACTTTGCGTTTTCACGCGAAGTGGGCAAACCCAAGCGCTACGTGCAAGACGCCATGCGCGAGCGCGCCGCCGACCTGGCCGCCATGCTGGCGGACCCGAACGCCCATTTTTACGTGTGTGGCCTCAAGGCCATGGAGGAGGGCGTGGTGTTGGCCCTGCGCGACATCGCCACCCAGGCCGGTCTGGACTGGGATGTTGTAGGCTCAATGCTTAAGCAAGAAGGTCGCTTGCACCTCGAAACCTATTGAAATGCCCCCACGCTCCGCCGCTTCGCGGGTCGCTGCCCCCCGCGGGGGCCCAACCCGCCTTGGGGCGGCCCGGCGGCGGGTTGACCTTGAACGGATTGCCATGAACGAACCCTCCCCCACCCTCAGCCTTACCCAGCGCGCCCCAGGCGTGGCGCAAATCACCATGAACCGCCCGGCAGTGTTCAATGCCTTTGACGAGGCCATGATTGCCGAGATAGACGACACCTTTGCCCGTTTGGGCGCCGACCCAGCCGTTCGCGTGATCGTGTTGGCTGGGGCGGGCAAACACTTCAGCGCCGGGGCCGATTTGCAGTGGATGCAGCGCGCCGCCCAGGCCAGCCAGGAATGGAACCTCGCCGATGCGCGCAAGTTTGCCGGCATGCTGTACCGCATCGCCACCTGTCCCAAACCCACTGTGGCCCGGGTGCAGGGCGCAGCGCTGGGCGGCGGCGTGGGCCTGACCTGTGCCTGCGACATGGCGGTGGCCGCCGACAACGCCAGCTTTTCGGTGAGCGAGGCCAAGTTCGGTATCCTGCCCGCCGTCATTGGCCCGTATGTGACCAATGCTGTGGGCAAGCGCCAGGCCCAGCGCCTGGCACTTACCGCCACCCGCGTGGGCGCGGCCGAAGCACTGGCCATGGGCCTGGTGCAACAGGTGGTGCCGTTTGATGCCGAGGGTGCAGCCCTTGACGCCGCCGTGGACGCCGTGGTGAAAGACCTGCTGGTGTGTGGCCCACAGGCCCAGACCGAAATCAAACTGCTGTATGCGGGCATGGATGTGGGGCCCATCACCCCCGAGGTGCGCGAACTCACCGCGCAGACCATCAGCCGCGTGCGCGGCACCGACGAGGCCCGCGAGGGTTTTGCTGCTTTTCTGGGCAAGCGCCCTGCCAACTGGATTCCACAATGAATGCTGCCCCCTCCCAATTGTTTGGCCTGACTGGCCTTGCAAAAGCCCCCGCCGATCTGCCTGTGCTGGTGGTGGGTGCAGGCATCATGGGCGCGGGCATTGCCCAGGTGGCAGCCCAGGCCGGGCATCCCGTCATGCTGTTTGACGTGCGCGAAGGTGCCGCAGCCCAGGCCCGCGACCAGCTGGCCACCACCTTCGACACCCTGGTGGCCAAGCAAAAACTCACTGCAGAGGCCGCCGCCCACATCCTGGCCCGCATACAGGTGGTCACCGCGCTTGACAGTGCTGCCCGGGCCCACCTGGTGGTGGAGGCCATTGTGGAAAAGCTGGAGGTCAAGCGCAGCCTGTTCCAGCAGCTGGAGGCTGTGGTGTCTGCCGACTGCGTGCTGGCCACCAACACCTCGTCGATTTCCGTCACGGCCATTGCCAATGGGCTGCACCACCCGCAGCGCCTGGTGGGCATGCACTTTTTCAACCCCGTGCCACTCATGAAGCTGGTGGAGGTGGTGTCTGGCCTGCAAACCGCGCCCGCCGTGGCCGATGGCATTGTCGAGCTGGCACAAGCCTGGGGCAAAACGCCGGTGCACGCCCGCTCCACACCGGGCTTCATCGTCAACCGCATTGCCCGCCCGTACTACGCCGAAACCCTGGCCTTACTTCAAGAGCAGGCGGCCAACCCTGCTGTGCTGGACGCCTGCCTTCGCAGCGTGGGTTTTCGCATGGGGCCGTGCGAGCTGATGGACCTTATCGGGCATGACACCAACTTTTCGGTGACCAGCTCGGTGTACGAAGCCAACTTTTTCGACAAACGATTTGTGCCCTCGCTGGTGCAGCGTGAGCTGGTGGATGGTGGCTTGCTGGGCCGCAAAACCGGGCGTGGCTTTTACAGCTACGCCCCTGGGGCTGAGAAGCCCGCCATGGTGCCCGATTCGCCCGCATTGACCGGCTTGCCCCCTTTCACCACGCTGGCCGTGGTAGGCACCGGCCCAGTGGCCGATGCATTGCACCAACGCCTGGCGGCACACATGCCTGAGCGGTTGGCCGAGGTGGCGCGCTTGCCCGACGCAGGCTGGGTCGGCCTGCAGGTGGGCGACGCCCAGCTGCGCCTGACCGATGGTCGCACCGCCACCGAGCTGGGTGGTGTGTCAGCCGCTGACACCGCCGTGTTCGACTGGCCCACCCTGGTGGCTCCCACCGAGGTGCTGGCCTGGGCACCATCGGTGCGGTCGTCCGACGCTTGGGCAACCCAGGCTCCGTTGTGGCTGCAAGCCCTGGGCTTCAACCCCCAGCGCCTGGCCGATGTCCCCGGCCTGGTGGTGGCCCGCACGCTGAGCATGCTGGTGAACGAAGCTGCAGACGCGGTGCAGCAGGGCGTGTGCTCCGCGGTCGGGGCCGACGCCGCGATGAAGCTGGGCGTGAACTACCCCGCAGGCCCTTTCGACTGGCTGGCCCGTTGGGGTGCGCCCGCTGTGGTGCAGGTGCTGGCCGCACTGGACGCCACCTACCGGGGCGAGCGCTACCGCACCAGCCCCTGGCTGCGCCAGCAGGCTGCGTTGGCGTGAGTATTTTTAAGGAAAAATGGCACTTTACGCTTGATGCGTATAGGTTTTAAGCTATGAAGTACGCAGAATTTTTTGCGGGCCAAGTCATCACCGCCGGGCCCTATGTGCTGACAGAGCCCGAGCTGCTGGCCTTTGCCAAAGCCTGGGACCCCCAGTGGTTCCACACCGACCCGGAGGCTGCCGCCCACGGCCCTCACGGCGGGTTGATTGCCAGCGGCTGGCAAACCTGCGGCATTGCCATGAAGCTGGCGGCGGATCACATGCTGGCAGGTTCCGAGTCGTTCGCGTCGCCCGGCCTGGCGTATGTGAAATGGACACACCCCGTGCGCCCGGGTGACGCCTTGTCGCTCACCGCCACCGTCCTTGAGACCCGCCGCTCGACCAGCAAACCCGAGCTGGCCATCCTGCGCTGGCGTTGGCAGCAGTTCAACCAGCACCAGGTTCAGGTGCTGGATTTGGAGGCCACCAGCCTGTTCAAATTGCCCGTCTGAGGCAAGACCTGATGCAGGTAATTTTTGTCAATCAAAAAAGGCAATTGGCGCTTTACTTGTATGCGCTGAGAGCTATGTGTTTTGTATAACCTTTGGAGACACCCATGACCACCCCTCAAGCCTTCATTTGCGACGCTATCCGCACACCCTTCGGGCGCTACGGCGGCGCACTCAGCGGCGTGCGCGCTGACGACCTGGGTGCCATCCCCCTGCGCGCCCTCATGACCCGCAACCCGAATGTGGACTGGGCCAGCGTGGTGGATGTGCTTTATGGTTGCGCCAACCAAGCCGGCGAAGACAACCGCAACGTCGCCCACATGTGCAGCCTGCTGGCCGGGCTGCCGCTGGAAGTGCCCGGTGGCACCATCAACCGCCTGTGCGGCTCAGGGTTGGATGCAGTGGGCTCGGCGGCCCGCGCCATCAAGGCGGGCGAAGCCGGGCTGATAATTGCCGGTGGTGTGGAGAGCATGAGCCGCGCCCCGTTCGTCATGCCCAAAGCCGAGTCCGCCTTCAGCCGCAGCAATGCCGTGTACGACACCACCATAGGCTGGCGCTTTGTCAACAAGCTCATGAAGGCCCAGTACGGGGTCGACTCGATGCCTGAAACGGCAGAAAACGTGGCTGTCGAGTTCGGTATCGAGCGCTCCGCCCAGGACAACATGGCCATGAACAGCCAGCTGCGCGCTGTGGCCGCCATCCAGGCCGGGCACCTGGCCCGTGAAATCTGTCCGGTCACCATCCCCCAGAAGAAAGGTGACGCCTTGGTGGTGGACACCGACGAGCACCCCCGCCAAACCAGTCTGGAGGCGCTGGCCAAGCTCAAGGGAGTGGTCAAGCCCGATGGCAGTGTGACGGCAGGCAACGCATCGGGCGTCAACGATGGGGCCTGCGCCCTGCTGCTGGCCGACGAAGCCACCGCCGCCAAAAACGGCCTCACGCCCAAAGCCCGCGTGGTAGGCATGGCCGTGGCCGGTGTGGCCCCGCGCATCATGGGCATTGGGCCTGCACCCGCCACCCAAAAGGTGCTGGCCCTGACCGGCCTCACATTGGCCGACCTGGACGTGATCGAGCTCAACGAAGCCTTCGCCGCCCAGGGTTTGGCCGTGCTGCGCATGCTGGGCCTGTCCGACACCGACGAGCGCGTCAACGCCTGGGGCGGTGCCATTGCGCTGGGCCACCCGCTGGGTGCCAGCGGTGCCCGCCTGGCCACCACTGCTGTCAACCGCCTGCACCACACGGGTGGCCGCTACGCGCTGTGCACCATGTGCATTGGCGTGGGGCAGGGCATTGCGCTGGTGCTTGAGCGCGTGTGACGCGACGCGATTGAACATGCAAGTCGCCACGGTCAGCCTGCAGTCCATCAAGCGCCCGGGGCAACAGCCCAGGCATCAGCTGAAGGGCCGACAGCCCACCGATGCGGCGCTGGCCGAGGTGCGCCGCCTCATCGGGCGGCCACCCGCACCGAACGGTGACAGCGAAGGTGGCCACCGGCGCGACGTGCTGATCGAGCACTTGCACGCCCTCAACGACGCCCACCACGGCCTGCCTGAGGCATTGCTGGTGGCGCTGGCCGCCGAGATGAACATCCCCGTGGCCGAGGTGTACGAAGTGGCCAGCTTCTATCATCACTTCGAGGTACTGCGCGATGGCGAAGCAGGCCCAGGCCTCACCGTGCGTGTGTGCGATGGCCTGAGCTGCCAACTGGCTGGGGCCAGCCCGCTGCTGGCCGACCTGCAACAGCGCCTGCCTGCCTTGCTGGGCCGGGCCGATGTGCGCGTGTTGGCTGCCCCCTGCGTGGGCCGCTGCGACCAGGCCCCCGCCGTGCAAGTGGGTCAATGGCCGCTGGGCCATGCCACCACAGATGCCGTCGCCGCCCTTGGGGCACAAGCCCCCGAACATTTTGAAGACAATTGGCAGCTACCGCTTTCCTGTATTGACTTTGTAGCTACAGATTCAATTGACCTTGAAGCCTACCAAAGCACCGGCGGCTACGCCCTGGCGCGGCAAGTCGCCAGCGGACAGCGCGATGCCGAGAGCATCATTCAGGCGCTGGAACACGCCGGGCTGCGCGGCTTGGGTGGCGCAGGCTTTCCGGCGGGGCGCAAATGGCGCATCGTGCGCGGCCAGCCAGCGCCAAGGCTCATGGCCGTCAACATCGACGAAGGCGAGCCCGGCACCTTCAAGGACCGCTGGTACCTGGAGCGCGACCCCCACCGCTTTCTGGAAGGCCTGCTGGTGGCCGCGCAGGTGGTGGGCTGCAGCGCGGTCTACATCTACCTGCGCGACGAATACCACCACGCCCGCCGTTTGCTGACCCAGGCGCTGGCCGACCTGCGGGCCAATCCCCCTTGCGAGCTTCCGCTGATCGAGTTGCGGCGCGGTGCGGGCGCCTACATCTGCGGCGAAGAGTCCGCCATGATCGAGAGCATTGAAGGCAAACGCGGCGAGCCCCGACTGCGCCCGCCCTACATTGCCGAGGTGGGCCTGTTTGGCCGCCCCACGCTGGAGCACAACTTTGAAACCCTGTACTGGGTGCGCGACATCGTCCAACAGGGTGGCGACTGGTTTGCATCACACGGCCGCCACGGGCGGAAAGGCCTGCGCAGTTTCAGCGTCAGCGGGCGGGTGAAACAGCCCGGCGTGAAGCTGGCCCCCGCTGGCATCACCCTGCGCGAACTCATTGATGAGTTCTGCGGCGGCATGGCCGACGGCCACACCCTCTACGCCTACCTGCCCGGCGGGGCCAGCGGTGGCATCTTGCCCGCAAGGCTGGCCGATGTGCCGCTGGACTTTGACACCCTGCAACCCCACGGCAGCTTCATTGGCAGCGCGGCGGTGGTGGTGCTGAGCCAATCCGACCGCGCCCGCGATGCGGCGCTGAACGCCATGCAGTTCTTTGCCCACGAAAGCTGCGGCCAGTGCACCCCCTGCCGGGTGGGCACGGCAAAAGCCGCTGCGCTGATGCAGGCCGAAGTGTGGGACGCCGACACCCTGCAAGATCTGGCCACCGTGATGGTGGACGCCAGCATCTGCGGCCTGGGGCAGGCCGCGCCCAACCCCCTGCAAAGCGTGCTGACGTACTTTGCGCACGAGGTGAGCGCATGAATGCCCGCGTACCCAACCTGACCCAAGCCACGCGCCACGGCACCCACCGCCCCGGCCCTGCACTCGGAGCGCCAGAGGTGGCGCTGACGCTGGACGGCCAGCCCGTCACCGCCCGCCAGGGTGAAACCATCCTGCAACTGGCTGACAGGCTGGGTGTGGCCATTCCCCGCCTGTGTGCGGCAGATGGTCTGCGGCCCGATGGCAACTGCCGCAGTTGTGTGGTGGAAATTGCCGGTGAACGCACGTTGGCCCCCAGTTGCTGCCGCACCGTGGCGCCAGGCATGGCCATCCAAGCTACCAGCCCCCGCGCCCGCAAAGCGCAACACATGGTGCTGGAGTTGCTGCTGGCCGACCTGCCCGAGCAGGGCCACCAATGGATCACCGACGACCCCGCCCAGCCGCACGGCGAACTCAGCCAATGGGCGGCGCAGCAGGGCGTGAGTGTGCGCCCCGCCTTGGCCGAGTTGCGCCGCGAAGCGCCAGTACCCGACCTCAGCCACCCCGCCATGGCCGTCAACCTGGACGCCTGCATCAACTGCAACCGCTGCGTGCGCGCCTGCCGCGAAGAACAGGTGAACGGGGTCATTGGCGTGTCGGGCCGTGGGGCGGACACCCGCATCGTGTTCGACCTGGGCGACCCCATGGGGAGCAGCAGCTGTGTGGCCTGTGGCGAGTGCGTGCAGGCCTGCCCCACCGGCGCGCTCAGCGCCAAAACCCACATGGGCCCGCAAAGCGTGGACCGCCAGGTGGACAGCGTGTGCCCGTTTTGCGGCGTGGGCTGCCAGCTCACCTACAACGTGCGCGACGCCAAGCCAGCCACGGTTGAAACCCCCGCAGTGCCCGAACACATCGTCAGCGTCACCGGCCGCAACGGCCCGGCCAACGCAGGCCGCCTGTGTGTGAAAGGCCGCTTCGGCTTCGACTACGCCCACCACCCCGACCGCCTGACCGTGCCGTTGATCCGGCGCGAAGGCGCGGCCAAAGACCCGGCACACATCGGTGGGGCTCAGGATTGGCGAGACGTGTTCCGTGAAGCCACTTGGGACGAAGCGCTGGACCTCGCCGCAGGCAAGCTGAAAACCCTGCGCACCCAACACGGCCCCAAGTCTCTCGCCGGTTTCGGGTCGGCCAAGGGCAGCAACGAAGAGGCCTATTTGTTCCAAAAGCTGGTGCGCGTGGGCTTTGGCAGCAACAACGTGGACCACTGCACCCGCCTGTGCCATGCGTCCAGCGTGGCAGCGTTGCTGGAGGGCGTGGGTTCGGGCGCAGTCAGCAACCCGGTGAGCGACGTGGAGCAGTCAGACCTCATCATCGTCATCGGCTCCAACCCCACGGCTAACCACCCCGTGGCCGCCACCTGGATGAAAAATGCCGCCCAGCGTGGCACCCGCATCGTCATGGCCGACCCGCGCCGCACCGATTTGGCCGCCCACGCCTGGCGCACCCTCACGTTCCAGCCTGACACCGACGTGGTGCTGCTGAACGCCCTGCTGCACACCGTGTTTGAAGAAGGCCTGGTGGACGATGCCTATGTGGTCCAGCACGTGGACAACCTGGCCGCCATTCGTGCCGGTGTGGCTGCCTTCAGCCCCGAGGCCGTGGCGGCTGTGTGCGGCATCCCTGCACCCACCATCCGCGAGGTGGCCCGTGCCTACGCCAGCGCCAAAGCCGCCATGATTTTGTGGGGCATGGGCGTGAGCCAGCACACCCACGGCACCGACAACGTGCGCTGCCTGATTGCCCTGGCCACTGTCACTGGCCAGATTGGACGCCCCGGTACCGGCTTGCATCCTTTGCGTGGCCAGAACAACGTGCAAGGCGCCAGTGACGCGGGCCTGATTCCCATGATGTACCCCAACTACCAGCGCGTGACCGACACCGCGGCGCACGACTGGTTCGAAGGGTTCTGGGGCACAGCTTTGGACCGCACCCCCGGCTACACCGTGGTCGAAACCATGCACAAGGCGCTGGCACCCGATGCCGACCCCCACAAGGTGCGCGGCATGTATGTGATGGGTGAAAACCCCGCCATGAGCGACCCCGACCTGAACCACGCCCGCCACGCCCTGGCCAGCCTGGAACATCTGGTGGTGCAAGACATCTTCCTGACCGAAACCGCGTGGCTGGCCGACGTGGTGCTGCCCGCCAGCGCCTGGCCCGAAAAGTGGGGCACGGTCAGCAACACCGACCGCACCGTGCAACTGGGCCGCCAGGCCCTGCCACCGCCCGGCGATGCGCGGGCGGACCTGTGGATCATCCAGCAACTGGCCCAGCGGCTGGGCCGCGCCGATGGCCAGTCCATGGGCTGGACCTACGACCAGTCCGTTGACGCTGGATGTGAACCCAGCGTGCACCACGGCGTAGAGGCAGTGTTTGAAGAAATGCGCCAGGCCATGGAAGACTCCATAGGCGGAATCACCTGGGACAGGCTTGTCAAGGAGGGCAGCGTGACCTACCCCTGCCTGAGCGCCGACGACCCCGGCCAGCCCGTGGTGTTCACCGACCACTTTCCCACCTCCAATGGCCGCGCACAACTGGTGCCCACCGCGTTCATAGCAGCGGCGGAAGTGCCTGATGCCGACTACCCCATGGTGCTCATCACCGGGCGGCAGTTGGAGCACTGGCACACCGGCAGCATGACCCGGCGCGCAGGCGTGCTCCATGCGCTGGAGCCCGCAGCAACGGCCTCAATGAACGGCGCCGACCTGGCCCGACTGGGCCTGCATTCTGGCGAGCCGGTGCGCCTGCACTCCCGGCGCGGCAGTGTGACCCTGGCCACCCGACGAGACGACGGCACGCCAGCAGGCGCGGTGTTTGTGCCGTTTGCCTATGTGGAGGCTGCGGCCAACCTGCTGACGCATGCGGCGCTGGACCCGTTTGGCAAGATTCCCGAGTTCAAGTACTGCGCGGTACGGGTGGAGTCGTGTGCGCCAGCGTGATTCACTCACGCCCTTGCACCGCGCCATGCCGATAATTACCCGTTGCCCCAGGAGAACACCGCCATGCTCAATACCGTCGAAGCCGTCCTGCACCCCAACGGCGCACTGAATTTTCTGGAGCCCGTGCAGCTGCGCGGCAGCCAGCGTGTGCTGGTCACGTTTACCGAGATGCAGGACGAAGCCTTGAGTGGTGCAGCGCTGAGCCAGGCCAGCCTGGCCACTGATTGGCTTCATGAAGACGAAGACGCTGCCTGGGCCCACCTGCAGCCCGCTGCACAAGGGCCAAACGGGGGCACACGTTGAAGGCGGCGGCGCGCGGGCACGTGGTGCTCTTGCCTTTTCCGTTTTCAGACCTCAGCGCAAGCAAGCTCCGTCCGGCCCTGGTGCTGGCCGATGCAGGGCGTGGCGATTGGTTGCTGTGCCAGATCACCAGCAAACCCTTTGCCGATGCCCAAGCGGTGACGCTGGAGTCGGCTGACTTTGCCCATGGTGGGCTGCAGTGCACCAGCTACGTGCGCCCTGCGAAGCTGTTCACTGCCCATGAATCCCTGATGACGGGACTGGCCGGCGCTCTGCATCCAGCAGCAATTGGTCGGGTGTGTGAAGCCGTGGTGGCACTGGTGCGCAACGGGCAGTGAGTACGGTTCAGGTCAGGGGTAGTACATGAAAGTGTTTCAAGTCGAAGGCGCATGGACGCATGACCACCTGCGTCTGGGTCAACGCCCGCAGCCCCAAGCCGGTGCCGGGCAAATCCGCCTGGCCATGCGCGCGGCGGCGCTGAACTACCGCGACCTGCTGGTGCCGTTGAAAGGCTACGGCTCGCGCATGCAAGACCTGCCGCTGGTGATGCTGAGTGACGGCGTGGGCGTGGTGGATCAGATCGGCCCTGGCGTGGCACCAGGCTTGGGCGTGGCGCAGGGCCAGCGCTGGTGCCCCATGCTGTTCCAGGGCTGGCAGGGCGGTGCGCCCGATGCGCAAAAGCTTTCGCGCGGGCTGGGCTGTGAAACGGACGGCACGTGTGCCGAGTGGCTGGTGACAGACCCCCTGTCAGCCGCTCCCGTGCCCGACCACCTGACCGATGTAGAGGCAGCCTGTCTGCCCACCGCAGGCCTGACGGCCTGGCGCGCACTGGTGACCGATGGCAATGTGCGACCCGGTGACGTGGTGGTGGTGCAGGGCACTGGCGGCGTGGCGCTGTTCGCGTTGCAGTTTGCCAAGCTGCTGGGTGCCTATGCCATCGTGCTGTCGTCCAGTGACGAAAAACTGGCCAAGGCGCAGGCCCTGGGGGCTGACGAGGTACTCAATTACGTAAAAGAACCCGCGTGGGGCCGCACCGTCAAGGCCATGGCCCAGCGCCTGTCAGGCCGCGACGGGGCCGATCATGTGGTGGAACTCGGTGGCACCAGTACGCTGGAACAATCACTGCGCGCGGTGCGGGCGGGCGGCACGCTGAGCCTCATTGGTGTGCTGGGCGGTGCCAAGCTGGACGCCCCCCTTGGCCTGGTGGTGACCCGCGCGGTGCGCCTGCAAGGCGTGACCGTGGGCAGCCGCGACGACTTTGTGGCCATGTGCAGCGCCATGGCCCGGGTGCAGATGCGCCCCGTGGTGGATAGTGTGTACCCGTTCGAGGCACTGAAAGACGCGTTGGCGCACCTGAAAAGTGGCAAGCACTTTGGGAAGGTGTGCGTGGGTATTCAACCTGGGTGACAACTGCCAGAGGCTGGCTTCGGCGTTGGGAGGGGGGTGTCAGCTTTAGGCTGGTCAGAGACATTCACTAGACAGTGCTGAACGTCGGCAGGCGCAACAAGCGGTTATTGGGCCCGCCGCATACGGGTGCTCCGAATCCGACGGCCGACCGCCAAGCCTCCGCGCTCGAGCCTGTCGGACTCTGCGCGAGGACTCACGGGCTTGGTAGCCAGTCGCGTATGACCTTTTCGCCAGAAGCGATGGTTTGTTGTTTGCTCTCGGCGGCCTTGCGTCGCTTCTCGGCCATTTCAGGCAAGTCAATGTCGAACGCAATCGCGGTCAGCTTGTCGGCGATGGCTTCCGCATCCTTCTTGGCCCACCATTCGCTGAGCATGGCCGCCATGGCATCCCTGTGGGGACCGTCTCCGCTGAAGGCCATGGCCATGCGGGCGATCAACCGCGCGCGCCAATCCAGGCTCGCGTAGATGAAGCGCTTGGGGCCGCCTGCCGCCTTGTTGACCATGGAATTGAGAGAGCTCAGGTAGAGGGCATCCCAAGCAGCGTTCTTCGCCCCGTCAATTGCCTTTTCTCGATTCGGCGAGCGCAGGCTCTTCATGAGCCCGGCCTTGGGCGCGTTGATCGGTGCGAAATAGACGCACGCCATCGTGGCGACTTGGCCGGCAAAGAAGTAGTCGCGATGCATCCACTCCAATAGGGCCATGATCTTTTCAATGGGCTCGCCCGGATGGAACAGTTCAACCTCCGCCAGTTTGACCACGGCACCGTAGCCAGTGCTCCAATCGCGCAGCCCTGCCGCCAGATCGTGCGATTCGAGCACGCGAGCTTGCTCGGGACGCGCAAGGCGTTCGGCGCGCCCAAGGGCCACCTCGAGCCAATCGAACTTGTCGCCATGGTCGGCGGCCCGAAACCATGCAAGCTCTTGAAGCGCCGCCCTATTGCCCTCCCTCCGCGCGAGCTCATGAAATGCGATGCTTGGCTCCATGAGGATGTCGAAGAAATGAGCAAAGGCATTTATGCTGGCGATGAGCTGGGCTTCCTTGCCGATTGCCATGCCCTTAGCAATCTGAGCCAATCGGGAGGCGACGTTCCGGTCTGGAAGCAGGATCGTCTCGATCTGTTCGACTTGAAGAGACCAAACTTGGCCGACTAGGCTGTAGAGCCCATAGCTCGAAGGCTCAAAGGCGGGGACGAATGGGTCTTCATAGGCCATCAGCGAGCAAAGCTGGTCGATGTCATCGACCGGGAAGCCATCGGGCAAGCGAATAGTCACATACATGCCCTCATCTTCCAGTGTCAGGTTTTGTCGCGTGTCCATGCGGAAATGCTAGCGAGGTCAGAGGTCAGATGGTCGGCAGGGGAAACGGCCCCGTTCAAGCGGGCGTGGCAGCATCTGGCGGACCTAGCAGGCTTTGGACCGCAACCTGCCTGCGCTGCTCTTCCTTGGCCATGATTTCCCGCGCCGCCTCTAGCTGTTCAGGCGGCATGTCCTCAAGCGGGGGCACGTTGGCGAAGTGCTGCTCCCACCGATGTTCAATGGCTCGCAGGGACACCTCGTCGGTGTTGCCGCGATGCTTTTGGGCATCGACAAGCGGCAACAACTCTGGGGCCATGTCCTTGCCGTCGATGAGCCGCTTGAAAATCCAGAGGTAGACATCGACAAGCTCGAGCCCGGTACTGTCGGTGCCGGCCGCGAACTCGATGGGCGTCTTGGGCATTCCCGCGAAGCTGATCTTGGGCATTCCGGGGCCGATGGCGACCTCCATGCCCGACGCGGCGGCAAAGAACTCAGAGAGGGTTCTCTGCGCCTTGTTGAATTCGGACTGCCGGTCCACCACGATCCGCGAGGCCCGCTTGCCGCGCTGCATGATGCGCTTGGCGATGCCGTGCATGACGAACTGGAATCCAATGATGTTGGGGCTGATCTGTTTGATGTCGTCCGCGTGATCCACGTTGTAGCCAATCGCGTCAGGGTTCTTCGCGGCCCAGGCAAGGCCGTCACCGATCAATTGGCGCGAGCGCGCGTCGGGCAGTTCACCGACGCGCGCCGCGATTCGTTGGCAAACCGCGATCAACTTCGCGTTGGCGCGCGCGCGGTTCGTGTCGGTTCGGGCGGACCAAGCGAGGCGGGCATCGTCTTCCTCAAACAAGGACGCGAGCTTCAGCAGCAAGATGTATCGCAGCGGCGTCCAATAGCTGGTCCAAGTGACTGCCGGATTCATGGCTTGGTCGAAGACTTGGTCGTAGAAGCAGATGACGGCGTGGTCCGGCTTGTTCACCCGGTAGAAGTCGAAGCGCAAGTCGAACTTCTTCTGCATGGCCACCAACTCGCTGGCGATTGTGGCAAGCCTGCCGACGCCAAGCTGCGCAGCGTGCAGCCGGTCCACGCCAAGCCGCTTGCGCAAAGGGATCAGCAGTTCCCCGGCCAGCACGTCGAGGTTCACGTCACTCGATATGACCCCGTAATACAAGACAGGTTGGGTCGCGTCGAACAACTCCGAGCCCGTGTGCCCACTCTCATCCACATAGAAAAACATGAACATCCCCCTGAATTTTGCTATTGAGAAGCTCTTTGGCTCGCTTGACCGTTGTTTATAGCCGGGTCGCCGGCTGCGAGCTGTCCGCGTACGCAATTTCCCCCGCTTTTCCTCCCTGAGCGGGGCCATCCACGTCAATATGAGCTGCCGATTGACAGCTTCTTGGCCGCGAGAAGCCGTTGAGAGGCGCGACGCGAAGGACCGTTCCCGCTGACATCCCGCCACTTGCACACACATTCCCCGTCAATCACCGGATAGCAACACCGCTCTCCCCGAACGTGCTCATCAAATCAAGCCACTTGAGGGCCGCCAATCACCCAACCCGCACAGACCTCAAGCAGCATCAGGCTGCTTGCCCGGTGCGGCATTGGCAAACGCCGCCAACGTGGCGCAGTGCGCGTCAATGGCCGCAATTTTGGGCCAGCGGCTCAGGTTCACCTTGAAACGTCGGGCGCTTTCCACCTGTGGAATGAGGTACACGTCGGCCAAGGTGGGCGCATTTCCAAAGCAATAGCGAACTTCGCTCGCAGGCTGTGCGATGAGGGCCTCCAGCGCATCAAACCCGGCGCCGATCCACGTGCCGCACCAGGCGTTGATGGCCGCCTCGTCAGCACCGAACTGCTGGCGCAGGTAGTCCAGGATGCGTTTGTTGTTGATGGGGTGCACGTCACACCCCACCACCGCCGCCATGGCCCGCACCGTGGCCCGCTCGAACGGGGCGGTCGGCAACAGTGCCGGGGTGGGGTACGCCTCTTCCAGCCACTCGATGATGGCGGGCGACTGGATGAGGGTGTAGCCCCCGGCCACGCCGGACTCGGCCTCGTCCAGCACCAGCGCAGGCACCAGTTGCTGCGGGTTGACGGCCTTGAAGTCGTCGCTCAGGTGCGCGTTTTTGCCCAGATGCACCGCGAGGTATTCGGTGGAAATGCCTTTGAGGTTGAGCGCAATGCGCGTGCGGTGCGAGGTGCCGCTGCGCCAGAAGTTGTAGAGCTTCATGGTGTGCCTTGCCCCGGGTGTTATTCCGCCGCGCCCACGGTCAGGCTGATCTCGGTCACGCCCGCGGCGCCCAGGTCCACCCGGCCGGTGATTTTGTCGCCCGTCACCACCGCACCCACGCCCTCGGGGGTGCCGGTGTAGATCAGGTCGCCGGGTTGCAGGTGGTAGTAGGTGGAGAGGTCGGCAATGATTTCGCGGATGTTCCAGATCAGCTTGTTCACGTCGGAACTCTGTTTGGTCTGGCCGTTCACTTCGAGGGCGATGGCACCGCCCTCGATCACCACGCCGGGCAGGGGCACGATTTCCGCGCACACCGAGCCTTCTTCGATGTCTTTGCCCGTGTCCCAGGGGCGGCCTTTGTCGCGGGCCACCAGTTGCAGGTCGCGGCGGGTCATGTCCAGACCGGCGGCGTAGCCGTACACCAGTTCGTGGGCGTTGGCCTCGCTCACACGGAAGCCTGCCTTGCCAATGGCCAGCACCAGTTCCATTTCGAAGTGGTAGTTGCTGGTGCGGGGTGGGTAGGCCACGGTCGCGCCGCTTTCCACCAGCGTTTGGGGGGACTTGGTGAAGTAAAAGGCTTGCTCCACGCTTTTGTCCACCGGGCGGCCCATTTCCACCGCGTGGGCGTGGTAGTTGCGGCCCACGCAGAAGATGCGGTTGATGGGGAAGCGCTCGGTTTTGCCACGCACGGGCAGGCTTTGGACGGCGGGGGGGTTCCAGAGGTAGGTGGTCATGGGAGGTCCGGTGGAGGTGACAAAGGGTTTCTGAAAATGGCAACGCAGCCGCCGGGGGTGTCGGCGGCTGCCTGAAAGGGCTGACAGGGGCGGTGGTGCGCTCAGCCCCGGTTTTCGTACACGCCCAACTTGCGGTGGAAGGGCGATTCGTCGGCCATGAACACGAAGGCCGGTGCGCTGGCGCTGCGGTTGGTCAGCGTCACGGCGGTGTAGCCGGGGGTGCAGCAGGTGTCGGCCTCGGCCAGCGTGAAGGTGTGGCCTTCGACGGCCACGTCCGTGCCACCTTCGATCTGGTGGAACACACACGACGGCGAGCGTGCAGGCAGGCGCAGCGTTTGGCCGGGGCGCAGCATCAGTGCGTAAAAGCCCAGGTTGTTCTGCGCGTCTTTGCCGGTTTCGGGGTTGATGTAGGTGATTTGAATGGCCTCTTGCCCGGGCAGGTCGGCCGCCATGGCTTGCAGGGCGGCCTTGGCGTCAGCCCAGGGGTAGCGCAGCATGGGGTAGCCGCCATGGCTGGCAACTGCTCCGGCACCCGCACCGGCCTCGCCGTTCTGGCGCACGAACAGCGGGGTGGGAGCCACGCCGCCCCGTGCATACGCCTGTTCGCCGTGGCCGGGTTTCACTTCCTGGCGCTGGCCCTCGATGGCGTAGGACGTTTCGGCGTAGTAGATGACGGGCAGGTCCAGCACGTCCAGCCACACCACGGGGTCGGTGCCGTCGTGGCCGTGTTCGTGCCACAGGCCGGTGGGGGTGAGGATGAGGTCGCCGCGCTCCATGGGGCACTTTTCGCCATCGACGGTGGTGTAGGCCCCTTCGCCTTCCACGATCATGCGCACCGCGTTGGGGGTGTGGCGGTGGCTGGGCGCCCATTCGCCGGGCAGCAGCAACTGCATGCCCAGGTACATGGCGGGGCTGGCCTTCATGTTTTCCAGGCCGTGCCCGGGGTTGGCCAGCACCAGCACGCGGCGTTCGGCTTTTTCCATGGGGGTCAGCTCGCCCGCCTGCATCAGCAGCGGGCGCAGCGATTGGTAGGGCCAGTGCGTGGGTTGGGTGTTGCGGGTGGGCACGCCGGGGGGCAGCACCGCGCGCAGGCTGGGCCACAGGGGCACGAGGTTGAGGGCAGTCAGTTCATCGCGGTAAGCCTGGGGCAGGTCTTCCAGTCGGCCGAGTTCGTGCATGGTATCTCCTGAAATTTTGATAGCTGGTTGCGCTTGTTGAATAAGCGCCAGAGGCAGTTTTTGTTTAAATTTTCAGCGCTTGAAGCGGCTCAGCCCTGTTGCAGGCAGTTGTTCACGTTCCAGCCGTACAGCCATTCCATGGCGTCGTAGAAGCGTTCCTGGCTGCGGCCTTTCCACAGGCTGTTGCGAATCAGGCGTTCCACACCTGTGGCGTGGTACAGGCGGCCCATTTCACGGCCACTGAGCACGATGCGGGCGGTGCGGGTCACGCGGTTTTTCTGGTACAGCGCCAGGGCTTGATCCCAGTCGTGCCCGTTGGCGGTTTGGCTGACGCGCAGGGCTTCGCCCAGGGTCACGGCATCTTCCAGCGCCATGCAGGCACCTTGGGCCATGTACTGCGTGGTGGGGTGGGCGGCATCGCCCAGGATGGTGGCGCGGCCATGCACCCAGTTGGCAATGGGCTCGCGGTCGGCGGTGGCCCAGCGTTTCCAGGTTTTGGGCAGCTCGATCAGCTGGCGGGCCTTGGGGCAAATGCCCTGGAAGTAGCTCTCCACCTCTGCCTTGCTGCCGTCGGTCACGCCCCATTGCTCTTGCTGGCGGCTGTGGAAGGTCACCACCACGTTGTACTGCTCGCCGCCGCGCAGGGGGTAGTGCACCAGGTGGCATTTGGGGCCGGCCCACAGGCTGGCGGCGTTCCACTTCAGGTCGTCGGGGAAATCGGCCTTGTCCACCACGGCGCGGTACACCACATGGCCGGTCACGCGGGGCGGGTCGTTCACGTACTGGGCGCGCACCACGCTCTTGCCACCGTCGGCGCCGATCAGCGCCTGGCCTGTCCAGCGCTTGCCGTTCTGGTCAATGCCGGTCACGGTGTTGGCGGCTTCATCTTGTTCGATGCGCTCGATGCGGGTGTTGGTGAAAAACTCGACGCGCCCGGTTTCCACTGCGCCTTCGAGCAGCGATTTGTGGATGTCCACCCGGTGGATCACGGCATAGGGGTTGCCAAAGCGCTGGCGAAAGGCCTCGCCGGTTTCTAGGCGGCCCACCAGGGACTCGTCAACCGCGTCGTGCATGACCATGTGGTCGGTGTACACCGCACGACCACGGGTTTTGTCCCCCACACCCAGCGCGTCAAACGCGTGAAACGCGTTGGGGCCAAGCTGAATGCCCGCGCCGATTTCCCCAATTTCAGGGGCCTGCTCCAGCACCTGCACGTTGAAGCCTTGGCGCACCAGCGCCAGCGCAGCGGCCAGGCCACCTATGCCACCACCGGCCACGATGACGGGCAGCGTTGAAACGGAATTGCTCATGCGTTCTCCTGGTTTGTATGCACATAATCAGTACACTGATGATTAGTATAGTAACGGTTTGGTTGACTGCAATATCGGGTAAACCCTTGGTTTGGGAGCAGGCAGAATGCGCTGCAACCCTCACTACCCATGCCATGCCATGCCACTCGATGCTTTGCCCGGTCACCACATTCGCCGCCTCCAGCAAATGGCCGTGGCGGTTTTTTTGCAGGAAACCCAAGGGTTTGGCATCACCCCGGTGCAGTACGGGGTGCTGATGACGGTGCACCAGCGGCCAGGTCTGGACCAACGCGGCTTGGCCAGCCTGATGGGCCTGGACACCTCCACCACCGCTGGGGTGGTGGACCGGCTGGAGGGCCGTGGCCTGCTGCGCCGCAGCGCTTCACCCACCGACCGGCGGGTGAAGTTGCTGGGCATCACTCAGGAGGGTCAGCAGCTTTTGACAGACATGCAGCCCCAGGCCGACGCCGCCCAGGCACGCATGCTGGCACCGCTGACCGAGGCCGAAAAACCGGTGTTCATGGCCATGCTGACGCGGCTGGTGCAGGCCCACCACGACGGTGGCGCTGGGGTGGCAGCAGACGAGTGACCCACAGCGCCCCAGCGCTCAGCTTGGGGTCGTGGCTGTGGCTGACCCGACTGGGGCACCCAGGGTCAGCACCACTGGGGCGTGGTCGCTGGGGCGTTCGTTTTTGCGGGGCAGTTTGTCCACTGCACAGCCCATGGCCAGGGGCTGCAGGGCGTGGCTGATGAGGATGTGGTCAATGCGCAGGCCCCGGTTGCGCCGGAATGCAAACTCGCGGTAATCCCACCAGCTGTAGTTTTTCTCGGGCTGCGGGAACAGGCGCACGCTGTCGTACAGGCCCAGATCGATCAGCGCTTGCAGGTGGGTGCGTTCCTCGGTGGTGCAGTGGATGGCTTCGCGCATGCCCTCCGGGTCCCACACATCGGCGTCGTCAAAGGTGATGTTGTAGTCGCCCATCAGCACCACGCGGGGGTGCGTGGCCAGTTCGGCTTGTACCCACGCACGCAGGGCCTGCAGCCAGCGCATCTTGTACGCAAACTTGTCGCTGCCCGGTGCCTGGCCGTTGGGAAAGTAGGCACCGATCACCCGCAGTGGCTCACCACCAGGGCCGGTGTAGGTGCCCGCGATCACCCGTGAGTGGTCGTCGTCAAAGCCTGGGATGTTTTTGACGACATCGGTGGCTGCATGGCGTGAGATCAGTGCCACGCCGTTGTAGGTTTTCTGGCCAAACCACTGCGCCTGGTAACCCGCTTCCGTGAAGGCTGCTGCCGGAAACTTGTCATCGGCCATTTTCAGTTCTTGCAGCGCCAGCACGTCGATGGGCGCATCGGCGGTGCTTTGCGCGACCAGCCAGTCCAGCACCTGCGGCAGGCGCACGGCCAGGGAGTTCACGTTCCAGGTGGCGAGTCTCATGTGCGTTCCCAGGTGACAAAGCTGTAGGGCAACCCATTGGCGGCGACGTGGTGCTCTCGCTGGGTTTCTCGCCACTCGGGCCCCAGGACGGGGGCGAAGGCATCGCCTTCAAAGTCCGCATCGATGTCGGTGACCACCACCCGCTGCGCCAAGGGCAAGGTCTGGGCATAGACCTGGGCTCCGCCGATCACCCAGACTTCGGGATGAGAATTCAAATAATATAGTGCACTACTTATGCTGATAAAGCTCAAAGTGCCATTTTCATTGAAATTTTCATCGCGTGTCAGTACAGCGTTGATGCGACCGGGCAAAGGGCGAAAACGGGGAGGCAGCGAGTCCCAGGTCTTGCGGCCCATCAGCACGGGGCAGCCCAGTGTGGTGCGCTTGAAGTGCGCCAGGTCTTCGGGCAGGTGCCAGGGCAAGGCGTTGTGGTTGCCAATGACGCCGTTGCGGGCGCGGGCGTAAATCAGGTTCAGGCGCATGGGTCAGCGGGTGTTTGGCTGGCTGGTGGGCAGAGGGGCATTGGGTCAGGCGCGGCGCGGTGGCAACAGTACCGC
The DNA here is from genome assembly GCA_030695205.1 of Burkholderiaceae bacterium. Taxonomy (GTDB): domain Bacteria; phylum Pseudomonadota; class Gammaproteobacteria; order Burkholderiales; family Burkholderiaceae_C; genus UBA2334. Next base: position 25,124 of record JAUYTN010000007.1, on the reverse strand, counting down.
GGCAATGGCGCTCATCACCAGCACCACGGCCACGTAGTCTTGCCAGTGCGGCCATTCGCCCACGATGAAGGTGGCGCTGAAAGCCCCAATGAGGGGGATGGCCATCACACTCATGGCGCTGGTGGCCGGTGGCAAGTTGCGCGCCAGCCCGAACCAGATGATCTGGGCAAAGCCGTAGTTGATGAGCACGCCATACGCCAGGCTGGCCCACATGGGCCCGCTGAACTGGAACGAGGGCACGGGCTCCACCACCACGGCCAGCACCCACAGGCAGGCGCTGGCCATGAGCATCATCCACACGGCCAGCGCCTCGGTGGGCAGGGTGATGCTCAAGCGGCGCATCATCAGCGTGCCAATGGCCCAGCTCAGGGCGGCCAGTTCCATCCACAGCACACCCAGCGGCCGCCCGGTGAGGGTGGTGATTTCGTTGGCCATGAGCAGCCCGATGGCACAGGCTACTGCCACAGTGGCCCACAGGGTGCGGCGGGTCAGTGGGTGGCCCATGAACAGGGCGCCCAGCAGCACCGTCCACACCGGCATGGTGAAACCCAGAATCGCGGCGCGCCCGGAGCTGAGTTCCTTCACTCCAAAAATGGAAATGGTGTGCCAGCCCAGCATGTTGGGCAAAGCGAGCGTGGCCACGGTTTTCCACTCGCTGCCCTGGGGCAGCATGCGCACGCCGCGCGCCTTGAAAAAGAAGAACAGCCAGACAGCCCCCAGCGTCATGGTGATGGCACGAAAGTACAGCGGCGACAGCTCGCGCAGCGAGAGCTTCATCATGGGCCAGTTGATGCCCCACATGAGGGTGAGGGCCACAAGGGCCAGCAGCTGCTTGCGGGTCATGCAGGTGCTACACCGCCACGGGCGCTTTGATGGCCGGGTGGGGGTCGTAACCCACCACTTCGAAGTCTTCAAACGCGTAGTCGAAGATGGAGTTGGGGCGGCGGCGAATGTGCAGCGTGGGGTAGGTGCGAGGCTCGCGGCTCAGCTGTAGCTCCACCTGCTCGGTGTGGTTGCTGTAGAGGTGGCAGTCGCCCCCGGTCCAGATGAAGTCGCCCACGTCCAAGTCGCACTGCTGGGCCACCATGTGCGTCAGCAGCGCATAGCTGGCGATGTTGAAGGGCACACCCAGAAAAATGTCCGCACTGCGCTGGTAGAGCTGGCAGCTGAGTTTGCCTTTGCCGCCTGCCTCGGTCGCAGGCGCCACGTAAAACTGAAAAAACGCGTGGCAGGGCATCAGGGCCATCTGGTCCAGCTCGGCCACGTTCCAGGCGCTGACGATGATGCGGCGCGAATCCGGATTGGTTTTCAGGGTCTTGATGACCTCGGCAATCTGGTCAATGTGCGTGCCGTCGGCCTTGGGCCAGCTGCGCCACTGCACGCCGTACACCGGGCCCAGGCTGCCGTCGGGGCGTGCCCATTCGTCCCAGATGGTCACGCCGCGTGCGCGCAGGTCGTTGTTGTTGCTGGAGCCGGTCAGAAACCACAGCAGCTCGTGGATGATGGACTTGAGGTGCACCTTTTTGGTGGTGACCAGCGGGAAGCCTTCGGCCAGGTCAAAGCGCATCTGGTAGCCAAACACGCTGGTGGTGCCGGTGCCGGTGCGGTCGGCCTTTTGCACGCCGTGCGTGTGCACATGGCGCATGAAATCTTCGTACTGGCGGCGCACGGGGCGGTCTGCCGGTGCGTGACTGTTCATACCCGCCGAGAGCAGTGGGCTTCGTTGCATGCGTGTTTTTGGTGTTTGGAGGGAGCGTCATTGTGCATGCTCGCACCGGCCAGAGGTGTAGCCCTGCTTACAACCCGTCCTGACGCGCCAGGGCGAGTCTTGTCGGGCATGGCGGGTGGCTTGTCAGTTTTCCCTGACACGGGCTGTCGGACGTTCTGACAGCCTAAACAGCCATTCGCTGATTCAAGTTGGAAAGGGTGACTTTCACAATCCACTTCAACGCATCAAGCACTGGCCGGTGTGCTACCGGCCCCCAGTGAAGACCACCTGAAGGAGTAAGCACCATGGACAACGAACAACTGCTGGCCGAGATTCGCGAAGCCAACCTGACTTACCTCATGCTGGCCCAGACGTTGATTCGCAACGACAAGCCCGCCGCCCTGTTCCGGTTGGGCCTGACCGAAGAAGCCGCCGATCTGCTGGCAGCACTCTCTCCTGCGCAAACCATGAAGATTGCCTCGGGCAACATGCTGCTGTGCCGCTTCCGGGTGGACGAGGACCTGGTGTGGAACCTGCTGACCAACCACAAGCCTGGCAAAGTGGCCAACGAGACCACTTCCCGCCTGCATGCCAGTATTTTGATGGCAGGCCGCGTGGCTGAAGCGATGTAAAGCAGGAGAAAACCATGGCACACAAAAGCATACTGACCGAAAGCCGCGACATCGAGCGTGCCGTCACCCTCATCAACCTGGGTGCCCGCTTGCAGGTGCTGGAGTCTGAAACCGACCTGTCTTACGAACGCCTGCTGCGCCTGTACAAAGAGGTCGCTGGCAAGTCGCCTTCAAAAGGGCAACTGCCGTTCTCCACCGACTGGTTCCTGACCTGGCAGCCCAACATCCATGCCTCGCTGTTTGCCAACATACACGAGTACCTGGCCAAGTCGTCGGCCATGGACGACATCGACACCGTGATCAAGGCCTACCAGTTGTACGTCGAGCAGATGAAGGCCAGCGAAATCGAGCCATTGCTCACCTTCACCCGGGCCTGGCGCATGGTGAAGTTTGTGGACAACCACATGTTGACCATGACCAAGTGCTGCGACTGCGGCGGGCACTTCATCACCGAGCCCTACGAAATTTCGCGCAACTTTGTGTGTGGTTTGTGCAACCCTCCTGCACGCGCAGGCAAAGGCCAGGGCGCAGGCAGCCTGAAACTGCACTGAATTCAAAGAATAGGGGGGTGACGAGCCTTGACCCCGGCACTGGCTCCACAGTTAGGGCTGCTTGGTTCCCCACCTGACCCGGTTGGCCGCTTCCCCATGCGGGAAGGCCCGTCGGGATGGATTGTAGCCCCACCCACTGGGGGCACCCGGGTTCGCCATCTAAGGGTTTGATGTGTGGCCCCGGTTCAAACGCCGTAGGTTCAAACACCGCAGCGTCCCTCCCCTAGAATCCCGGCCATGTCCTACGTCGTCCTGGCCCGCAAGTACCGCCCTAAGAATTTTTCCGAAATGGTGGGTCAGGCGCATGTGGTCACGGCGCTTGGCAATGCACTTACCACCCAGCGGTTGCACCATGCCTACCTGTTCACCGGGACACGGGGCGTGGGCAAAACCACGGTGTCGCGCATTCTGGCCAAGTCGCTCAATTGTGTGGGCGCAGACGGGCAGGGCGGCATCACCGCCTCGCCGTGTGGTGTGTGCGCGGCGTGCACCGACATCGACAGCGGGCGTTTTGTCGATTACACCGAGTTGGACGCCGCCAGCAACCGGGGGGTGGACGAGGTGCAGGCCCTGTTGGAGCAGGCGGTGTACAAGCCGGTGCAAGGGCGCTTCAAGGTCTTCATGATCGACGAGGTGCACATGCTCACCAACACGGCGTTCAACGCCATGTTGAAAACGCTGGAAGAGCCACCCGAGTATCTGAAGTTTGTGCTGGCCACCACCGACCCGCAGAAGGTGCCGGTGACCGTGCTCAGCCGCTGTTTGCAGTTCAACCTGAGGCCCATGGCTCCTGAGACGGTGTTTGAGCACCTGGGCCAAGTGCTGCAGGCCGAGGGCGTGACCTCGGAGCCAGCGGCCCTTCGTTTGCTGGCCCGCGCAGCGCGCGGCTCTATGCGAGACGCGCTCAGCCTGACCGATCAGGCCATCGCGTTTGGTGGCGGTGGCGTGCTGGAGGTACCAGTCCGGCAGATGCTGGGCGCTGTGGGCCGTGCCCATGTGTTCGCACTGGTGGATGCGTTGGCACGCAGCGACGGGCGTCAGGTGGTTGGCACCATCGATGGGCTGCGTGCCCAAGGTCTGAGTGCAGCCTCCACCCTGGAGGAAATGACCGACGTGCTGCAGCGCATGGCGGTGGCCCAACTGGCCGACGCAGACCCCGACCCCGCAGACCCCGAAGCTGCGGAAGTGTTGCGCCTGGCCGACCTGCTGCCGACCGACCAGACCCAGTTGCTGTACAGCCTGTGCCTGCATGGCCGCGCGGAGTTGGGGCTGGCGTCCGACGAGTACGCTGCCCTGGTCATGGTGTTGTTGCGACTGCTGGCCTTTCAGCCGCCCGGCCAGGCAGCCCGAGTGGCAGCGCCAGTGGCCCCTCCAGCGGCAACCGTGCCTGTGCCAGCCTCGCGACCCGCTCCCGTTGCCACTCTCCAACCCGCGGTGTTTGCCGCGCCTGCGGAAAAAAAAAGCCCTGAGCCCGCAGCCCAGCTGAGCCAACACCTGCCGCAGTTGGTGTCGCCCACCCCCACCGCAGAGCCGGTCGAGTCTTTGGGTGATATTTATAAAGAAAAAAGTGGTTTAGCGCTTGCCATTAAACAAGAGTGTGCTATAGGTGGTGGGTCTGTGTCGGTGGTTCAGGCAGAGCTGGTGAACGATGCCGTGGCCCAGCTGTCCAGCGCAACCGACCCAGCGCCACCAGCGGGGGCCGATGCGCCAACCATGCCGGCGGGGTTGGATGATTTTTGGTTTGACCAGGTACAAGCCATGGTTAGGGCTGAGTCAATTGGCGCTCTCGTGCGTGAATTGGCGCTGCAGTCGCAGTTGGTGGCCTGGCCGTCGGCCGCAGGGGGAGAATGTGTGCTGCGCACCGAGAATCCATCCCTCAACCAGCCGGCAGCGCGCGAGCGTTTGCGCCAGGCGCTGGCCCTGTTGGGACATGCGGTGCAGTTGCGGGTAGAGGGGGGAGCGGTTCAGAGCAGCCCGGCCCGACGTTTGGCGGCGGCCGCATCGCAGCGGCTGGACGAAGCCGAGCGCATGCTCAGACAGGACCCCCTGGTCCAGGGGCTGATGAACGATTTTGGTGCCCGCATCGTGCCGGGCAGCATTCAGCCACTGTCACCTTGATCTTTTTCTTTCATTTTCGTTTTTTAGCAAGGAAACACCATGTTCAACAAAGGACAACTCGCTGGTTTGATGAAGCAGGCTCAGGCCATGCAGGACAACCTGAAAAAGGCCCAGGACGAGCTGGGCAACGTGGAAGTGTCGGGCGAGTCCGGGGCTGGGCTGGTCAAGGTCGTGATGACCTGCAAGCACGACGTCAAGCGCGTGACGATCGACCCGTCGCTGCTGGCCGAAGACAAAGACATGCTGGAAGACTTGGTGGCTGCCGCCTTCAATGCGGCCGTGCGCAAGGCCGAGGACGTCAGCCAGGAGAAGATGGGCAAACTCACGGCGGGCATGCCCGGCTTGCCCGGCGGCATGAAGCTCCCCTTCTGATGGGGTATTGAGCCTGTGGCCGATGCCCATTCGCTGGCGGCCTTGACCGAGGCCATGCGCCGCCTGCCAGGGGTGGGGCAAAAGTCTGCGGCCCGCATGGCGTTCCACCTGTTGCAGCACGACCGTGCGGGCGCTTTGCAGCTGGCGGCCACGCTCACGCAGGCTGTTGAGCAGGTGCGCCACTGCGAGCTGTGCCACACCTTCACCGAGCACACCCTGTGCAGCACCTGCCTGGACACTCGGCGTGACCGCAGCCAGCTGTGTGTGGTGGAAACGCCAGCCGACCAGGCTGCCCTGGAGCGAACCGGCGCCTACAAAGGGCTGTACTTTGTCCTGATGGGCAAGCTCAGCCCCTTGGATGGTATTGGTCCGCGCGACATTGGCCTGCACAAGTTGTTCGACCGGCTCGGTGGCGCGGAGTTCTCGGGCCTGTCCGAGGCCTACCCTCCGGTGGGAGAGGTGATTTTGGCCACCAACTTCACGGCGGAAGGCGAGTCCACCGCCCATGTGGTGGCCCAGGCGCTGCGCAACTCGGGCATTCAGGTCACGCGGCTGTCGCGTGGTGTGCCTGTGGGCAGTGAGCTGGAGTATGTGGACCTGGGCACCATTGCCCACGCGCTGGTGGACCGGCGCGGGGTGGTGTAGCGCTGGGTCGCCCAGCTGTGGTCGGTTGGCATGTGTGGTTGAAACTGGAGCATGGGTATGGTGTCGCATTTCACGGTGGCGTATGGGTGTGTGCTGGTGGCAGCTTTGCTGCCCACCTTGTGTGCGGGCATCGCCAAATGGGGCGCGTTTGGCAAATCGCGCAAGGAGGGCGGCTACGACAACCACAACCCTAGGGCTTGGCTCGCTCGGCAGACGGATTGGCGGGCTCGCGCCAACGCGGCACAGGCCAACAGCTTTGAGGCGCTTCCGTTTTTCATTGGGGCGGTCATCATTGCCCACCAGCTGCAGGCCCCCCAGGTGCGGCTGGACATGCTGGCGTTTCTGTTCGTGTTCGCACGGCTGATCTACATCATGATGTACTTGGCCGACATGGCCACGGCCCGCAGCCTGGCGTGGATGGTGGCACTCGGGTTGAACATCGCTATTTTGTTTATTGGGGCCTGATGGCGCTTGGGTCCATGGCCGTCGCGAGCGGTATTTGGGTCTGTCACACAAATTTCATGTGAGCGCCATGTGGGTGACACAGGCGGTTTTCAGAATTCAGGCAGCGCCAACCTTGGCACCCTGATATGGCCCGCACGGGCTGCTGTCGCCGGGGGGCGCTTTTTGCAACCCCACCGACTGGAAGCCGCATGAAAGAACTCCCCACCCCCACCCTGGAACTGTCCCCGCACGCGCTGCCACGGGGGTTGCTTCATCCGGCATCGCCTGCGCTGGGGTCCCTGGTTCGTGGCCGTGCACCGGGGTCCATGGACAACGGCATTCAAGTGGCCTGGGCACGCCATCTGGACGAGGTTCGGGAGGCGCAGCGGCTGAGGCACCTGGTGTTTGCCGGTGAAATGGGCGCCCGCTTGCCCGATACCGTGCCTGGACATGATGTCGATTTGTTTGATGACTTTTGCGAGCACCTGCTGGTGCGCGACACCGCCAGTGGCACCGTCATTGGTACCTACCGTGTGCTGACACCCGCACAGGCCAAGCGAGTGGGCAGCTTTTACAGCGACACCGAGTTTGACCTGACCCGCTTGCGTTTCTTGCGTGAGCGCATGGTCGAATTGGGCCGCAGCTGCGTGCACCCGGATCACCGCCACGGCGGCGTCATCATGGCACTGTGGGGTGCCTTGGCCGACTTCATGGTTCGCAACAGGCTTGACACCATGATTGGTTGCGCCAGCATACCAATGCAGCACCACGGTGCGCACGGCGTCGTGGGCGGCGGGCACGCCGCAGCCAGCATCTGGAACAAGCTCAAGGTCACCCATCTGGCCTCGGTCGAGTTCCACGTGCGTCCCCGGTTGCCATTGCCGGTGGACCGGTTGGATGGCACCTTGGATGTGGAGCCGCCTGCGCTCATCAAGGGCTATCTGCGCCTGGGCGCCAAAATTCTGGGTGCGCCAGCTTGGGACCCCGACTTCAATGCGGCGGATCTGCCCATGATGATGCGTTTGGCGGATCTTCCACCGCGCTACCGCAAGCACTTTTTGGGCGCCTGAGTCAGGCATGTCACCGATTCGTCACACGCTCCGTCAATAATGACAATTGTGTGACGTCACTTGGCGTCGGCCCGTAACCTGACCCGCCAGCCCTTTATGCTGCCTGACCCAAAGCCCGTTGTCTCCATCGATGTTCCCACGCAGCCGTCTGTACCCGATGCAGGGGGGGCACCGCCGCTGCCCGGTGCCACTGGCAAGCCGAAACGGGTGACCAAGGCGCGCAGCGCCCCAGTGGTCCGGCCACGTCGCAGCAAGTCCCTGCCCGCCGGTGAGGAGGCGGTTGTGGTTCCACCAGCCGCCCGCTTCCAGTTGCTGGACAGGGACCAGAGCATTTTGTCGTTCAGCGAGCGGGTGCAGGACTGGGCGCGCCGGCCCGACGTGCCGCTGTTAGAGCGGTTGCGGTATGTGTGCATCGTGGCATCGAACCTGGACGAGTTTTTTGAGGTTCGGGCTGCAGCCCACATGTCGGCTCAGCTCAGTGGCGACAAAAAAGGCCCCTACACCGATGCCAGCTTCGAGGCGCTGTCCGCGCGTGCCCACGCGCTGATGGAAGAGCAGTACCGCATCTACAACCACTGTCTCCTGCCCGCGCTGGAAAAGCGGGGCATTCGGGTGCTGGCCCACAGCGAGCGCAACGCCACGCAACGCCGCTGGGTGCGTGAGTATTTTTTGCGGGAGGTGCAGCCGCTGCTGGTTCCGGTTGGTCTGGACCCCGCACATCCGTTTCCACAGGTGGCCAACAAGACGCTGACCTTTATTGTTCGCCTCACGGGTCGCGATGCTTTTGGGCGCGAGAACGAGGTGGCCATCGTGAAGGTACCGCGCTACTTGCCACGGTATTTGCCCATGCCATCGGCCAAGGGCTCCAAACAGCAGCATTTCGTCTCGATTTCCAGCCTCATCCGTACCCACATGGTGGACCTGTTCCCAGGGCGGCAGGTCACAGAGTTTTCGCAGTTTCGTGTCACCCGCCATTCCGACCTGGCGGTGGACGAGGAGGAGGTCAAGAACCTGCGCACCGCTTTGCGAAAGGGTTTGCAGCACCGCCATTACGGACAGGCCGTGCGTCTGGAGGTGCAGGCGGGGTGCTCGCAGTTTCTGTCGGATTTTTTGCTGCAGCAGTTTGGTTTGCCGGAACAAGCCCTTTACCGGGTGGCGGGCCCAGTCAACCTGGTTCGACTGAGCCAGCTGATCGATCTGATCGACGCGCCTGCCATGCGTTTTGAGCGCTACGCAGAGAGCTGGCCCCACCAGTTGCAGCCCAACCAATCGTTTTTCGAGCGTTTGCAAAAGGGCGACGTGATTGTCCACCAGCCGTTTGAGAGTTTCGACGCGGTGTTGGCCTTTTTGCGTGAGGCGGTGGAAGACCCTTCGGTGCTCGCCATCAAGCAGACCATCTACCGCACGGGTGCCCGCTCCGAGCTGATGGATTTGTTGCGCGAAGCCGTCAGGCGGGGCAAGGAAGTCACCGCAGTCGTTGAGCTCAAGGCCAGGTTCGACGAGGAGGCCAACATCAACTACGCCGAGCGCCTGGAATCGGTGGGTGCCCAGGTGGTGTATGGGGTGGTAGGGCTCAAAACCCACGCCAAAATGATGCTGATTACCCGCCGCGAGCAGGGCCGCTTGGTCAGGTATGCCCATTTGTCCACCGGAAACTACAACCCTGGCACCGCGCGGCTTTACACAGACATCAGCCACCTGACGGCCGACGAGACCCTGACGGCGGATGTGGAGCATCTGTTTTTGCACCTCGCCAGCCAGAACCGGTTGCCCCGGTTGAACAAGGCGCTGACGGCACCGTTTCATTTGCACAAGGCGATGCTGGAGCGCATGGATGCTGCCAGCCGCGCGGCGCTGGCCGGTAAACCTGCCCGCATCGTGCTCAAAATGAATGCACTTACCGATGAAGTGCTGGCACGGGCACTGGCGCACGCGTCGCAGTGTGGGGTTCAGGTGGAAGCGATTGTGCGGGGAGCCTGCATACTGCCCCCGGGCGTACCTGGGGTGAGCGCCAACATACGCATCCGCTCGGTCATTGGTCGCTTTCTGGAGCATTCCCGGGTGTTCTATTTCCAGATTGGTGATGCTGACGAGCTATGGCTGTCTAGCGCCGACTGGATGAACCGCAACATGCTGCGCAGGGTGGAGCTGGCGTGGCCGGTGACCGACCCGCAACTCAAACAACGCCTGATCCACGAGTGCCTGGACGCTTACCTGGGGCATTCGCGTGATGCGTGGTTGTTGCAACCCGACGGCAGCTACGTGCCTATGGCCGTGGAAGGGGCAGCCAAAGCCACTGGGCGTGGCAAGTCAAGTGGGGGGTTATCGGTCCAGGCCAGCTTGATGCAGCGGTATGCGCGAAAGGGCTGAGTCTATGGATCTGGTGTTGTGGCGCCATGCCGAGGCGCACGATGCACCTGCTGGCGGCTCTGACCTGGCCCGCGCGCTGACCCCCAAGGGCATCAAGCAGGCCATGAGGGTGGCATCTTGGCTCAATGCCCATTTGCCAGAAGACACCCGAATTTGCTGCAGCCCGGCGCGGCGCACGGTACAAACGGTTGAGCATTTGGCCAGAGCCTACCAACTGGAACCCAGTGTGGCACCTGACGCCAGTCCTCTGGCCTTGAGGGCCCTGGTGGGCTGGCCGGGTCAGGGCGGCACCACACTGGTGGTCGGTCACCAGCCCACGCTGGGGCAGGTGGTGGCACAACTCATGGGGTTACAGGCCGCCGAGTGCAGCATCAAAAAAGGAGCTGTGTGGTGGTTGCGCCACCGTCTACGCGACGGCGTTGGACAAACGGTGCTGGTGGCTGTCCACAACCCTGATTGGTCTTGAGGCCAATGTTCACTCAAAGGTGTAGGTCATTCTCCAGCCCACCTTCATCCAGGCCAATGCCTCTTCCTGGATGAGCCAGGCCGACTGAGGGTGCTTGTGTGCCCAGCCCACATCTGCCACCAGCTTGATGTGCCGCGGCTTGAATTGGATGGAGATGGCGCGGTGATCCGGCGAACGCCGGGCATGACAGAGGAGAACGGCCAACCGCAAGCAGACCAGCTGTTTGACCAGCAACTCGTCGCCCAGCCACTGCTCCAGCTTGCGCAGCTTGCCGCGCTGCCCGAGCACTAGCAGGCTCAAGCGTTGCAACTCTGCCATGGAGAAGCCAGGTGCGTCCACATGCTCCAACACATAGGCACCGTGCCGGTGGGCATCGTCGTGGGAGATGTGGACACCCAACTCGTGCAAACGAGCAGCCCAGTTCAACTTTTTGGAATGGCGCTCGTTCAGCGCATTGGGCTCGGCAATCTGGCTGAACAGCTCTGACGCTACAGTGCCAACCCGAGCAGCTTGTGCAGCGTCAACGGTGAAGCGTTGGCTGAGCCATTGCACCGTGCGCTCGCGCACATCCGACACATCGGATTCCCGGTCGATCAGGTCGTACAGAGCCCCGTTGCGCAATGCACCTTGTGCCGGCTGCATGTGTTCGATGTCAAACAGGTCGAACACGGCCCGAAGCACACTCAGTCCGCCACCAATGACCAGCTTGCGGTCGTCTTTGATGCCTTCCAGCCGCAGGTTGTCCACGGTTTGCGCCTTGAGCAGCTTGTCTTTGAGCCAGTCGAGGCCCTCCCGGGTGATGGTGTCGGCGCTGCGTCCGTTGGCCTCCAGCACGTCTGCGATGGCCCCCACTGTGCCAGAGGACCCGTAAGCGACGTCCCACAGGTGGTGTGGAAAGGTGTCCAGAGCCTCATCCAGCACAGCCTGGGCTGCAATCTCGGCGGTTTTGAAGGCCTGTGCAGAAAAAACGTTGTCCGGAAAGTAGCGCGACGACCAGGCCACGCTGCCCAGGCGAAAGGAGTCCATGGCTTTGGCCTGGAACCCTTGCCCTCGGATAAGTTCTGTGGATCGGCCTCCAATGTCCACCACCAGCCGACGCTCGTCCGACTGCGGGAGGAGCCTGGACACGCCCTGGTAAATCAAGCGGGCCTCTTCAAGACCGGAGATCACCTCGATCGGAAAACCCAAAATGACCTGGGCCTTTTGGATGAAGACGTCCCGGTTGCGGGCCTCGCGCAGGGTTTGGGTGGCCACCGCGCGCACCTGGCTGCGATCAAAGCCTTTCAGCCGCTCGGCAAAACGGGCCAGGCAATCCCAGCCGCGCTGCATGGCGACATCACTGAGGACGTTGTTGTCGTCGAGTCCGCCACCTTGGCGCACCCCTTCTTTGAGGTACTCGACGCGTTGGATGTGTCCGTGGTCGTATCGGCCGATTTCCAGCCGGAAGCTGTTGGAGCCCAAGTCAATGGCGGCGAGTAGTGTTCCGTTTTGCATAGGGGTGTTGGCAGTTTCGGGGGAGCATAGCACCGCAAATTTGCGCCAACACTGACGAACTGTACTGGTGTGGAAAGCTGCCAACGCGGGGATCGTTCTGTCACAGACCTGTCACAAAACATTCCTACAGTCGTTGATGTTCTGTCAACCAACCTGCGAGATCCACTCCATGAAACGTCTGTTCTTGAAATCAGTTGCCGCCTCAGTCGCCGTGTTGGCGTTTGGAACCTCCGCTCTGGCCGCCGACATCACGGGTGCTGGCGCCACGTTCCCGTTCCCCATCTATGCCAAGTGGGCTGAGGCCTATAAGAAAGAAACTGGCGTGGGCTTGAACTACCAGTCCATCGGTTCATCCGGCGGCATCCGCCAGATTCGCGCGAAGACCGTAGCATTTGGTGCCACCGATGCGCCAGTCAAAGGTGAAGACTTGGACAAGGACGGCATGGTGCAATTCCCCGCCATCATTGGCGGTACCGTGCCAGTGTTCAACTTGGAAGGCTTTGGCAAAGGCGAGTTGCGTGTGACTGGCCCTGTGCTGGCCGAAATGTTCCTGGGCAAAATTGCCAAGTGGAACGACCCCAAACTGGCCGCATTGAACCCAGGGAAAAAGTTGCCTGACATGGCCATCACCATCGTGCACCGTGCCGACGGTTCGGGCACCACCTTCAATTGGACGGACTACCTGGCCACCGTCAGCAAAGACTGGGCCGATGGCCCTGGTAAGGGTGCTGCTGTCAAGTGGCCAGCCCCCACTTCCGTGGGTGGCAAGGGCAACGAAGGCGTGGCGGCGAACGTGACCCGGACCAAGGGTTCCCTGGGTTACGTGGAATACGCCTACGCCAAGCGCAACAACATTGCTGTCATGGCTCTGCAGAACAAAGATGGCAACTACGTGATGCCAGGCGACGACGAATTTGCTGCTGCCGCAGCCGGTGCCGACTGGTTCAGCGTACCTGGCATGGGTTTGTCCATCGTCAATCAGCCCGGTGCCAAGTCATACCCCGTGACCACGGCTTCGTTCATCCTGATGTACAAAGAACCTGCCAACAAGGCGGAGTCAGCAGAGGTCGTGAAGTTCTTTGACTGGGCGTTCAAAAACGGCAAAGGCATGGCAGCCGAGTTGGACTATGTGCCGCTGCCTGACACGCTGACTGCACAGATTCGCCAGCGCGTTTTCTCGCAAATCAACAACAAGTGATCCCGTTTGGGCTGACTTGTTCGGCCTGATCGCCACCTGCAACGCTCACGTTGCAGGTGGCTTGTCACTTATGTGCAAGTGAACACACATCAAAGGTGACCCACATGACGGCTAACGTGACCACCATGAACACAACACAATCTCAATCATCCGGTCAGACTCCCAGCGCAAGCATGGTAGCCATTGCCCGTCGCCAGCATTTCCAGGACATGGTGTTCCATCGCCTGACACAACTGTTTTCGCTTCTGGTGCTGATGGCGTTGGCGGGCATCATTGTTTCGCTGTTCATCAACGCCTGGCCAACGTTTGCCAAGTTCGGGGTCAAGTTTCTGTGGTACGTCGAGTGGGACATCATCAATGAAGAGTTCGGTGCTGCCATTGCCATCGTGGGCACGGTGCTGAGTGCTGGCATTGCGATGTTGATTGGCGTGCCGCTGGCATTCGGCATTGCCTTTTTCCTGACTGAAACCTGCCCGGTGTGGCTGCGTCGGCCGTTGGGCACCGCCATCGAGCTGCTGGCGGCTGTGCCGTCCATCATTTACGGTATGTTTGGTCTGTTCGTGTTTGCGCCGATTTTTGCCGACTACTTGCAAGTGCCGCTGCAATCCGTATTGGGCGGCATGCCGCTGGTGGGCTGGTTGTTTGGCGGAGCCACCAATGGTCTGGGCATTCTGGCGGCAGGCATCATCCTGGCATTCATGGTGCTGCCGTTCATTGCTGCCGTGATGCGTGATGTGTTTGAGATCACCCCTCCTATCCTTCGCGAGTCGGCCTACGGTCTGGGTTGCACGACATGGGAAGTAGTGCGCAAAGTGGTGTTGCCATACACGCAAAAAGGTGTCATTGGCGGAATCATGCTCGGCATGGGCAGGGCGCTGGGCGAGACCATGGCGGTGACATTCGTCATTGGCAATGCCAACCGCTTGCCCACATCGTTGTATTCACCGGGCACCTCAATTGCGTCGGTGTTGGCCAACGAGTTTGGCGAGGCTGAAGGTCTGCACTTCAACACCTTGTTCGCTCTGGGTTTTTTGCTGTTTCTCATCACGTTCGTGGTGCTTGCACTGGCCAAGTGGATGATTTTGCGCGCCGAGCGTTCCAAGGGCGTATGAGCCCATTGCCCTTGAACATATGGAGTTCCCAATGGAAATGAAGTCTTCCCCCCTGTACGTGCGCCGTTACCGGACCAATCTAGTCGGCGTGACACTGTCGATGTCCGCGATGGTGCTGGGCCTCGCGGCATTGCTGTGGATTCTGTTTGTGCTGTTTGGCAATGGCCTGGCGGCGCTGGATTTTTCCATCTTTACCAATGACACGCCTGCTCCTGGGTCCGAGGGCGGTGGTTTGCGCAACGCCATTGTTGGCAGCATGATGATCGTGGGGCTGTCGGTGGCCGTCTCCACACCCATTGGCATTCTGGCCGGCGTGTACCTGACTGAATACGGCGACACCAGCAAAACTGCTGAGTTCACGCGCTTCATCACCGACATCATGCTGTCAGCCCCGTCCATCGTTCTGGGACTCTTCGTGTACGCGATTGCGGTCGCCACAGTGGGCAACTTCTCGGGGTATGCGGGCAGCTTGGCATTGGCCCTGATTGCGATTCCCGTGGTGATGCGTACTACCGAAAACATGATGCGCCTGGTGCCCGGCAGTCTGCGCGAGGCTGCTTTTGCATTGGGTGCGCCACGCTGGAAGGTGGCCACCATGGTGACCCTGCGTGCAGCCAAAAGTGGCGTCATCACCGGCATTCTGCTGGCTGTGGCCCGTATTTCGGGTGAAACGGCGCCCTTGCTGTTCACTGCACTCAGCAACCAGTTTTACAGCACCAACATGGAAGGCCCAATGGCCAACCTGCCGGTCGTGATCTTTCAGTTTGCGATGAGCCCTTACGAAAACTGGGTGCGTCTGGCCTGGGCGGGCGCATTGCTGATCACCCTCACCGTGCTGGCGCTGAACATCATGGCGCGCGTGTTCTTCCGCGAAAAAGTGTCGGCCTGATGGCCTGAACCGATTTGAACCACTTCTGAACAGGTAAACCATGTCCGCTACAACACAACCTCAACCAAATGCCATCGAGGTGCGCAACCTCAACTTCTTCTATGGCAATTTCCAGGGCCTGAAGAATGTCAACATGGACATTCCCGAGCGCAAAGTCACGGCCTTCATCGGGCCATCAGGCTGTGGCAAGTCCACGTTGTTGCGCACCTTTAACCGCATGTACAGCCTGTATCCGGGACAGCGCGCTGAAGGTGAAATCAACCTGTATGGCCGGAACATCCTTGACCCCAAGCAGGACTTGAATTTGCTGCGTGCACGTGTCGGCATGGTGTTTCAAAAACCCACACCGTTTCCCATGACCATTTACGACAACATCGCATTC
Organism: Burkholderiaceae bacterium; assembly: GCA_030695205.1. Taxonomy (GTDB): domain Bacteria; phylum Pseudomonadota; class Gammaproteobacteria; order Burkholderiales; family Burkholderiaceae_C; genus UBA2334. The sequence goes on along the minus strand of JAUYTN010000007.1, from coordinate 9,673 downwards.
GGTGTGAAGTTGTACGAAAGCCTGTCCAAGAGCGACATGGACGACCGCGTGGAGTGGGCGTTGAGCAAGGCTGCTCTGTGGAACGAAGTGAAAGACAAGCTGGGCCAGAACGGCTTGAGCCTGTCCGGTGGCCAGCAACAGCGACTGTGCATTGCCCGCAGCGTGGCGGTTAAGCCTTCTGTGTTGCTGTTGGACGAGCCCACATCGGCGCTGGACCCCATTTCGACCGCCAAAGTTGAGGAGCTGGTGCACGAGTTGAAGAACGACTACACCATTGCCATCGTTACGCACAACATGCAGCAAGCGGCGCGGTGTTCCGACTTTACGGCCTATATGTACCTGGGTGAGATGATGGAAATCGGCGTGACCGAAGAGTTGTTTTTCAAGCCCAAGCGCACTGAAACAGAAGACTACATCACAGGAAGGTTCGGTTAATCATGGGCGACAAGCACATATCCAGTCAGTTCGACAACGAACTGAACACCATTTCGGCCAAGGTCATGGAAATGGGGGGGCTGGTGGAATCCCAGCTTCGCAACGCGTTTTATGCGTTTTTCGAGTTCAGCACAGAAGCAGCGGATCAAGTGATCGAGCGCGAGGCAGCGATCAATGTGCTTGAGGTCGAAATTGACCACGACATATCCTCCACCATTGGTCGCCGACAACCCACTGCCCGCGATTTGCGATTGCTGCTGGCCATGGCCAAGATCACGGCCAACCTGGAGCGAGCAGGAGATGAGGTGGCCCGCATTGCCCGCATGGTGAAACTCATTATCGACAGCGGTTCTGCGCGTTCACTGCCCAGCTCGGAGTTGCGCGTGGCCTCCGATCTGGCCTCACACCTGCTTCGCCGCTCACTCGATGCATTCGCCCGTTTGGATACCGATACGGCACTGGCCATCATCAAGGCCGACGACCAGATTGACCATGAGTACGATGGTTTTCTGCGCAAGCTCATCACCTACATGATGGAGGACCCGCGGACCATTTCCCCAAGTCTGAACCTACTGTTTTTGGCCAAGGCCATCGAGCGGGTGGGTGACCATGCCAAGAACATCGCCGAATGCACCATTTACGTGGCCAAAGGCGAGGACATTCGTCACTTGCCCTCCGCAGACCGGGAGTCGGTGGTCCGATGAAAAAGCCACCCAGAGTCCTGGTGGTAGAAGACGAGCCTGCCATCGCCGAGCTGATTGCGGTCAACCTCAAGCACAATGGGTTTGCACCCACCATGGCCTTCGACGCGGAGGCAGCCAGGCGCGAAATGAACGCTGAGCTGCCCGATGTGGTTCTCCTAGATTGGATGTTGCCCGGTGAAAGTGGCGCATCACTCGCCCGCTATTGGCGCCAGCATGAACGAACGCGCTTGGTACCGATCATCATGCTCACGGCCAAATCCGATGAGGCCGACAAGGTCCAGGGTCTGGATGCTGGTGCCGACGACTACATCACCAAGCCGTTCTCCACCAAGGAGTTGTTGGCCCGTATCCGGGCTTTGCTGCGACGCCGCTCCCCCGAGTCGACCGATGATGTGGTGCAGGTGGGGCTGCTTGTGCTCGATACGGCCACCTACCGGGTGAATTTTGGTGGGCAGCCTCTCAAAATTGGGCCGACGGAATTCAAGCTGCTTCATTACCTGATGAAGCACGCCGAACGGGTGCATTCGCGCGGTTCCCTGCTTGATAAGGTCTGGGGTGACCACGTGTACATCGAGGAGCGCACTGTTGATGTGCATATCAAGCGCCTGCGTGAGTCACTTGGGGAGGCCGGCGCCATGGTCGAAACGGTTCGGGGCGCAGGGTACCGACTTTCAGCGGTGGGGTTGACGCCAAACCGTGCGCTGACAGCGGACAATCCGTCTGCATGACATCGCGCTTCGTAGAACTCTTGGGTTGTTTGGCTTTGGGAAGCCTGTTGGGTTGGCAACAGGCGTCGCTTTTTTGGTTGTTTGGCGGCATGATCGCAGGGGCCGTGGTTTGGCTTGCGTTGGACACTTGGCGCTTTAGGCTGCTGCTGCGTTGGTTGCGGGAAGCGGATTGGAGCCAGGAGCCTCAACTGTCTGCCCCGTGGGCTTGGGTGGTCGAGAAAGTCAGGCGGTTGCAAAAGCAGTGGGTGGGTAAGGCGCGTGACAGCCAAACCCGGTTGGATGAGTTTTTGGCCGCCATTCAGGCGTCTCCGAATGGTGTGTTGCTGTTGGACAGCGACGGTCGAATCGAGTGGAGCAACCAGACGGCAGAAGAGCATCTCGGTATCCACCCCGAGCGGGATCTGCTTCAGCACATCACCAATCTAATCCGTGATCCTGCGTTTTCCTCTTACCTGAGCAAAGCGGAGTTTCAGCACGAGGTGGCCATTGCTGGTCAAGGTGCCACAGTGTCCAAGCCCGTGGTGATTGCCATCCGAATTCACCCTTACGGAAAGAAGCGCAAGTTGCTGCTTTCAAGGGACATCACTGCGGTTCAGCAGGCAGAGGCCATGCGACGGGATTTTGTGGCCAATGTCTCCCACGAAATCCGCACGCCCTTGACGGTGCTGGGTGGTTTTGTCGAGACGCTGCAAACGCTGTCTTTGTCAGACGCAGACCGGGCCAAGTACCTGGATCTGATGGCCTTGCAAGCTCAGCGGATGCAGACACTGGTCAGTGATTTGCTGACCTTGTCCAAATTGGAGGGCAGCCCGGCACCCAACCGCCAGCAGTGCGTGAAGGCCAGCGATCTGATTCGGAGCTGCATTCAGGAGGCCAGTGGGCTGTCCGAGGTGTTGCCCGGTCCCCGTCACGCCTTTGTGGTGAACGCTCCTGTGGACGTCCTGCTGGCCGGCAGCCGCACGGAGTTGGCCAGCGCCCTGAGCAACTTGTTGAGCAATGCCGTTCGCTACACACCCGCAGGTGGCACGATCACCGTTGCGGTGGGGGTGGGCCGCGACGGTGACGTGACGATTTCGGTGTCGGACACCGGGGCCGGTATCGACCCGGAGCATATTCCCCGCCTGACCGAGCGCTTTTACCGGGTGGACAGAAGCCGCTCACGCGAGACCGGCGGCACGGGCCTGGGTTTGGCCATTGTGAAGCATGTGTTGCAGCGCCACGGTGGTGTGGTAGACATTCAGAGCCGCCTTGGACATGGCTCCACGTTCAGTCTGTGGTTTCCAGCAGATCGGGTTCGAGCGTTGCCGCAGGGTCAGGCAGGGCTTGCTCCGCCTTCTTGATTTCGGCAAACAGCACGAAACCCTCTTGCCGCTCATTGAGCCGATTGAAGCGGGCTTTGAGCAACCAGGCGGTGTCCGGATGCCCCGGCCTAGCTCCATTGGATGGGTCGTGGAGGATGAGGTAGGCGCAATGTCGCCGGGTCTGGTCACGTTCAAGGTCCACTGGTCCGTAGTGCATCAAGCCAATCGACTGGGCCAACGAGAGGTCAGGCGCGTATGCGCACTGGCCTGCATCCAGGTGGGTGCTCAACCGTTCAGCCAATGTGCGGTAGCTGCGGCCATGGTCCAACAGCGGCAGCCACAGCGTCATAAGCAGTAGCCAGCACAGCACACTGCCACCGGCGGGCAGAAGCAGGCTTTTCCACAGGTACGGCGGATGCCTCCCAATCCGCCATGCAATGCCCAAGCACCAGGCAACAGTGGCTACCGCTGCGACCACCAGCGTGAACAGACTGAAGGTCGGCAAAAAATCCGGGGCCAGTTTGGCCACATTGGCCGCTGGCGTGGCGGGAACGCCGGTGTGCATGGCAATCCACACCACCCAGATCACAACGGCACAGGCACTGAAAAACAGCACCGAGAACCAATCAATCAGCGCCCCAACACTTCGGCCCAATGTGGGCATGGACAGCGCAGCCAGCGCACTGAGGGCCGGCAGGCTCAGCAGCAGCAACCGGTTGGATTCGGCCTGCATCATGCTGTTGAGCAAGGTGGCAGCAACCAGGGCCAGTGGCAGCAAAAGATGGGGTTGGTGCACATGCTGGCGCCAGCGCCACAGGGTCCAGCATGCCAAGGGCCAGAGTGGCCATGTGAACCAGGTCAGCAGCTTGAGCAATGACCACCACTCTGATGCCGTCTCTGCAATCTGTGGCTGCCAGATCGGGCCATGGGTCAGTGCAAACAGGAAAAGACCAAGCCCAACCAGCATGCTTCCCGCCCAAAGGCTTGCATGGATGGACCAGGTACGGTGAGAGGCCGCACGGGTGTTAGTCCCCGGTGGCGAGGGGGATCTGTGTGCCAGGGTTCTGGCGTCAGATGCAGCGCCAACCGTGGTGTGGCGTCTGTGAATACCGATGTATTGCGCAGCTTGCAGGCAAGCCACCGCAGCCGCGAGCATGGGCTGACCTGACAAGGCCAGCACACCCAGCCCTGCCCATCCACCTATTGCAACCGCCACGCTGCGGCGGGTAGGGTCGGCAATCTGTGCCGAGGTGTATAGCAAAGCGGCCATGGCGGCTGCCTGGAACACGTGGGGGGATGTTTCGTGGGAAATCTGCGCAAGTCCCAGGCATGCCAGGATGGCCAGCAAGCCCGCATCGGCCAGTGCCCGTGCATAGGCAGTTGTTTCAGCCTGGCCACCAAACGCAAAAGCCACGGGCTGCGCAGCCCGCAATGACGCCAGATGGTACACAGATTTCCAAGTGTAGTACAGCGTCAGCAGCAATGCCGCGGCGTAGGGCAGACGTGAGGCCAACTCCGGGGTGTGAGGCAGTGCTGCCATGCACAAGGCGCCCAACCAGTACGGTAGCCAGGCGATGGTGCTGGCTGGCATGCCCAGTACCGCTGGTGTCCACCAGTCTGTATGGCCCTGTGCCATGGCCTGCATGACGCCAAATGCGGCGATATCTGCGCTTTTCCAGGCGTCTCTGCCCAGGTATCCGGGGATGACGTAGGCCAGGCACAGGACGATGAACAGCCACTTGGGCATGGGCTGAGCCGATGCATGCGTGGCAATGGCGGGAGTGGGGCGTCTCATGACCCTGGTTCAGTGGACAAGCGGACAGTCGAAAGGCAAAAAAAAAGCCGACACAAGTCGGCCTTTTGGAGAACTGACGCGCACGGCAGGTGCGCGTCAGTCACCAATTTACTTGGCGGCAGCCGCTGCACCCCGTGCGAAGCGGTTGCGGAATTTCTCGACGCGACCACCCATGGTGTCCACGCTTTTTTGAGTGCCTGTGTAAAACGGATGGGACTCGCTGGATGTATCCAGCTTGAAGAGCGGCAAGTCGCGGCCATCTTCCATCTTGATCATCTCTTTGGTGTTGGCACACGAGCGGGTGACAAACTTGAAGCCGTTGGACAGGTCCATAAAGCAGACTTCGCGGTAGTTGGGGTGAATGCCGTCTTTCATATCGATTCCTTGGGGTTCAGTTGCGGCAGCCGCCGTTGCATACCCATGCACGGCACTTGCCACGAAAAAGGGACTGTGTCCCGCGTCAATTTCTGTTCGGTCAACGTCGGTACAACGACTATCCGAACTTTCAAAAGCCCCTGATTATCGCACGCTGCCTGTGACCCGGGGCGGACATCACCCGCCTCGGCGCATCATGTCGAAAAATTCGGAGTTGTTTTTGGTGGACTTCATGCTCTTGAGCACCATTTCCATCGACTCGATTTCGTCCATGTTGTACATGAACTGGCGCAGGATCCGGGTTTTTTGCAGAATTTCGGGTTGCAGCAGCAGCTCTTCCCGTCGGGTGCCGCTGCGGTTGAGTTGAATGGACGGGAAGACCCTTTTCTCGTACAAGCGACGGTCGAGGTGGATCTCGCAGTTGCCTGTACCTTTGAATTCTTCAAAGATGACCTCGTCCATGCGGCTTCCGGTGTCCACCAGTGCCGTGGCAATGATGGTCAGCGATCCACCTTCCTCGATTTTTCGGGCAGCACCAAAGAACCGCTTGGGGCGCTGCAGTGCGTTGGCATCCACCCCGCCGGTAAGCACCTTGCCCGATGATGGGAGAACGTTGTTGTAAGCCCTCGCCAGGCGGGTGATGGAGTCAAGCAGAATGACTACGTCTTTTTTCAGCTCCACCAGGCGCTTCGCGCGCTCGATGACCATTTCGGCCACGTGCACGTGGCGGGCAGCGGGCTCGTCGAATGTCGAGGCGATCACCTCACCTTTCACGGTCCGTTGCATCTCCGTGACCTCTTCGGGGCGCTCGTCCACCAACAGCACCATCAGCTCCACCTCGGGGTGGTTGGCGGAGATGGCGTGGCAGATGTGCTGCATCATCACGGTCTTGCCGCTTTTTGGGGGGGCGACGATCAGCGCGCGCTGGCCCTTGCCAATCGGGGCAATGATGTCAATGACTCGGCCGGTGATGTTTTCTTCGCTTTTGATGTCCCGCTCCAGCCGCATCTGTTCCTTGGGGAACAGCGGCGTCAGGTTCTCGAACATGATTTTGTGCTTGTTGGCTTCGGGTGCCAGACCGTTGATCTTGTCAAGCTTGTTCAGCGCGAAATAACGCTCACCGTCTTTGGGGATGCGCACTTCACCCTCAATCATGTCTCCCGTATGCAGGTTGAACCGGCGAATCTGGCTCGGGGAAATATAAATGTCGTCGGTGGACGCGTTGTAGCTTGTGTCGGGTGCCCGCAGGAAGCCAAAACCGTCGGGCAGCACCTCCAGCACGCCATCGGCCACCACCTGTTCGCCAGCCCGGGAGCGCTTCTTGATGATTGCAAACATCAGTTCCTGCTTGCGCATGCGGCCTGTGTTTTCAATTTCGAGTGCCTCCGCTTGTTTGAAAACTTCGGATACGTGGAGGGCTTTGAGTTCGGAAAGATGCATGGGGACTCCAGGGCGGAGCAGTATCAATGGAAGGGGGATGGTCCCGATGCGGGTCGGGCCAGGGGGCGAAGACAGCCGGGTGTGTTGGTGTCTCAGTCGCCAGGGTGCAGGGTGGTATCCCGCAAATTGTGATTGTATCGGGTGGCCTGGGGCGGATTGGCGTCACCACCGGGCATTTGCGCCGCCATTGGTTGGAAAAACCGGAACGGCCTTCAGTGGCCCGCTGGTAAGCGGGCCGGAGTTCAGGCCAGTTGCTGGTCGATGAAGGCGGTCAGTTGGGCTTTGCTCATAGCGCCGACTTTGGTGGCCGCCAATTGCCCGTCTTTGAACACCATCAGGGTGGGGATTCCGCGGATACCAAATTGAGCCGGTACAGCGCGGTTCTCATCAACGTTCATTTTGGCCACGGACACGCGACCAGCATAACTGGATGCCACTTCGTCGAGAATCGGAGCAATCATTTTGCAGGGACCGCACCATTCGGCCCAAAAATCCACCAGCACAGGGCCTGAGGCTTTCAGAACGTCGCTGTCGAAGGACGAGTCTGAAACGTGTTTGATCAATTCACTGGCCATTCTTGTTCCTAAGAGAGTTGGAAATGGGCGGTTGCGACCGCGTCGAACAGCAAACGATTGTGACAGAAACAGGCCGTGGGCAGCGCCCCTGGTGGTAACAACTGAAAGTGGCGTGTGAGATGTGTGATTTTCAAAACCAAGGAGATGGTGTGGATCGTGTTCGAGCAAATGGAGCCACGCTCCCGCATCTGGTGCCAGATGGGATCAGCGGTGAGGAGGAGCGGGCGGTGGTCGCGGTGATAGGCGCGGGTCCTGCCGGGCTGATGGCGGCGGATGTGTTGCGGTCGGCAGGATATGCCGTGTGTGTTTTTGACCGAATGTCGTCGGTCGGGCGCAAATTTTTGATGGCTGGGCGGGGTGGATTGAACCTCACCCACGCTGAACCCGAACCCGTTTTTGTGACGAGGTACACCCAGGGTGGGGCCTCGCTCGCGCCGCTGCTGGCACACTTTGGTGCGGCACATGTGCGCAGTTGGGCAGCCGATTTGGGCATAGAGACCTTTGTGGGTACGTCCGGACGGGTGTTTCCCGTGGAGATGAAGGCTGCCCCGCTCCTGCGCGCGTGGCTGCGCCGCTTGCAAGACCCGCAATTCGGGCTGCCCGTGGCATTTCACCTTCGACACCGGTGGGTCGGCTGGGCCGCAGGCGGGGAGTTGGTGTTTGAGGCGCCGGGTGGGGAGGTGCTGGTTCGCCCTGCGGCAACCGTGCTGGCCTTGGGTGGGGGCAGTTGGTCGCGGCTGGGCTCGGATGGTCGGTGGGTGCCAGGTCTTCGGGTCGAAGGGGTGGAGGTTGCTCCGCTGTTGCCCAGCAATTGTGGTTTCGATGTGCAGGCTGGCTGGTCCGACGTCTTCCGCCAGAAGTTCGCAGGCTCTCCTCTCAAAACCATTGGGATGGCCTGGCGCCTTGCGTCTGCGGCGCCGGTAGCCGCGGCGCAGGCGCTGTCAACCTATGCGCCGCTGTTGCCCATGCGCCGTGGCGAGTGTGTCGTGACCGCTACCGGTCTGGAGGGCGGGCTCGTGTACGCCGCGTCATCCGATCTGAGATCCGACATCAGCCAGTCGGGGCAAGCGGTGCTGATACTGGATCTGTTGCCCGATTGGACCTCGGATCGCGTGCTGCAGGCGGTTGGTGCGCCGAGGGGCTCCCGCTCGCTGAGCTCACATCTGAAAAGCAAGTTGGGGCTGGATGGTGTCAAGCTGGGGCTGCTGCACGAGCTGGTATCCAGGGAGGACATGCGAAACCCACGGGTGCTTGCGGCAGCCATCAAGTCATTGCCGGTGACGCTGGTGGCCACTCGACCCATCGATGAGGCCATCAGCACTGCCGGTGGCGTCTGTTTCGACGCGATGACACCCGAATTGATGCTCATGGCAAAGTCTGGTGTGTTTTGCGCGGGGGAAATGCTGGATTGGGACGCACCCACCGGTGGCTACTTGCTGACAGCCTGTTTGGCCACCGGACATTGGGCGGGGAAGTCGGCCGTCGCATACCTGGCGGCATCCGGTACGCTGACTGCCAACACCCAGGTCTAGGGTCAGGGGGTCAATCGCCGGGCTATAATGGCGGGCTTTGGATCCTCTGGCCAGCCGTTTGCGGTTGCGTGCGCCCACACAGGGCGTCGCTTCAACGCAGACCTTTAGTGCAGCGTGGCCATGAACCGCAGTTGGAAAACCATGAACATCATCCAAACACTTGAGCAAGAAGAAATTGCTCGCCTGAACAAAACCATTCCGGTGTTCGCACCTGGCGATACCGTGATCGTCAGTGTGAACGTGGTTGAAGGAACGCGCAAACGTCTGCAGGCTTACGAAGGCGTGGTCATTGCCCGCCGCAACCGTGGCTTGAACAGCAGCTTCATTGTCCGCAAGGTGTCCAATGGCGAAGGTGTCGAGCGCACATTTCCTTTGTATTCGCCACGCATCGCCAAAATTGAAGTCAAGCGCCGCGGTGACGTTCGCCGCGCCAAGCTGTACTACCTGCGTGACCGCAGCGGCCGTTCGGCCCGCATCAAGGAAAAACTCGGCGCGTAATTGGCTGGGTAACCTCAGAAAAAAGCCGCACATGTGCGGCTTTTTTTATGGGGTGCGCCCAGCATGGGCGCACACCTGCGGGTGCAAGTCCCGCTGCAAGCTGGTCACAGTGAGCAAAGCGAAGCGCAACTGCGTAAGGGCGACCGAGTGTGGGAAGGAAGCGTGGAGCGTAAATCGCGAGCCGATGAACAAGAACCGTATAGAAGGCGCTGCCGAGCAGGGCGAGTGGGCCACATACCACGAAGCTCTTGTGACCAAGGCTTTGGTGGCGTAGATGCGGCGGTTGTGCG
>JAUYTN010000005.1 GCA_030695205.1 Burkholderiaceae bacterium | reverse complement strand
GTCACTCAGAACACCCTCAGGTGTCCGCCATCAATTTGGAATGCTGTCCGCCTTCAGCGTGGAACACTGTCCGCCATCACGCTGGAACACCGTCCGCCATCAGCGTGGAATCGTGTCCGCCATGGCGTGGAATACGCAAGTAGCCCAATGGGTCGATGCCTGCTCCCGCAGGCAGACCAAATACCGCCTCAATTGCTTGAACGTGGTCGCGCTTCAGCTTGGACGTGTCCACCGCAGCCAGCAGTTCATTGGCAAGGGCTTGAACCTCAGCGGCGGTGGTAGGCCCGGCCAAGGTCGCGTTGCTGTTCATGCGCTGGGGGTCGATGTGACCACGGGCCCCGAGTTCTGCCTGAATCTCACGCAGGTTGTGTCGGGCGGCTTCCAACAAGTTGCAGGGCTTGCGGCCATTGCAGCGGCTCAGGCCGATGGTTTTAAGGGCGAAGTGCTGGATGCTTTCAGCCATGGGGCACCCCCTTGGCTGCCGCCCTTCGGAAGTGCAGCAATGCACCCTTGAGGATGGCCAGCAGGTCATGCCGTTGGCGGTTCGTCATCGTCGGCAGTTCAGCCAGGAACTGGCGTTGCTCATCGTGTGGCAGGGCCCTTGCTAAGACCTCGCAGTGCTTCATAGCCAGCACGCCATCGTGAGCAGCTTTGACCAGCTCACGACAGCCATGGCGGTGAACGGCTGCGGCTTGAAACAGCAGGCGGCGCGACACACCAGCGTGGTCAGCCAGGGCCTGCACGGTTTTAAACTGATTTGGGATCATGCGGCACCCCCTTCCGGCATACGACGTGCAACCGTGGTCACCTGTTGTTTGCGACGCTGGGCCATCCAAGCATGAACAAGGCGGCGGCCTTTTTCGGTCAGCGAGTACACGCCAGGGCGGCAAATGTTGCCGTCACGGTCTATAAACTTGATCCGTTCGCAGGGCAGACAGTCATCCTTGCTCAGTCCACGGCTGCGCAGCTCTGACACCAAGTCTGGCCCATTTGAGCAACCGGCAATGCTGTCCAATTCCTCGCGGCTGATGGGTCGGCGGAGGAGTGCAGATATCACGCGCAGGTGGCGTGGGTTGTCGGTGCCGGTAAACTTGCGCGTGCTTGGGGCGCTCGTCGTGACTTTGGTTGCGGCGGGCGTTTTCATTTGGCGCCCCCATGCTTGAACCAGTGTGAAGGGGCTGCGCACCACAGCGCCAGCAGCAGGCGATTGATTGCGGCGCGCATCATTGCACCCCCAGCACTTTGCGGATACCTGCCACTGGCCAGGCCAGACGGCCATTCACGCGCAGCGGACGCAAGCCTTCAGGAAAAGTTTCCAGGCACGCCCACCCGCGCATGGTCTGCGGTCTGCGGTTCAGATAGTGCGCAGCGGCGGCGGTGTCCACTGTCGGGCGGGTTTCATGCGCCAGCGGGGTGAATTGCTTGAGGTCTGCAATAGCGCGGCGGGTTGCTGCGCTGTGTTGAATTGATGTGGTTTGCATTCGTGAACCTTTCTGCGCGTTTTGCGCTGTTGAGGTTCACTATTGGGATAGTGCTTTTAACGCTTGCAAGCCCTTGCGAGAGTTTGCGAAAACCCGCATGGATAAAGGCTTGCAGCCCGATTTACGTTAAAACTTTCAGTGAGAGTTTGAGAGTTTCTCAGCCCAGTGACACGTTCGCGAACGCTTTTAGAACTGTGCCGCTGTCAAACCGCTCTTTGCCACCTCGCTTTTTAAATCCAGCATTGAAAAGTGCTGTCGATACCTTGTGAGCCAATAGCGCACGGTTTGCAAGTAATGCGGGCTTCTCAATAGTCAGTTGACGCGCAAAGTACCGGGCTGGCGTGTACCAGGGTTGCGCGGGTGCTGGGTCTTGCGGGTCAATCGATAGCCACGGCTTCTCATCGCTGGCAGCCACCACGGGCACGGTCGTTGCGGGCTGGTTTTGATGACCTACTTCATGTGGTGGCCCGGCCTTTGTCATCGCGGGGGCTTGCGCTGGCATCAAAACGGCTTCAGGCGGCGCTGCTGAATCCGTAAGTTCATGGGTGGGGTACAAAAGTGCCTTGACCATTGACGCATTCCAGTGTTTCAAGGCCGAATCAGCACTTCGGCCAACTGACTCCATTTCCACCTCAAGTTCCTTCACGGACTGGCTGGCCCTCGCCCGTCGAACTCGATATTCCTCATCTGAAATTCCAGGCTCCCAAATGCCCTCTCTTGTATTGGCCTCATCGTTGGCATCAGCAAACTGGCTTCGCAGGTGAGAGGCTTTCTGTTGCAACTGTTGGTCAATTTCACCGACTTGTTCAATGGCCCGCCGAATCTCTGCGTAAGCCTGCCTGAGTGCCTCTCTGGCATGCCCTGCCTTAATGCCCAGCGCACGCAACCCATCCTCATCGGGGCCGTCTGAAAAATCACCGTAGTACTCGCCAACAAACGCACCCACACCTGCAAGCAGAAAAGCGGCCAGCTCTTTGGCGTTGAATGGGTAGGGTAGTGATGGATGGGTAAGCGCATCTGGTGCATCAGGCCAGCCCTCCATCTCGCAGGCAGGTGTCCAGCTCAAAATCTGAGTGCAGTCGCCCGACTCAATGTCAGGCTTAATCCGAATGCCATCATCATCCGATGTGGCCCAGTCGCCAATAAATCGGAGCGCAATCACCTCACCGACTGCCTTGTTAAAAGTTTGTTCCGCCATACTTGCACCCTCCCGAGCGCTATCCCGATTGAATTGGTGCCCCAGCAGGCCAGCGGGAGGTCTGGCTTTTCGGTCGGATTGCAGCCCGGTCTAGCTGGGGCGAAAACGGTTCAGGCTGGGACTGCCATTTTTTGGATGGGCTGGCGCTGCTTTGCGTGCTCGCGCGCTGTCCACAGGTCGCGCTGTACCTGCAAGGCCAGCCAGTAACCGGGGCTGGTGCCCAAGGCTTCAGACAGGCGCAAATCCATGTCGGCACTCACGGCGGCGTGTCCATGCAGCACACGGGACAACATCACTCGACTGATACCAATGTGGGCTGCAAAGGCGGTCACGGTTTGATTCAGGTCATCAAGCCACCCGGTCAGCAGTTCGCCAGGGTGGGCGGGGTTGTGCATGTCCATGATGTGTTCCTTGTTCAGTGGTAGTCCAAATAATCCAGCAGCTCCACATCCTCACCCACAAACCGAAAGGTCAACCGCCAATTGGCTTGCACGGTCACGGCGTGAAACCCGGCGCGGTTGCCCTGCAGGCCATGCAGTCGCCATGATGGACGGGCCAAGTCTTGCGGGCCTTTGGCTGCATTCAAGGCGGTCAGCAGCTCCCGCAATCGTTTGGTGTGCATGGGCTGGATTCCGCTTGCGGTGCCAGTGCGGAAAAAGGCTTCGAGCCCCTTGTGCCCGAATGAAAGAATCATAGACTGTAAATCAATGATTTACAACTCACGCCACCAGCGCCAGCTTTCCCGGCTCGGTGGCACGGTCAAACGTCACCCCGGCCTGTTCCAGAATGTAGGCTTCGATGCGCTCCAGGAACGGCCTCAAGGCATCGGTGCTGCGTGGTCTGTACCCTTCAGCGGTGGCGCTGGGTTTGTGGCCCATCACCTGAGCGATTGCCCCGGCTGGTGCCCCGGCTGCCTCACCCAGCAGCGAAAAGGAACGGCGCAGGCCATGCACGGTCAGGTGGTCTATTCCGGCGCTTTGCAGGGCTTTGCAGTGGGCGGCGCGTACATCCGCAATCCGGCCTGTTTTGCTGGCGCTGGCAAACACGTAGGCATTGATGCGCGGCAGCGTTGCCAGCATGTGCGCCATGTAGGGCGACAGTGGAATGGTTCGGGTTGCGTCCACCTTGTCGGCAATGGTCAGCTTGCGCCACTGAAAATCCACATCGGCCCACTTCAGCGCGGCCATTTCCTCACGGCGGGCACCTGTCAGTAACAGGGCACGCAGGTAAGCCGATGCAGTACGGTTGCTCAGTTGCTCCACACCTGCCCACCAGCCGGGCACCTGAGCGGCTTCAAGTGCGTCTGTGCGCTTGCTGGTCGCAGTGCTGGGCAATTCATCAAGGATGGCAGGGGCGCGGCCAGCGTCACGGTCTGTCAGGGCGCGGTATTCAGGCTTGGATGCACACCAGCGCAGAAAGCCCCGGAACATCATCAGGGCGCGAGCGGCTTGGTGCCTTCCGGCGACGGCCTCACGGTCAAACCAGCTTTTCAGCGTGTCCTCATTCACCTGAGCCAGCGGCAGCGCCAGCAGTGGGTACAGCGGGCCAGGGCGAGTGGTGCCCTGCCCTCGCTTCTTTTTCTCGCCACCGGGTGCGGCCATCGCCTTCAAGTCGGCAAGGTAGCGGGGCTTCCACGCCTCTTTGCGCTTGGGGCGGCCTTGTTCGAGGTACAGGGGCCATACATCACCCACGGCCACGGCGGCGGCTTTGGCGGCTTGCACCTGGGCAGCGGCGGCGGCAGCTTCATCGGCCAGCACTTTTGCGGCTTCAGCTTCAACCGCGCGCGGGTCGATTTTCTTGGCTGCGCTGGTGCGCAACGCACGCGCGGCTTCTTGGGCGTCACCAATGGGCACGGCGGGCCATGCACCCAGCGAACGGGTGAACAGCTTCCCCTGAATACGGGCTTCAAACTGCCAGTGCTTGCCCCCAGCAGCGGTAACCCTCAACCTGAGCCCCGGATGGTCAACATCACGCACCAGCACGAATGTTTCACCCTCGGGGCAGGTGGCACGCTCCAAAAGTCCGGCGCTCAGCTTTTGCGGCTTTGTGTAATCGACTGCCTGAGCCTTGCTTGGTCGTGCCATGTTGAACCCGTGTTGATTTACAGACTGTTTACAGACTGAATCAGTCTGTAAAGGCGAATTTCAATCAACACATGGGTTGCTCACTGAGCCATGAAAATACACCTAAGCCGTTGATTTGTATTGATTCTACTTACAATAATCAACACAGGCAAACACCCTATTGCGCTCATTAGTAATGAGAAGGTCGGGTGTTCGATTCATCTCTCCGGCACCAATACAGCAAACAGAAACCCGCTACTGGAAACAGAGCGGGTTTTTTGTTGGGCTAGCACCTGTCAACGCGCTATGGGGTCGTACACACACCTGAAGCCGATGTACACCGCGTAAAAATCCGCTGGCTTCCAGGCCTCGACATCGGCTTGCATCTGAGACGGTGGGTACCACCACGAACCGCCCAGGGTTCGGCGTTCGTGTCCACGGGCGTCGACTGACCACTCCCACACATTGGCACCCATGTCGTGCAGGCCATTCACCCCCGCAGCCGTCTGTGCCACAGGTGCAGCACGCGGCCAGGGGTCGGGGTCGCTGGTGTTGGCGCCCGCTGGGCTGTCGCCAGTGGCCCAGGGATAGGTGTGACCACGCTGCCAGGGAGCGGGCGGGTGTGCCCGCGCTTCGGTGAACCCCGCCAACCGCCATTCATGTGCAGTCGGCAAGCGGCCACCGGCCCACTGGCAATAGGCGGTGGCTTCGGCATGGGTCAGGTGCACCGCAGGCACATCGGGCGAGGCATGCGCCTGGCCGTCGGGCTGCTGCCACGTCCATTGGGGCCTACGCACCCAAGCGCCCTGGTACTCAAAACCGCCACCCTCCCGCTCGGCCCGAGTGATGGTGCCGGTCTCCTGCACAAACCGCCGAAACTGGGCAATGGTCACTTCCGTTCGGTCAATGGACCACCCTCCCAGGCCATCCAGCCGAACCCGGTCCAGGCCTTGCGCTTGCACCCCAAAAACCACCCACACCCACAGGCCGGCCACCGCCATGGCGCGAGCACCGGTCATGGCGCACGCGCCCCCAGGTGCCTCCGGACCAGGGCCTGAAGCCTGGGCCGCAGCGGCAGAAACAGGCGGTATGCCCCTTCGGCCAACCACGATGCCGGAGGCACCGCCGTCAGCCAGCCCAGCCAGCGCCAACCGGCAAAACAGCGCCACAAGCGCGAAAAAGCAGCCGCACCACTGTACAAGCGGCCTTGGCCATCGCGCACATGGAAGCGCCGCATGGCGTCCTGGTGGCACAGCCCATCGCCGCACGCGGCCGCAACGCTCACATCCACCCAACGGATGGGACGGTCAGCGGGCAAACGCTGGTACAGGGCTATTTCCCGCTGGCACATCGGGCAACTGCCATCGAAGTACACGGTCAGGTTGTGCTCAGTTGTGGAAAGGTGATGCATGGCGCCATGGTGCCGCAGCCACCAGTGACGCGCCCAGGTCCACCCGCAAACCCACAGGTGTGCCGCGGAATTGAACGCAGACACCCTGTCTGGGGCCGACCAGTCAGCGCCCAGCTCGAGCCAAGGCCCTCAGGTGCTGGTGCGCGGGGCGATTCAGGCAAGCGTCTACCCAGGCATGGGTCAGGGGCACAGAGGCCATCAGTTCTTTGGCGGGTTTGGCCCAACCCACCACCGCCGCGGTGCACAGATCAGCCACGGTGAAACGGTCGGCCGCCAGCCAAGAGTGACCGCGCTGTTGCTGGGCGCGCAGCTGCTGCTCCAGCACACCCAGCGGCGCCCGCAGGCGCCGTTCTGCAGCCTCGGCCAGTGCGGGCTTGCGCTGCTCGGCGGGCATGGCCACGCGGTGCATGAGCACCGTGAGGGCATCCGCCTCCACCTCGGTCACAGCCCAAAACGCCCACTTGAGAGCCGCTGCCTCTTCGGCGGGGGTGGCAGGGGTGATGCCTTGACCATCGGCCACGCCATGTACCCGGGCCAGGTACAGGGTGCAGGCCATGCTCTCCCACACCAACACGTCGCCCTCGGGTCGCTCGTCTTTCAGCACGGGAATGTGGCCATTGGGGTTGAGCGCCAGCATGTCGGGCGTGCGGGCCGCTCCATGCAGGTAGGGGACGGATTCGTGTCGGTACGCCAACCCCAGTTCGTCTGCGGCCCACAGAGGGCGGACAGTTCGGGAAGCGGCAATGCCGTAGATGGTGATGCTCATGATCAGCGTCTCAGGTGATGGAGAACAAACAATTGGCGCACAAGCGCCTCAGGTGGCGAGCGCGAGCAGCCCGCCGTGCCAGCGCCGTGACTGAACTTAGGCAAGCAGGTCGCACAACTCTCCCAGCTGACACACGTCCTCATGGGGCGCCCTGTCATCAAAAGGCCACAGTTGCTCGCTGCGGTTGACCCACACGGTCTGCATGCCTGCGCCCAGCGCACCCAGCACGTCCAGCGAGGCGTCATCACCCACATGCAGCACATTGGCTGGCGCCACGCCCACGCACCGCGCCGCCGCCTGAAAAATACGCACATCTGGCTTGCCCACACCGCACGTGGCTGGGTTGATGCTGCCTTTGAACATCCGCGCTAGCCCCATCCGCTGGAGATCGGCATTGCCATTGGACAAAGCCACCAACCGGAAACGCTGCGCGAGCCACTCCAATGCGGGCAGGGCATCCTCGTACAGCGTTACCCGCTGGCGCTCGGCAAAAAACACCTCAAACGCCTCCGTGGCCAGTGATGGGTTGTCTCCAGCACGGTGCAGCGCCAGCCGAATGGCCTCCAGCCGAACGGCACTGAGGTTGTGGCTCAGTTCGGGTTGCGCCCTGAGCACCTGCTGGCGGATATCGTGGCGCGCATGGGGGTTGGCAAACAGCGCCGATGTCATGGGAGCATGCTCGCTCAGCCAACGGGTCAATGCCTGCTCCGCACGCTCAATGGTGGGCCAGATGGGCCACAGCGTGTCGTCGAGATCAAGGGTGATTGCGCGGATGCGGGCAACGTCAAGCATAGGTCGAGGAGAATACTGCATGGCTCTTCCATCTCCCTTCCAAACCGAACCCCCGTACACCCACGGACAAGCCGCCAAAACAGCGGTGCTGTACTGCAACCTGGGCACACCCGATGCGCCCACCGCCCCCGCCTTGCGCCGCTACCTGGCCGAGTTTTTGGGCGACAGCCGGGTGGTGGAGATCCCCAAGCCTATCTGGTGGCTGATCCTGCACGGCATCATTCTGCGGGTACGTCCTGCCAAGTCGGCGGCCAAGTACGCCAGCATCTGGTCCAGCGAAGGCTCGCCACTCATGGTGTGGACGCGCAAGCAGGCCCTGCTGCTGAAGGGCCATCTGGGCGAACTGGGCCACCACGTGGAAGTGCGCCACGCCATGACCTACGGCAACCCCTCAGTCGCGCAGGAAATGGACAAGCTCAAAGCGGAAGGCTTCACCCGCGTGCTGGTGGTGCCTGCCTACCCCCAGTACAGCGGCACCACCACCGCCGCACTGTTTGACCAGTTCTACCGCTGGGCCAGCCGCACCCGCTATGTGCCCGAGCTGCGCTTTGTCAACCACTACCACGACGACGCCGGCTACATAGGTGCGCTGGCCGACAGTGTGCGCAAGCACTGGCAGGCCAATGGCCTGCCCGACAAGCTGGTGATGAGTTTCCATGGCGTACCCGAGCGCACCCTGCACCTGGGCGACCCCTACCACTGCGAGTGCCACAAAACCGGCCGCCTGCTGGCCGAGGCACTGGGCCTGGCCAAAGACCGTTACGTGGTCACCTTCCAGTCGCGCTTTGGCAAGGCCAAATGGCTGGAACCCTACACCGAACCCACGCTGGTGGCCCTGGCAGGTCAGGGCGTGAAAAAGGTCGATGTGATTTGCCCCGGCTTCACCGGCGACTGTCTGGAAACGCTGGAAGAAATCAGCATGGAAGCGCGGGAGGCGTTTTTGCACGCCGGGGGCACCACGTTCAACTACATCCCCTGCCTGAACGACAGCCCTCTGTGGGCCAAAGGCCTGACGGCCATCGCTGCCACCCACTTGTCAGGATGGCCCACGCAAGCCCAACCCAACGCGGGTGAGCAGGCTGCAAGCCAGGAGCGCGCACTGGCAATGGGCGCCAAGCAGTAAGCGCCCTCAGCCCAACGCGTCACCACCAGTCCCTGCCTCAGACGCGCGCAAAAACTCGGTCACCCACTGGAAGTGGCTGGGCACATTCAGAGCAGGGGCATGTCCGCAGCCAGGTACCTCCACTACCTGCAGCAAGCCACGCAGGCCTGGGCCGCGCATGTGCATCTCGGCCACCACCTCGGGCAGAACGAGGTCTGAGCGCTCGCCGCGCAGGCACAGCACCGGGCAGGTGATGGCGTCGTAGTGAGGCCAAATGAGGTAGTCGTTGGGGTGGTGCACAAACTGCTGCACCATGGCCGGGTCGTAGTGCGGGGTAACGCGCCCGTCTGGCAGGCGACGAACCGAGCTTTCGGTCAGGCGCTTCCACTGCGCATCGCTGAGCCAGCCATAGGGTGTGTACACCTGTCTGAAAAATGCCTCCAACTCCCGCACCGTGTCAAAGGCGGGCGGCTGCCCCGCGTAGGCCTTGATGCGCTCAATGGCCGCCTGGGCCAGCTCAGGGGCGTTGTCGTTGAGCACCAGGCTGCGGATACGGGGCTTCAGTGTGGGCTCCAACAGCCCGCTGGCGCACACGGTGCCGATAGCGCCACCCATGGAGGTACCCACCCAATGGACGCGTTCAATACCCAGCTGATCCAACAGGTCGCAGGCCTGGGCGGCGTAGAACGACAACTGGTATTGCTGCACCGGATCGTCGGCCCACTGGCTCAGGCCACGGCCCACGGTGTCGGGGCAGATGACGCGGTAGCCTTGCCCGACCAGATGCATGGCCAGCTCGTCCATGTCCCGGCCCGTGCGGGCCAAGCCGTGCCAGGCCACCACCACCGGGTTCTGGGGCTGGCCCCAGTCCAGGCAATGCAGTTCGCGCCCGGCGCAGGTGAGGTAGCGAGAGGTAGGTGTCATGGCATCAACGGCAACGAAGCCAACAGGTTGTTATGAAGCGCGCCGCAGCGCCGCCGCCCGCAAGCGGCCCACCACACCGGTGGGGAAGTAATAAACCGACAGCACAAACAGCACGCCCAACCACAGCAGCCAGCGGTCGGGCGACAGCAGCGCGGAGAGCATGGGCACAGCGGCGGTGGCTTCGCTGCCCAGCCGCAACACATCCTGCAGGTAGCTTTGCGCCACCAGAAACAGCGCAGCCCCAACGGCCGAGCCGTACATGGTGCCCATGCCGCCGATGACCACGATGAGCAGCACGTCCATCATGATTTCAAAGCTCAGCGAGGTATCTGGCCCGTTGTAGCGCAGCCAGAGGGCCAGCATCACCCCGGCCATGCAGGCAAATAAGGCCGACAACACACTGGAAATGGTGCGGTACACCACCACCCGGTAACCAATGGCTTCTGCGCGGAATTCGTTCTCGCGAATGGCTTGCAGCACCCGGCCAAACGGCGAGTTGACAATGCGCAGCAGCGCCAGCAGCAGGCCCAGCGCCACGGCAAACAACAGGTAGTAAGTCAGCAGCCGCCCGTCCAGCGACACACCCAGAAACGGCTCTTCGCTGAACTCGTGGCTGGGCGACAAAATGGCGGGCAGCCTGAACGACAAGCCATCCTCCCCACCCGTGATGTCCGACAGCTGCGAGGCCAGCGTCATGAACGCAGTGGCCACGGCGAGCGTGATCATGGCAAAAAAGATGGCCCGTACCCGCAGCGAAAACAGGCCAATGGCCAGCGACAGCACCAGGCTCAACCCCAGCGCACCCAGCACCCCCACGGCCAGGGCCTCCCACGTCGGCCCCAGGCGGGTGGTGGCCACCGCCACCCCGTAAGCCCCGAGGCCAAAAAACATGGTATGTGCAAAGCTAACAATCCCGGTGTAGCCCAGCAACAGGTCAAAGCTGGCCACCAGCACCACAAAGATGAGTACCTTGGCAGCCACGTTCAGGGCCTTGACCCCCGGAAACAGAAAGGGAGCCAGCGCCAGCGCCAGCAGCAAACCCAAGAGCAACACGGCCAGCACACGGCTGCGGGGGTAGTCGGCAGAAAGAAGTCGGTTCAGCATAGTGAGGGTGCGCGTGCGTCAAATGGGGGGTCAGCGGTTGGCCACCGGGTACACACCCTGCGGTCGCCACAGCAAAATCGCGGCCATGAGCGCGATGTTGGAAAACAACGCCACCTTGGGTGCCAGAAAACCGGTGTAGTTGGCCATCAGCCCCACCAGCAGCGCACCAATCAGCGCCCCGCCCGTCGATCCCAGCCCCCCGATGATGATGACGATGAAAATGAGCACGTTGACCTGGTGGCCCATCTGCGGCACCACGTTTTGCTGGTAAAGGCCCCACATGACGCCGCCCAACCCGGCCAGCGCACTGCCCACCACGAACACGCCCACAAACAGGCGGCGGATGCGGTAGCCCAATGACTCGACCATCTCGCGGTCTTGGACCCCAGCGCGAATCAGCAGCCCGATTTTTGTGCGGCTGAGCACCCAGATTTGGGCCACAAACACAGCCAACCCCACCACCACGGCAATCAGCCGGTACTTCTCGACGGCGGCATCGCCCAGGTACACCGCGCCGCGCATGGCTTCGGGCAGGGGCAGCGGAATTTGCTGTGGCCCCCAGATGACCTTGATGAGTTCCTCGCCAATGATCATGCCGCCCATGGTGATGAGAATTTGCTTCAGGTGCTGCCCGTATACAGGCCGCACAATGAAGCGCTCGAACGCCAGGCCCACCGCCGCCGCCACGGCCATGGCCACCAGCATGGCGGGCAGCACCGCCACCAGGTTTCGCCAAAGCTGGTCGGAGCCCGTCCAGTCACCCATGGTGCCCAGAACGCTGGTGGCCACAAAGGCACCCAGCGCAATGAACAGCCCGTGGCCAAAGTTGAGCACGTCCATCAGGCCAAACACCAGCGTGAGGCCCGAGGCGATGATGAAAATGATCATGCCCATGGCCAGACCCGCCACCGTCAGCGTGAGCCAGGTAGAGCCAGAGCCGATGAGCGGCAGCACCGCCAGGGCCAGCGCCGGCACAAGCCACAGGGGTTTGGTATCCAGCCCATCCAACAGCTTCACGCCCATGGTTGCCTGCCTTTGGTAGCGGTACAGCGGATGATTGGCATAAGTATTATCATAGCAAACTATCCATTAATATCAAGCGCAATTGGCCAATTTAATTTAAAAACTAAAGCGCCAAACCCAACAACTTGCGCTGCAAGGCTTCGTCCTGCGCCAACTCGGCCATCGCACCGGCATGCACCACGCGGCCGTCGTCCATCACGGCCACGGAGTCGCCCAGGCGTTTGGCGAAGTTGATGTTTTGCTCCACCAGCAAAATGGTCACGCCACTGGCCTTGAGCTGCTGGAAGGCCCCGATCATGTTGTTGACCATCACCGGAGCCAAGCCCTTGCTGGGCTCGTCGATGATGAGCAAATCGCGCGGCTCGACAATGGCGCGGCTGACGGCCAGCATCTGCTTTTGCCCCCCGGAGAGCTTGCCCGCCGGGTGGTTCCAGAACTGTTCCACTGCCGGAAACAGCTGAAAAATCCACTCCAGCCGCGCCTGGTCCATCTGGCTGGCGCGTCTGGCATGGCGGGCAGCCAGCAACATGTTTTCTTTGACCGTCAGGTCAGAGAAGATGCCCATGTTCTCTGGCACATAGGCAATGTTCAGGTGGGCAATGTGCGGTGTGTGCAGCCGGGTGATGTCTTGTCCGTTGAACACCACACGGCCCTGCGAGGCCTGCCACAAACCCATGATGGTGCGAAGCGTGGTGGTTTTTCCTGCTCCATTGCGGCCCAGCAGCATGGTGAGCTGGCCACGTGGCACCACCAGGTCCACCCCATGCAGGATGTGGTAAGCCCCGATATGGGTGTGTACCCCGCTCAGGGTCAGCAGCGCATCTGGTCTGGCCACTGGCTTGAACGGAGCCACCTGCGCCAGTGTGTGGGGCTGGGCCTGCCCGGCACGGGTAGCTGCGGTGTGTGAGGCGGCGTGTGCAGCGGTACTCATGCTGCCTCCTTGGCCACGCCCAGGTAGGCTTCTTGCACCACGGGCGAGGCAATCACGGTGGCCGGGTCGCCATCGGCCACCAGGCTGCCGTTGTGCAGCACCACGATGCGGTCGGCCAACTCGCGCACAACATCCATCTTGTGCTCGACCAGCAGGATGGTTTTGGTCTTGTCGGTCTTGAGCTGCCGAATGAGGTCGAGGATGACCGGCGCCTCGTCGTGGCTCATACCAGCGGTGGGCTCGTCAAACATGTACACCTGCGGCTCCAGGGCCATGAGCAGCGCCACCTCCAGCTTGCGCTGGTCGCCGTGGGGCAAACTGGACACCACTGCATCCTGCTGCTGGGCCATGGCCACCAGCTCCAGAATGGCATGGGCCCGCTCGGTAAGTCGGG
The DNA here is from genome assembly GCA_030695205.1 of Burkholderiaceae bacterium. Lineage (GTDB taxonomy): Bacteria > Pseudomonadota > Gammaproteobacteria > Burkholderiales > Burkholderiaceae_C > UBA2334. The sequence continues at coordinate 16,010 of JAUYTN010000005.1, read as the reverse complement.
CATGGTCACTCCAGATGCTCCACAGGTTCAGCCCCCGCCTGTGCGGGCCCGCCAGCGTGGACTGCACCGCCAGGCGTACGTTTTCGAGCACGCTCAGGCCGGGAAACAGGTTGGTCAGCTGAAACGCCCGGCCCAGCCCAGCCCGCGTGCGGGCCGAGGCACTCAGCCCCGTCAGGTCCTGCCCACCCAGACTCACCCGGCCACCAGAGGCCTTGAGCTGCCCCGAGATGAGGTTGAAGTACGTGGTCTTGCCCGCACCGTTGGGCCCAACAATGGCGGTGAGCGTGCCCGGCGCAAAGCTGCAGGTGACAGCATTCACCGCCACATGCCCGCCAAAGCGAATGGTGAGGTCTTGGGTTTGCAGCATTTCCGGGTGCAATCAGCGGCTATTGCGGATGGGCACGTTCATCTCTTCGGCCTTGATTTCACGCACCAGCTCGGGTACACCCCAGGCAAACGCGGGGTCCACCTTGATCTTGAAGTGGTACATGCTCTGCATGGCCTGGTGATCTTCCTTACGGAAGGTCATGGTGCCTTTGGGGGTGTCAAAGCTCATGCCTTCCATGGTCTGGATGAGCTTGTTGGTATTGGTGTCGCCGTTGGTCTTTTTCAGAGCGGTCACGATGGCCATGGCCGCGCTGAAGCCGCCTGCGGTGAAAAAGTCGGGTGGGGTCTTGAACTGCTTGTAGTGGTTGGCCACCAGGGCTTCGTTGATGGGGTTCTTGGGAATGCCAAAGTAGTAGTAAGCCGCGCCTTCCATGCCTGGAAAGTTTTTGTAGGCGGCCATCGCGGGCAGGATGTTGCCGCCAGTGGCAATTTCGATGTCGTGGCGCTTCAGGTCCATGTCAGCAATCTTGAAGGGGTTGCCACCGGCCCAGATGATGAAAATCACCTTGCGCCCAGGCAGGCCCTTGAGTTTGTCGATCATGCGCTGCGCACCAGCGGTGAAGTCGGTGGTGGCGGGAGGCAAGTACTCTTCGTGCACCAGCTTGGATTTTTTCAGGGCCTCCCGGAATGCCTTGACCCCGTCTTTGCCAAATGCCGAGTCCTGGGCCATGGTGACGATGCTCACACCCTCTTTGTCCAGCGCCACCGCGTTGGCAATGGCGTCCTGGCTGCTGTTGCGGCCGGTGCGGAAGATGTACTTGTTCCACTTGTCACCGGTGATGCTGTCGGCCACAGCCGGCTCGACCAGCAAAATCTTCTTGTACTCCTCGGCCACCGGCAGCATGGCCAGAGCCACGGGGGACGCGGTGGGGCCCACGGCCAGGTCCACTTTGTCGTCACCGTAGGCGGCGGCCAGCAGGCTCTTGCCCTGGTCGGGCTTGCCCTGGTCGTCTTTTTCAATGACCACAATCTTGCGGCCCGCCACGCTCATGGTGCCGCCGGTGGCGTACTCCAGGCCCATCATCAACCCCGTCTGGGTCTGCTTGCCATAGGCCTCCAGCGGGCCGGTCTTGCTATAGATATGGGCAATCTTGATGTCTTTGCTTTGGGCCACCGCGGGCAAGCTGGCAGTGCCAGCCAGTGCGGCCAGGGCAGAAAGTGCGGTCAGGGCAAAAAATGGGCGGCGTTGCATGGGGGTGTCTCCTGGTTGAAGTACACCTGTATTGCAGCCTTCGTGCCAGGCAATAGACTGTTGATTTAAAACGGATCAACCAGTCAGCAGTCGATCATTTGCCTGAAAATCAGACAACAACATTGTCTGACCATCAGACACCTGTCTGGTCATCGCTCAGGGTTTTCCAGACGTTCATAGAGCTTGGCGCGGGAAATACCCAGCAAACGGGCGGCGGCCAGTTTGTTGCCACCGGTGCTGCGCAGGGCAGCGGCAATGGCGGCACGCTCCACCTCAGCCACCTGCATCGCCAGCGGTCGGGTGGCGTCCGGCCGCTCGGTGGTTTGCCAGCTGGGCAGGGCCGGGGCCACATCGGCCACGCCGGAGGCGCGCAGCACCTGCTCCAGCTGGGCGGCACTGAGCACGTCGGCATCACAGCGCAGGCAGGCCTGCTCCAGCACATTGCGCAGCTCGCGGATGTTGCCGCGCCAGGCCTGGGCCTGCAGCAAGGCCAGGGCCTGGGGTTCGAGTTCGGGTGGGTGAGGCTCACCGCGGTGCACCATGTCTTCGCCCAACACCTCAATGAGGGCCGGGATGTCGTCGCGCCGCTCGCGCAGCGGGGGCACCCGAATGGGCAACACGCTCAGCCGGTAGTACAGGTCTTCACGAAACCGCCCCTCCCTGACCAATGCCAGCAAATCGCGGGAGGTGGCCGCCACGATGCGGACACTGAACGGCACCAGCCGGTTGGAGCCAAGGGGTTCGATTTCACCCTCCTGCAAGGCCCGCAGCAATTTGGCCTGCAGGCCCAGGGGCATGTCGCCAATTTCGTCCAGAAACAAGGTGCCACCATCGGCCAGCTTGAACTTGCCCTCTCGCCCCTTGCGGTCGGCACCGGTGTAGGCACCTGGCGCGACCCCAAAGAACTCAGCCTCCAGCAGGGTGTCGGGTACGGCGGCAATGTTCACCCCCACAAACGGCCCTTGGGCCCGGCCGGAGCTGGCATGGATGGCGTGGGCGAGCAACTCTTTGCCGGTGCCGGTCTCACCCAGCAGCAGCACCGGACTGCCGGACTGGGCGGCACGGCGCGCCTGGCGCTTGACCTCCACCGCTGCGGCACTGCGCCCCACAAAGCTGGCAAAGGTGTGGCGCGACTGCCGCTGGCCGCCATGGGGCAGGCGCTGGCGGCTGGCCAGCTCCCGGCGGGCCTCGTCCAGGTCGCGCTGCAGCAGCGAGAACTTGGCAATCAGGGGCTGCAGGTTGGTTTGCGGCTGGTCAAACAGCACAATGCCCAGCGCACCGATGACGCTACCCTGCGGGTCGCGCAGCGGTATGCGGCTGACCACGAAGGTGCCCGCCCGATTGGTGAGCAGGTCGATCAGGATGGGTTTGCCGCTTTCCAACACCTGATGCATCTGGGTGTTTTGCACCACCGCAGACACGGGGTGACCCACAAAGTCCTCCTCCCGCTCGAAACCCAGCGCGGGCAGGTAGCGGCGGTACTGGTCGTTGATCCACACCACCCGTGCGTTGCGGTCCACCAGCATCATGCCCTCACTGGCATTGGCAAACAGGTCGAACATGGAACGCGCCGCCAGCTCCAGGATGCTTTGGGCGTCTGTCGGCAAGGGGTGGGCAAGGGTCATGGCCGAATGGTAATAGCGGCCCAATGCGAGAGATGCCAACACCGCTCACGACCGCCCGACAACCAGCGCATTTGGTAGCTACAACCCCAAATGGAAAAAGCGCCTAAGGCGCTTTTTGTTACCAAAAACCACGGCAATCAGAGCGCGATGCCGGGGTTGCCCTCCATGCCCACCAGTTTTGGCGTGTTGAGCTTGAGCTTGCCAATGGTCTTGTGGTTCTTGAAGTAGGCCTCCATCACATCCCAGATCGGCTCGCCCTTGGCGCCTTCGGCGACGGGAGCCCAACCGGCCACCTTGTAGGTTTTGCCGGCCTCAATGGCTTTGCCTTTGAGCATCATGTTGTTGATGCGTTTGCCCGCGCCGGCCAGCGGGTTGCAGGTGTATTCCAGCCCGCCCACGCGCACCATGTCGCCGCCCTGCTGGTAGTAGGGGTCGGGGTTGAACAGGTTGTCGCACACGTCTTCCAGCACCGTCTTGATGGTCTCGCCCGTCATTTCTGTCAGGGTACTGGTCGGGTAGGTGATGGCGACCTGGTCCATCATCAGCTCGCGGGTGATGGCCTGGCCCGGCAGAATGGTTGTACCCCAGCGGAAGCCAGGGGAGAAGGCCAGGTCGGCGCCTTTCACTTCCATCAGCGCGTCCACAATGAGCTGGTCCCACGAGCCATTGAAGTTGCCCCGGCGGTACAGCAAACCCTCTGACACCGCCAGCGTCTCGTCAAGCTTGGCCTTGTAGGGCGCGCGTACCTTGTCGATGTAAGCCTGCATGTCCGCATCGGCGGGCAGCAGGTTGGCAAACACGGGCAAGAGCTTGTAGCGGAAGTCCTGCACCTTGCCACCGCGCACATCGAAGTCGAGCACACCCAAAAACTTGCTGTTGGAGCCGGCGTTGGTCACCAGGGTCTGGCCCTTGGCGTTCTTGACCACCAGCGGGGCTGGCATGCCGTCGTGGGTGTGGCCACCCAGAATGGCGTCGATGCCGGTGACGCGCGAGGCCATCTTGATGTCCACGTCCATGCCATTGTGGCTGATGACCACCACAGCCTGGGCGCCTTTGCCACGGGCCTCGTCCACCATTTGCTGCATGTGCTCGTCCTGGATACCAAAGGTCCAGTTGGGCACCATGTAGCTGGGGTTGGCAATGGGGGTGTACGGAAAAGCCTGGCCAATCACGGCCACGGGCACGCCGTTCATTTCTTTGATGACGTAGGGCTTGAACACCTGATCGCCAAAGTCGCTGGTCTTGACGTTCTGAGCCAGGAAATCGAGCTTGCCACCGAAGTCTTTTTCAACGATCTCCTGCACGCGCTTTTCGCCCAGGGTGAATTCCCAGTGAGGGCACATGGCGTTGACACCCAACAGCTTGCAGGCATCGACCATGTCCTGGCCGTTGGTCCACAGCGCGGTGGCACTGCCTTGCCAGGTGTCGCCACCGTCGAGCAGCATGGCGTAGGGGCGGCTGGCCTTCATCATTTTGACCAGGGTGGCCAGGTGGGCAAAACCACCCACCTTGCCGTAGGTCTTGGCAGCTTTTTCAAAGTTGAGGTAGGTGAATGCATGCGCCTCGGCAGTGCCGGGACGGATGCCAAAATGCTTGAGCAACCCCTCACCCACAATGTGGGGTGGACGGCCTACGGCCTCAGCCACGCCCAGGTTGACATTGGGCTCGCGGAAATAAATGGGCATCAGCTGCGCGTGGCAGTCGGTGAAGTGCAGGAAACTGACGTTGCCAAACTTGGGCAAGTCATACAACTTGGCACCCGCCCCGGGCTTGGCGGCCAACACGTCCTTGTGGTCCAGGGCCATGCCACCGGCGCTGGCCACTGCCAGCACCTGCATGAATTCGCGACGACTGAAGCTCATGAATATTCCTCTTTGATTAAGTGTGCATATTTGGTGCAAAAAAACGACCGGTGCAATACCGGTCGCCGAGGGTGGCACGCCCTCTGGAGCGGGCCATGCTCAGTGCCCGCCCTGCCACCATCACTGGTTGACCGGGGACTTGGGGTCCAGCAACAGCGCCATGATGTCTTTGAGTTGCTGCTCGCTCAACACGCCTTTGTGGCCAAAACGGGGCATGTGCGAGCAGGCGTTGTAGGCGTGGGTATTCCACATCTTGCCCCAGGTGTACTCAACAATGGCCTTGCTGGCCTCGGCATTGGGGTCTGTCACACCGCGCAACTTGCCATAGTTCCAGAGGCTGGGGCCAATGGTGCCGTAGGACACTTCCTTTTTATCGATCTGGTGGCAGTTGTAGCAGTTGCCACCGTTGACCACATTGGCACCATCGCTCCAGGTAGAGCCCCGACCGCTTTGGGCCTGGGCCTCACCTTTTTTCCAGTCGCCCAGGAACTTGCCGTCGGAAGGCCACTTGATGGTCTTCATGGCGGCGGCTTCCAGCGCCTTGGCAGTTTGTTCATCCAAAGGCTTACCGGCCACCTCGGCAGCACTGCACGCAGCCATGGTCTCGTCTTGAACCAGCCGATCGACTTTAACCAGGTTTTTGTCCTGGAACGAAGCCTTCACGACGTCGGCGGTCACTTTGTCGTAATCGGCTGCGGACATGCCTGTGGAGCAACCTGCCAACACAACTGCGGCCAGGGGGGCAGCAATCACCAATCGTTTGATCATGAGAAAGGTCTCCTTAGCGCTTGAGGGCGGGAACAATTGACTCGGCGCCTTTGGCGTTGACGCCCATGTACACACTGAGCGCGGTGGTCACGTCGCTGCCGAATTTGGGCTCAGGGAAGCGCTGCTGGCGGTAGCAATCGTTCAGGCGAAGCTGCATGCTCCACATCTGCCCGTTGGAAATCCGGTAGGCTGGCCAGGCCGCAAAACCAACGCCGTCTCCGGGGTTCTTGGTCAAGTTGGGCAGGTCTTGCAAGCGGATCCGCTTGTCATCGGTGCCGTGACAGGTGGCACAGGAAAAATCGTGGGTACCTGCACGCTGGAAAAACAGTCGCTTGCCGACCTCGTACATGGTCCGCTCCGACTCGTGGGCTTGCGACAGGTTGAAGCGCATGCCTTTGGACTCCGCCCCAACCCATGTGGCCAGCGCAGTGAGGTTGGCCATCTCGCCCTTGCCCCATGCCGTTTTCATGATGTCAGCGGCATTGAACCCCTGCAAGGTTTCCATGCAGGTGATCAGGCGCATTTCAAGGTCCTGCACACGCTGGGTATCGGCAAAGTACTTGGGCAACTGCACAAACGCACCCTTGACCACGCCTGGGCCCAGGCCGAGGTCGCACTTCTCCAGCGATGCGTTTTTCGGGCCGCGTTTTTGCGTCCAGAGCTCCTGGCCCTTCATTTCAAACAGCTCGGCAGGGTTGCCGTCGGCCAGCATTTCGCGGAACTTGGCGATGCCCGCAGCTGCATCGTCCTGCGCATGTGCGCCCGCCGAAGCCACAGCCAACAGCGCAGCCGATAGTGCCCAACGTGTCTTCATCAGGAGGTCTCCTTGTGGTTGTTACAAACAAAAAAGGCGGCTCACTCCGTACAAGTGGGCCGCCTTGCCAAACACCTGTCAGGCGATGGTGGCTTCGTCGGTGCGGGTATCGCCTTTGTTGTCAACCCATTTCACGACAACCTTCTCGCCCTTGGCCCCACCCTTGAATTTGAACGACAGGAAAGGGTTTTGGGACACGGCACCGCTGAGCAGGCCCTTGAGCACGGTCTTGCCGTTGTGGGTGGCCTCCAAGTCGGTGATGAACTTGGCGGGGATCACAGCGCCCGACGCATCTTTGCGCAGGCCGGTTTCCATGGGGTGGGACATCAGCACGCGAACTTCGGTCACGCCGTCTTTGTTGTTTGCACGAATGCGCATTGGATCTGCCATGACTGGACTCCTGAATCAGTGAAATGTGTGGAAAAAACTGGGTGGGTGGGAACAGGTGCGGGGCCTATCAGCCGCCGCAACCGCCCAGCGTCACTTTGGTTTCTTTGGTGGCAGAGAACAGCTTGCCGTCGGCCTTGACCACTGCAACCACGTTGGTGGATTGGCCCATCTTCAGGCGTGTCTGGACCGAGGCTTCGGTGCCTGCGGGGATGATGAAACCGGCCGACAGGGGAGTGGGGTTCTTCTCGACCAGCAGATAGATTTCGGTGGTGTTGGGGATGTTGCTGGACGCGCCCACAGGCACCACAGCACCGTTTTCTGCGATGTCCGGGGAAATCACGCTCACCTGGTCGCTGGTGGCAGCGGTGCCACCCACAGCCTTGATGGCGTCTGTCAGGCTCTTGGCGTCAAAGCCAGGGCGGCCGTCTGCGGCAAGCGCTTGCTGCTGGGTGATCAGCCCCAGAGCGACGAGTGTGCCCAGAGCGCTGGTCGTCTTGATGACGGTACGGCGGGTGTTGTTCATGAGAACTCCTTGGTAAAAATCAGTGAGGAAACACACAAAGCCCAAGCGGCAGTTGGTGGCCAACTATTCATGCATAAGCAAAGTTTAATAATCGGCGACTGCCCTACCACCTAGGGTTAACGAGAGAAAAAGCCCTGAACAGGCAAAGAAACCTGGCTTATTTGGCTGGCGTGGTGCCGGCCTTGTCGGTGTTCAAGCCACGCACCGGCCCGATGACGCGGTTTTGCTCCGCAGTGTTGCCCTGAGCGTCTTTGGCGTAGTCGGGCAAGAAGGATGAAATTTTGACCTCGGTTTCGCAGTTCTTCATGCAGGCCACGTTCTTGACATCACCTTTGCCATTGACTTTCCACATCGGCTCGTAAAACACCATACCGTTGCGGTTGGGCATACGGGCCTGGGCTTGGGCAATGTTTTGGTCGGACAGCACATGGTCAGCGGGGACCACCTCAGCCAGGTTCAGCAGGTAAGCAGTCACTGCGTACACATCGTCGGTGGACAGCGACTTGGGCGCCGTCCAAGGCATGGCACGGTTGATGTAGTCCCACAAAGTGGACAAAGAGGCCACCTTCATGAAGGTCGTCTTCTGGGGAGCGGTGGCGGCCGCACCTTCTACCAGGGCAGCGACGCGGCCATTTTTGATATCGGCCTGCGTTGTCCCGCCAATGATGGGGGTAAACACCTCGTTGGACTCGCCAAACGCACCGTGGCATGAGGCACACTGCGCCTCCCACACCGCCTCGCCACGGGACACGCTGCCAGAGCCTTTGGGCAAGCCTTTGAAATCTGGGCGGACATCAATGTCCCAAGCCTTGACCTCGGCAGGGGTCGCATCGCGGCCCATGGCCATCATGGCGGCCTTGGTATCGGCCATGGCCGAACCGGCAAACACCGCACCCAGCGCAAGGGCAGCAACAGAGAGTTGGAATTTCAGTTTCATCAGAACACCTGCACGTTAGAGACTTCGCCGTTTTCGGACACCTTCCACGATTGGATGGCGTTTTGGTGGTACACGGAACGCGTGCCCCGCACAGCACGCAGCTGGTTCATCTTGGGCTGCACATAGCCGGTGCTGTCGATGGCACGGCTTTGCAGGATGGCGGGCTTGCCGTCCCACACCCAATCGATGTTGAAGCGGGTCAACGCCTTAGGCAGGATGGGGCCTTCCAGACGAGCAGTGCGCCAGTTGCGGCCGCCGTCCACGCTCACGTCCACCCGCTTGATGCTGCCCCGACCGGACCAGGCCAGACCGCTGACGTTGTAGAAGCCCTTGTCCAGCAACGTCTGGCTGCCCGACGGGGTGGTGATGACCGACTTGCACTCCTGAATGCCGGTGTACTGGCGGTGCGTGCCGTCTGGCATGTGGTCGATATAGTGCACCGCTTCGTCTTTGGTGGCGTACTTCTGATCGCCCACTTCAATGCGGCGCAGGTACTTGACCCAGCTCACCCCCTGCACACCCGGCACCACCAGGCGCAGCGGGTAGCCGTTTTCCGGACGCAGCATTTCGCCATTCATGGCCCAGGCGACGATGCAGTCGTCCATGGCCTGGTCAATGGCGATGGTGCGGGTCATGGAGGAGCCATCGGCACCCTCGGCCAGCACGTACTTGCCGTTTTTCTTGTCGTAGCCGCACATTTCCAGCAGCGTGGACAGCAACACACCCGTGAATTCGGAGCAGCTGAGCATGCCGTGGGAATACTGCACCGACGACGTGGCCACATTGCCCCACTCGGTGGCAGAGTTGGCGCCGCACTCGATGAAATGAATGCGCGAAACGCTGGGCAGGCGCATCAGGTCGTCCATGGTGAACACCCGCTGGCGTTTGACCAGGCCGTTGATCATCAGGCGGTGCTTGGAAGGATCAATGTCCCACCAGCCCTGGTGGTGGCGCTCGAAGTGCAAGCCGCTGGGCGTGATGATGCCGAACAGGCCTTGCAGGGGCGTGAAACTGACAGAAGCCTGTGGAACGCGCGTCAGGCCTGGGCTCTCGCGGCGCTGCAGATTGGACTCCCACTTGCTGGGCTGGCCGTAGGGGTTCATGGCCACCGGCAGACCCAGGCCGCCCGTGTGCTCGGGCATCTTCAGGATCGCGTCCTCGCCCTCACCCGCTGCCATGGCCATACCCGCCTTGGCAGACGCCGCCACGCCAGCTCCCATGGCCAACGCCTTACCCATGAAACTTCGACGCGCTTTGCGGGCCAGTTCGAGCGTGTCGGCGCTCAGGTGGTTTTCAGGCGCGGGTAGGACGCGCCCGATGACTTCGCTCAGGTCTTTAGACACTTGTTGTTTCCTTCTGGTTGAGGGGGTGAGGTGAAGATGACGCGGCCGAGGCAGCCGCCAGGACAGGAACAGAATGGGGTGCGAACAACGTGGTGGGCGCTTGTCGCCCCAGCCGCTCGGCGATTTGGACCGACACCGTGCGGCAGAGCTCAACAAACAAACGATCGGACACCCGGTAAAACACCTGGGTACCCTCCCGACGGCGGGACAACATACCGGCCTGGTACATCAGCCCCAAGTGGCGGGAGGCATTGGCCTGCGCCATGCCGGTGGCGGCAATGATGGTGTTGACGCTTTTTTCTTCACCACAGATGGCGTGCAAAATTTTCAGACGCGCGGGCTCGGCCAGCACGCCAAAGTAGCGGGCTGCTGACTCGAACACTTCGTGCATGTCTTCCAAGGTTTTGTCTCCATCGCGCTGTTGGCGACTGAATATATGCTTAGTTGCGAATATACGGATTAGTGTAAACCCTTGACCCCAACGCCAGCTGACACCGGCCTGGTCACCACCCTGGGCCATTGCCTCTACCCACAGCCCCAGCACCTGCCTGCCCCTGGGCAAGCAACCGGTCAGGTTGGCTGTGCAAAAATTTGGCTGCGCACTGGTGCGGAGGCCTCAGGGTTTGTACTGTTCATCCACCCCCACGCGTCCGTTAACATCAATTGCAATATCCGCAATGACTGATATTGTTCCACCCACCCTCTGGAGGTCAGACGAAAAATGAAAACAACCACCCAAATTCTGATGGGCAGCCTGTTGGCACTCGGTGCCACCATGGCCAGCGCCCAAGTTGCGCAGGTGAAGGTCTGGGCGGCAGCATGCGCCAACTGCCACGGCACCAACGGATACGCCGAGCCAGGCCACGAATCCCTGGCAGGCAAAGACAAGGCTGACCTCGTGCAGAAGATGCTGGACTTCAAAACAGGCCGCAAGCCAGCCACGCTGATGCACCAGATCTCCAAGGGCTACAGCGACGAGCAAATCCACGAGATCGCTGCCTACTTCGCAGCCCAACCCAAAAAGCAGTGAGGAGCCACCCCATGAAACGTCGTCAATTTGTACAAACCCTGGGTGCCGGTTCCGCACTCGGGGCCGCGGGCCTGATGTCCGGTTGCGCCACCTCCGGTGGTGGCGCCAGCATCGGCAAAGTGGTGGTGGTGGGTGGTGGCTACGGTGGCGCCACCGCTGCCAAGTACCTGCGTCTGTTCTCCGAGGGCACAGTGGACGTGACTCTGGTCGAGCCCAGCGCCGCCTTTGTGTCCTGCCCCATCTCCAACCTCGTGGTGGGCGGCTACAAAACCATGGCCGACATCACTACCCCTTACACCAACCTGGAAAAGCGCCATGGGGTAAAGCTGGTCAAGGACATGGTCACGGTCATTGATCCGGACAAAAAGGTGGTCAAACTGGCCGGTGGTGGCGAGCTGCCCTACGACCGGCTGATCGTCTCCCCCGGCATCGACTTCATGTACGAGACCATGCCCGGCCTGAACAACGCCGCCGCCCAGGAAAAAGTCTTCCACGCCTGGAAAGCCGGCGCCCAAACCGTGGGCCTGCGCAAGCAGCTCGAAGCCATGCCCGATGGCGGCGTGTACGCCATGTCCATTCCGCGCGCACCCTACCGCTGCCCCCCCGGACCCTACGAGCGCGCCTGCCTGGTGGCCAGCTACTTCAAGAAGCACAAGCCCAAGAGCAAGGTCGTCATCTTTGACGCCAACGACGACATCCAGTCCAAAAAGGGCCTTTTCATGAAGGCATGGAAAGACCATTACGACGGCATGATTGACTACCGTCCCAAGCACAATGTGGTGGATGTGGACGTGGCCACCAACACGCTCAAGTTTGAGTTCAACGACGACTTCAAAGCCAGCGTGGCCAACGTCATCCCCAACATGCGTGCGGGTGACATCGCGCTCAAAACAGGCTTGGCCACTGCCAACAAACGCTGGTGCGAGGTGGACTTCCTGAGTTTTGAATCCATCGCCGTCAAGAACGTGCACGTGCTGGGCGACGCCATCCAGATCGCTCCGGGCATGCCCAAGTCTGGCCACATGGCCAACCAGCACGGCAAAACCTGTGCCGCTGCGGTGGTATCCATGCTCCAGGGCAAGGCACCTCCTTCTCTGCCCATCTACGCCAACACCTGCTACAGCTTCGTGACCGACGAAGACGTGGTTCACGTGGCCAGTGTGCACCGCTACGACGCCGAAAAGAAAACCATGCTGACGGTGCCTGGCTCCGGCGGTGTGTCCGTGGCGGCCAGTGAGCTGGAAGGCCGCTATGCCCATGCGTGGGCGCGCAACATCTGGGCCGACACCCTGGCCTGATCGGGCGCCAGAACCCAAAAATGCTGGCGCAGGCCAGCATTTTTTCGTTCGGGCACGACCGGCGGTCGTCCGTTTTATCGATATTCACTCTCCAAAGGTTTCACCTGTGAGCCCTTCACGCTTTGTCCCACATTGGGTCGCCACCACCGCGGTGGTATGCGCCGCTTTGTTTACCGCCAACACCGCAGTCGCCCAGGCCGACGAGGCGCGGGCCAAAAAAATCGCAGGTGGCTCGTGTTTCCTGTGCCACGGTGCACAGGGCGAATCCACCAGCGAAATTTTTCCCCGCCTGGCTGGACAGCATGCCGAGTACGTGGCCAAGCAGTTGGAGGCGTTCAAGTCGGGCGCCCGCAAGAGCACGGCTATGGCCGACATGTCGGCCAAGCTGACCCCCGACGAAATGCTGGCCCTGGGCAAGTACTACGAAAAGATGACCATCCCCCGGGAAGAACCCAAGGACCCCCAACTGGCATCCATGGGGCAGTACATCTTCCACAACGGCAACAAGTTCTCGGGTGTACCGGCCTGCGCTGCCTGCCATGGCGTCAATGGCGAGGGTGCCGCACACATGCCCAAGCTCAGCCGCCAGATCGGGGGCTACCTGGAGCATCAACTGCGCCAGTTCAACAAACGTGAACGCACCAACGACAACACCGTGATGCACGTGGTGGCCGAGAAAATGACGCCACTCGAAATGCATGCAGTGGCGGAGTACCTCAGCGGCAAGTGACACGATTCTCTCTCTGTGTTTGATGTGCGAAAGCGCCTCGGGCATCCGAAAGGATGCCCGAGGTAGCAAACGCTTGGGGCCGTGTCGCAAGACACGGCCCTTTTTTTATGGCTTCAAGCCAGGCGAGGTGCCAGCTCACCCTTGTCGTAGCGGCGCTGCATGGTCTCCAGGCTGTGGACTTGGGTGATTTTGCTGGCCATGCCTGCACTGCCGAAGGCCTCATACCGGTTGGCGCAAATGGCCTGCATGGCCTTGGTGGCTTCTTTGTAGAACTTGCGGGGGTCGAAGTTTTTGCGGTCTTCGGCCAGAAACTTGCGAATGGCACCCGTGCTGGCCATGCGCAAGTCGGTGTCGATGTTGACCTTGCGCACGCCGTTTTTGATGCCTTCGACGATTTCTTCCACCGGCACGCCGTAGGTCTGGCCCATGTCGCCGCCATACTGGTTGATGATGGCCAGCCAGTCTTCGGGCACGCTGGAACTGCCGTGCATGACGAGGTGCACATTGGGAATGCGCTGGTGGATTTCCTTCACGCGATCGATGCGCAGCACCTTGCCGGTGGGCTTTTGGGTGAACTTGTACGCGCCGTGGCTGGTGCCGATGGCAATGGCCAGCGCATCCACCTGGGTCTTGGCCACGAAGTCGGCGGCCTCGTCGGGGTCGGTCAGCAGCGCGGAGTGGTCGAGCTTGCCCTCGGCCCCGTGGCCATCTTCTTCACCGGCCATGCCGGTTTCCAGTGACCCCAGGCAACCCAGCTCGCCTTCTACCGACACGCCACAGGCGTGGGCAATGTCCACCACCTTGCGCGTGGTTTGCACGTTGTACTCGTAGCTGGCGGGGGTCTTGCCGTCTTCCAGCAAGCTGCCGTCCATCATCACCGAGCTGAAGCCCGACTGTATGGAGCGCGAGCAAATCGCTGGTGATGCGCCGTGGTCCTGGTGCATACACACCGGAATGTGGGGGTACATCTCGATGGCAGCAGCAATCAGGTGGCGCAAAAACGGCTCGCCTGCGTAGGAGCGCGCACCGGCCGAACCCTGCAGGATGACGGGACTGTCCACCGCTGCTGCGGCCTGCATGATGGCCTGCACCTGCTCCATGTTGTTGACGTTGAAGGCGGGCAGACCATAGCTGTGCTCAGCCGCGTGGTCCAACAGTTGTCGCAAGGAAATCAAGGCCATGGTGGGTCTCCAGTTAAAAAAATAAGAAAAAAGTGCCCCTACCGCTTGCTGTACAAGCGATTTCAGCTACGAAAAAATTGATCGGATGACCTGACTGGCCCCCTTGGGGTGGCCAGTGGGTGCACTCACCGGTTCAGGCACCACGGGCAACCACCCGTGTGCCTGGGGCCACCCTGGGGCAGGAGAGGCCTCTCCTGCCCGAAACGGGCGGCCGCGTCAGTCGGCGCGGCGGGCCAGGACCTCAAAGGCGGGCAAAGTTTTGCCCTCCAACACCTCCAGAAAGGCTCCCCCGCCCGTGGAGATGTAGCCCACCTGCTTCTCGATACCGTATTTGGCGATGGCCGCCAGCGTGTCGCCACCACCCGCGATGCTGAAGCCCGCACTGTCAGCGATGGCCTGGGCAATCACCTTGGTGCCGTTTTCAAACTGGGCAAACTCGAACACGCCCACAGGGCCGTTCCAGACGATGGTGCCTGCCTTCTTCAACTGGGCAGCCAGACGCGCGGCGGTCTCAGGGCCGATGTCCAGAATCATGTCGTCGTCGGCTACATCGGTGGCTGCCTTGACGGTGGCCACCGCGTCCGCGCTGAAGGCCTTGGCACACACCACGTCGGTGGGAATGGGTACTTCGGCGCCACGGGCTTTCATGGACTCGATCACCGCCTTGGCCTCACCCACCAGGTCAGGCTCGGCCAGGCTTTTGCCGATCTTCATGCCGGCGGCCAGCATGAAGGTGTTGGCAATGCCGCCCCCCACAATCAGACCGTCCACTTTGCTGGAGAGGGCTTGCAAAATGGTGAGCTTGGTGCTGACCTTGCTGCCGGCCACGATGGCCACCAGCGGGCGCTGGGGGTTGGCCAGGGCCTTGCCAATGGCGTCCATCTCGGCCGCCAGCAGCGGGCCTGCGCAGGCAATGGGAGCGGTTTCGGCAATGCCGTAGGTGGTGCCTTCGGCCCGGTGGGCGGTGCCGAACGCGTCATGCACAAAAATGTCGCACAGCTTGCCGAGCTTGGCGGCCAACTCGGGCGCGTTCTTTTTCTCGCCTTTGTTCAGGCGGCAGTTCTCCAGCATGACCACCTGGCCGGGAGCAACTTCAAAGCCACCGTCCACCCAGTCGGCCACCAGGCGCACGGGTGCACCCAGCAGTTCGCTCATGCGCGCGGCCACGGGGGCCAGGCTGTCTTCGGGCTTGAAAGCACCCTCGGTGGGCCTGCCCAGGTGGCTGGTGACCATAACGGCGGCACCCGCCTCCAGCGCCATCTTCACGGCGGGGATACTGGCACGAATGCGCGTGTCTTCGGTGATCTCGCCCGCGTCGTTCTGGGGCACGTTCAGGTCAGCGCGGATGAACACGCGCTTGTCACGGGCAAAGCCGCTGGCAATCACATCTGAAAAGCGGAGGAATTTCATGGGGTGTTCCTTCAATATGTCCGCTCAGCCCGCCACCACCCGTGCCATCTCCAGGCACTTGTTGGAGTAGCCCCACTCGTTGTCGTACCAGGCCACGACCTTGACGAAGGTGCTGTCCAGCGCAATGCCCGCGTCGGCGTCGAACACGCTGGTGCAGGTCTCGCCACGGAAATCGGTGGCCACCACTTTGTCGGTGGTGTAGCCCAGCACGCCCTTCAATGCGCCAACGCTTTGGGCCTTCATTTCGGCGCAGATTTCGGCGTAGCTGGCTTGCGAGTTGAGCTCGACCGTCAGGTCCACCACGCTCACGTCGCTGGTGGGTACGCGAAAGCTCATGCCGGTGAGCTTTTTGTTCAGCTCGGGGATGACCACGCCCACGGCCTTGGCGGCTCCGGTGCTGCTGGGGATGATGTTTTCCAAGATGCCGCGTCCACCGCGCCAGTCTTTGTTGCTGGGGCCGTCCACGGTTTTTTGGGTGGCGGTGGCGGCGTGCACGGTGGTCATGAGGCCGCGCTTGATG
>JAUYTN010000004.1 GCA_030695205.1 Burkholderiaceae bacterium | reverse complement strand
ACCACCATTCCACGCTGATGGCGGACACTTCGGCTACGATTTGAACGTCACTCAGGACACCCGCGCAGCGTGTCCGCCATCGGCTGGAACGCTGTCCGCGATGGGAATGGAATCACTGTCCGCCATCAGTGGAATACGCAGACTTACATCAAAGCCGATGGGTGGGCTTCCAACCACTTGCGCACACGTTCGGCGTCTGCCAGCCGGGTCAGTTTCCCGGCCGAGTCCAGGAAGACCATGATCAGCTGCCGACCGGACACGGTGACTTGCATCAGCAGACACCGCCCCGCCTCCGATATGTAGCCGGTTTTCTGCAAACCAATGTCCCAGGATGGGTTGTGGACCAGTTGGTTGGTGTTGCGGTACTGAAGCATGCGGCTCCCCGCAGCCACCTCATAACCCGGCGAGGTGGACAACTCGCGAATCAATGGTCGGTCGTAAGCAACAGATGCCAGGGTGGTCAGATCCTTGGCGCTGGAACGGTTGCGGGGCGATAGCCCGGTCGGGTCCACATACTGTGTATCGGCCATGCCCAGCAACTTGGCCTTGACGTTCATGGTTTCCACGAAACGCTGCACGCCCCCGGGGAATGTACGCCCCAACGCATGCGCTGCCCGGTTTTCGCTGGACATTAGTGCAAGATGCATCAGCTCGCCGCGGGTCAGAGTCGTACCCACCGCGAGACGGGATCGGCTCCCCTTGAGGGTGTCGATGTCCTCTTCGGTGATGGTGATGGGCTCGTCCATGGGCAAACCCGCATCGGTGATAACCAAGCCAGTCATGACCTTGGTGAGAGAGGCAATGGGCAAGACGGCCGACGCATTTTTGTCGAACAGCACCTGATGGGTTTCCTGATCGATCACCAACACGGCGTTGGAGCGAAGACCCAGAGAATCGGAAGTAGCGAACGCTCCTGCTGAACCACTGCCTTCGGCCTGGGAGGGTGTACGCGCCGAAATAACCGTTGCAGCCACCGAGGCCGCAACCGCTGCCTGTGCCTTGGGTGCGCGCTGGGTGACGCGTGCAACCTTGGTCTTGGGCCGCTTGGCAGCCACTTTGCGCGACGGAGCTGGCCTTGATTTCACCGAAGCTGATTTGGCGGCTTTTTTCTTGGCAGCGTGCGTCTGACTGGCTTTACTGGTCTTGGCCGAGGCTACGCTGTGCCCCGCCCACCCACCCAAGGCAAGAGCCAGCACCAAGGTGCCTGCTGCATGCACCCACATCCGTAACCGCTGGGACATATTCCGAACTCCGTAACCGATTGCAACCCAACCGACGACGCAAGCGTACAACAAAAATCATCAATAAATCATCTACTTGAATGGATTAATTGATGTGAATCAGCGCAAAAAAGGCCCCGGAGGGCCTTTGATCGGATCCTGGTTAGGGGCCTGACGGCATCAGCCCTGTGCTGCCACACGTTCAGCCCTGCTGTGCAGCTTGTTCAAAGCGCTGAGATACGCTTTGGCGGAGGCAACCACAATGTCCGGATCCGCGCCCACGCCATTGACGACACGCCCTCCCTGCTGCAACCGGATGGTGACCTCGCCTTGACTTTCTGTTGAGCCGCTGGTGATGGCATTGACAGAGTACAGCAGCATTTCTGCTCCACTCTTGACATGGGTCTCGATCGCCTTCAATGAGGCATCCACCGGTCCATTACCATCTGACGCGCCTTGGAACTCTTTGCCGTTGATGGTGAACACCACCTGCGCATGCGGGCGCTCCCCGGTTTCGCTGTGCTGGGACAGCGACACCAGGCCGAACTGCTCTTTTTCGGCAGTCACACTCTCGTCGCTGCACAGGGCC
This sequence comes from Burkholderiaceae bacterium, assembly GCA_030695205.1. Taxonomy (GTDB): domain Bacteria; phylum Pseudomonadota; class Gammaproteobacteria; order Burkholderiales; family Burkholderiaceae_C; genus UBA2334. The sequence continues at coordinate 164,412 of JAUYTN010000004.1, read as the reverse complement.
AAGATGTCTTCGTCAAAAATCTCGCTCTTGCGGTCTGCCAACTCTTTGAACGATGCAAAAGCGGTGTTGATCTCGCCCTCGGACTCCATCTGGATGCCCAGGTCCTGAAGCCGCTGCTTGAATGCGTTGCGCCCCGACAGCTTGCCCAGCACAATTTTGTTGGCACTCCAACCCACGTCCTCTGCGCGCATGATTTCGTAGGTGTCTCTGGCCTTGAGAACACCGTCCTGGTGAATACCTGACGCATGGGCGAATGCATTGGCACCCACCACCGCCTTGTTGGGTTGCACCACGAAACCAGTGGTTTGGCTCACCATGCGCGAGGCAGGGACGATCTGGGTAGCGTCGACGTTCACGTCCAGCCCGAAGTAGTCGCGCCGGGTGCGAACCGCCATGACAATCTCCTCAAGAGAACAGTTGCCCGCCCGTTCGCCCAGGCCGTTGATGGTGCATTCCACCTGGCGAGCCCCACCAAGCTTGACACCGGCCAGAGAGTTGGCCACAGCCATGCCCAAATCGTTGTGGCAATGGACCGACCAAATGACCTTATCGGAATTGGGAATGCGCTCCCGCAGGGTGCGAATGAAGTTGCCGTACAGCTCGGGAATGGCATAACCCACGGTATCCGGTATGTTCAGGGTAGTGGCCCCTTCCTGAATGACCGCTTCCAACACACGGCACAAAAAATCCATGTCGCTGCGGTAGCCATCTTCCGGACTGAATTCGATATCGCCACACAGATTGCGGGCAAACCGGACGGATTGCCGGGCTTGCTCCAGCACCTGGTCGGGGGTCATGCGCAGCTTTTTTTCCATGTGCAGCTGGCTGGTGGCAATGAAGGTGTGGATACGCGCCCGGTTGGCCCCTTTGAGCGCCTCGGCCGCACGGGCGATATCGCGGTCATTGGCCCTGGCCAGCGAGCAGATGGTTGAGTCTTTGACGGTGTTGGCAATGGCCTGCACACAGTCGAAGTCGCCGTTCGAGCTGGCGGCAAAGCCCGCCTCGATCACATCGACCTTGAGGCGTTCGAGCTGGCGGGCAATACGCAGCTTCTCGTCTTTGGTCATGGAGGCCCCCGGAGACTGCTCCCCATCGCGCAACGTGGTGTCAAAAATAATCAACTGATCGCTCATTCAAACTCTCCGGTGTGTGGTCACGATGACCGTGCTCGAAAAACCTGCAGCCCCAAAAACGACAACGGCCCGCTGCAGGTGCAAACGGGCCGTTGTTGGAAATGACTTGCGCGCTAATCCAACCGCCCGATCGAGGCGTGTGCTAGCAGTGCGAAAGTTGGGAAAAACATAGGCTTCAATGTAGCACACAAAGCAGGATTGCCTCAATCCTCGTGCAAACCCCGCTCGTCCGGCTCATCGGTGGAGGTGCTGATCACGCTCGTTGGGCGCCCCTTGTACCGCAACCAGGCATACACGCCATAACCCGACAAACCGTAGGCCACAAACACCCCGAATAACACCGTAGGCGGATCAATGTTGATGATCGCAATGACCAGTGCAATAAGCACAATCACCGCGAAAGGCACACTTTTCTTCAGGTGCAAATCCTTGAAGCTGTAAAAAGGCACATTGGTCACCATGCTCAGCCCGGCGTACAGGGTGATACCAAAGATGTACCAGGACCAATCCTGCCCGGACAACCCTGCTTCCGTCACCAGCCAGATGAACCCAGCCACCAAGGCAGCAGCCGCTGGCGAAGGCAGCCCCTGAAAGAAGCGCTTATCCACGACCGACGTGTTGACATTGAAACGGGCCAGCCTCAGGGCGGCGCATGCGCAGTACACAAACGCGGCTATCCACCCCCAGCGACCAAGGTCATTGAGGGACCACACGTAGGCCACCAGGGCAGGAGCGGCGCCGAACGACACCATGTCGGACAGCGAGTCCATCTGCTCGCCAAAGGCGCTTTGGGTGTTGGTCATTCGGGCCACCCGTCCGTCCAGGCTGTCCAGCACCATGGCCGCGAAAATGCCGACCGTGGCCAGATCAAAACGCCCATTCATGGCCATGACGATGGCATAAAACCCACCAAACAGCGCAGCCAGGGTGATCATGTTGGGCAGCACATAGATGCCCTTGCTGCGCTTGCGCCTCGGGCCCTGTGGGTTCAGAGAATCTTGTCCGTCATTCATTGCGTGTGGCAATTGGGGTTCGGTTTGCCCGAGTCCGGGATGGAGGGCAACGACCGCCGCCTAGTGTAGCGACCTGGGCCAACCCCACCTTTCGGGACTGCGCATGCGCTGTGTGCGAGCCAACCGCCTACGCCGCACCCGGCCATGGCTGGCCCATGGACTGCGTCGGGTCAATAAAAAACCACCCGCAAGGGTGGCTCTGTCAATGCAGCAAGGGTAGGCGCAGGCCATACCGCCTGTGCCACCCCCAGTCCGGCATCAGTTGCGGGTCTGGTCCACCAGCTTGTTCTTGGCGATCCAAGGCATCATGGCGCGCAGCTGACCACCCACCACTTCGATCTGGTGATCGGCGGTGTTGCGGCGGCGGGCGGTCATGCTTGGATAGTTCAGGCGGCCTTCCTGAATGAACATCTTGGCGTAGTCGCCGTTCTGGATGCGCTTGAGGGCATTGCGCATGGCAGCGCGAGACTGGTCGTTGATGACCTCAGGGCCGGTCACGTACTCGCCAAACTCCGCGTTGTTGGAGATGGAGTAGTTCATGTTGGCAATGCCACCTTCGTAGATCAGGTCGACGATCAGCTTGAGCTCGTGCAGGCACTCGAAGTAGGCCATTTCGGGGGCATAACCGGCTTCCACCAGGGTTTCGAAGCCCATTTTCACCAACTCGACCGCGCCACCGCACAGAACGGCTTGCTCGCCGAACAGGTCGGTTTCGGTCTCTTCTTTGAAGTTGGTTTCGATGATGCCGGCCTTGCCGCCGCCGTTGGCCATGGCGTAGCTCAGGGCCAGGTCGCGGGCTTTGCCGGATTTGTCCTGGTGAATGGCCACCAGGTGGGGCACGCCACCACCCTGGGTGTAGGTGTTGCGCACGGTGTGGCCAGGGGCCTTGGGGGCAACCATCCACACGTCCAGATCGGCACGGGGCACGACCTGGTTGTAGTGCACGTTGAAGCCGTGAGCAAACGCCAGCGATGCGCCTTGCTTGATGTGGGGCGCCACGTTGTTGGTGTACACCTCGGCGATTTGCTCGTCGGGCAGCAGGATCATGACCACGTCAGCGGCCTTGACGGCATCGTTGACTTCCATCACGGTCAGGCCGGCTTTGCCAACCTTGTCCCACGATGCACCGCCTTTGCGCAGACCGACCACCACCTTGACGCCGCTGTCGTTCAGGTTTTGGGCGTGGGCATGGCCTTGGCTGCCGTAGCCGAGGATGGCGACGGTTTTGCCCTTGATCAGGCTGAGGTCGCAGTCTTTGTCGTAAAAAACTTTCATGGTGGGTCCTGTTGGTGAAGTAAAGGGAATCGCCCGTTGCGAAGAGCCTGTCGAAGGGCTCGGCACGCATGCCCTGCAAACAGCAGGGACTTCGACAAGCCCAACCCAAACGGGTCCGAAAACGGCTGAGCTTGAAAGGAGTCAGGGCCTGGCTGGCCCTGTGGCACGTCAGACGCGCAGAATTCTCTCGCCCCGGCCAATACCGCTGGAGCCGGTGCGTACCGTCTCCAGAATGGCACCCCGGTCGATGGCTTCAAGGAACGCATCGTTCTTGCCCTGGTCGCCAGTGAGCTCGATGGTGTAGCTCTTCTCTGTCACATCGATGATGCGGCCACGGAAAATATCGACCATGCGCTTCATCTCTTCGCGCTCTTTGCCGACCGCCCGCACCTTGACCATCATGAGCTCGCGCTCGGTATAGGCACCTTCGGTCAGGTCAACCACCTTCACCACCTCGATCAGGCGGTTCAGGTGCTTGGTGATCTGCTCGATCACGTCGTCCGAACCGGTGGTCTGTATGGTCATGCGCGACAGACTGGGATCTTCGGTGGGGGCCACCGTCAGGGACTCAATGTTGTAGCCCCGGGCGGAAAACAGCCCGACTACCCGCGACAGAGCGCCGGCCTCGTTTTCCAACAAAACTGCAATGATGTGTTTCATGGTGAGAATTCCTCTTTTCGCCAACGCAAGCGCCGGAGCACCTGCCGCCCTCCCCCATGGCCGGTAAGCAATGGGCTTGGCGGGCGATAGATTCTTTCAAAAAATTAATAGCTATAAACGCTTATGCATCAAGCGCTGAAGGCACAAAAAGCTTGAAAATCAAAGCTCTTCACTGGCCAGCAGCATCTCGGTGATACCCCGGCCCGCCTGCACCATGGGGAACACGTTCTCCGTGGGATCGGTGCGGAAGTCCATGAACACCGTGCGGTCCTTGAGCTTGCGGGCTTCGCGCAGGGCGGGTTCCACATCCTGGGGACGCTCGATCAGCATGCCCACATGCCCGTAGGATTCGGCGAGTTTGACGAAGTTGGGCAGAGCGTCCATGTAGCTGTGGCTGTAGCGACCAGAGTACTCGATCTCTTGCCACTGGCGAACCATGCCGAGGTAGCGGTTGTTCAGCGCCATGATCTTGATGGGCGTGTTGTACTGCAGGCAGGTGGACAGCTCCTGTATGCACATCTGCACAGAGCCTTCACCGGTGATGCAAAACACCTCACTCTCGGGCTTGGCCAGCTTGATGCCCATGGCGTACGGAATGCCCACACCCATGGTGCCCAGGCCACCCGAGTTGATCCAGCGGCGAGGCTCGTCAAACTTGTAGTACTGCGCCGCCCACATCTGGTGCTGACCCACATCGGAGGTGATGTAGGCGTCGGCGTCCTTGGTCATGTTCCAGAGCGTCTCAACCACCATTTGCGGTTTGATGACGTCCCCATTGCCACGGTCGTACTTCATGCAGTCGCGGCTGCGCCAGGCTTCGATGGTGGTCCACCAATCGGCCAGGGCGGTGCCGTCAGGCCGCAACGCGCTTTCGCGAACCATGGTAATGAGCTCGGTCAGCACATCTTTGACGTCGCCCACAATGGGCACATCCACCTTCACCCGCTTGGAAATGCTGGAGGGATCGATGTCGATGTGGATGATCTTGCGTTCGTTCTGTGCAAAGTGCTTGGGGTTGCCAATGACGCGGTCGTCAAAACGTGCACCCACGGCCAGCAACACGTCGCAGTTCTGCATCGCATTGTTGGCCTCGACCGTGCCGTGCATGCCCAGCATGCCCAGGAACTTGCGGTCCGACGCTGGGTAGGCACCCAAGCCCATCAGCGTGTTGGTGACGGGGTAGCCCAGCATGTCCACCAGGGTACGCAGCTCGTTGGTGGCGTTGCTCAGCAACACACCACCACCGGTGTAGATGTAGGGGCGCTTGGCGGTCAGCAGCAGCTGCAGGGCCTTGCGGATCTGACCGCCATGGCCTTTGCGCACCGGGTTGTAGGAGCGCATCTCCACCGACTCCGGGTAACCCGAATACGGTGTTTTGTTGAAAGATACGTCTTTCGGAATATCGACCACCACCGGGCCGGGGCGGCCTGTGCGAGCGATATGAAACGCTTTTTTCATGACCATGGCCATGTCGCGCACGTCTTTGACCAGGAAGTTGTGCTTGACGATGGGGCGGGTGATGCCCACGGTGTCGCACTCCTGGAAGGCATCAAGGCCAATGGCATGGGTGGGCACCTGGCCGGTGATGATCACCATGGGGATGCTGTCCATGTAGGCCGTTGCGATGCCGGTGACCGCATTGGTCACGCCAGGACCGGAGGTGACCAGCGCCACACCCACGTCGCCCGTGGCACGGGCATAGCCGTCAGCGGCATGCACGGCCGCCTGCTCATGGCGCACCAACACATGCTGAATGGTGTCTTGCTTGTAAAAAGCGTCGTAGATGTGCAGCACTGCACCACCTGGATAGCCCCAGATGTACTTCACGTTTTCAGCCTGAAGGGCTTTGACGAGAATTTCAGCGCCGCGGAGTTCTTGAGGTGCCGCGCCGGATGCGGCGGCAGCCATTTCTGCTTTGGATATTTCCATGGTGTGTGAACCTTTCGAGAATTTCTCTGACGAAAAACCTTGGGTGCCCCTTCTCGAACCCTCGTGAGGCCGTGTTGGGACTTGAGGCCAAGACCATGGGCAGCCACTGTTGGCCGCGCGATCTTGACCCGTTTGCCTTTGATTTGGGAGCGAGCATTATCGCACCGCAGCATGACGCACCCGCTTCTGGCGCACAGCCGCACCTGCGAACAGCATCGGCAAAGGCTCCACACTGCGGGGGCCAACGCACTCCCGCGGGGGCCAGATGCGACAATCCGCCGCCTGTCCCCCGCATATCCGCCGCCTACCCGCTGCCATCTTGCGATGACTTTCGCCCCCTCTGTACCGCCCATGTCTGCCCAGCCCGAGACCTCCCACCCGATCGTTGACCCCCTCATGGCGCCCAGCCTGCCGCGGCGCATGGCGTGCTGGCTGTACGAGGGCATGCTGCTGTTTGCGGTGGTATTCATTGCCGGCTACCTGTTTTCTGCACTCAGCCAGACGCGCCATGCCCTGGACAACCGCCATCCCATCCAGCTCTTTCAGTTTGTGGTGCTCGGCATTTACTTCACCTGGCTGTGGTCCCGGGGGCAGACGCTGGCCATGAAAACCTGGCACATCCGCCTGGTCGACGCCAAGGGCAAGCCCGTGCCCCAGTGGCGGGCACTGCTGCGCTATGTGCTGAGCTGGCTGTGGTTTTTGCCACCACTGGCTGCTGCCTGGTGGTTTGAACTGAGCGGGGGCGAGGCTGTGGTGATTGTTCTGGGCTGGGTGTGGGTGTGGGCACTGCTGTCGCGCTTTCACCCCCAACGCCAGTACCTGCACGATGTATGGGCAGGTACCCGGCTGATTTCCAACCCGCGCACCTGACGGCGCCATCTGCCCCCACCTCTGGCGACTGATCTCATTCTGCGATGCCAACTGACCACACTTCCCACCGAGCGCCTGACCAGGAGCCACCCGCCAACCCCCAAAAGCAGCGCAAGGGCCTAAGCCGGGTGCTGCATGCGGGCGGCTATTCGCTGGCCGGCCTGCGGGCTGGATGGGGCGAAACCGCTTTTCGCCAGGAAGCACTCCTGGCATTGGTGATGCTACCCGCCGCTTTCTGGGTGGGTCAGGGGTGGGTGGAGGTGGCCATGCTGGTTGGCGTGGTGGTGCTGGTGCTGATGGTGGAGTTGCTCAACACCGGCCTGGAGTCGGCCATTGACCGGGTCGGGCCTGAATGGCACACCCTGTCCAAACGGGCCAAAGACATGGGCAGCGCCGCTGTGCTGCTGAGCCTGCTGCTGTGCGCAGGCACATGGGCTGCCGCCCTGTGGGCGCGCTGGGGAGCGGGCTCATGAGCGGCGCTGCATCTGTGCCCGCCGCACCACCTGTGTTTTCGGTGTGCGTGTACTGCGGCTCCAGACCCGGTACCAACCCTGCATTTGTTCGGGCTGCCAGGGAGGTGGGGCAATGGATTGCCCACCACCAGGGGCAGCTGGTGTACGGCGGCGGCAACGGAGGCCTGATGGGTGAGGTGGCCCACGCCACCCTGAACGCGGGCGGCCGGGTGGTGGGCATCATGCCCAGGGCACTGGTGGAGCGCGAATTTGCCAACGCAACCTGCACAGAACTGCACATCGTGGAAGACATGCACCAACGCAAGGCCATGATGGCCAACCGGGCCGATGCATTCCTGGCGCTGCCCGGCGGCATCGGCACCTTTGAAGAACTGTTCGAGGCCTGGACATGGCAGCAACTGGGCTACCACGACAAGCCCATTGGGCTACTCAATGTGGACGGTTACTACGACGGCCTGTTGTCGTTCATGGCCAACACCGTTGAACAGGGCTTTGTGGGTCCGTGGCAAATGGACCTGGTGACCGTGGGTTCCGATGTCTCCTCACTGCTGCAGCGCCTGCGAGCCGCTCGTCCTCATCCATGGGGACACCCCGGCAGAGCCGGGTAGTACCCCTCAGCAGCCTGTCAGACCGCTGTTTCGTCTTCCTCGCCGGTTCGGATGCGAACCACACGGTCCACCGGGGTGACAAAAATTTTGCCATCCCCGATCTTGCCTGTTCGGGCGGCCCGGATGATGGCATCCACGCAGCGGTCCACATCGTCGGTTTTGACAACCACCTCCACCTTCACCTTGGGAAGAAAATCCACCACGTACTCGGCGCCCCGATACAGCTCGGTGTGCCCCTTCTGGCGGCCAAAACCTTTCACCTCGGTCACGGTCAGGCCGGTCACACCCTGCTCGGCCAGCGCCTCACGCACTTCTTCCAGCTTGAAGGGTTTGATGACGGCGGTGATCTGTTTCATGGCGGCTGGTCCTGAAGGATGCGGTTGAGATGACAACGATTATGCCCACGGTGCCAGTGCCACTGCATACACTGGCCAAGTCACCATCCACGCCGCCACCCCCCATGCCCCACGCCGACCTGCCCCAACACACCGCCCTCACCGTTGTTCAACGGGGAGGACACCCCGAACTGGTGCACTACGGGTCCGTTGCCGTGTGCAACGCGCAAGGCCGCTTGCTGGCCAGCGCGGGCGACACCACCTCGGCCATGTTCACCCGCTCCGCCCTGAAACCTTTTCAGGCCATGCCGCTGATTGCCCAATTTGCCGAGCGCTACCAGTTGAGCGATGCGGATGTGGCCCTGCTGTGCGCCAGCCACAACGGCGAGCCGGCGCACACCCAGCGCGTGGCCAGTCTGCTGGCCAAAGCTGGAGCCGACGACACCGCTCTCGCCTGCGGTAGCCACCTGCCGTATTTCTACAGCATCAACCACATCGCACCCGAGCCCGGTGCCGTGTTTGGCCGCCTGCACCACAACTGCTCGGGCAAACACACCGGCATGCTGTTGCTGGCCGCTGCGCTGGGTGAGCCCATGACCGGTTACTTGGCCGTGGACCACCCGGTGCAACAAGCCATTGCGGCCAGTGTGAGCCACTTCACCAGCGTACCCCAGGCCCAGCTGGTGCGCGGCACCGATGGCTGCAGCGCCCCCAACTACGCCGTGCCGTTGCCAGCACTGGCCACTGCGTTTGCGCGGCTCACCCTGACAGAGCCAGATGCCGAGTTCGGCACAGGCCCGCTGCGCGTGGCGCAAGCCATGTGCGCCCACCCCGAGATGGTCAGCGGCCAAGGCCGCAACGACTTGGCCCTGGCCCGTGCGGGCCGGGGCGACTGGTTGTGCAAAGTAGGGGCAGATGGCGTGCAGGCCATTGCCAGCCGCAGCAGGGGTATCGCCATTGCCGCCAAAGTGGCGGACGGCTACCTGATGGCACTGATGGTGGCGGTGGTGAGCGTGCTGGAGCAACTCGGCTGGCTGGACGACAGCGCCCGCGCAGCCCTTGCCGAATTCAGCCCGCCACCCATGAAAAACGCCGCCGGACTGGAGGTAGGGCAAATGGTGCCGGTGGTGACACTGACGTAAATAAGTACTGATGGCGCAAGGCCATGCGTCCTCACTGCAAAGTCAAGTGGCGCACCCCTGTGCAGCCCCAGTGCCTGACCACCAGGCCGCGATGAACAGCATCTCTCCCCATCAGCCCCGGTAATTGCTGGTGATGGGGTAGCGCCAGTCTTTGCCAAAGCTGCGGTGCGTCACACGGATGCCCACCGGCGACTGGCGGCGTTTGTACTCGTTGAGGCGAATGAGGCGCGTCACCTTGTCCACATCGGCCTGGGCGTAGCCCGCAGCAACGATGGCAGCCGGGTGCTCGTCGTTCTCCATGTAGCGCTGGATGATGGCGTCCAGCACTTCATATTCGGGCAGGCTGTCCTGGTCCTTCTGGTCGGGGCGCAGCTCGGCGCTGGGTGGGCGGGTGATGATGCGCTCGGGGATGGGGTTGGCCCCGGTACCGTACGGGTCGTGGGCGTTGCGCCACCACGCCAGCTTGAACACCATGGTCTTCACCACGTCTTTAATGACGGCAAAGCCCCCTGCCATGTCGCCGTACAGCGTGCAGTAGCCGGTGGCCATTTCGCTCTTGTTGCCGGTGGTCAACACAATGCCGCCGTGCTTGTTGCTCAAGGCCATCAGAAGCGTGCCTCGGATACGGGCTTGCAGGTTTTCTTCGGTGGTGTCTTCTGGCAAATTCGCAAAGTCGAACGCCAGGCTGGCCTTGAAAGCCTCAAAGTGGGGCCTGATGTCGATCTCGTCATAGCGCACGCCCAGGCGGGTGGCCATGTCGCGCGCGTCAATCCAACTGATATCGGCGGTATAGGGCGACGGCATCATCACCGCCCTCACCCGGTCTCGGCCCAGTGCGTCCACCGCAATGGCCAGCACCAGCGCGGAATCGATGCCGCCCGATAGCCCCAAAATGGCCTCGGGGAAGCCGTTTTTGCCCACGTAGTCGCGCACGCCCAGAACCAGGGCATGCCACAAATCGCTTTCCGGCGAATGTTCTGGCGCGACAGCTCCTGAAATATGTATAGCTAATTCTTGTTTATTAACAAGCGAAAAAGCCATATTTTCATTGAAACTTTCAGCCCGCATGGCGACTGAACCATCGGTGGCAAGCGCAAAGCTGCGGCCTTCGAACACAATTTCGTCTTGCCCACCCACCAGGTGGGCATACAGCAGCGGCAGGCCCGTGGCCCGCACCCGCTCGCGCATGGTGGCCTCGCGCTCGTCGCCCTTGCCGGTGTGGAACGGCGAGGCATTGATGACCACCAACACATCGGCCCCGGCATCACGCGCAGCCAAGGCGGGCGCGTCAAACCAGGCGTCCTCGCAAATGAGCAGGCCGCAGCGCAGCACCTTGCCTTGCGCATTGGGCACCTCGAACACGCAGGTGGATTGGCCAGGCGTGAAGTAGCGCCGCTCGTCAAACACCTGGTAGTTGGGCAGGTGCTGCTTGCCGTAGGTGTGCAGCACCTGGCCGTTGCGCAGCACCGAGGCGGCGTTGTACAGCTGGGCCACCGACACACTTCGGCTGCGCCTGGGAGCACTGGGAGAGGTTTGCACATGCCGCGCCGGGTGGCCCACCACCAGCGTCAGACCGCTTAACCCGGCGGTCTCGCGGGCAATGGCGACCAAGGCATCATCACAGGCATCCAGAAACGCAGGGCGCAGAAACAGGTCCTCGGCCGCGTAGCCACACAAAGCCAGCTCGGGCGTCACCAGCAGTTGGGCCCCCTGGGCATGGGCTTCGTGGGCGGCTCGTACCACCCGCTGCACATTGCCCGCGAGGTCTCCCACCACAAAGTTCAGCTGAGCCAGGCAAATTTTGAACGTCATGAACACACTTGAATCAGGGCCGCCCCAACAGGCGGCAGGGCCACTTGCGTGGGCTGAAAACAATTATGTCACTCGGGTTTTCGGCCACCCGTCCGAGGTGGCTACCGCCCACTGGCAAGCTTTGCTGGCCGCCGAGCAGACCCAGGGCCGCATGCCCCAGCCTTTTGCCACACCCGACTATTGGGCAGCCTTGCATGACAGCGGCAGCGCCACGCCAGAGACGGGCTGGCAGCTGCAGCTGCTCACCCTGTGGCGCGAGCCACCCGCGCAAGGCATGGAGTCCACCACAGTGGCAGCCTTGACCCCTGCTGCGCAACTTCCGCCTTCTGCACCCTGTTCGCCCATCGCCCCCTCTCCCCCCGCCGGTGCCGAGCTGCTTGGGGCCTGTGCGCTCTACATCAAAGCCCACTCGTATGGGGAGTACGTGTTTGACTGGGCCTGGGCCGATGCCCACGCCCGCCACGGCCTACCCTACTACCCCAAGGGGTTGGTGGCGGTGCCCTTCACACCCGTCCCCGGCCCGCGCCTGCTGGCGGTGGACAGCACCGCCCGCGCCGCGCTGATGTCGGGCCTGCTGCGCTGGAGCCAGGCGCTGCACCTGTCGTCCCTGCACCTGCTGTTTACCCACGAGGAAGACTTGGCCGCGGCCCAAGCAGCGGGGTTGATGCTTCGGCACACGGTACAGTTCCACTGGCACAACGCCCATGCGGCGGAAGGTGGGCGCGCATACACCAGTTTTGAAGAATTTCTGGCTTGCCTGAGCCAGGACAAGCGCAAAAAAATCCGGCAGGAGCGGCGCAAAGTGGCTGATGCAGGTGTGCGGTTTGTGCACCGCCACGGCCACGACATCACCCCGGCTGACTGGGACTTTTTCTATGCCTGCTACGAACGCACCTACCTGGAGCACGGCACCCCCCCCTACCTCACCCGCGATTTCTTCCACCGCATGGCGCAGGACATGGCCGAGCATTGGTTGATGTGCCTTGCCCACCGTGCCGATGGCACACCGATTGCATGTAGTTTGATAGCATTGAGTGCATGTCCTTCAAGCGTAAAGCGGCAAAAAGATATAAATAATGCGCCCGGCATCGCCTATGGCCGCTATTGGGGGGCGCTGCAGCGGGTGGACTGCCTGCACTTTGAAGCCTGCTACTACCAGCCGATGGAATGGTGCATTGCCCATGGCTACGCCCGCTTTGAGGGCGGCGCTCAAGGCGAACACAAAATGGCGCGCGCCCTGCTGCCTGTGCGCACCAGCAGCGCCCACTGGCTGGCCCACCCCGCATTTGCCGATGCAGTGGACCGCTACCTGGCTCGCGAGGGCCAGGGCATCGGTGCCTACCTGGAAAATTTGCATGAACGCACGCCGTTTCGGGAGCCCGTGGGTGCACCGAGAGGGGACGCTCCGACAGCAGGATGGCCGTGATGTAATCCCAGCCATCGGTGCAGGTCTGTGCACCCCACTGCCTCCAACCATGCCACGCACCATTTTCAACACCCCGGGAGTCAACCGTTTGCTCAAAGCCACCTCGGTGCGCTTTCTGACATGGAAGGGCTGGACCATTGAAGGCCAGTTGCCACCTGAAGCCCGCAAAAGTGTGCTGATTGCAGCACCCCACACCAGCAACTGGGACCTGCCCTACACCCTGATGGTGGCGTTTGCGCTGGACTTGCAAGTGCAATGGATGGGAAAACACACCATCTTCCGCTGGCCGTTTGGCCCGCTGATGCGCTGGTTGGGAGGTATTGCAGTGGACCGCCGCCAATCCACCAATCTGGTCGCCGCATCGGCTCAAAGCCTGCGCGAGGCCAGTGGTCCGGTGCAACTCATCGTGCCGCCCGAAGGCACCCGCAGCAAAACCCGGTACTGGAAAACCGGGTTCTATTACATCGCCCTTCAAGCACAGGTGCCCATCGTGATGGCCTACATGGACTACGCCTGCAAACGCAGCGGCCTGGGACCCATCTTTCGGCCCACCGGGGACGTGGAGGCTGACATGGCCAGCATCAAAGCGTTTTACGCCCCGTTCAAGGGCAAAAATTCATCACAGTTCGAGGCCTGAGGGGCTGAGAAGCGGGCGTCGAGCTACGCGCCACACCGATCGCGTCGACCCGATGAGCCATTACCCTCAGCGGTGCCAGGTGCGGGGGTAGCGCACATAGTCCACCAGCTCTTGCACCCGAGCCGGAGGCTGCGGGGTGACCAGGCTCACCAGCACCATCACCGCAAACCCCAGAGGAACGCCAAAAATGCCAGCCGATATGGGTTGTATGCCCCACCACAGGCTCACGGGTGAGGTAACGCCAAACACCTCGCGCAGCCAGGGCTGGTTGACCACCATGTAGTAGCACGTAATGCCCAGGCCCGCCACCATGCCCAACGAGGCGGCAATGCCGGTGGTGCGCTTCCAGAAGATGCCCAGCGTCAGCGCCGGAAAAAACGCCGCTGCCGCAAACGAAAACGCTGCCGACACCAAAAACAAAATATCGGCAGGCTTTTGCGCCGCCACATAGGCAGCGGCCAAGGCCACCACCAGCAGCAGCATCTTGGAGATGGTGACGCGCCTCGCAGTACTGGCATTGGGGTCAATCATTTTGTAGTACAGGTCGTGGCTGAGCGCATTGGCAATGGTCAGCAACAGACCATCGGCGGTGGACAGCGCCGCTGCCAGCCCACCCGCAGCCACCAACCCCGAGATGACGTACGGTAAACCCGCAATCTCGGCGGTGGCCAGCACAATGATGTCTGCGCCTATGGTCATTTCGTTCAATTGCAGCACACCGTCACCGTTGACATCGGTGATGGACAGCAGGTTAGGGTCCACCTTGTTCCATGCCGCCACCCAAGCCGGCAAGGCATCAAAGGAGGTCCCCACCAGCACATTGAAAACCTCGAACTTCACCAGCACCGCCAGCGCGGGCGCGGTGACGTACAGCAGGACGATGAACAGCAACGACCAGGTGACCGATGCTCGCGCCTGGCGCACGCTGGGGGTGGTGTAGTAGCGGATCAGTACATGGGGCAAGGCCGCTGTGCCCACCATCAGGCAAAACACCAGAGCCAGAAAATTGCGGCGCGACAGGTCAAACTCTGCCTGCTCGGCCGCCGTGCCCTTGGGGTCACCGCTGTACTGCTGCGCCTGAGGCGGCATGCCATTGAGGGGTTTTTGGCGGGTTTGGGCGTCTTGCAGGGCCGTTTGCCACTCGCGCACCGCGTCAGCCGGGTCTCTGGGCATGCGGGCCAAGCGTTTTTCGGCCGCGATTTGCTCGGTTTGGGGCGCACCCGTGGCGCGCAGCTGGGCCACCCGCGCCTCGGCCGCTGCCCGCTCGGATTTGAGCGACTGGACGGGATCGGCCAGCAGCCGCTGGTAGTGCAGCGCCCGGTCCGAAAATATCTGCCGCACCTCCAACTCCTGCACATCGTCGGTAAGCCGCTTCTCCTGGGCCGTGACCTTCTCCAGCTGCACGCCGTACACCAGCTGGGGCACCGGCACCCCGGTTTGCTTCATGCTGAGCCAGATCACAGGCAGCATGTAAGCCACGATGATGACCACATACTGCGCCACCTGCGTCCACGTCACCGCACGCATGCCACCCAAAAAGGAGCACACCAGAATGCCGCCCAACCCCAAAAATATGCCCAATTCGAAGGCCACCCCTGTCAGGCGGGATGTGATCAGGCCTACCCCATAAATCTGCGCCACCACATAAGTAAAAGAGCACAGAATCGCCGCTGCGATACCCAGCAGCCGTGGCCAGTTGCCACCATAGCGTTCACCCAAAAAATCCGGAATCGTGAACTGCCCAAACTTGCGCAAATACGGTGCCAGCAGCAGGGCCACCAGCACAAACCCCCCCGTCCAGCCCATGATGAACGCCAGCCCGTTGTAGCCGGTCATGTACAGCGTGCCCGCAAGCCCCAGGAACGAAGCCGCCGACATCCAGTCGGCCCCGGTCGCCATGCCGTTGTAGATGGCTGGTACCCGACGGCCAGCCACGTAGTACTCCACCGGATCGGTGGTTCGGCTCATGATGCCAATGCCCGCATACACCGCCACGGTCACCAGCAAAAAAATAAAACCGATCCACTCGCGGGATAAACCCAGGTGCTCTGCCAACGCCAGCACCACAATCACGGCAAACACCCCAACGGTGTACCAGGCGTACACCGTGTTAAGTCGGCGCAGAAACATACCGTCCCGCTCCACAGGCGACGAACGAGAACCGGAGAATGGTGACTGCGACATGGCTGGGCGTGTGCTCGTCAGTCTTCGTTGAGACCATGGGCAACGTCAAGACGGGCCATCTGATGGGCATAGACGGCAATCAGTATCACGTACACCAGCAGCGACCCCTGCGCACCTACCCAGAAGCTGAACGGCCACCCAAAGAACGAGAAGCTCAGTTCGCGGGCAAAAAAAGCGACACCAAACGTCACAAGCGACCACACCACCAGCAACCAGGCGGTCAGCCGCAGGTTGCGGCGCCAGTGGTGGCGCTGGCTGGGGGTGGTGGGCGTGCCGCCAAGGTTGCTCATACCACGCACAGTGGTCGGCCAGGTGGGCCACTCGGGACAGTGGCCGCGTTGTCGGCACTGGCAGGCAAGGTGGACATCCAGGCTTCTAGGGCCATGGCCTGGCGGGGTTCAAAGCGGCGCAGCTGATCCAGCCAGGGCGTCACCGCCGCCCAGTCTGCACGGCCAGCGTGCATGTGCACCAAGCACACCAAAGGGTCAGGGCACAGTGGCTGGCGCTGCGCGTGGCACACCCAAGCGTCGTGTGCCCGCTCCCACTGGCCCTGGCGGGCCAGGGCTTTGCCCAAACCCAACAAGGCCGCATCCAGTCGCGGCGCCAAGCCAAGCGCACGCTCAAAAGCGGCCTGGGCAGGCACCGCTTCACCCGCTTGCTCCAGAACAAACCCCAGGTTGTACCAATGGGCGGTACGCTCGGGCTCCAACACCACCAACTGCTGCAGCTGCTGTGCAGCACAGGCCCAGCGACCCAGCTCACCCAGCCAGTGAGCCCGAACCGCCAACGCACGCAGCGCCAGGGAGCTGGGTGAGCTGGGTGAGCTGGCAGTGGAGGCCGCAGGCAGCGGGTGGGCGGCCAGCCATGCGTCCAGCCTGGGCAATGCCCGCTCGATCTGCCCCAGCCACCCAGGCAGCCGCCACACCCACGATGTGACCCAAGCCGTCTGATGGGGTTGCCCGAACCGGGACCAGGTCAGCGGCAATGGGCCACCCCGATCTCCAGACACAGCGTTACCTTGGCCCAGGTGACCCACAACCAGGCGGCACCCAGCACCCAAAAAGCCACCCACGGGTGATGCCGCTCCAGCACAACCGACGGGGTAAACCAACCGACGGCCTTGACCCACGGCTGTGTGGCCGTTCGCAGCAGTGCATAAAACACATTCGTATCCCGTCGATCACCAGACACCAGCGCCAACACACCGCGCCCAAGCAGAGAGAGCAGTGCAACTTCACACACAAGTTTGGCGATCAATATCAGCGTCAGCATGGGGAAAGAAACCGAAGTGGCCCCATTGTGGGGCGGGGACTTACGGTTTTCTGACGAATCCAGCCCTGGAACCCAACACCCGCACCGCAACCGGGCAAACCCTCAAAGGGTTTGCCCTTGTTCAGTCCGCCACGGCTTCTTCGGGCTTGGCCTTGTCGGCTTTCTTGGGCAAGGCTGCGATGTCGAGCTTGACCTCGGATGTCTCCACACCTTGCTCGTTGGTAGTGGTTGCAATGTCCACATTCAAGCGACCGCCATCGGTCAGACGGCCAAACAACAGCTCGTCGGCCAGCGCCCGGCGGATGGTGTCCTGGATCAGGCGCTGCATGGGCCGTGCACCCATGAGCGGGTCGAAGCCTTTTTTGCCCAAGTGCTTGCGCAAGGCATCGGTGAAGGTGACCTCCACCTTTTTCTCCGCCAGTTGGGTTTCAAGCTGCAGCAGGAACTTGTCCACCACCCGCAAAATGACCTGCTCGTCCAGCGCCTTGAAGCTGACCGTTGCGTCCAGCCGATTGCGGAACTCAGGCGTGAACAAACGCTTGATGTCGGCCATCTCATCGCCCGCCTCACGGGGGTTGGTGAAGCCGATGGTGGCCTTGTTCATGGTTTCGGCGCCCGCGTTGGTGGTCATGATGATGATCACGTTGCGGAAGTCGGCCTTGCGCCCGTTGTTATCGGTCAGGGTGCCGTGGTCCATGACCTGCAGCAACACGTTGAAGATATCGGGGTGGGCCTTCTCGATTTCGTCGAGCAACAGCACGCAGTAAGGCTTTTTGGTGATGGCCTCTGTCAGCAAGCCACCCTGGTCAAACCCCACATAGCCGGGAGGCGCGCCAATGAGGCGGCTGACGGCATGGCGCTCCATGTACTCGGACATGTCAAAGCGCAGCAGCTCCACCCCCATGATGTACGCCAGCTGCTTGGCCGCTTCGGTCTTGCCAACACCCGTGGGGCCGCTGAACAGAAACGCGCCGATGGGCTTGTCCGGACGGCCCAGCCCGGAACGGGCCATCTTGACGCTGGCGGCCAGAACCTCCAACGCCTTGTCTTGACCAAACACCACGCTCTTGAGGTCACGCTCCAGCGTCTGCAGCTTGCCCCTGTCGTCGTTGGACACGTTGGCAGGGGGAATGCGGGCAATTTTGGCCACGATGTCCTCGACCTCGGCCTTATTGATGGTTTTCTTGCGCTTGGATGCAGGCAGCACACGCTGTGCAGCACCCGCTTCGTCGATCACGTCGATGGCTTTATCGGGCAGGTGGCGGTCGTTGATGTACTTGGCGCTCAGCTCTGCAGCGGCCTGCAAAGCAGCCAATGCGTACTTGACGTTGTGGTGCTCCTCAAAGCGAGACTTCAGCCCCTTGAGGATGTCCACCGTCTGCTCCACCGTGGGCTCGACCACGTCCACCTTCTGGAAGCGGCGGGACAGTGCCGCGTCTTTTTCAAAAATGCCCCGGTATTCGGTGAAGGTGGTGGCACCAATGCACTTGAGCGCACCGCTGGACAGCGCAGGCTTGAGCAGGTTGGAGGCGTCCAGCGTGCCACCCGACGCCGCACCCGCACCGATGAGGGTGTGGATTTCGTCAATGAACAGCACCGCATGGGGCTTGTCCTTCAGGGACTTCAGCACACCCTTGAGGCGTTGCTCGAAGTCGCCGCGGTACTTGGTGCCGGCCAGCAAAGCGCCCATGTCCAGCGAGTACACGTTGGCCTCGGCCAGCACATCGGGCACAGAGCCCTGGGTGATGCGCCAGGCCAAGCCCTCGGCAATGGCGGTTTTGCCCACACCAGCCTCGCCCACCAGCAGCGGGTTGTTTTTGCGGCGGCGGCAGAGAATTTGTATGACCCGCTCCACCTCGTGGTCCCGGCCAATCAGAGGGTCGATCTTGCCGTCCTTGGCCAGTTGGTTGAGGTTTTGGGTGAACTGCTCCAGCGGTGACGCTTTCTCAGACTTCTCAGCGGGTTCCTCTGCCTCTGCCTGGCCTTCAGCGGGCTTGGCAGGCTCGGGTGGGTCGCTTTTGCGGATGCCGTGGGCGATGAAGTTCACCACGTCCAGGCGGGTCACACCCTGCTGGTGGAGGTAGTACACCGCATGCGAATCTTTCTCACCAAAAATGGCCACCAACACATTGGCACCAGTGACTTCCTTCTTGCCATTGCCGGTGGACTGCACGTGCATGATGGCGCGCTGTATCACCCGCTGAAAGCCCAACGTAGGCTGAGTGTCCACCTCGTCTGCGCCGGCCACCTGGGGGGTGTTGTCTTTGATGAAGTTGGTGAGCGACTTGCGCAGGTCGTCCACATTGGCTGAGCAGGCGCGCAGCACCTCGGCGGCGCTGGGGTTGTCCAGCAAGGCCAGCAGCAGGTGCTCGACAGTGATGAATTCGTGACGTTGCTGGCGGGCCTCGACAAAGGCCATGTGCAAGCTGACTTCAAGTTCCTGGGCAATCATGGGCTTTTCCTCTAGTAAGGGGCGTTGGCAGAGACTGAAAGTCGTGCGGGAAACTGGGAGTTGGGGGTGTGTTGGGCTTATTCAATCGGCTCGTGCAAACACTGTAGCGGGTGCCCGGCCTCGCGCGCCGCGGCCTGCACCTGATCGACCTTGGTTGCCGCAATGTCTTTCGGGAACACCCCGCAAACGCCTTTGCCCTGCAAATGAATCTTGAGCATGATCTGCGTAGCGGCTTCGCGGTCTTTATTGAAAAACTCCTGCAGCACCAGCACCACAAACTCCATGGGGGTGAAGTCGTCGTTGAGCAAAACGACCTGGTGCATTTGGGGCGGCTGGGTGCGCAACGGGCGGCGTTCGAGCACCACCGCGTCGCCGCCAGCCGTTCGGTCGGGAAGGGGCGTGGTTTTGGGGATTCGAGTAGCCATGTCAACCATTCTATCGGTGCCCCAAACCCCCCACCCCAGCGGCGGGAAATGCGGGCAGACCAGCAAAAACGGCCCCCTGGGGCCGCTGTCCAACAGGCGCCGCACACGGCGGCAGGCCGAGGCCACACCTCACATGTGGTCGATCATCACCTGCCCAAAACCCGAGCAGCTGACCTGCTCGGCCCCGTCCATCAGGCGAGCGAAGTCATAGGTCACTTGCTTGCTGGCAATGGATTGCTCCATCGACCGGATGATGAGGTCTGCGGCCTCTTTCCAGCCCATGTGGCGCAACATCATCTCGGCCGACAGGATTTCCGAGCCCGGGTTGACATAGTCCTTGCCCGCGTACTTGGGTGCCGTGCCGTGGGTCGCCTCGAACATAGCCACGGTGTCGGACAAATTGGCCCCAGGCGCAATGCCGATGCCGCCCACCTGGGCAGCAAGGGCGTCCGAAATGTAGTCGCCGTTCAGGTTCAGGGTGGCAATGACGCTGTACTCGGCCGGGCGCAACAGAATTTGCTGCAAAAAGGCGTCGGCGATACTGTCTTTGATGACGATGAACTTGCCAGTTTTGGGGCTCTTGAACCTGCACCATGGGCCACCATCCAGCAGCTCGGCACCAAACTCCTTCATGGCCAGCGCATAGCCCCAGTCACGGAAACCACCTTCGGTGAATTTCATGATGTTGCCCTTGTGAACCAGGGTCACGCTGGGCTTGTCGTTGTCGATGGCGTACTGGATGGCCTTGCGAACCAAGCGCTCGGTACCTTCGCGGGAGACGGGCTTGATGCCGATGCCCGAAGTCTGGGGGAAGCGGATTTTGGTCACCCCCAGCTCTTCGGTCAGAAAGCGGATGAGTTTTTTGGCCTTGTCGCTTTCCGCCTCGTACTCGATGCCGGCGTAAATATCTTCCGAGTTCTCGCGGAAGATGACCATGTTCGTTTTGTGGGGCTCCTTGAGCGGGCTGGGCACCCCGGCAAAGTATTGGATGGGCCGCAGGCACACGTACAAATCCAGCTCCTGGCGCAGAGCCACGTTCAACGAACGTATGCCTCCGCCCACGGGTGTGGTCAGCGGACCTTTGATGGAGACCACATACTCCCGAACCGCCTGCAAGGTTTCTTCGGGCAACCACACATCGGGGCCATAGATCTGGGTGGATTTTTCACCCGCGTACACCTCCATCCAGTGAATTTTTCGCTGGCCCGCGTAGGCTTTGGCCACGGCCGCATCCACCACCTTGAGCATGACGGGGGTGATGTCCAGGCCAGTGCCATCGCCCTCAATGTAGGGAATGATGGGCTGGTCGGGCACGTTCAACGAGTTGTCCGCATTGACCGTGATTTTTTGCCCTTGGGGTGGAATGGTGATGTGCTGGTACATGATGATCTCCGTTGGTGGTCCTGAGGGGCCGCCAGCACCTTGCCAGTTGGCAGACACCGCCGAGCCTGACAGGCTGACCCCAAAATTCTAGAGGCTGCGCCGCGACCCGCGATACCGTGGTTACCATGGGGCGTGCCGCTCGCTTCGACAGGCCCAACCTCTCCAAAAAGCCACCCTCAAGCCTCCGTAACCCATGACCAGGCCCACACACCTCGCCCACCACCGGAACCGCTTTGTGCAGGCGGTGCTTCTGTGCTGTTTCGCCCTGGCCTTGCCCGGCTGGACGCATGCCCGGGAGACAGCCAGCGGACAGCCTCAACTCAACCTGGCGCGCACGGTGCTGCAAGCGGGCATGTTCCGCATCGAAGCCCAGGTGGCCGCCACGCCGGAACACCGGGCCACCGGTTTGATGTGGCGCCGTGGCATGCCCCAGCATGAGGGCATGCTGTTCGTGTTCGAGCAGCCCGCTGTGCAGTGTTTCTGGATGAAAAACACACCCAGCGCGCTGACAGCGGCGTTTGTGGCCGACGACGGCACCATCGTCAACCTGGCCGACATGCAACCGCTGAGTGAGGAGAGCCACTGCTCCCAGCGGCCGGTGCGTTTTGTCCTGGAAATGAACCAGGGCTGGTTTGGCAAGCGCTCCATCGGGCCGGGTTTTCGGCTGAAGGGTGAAGTTTTCAAGCCCTGAAACAATAGCTGAAACCTCAATTAGAAAAAGCGCCAATGGCGCTTTTTCTATAAAAATTTGGTCCATTTGACATGGACCGCGCAACCTAGGCAGGGTCAGGCGAAATTGGCCTGGGCAAATTCCCAGTTGGCAAGTTTGTCCAGGAAGGTCTCGACGAACTTGGGGCGGGCGTTGCGGTAGTCGATGTAGTAGGCGTGTTCCCACACATCCACGGTCAGCAGCGCGGTGTCGCCGCTGGTCATGGGTGTGCCAGCTGCACCGGTGTTGACAATGTCAATGCTGCCATCGGCCTTCTTGACCAGCCACGTCCAGCCAGAACCAAAGTTGCCCACCGCCGATTTGACAAAGGCTTCTTTGAAGGCGGCATAGCTGCCCCATTTGGCATGGATGGCATCGGCCAGTGCACCCGTGGGCTCGCCACCACCGTTGGGCTTCATGCAGTTCCAGAAGAAGGTGTGGTTCCACACCTGGGCGGCGTTGTTGTAAATGCCGCCACTGGCTTTTTTGATGATGGACTCCAGGTCCATGCTTTCAAACTCGGTGCCCTTTTGCAGGTTGTTGAGGTTGACGACGTAAGCGTTGTGGTGCTTGCCATGGTGAAACTCCAGCGTCTCCTGGCTGTAGTGGGGGGCCAGCGCATCGATGGCAAAGGGCAAAGCGGGAAGGGTGTGTTCCATGGTGGTCCTTGTGGATGAGTGAACAGGTGTGTCAGCGACCGGCGCATCTGCCGATAGTCGACGAGCATTGTAGGAAAGAGGCTACCAGTGCTCAACGCACCAGCAAATCGACCTCACCGTCGGCAAGGGTGGCCTGCACCGCCTGGCCGGGGCTCACCTGCGACACGCTGGTGATGGCGTGGCCCGACCCGTCGGCCAGCCAGGCGTAGCCACGCTGCAGCACCAAGCGGGGGTCCATGGAGTCGAGCAGCGCCTTGTGGTGCGCCAGTCGCTGTGCCAGGGCCTGTAGGTGGGCAGTCATTTTTTCAGGAAAATTGGCCTCAATCGCATGTATATAAAGCGTTTGTTGCTGCAATTTTGATTTCATTGTCTGGTCCAGCCGATGGGACAGGTGCTGAAGCGCGTGGCGCTGCAGCACCACCCTGTCCGACGGACGCGACAATCGCTGCCCCAGCCTGTCCAGCCGCTGGCCCATGGCATCGATTCGGTCCAGGACCGCATCGCCCAGGCGATGCCCACTGGTCACCAGCAGGCTCAGGGCCGTATCCCGGTCGGTGGCACACAGCTCTGCGGCCGCTGTGGGTGTGGGGGCACGCAGGTCGCACACGAAATCCGCAATGGTGAAGTCGCTCTCGTGGCCCACCCCACACACCACGGGCATGGGGGCCTGCACCAGCGCCTGTGCCACCGACTCGGCATTGAAGGCCCACAAATCCTCCAAAGACCCCCCACCTCGCACCAGCAGCAACACCTCGGGGTGCCCGGTTCGGGCGTGCAGTTCACTGGCGCACGCCAAGGCAGCGACCAGTTCGGCTGGCGCCTGCACCCCCTGCACCGCCGCTGGGAATACCGTCACCGGGATGTGAGGCACCCGCCGTGCCAGGGCCGTCGCCACATCGCGCAGTGCCGCAGCGCCCAAGGATGTGACCACGCCGATAGACCGAGGCATGACAGGCACCGGCTTTTTGCGGGCGGCATCGAACCAGCCCAACCCCTGCAAGCGGGCTTTGAGCTGCACAAACTGCTCGTACAAGTTGCCCTGCCCCACCGGCCTCATGGCGTCAGCGATGAGTTGCAGGTCGCCCCTGGGCCCGTACACGTCTAGCTTGCCCTGTACCTCCACGCTGTCGCCGTCCCGCGGACTGAAGGCAAGCGATGCCGCCGACCGGCGGAACATGGCGCAGCGCACCTGCCCGGTGTCGTCTTTGAGGGTGAAGTAGCAGTGTCCACTGGCCGCACGCGTCCACCCCGACAGCTCACCCCGAACCCGCACTGGATTGAAGCGCGCCGACAGCGCATCGGCCACCGCCAGCATCAGACGCCCGACAGCCCACACCGAGGGCCCGGCGGCAACGGAGGCGCCAGCAGAGGGCCCCACAGGTCCCCCCCCAGCCACACCCGGCGTCAACACCCGGCACCCCACCTCACACGGCCACTGCGCCCACACTGTGCGCGCTCGCCACGGTTTTGGAAGCATGAATTCCAAGCCCCTCGGGCCTTGGCGGTGGGGATATGTCCACAGACGCGGTTGTGACCCTCAACTCGCCTACCACAAGTCACCCCACGGTCTGAGTGCTTGCAAGCTATTGTTTTAAAAGCTTTTTTCACTGCCTGTTTTTTCGTCAAAGTGGGAAAAACCACGGTGGGCCGCGAGTTTCCGGGGAATGTGGGGGAGTTCTTCACAAAGTTATCCACAGCTTCTGTGGGTAGCTGCGCGGGTGGGCTGCCACTGGGCGTGGGCCATAATCCGGCACTGTTTTTTTGACTCGGAGCGTTGCCTTGCTGACCATCATACAAGCCGCGGGCTGGCCAATTTGGCCACTGATCGCCTGCTCCATTTTGGGTTTGGCCCTGATCATCGAGCGCTTTGCCAGCCTGAAAACAGTCCGAATTGCACCGCCTTCTTTGCTGGACGAAGCCATCACCGTGTCCAGGCATGGTGTTCCCACCCCTGACGTGGTGGACCAGTTGTCCCAGAACTCGGCCCTGGGCGAGGTACTGGCTGCCGGTTTTCGGGAGCTCAACCTCAACCCCACTGCCAGCGACGAAGACCTGCGCTCATGCCTGGAGGGCAAAGGCCGCGAAGTGGCGGCTCGGTTGCAACGCTACCTGGGTGCGCTGGCCACCATCGCATCGGCCGCGCCTTTGCTGGGCCTGTTGGGCACAGTGGTGGGCATGATCGAAATTTTTGGTGCCCAGGTGGGCAGTGGCGCCATCGGCAACGGTGGCAACAACCCGGCACAGCTGGCGCACGGCATCTCCATCGCGCTCTACAACACCGCTTTTGGTCTGATCGTGGCCATACCGGCGCTGATTTTCTGGCGCTACTTCCGCGCCCGAGTCGATGGCTACCTGCTGACCATGGAGCTGGCCAGCGAGCAGATGTTTCGCCACCTCATCCGCCTGCGTGGCTAAGCCGCCATGAACTTTCGACCTGGCTCCCGGGATGAGCCCGAGATCAACCTCATCCCGTTCATCGACATCTTGTTGGTCGTGCTCATTTTCATGGTGCTGACCACCACCTACAGCAAGTACACAGAGCTGCAGGTCAGCCTGCCAGTGGCCGACGCACTGCAACCCAAGCAACGCCCCACCGAGGTGCTGGTGTCGGTGGCACAGGATGGGCGCTATGCGGTCAACGGTGCCGTGCTCGATGGCGTGAGCGCACAGTTGCTGTCCGCTGCCCTGCGCCAGGCGGCGCCCGACGCCGCCAGCCACGAGCGCACTGTGGTGGTCATCAACGCCGATGCATCGGCCACCCACCAAGCGGTCATTGCGGTGATGGATGCGGCCCGGCAGACTGGTTTGACCCAGATCACCTTCTCCACCCAGAGCCCAGCCGGCGGTGGTTCTGTTTCGCCCAGCCGACGCCCCTGATGAACACCCCCCCAGCCCCCCAAGCCACGGGCTGGCAACAGCGGCTGACCCGGGCCTGGCTCACCCGCAGTACCCTCACCCGGCTGCTGTGGCCGCTGTCGCGGGTATACGGTTGGCTGATGGCGGTACGAACCGTCTGCTACCGAGTGGGTCTGTTGCACACCGAGCGCATGCCCGTCCCTGTCATTGTGGTGGGCAACGTGGTGGTGGGTGGAGGGGGCAAAACGCCCACCACGGTGGCCATCGTCCGCCACCTCCAGTCGCTGGGGCACCACCCTGGTGTGGTGTCCCGCGGCCACGGGCGGGCGGTCGAGGGTCGCGCTGAGCGGGCGGTGCATGTACATGCGCAAACGCCAGCAGAGGAAGCGGGGGATGAGCCCTTGCTCATCCACCAGGCCACTGGTGTGCCGGTGGTGGTGGCCAGGCAGCGCGTGCAAGCGGCGCGCGCCCTGCTGGCTGCTCACCCGGGCACCACCGTGCTGGTGTGCGACGACGGTTTGCAGCACCTGGCGCTGCACGCCGACATTGGCGTGGTGGTGTTCGATGAGCGGGGCGTGGGCAATGGTTGGCTGCTGCCAGCTGGCCTGCTGCGCGAGCCCTGGCCCAGGGCTGCCTCCCAACCCGTCCAGCCACCACCTGTGCCGCCACCAAGTGCCCTGGCGTTGCCCGCACCGCTTGGCCGGGGACCTTGGCCAGCCAGGGCGGTGCACTTGGTCCTGCAGTCCCGCACACACACCCTTACGGCACCGCTGCCCTGCCCGCCCGGCGCTGTCCATGCCTGGGCACTCAAAGGGCTGGCGCAGGAGGCGCTGAACATGCATGGCCAGCGTGTGAGTCTGAAAACACTGGTCGACAGCGGCCAGGCAACATGGGTGGCCTGGGCCGGCATCGCCAGCCCGGAGGGGTTTTTCGACATGCTGCGCGCAGCGGGCGTCCGCCTGACCCACACACTGGGATTGAATGACCACCAAGTATTTGATGAAGATTTTTGTAGCAAACTATTTATAAAATACAAGCGCAAAAGCATATTTTGCACACAAAAAGATGCTGTCAAGCTGTTTCCAGTCATGCACCAACTGGCCGCCCAGTTGGCCCGCAGCGGGCAGGCTGAAACGCTGCCAGCCGTCTGGGCGGTGCCCCTCAATTTCGAACCTCAACCGGCCTTTTTTCAAGCGCTGGAGCAGCGACTATCATTGATCCATGGACACCAAACTGCTTGAACTGCTGGTCTGCCCTGTGACCAAAGGCCCACTGCGCTGGAACAGCAAGCGCGATGAACTCGTGTCGCGCAGCGCCCGCTTGGCCTATCCGGTGCGCGACGGCATCCCCATCTTGCTGGAGCAAGAGGCGCGGCCACTCACCGATGCCGAGGTCGATGCCCTGCAGGCGTCCGGGCACACTCCGCCTGCTCCCAGCGGTTCCTCTTCCAGCTGACACCCCACACACGCCAGACACCTCCGGCGTGAGGCCGCCACCAGTGGGCACCAAGCCATGGTTTGGCCTTCGCTCACTGGTCTGGCATCCGCAGCCACTGCGACGTATCCATGCCCTTGTCACCCACCTATCCCCAGCAACCGTCGGACTCTTGTGCGCGCAAGCCTGTGCCACCGGATCCGGCGGACACCTGCCCTGCCCCATTCTGGGTGCTGATTCCTGCCCGCCTGAGCTCGGCCCGGCTGCCCAACAAGCCCCTGGCCGATCTGGGCGGCGTGCCCATGGTGGTACGGGTTGCCCAGCAGGCCGCAAGGAGCGGCGCGGCCTCGGTTGTTGTGGCCGCCGACGACGAGCTCATTGCCCAGGCATGCGCCGACCACCAGGTGGCTTGTGTGCTGACCGATGCCAGCCACCCTTCGGGCAGTGACAGGCTGGCACAGGCCTGCATGCGCTTGGGGCTGCCCGACGACGCAGTGGTGGTGAACGTTCAGGGCGATGAACCGCTGATGCCCCCAGCCCTGATCGACCGTGTGGCATTGGCCTTGCACCAGCGGCCAGACTGCGCCATGTCCACCGCTGCACACGCCATCGAGCACCTGGCGGATTTCATCAACCCCAACGTGGTCAAGGTCGTGACCGACCAGAGGAACACGGCGCTGTATTTCAGCCGGGCTCCCATTCCCTGGTGGCGAGATGGCCTGCCCAACCAGGTTGGCACGGCTTCACCCAGCCCTGCCGATGCCTTGCCGCCGGTGCAGCTGCCTCAACCCGCTCCCTTAAGACACATTGGCATTTATGCCTACCGGGTCGGCTTTCTGAAGCGGTTTCCCACACTGGCCTGCAGCCCACTGGAGGGCATTGAAATGCTGGAGCAACTGCGGGTGCTGTGGCATGGGGAACGCATCGCCGTTCACATCAGCGAGGATGCACCCGCAGGTGGGGTAGATACGCCCGCTGACCTTGACCGCGTCCGCCAACTGCTGGCACACGCAGCACAAGAAAAAGCGTAAGGCTGACGGAGGCCTTGCATGCTATTCTGGTTCGGTATGGCGTTGTAGGCTGCTGCCCGCAGCATCCGCTGGCACCCGGCACCCGGCACTCTGGCACTTGACTGCCTGCAGGCCATGGTGGTGGCCACCAAGCGAACACCCAATTTTTAAAACGAGAGAAGGAATGTCATGAGACTGATACTGTTGGGCGCCCCAGGTGCAGGCAAAGGCACACAGGCCACGTTCATTTGCCAGAAATACGGCATCCCCCAAATCTCCACCGGCGACATGCTGCGCGCTGCGGTCAAGGCAGGCACTCCGCTGGGCCTGGAAGCCAAAAGCGTGATGGCCTCGGGCGGCCTGGTCAGTGACGATCTCATCATCAATCTGGTCAAAGAGCGGATTGCCCAGGCCGACTGTGCCGGCGGCTTTTTGTTTGATGGTTTTCCACGCACCATTCCCCAAGCCGACGCCATGAAGGCAGCCGGTGTGCCACTGGACTATGTGCTGGAAATCGACGTTCCGTTCAGCCTCATCATCGACCGCATGAGTGGTCGACGCTCGCACCCCGCTTCAGGCCGCACCTACCACGTCACCTTCAATCCGCCCAAAGAAGAAGGCAAGGACGACGTGACCGGCGAGCCACTCATTCAGCGCGACGACGACAAGGAAGAAACTGTCAAAAAACGGCTGGACGTCTACAGCGCCCAAACCCGCCCCTTGGTGGACTACTACAGCCAGTGGGCTAGCCAGGACCCAGCCAATGCGCCGAAATACCGCGCCATCAGCGGCACCGGCACCGTGGAAGAAATCACCGCCCGGGCTTTCGAGGCATTGGCCAGCTGAAGCCCCCGCAAACCCCTTCCCAAACCCCCGCCACGGGGGTTTTTTTTATTCCCCCCGCTGTGTCTCATGCCGTCTGCTGATGCCTTGTGCTCAGCCGCCTCAACGCCGGCAGCAACCGACTCATACACGCTGTCCCATCAGGGTCAGTGCCATCGCCAGGCGAGCCTTGAACGGGGGAAGCGCAACCGCTGGCCACAAAGCGGGGGGTGAATCCTTTGCGCGGGTATCCAGCGAGCCACCCGCGTGCACCACCTGACCATTCACACAGCGGCTGCAGCGCCATACCAACACCCCCCGCCCGTGCGCCCGGCGCAACGCCTGGTCCATTGCCTCGTGAACCGTCCCATTGCCTGTACCGGCAACCACCAGACCACGCAGCGGCTCAAAGCCTTCACGCGGCTCGCACAGCGCATCCACGCCATGCCCTGTGGCCCCAGCGTGGCTGAACACCACCTCAACCCGTGGCCACGGGCTGCGATTGTCAACAATAAATTCAATAGCTGGTTCTCTATTTATATCAATCGAAAAGTGGTCTTTTTCTTCATTTTTCCAGAACCAACGCACCTGCCCCTCCTCTACCCGTGCCAATGCCCCGCCATCGCCAGAGCTGAAGGCGTCCAACTGGTAGGGATGCACCTTTTGCACCCACTGCGCAGCGTGCACCACACCGCTTGCCACCACACAAACACCCCTGGCCTGCGGGTCACAGGCAACGGCCAGTGCGTCCAGCAGGTTCTGTGGCCCGTCTGGCACCCAGGCGGTCGCGGGTCGCATGGCACAGGTCATCACCACAGGTTTGTGGGTCTCCAGCAGGGTCGACAGCAACCAGGCCGTCTCTTCGATGGTGTCGGTTCCATGGGTCAATACAACAGCCCTCACCTCCAGATCGGCCAACCACTGCCGCAAACGGGCAAGCACCAGCGCCCACACCTGCGGACCCATGTCCTTGCTGTCCACCTGGGCCACATCTTCCCAGCTTGTGTACACACCCTGCTCAACCAACCGGTCCATGGCCTGGCGGGGCAGCGTCTGCAGCACATCTCCCACACTCAGCGAACCGGCCTGGTAGCCGATGTTGTCGGCCGACGCGGCCGCGCGCCCCGCGATGGTGCCTCCGGTTCCTGCAACGATGATTTTTGATGCAAGCACTTGCACACCTTTCCAAACTGGTTAAAAATACAGCCACTGTATGAAACAACAGCTGACCAACCGGCCAACTGCACGAAAGCTCCCATGCGCGACACCACCGATTTTCCGCCCAAGTTGACCGATCGCCAGCGGCAAATTCTGGAACTGATTCAGCAAGCCATTGCACGCACCGGCGCTCCACCCACCCGGGCCGAAATCGCTGCCGAGCTCGGCTTCAAATCGGCCAATGCCGCGGAGGAGCACCTGCAAGCCCTGGCTCGAAAAGGTGCCATCGAATTGGTCAGCGGCACATCCCGAGGCATCCGGCTCAAAGCGAGTGACCTGCGGCATGCGAATGAAGAGCGTTTGCACCACATGTCGCGCCCATTGCACACTTTGCTGCACCTGTCGTTGCCCCTGGTTGGCCGGGTGGCTGCAGGCTCTCCCATCCTCGCTCAAGAACACGTGGACAGCACCTTTCACGTAGAGGCCAGCCTGTTCGCCAAGCGACCAGACTACCTGCTCAAGGTCAGGGGCATGTCCATGAAAAACATCGGCATCATGGATGGCGACCTCCTGGCGGTGCAAATCTCCAAGGAGGCCAAGAACGGCCAAATCGTTGTGGCCCGGCTGGGTGACGACGTCACGGTCAAGCGCTTTTTCCGGGGGCCACAAGGCATTGAGCTGCACGCCGAGAACCCCGACTTTCACACCATCACAGTCCCCCCCGGCGAAACCTTCGCCATTGAAGGCCTGGCCGTTGGCCTCATCAGAAACTACACCATGTCCTGAATGCTGCCGCTCTGTCAGGTGGCAGGCGTTGGGCTCGACCTTGGCAAGCGCAGGTCGCGTCAATCAACCCTGACCGAGCGGCTGTTGTCAATCCTGCCTGTGTTCAACCCCTCTGAACGGAGTTCCACATGGGATGGTTTGCTTCTTTTTTTGCTAACGCCGCCGCCAAGACGCCCTTGCGCGTGGGAGTGGTCGCCGCATTGCCTCGCACGGAGACCTCGGATGGTGGCAACCCAGCGTTTGAACGCATGCCCGCTCCGCAGCAAGGACCAGCGGACGAGGCACCGGCACGTTTCACGCGCCCAACCCTGGGTGCCAAACCGGTACTGACCCTGGTATCTGGGCCACCCTCTGCATGCCCTGCCCGCCAGACACCAACGCTCAAAATGCGCGCCAGGCATGAAAAGCCCAACGGCAACGTGCAACCATCGCGTGCAGTCAGGCTCGTTATTTCGGGTCGAATGGCCGATGTTTGCGCCGAACTGGAGCGCTTGGCGGCCAACGAGGCCCGGCTTTGCACCCACATCCGCCACTGACGCAGGGCCTGGGGGAGGCACGCTGGTGCAGTGCACAATATCCCCATGAACATAGTGATTCTGGATGATTACCAAGACGCCGTCCGCAAGCTGGCCTGTGCAGAGAAACTGGAGCCCTACCCGGCCAAGGTGTTCACCAACACAGTGAAGGGCGTTGGACAGTTGGCGGTGCGACTGCGCGACGCCGATGTGCTGGTGCTGATCCGGGAGCGCACACCCATTACCCGCCAACTGATTGACAAACTCCCCAGGCTCAAACTGATTGCCCAAACCGGCCGGGTGGGGAACCACATCGATGTGGGAGCTTGCACGGAAATGGGTGTAGCGGTGTCTGAGGGCATCAGCTCCCCCATTGCGCCTGCCGAGCTCACCTGGGCGCTGATCATGGCGGCCAGTCGCCGCCTGCCCCACTACATCGCCAGCCTCAAGCACGGGGTCTGGCAACAATCGGGGCTCAAGTCACAGGCCATGCCTGCCAATTTTGGTCTGGGCACGGTGCTGCGTGGAAAAACACTTGGGGTGTGGAGCTACGGCAAAGTGGGCACCCTGGTCGCAAGCTACGGGCGCGCGTTTGGTATGCGGGTGGTGGTCTGGGGCAGCGATGACGCACGCCAACGTGCCGCCGCCGATGGGCACGAGCTTGCGGGCAACAAAGACGAGCTTTTTGAATCCAGCGACGTACTGTCGCTGCACCTGCGTCTCTCGCCATCCACTCAAGGCTGTGTCACTTTGGACGACCTCAGCAAAATGAAGCCCTCGGCGTTGTTGGTGAACACCTCCCGGGCCGAGCTGATTGAGCCAGACGCCCTGATCGCTGCGCTCAACCGCTGCCGCCCAGGCATGGCGGCAATCGATGTGTTCGAGTCAGAACCCATCCTTCAAGGACATGCCCTGTTGCGGCTGGAGAACTGCATTTGCACACCCCACATTGGCTACGTCGAAAAAGACAACTACGAGGCCTACTTCAGCGCAGCGTTCGACAACGTCACCAACTTCATACGTGGCACCCCCACCAACATCGTGAACCCAGGTGCATTGCAGATTCGCCGACGCAACAGCTGAACGGCTTTTCGCCATCAGGATGCGCTGACCACCACACAACGCAGTCGCATACCAAGCGCCTCAAACAACAGCTCGGCTGGCTGCTAAACGGGCGGGCCCGATTTCTTGATGGAGCGGGTGGGCTCAGCCTCAAGGTCTGTGAAGTCGAAATCCAGCATGCGACTTTGCGTGTCAGCGGTTAGAGCCTCTGCGTCTGGTGCATCCTTGGCCAGCGCCTGGGTCTGCGGCGTCTCTGGGGTCTGGGCGGTTGCCGATGGCACCTCCACAGGTTGAATGACCGCGAAGGCGTCGCTCAGGTCCAAGTCAAGATCCGCATACAGAGCTTGGTCGCCACGCTGCCCTACCTGCTCTCCAACCTGGGACTGGGCAGGCGTGACCGGTTCGCCGGCCGACAGAGGCTGCAAGCTGGTCGCGCCAAATCCGGTCGCTGCCGCCACGGGAGCATCGATCTGGCGAGCCAACCATTGGGCATCGGGATTGACCCTTGCCTCCTGCTGGTTGGACGCATCGGCAAGAATCTCACGTGCCACGCCATACAGCAGCAGCAGCTCGCGGTAGGCCTCCAGGTCGAACATGTCCTCCCGGGCTGAGTTCGGGTGGCGGAACAGTGAAGCTTCAATCAGCTCCAGCACTGCCTGACTGGGCCACAGACTTTGGATGCGTGACAAGGCTTGGCTATAGCGCTCCAGACCGCGTCTGGACTGCGCATAGTTGTCAAACGAAGGAGCGGCCGCGTTGAACTGTGCATTGAACTCGGTCATCAGGCTTTGGTACTTGTCCCTCAAACCCATCTGGTGGTAGAGCTTGAGCAGGTCGAGGTATGCGAGCGGGCTGGGCTCATGCCCATCGGACAGGTGGTTCAGCAAGACCTCCACCGCCTGTTCCAACTGCCCCAGGGATATGAAAAATTCCACCTGCTGCTGAAGATCAAACAGCTCCTCTGCCAGCAGCGAGGCGGAGGTGCCCGGCAGCACACTGGGCAAAAACGCAGAGGTTGCAGGGTGGGTGTTGGGTGGTCTTGTATCGCCCGCTGGGTTGGACGCAGACGTTTTGAATGCATCGTCGGCAAACAGCGAATCCATATCGACATCGAGGGTGCTTGCAGCACCTGCACGATCGGCGAGTTCGGCTTTTCGGGCCTTGGCCGTTCGGCGACGCTCAACCAGCTGGCGAAACGGTTCGTCTACCGCCCTGACGGACTTCCACCACTCTTTGGGCGTCGACGCATCCCGACTGCGGCTGCGCCACAGAAACCCCAAAGCCGCGAGCGCGGCCAGCAAAGCAGCCAGCACCCCCAAAAATACAGGATTGTTGTAGCGTGCCTGCTGCTCATCCTCCAGCTGCCTGGCCTGGTCGGTCTGCAGCTGCACAGCAGCCTCCAAGGCCACACGGGCAGATGCCAGCTGCGCCTGCAGCGTCTCGACCTGCGCCGCCGTTGCACCGGTTTGGTCGGGCTCCAGCAGCTCAGCCCACGCGCGGCGGGCGTCGGCCCGCCTGGCGTCGAGAGCGGGATCGGGGACGTCTGATGGTGCGGTCCACTCCATCGACAAAACCAGTCTCGGCGCCGAACTAGCGGCATCTTCCAGCAGCTCGATGGGGTCCAACTTGAGCACAGGCGGTGCCTGGGTGGTGGTTGCTCGCCGCTCGAAGGCGGCAGATCGGGACGCAGGGGCAGCAGTCGCAGGTGACTCCGCACGTGCCGCACTAGCCGACGCATGAGAGAGCGGCTCTCCACCGCTCATCCGACCTGGCTTGGATGCAGGTCTTGTTACAGGCACCGTGCCACTGACCCCTTCTGCGGAAGCCGCCCCAAACGCCGATGGGGAAGGCGGCGCAGCC
This sequence comes from Burkholderiaceae bacterium, assembly GCA_030695205.1. Taxonomy (GTDB): domain Bacteria; phylum Pseudomonadota; class Gammaproteobacteria; order Burkholderiales; family Burkholderiaceae_C; genus UBA2334. Next base: position 130,512 of record JAUYTN010000004.1, on the reverse strand, counting down.
GATGGTCGAGCAGCAGAAGCTGCGTCCACGTTGAAAGAAGGGGCCATAGCGGCCATATCGGCCAGCAAAGTAAATACGCGCGTCTGACGCCCGACGCAACCGGCGCTCAATTCCACCGATACATAGGGCTCATTGACGGGTATCCGGGTCTGGACCCGCAGGCGTTGCTTGGTGGCATCCCTTTCATCTGGCAGGCGCGACAACTGGACCAAATGGGGCGGGACCAACGACTCGCCCAGGTAAACCACCGCTTGTTCGCACACATCGGCATCCGCACCAGCGGCAGATCCACGAATGGGTACCACGATATCCAGCGGGCGCCCGAGTGTGACACTCCCCTGGGCCTGTTCCAAAGACAGGCCGTAGCCATCGGGAGACGCCATTGCCAACGCGCTTGCCAACAAAAACCATCGCCCCATACAACCTCACGTTTTTTCGTGTCACCATTCTGGCACAGTCAATCTAGAGAGCAGACACAGGAGACATCGAATGGAAATAGGCTTCTCAACAGTAGGTATCGTAGGTGCTGGCGCCATGGGGCGGGGAATTGCACAAATCGCCGCGGAGGCAGGGTGCCAGGTCATTGTGTTCGATCAGCAACCTGAGCAAGTCAGTGCCGCAACGGAGCAGATCCGGGCGCAATGGCATCGGCAGGTGGCCAAGGGGCGCCGCTCGGCGCAGGACGCACACACGCTTTTCGAGCGCATACACGACGCCGTGGCGATGGAAGACCTTGCTGCTTGCGACATCGTGGTAGAGGCAATTGTTGAAAACCTGGCCATCAAGCGGCAACTGATGGCCCAGTTGGGCAAGTTGTGTCCGGCTGCCGTGCTGGCCACCAACACGTCATCGCTGTCTGTGACGGCCATCGCCAGCGGCCAGGACCGGGAGTCGCACATAGTGGGTTTTCATTTTTTCAACCCCGTGCCACTGATGAAGGTGGTGGAAGTCATTCCCGGGTTGAACACCGATCCGGCGGTGGCCCCGAGACTGTGCGCACTGGCGCGTGCCATGGGTCACACACCGGTCATGGCACTGGATACGCCCGGTTTTATCGTCAACCATGCGGGCAGAGGCTTCGTGACCGAGGCGCTGCGCATTCACGGAGAGCAGGTCGCAGACTTCGCAACGATTGACCAGATACTCACAGACCAGGCTGGCTTCAAGCTCGGCCCGTTCGAGCTGATGGACCTGACCGGTTTGGACGTGTCTCACCCGGTCATGGAGTCCATCTACAACCAGTTTTACCAGGAGCCGCGGTACCGCCCAAGTGTGACCACGGCGCAGCGTCTGACCGCTGGTGTGCTTGGCCGAAAAACGGGTGCAGGGTTTTACCGCTACACCGAAGGTCAAATCCAACGGCCCGAGCCAGTGCGCCCCCCCAACGTAGCGGTTTGCCCACCCGTTTGGGTTTCGCCCAAGGCAGCACGGCGTGCAGACATCTACCGGTTGCTCAAAACACTGGACGCGCACATCGAAACAGCGGCAGCACCCAGTGCCCAAGCGCTGATACTGGTGGCGCCTCTGGGACTTGACGTGACCACACTGGCAGCGGTGGACCAACTAGACCCTGGCCGAACCATGGGCATCGACATGTTGCTGGACGACCAGACGACCCGACGCCGGGTGCTGGCCACCACACCGGCGACCCGCGCGGATATCCGGGATGCCGCCTGGGCACTGTTCAGTCGGGACGGCAAGCCTGTCAGCGTCATCCGGGACAGCGGTGGGTTTGTCACGCAACGGGTGCTCGCGCACATGGTCAACATTGCTGCCGACATGTGCCAACAAGGCATATGCACCCCCACCGACCTTGACACAGCTGTGACCCTGGGGCTGGGTTACCCCAACGGTCCCCTGCACCTGGGCGATGCGATAGGCCCGGGCAATCTCCTGGAGGTGCTGTTCAACATGCAAACTGTGTACGGCGACCCTCGCTACCGCCCCTCTCCGTGGTTGCGTCGACGTGGGGCCTTGGGTCTCAGCCTACTTCAAGAAGAGCTCTGACGCGCGGCAGAACAAGCCCCCGGCCACGTCACCACCGCTGTATGCGGGGCATCCGCAGGTCCCCCCTGCGACACCCATTCCATTTCCAGTCACTGAAAGGACAGCCCATGGACGAACCAATTCTGACAATGGAAGAACGAGAGGCCATCAACGCCGGTAGATGGTTTTCCAGCCTATCTCCTTCCTTGCGACACGACATTCTGCGATGCGCCTACGTCAAACGCTACAAAGACAGCGACCTGATCACCGCCCGGGGAGATCCGCCCACCGAGTGGACAGCGGTCGCCAAGGGTGCTGTGCGGGTCAGCTCCACATCCTTGTCGGGCAAGCAGATCACACTGACGTATGTCGAGCCTGGCGTGTGGTTTGGAGATGTGGCCATGTTCGATGGCGACCAGCGCACCCACGATGCCTACGCCCATGGCCCCACTACCCTGCTGTGCGTGGCCCGCAACGACCTCAACAAAATTCTGCAGCAGCACACCGAGCTGTACGAAGCACTGATGCGCTTGCAGGCGCGTCGAATCCGGACCCTGTTTGGCCTGGTCGAAGACCTCAACACCCTGCCCCTGAGGGCACGTTTGGCCAAGCAGCTGCTGCATCTGGTGCGCAGCTACGGAGTTCCCTGCCTGTCAGACGGAAGCGAAACACGCATTGGCCTGCAGCTGGCCCAGGAAGAACTGGCGCAACTGCTGGGTGCATCCCGGCAGCGGGTAAACCAGGAGCTCAAATCGATGGAGCGCGAAGGTGCCATCCGGATCGAACCAGGCGGTCTGGTCATCCGCCAGCGCGAGGCACTGATGCGAATTTCCGAAGCGGAACACTGATTCCCACACCTCCCGCCCCGACCAGCCACCCTCGCTGGTGGCCAGCGTCAGCCCCCACAGAGACACCCGATGCCAAACACCGCTGAAGCGCCACCAGCTCACCCACCTCAAAGCCCTGCGACCGATGGTCACGCCATCGACGCCCAGCGGCTGAGCGACTGGATGGCGGCTCACATTCCCTGGTTCAATGGACCGCTGCAGGTAACGAGGTTCAAGGGTGGACAATCCAACCCTACCTACCGACTGGACACCCCCACCAAGGTGTATGTACTGCGCAGCAAGCCAGGGCCGGTGGCCAAGCTCCTCCCGTCAGCCCATGCGATCGAGCGCGAGTTTCGGGTGATGTCTGCCCTCAAGAGCTCTGCAGTTCCAGTGGCAGCGATGCTGGGTCTGTGCGAAGACGAGTCTGTGATTGGCCGAGCGTTCTACATCATGGACCACGTCCCGGGAAGGGTATTCTGGGAACAATCGCTGCCCAATGTCGGGCGCGACGACCGCCGAAGTATCTACCTGGAAATGAACCGGGTGCTGGCGGAGCTGCACCTGATCAACCCGCAGCGTGTCGGTTTGGCCAACTTCGGCAAGCCTGGCAATTACTTCGAGCGGCAAATCTCCCGCTGGACCAAACAGTATCTGTCTTCCGTGACCGACCCCATCCCTGAGATGGAGCAATTGATCGAGTGGCTGCCGGCGAATATTCCAGACAGCGCACAAGCGACTGACCGGGTGAGCATCGTCCATGGCGACTACCGACTCGACAACATCATGTTCGATGCCGCGTCCCCACATGCAGCCGCTGTTCTCGATTGGGAGCTGTCCACACTGGGCCACCCACTTGCTGACTTCAGCTACCACTGCATGTCATGGCACATCCCGCCCGGCGTCTTCCGTGGGCTGGCAGGGTTGGACCTGGGCGCGTTGAACATTCCCACCGAGAAGGAATACATCGCGCTGTATTGCGAGCGAACCCGCTTCATCACACCCGAGGCACTGGAGGCCGACTGGGGGTTTTACCTGGCCTACAACATGTTTCGTCTGGCAGCCATATTGCAAGGCATCGCCAAACGGGTTCAGGCTGGCACCGCGTCGAGCGCGCAGGCGCTGCAGTCAGCGGCAGGGGCCAGACCCATGGCACACAGCGCTTGGGCGATGGCCCAGGCCCAAGGCTGAGCAATTGGCAGCCACCCGAATTCACACACCCAGGAGAACACCGCACCATGAACTTTGACTACACCCCAACCGTGAAACAGATGCAATCTCAACTTCTGGCCTTCATGGACGAGCATATTTACCCCAACGAAACGCAATTTTTTGCTGAAATTGCCGAAAACCGCCGCCAGGGCAACCCCTGGATTCCCACCCGACTGATCGAAAAACTCAAACCAAAGGCCAAGGATGCTGGTTTGTGGAACCTATTCCTGCCCAAGTCTTCCCGTGCACCGCAAGGGCTGTCGAACCTGGAATACGCGCCCCTTTGCGAAATCATGGGTCGCGTGACATTTGCTGCAGAAGTGTTCAACTGTTCGGCACCCGATACCGGGAACATGGAAACCATTGAACGCTATGGGACCGAAGCACAAAAAGACCAGTGGCTGGAGCCCCTGCTGCGGGGTGACATACGTTCCGCTTTCCTGATGACAGAGCCCGAGGTTGCCTCATCAGATGCCACCAACATCCAATGCCGCATCGAGCGCAGCGGTGACGAGTACGTCATCAACGGGCGCAAGTGGTGGTCATCGGGGGCAGGCGACCCACGCTGCGCGGTGTATATCCTGATGGGGAAAACAGACCCCGACGCGGGCCGACACCAGCAACAGTCCATGGTCCTGATTCCTGCCAACGCCCAGGGTGTTGAAGTGGTCCGGCCCCTGTCTGTATTCGGTTACGACGACGCACCCCATGGCCATATGGAGGTGGTGCTGACCAACGTCAGGGTGCCCGCCAGCAACCTGCTGCTTGGTGAAGGCCGGGGGTTTGAAATTGCCCAGGGCCGCCTGGGACCAGGTCGCATCCACCACTGCATGCGATCCATTGGTGCGGCCGAACGGGCACTGGAACTGATGTGCCAGCGCTTGAACGCCCGAGTGGCCTTTGGCAAACCCATTTCGACCCAATCTGTGTGGCACGAGCGCATTGCCGAATCTCGCTGCCTGATCGACCAGGCCAGACTGCTGACCCTGAAAGCGGCATTCATGATGGACACCGTCGGCAACAAATTGGCTCGCACCGAAATTGCCATGATCAAGGTGGTAGCACCCAACGTGGCCGCCAAGGTCATTGACTGGGCCATACAGGCCCACGGCGGAGCAGGTGTCAGCGACGACTTCCCACTCGCCTATTCTTATGCCAACCAACGCACACTCAGGCTGGCAGATGGCCCGGACGAGGTTCACCGCAGTGCCATTGCCAAGCTGGAGTTGGCCAAACACATGGTCAAACCCGCAGCAGTGAATATGCCTGTGACGCGAGGCTGCTAAGGCCCAGATTGCGACGCAACCGACGCACCCCACATTTGTCGGTGGCAGTCAGATCGCTGAGCAGCCTCTGCGAGGGAGAGGACTCATCGGCTGGTGAGTCATGGCCATCGACTGGGTGGATCGTCCAGTCGTGGCCCTATACCAAGGCCTTGCATGGGGTTGGCCTGCCCGGCTGGGATCGAACCAGCGACAACCGGCTTAGAAGGCCGGTGCTCTATCCAACTGAGCTACGGACAGAAAATCCATGAAAAAAGGCCCAACACTTGAAGCATTGGGCCTTTTTGTCGTAATTGGTCGGGGCGGTGGGATTCGAACTCACGACCCTCTGCTCCCAAAGCAGATGCGCTACCAGGCTGCGCTACGCCCCGACAAGCCTTGCATTATAGATGGTTTACCGGCGGTTTCAGCCATTTCTGCATAAAACACGCGCTGCCCATGTCGGGGGACAACTGGTAATCAGCAAAACCCATGCGCTCGTACAAGGTACGGGCAGGCAGGTTGTTGGACAGTACCTCCAGCGTGAGCTTGCAAGCACCCCGGCGAAGCGCTTCGCGCTCAGCCAATTCAAGCATCACGCGACCGACTCCGTGCCCACGAAAGTCGGCGACCACCGCCACGTCATGTACGTTGACCAGTGTCTGACAGGCAAAGGTGGAGAACCCTTCAAGACAGTTGACCAAGCCGACAGGCCGACCATCGGCAACAGCAATGATGCTGAACGCCGCCCTCTGAGACAGCGAAACAGGCAGATTGTCCTTGGCAAAGTCACTCAGTGGTTCGCCTCCACCAGCTGGGTCCTGGGCGTACGCATCCAGCAGCTGAACCAAGGCGGCTGCGTCTGCGCAATCCGCATAGTTGACCAACCTGGCGTAGCCCCACGGGGCTTCCAACCGATAAGACAGATCTCGGTCCCCTGCCCCAACAACGACCATATTGCTGGCCATCAGACAGAAACAACCGCATCGGCCAGACGCTGGGCCAGCTGGCGGGCAACGTTTCCGTCTCTGGCCTCCACCATCAACCGCAGCAGCGGCTCTGTGCCACTGGCACGCACCAACACCCGACCATTGGTACCCAATTCCTGCTCCACCGCGGCAATTTCACTCTGCAGCCGTTCATTGTTCTTCCAGTCCTGGCCGGGCTTGAGACGCACATTCAGCAAGGTCTGCGGGAACAGCGTGACCTCGGACAGCAAATCGGCCAGCTCTTCGCCCGAGCGAACCACCGCTTTCAAAATTTGCAACGCCGATACCAGTCCGTCGCCTGTGGTGTGCCTGTCCAGTGCCAGGAGGTGGCCAGAACCCTCGCCGCCCAACTGCCAACCGCGCTTTTCCAACTCCTCCAAGACATAGCGGTCCCCCACCTTGGCCCGAACGAACTCGAAACCTGCATCTCTAAGCGCGAGTTCAACCGCCATGTTGGTCATCAACGTACCCACAACGCCGGCCATCTCAGGCCCGCGCGGCAGACCCAGTGCCTGGCTTGTGCGCAAGCGATCGCTGGCCATGACGTACAGCAGCTCATCGCCATTGAACAATCGCCCGTGCCGGTCAACAATTTGCAAACGGTCAGCGTCACCATCCAAGGCGACACCAAAGTCTGCGCGGTGTGCCTTGACGGCCTCCACCAGCGCCTGTGGATGCGTGGCACCCACGTTGAGGTTGATATTGAGCCCATCGGGAGAACATCCGATGGCCACCACCTCTGCACCCAACTCGTGAAACACCGTCGGCGCAATCTGGTAGGCAGCGCCGTGCGCGCCATCGACCACGATCCGCAAACCTTTCAGGGTCAGATCGTTGGGAAACGTGCTTTTGCAAAACTCAATGTAGCGACCGGCAGCATCATCAAGCCGACGGGCCTTGCCCAGCGCCGCAGAGTTGACCCAAGCTGGCGGCTGGTCCAACATGGCCTCCACCTCCAGCTCCCAACCATCTGGGAGCTTGGCGCCGTGGGCGCTGAAAAACTTGATTCCGTTGTCCTCAAACGGATTGTGGCTGGCGCTGATGACCACACCCAGATCCGCACGCAATGCTCGGGTGAGGTAGGCCACCGCAGGGGTGGGCACTGGCCCCAACAGCACCACGTCCACACCGGCAGAGTTGAAGCCAGACTCCAGCGCACTCTCCAGCATGTAACCCGATATGCGTGTGTCTTTGCCAATCAATACCGTTGGGCGAGATCCGTCCCGCCGAAGAACCCGACCCACCGAATGGGCCAGTTTCATGATGAAGTCCGGGGTAATGGGACTGACCCCCACCGTGCCCCGGATACCGTCCGTACCAAAATAGCGTCTGCTCATGTGCTTCTTTCCTCCTATTTTTTGAAAAACTCACCAACCGGTCGATGGCTCAACGCGCGGACGCCGCAGGCACGCTTCCAACGGCTTGCCACAGTCTGACCATCTGCACAGTTTCCTTCACATCGTGCACCCGAACCACGCGCGCACCGCGCTGAATCGCCAGCAAAGCGGCCACCACACTGGGCACCAGGCGGTCTGACGCCACATCGGTAGCCCCCAACTCGGCACCCACAGACGCAGCCAACACTGCAAGAGAACTTTTGCGCGACCACCCCGCCAGCAATCCGACGCCAGCAGGGGCAAGCTCAGATTGTCGCGCCAACAACGCCAGATTTTGCTCGGCGGTTTTTCCAAAACCAATGCCTGGATCCACAAAAATTCGATTGTTTTTGATGCCCAGCGCTTGTGCATCAAAAACTCTTTGCTGCAGAAATTCTTTAACCTGCACCACCACATCACCCTGCATGGGAAACTGCTGCATGTCGGCAGGGTTGCGGTGCATGTGCATCAAGCACACACCGCATGTAGGGTGTGCAGCCACAGCTTGCGCGGCGGATACGCCACCTGCAAGCCATGGTTGGCGCAGTGCCCAAATGTCGTTGATGATGTCCGCCCCTGCGTCCAACGCAGCGTGCATCACCTCCGGCTTGCAGGTGTCCACTGACACGGGCACCCCCAGCGTGACCGCATAGGCCAACACAGGCATCAACCTTTGCAACTCCAGCTCCAGAGGAACGGGCGCGGCTCCGGGTCGGCTGGACTCCGCACCCAGGTCCAGAATGTCAGCCCCCTGGGCCACCAATGTGTCGCAATGACGCATGGCCGCGGCCGGTCCGGCCCAGCGTCCGCCATCGGAAAACGAGTCCGGGGTGATGTTCACGATGCCCATGACCTGGGGCCTGGAAACATCAATGAGGAAACGGGAGGTTTGCCACTTCATAGAGCGTGCGAAAAAGTTGGGCCAAAAACAAAGCCGGGATCACTCCCGGCTTGTTCAAAAAGAGACCCCGCCAAACAGCGGGGAGACGCTCACAACGCTCAGGCCGCTGTGGGCGCTGCGTCGGGCGAGACGGCAGGCGCACCGCCGCTCCCACCGCCACCGACCGACGGGTTGCGTGGCGTCCAGTCCTTGGGGGGGCGCGGAGGCTTGCCGGCCATGATGTCGTCAATCTGGTCAGCGTCTATGGTTTCCCATTCCAGCAAGGCCTTGGCCATGGCGTGCATCTGGTCGCTGTGTTCCTCAATCAGCTGGCGGGCCAGCGCGTACTGCTGGTCAATGATTCGGCGTACTTCGGCGTCGACCTTTTGCATGGTCTGTTCGCTCATGTTGGTGGTTTTGGTCACCGAACGGCCCAGAAACACCTCGCCCTCGTTTTCGGCATACACCATGGGACCCAATGCGTCAGTCATGCCGTAGCGCATCACCATGTCCCGGGCAATGGTGGTGGCTCGCTCAAAATCGTTGCTGGCGCCTGTGGTCATCTGGTTCATGAACACTTCTTCGGCAATGCGACCACCGAACAACATGCTGATCTGGTTCAGCATGTAGTCCTTGTCGTAGCTGTAGCGATCCTGTGCCGGCAAACTCATGGTCACACCCAGGGCACGGCCGCGGGGAATGATGGTCACTTTGTGTACAGGGTCACATTTGGGCAGAAGTTTGCCGATCAGCGCATGACCAGACTCGTGGTATGCCGTGTTTTTGCGCTCTTCTTCGGGCATGACCATGCTCTTGCGCTCGGGGCCCATGAAGATTTTGTCTTTGGCTTTTTCAAAATCCTGCATTTCAACAGTGCGCGCGTTGCGGCGTGCGGCCATCAGTGCCGCTTCGTTGCACAGGTTGGCCAGGTCGGCACCGCTCATGCCGGGTGTACCTCGGGCAATGATGCTGGCATTCACGTCGGCACCCAGTGGCACCTTGCGCATGTGGACATTGAGAATTTGTTCGCGACCACGAATATCGGGCAGCGTCACGTACACCTGCCGGTCAAAACGCCCAGGGCGAAGCAGAGCAGCATCCAGGATGTCGGGCCGGTTGGTCGCGGCCACCACGATCACGCCCAGGTTGGTTTCAAAGCCGTCCATCTCCACCAGCATCTGGTTGAGAGTTTGTTCGCGCTCATCGTTGCCGCCGCCCAAGCCCGCACCACGCTGGCGGCCCACGGCGTCGATTTCATCAATGAAGATGATGCATGGTGCGTTCTTCTTGGCGTTCTCGAACATGTCACGCACGCGGGCTGCACCCACACCCACAAACATCTCGACGAAATCAGAGCCGGAAATGCTGAAAAACGGCACCTTGGCTTCGCCGGCTATGCCTTTGGCCAACAGGGTTTTACCCGTTCCGGGCGGTCCCACCAGCAACAGACCACGGGGGATGCGTCCACCGAGCTTTTGGAAGCGCTGGGGGTCTTTCAGAAAGTCAACCACCTCCTTCACCTCTTCTTTGGCCTCGTCGCAGCCAGCCACATCGGCAAAGGTCACCGTGTTGTTGTTCTCGTCCAGCATGCGTGCCTTGCTTTTGCCAAAGCTGAATGCACCGCCCTTGCCGCCACCTTGCATCTGTCGCATGAAGTAGATCCACACCCCGATCAACAGCAGCATGGGGCCCCAGCTAACCAAGAGCGTCATCAGCAAAGAACCTTCTTCGCGCGGTTTGACGTCGAACTTGACGTCATTGGCAATCAGGTCACCCACAAGCCCACGGTCCAGAAACGTCGCAGTGGTGCGCACGCGCCGGTCGTCAATGGTGATGGCCGTGATCTCTGTGCCTCCTGCTCCCTCGGCAATGGTGGCGCTCTTGATGCGGCTGGCCTTCACCTCGTCCAGAAACTCCGAGTACCCCATATAACCGGACCCGACCGCTTGGCGTCCGTCAAATTGCTTGAACACGGTGAAGAGCACCATGGCAATGACCATCCACACGGCTATTTTGGAAAACCACTGATTGTTCAAGTCCGACTCCTGATTGATTGACTTGTTGGCATGTTGTGCGGATTTTAGGCGTTTCAAGAATGCGGGGGCTTGACAATTACCTCAACCCCTACTAGCTCAGCCTATTTGCTCGATTGAAAAAAGCCATCGAAGCGGCCACTGGTCATTTCAGACCGATGCCCACCAAAAAGGTTTCAGAGGATTTGTCACGCGACGCCTTGGGCTTGATGGCCTTGACCACCTTGAAATTCCGACGAAACAGCTGCACAAGGTCACTGTAGCCACTGCCATGGAACACCTTGGCCACCAACGAGCCCTCGGGCCTGAGGTGGGCCAGCGCAAAATCCACCGCCAGCTCCACCAGCAGCGATATCCGGGCCGCATCCACGGTTTCAATGCCCGACAGGTTGGGGGCCATGTCGGACACCACGGCATCCACGCGGTGCTCGGCAGCGTGCGGCCCGAGGGCCTCCCGCAGGGCTGCCAGTGTGTCCTCTTCCCGGAAATCGCCTTGAATAAACCTCACGCCCTCGATCGGGTCCATGGGCAGGATGTCCATGGCCACAATCGCGCCGTCGAGCTGACCCGCTGCGGCACCCTGCGGCGACAGCCGCCGCCGCACATACTGGCTCCAGGCGCCAGGGGTGGACCCCAGGTCCACCACGCACTGGCCAGGCCTGATCAGCCCCAGGGTCTCGTCAATCTCTTTGAGTTTGTAGGCTGCGCGCGCCCGGTAGCCCTCTTGCTTGGCCAGCTTGACGTAGGTGTCGTTGACATGATCGTTCAGCCATGCTTTGTTGACCTTCTTGCTTTTGGTGTTGACTTTCATGGCCCGTAGAAATTTCGCCCGCTGCCCGAGAGAACAGAGTGATCACCGATAATTGTCCCATGCCCCAGATCCAACTCACGCCCGCTCAGCGCAAGAGCCACCGCGCCGACGCACACCACCTGTCACCTGTTGTCTTCATTGGCAACGATGGCTTGACCCCCGCCGTCACCAAAGAAGCCGACCATGCCCTCAAAGCGCACGGCCTCATCAAAATCCGCGTCTTCTCCGACGACCGCAACGCCCGAGAAGCCATGCTGCACACGCTGGCGGGCGACCTGAACGCCGCACCCATTCAGCACATCGGCAAACTGCTGGTGCTGTGGCGCCCAATCGAAGACAAACCCAAAGACATCGACGAGGACCGGGGTGCCGCCCCTCGCGACGTCAAGGTGCTCAAGTTCAGCAGCCGAGGGGGCCAGCGTCCGCAGGTCAAGACCGTGCGGGTGCTGGGCAACCAGCGCCTGACGCCCGGAGGCACCGTCAAACGGGCCAAAGTGCTGAAGAAAAGCGTCAAAAAGAGCCAATCCCACTGACCACGCCCGCCCAACCGATGACCGACGCCCGCCCCAACCCGCTGCTCGACTTTTCCGATCTGCCCCGCTTTGATGCAATCACCCCGGAGTGCATCGGCCCAGCGCTCGATGAGCTCCTGGCCAACACCAATGCAGCCCTGGAGCAAGTGGTGCAGCCCGACTTTCCCGCCACATGGGCCGCGCTGTGCGGGTGCCTGGATGTCGCAACCGAGCGTCTGGGCCGGGCCTGGGGCGCCGTCAACCACCTCAACAGCGTGGCCGACTCCCCGGCACTGCGCGAGGCTTACAACGCCGCTTTGCCACGGGTCACCGAATTTTGGACCCGACTGGGCTCTGACGAGCGCTTGTACGCCAAGTACAAGGCAATTGACACCGCCACCCTGAATGCGGAGCAAGCCCAGGCCCACCGCAATGCCATGCGCGGCTTCGTGCTGGGTGGGGCCGAACTGACGGGTGAGGCCAAACAACGCTTTGCCGCCATCCAGGAGCGTCAGGCGGAGTTGTCGCAAAAATTCAGCGAAAACGCCCTGGACGCCACCGAGGCGTTCAGTTACCTCGCCACCGAGGACGAAATGGCGGGCATACCGGCCGACATCCAAGCCACCGCCCGTGCTGCTGCTGAAAGCCAGGGGCACAGCGGCTACCTGCTGACGCTGAAAATGCCCTGCTACATCCCCGTGATGCAGTTTGCCCAGCGCAGCGACTTGCGTGAGCGCCTGTACAAGGCCCACACCACCCGCGCCAGCGACCAGGCACCCGAGGACCAGCGTCGGTACGACAACACCGCCCTGATGCAAGAGCTGTTGGCCTTGCGCCAGGAAGAAGCCAAGCTGTTGGGACATGCCTCGTATGCGGACGTGTCGCTGGTGCCCAAAATGGCTCAGTCGCCCGCCGAGGTGGTGGGTTTTCTGCGCGAATTGGCCCAAAAAGCCCGCCCTTACGCCCAGCAAGACCTGGACGACATGCGCGAATTTGCGCGTACCGAACTCGGCATGAGCGACCCCCAGCCCTGGGACTGGTCATTCATTGCCGAAAAGCTCAAGGAGGCCCGCTATGCCTTCAGCGAGCAGGAGCTGAAAACCTATTTCACCGCCCCCAAGGTGTTGCAAGGGTTGTTTGCCATCATCGAGACGCTGTTCGAGGTGTCCATTCGGCCCGACCAGACGGCCACCTGGCACCCCAGCGTGCAATTTTTCAGGCTGGAGCGCGGCACCGAGCTGGTGGGTCAGTTCTACCTGGACCAGAGCGCCCGCACTGGCAAGCGCGGCGGCGCGTGGATGGACGACGTGCGTGCTCGCTGGATGCGGCCCGACACCACGCGACTGCAAACGCCGGTGGCCCACCTGGTGTGCAATTTCGCTGAAGGCAACGGTGGCCAGCCTGCGCTGTTGACCCACGACGACGTGATCACCCTCTTCCATGAATTTGGTCATGGCTTGCACCACCTGCTCACCCAAGTGAACGAGCGCGACGTCTCTGGCATCAGCGGTGTGGAGTGGGACGCGGTGGAGCTGCCCAGCCAGTTCATGGAAAACTTCTGTTGGGAGTGGGACGTGCTCAAGCACATGACTGCGCATGTGGACACCGGCGAGCCACTGCCCCGCGCGCTGTACGACAAGATGCTGGCGGCCAAAAACTTCCAGAGCGGTCTGCAAACCCTGCGACAGGTCGAGCTGGCCTTGTTCGACATGCTGCTGCACATGGGCGATGTGCCCCTGACGGATGGCAAGCCGGACGTGCTGACCCTCCAGCAGCAGGTGCGCAGCGAGGTGGCGTTGCTGCAGCCTCCACCCTACAACCGCACCGCCCACACCTTCAGCCACATTTTTTCGGGTGGGTATGCCGCAGGCTACTACAGCTACAAATGGGCCGAGGTCCTGTCAGCCGACGCCTATGCTGCCTTTGAGGAAGCCGCACAGTCCAGTGGCACCACGCTGGATGTGACCACTGGCCGCCACTACCGCCAGTCCATTCTGGAGGCGGGCGGCAGCCGCCCGGCCATGGAATCGTTTGTGGCGTTCAGGGGCCGCACACCATCTCCAGATGCGCTGCTGCGACACCAGGGCATGGCCAACGCATGAACCTGTGTCACCTCGCTCCGACACACCTCCACACCACCTGAAGGAAGCGGCTGTGAACACCTTGCCATGCACCACCGCCCCCCGCTCTGGCCACACCTTGGGCGATACAGCGCATGCGCGGGCAGGTGGCGGGTCAGCCCCATGGGGCCGTGGCCTGGCACTGGCACTTGCCATGGCCTTGACGGCCAGCGCAGCCATGGCCCAGACCGTGTACCGGTATGTGGGGCCAGACGGTCGGGTGACTTTTTCTGACCGGCCCCCTGCCAATGCGCCGGTCGCTGTCACCGACATGAGCACCGGGGCGCCACCCAAGCCCGGCACCGACAGCAGCCCCCTACCCTACGAGCTGCAGCAGCTGACGCAAAAATACCCGGTCACCTTGTACAGCGCACAGCGCTGCGGCCCCTGCGATGCGGGGCGCAAACTACTGGCCGCCAGGGGGATTCCGTTCACAGAAAAAACCGTCAACACCCGCGAAGACATTGAGGCGTTCGAGCGCATCAACCCAGACAACTCTCTGCCGCTGGTGACCATTGGCGGACAAAAGGTGCTGGGATTCTCGGCACAGGAGTGGGCGCAGTACCTGGACAACGCGGGTTACCCAAAAACATCGGCACTGCCCAGCCGCTACGCGCAGCCACCGGCCCAGCCGCTGGCACCTCTACCGCCAGCCTCTGCCACAGACGCCGCAGCCGCCAGGGCCAATGCGCCCGCCAGTGCACCAACTGCCCCACCCCGCCCCAAGCCTACAGTGCTGCCCAGCAACCCAGCTGGCATTAGGTTCTGACCAGAACACACCTGCAACAGGCATAGCTAGAAATCCTTACGCAGCAAGCGTAAGGGGGTTATTTCATTGGAAATTGGTAGTGGTCACACCCTGAGCGGATCCCGCCAGACACACCGTAGCCCGCTGGTGAGCAAACACCCCCACGGTCACCACGCCCGGCCACTGGCTCACCTGGGTCTCGAACGCCAAGGGATCGGTGATCCGCAGGCCGATCACATCCAAAATATGCTGGCCGTTGTCGGTCACCAACGGAACCCCGTCGCGCAGGCGCACGCTGGCTGAGCCACCCATGGCTGCAAACTGGGCGATCAGGCGCTGGCTGGCCATGGGAATCACCTCCACAGGCAGCGGGAACCGGCCCAACACCGGCACCAGCTTGGTGTCATCCACGATGCACACAAACTTCTGTGACTGAGCTGCCACAATTTTTTCGCGCGTCAAGGCAGCCCCGCCCCCTTTGATCATGCAGCCCGAGGGATCGATCTCGTCGGCTCCGTCGATGTACACCGCCAACTCGGGCACCGAATTGGAGTCGAAGACCTCAATGCCCAGGGCCTTCAGACGCTGGGTCGATGCCTCCGAGCTGGAGACCGCACCGCGAATCTGGTCCTTGATGGTGGCCAGCGCGTCGATGAACTTGTTCACCGTCGAACCCGTGCCCACGCCCACGATGGAGCCTGGGGTCACATAGGCCAGGGCGGCCTGGCCAACCAGCGTTTTGAGTTCGTCTTGGGTGAAAGTGGGGGGGGCGGAAGGGTTCATGGCACCGAATCGGGGAAAATCCCGGCATTTTTGTTCATCACACAGCCCGAACAGGTTCGGGCGACTTGCCGGATTATCCAATGCCCCTGCTCCCCTACGCCCTGGCCCGTCCCTTCCTCTTTGGTATGGACCCGGAAAAGGCCCACGAACTCACCCTACACGCCCTGGCCTCGGCCCAGAACACCCCCTTGCAGTGGGCCTGGTGCGGGTCGCGGGTGGAAGACCCGGTCACCGTGGCGGGTATCACCTTCCCCAACCGGGTCGGGCTGGCCGCCGGTCTGGACAAAAACGCCCGCTGCATCGACGGCCTGGGTGCCATGGGCTTTGGGTGCGTGGAGGTAGGCACCGTCACGCCCAAGGCACAGCCGGGCAACCCAAAGCCCCGCATGTTTCGACTCCCGCAGGCGCAAGCACTGATCAACCGGCTGGGGTTCAACAACGACGGTCTGGATGCGTTTTTGCACCATGTGGGCCAGGCCCGCTGCCGCCAACCCGGCGCGACCAGCACCCGCCAGGTACCCATGCGCCTGGGCCTGAACATCGGCAAAAACGCCACCACCCCCATCGAGTCGGCAGCCGACGACTACCTCAACTGCCTCAGTGGCGTGTACCCGCATGCGGACTACGTCACCGTCAACATCTCCAGCCCCAACACCCAGAATCTGCGGGCGCTGCAAAGCGATGCCGCACTCGATGGCTTGCTGGACGTGCTGTCCCAGCGGCGCGACGCATTGGCCCGCGAGCACGGCAAACACATTCCGCTGTTCATCAAAATTGCGCCGGATCTGGACGAGGCGCAGGTGGCCAGCGTGGCGCTCACCCTGCGCCGCTACGGCTGCAGCGCCAGCGGTGCACCCAACCACGCCTGGGGCGTGATCGCCACCAACACCACGCTGGACCGCACTGCGGTGGCCGGCATGGCACACGCCACAGAAACCGGCGGCCTGTCGGGCAGGCCGGTGTTTGAAAAAAGCAATGCCGTCATCCGGCAGCTGCGCGCCGAGCTGGGGGCGGGCTTCCCCATCATCGGGGTGGGGGGCATTCTCAGCGGGCAGGATGCGGTGGCCAAAATCGAATGCGGTGCAGATCTGGTGCAGATTTACACCGGGCTGATTTACCAGGGGCCATCGCTGGTGCAACAGTGTGCTTCAAGTATAAAAAATGCCTTCAGCGCTTGATCCATATAGGTTGTTAGCTACTTAATCCATCAACTCACTGCATACCTTTTCGGCCAGTGCGAGCGCGCTGGTGAGCCCCGGCGACTCGATGCCAAACAGGTGCACCAGACCCCTGACACCGTGCACCGCCGGGCCATCGATCCGAAAGTCCGGGGCCACTTCACCAGGCCCATAGATTTTGGGGCGCACCCCGCTGTAGCCGGGTACCAGCGCGCCATCCGGCAGGCCAGGCCAATAGCGGCGGACCTCGGCATAAAAACCCTGCAGCCGCGCCGGGTCCACCCGGTAGTCGATGTGGTCGGGGTCGTCCTGCGCCAACCACTCCAGATCAGGGCCGAATCGGGCCTGCCCGCCAGCATCCAGTGTCAGGTGCACCCCCAGCCATGCGCCCTGTGGCGCAGGGTACACCAGCCGGCCAAACGGGGCACGCCCCTGCAGCACGGCGTAGCTGCCCTTGGCAAAGTGGGTGGTGGGTATGAACGCCGCTGTCGGCCCTGAGCCATGAATGGCCCTCGCCACCTCGGTGGCGTGCAAAGAGGCGGCATTGACCACCGAGCGTGCCAACAGCTCCGTGTCGGGTGCGCCATCGGAGCGCACCCGCAGCCAGATGCCCTCTGGCCTGACCTCACCCGCCACCACCCGCGAACCCAGGGCCACCACGCCCCCGCTGTGCTCCAGATCGGCCTGCAGCGCCTGCATCAGCCCATGGCTGTCCACAATGCCTGTGCTGGGCGAATACACCGCGGCCAGACACTGCAACTCGGGCTCCATGGCCTGCACCTGCGCAGCAGACAGGCGCTCCAGCGCCACGCCATTGGCGCGGGCCTTGGCGGCCAGTGCATCCAGGGCGGGCAACTGCATCACATCGGTGGCCACCACCAGCTTGCCGCAGGCGTGAGCCATCACATGGCGGCTGGCACAGTAGGCATACAACAGCTCTTTGCCACGCACACAGCACTGCGCCTTGAGGGAGCCGGGCGTGTAGTACAGCCCCGCATGGATCACCTCGCTGTTGCGGGCGCTCACCCCCGTGCCCACCGCCGCTTCTTTCTCCAACACCCACACCTCACTGCCGGCCAAGGCCAAAGCGCGTGCAACGGCCAGGCCGACCACCCCGGCGCCAATGACCACCACGTCCAGTTGTTCCATCGCTGTTGCCTTTTTCGCGTTCTGTGTCGCCCCTGCGGGCTGCGCAATTGGCACATGCCCGTGGGCCTGTGCGGTTTTTGTTACAACGGCATTATGCAAAGCCCAATCCCCTTCGGAGCCATGCATGATCTACCCCCTGTCGGACCGCTACACCGCATTGGTCGTGGGGAGCAGCGGTGCCCTGGGTCAGGCATTTGTGCAGCACCTGCAAGCCGACAAACGCTGTGCCCGGGTGCTGACCCTCTCGCGCCACACCTCGCCCGCTCTGCACCTGGAGGAAGAAGCCAGCATGGCCCGCTGCGCCCAGGCACTGCAAGCCCAAGCGCCCCTGCAACTGGTGATTGATGCAACCGGCGCACTCACGCTGGACGGCAAAGGCCCAGAAAAGCGCCTGCAAGACCTGGATGCAGACGCCGCGCTGCGCGCCCTGCATGTCAACGCCGTCGGCCCCGCCCTGCTCATCAAACACCTGCAGCCGCTGTTGGCGCGTGGCGAACGGGTGGTGTGGGCCAAGCTCTCAGCCCGGGTGGGCAGCATTGAAGACAACCACAAAGGCGGCTGGTACAGCTACCGCGCGGCCAAAGCCGCCCTCAACCAGCTGTTGCAAACCGCCGCCATCGAACTGGCCCGCCAACGCCCACTGATGGTGGTCGCCGCTTTACAGCCCGGCACCGTGCGTTCCCGCCTGAGCCAACCTTTTGTAGGCACCGACGCCCTGCCCCCCGAGCTAGCCGCCGCCGAGCTGCTGCAGACACTGCAGACGCTGCCCGCCACTGGCAGGGCACACTTTGTGGACCGATTGGGGAAAGAAATACCGTGGTGATCGTCCCCAAGTACGTGGTGGCCTGCACAGACCCATGCTGACCCGGCAAGGCGTGGAACCCGAAGTGCCCTGGAACACTTTAGACGCCGTCTGCGTTCGACCAATAAAAAAAGGACCAAGCATTTCTGCTAAGTCCTTGATTCATCACACAAATTTTGGTGGGCGGTGCAGGGTTCGAACCTGCGACCCCTGCCGTGTGAAGGCAGTGCTCTACCGCTGAGCTAACCGCCCGAGCCTCAAATTATACATCTGTTTTGGCGGCTTACGCAGCCTGTGCATCAGGTTGTGGCTCACAGCGGTGCCAGAGGGTTTTGCCCTTGCTGGCTTTGTCGAGATCGGCCAACACCTCGGTGTGCGCCGCAAGCTCTTGGGCGGTGCATGCCAGAACGGGGAGCACGAACAGTGACAAGTCCATAGGCGGCAAATCGGCATCTGCTGAGCTGGCGTCTTCCGACGCACCGACGTCTATGCCCAACGCGTTTTGGCCGCGGGTCATGTGGATGTACACATCGGCCAGCAGCTCTGCGTCGAGCAGCGCGCCGTGCAAGGTGCGACCGGAGTTGTCCACCTCCAGGCGGCCACAAAGGGCATCCAGGCTGTTGCGCTTACCTGGGAACAGCTCTTTGGCCATGGCCAAGGTGTCTATGACGCCCGACACCTGCGTCTGCACGGGGCCCAGACCGAGCCGCTCGAACTCTTTGTTCAAAAAACCCAGGTCAAAAGGCGCGTTGTGGATGATCAGCTCTGCCCCACGCAGGTACTCCAGCAGCGGCTGTGCGATGGCAGCGAACTTGGGTTTGTCGCGCAAAAACTCATCGGTGATGCCGTGTACCCGCAACGCCCCTTCGTCGCTGTTGCGCTCGGGGTTGATGTAGAAATGCAGGTGGCTGCCGGTAAGTTTGCGGTGCAGCAACTCGACGCAGCCAATCTCGATCACCCGGTCGCCCATCTCGGCCGACAGACCGGTGGTTTCGGTGTCCAGAACAATTTGTCGCATTTTGATAGCTAACTATTCAATAAATACGGGCGCTTTAGCCCATTTTCTTTGAAAAATCAGTGGTTCTCTTTGGCGTGGTTAATGGTGTAGCGCGGAATGTCTACCGTCAAGTCTTGCTGGGCCAGAATGGCCTGACAGCTCAGGCGGGACTGGGGCTCCAGGCCCCACGCCCGGTCCAGCAGGTCTTCCTCGGCTTCATCGGCTTCGTTCAGTGACTCCAGGCCCTTGCGAACCACCACGTGACAGGTGGTGCAGGCACAGCTCATGTCGCAGGCGTGTTCGATGGCAATGCCGTTGTCGAGCAAGGCCTCGCAAATGGTGGTGCCCGCAGGTGCCTGGATAGTGGTGCCTTGGGGGCAGTACTCGGGGTGGGGAAGAATGTGCAGGGTGGGCATGGCAACTCAAAAAAAAATGGAACGGAGACGCTGGCCGTCACATGGTGTCGATGCGGCGTCCGGCCAGGGCTCGGCCTATGCCGCGGTTCATGCGTTGGGCAGCGAATGCCTCTGTGCCCTGGGCCAGCGCTTTGGTGGACGCTTCGATGTCTGCGGCCTGGGTCGCGGTTTCAAGCACCTGCTCCAGCTGGGCCATCAGGTGGTCGATGGCGGTGCGCTCGTCGGTGGTGAGCAGGTCGCTGTCGGCCTTGAGGGCGCTGCGGGTAGCCAGCAGCATGCGGTCGGCATCAACCCTGGCTTCCACCACCGCACGGGCCTGCATGTCGGCCTGGGCAGTGGTGAAGCTGTCCTGCAACATGTGGGCAATTTCCTCGTCGCTCAGCCCATAGGAGGGCTTGACCTCGATGGAAGCCTCGACACCGGTGCCCTGCTCTTTGGCGCTGACGCTGAGCAAGCCGTCGGCATCGATGGTGAAGGTCACGCGGATGCGGGCTGCACCTGCCGCCATGGGTGGTATGCCGCGCAGCTCGAAGCGGGCCAGGCTGCGGCAGTCGGCCACCAAGTCGCGTTCGCCCTGCACCACATGCAGGGCCAATGCCGTCTGTCCATCCTGGTAAGTGGTGAAGTCCTGGGCCAGGGCCGCCGGAATGGTGGTGTTGCGCGGCACGATGCGTTCGACCAGGCCACCCATGGTTTCGATGCCCAGCGACAGCGGAATGACGTCCAGCAGCAGCAATTCGCCGTCGGGGTTGTTGCCAGCCAACTGGTTGGCCTGCAAGGCTGCGCCCAGAGCCACCACTTCATCGGGGTTGAGGTTGGTCAGCAGCGGCTGCCCAAAAAAATCCGCCACGGCCTCCCGAACGGCCGGCATGCGGGTAGAGCCGCCCACCATCACCACACCATCGATATCCGCCCGATCAAGCTGGGCATCGTGCATGGCCTTGCGGACCGCACCCAGTGTGCGGGCAGTCAGGTGAGCAGTCGCCTCGGCCAACTCGCGGCGGGTGGCTGATACGCTGAATGTGGCGCCGTCGGCGGTCACAGTCTCGCTGACGGATAGGTCGTCGTTCGGTGCATCGCTCAATGCCTCTTTGATGCGGCGGGCAAGCCGCTGCAGGGTGGCCCGCTCCACGGCGGAGGCGTGGGCGACCCAATTGCCCTTGCCCGCCCGTTGCAGCATGGCGTCCAGCAGGGCACGGTCGTAGTCATCCCCACCCAGTGCCGAGTCCCCACCGGTGGCCACCACCTCGAACACACCCTCGGTCAACCTGAGGATGGAAATGTCAAATGTGCCTCCGCCCAGGTCAAACACCGCAAAGGTGCCGGCACTCTGGTTGTCCAAACCATAGGCAATGGCTGCCGCAGTCGGCTCATTGATGAGCCGCATGACGTGGATACCCGCCATCTGGGCGGCGTCTTTGGTGGCTTGGCGCTGCGCATCATCGAAGTAAGCAGGCACGGTGATGACGGCGCCAAAGAGGTCGTCGTCGAACGTGTCTTCCGCCCGCTGGCGCAAGGTGGCCAGTATCTCGGCACTGACCTCGACGGGGGTTTTTTCGCCGGCAGCGGTGGCAATGGTGGCCATGCCGGGACGGTCAAGCACGGTATAGGGCAGGCTATCCACATGGGCTACCTCGTGGCGCACCCGGCCCATGAGGCGCTTGACCGACACCACGGTGTTGGCAGGGTCTTGCAGTTGGTTAGCCAACGCTGCGTCGCCCACCTGACGCCCTGAGCCGGAGCTACTGGGTGCAAGGTAGCGAACCGCGCTGGGCAGCATCACCCGGCCAGCCGCATCGGGCAAACATTCGGCCACACCGTGGCGCACAGCGGCCACAAGGGAATGGGTGGTGCCCAAATCAATGCCCACCACCACACGGCGCTGGTGCGGATCGGGGGACTGCCCGGGCTCGGAAATCTGGAGTAGTGCCATAGGTAAGTGGTCGGGGTGACGGTCTGGTGGCCTGTCAGGCCTCCAGCTGCGCCAACCGCTGATTGAGTTCGCCCGTGAAACGCTCCACGAACATCAAGGCCCGAATGTGCCCCACCGCCTGGCGTGCACGCTGGTCAGGGGCAAGGTCGCTGGGACCGTCCAGGGTCTGGGCCAGGTCGGACAACAGGGACAGGCGGGCCTCGCGGGCGCGTGCCAGCAAGGCGTCAAGAGCGGGGATGTCGGAGCCAGCGTCGTCAAGCTCTTCCCGCCAGGCCATCTGCTGCATGAGGAAGCTGGCGGGCATGGAGGTGTTGCGCTCGGCATCGACATCAGCCCCCCAGCGCTGACACAGGTAGGTAGCGCGGCGAACAGGGTCTTTGAGGCGCTGGTGTGCTTCGTTGATGCGCACAGCCCACTGCATGGACACCCGCTGAGCCGCAGCCCCTTGGGCCGCAAATCGGTCGGGGTGTGCCTCGCGCAGCAGGCGCTTCCACTGCGCATCGATCTCGCTGGCATCCTGGACAAAACGCTCTGGCACACCGAACAGTTCAAAGTCGGTGGCCTGCAGGCTCAGTGACATGCACGCCCCCCGTGGAAGCGAGCAGCCAGGCCACTCAAGTCGCAGAACACCGCCAGACAGACGCTGCCCGTCACCATCCGGGCAAGACTCATACCCGGAAAGACTCGCCGCAGCCGCATTTGTCGCGCTCGTTGGGGTTGCTGAAGCGAAAACCTTCGTTCAGCCCCTCGCGCACAAAATCAAGGTGGGTGCCGTCGATGTAGGCCAGGCTTTTGGGGTCCACCAGCACCAGCACACCGTTGCTGTGGAACACCACGTCCTCAGGGGCCTGCTCGTCGGCGTATTCCAGCTTGTAGGCCAGGCCAGAGCAGCCGGTGGTTTTGACCCCAAGACGCACACCCACACCTTTGCCGCGGCGGCTCAAGTAGCGGGTAACGTGCCGTGCGGCGGCTTCTGTGAGTGTGACGGCCATGGTCTCAGTGGGTTTGCTTTTTGCGGTAGTCGTCCACGGCTGCCTTGATGGCGTCTTCGGCCAGGATGGAGCAATGGATTTTGACAGGTGGCAGCGCCAGCTCTTGGGCAATCTGGCTGTTTTTGAGCGCCGCTGCCTCATCGAGGGTTTTGCCCTTGACCCACTCGGTCACGAGTGAGCTGGACGCAATGGCGGAGCCGCAGCCGTAGGTTTTGAAACGGGCGTCTTCAATCACGCCAGTGGTGGGGTTGACCTTGATTTGCAGCTTCATCACATCGCCACAAGCGGGAGCACCCACCATGCCAGTGCCCACGGAGTCGTCGCCCTTTTCAAAGCTGCCGACGTTGCGGGGGTTTTCGTAGTGATCAACGACTTTTTCAGAATAGGCCATGGTCTTTCTCCTTCAGTGTGCCGCCCACTGGATGGTGGACAGGTCAATACCGTCTTTGAACATTTCCCACAGGGGGGAGAGCTCGCGCAACTTCGCCACGTTTTCCTGGATGGTGGCAATGGCGTAATCAATTTCTTCTTCGGTGGACCAGCGACCAATGGTCATGCGCAGGCTGCTGTGGGCCAGTTCGTCGCTGCGGCCCAGGGCGCGCAGCACATAGCTGGGCTCCAGGCTGGCACTGGTACAAGCCGAGCCACTGGACACCGCCAGCCCCTTGATGCCCATGATCAGCGACTCGCCCTCCACGTAGTTGAAACTCATGTTCAGGTTGTGGGGCACGCGCCGGGTGGCGTGGCCGTTGATGAACACCTCTTCCATGCCCTGCAGGCCCTTGAGCAAGCGATCGTGCAGAGCCTGAATACGCTTGTTTTCTTCGTGCATTTCCAGCTTGGCAATGCGGTAGGCCTCGCCCATGCCCACGCACTGGTGGGTGGGCAGCGTGCCCGAACGCATGCCGCGCTCGTGGCCACCGCCGTGCATTTGGGCCTCCAGGCGGACGCGGGGCTTGCGGCGCACATACAGTGCACCGATGCCCTTGGGGCCATAGGTTTTGTGGCTGGTCAGGCTCATCAGGTCCACAGGCAAGGTGGTCAGGTCGATGTCCACACGGCCAGTGGCCTGAGCGGCATCGACGTGCAGCAACACCCCCTTTTCGCGGCAGATGGCACCGATGGCTGCTATGTCCTGGATCACACCAATCTCGTTGTTCACGAACATGACACTGGCCAGGATGGTGTCGGCGCGCAGCGCGGCCTTGAACACATCCAGGTCCAGCAAACCGTCTGCCTGTACATCGAGGTAGGTCACCTCAAAGCCCTGGCGCTCCAGCTCGCGCATGGTGTCCAGCACGGCTTTGTGCTCGGTTTTGACGGTGACCAGGTGCTTGCCCTTGCCCTTGTAGAAATGCGCCGCGCCTTTGATGGCCAGGTTGTTGGACTCGGTGGCACCGCTGGTCCAGACGATTTCACGCGGGTCAGCTCCGATGAGGTCCGCGACCTGCCCACGGGCGGTTTCAACGACTTTTTCGGCCTCCCAGCCCCACGCATGGCTGCGGGACGCAGGGTTGCCAAAATGCTCGCGCAGCCAGGGGATCATGGCATCCACCACCCGTGGGTCACAGGGGTTGGTGGCGCTGTAGTCCATGTAGATGGGGAAGTGGGGCGTGGTCATGGGTGTCAAAATCCGCAAAAAAATGTCAAAAGATGAGACAGTGGGGCCGGCACTTCAACCCTGAACGTCCGGGGCTTGCGACCGAAAAACGTCAGGCCTTGGCCATGGCCGCACCCAATGCAAACACCGAATTGGGTGCATTGACACGGATGGGCTTGAGGACCGGATTGCTGGAAATCGCCCGCTTGATGAGGGGCGCGTTTTCCACCACCAGGCCTTTGGCCAGTTGGTCGTCCACCAGCTTTTGCAGGCTGACGGAGTCGAGGAAGTCGACCATTTTTTCGTTCAAAGCGGCCCACAGTTCATGGGTCATGCAGCGGTTGCCCTCGCCGTGGCAGTTTTCCTTGCCGCCGCACTGGGTGGCATCAATGGGCTCATCCACCGAGACAATGATGTCAGCCACCGTGATCTCGCTGGCCTTGCGGCCCAGGGTGTAGCCACCGCCGGGCCCGCGGGTGGACTCCACCAACTCGTGGCGACGCAGCTTGCCAAACAGCTGCTCCAGGTAGGACAGAGAAATCTGCTGGCGCTGGCTGATGGCCGCCAAGGTGACGGGACCGCTGTTTTGGCGCAGGGCCAAGTCAATCATGGCGGTGACCGCAAAACGGCCTTTGGTGGTGAGTCGCATGGCAATACTCTTTCAGTGTGGTGTGTTGCACAAACCGGCGGCACCTTCGGGGTGCGAGCCTTCACGTTGTCCACCCGCCCCCGGGCTTGACTGATCAATCGAGGGCTTTGTTTCCGACTGTTTCCGTCAAGTATAAACCAAAGCCCAACTGATTTGCTAGGCATTGTAACTCTTTGGGATTCATCGGGCACCATGCTGGCCAAATAAAAACCACTCAGTCACTATTTGATTTGAGTCGTTGCACATGGGCCACCAGACCCTCGCAGGCGTCTTGCACCAGATCGAGCACCTGCTCGAAACCCGCTGCTCCGCCTTGGTAGGGATCGGGCACCACGGTGTCCGGGCAGCGGCGGGCAAACTCCATCAACCGCCGCACCTTGTGCTGGTGTACGGATGGGCACGCCGCCTGGGCAAGCGCCAGGTTGTCCCAGTCCATGACGAGGACCAGGTCCATCTCGGCAAAGTCGGCATCGGAGATTTGCCTGGCACGGTGGGCCGACAGGTCGATGCCACGCGCCAGGGCATGCACTGCACTGCGCTCGTCGGCTGGCCTGCCCAGGTGGTAAGCGTGTGTACCCGCAGAGGACACCTGCACATCGCCAGACAACCCGGCGCGCTCCAGCTGCGCGCGCAACACCGCCTCGGCGGTTGGGCTGCGGCATATGTTGCCCATGCACACCATCAGCACCTTGAAGGCAGTGGCCATCTGTTACCTCCTGAAAAATGAATAAAAAACGGCTTTTAGTCTTATCAAATATACATAGTTAGCTATATAGTTGTTATCATGCCCGCCCTGCCAAACTGACTACGTTGTCGTGCCCAGGGCCGCCAAAGGCCTGCTCCTTGAGCACCGCCAATTGGTCGCGCACCCTGGCCGCCTGCTCGAATTCCAGGTTGCGTGCGTGCTCCAGCATCAGCTTCTCCAGCCGTTTGATTTCCTTGGCAATGTCTTTCTCGCTCATGGCCTCGGCAGCGAGGCGCTGCTGGGTTTCCTGGGCCAGCTTTTCGGCGTCCTGCCCGGCTTTTTCGCTGTACACACCGTCGATCAGGTCTTTGATGCGCTTGGTGATGGTGCGCGGCGTGATGCCATGGGCCAGGTTGAAAGCCACCTGCCGGGTGCGGCGGCGCTCGGTTTCGCCCATGGCCAGCTTCATGGAGTTGGTGATGCGGTCGGCGTACAGAATGGCCTTGCCGTTCACGTTGCGCGCCGCACGGCCAATGGTTTGAATGAGTGAACGCTCCGAGCGCAAAAACCCCTCTTTGTCCGCATCCAGAATGGCGATCAATGAGACCTCGGGCAAGTCAATGCCTTCGCGCAGCAGGTTGATACCGACCAGCACGTCGAAGGCGCCCAGGCGCAGGTCGCGCAAAATTTCCACCCGCTCCACCGTGTCCACATCGCTGTGGATGTAGCGCACCTTCACGCCGTTTTCACTCAGGTAATCGGTCAGCTGCTCGGCCATGCGCTTGGTCAGCACGGTGATGAGCACGCGCTCGTTTTTGTCCACCCGGATGCGAATCTCCTGCAGCACATCGTCCACCTGGTGGGTGGCGGGGCGCACTTCCACTTCAGGGTCCACCAGGCCGGTGGGGCGCACCAGTTGTTCCACCACCTGGCCGGAATGGGTTTTTTCGTAATCGGCGGGCGTGGCCGTGACGAAAATGGTCTGGCGCATGCGCTGCTCGAACTCCTGCAGCTGCAAAGGCCGGTTGTCCAGGGCGCTGGGCAGGCGAAAACCGTATTCCACCAGCGTGGTTTTTCGGGCACGGTCACCGTTGTACATGCCACCGAGCTGTCCCATCATGACGTGGCTTTCGTCCAGGAACATGAGCGCGTTGGCGGGCATGTAGTCGGTCAGGGTGGACGGCGGCTCGCCCGGCGCAGCCCCGCTCAGGTGGCGGGTGTAGTTCTCAATGCCCTTGCAGTGCCCTACCTCGGCGAGCATTTCCAGGTCAAACCGGGTGCGCTGCTCCAGGCGTTGCGCCTCGACGAGCTTGCCCATGCCCACCAGCTCAGCCAAGCGGGTGCGCAGCTCTTCCTTGATGGTTTCCACGGCCACCAGCACCTGCTCGCGCGGGGTGACGTAGTGGCTGCTGGGGTACACGGTGAAGCGTGGGATTTTCTGGCGGATGCGCCCGGTCAGCGGGTCAAACAGCATCAAGGCCTCGATTTCGTCATCGAACAGCTCGATGCGCACCGCCAGCTCGGAGTGCTCGGCCGGAAACACGTCGATGGTGTCGCCCCGCACCCGGAACTTACCGCGCGAAAACTCCATGTCGTTGCGCTGGTACTGCATGCGCACCAGTTGGGCGATTACGTCGCGTTGACCCGCTTTGTCGCCCACTCGCAGCGTCATCACCATCTGGTGGTAACTCTCGGGTTTGCCAATGCCGTAGATGGCCGACACGGTGGCGACGATGACCACGTCTTTGCGCTCCAGCAGGCTTTTGGTGCAGCTGAGGCGCATCTGTTCGATGTGCTCGTTGATGGCGCTGTCTTTTTCAATGAACAGATCGCGCTGGGGCACATAGGCCTCGGGCTGGTAGTAGTCGTAATAACTGACGAAATACTCCACCGCGTTTTTGGGGAAAAACTCGCGGAACTCGCTGTACAACTGCGCAGCCAGTGTCTTGTTGGGCGCAAACACAATGGCCGGGCGGCCCATGCGGGCAATCACGTTGGCCATGGTGAAGGTTTTGCCCGAGCCGGTCACGCCCAGCAGGGTCTGGAACAGCTCGCCGTCATTCAGGCCTTCCACCAATTTCTCGATGGCTGTGGGTTGGTCGCCTGCGGGCGGGTAAGGCATGAACAGCTCAAACGGCGAACCTGGAAAAGAAACAAACTGACCTGGCAAATCGGACATAAAAAAACTGCTTGAGGCAGCAAAACTGGCAAGGGATTGATATTTGTCAACCCAAACATTGAAGCCAAGCGTTTTAGCGTACCTGAGGTAACAGCCTCACGCTGACGGAGGTATAACTTTGCCGTGAGGAGTGCTTACTGCACACATTGCCCAAACGCCGACCACAGATGCATCCGGTGCGAGTCACGTTGTTTCGGTTGGGTAATGGGTGCGAACAGGACCAGATAATGAAACCTTACCAGCAGGCTCCATTGCCTCTCAACGAGGAAGCACGTCTCGAGCGGCTGCGCTCCTACCAAATACTCGACACCAACGCTGAGCAAGATTTTGACGATATCACGGCCTTGGCTGCACGCATGTTGGGTGTGCCAATCGCCTTGGTGTCGCTGCTGGATGAGCACCGGCAGTGGTTCAAGAGCAAATGGGGGCTTGACACGCCGTCCACAGACCGTGGTGTGTCCTTTTGTGCGCACGCCATTCTGGACAACGACTTGATGGTGGTGGAGGACTCCTTGGCCGACCACCGCTTTGCGTCCAACCCACTGGTCACGGGTGCGCCACACATTCGGTTTTACGCAGGTTGTCCGCTGGTCACGACTGACGGTCTGGCCATAGGAACCCTTTGCCTGATTGACCACATACCCCGCCAACTCAACGCCGACGAAGCCGACACGCTGCGCCGTCTGGGGCGGCAACTGATGCAACTGCTGGAGTTGCGCCTAGCTGTTCAACGTCAGGCTGCAGCGGAACGCCAGCTGACGCAGCGCAAGCAGGAGTTTGAGCGTTTGGCATTGGTGGCAGAGCGCACGCACAACGTCGTGATCATGGCCGACCCAAAGGGCCTGATCACTTGGGTGAACGCGGCGTTCGAAAGAACCACGGGCTACACGCTGCAAGAGGCGCTTGGCCAACAACCCGGCAAACTTTTGCAGTTTGAGGGTACCTCAAAAGAAGCCCGGCAAGCCCTGGGCCTTGCGGTTTTGAACAGGTCGCACGCCAGGGTGCACATACTCAACCGAGGCAAACACGGCAACGTGTATTGGATGGATGTGGACCTGCAGCCGCTTCACACTGAAAGTGGGGAGTTTGTGGGCTTTGTGGCGATTGAGACCGACATTTCCGACCTTGTGCTCAGACAAAATCACCTGAATGCCGTCATAGAGTCGGTACCTGTGGGTTTGGTTTTGCACGACATCGACCTACAGATGGTGCGAACCAACAGTACAGCGCGGCGCATTTTGGAGCGGGCTGGCCACACTCACGTCAACACCATACCGCCTCCAATGGAGGTGCTGGCCCGAACGGCACTGCAAAGCCGCAGCGCTCCTCCTCGCCAACTGATGAACATACAAGGTGGCACTTCTCCGTCACGCTGGATGGACGTGCAAGTGGCTTTGCTGCCCAGCGCAGCAGGTGAGCCTGAGGGTTCCATCCTGGCGTTTTCAGATCAAACCGAGCAAATCCAATCCAGCAAATACCTTGAATTGGCGACCCAAACGGCCGACGTCGGCTACTGGACCTGGAGCCTTGCAAGCGACATGCTGGAGCTGTCTGACAGTTGGGTCAAACACTTGAGGCTGGCGAGTAACCAGATCCGCACGCGCGATCTCGTCCACCCGGACGATCAGCTGAAATGCAAGCGGGCCATTCTTGAAGCGTTGCGCGGAAACAATGCTACCTTCAAATTTGAAGAGCGCTTGCGCACCGGAGACGGGCAATGGCGGTGGGTGTTGTGTGGCGGGGCCGTGACCGATAGGGACGCGCAAGGACACGCCACACGCCTGGCGGGCATCCATCTGGACATTGACGAACAAAAACGCACTGAAACGGCCCTGCACCGTGCTGCAACCACCGATGCCCTCACCGGTTTGGCCAACCGCGTCGCGATACTGGAATGCTCCGCGCGGGCACTGAGTGCTGCGCGGCGCCACGCCCAGTGTGGCGCCCTGCTCTACCTGGATTTGGACCACTTCAAACGCATCAATGACAGCTTTGGACATGGCGTGGGCGATGAAGTGCTGAAGAAAGTGACCGAAAGGCTGTTGTCCGAATTGCGCGAAGAGGACACCCTGGCGCGACTGGGGGGCGACGAAATGCTGGTGCTGTTGCCACAGCTTGGCCACGACCTAGAGACCGCTCAAGAAAGGGCACAAGCCGTTGGCGAGAAGCTGCTCAAAACCCTTGATATCCCAGTCAAAGTCGCTCAGTACGACCTCACCTTGGGTGCCAGCATGGGGATCAGTGTTTTCCCAAAATCCAACCAAGAAACAGTGGAGGATTTGGTGCGCGAGGCAGACACCGCCATGTACGGTGCAAAAAGCGAAATGCGTGGCACGCTGCGCATTTACGAGTCTGCCATGCAACAAGCGGTTGCCATGCGCCTGCAAATCGACCACGACCTGCGTCAGGCACTTGCACGCAACGAGTTTGAGCTGTTCGTACAGGGCAAGTGGACCCAAACGGGCCAACTCGCTGGCGGCGAAGTGCTGCTGCGCTGGAGACACCCGTACAAAGGCCTGGTACCACCTGCGGTATTCATACCCATTGCCGAAGAATCTGAACTCATCGTGCCCATAGGCAGATGGGTTTTGGGACAAGCCTGTGCCATCGCCAAAGCGATCCGTGAAAAGTCGCCCTCCTTTGTCTTGTCCGTCAACGTCAGTCCAAACCAACTCCGCCACGAAAATTTCACCGACCACCTGAACCACGTCGTCCGTCAGAACCACCTGACACCCGAAGCGCTGATGCTTGAGATCACAGAGGGCGTATTACTGCAAGAGCATCTGGCCAAGCAGGTGGTGAGCCTTCACGAAGCGGGATACCGCTTTTCACTGGACGACTTTGGAACGGGCTATTCCAGCCTGGCGTACCTGAAGCGCTTGCCCGTTCACGAAATCAAGATTGACCGGTCTTTTGTGCGGGACATCGAAACCGATGCCGATAACGCGGCCTTGGTCCAAGCTATTTTTTCGATTGCGCGTCGCTTCAGAATGCACACCGTTGCCGAAGGGGTTGAAACCGTCGCCCAAGCCACCTTTTTGGCACAACATGGCTGCGAACTTCTGCAAGGATTTCTATTCGACCAGCCGCAACCTTGGTCTGCGTTCATGGGCAAATACCTCGGCGGAACGCCGCTCAGCCATCGGTAAAATAGTTCCCGCCCAAGTGAGCCCAAACGCAACTCAATCCCAACTACCCACAGGAATCTTCATGTCCTTGTTTTCCGCCGTCGAAATGGCCCCCCGCGACCCGATTCTGGGTCTGAACGAGCAGTACAACGCCGACACCAATCCCAACAAAGTCAACCTCGGCGTGGGCGTGTACTTCGACGACAACGGCAAGCTGCCCCTGCTGCAGTGCGTGCAAGCCGCCGAGCACACCATGATGGAAAAGCCCACCGCACGTGGCTACCTGCCCATCGACGGCATTGCGGCGTACGACGCAGCGGTCAAGGCCCTGGTGTTTGGCGCAGACTCTGACGTGGTCAAGAGCGGCCGCGTGGCCACCGTGCAGGCCATCGGCGGCACCGGCGGCCTGAAAATCGGCGCCGACTTCCTGAAAAAAGTCAGCCCCAACGCCAAGGTGCTGATTTCCGACCCCAGCTGGGAAAACCACCGTGCCCTGTTCTCCAACGCCGGCTTCACGGTGGAAACCTACCCCTACTTTGACCAGAGCGCCAACGGCGGCCTGGGTGGCATCAACTTTGACGGCATGCTGGCGGCTCTGAATGCCGCACCCGCAGGCACCATCGTGCTGCTGCATGCCTGCTGCCACAACCCCACCGGCTACGACATTTCCGCCGCCCAGTGGGACCAGGTGATTGAAGCGGTCAAAGCCCGCGACCTGACCGCATTCCTGGACATGGCCTACCAGGGCTTTGGCTACGGCATTGCCGAAGACGGTGCAGTCATCGGCAAGTTCGTGGCAGCTGGTCTGAACATTTTTGTATCCACCAGCTTCTCCAAGAGCTTCAGCCTCTACGGTGAACGCGTGGGTGCCCTCAGCGTGGTGGGCAGCAGCAAAGAAGAAACCGACCGCGTGCTCAGCCAGCTGAAAATTGCCATCCGCACCAACTACTCCAACCCACCAACCCACGGTGGTGCCATCGTGGCTGCGGTGCTGAACAACCCCGAACTGCGCGCCCAATGGGAAGGTGAACTGGCCGAAATGCGCGTACGCATCAAAGCCATGCGCCAAAAGCTGGTCGACGGCCTCAAAGCCGCTGGTGTGACCCAGGACATGAGCTTCATCACCACCCAGATTGGCATGTTCAGCTACTCAGGCCTCTCCAAAGACCAGATGGTGCGCCTGCGCTCCGACTTTGGGGTGTACGGCACCGACACGGGCCGCATGTGCGTCGCCGCACTGAACAGCAAAAACATCGATTACGTCTGCCAGGCAATTGCCAAGGTGATTTGACGGGCCTGGGGCCGCCGACACCTGTTTTCCGTCGCTCGGCGGCTTGCTGCAGCCTGACACCCCACCATGGGTGTTGACTGTGCCGTGTTGACAGACGGCGGCAGCGGCACCTGTTATATTGCACTGCAACATTTTTACAGGATTGCACACCATGCTCTACCAGATTTACGACACACAACGGTCCCTGATGGAGCCATTTGCAGACTTGGCAAAAACGGCGTCCAAGGTTTTCAGCAACCCCTTGCTGCCCCTCAGTCATATGCCTATGGCGCAACGCATCTCGGCGGCATACGACCTGTTCTACCGCCTGGGCAAGGACTACGAGAAGCCGGAATTCGGCATCCGTGCGGTCGATGTGGACGGGGTGGATGTGGCCATTCACGAGCGCATCGAGATTGACAAGCCGTTCTGTGAGCTGCGCCGCTTCAAGCGTTTCTCTGACGACACTGCCACCCTGAGCAACCTCAAAGGCCAACCGGCCGTGCTGATCGTGGCCCCCCTGTCTGGCCACTACGCAACCTTGTTGCGCGACACCGTCAAGACCATGCTCAAAGACCACAAGGTGTACATCACCGACTGGAAAAACGCACGCTTGGTCCCCCTGGAATGCGGTGAGTTCCACCTGGACGATTACGTGAACTACGTGCAGGAATTCATTCGGCACCTGCAAGCTCAGTACGGCAACTGCCACGTCATGAGCGTGTGCCAGCCCACCGTCCCCGTGATGGCCGCCGTCTCGCTGATGGCCAGCCGTGGCGAAACCACCCCGCTGTCCATGACCATGATGGGCGGCCCGCTGGATGCCCGCAAATCGCCCACCGCGGTGAACGACCTGGCCACCCAACGAAGCATCGAGTGGTTTGAGAACAACGTGATCTTCCGGGTACCCAGCAGCTTCCCCGGCGCGGGGCGTCGGGTGTACCCCGGCTTTTTGCAGCACACCGGCTTCGTCGCCATGAATCCGGACAAGCACCTGACCAGCCACTACGACTACTTCAAGGACCTGGTCAAGGGCGACCGGGAAAGCAGCGATGCGCACCGCAAGTTCTACGATGAGTACAACGCCGTGCTGGACATGGATGCCGACTACTACCTGGAAACCATCCAGACAGTGTTCCGTGAGTTCAAGCTGGTCAACGGCACCTGGGACGTGAAAAATCCCCAGGGCGTACCCGAACGTGTGCGCCCACAGGACATCACCACAACGGCGCTGCTGTCGGTGGAAGGCGAGTTTGACGACATTTCCGGTGCGGGCCAATCCGAAGCCGCCCACGGCATGTGCACCGGTATTCCAGACAGCATGTGCCTGCACTACGAAGCCAAGGGCGCTGGCCACTATGGCATTTTCAGTGGTCGCCGCTGGCGCGAAAACGTGTACCCAGTGGTCAAGCAATTCATCCGGGACCACTCACTGACTGCCCCTTCCAAGACGGCGGCCACACTCCCGGCGGCGGCGCCCGAAGTTGCCACGCCAGCACAGCTCTCACCAGTGGCTGACACGTTGGCGCCTCCAACCATGGCTGTGCCGGTGACGGCCACCAAGGCCCAACCAGCCCAGCCCACGTCGGCCAAACCGCGGGCCACCCGCAAGCCCAAGGCAGCAGCCGTTGTTGCAGCGGCCTCGCCAGTGGCAAAAATTGCGTCCCCGGCACCCGCCATCGCAGTTGCGCCGCCAACCACTGCAGCAGATGTCGCACCTGTGGCCACACCTGCGGCTGTGGTTGCGGATGCGGTTGACTCAGCGGGCCTGGCTGTGACCACAGCCGCGAATACCCCTGCGCAAGCCCCCTCGCTCAAGTCCTGAGCAGCACAGCACTTGGGCAGCCCACCCATTCAGCCAACAGAACCGCTGACCGAGCGGGTGTGGGCCGCCCTGCCCCAGACCCAGTGCACCCGCTGCGGCTACCCGGATTGCCGGGGCTACGCCGAAGCGGTGGTCAGTGGGGAAGCGGGCATCAACCAGTGCCCACCGGGGGGGGCGGAGGGGGTTGCCCGGCTGGCGGCCATCATGGGCCAGCCGGTGCTGCCGCTAAGCCCCAAGCATGGCCAGGAATCGCCCAGAAGCGTGTTGTGGATCGACGAGGCTTGGTGCATTGGCTGCACCCTGTGCATCAAAGCCTGCCCAACCGACGCCATCATCGGCACCCACAAGCGCATGCACACCGTGCTGGAGCAGTGGTGCACCGGCTGCGAACTGTGTTTGCCGGTGTGCCCGGTGGACTGCATCCACACCGAGAACGCGTCTGGCAGCGCCACCGGGTGGGCGGCCTGGTCGCCATCACTGGCGGCCACCGCCAATACCAGGTATCAAAACAGAAGCGCCCGATTGATACGGGAAGAGCAGGAACACCAAAAAAGGCTTGAAGAACGCGCCCGCGAGAAGCTGGCCAACCTCACGGCCCACTCGCTGCACACAGACCCTGGCGTGCTGGACAAAAAACGTCAGGTAATTGAAGCCGCCCTGGCCCGAGCCCAAGCTCTCCGGAAAAACCAGTCCCGGGACTGATCAGCGGTTGCGGGTCTTGGCCGCATCCAACGCCGCCGCCGCCAGGCGGTACAGCTCGTCGGACGTGCGCTGCTGGTCGGACTGCACCGTCGATACCCCACTGACCATGCGCACCGATACCGTCAGTCCACCCGCTGCGGCCAGCACCACCGGCTGTGCCGTAGCCGCTGCCATGTAGCGCGTCGCAGCCAAGCCGGCCTGCTCAGCCGCACAGGGGTACAGCACCGCCATGAACTCATCGCCCGACATGCGGCCCACCAGCTCACTGCCGCGCATACACCCTGCCAGGCGGCTGGCCACCTCCAGCAGCACCCGGTCGCCAACAGTGTCGCCCAGCTGCTGGTTGATGTCTTTGAAACCCTGGATATCGAGCAACAGCACCGACACCGGGTGACCCTCGCGCCGCGCCAGTGCCAGTGTTTTGTCCAGAAAAGCCATGAGCGCCCGGCGATTGGCCACCTGGGTAAGCGGGTCCTGTGACGCGCTCTCCAGCATCCAACCATGCCGCTGCTCCAGCTCGGCGTGCATCAGGGCGACCCGGTGGGCGGTGGCCCGCAGGGCCAGGTGGTCCATGGCCAGATTGGCCAAGGTGGTGAGCATGCGGGCTTCGCGGTCGGAGAGGCTGCGCACTTGGGTATCCAGGATGCAAAACACCCCCACAGGCAGCCCATCGGCACCGGCCAGGGCCACCGCTGCCACAAACCGCAGGTGGGGCTCACCCACCACCCACGGATGGCCTTGCATGGCGGGGTGGGCCTGGGCATCGGTCACGACTGCATATCCCCGCTCCCGGACGAGCGCCAAGGCGAGCTCATCCATACCGGAGCCGTCGGCCTGCTCGGCGGCTACGCCATGGTCGGTGTGGGCCAGGCAGCGCAGGTCAGTGGCCGACTCGGCCCGCACCACGCGCACCATGGGGACATCAAACGCCCAACCGGCCAACTCGGCCAACTGCCGCAGCGTGGCGCCCTCAGGCTCAGCCTGCAGCCGCGGTGGAGCCATGA
Organism: Burkholderiaceae bacterium; assembly: GCA_030695205.1. Classification (GTDB taxonomy): domain Bacteria; phylum Pseudomonadota; class Gammaproteobacteria; order Burkholderiales; family Burkholderiaceae_C; genus UBA2334. The sequence goes on along the minus strand of JAUYTN010000004.1, from coordinate 94,464 downwards.
CCGGCTCGGCAGGCGTGGTCAGTGGGGTAGCGGATGTGGGTGTGGACAAGGCATTCATGGCGGGCATGGTCGCAGCTGGTGAGGGTGAAGCTTTGGATTGTCGCCCATCGCCCAGGCCCACCACTGCACGCACTGCCACCCTCTCCATTGGCCATCCCAGACTTTGGTTGGAACGGCTGAATCAGTAGGTGTGGCGTGCCGCCAACGCCGCAAAAGCGGCCACCACCTCAGGCGGGGCCTGCACCAGCTCAATCAGTACGCCCTCGCCACCGATGGGGAACTCGTCGCTACCCTTGGGATGCAAAAAGGTGATGTCGAAGCCCGCCGCACCCTTGCGGATGCCGCCGGGTGCGAACCGCACACCCTGTGCAGACAACCACTCCACGGCCACTGGCAAGTCGTCGATCCACAGGCCGATGTGGTTGAGCGGGGTGGTGTGTACGGCAGGCTTTTTGTCGGGGTCCAGAGGCTGCATCAGGTCCACCTCGACCTTGAACGGGCCGGAGCCGATGGCGCAAATGTCTTCATCCACGTTCTCACGCTCGGAGCGGAACGTGCCCGTCACCTCCAGTCCGAACATGTCCACCCACAGCTTTTGCAAGCGGGTTTTGCTGGGGCCACCGATGGCAATTTGCTGGATGCCAAGCACCTTGAAGGGACGCGACACCATGTGGTTTGCGCTCATCACACAAACTCCACAATGGGTTGGTCCACCGTGAGGCTTTCGCCCTTGGACGCCAGCACTTTGCCCACCACGCCATCGGCGGTGGCAAACAGCACGTTTTCCATTTTCATGGCTTCGATCACGGCCACACGCTCGCCAGCCTGCACCTTTTGGCCGGGTTGCACCGCCACATCCACCAGCAGGCCGGGCATGGGCGAGAGCACATAGCGGCTCATGTCTGGGGGGGCCTTGAAGGGCATCAGTTGGTGCAGCTCGGCCATGCGGGGCGACACCACCAAGGACTCGATCTTGGTGCCGTTGTGTTGCACCACCAGCGCCAGTGGGTTCTTGGCCGTACCGCGCTCGATTTGGGCGGTAAAAGGCTGGTCGTTGACCGTGCCCTCAATGCGCACATCGTTCAGGCGGGAATCGCTGAATATTTCGTAGCGAGAACCATTGACAGTTATTGCGGCGCAGCCCAATTTAGCTGGAAACTCTTCCACATGCACGTCGGCATACTGGTTGCCACCGTCTCCGCCCAGCACCACCACCGTGTAGTTGCTGCCCACCTTCACGTCGTAGCCACGCAGCTGGCCGCTGATACCGGCGGCACGCTCGCGACTCTTGCGCCGCACAAAGGCAGCCAGCGCCACCAGGAAGTTGGGGTCGCTGTGCGGCACGTCTTCGGCCTTGAAGCCTTGGGCGTACTGCTCGGCAATGAAGCCGGTGTTGAACTGGCCGGACACAAAACGCGGGTGCGCCAACAACGCCGCCTGGAACGGGATGTTGCTGCTGATGCCGCGAATGACGAAGCCATTCAGCGCTTCACGCATCTTGGCGATGGCTTCGGTGCGGTCTTTGCCGTGGACGATGAGCTTGGCGATCATCGAGTCGTAGAACATGGGAATCTCGCCGCCATCAACCACCCCGGTATCCACCCGCACGCCACCGAAGTGGCCATGGGCATACGCCGGTCCCTGAAGGGTCAGGACCGACTGCTCCAGGTTGGTGACCGGGGGCTGGAAACGCACCAGACGACCGGTGGAAGGCAGGAAGTTGCGGAAGGGGTCCTCGGCGTTGATACGGCACTCGATGGCCCAGCCTTCGCGCTTGACTTCGGCTTGTGTGAGGGGCAGCTTTTCGCCAGCGGCCACGCGGATCATCAGCTCCACCAGGTCCAGCCCGGTGATGCACTCGGTAACCGGGTGCTCCACCTGAAGGCGGGTGTTCATTTCCAGGAAGTAGAAGTCCTGGTTCTTGCCCACCACGAATTCCACCGTACCGGCGCTTTCGTACTTCACAGCCTTGGCCAGGGCCACGGCCTGCTCGCCCATGGCTTTGCGGGTGGCTTCGCTGATGAAGGGGGACGGTGCCTCTTCAATCACCTTCTGGTGGCGGCGCTGGATGGAGCACTCGCGCTCGTTCAGGTACAGCACGTTGCCGTGGCTGTCGCCAATCAGCTGGATTTCGATGTGGCGGGGCTCTTCCACAAACTTTTCGATGAACACGCGGTCATCGCCGAAGCTGTTGCGGGCTTCGTTGCGGCAGCTGGTGAAACCCTCCAGAGCTTCCTTGTCGTTGTAGGCCACGCGCAAGCCTTTGCCACCACCGCCGGCGCTCGCCTTGATCATCACGGGGTAACCAATGCCCTGGGCAATTTCAACGGCTTTTTCGGGCGTTTCAATGGCATCGTTCACACCGGGGATGCAGTTCACGCCTGCGGCACCGGCGAGTTTTTTGGACTCGATCTTGTCGCCCATCTTGCCGATGGAGTAGTGCTTGGGGCCGATGAAGGTGATGCCTTCTTCTTCCACGCGCTTGGAGAATTCGGCGTTTTCGCTCAAAAAGCCGTAGCCAGGGTGGACGGCCTGTGCGCCGGTGGCCTTGCAGGCGGCAATGATTTTGTCGGCCAGCAGGTAGCTTTCGCGACTGGGGGCGGGGCCGATGTTGACGGCTTCGTCGGCCAGCTTGACGTGGCGGGCTTCTTTGTCGGCATCGGAATACACCGCCACGGTTTTGATGCCCATTTTGCGGGCAGTGGCGATGACGCGGCAGGCAATTTCGCCACGGTTGGCGATCAGGATTTTGGTAAACATGTTCTTGTGCTCCTAGGGGGTCGTCCGGGCGATCAGAGTGGGATGTTCCCGTGCTTGCGCCAGGGGTTTTCCAGCTTCTTGTCTTTCAGCATCACCAGCGAACGGCAAATGCGCTTGCGCGTTTCGTGCGGCAGGATCACATCGTCAATGAAGCCACGGGCACCGGCCACAAACGGGTTGGCAAAGCGGGCCTTGTACTCGGCCTCCTTGGCGGCCAGTTTGGCTGGGTCACCTTTGTCTTCGCGGAAGATGATTTCCACCGCGCCCTTGGCACCCATCACCGCAATTTCGGCGTTGGGCCAGGCCAAGTTCACGTCGCCGCGCAGGTGCTTGGAGGCCATCACGTCGTACGCACCGCCATAGGCCTTGCGGGTGATGACGGTGATTTTGGGCACTGTGCATTCTGCGTACGCATACAGCAGCTTGGCACCGTGCTTGATGATGCCGCCGTACTCCTGGCTGGTACCGGGCATGAAACCGGGCACATCCACAAACGTGATGACGGGGATGTTGAACGCATCGCAAAAGCGCACAAAGCGGGCAGCTTTGATGGACGATTTGATGTCCAGGCAACCGGCCAGCACCAGTGGCTGGTTGGCGACGATGCCCACGGTCTGTCCATCCATGCGGGCAAAGCCGATGAGGATGTTTTTGGCGTAATCGGGTTGCAGTTCGAAAAAGTCGCCGTCGTCCACGGTTTTGACGATCAGCTCCTTCATGTCGTAGGGCTTGTTGGGGTTGTCGGGCACCAGGGTGTCCAGGCTCATCTCCATGCGGCTGATGGGGTCGCCGCTCTGGCGCACGGGGGCTTTTTCGCGGTTGGACAGCGGCAGGTAGTTGTAGAGGCGGCGCAGCATCAGCAGCGCTTCCACGTCGTTTTCGAAGGCCAGATCGGCCACGCCGCTCTTGGTGGTGTGAGTGATCGCGCCGCCCAACTCTTCGGCCGTCACGCTTTCGTGCGTCACGGTCTTGACCACCTCGGGGCCGGTCACGAACATGTAGCTGCTGTCCTTGACCATGAAGATGAAGTCGGTCATGGCGGGGGAATACACCGCACCACCGGCCGACGGGCCCATGATCATGCTGATTTGCGGGATGACGCCACTTGCCATCACGTTGCGCTGGAACACGTCGGCATAGCCGCCCAGGCTGGCCACGCCTTCCTGGATGCGTGCACCGCCCGAATCGTTCAGACCAATGACGGGTGCGCCGACCTTCATGGCCTGGTCCATGACCTTGCAAATCTTTTCGGCATGTGCTTCAGAAAGCGCGCCACCGAACACGGTGAAATCCTGACTGAACACGAACACCAGGCGGCCATTGATCATGCCGTAGCCGGTCACCACACCGTCGCCGGGAATCTTTTGGTCCGCCATGCCGAAGTCGGCGCAGCGGTGCTCGACAAACATGTCCCATTCTTCAAAGGTGCCTTCGTCCAGCAGCACCTCCAAGCGCTCACGGGCGGTGAGTTTGCCTTTGCTGTGTTGAGCATCGATGCGTTTTCGGCCTCCACCCATGCGGGCAGCGGCGCGTTTTTTTTCCAGTTGGTCAAGGATGTCTTGCATGGTGGTCTCTTTCTGACAGGCGAAAAATGGGTAAAAAGTCAAACAATTGACATAGCTAACTATTCAAAACTGGCGAGCGGTAGAGGCACTTTTTATTCATAATTTACTGCTCCTGCACGGGTGGCATGCGCTCGGCGTAGAGGCTGAGCAGGCTGCGTGCGGCGGTGGATGCGGCCACATCACCAGCCGCCACCTGAGCGGTGAGTGCATCCAGCCGCGCACGCACAGCGGGGTGTTGGCGAAACGCCAGCTTCAGTCCCGCGTCAATCCGTTCCCACATCCAGGCCTGGGCCTGGTGTCGGCGGCGTGCGGCCAAGCGGCCATTGGCGGTTTGCAGGCGGCGGTAGTTGCTCACCTCAGCCCAGAACGCCTGCACGCCGTCGCCCTTCAAGGCGCTGAGCTGAATGACTTGCGGTAGCCAGACTTCCTGGTCGTGGTGCAAGTGAGCTTGTTCACCCCCATGCTCGCTTTGCTCGCTGCCCCCTGAGGGGGCGTGATCGCCCTTGGGGCGGCCCGGCGAGCGATCGGGGTTGCCATGCAAACCCAACAAGCGCAGGCTGGACATGATTTGCGCCCGGGCACGGGTGGCGGCGTGGGGGTCGATATCAGCCTTGTTGATGACCACGAGGTCGGCCAGCTCCATCACGCCTTTTTTGATGGCCTGCAGGTCGTCGCCTGCGTTGGGCAGTTGCAGCAGGCAGAACATGTCGGTCATGTTGGCCACTGCGGTTTCGCTCTGGCCCACGCCCACAGTCTCGACCAGCACCACGTCATAGCCAGCGGCCTCACACACCAGCATGCTTTCGCGGGTTTTTTCGGCCACGCCACCCAGCGTGCCGCTGCTGGGGCTGGGGCGGATGTAGGCCTGCGGGTGCACGCTCAGGTGCTCCATGCGGGTTTTGTCACCCAGAATGCTGCCGCCCGAGACGCTACTTGACGGATCCACCGCCAGAACGGCCACGCGGTGGCCCTGCTGGATGAGGTACAGGCCCAGCGCTTCGATGAAGGTGCTTTTGCCCACACCCGGCACCCCACTGATGCCCAGCCGCAGCGCGTTGCCGGAGTGCGGCAACATGGCGGTCAGCAACTCGTCGGCCAAGGCACGGTGGTCGGCGCGGGTGGACTCCAGCAGGGTGATGGCCTTGGCCATGGCACGGCGCTGCTGGGCGGGGTTGCCGGTGACGATGTGGTCTAGCAAGGGGTTCATGCGGCCCAGTTCTCCAGCTTCAAGCCCTGAATGCGCTCGAACTCGCGGGTGTTGTTGGTGACCAGGGTCAGGTTCTCTGACAGGGCGTGGGTCGCAATCAGCAAGTCTCGCTCGCCAATGCGCCGACCGGATTGCTCCAGCGCCAGCCGGGCCTCGGCGTAATGCCACACGGCATTGCCCCCCCAAGGCACCTCCGGCAGAGTCCTCAAGAATGCCTCCAAGTGGCCACGGGTGCCAGCACGGGTGCTTTTGACCGCGCCAAACGCCAACTCTGCCGCTGTGATGCTGGAGATGCACACAGCCCCTTCTCCAGCGCCGACGATGCGGTGCAACACATGCACTGGCCGCTGGTTCAGGGCGTAAATGCAAATGTTGGTATCCAACATGAACCGCGCGGCAACGCTCATGGGGCCAGACCTTCACGGTCAGACTGCTGCCAATCTGCATCGCGCGCCGGCAAGGGGGTGTCTGCAAAAGCTTGAACGGCAGCCAGCAGTCGCTCTGACCATGCGGCGGGCTGGTCGTCTTTGGGCCGAAGTATCACGGCATCGCCCACTCGCTCGATCGTGACCTCTTTGGTGTCGAAACGAAACGCTTTGGGCAATCGCACGGCCTGGCTGCGGCCAGACATGAAAACTTTGGCCACTTCGGGCAACGATGCAACAGTCATAAGATCACCTCGTCGTGAAAAAAGATATACCAACGATATATCTCATTCATCACCCCGTCAAGCAATGGCCTTCTTGATCTGCTCCAGCACATCCTTGGCGCTGGCAGGGATGGGGGTACCAGGGCCGTACACGCCCTTCACACCCGCTTCGTACAGCATGTCGTAGTCCTGGCGCGGAATGACGCCGCCCACGAACACGATGATGTCGTCGGCGCCCTGCTCTTTCAGCGCGTTGATGATGGCGGGCACCAGGGTTTTGTGACCTGCGGCCAGGGTACTCACGCCCACGGCGTGCACGTCGTTTTCAATGGCCTGGCGGGCGCATTCTTCGGGGGTCTGGAACAGCGGGCCCATGTCCACGTCAAAGCCCAAATCGGCAAACGCGGTGGCCACCACTTTGGCGCCCCGGTCGTGGCCATCCTGGCCCAGTTTGGCAATCATCACGCGGGGGCGACGGCCCTGCGCGTCGGCAAACTCGGCAATTTCTTCCTTCAGTTTGTCCCAGCCAGCGGCTGAGTCGTAGGCGGCGGCGTACACACCGGTCACCTTCTGAATGTCGGCGCGGTGGCGGCCAAATACTTTTTCGAGTGCATCACTGACTTCTCCGACGGTGGCACGCAAGCGAATGGCCTGAATGGCCAATGCCAGCAGGTTGCCGCTGTTTTGCTCGGCAGCGGTGGTCAGGGCGTCGAGTGCGGCGTTCACTGCCGCGCTGTCGCGGCTGGCACGAATGGCCTTCAGGCGGTCAATCTGGCCATCGCGCACTTTGACGTTGTCCACGTCCAGGATGTCGATGGGGTCTTCTTTGGCCAGCTTGTATTTGTTGACGCCGACGATTACGTCTTTGCCGCTGTCGATGCGGGCCTGCTTTTCTGCGGCGGCGGCTTCGATTTTCAGCTTGGCCCAACCGCTGTCCACGGCCTTGGTCATGCCGCCCATTGCGTCCACTTCCTGGATGATTTTCCAGGCTTCATCGGCCATTTGCTGGGTCAGCGTTTCCATCATGTAGCTGCCGGCCCAGGGGTCCACCACGCTGGTGATGTGCGTTTCTTCCTGGATGATGAGCTGCGTGTTGCGCGCAATGCGGCTGCTGAACTCGGTGGGCAGCGCAATGGCTTCGTCCAGCGAGTTGGTGTGCAAGCTTTGCGTGCCACCAAACACCGCGGCCCTGGCCTCGATGGTGGTGCGCACCACGGTGTTGTAGGGGTCTTGCTCGGTCAGACTCCAGCCGCTGGTCTGGCTGTGGGTGCGCAGCATGAGACTTTTGGGGCTCTTGGCGTTGAAGCCTTTCATGATGCGCGTCCACAGCAAGCGGGCCGCGCGCATCTTGGCAATTTCCAGGTAGAAGTTCATGCCCACCGCCCAGAAAAAGCTCAGGCGCCCGGCAAAGTCGTCCACGTCCATGCCTTTGGCAATGGCCGTCTTCACATACTCCTTGCCATCGGCCAGGGTGAAGGCCATTTCCAGTGCCTGGTTGGCACCGGCTTCTTGAAGGTGGTAGCCACTGATGGAAATCGAGTTGAACTTCGGCATGTGCTGGGCCGTGTACTCGATGATGTCGCCAATGATGCGCATGCTGGGCTCTGGCGGGTAGATGTAGGTGTTGCGCACCATGAACTCTTTCAGAATGTCGTTCTGAATGGTCCCGCTCAGTTTGTCCTGGCTGACGCCCTGCTCTTCAGCGGCCACCACGTAACCGGCCAGCACGGGCAGCACCGCGCCATTCATGGTCATGGACACGCTTACCTTGTCCAACGGAATTTCGTTGAACAGAATCTTCATGTCCTCGACGCTGTCAATGGCCACACCGGCCTTGCCCACATCGCCGGTCACACGGGGATGGTCGGAGTCATAGCCACGGTGGGTGGCCAGGTCAAACGCCACCGACACACCCTGTCCGCCTGCTGCAAGCGCCTTGCGGTAAAACGCATTGGATTCTTCAGCCGTTGAAAAACCGGCGTACTGGCGGATGGTCCAGGGGCGCACCGCGTACATGGTGGCCTGGGGGCCGCGCAGAAAAGGCTCGAAGCCTGGCAAGGTGTCGGCATAAGGCAGGTTGGCGGTGTCAGCAGCGGTGTACAGGGGCTTGACGGTGATGCCGTCTGGCGTGACCCAGTTCAGGCTGGACAGCGGTTTGTCCTTGAGCGACTTGGCGGCGGCCTTTTCCCAGTCGGACAAGGTAGCGGGCTTGAATTCGGGGTCAGACATGGCGTGGTGTTCCTGCTGCTGGAAAATTGAGGGGGTGGCGGCTTGGACGCCAGCCTTGAAAGGGTGCATCCATCGGTGGGGGTGGGGTGGCAAGCTGCACTGCCCCATGACCAGCCCGAGATTTTATATCATTCATAATTATTGATTCAAAATTTCTGTTCCGATACACTGCGCTTTTTGCGTCCAAACACCTCCATGGCAGCCCTCTCACTCACCCCCCGCGCGCTGTACGAAGAAGTGGCCGAACTGATTCGCCAGCGCATCTTCAGCCATGAGCTGGAGCCGGGCAGCTGGATCGACGAGCTGAAAATTGCCGAAGAATTTGGCATCAGCCGCACGCCGCTGCGTGAGGCGCTCAAGGTGCTGGCGGCCGAAGGCCTGGTCACCATGAAGGTGCGCCGGGGAGCCTATGTGACCGAGGTGTCCGAACAGGACCTGCGAGATGTGTACCACCTCCTCAGCCTGCTGGAGAGCGACGCCGCAGGCGTGGTGGCCCGCACGGCGACCAGCAAACAGCTCAAGGAGCTGCAAACCCTGCACACACAGCTCGAACACGCCATGGACAACCCGGAACGGTTTTTCGAACTCAACGAGGCTTTTCACATGCGGCTGCTGGATCTGGCCAACAACCGCTGGCGCAACCAGATGGTGGCAGACCTGCGCAAAGTCATGAAGCTCAACCGCCACAACTCGCTGCTCAAGCAGGGGCGGCTGGAGGCCTCACTGGCCGAGCACCGGGGCATTCTGGATGCTTTGCTGGCCCGCGACGCCAGCGCCAGCACCGAGCGCATGCGCGCCCACTTCAGCAACGGGCTGCACGCCGCCGTTTGAGAGGCCGTCGGGCTGAGGCAGCACACTGCCGGGCCAGCCCGATGTTTCAAGAGGCAGTGGCCCGTGCCGCCAAGCCGCTCAGGCTGGTGACAGGTGCTGCCAGTCCAGCCCACGGCGCGGGCGGGCCTGGTGCTGGCGGGCGCTGAGCTGGCGTACTTTGAGGTGGCGTGTCAGGGTGCGGCTGGCGCGTGAGAGCGCCATGTCCAGGGTAGCGCGCCAGTTGTTGCCGCGCGATGACACCACCAGCACGCCGCCGTCGGTGGTGCTGAGCTGGATCAGACACTGCTTGTCCAAACCGCCCTTGGGGCCGTTCAGGTCTTTGAACCGTACCACCGCACGCTGCACCAGACGGGTGAGCCGCTGGGTGCTGGCCCGCACGCGGGCGTGAACCACTTCGTTGAGGGCAAGTGCATCGGGGTGCTGGCTGTGGACAACGACTTCCATGGGGGCTTCTCCTTCGGTTTGGACCACTTGACAACCAGGTGGCAGATGCATCGTCCCCCCAAAACCCCCCTCAGAAAAGCAGCCATTGCGGAAGCTGGGGTCAGGTTTTCACGAAGGGTTCTGGCACAGGTGCCGGATGATCCGGGATCGGTTGGCGCAGCAGCAACTTTTTTCTGACCAGCTGGATGTGGCTGCGCAGCGCATACAACTCGTCGGTGTAAGCCAGCGGTACCACCATGGCCGCGGCCTTGAGTTCCAGGGCATTGAGCTCATCCACGAGGCCACGCAGCCGCTGAGCAGCCGGTCCGGCACCATCGGGCGCGGCCGAGTCGGCACGGTCTTCGATGTCGCGCAGCTCAGCGTACCAGCGGTACACCCTGGAGCGGATGCGCATGGTGTAGAGCGGCGGCACGATTCGCGACAGCGGCAGCGCCAGGGCCACGATCAGGCCCAGGGCAAGCCACATGCGCTCAACCACGTTGGCCAGCCAGAACGGGGCGTAGCGCTGCAGCCAAGGCGAGCCACCCGACAGCACCCGGACCGCATCGGCGGCAAGCGGCAATTGGGCATTGGCCAGGTTGGGGAACTCCCGTGCCTGGCTGAACCAGCCTGCCTCGCCGTGCAGGCCCACAGCGGTCTGGGCCATCAGCTGCACCACGGCCGGGTGGGTATCGACCCTGGCCACCAGGCTGGTGGTGGTGGCAATCAGCGGCACGTTGTGGGCGGGCAAGTTGGCGGCCAAATCCACCACGCCCTGGGGCAGCACCACCGGCTTGAGAAAACCCAGCCTGCGGGCATAGGCCTCATTTTGCGCAAACGGCAACAGGGCCACACCAGGGGTCTGCAGCAGCATTTGCACCATGGGCGATTCAGGGGCAGACGCAAACACCAGGGCATCCAGCTTTCCGGCCAGAAAAGCAACCGTGGCACTGGTTTGATCAGCATTTGATAGCGTGAAACGCTTATCAGACAAGCGGTTAGCATCCAAAATGCTTGAAAAAAGCTCTGGCACACCACTGCCGGCCGTCCCCACGCCCACCCGCCAGCCCGAGAGCTCAGGGATGCGAGCGACCGGCGGGTGCAAGGCATCGCCACCACGTGTCCGAACTGCCTGCGCGCGGTAGAACACCCACACAGGCTCGACAAACAAACTGCCCAGCGACACCAGGGCCTGCTGGTCGCCCAGGGCCAGCGGGGCACTGCCGCCTTGGACAAAGCCCAGATCGGCCTCGCCAGTGCGCAACAGCTCGAGGTTGTGCCGGGCGCCTTCCGATGGCAACAGCACCAACTCGATGCCCACGCGGGCCAACGCCTGGGCATAGCGTTGGCCAAACTCTGCGTAGGCACTTTGCTCAGGCCCGGTCGCCAACACCACCCGCTTCGGGGGGTTGGGGTTGAGCCACCAAAACGCCAGCACCACCGCTGCCGCCACCGCCAGCGCCAGCGGGCCCGCCGACAGCAGCAGCACCCGCAACGAAAGCAGCAGTGACCGGATGCTCCGTTTCATGTCAGCACCTGGCGGGCGCGGGCCATGACCTCGGTCGCAGGCAGACCCTTGAGGCGGTGGTCGCTCCACACCTGGCGCCAGCGGCGCGCTCCGGGTGTGCCGTTGCGCAGCCCCAGCATGTGGCGCGCCATGTGGGCCCAGGGGGTGCCGTGGGCTGCGGTCTGGCGGTCCATGTAGGCCACCATGGCCTCTTCCACCGCTTCGCGGGTGGGCTGGGGGTGGTTGTCACCCCAGAACTGGGCGTCCCAGCCCACCATGGCCCAGGGGTTGTGGTAGGCCTCTCGCCCCACCATCACGCCATCCACATGGACCAGTTGCTGGTGCATCTGCTCGGTGGTGGTGAGGCCACCGTTGACCACGATGGTGAGGCTGGGAAAGTCTGTCTTCAGGCGGTGTGCCAGCTCGTAGCGCAGGGGGGGCACCTCGCGGTTCTCTTTGGGGCTGAGCCCCTTGAGCCAGGCGTTGCGGGCGTGCACTGTGAACACCTGGCAACCCGCTTGGGCCACAGTGCCCACGAAGTCGCGCACAAAGGCGTAGCTTTCCACCTTGTCGATGCCGATGCGGTGCTTGACCGTGACAGGGATGCCCCCGGCACCTACCGCGTCGAGCATGGCCTTGACACCGTCGGCCACCAGTTGCGGCTCTGCCATCAGGCAGGCACCAAACGCGCCGCGCTGTACCCGCTCGGAGGGGCAACCGCAGTTCAGGTTGATTTCGTCGTAGCCCCACTGCACACCCAGCCGGGCGGCTTGGGCCAGGTCAGCCGGTTCGCTGCCGCCAAGCTGCAGGGCCAGGGGATGCTCCTCGGGGTTGAAGCGCAGGTGGCGCGGCACATCGCCATGAATGAGTGCGCCGGTCGTCACCATTTCGGTATAGAGCCGGGTGTGGCGGGTGATGAGGCGGTGGAAATAGCGACAGTGCGCATCGGTCCAATCCAGCATCGGCGCAACGGATACGCGCCAGCGAGAGGATGGACCTGGGGGTGGATGGATCAGCACGTAGGTGGACAGATGGTGGGCAGGTGGGTGGGGCTGGTGGCGGCACTGGCGGAAAGCCGGACTACCGGAATACAGACAAGCCCAAAACCCGAAAAGAAGCAAATTATCCCCCCCACCCCGCGTACACAGACTAAGCGAACAGCTTGGTGGCGTTCACGGGGCACATGAAGAAAAGCCTGGCAAAACCCACATTGTCCCGCCAGATCAACAATGCTGCGCCGCAACATAAAATCTTGTTTTGCCAGACACTCCCACGAGGTGACCATGACCCGTTCCACCCGGCCACCGGCCCGACAGACCCCAACACCCTCGGATAGCCCGACATCCCCGCTGCTGCTGGATCTGGCCCTGCAAGGCGGGGGCTCCCACGGCGCGTTCACCTGGGGGGTGCTCGACCGCCTCCTGGAAGAAGAATGGCTGGAAATTGCGGCTGTCAGCGGCACCAGCGCCGGAGCCATGAATGCGGTCGCGCTGGCCTCTGGCCTGATGGAAGGCGGGCGCGAGGGCGCACGCGCCACACTGGCCCGCCTGTGGCGGCGCGTGGCTGAACTGTCGCCCTTTCATGCGCTGCAAAACGGCCCATTGGGCGGCCTGGTGGACGCATCGGCCGCGTGGATGACCCCCTGGCTGGCCCCCTGGAAGCACATGGCCAGCACCATGGGCAGCCAGCTGTCCCCTTACCAGTTCAACCCCCTCAACCTCAACCCTTTGCGCCAGATTCTGCTGGACACCGTGGACTTCGAGCGGGTGCGCTGCTGCCACAAAACCCAGCTGTTCATTGCCGCCACTGAGGTGCGCACCGGGGCGCTCAAGGTGTTCGACCCCCGGCGCCTGACGCCCGACATGGTGCTGGCATCGGCCTGCCTGCCCCTGCTGTTTCAGGCGGTGGAAATCGACGGTGAAGCCTACTGGGACGGCGGCTATGCCGGCAACCCGTCGCTGATGCCACTGATTGTGCAAAGCGCCGCCGACGACCTGCTGCTGGTGCAGATCAACCCCATGGAGCGCCATGGTCTGCCCACCAGCGTCGGCGACATCACAGACCGCATCGACGAGGTCACCTTCAACGCCAGCTTGCTCAAGGAGTTGCGCTCCATCGCCCTGCTCAAGCAGCTGATTGCGGACGAGGACAGGCCCAGCCACGAGTACCGCAACCCGCTGTTCCAGCGGGTGGAGGCACTTCGGGTGCACCTGATCAACGGGGGTGAATCGCTGCGGCCCTTGGGTTCATCCAGCAAAACCAACACCCAATGGGGCTTTTTGCAACAGCTGCACACCTTGGGCCGCTCGGTGGCCGAAGACTGGCTGACCCAGAACCGCGGCGACATGGGGAAGCGCAGCAGCTGGGATATGATGCAGGTGCTCGCACCATGATGGACATAGTCGGTATGGTCCTGGCGCTGGTGCTGCTGATGGCACTGGCATACCGGGGAGTGAGTGTGCTGCTGCTGGCCCCGCTCATGGCCCTGTTGGCCACCTTGTTCAGCGCCGATACACCCCTGCTGGCCAGCTACACCCAGGTGTTCATGCCGGCACTGGGCGGGTTTGTGGTGATGTTTTTCCCTCTGTTCCTGCTGGGCGCCGTGTTTGGCAAGCTGATGGAGGACTCCGGCGCGGCACAGGTCATTGCGCGCGGCATGGTCGCCCAGTTGGGGGAGCAGCGCGCCATTTTGGCCATTGTGCTGGCCTGCGCGGTGCTCACCTACGGCGGCGTGTCGCTGTTTGTGGTGGCGTTTGCGGTGTATCCCATCGCCACGTCGCTGTTTCGCCAGGCCAACCTGCCCAAACGGCTCATCCCCGCCACCATTGCGCTGGGTGCATTCACCTTCACCATGACGGCCCTGCCCGGCACACCGGCCATCCAGAATGCCATTCCCATGCCCTACTTTGGGACCACCCCGTTTGCCGCGCCGGGCCTGGGCCTGATCGGTGGTGGGGTGATGCTGGTGCTGGGCACCCTGTGGCTGGTGCGCCGCGCCGCAGCGGCCACCGCCCGGGGCGAAGGCTACGGCGAGCACGACGAACCCCAGGCCCCTCCCTCCGACCCGGCCAGCACCTTCGCCAATCCAGCGTCCACAAATGCCGGTACCACAGACAGCGGCACCGCCGCAGGCACTGCCCAGGCGGCCCGGGCACCCGGCATGCCATTTGGAGCTGCGGTGGCACCGGTGGTGCTGGTCATTGGGCTGAACTACCTGCTGGCCACCTGGGTACTGCCAGCCCTGGACACCAGCTACCTGGCCGACCCCCGCTACGGCGCCACAACCATTGGCCATGTGCGTGGCCTGTGGGCTGTGGTGGCGGCGCTGACAGCTGCCATCGCGTGGCTGGTGGTGCTGCAGCGCAGGCAGCTGCCCCAGCTGGGGCACACCCTGGAGCAAGGTGCCACCAGCTCGGTGCTGCCGCTGCTCAACACCGCATCCCAAGTGGGGTTTGGCGCGGTGATCGCCTCTCTGGCGGGCTTTGCCCTGGTGCGCGATGCGGTGCTGACCATTGCCCCTGACAACCCACTGGTGTCCATGTCAATCGCGGTGAACATCCTGGCGGGCATCACCGGCTCGGCATCCGGTGGCATGAGCATTGCCCTGCAAACCCTGGGCGAGACCTGGCTGGCCATGGGACAGGCCGCCGGCATTGCCCCGGATTTGCTGCACCGCGTCACCGCCATCGCCACCGGCGGACTCGATGCGCTGCCGCACAACGGAGCCGTCATCACCCTGCTGGGCATTTGCGGCCTGAGCCACCGCGAGGCCTATGGCGACATATTTGTGGTGGCAGTGGCCATTCCTGTGCTGGCCCTGGTCATAGTGGTGGTGCTGGGCAGCACGTTCGGCTCTTTCTGAGGCGGTAATGGGTTGAGGCCAACACGGCTCACCCCCGAAATCGTCACACCAGCCACAGGCTGGCCAGGCCCAGAAACGCAAAAAATCCCACCACATCGGTCACGGTCGTCAGCACGACACTGCCGGCCAATGCAGGGTCAATGCCCATGCGCTGCATCAGCAAGGGAATGCCCAGCCCCGCCAGTGCGGCGCACAACAGGTTGACCAAAATAGCCGCCCCCAATATGCCGCCCAGCCCCCAGCTGCCAAACCACACCACCGCCAACAGGGCAATGACGGTCGCCCACAACAGCCCATTGAGGGCCGATATGCCCATTTCCCGGCCCAGCAGCACCCGCACGTTGCCGGCCTGGATCTGACCCAGCGCCAGCCCCCGGATCATCAGCGTCAGCGTCTGACTCCCTGCTATGCCGCCCATGCTGGCCACAATGGGCATGAGCACCGCCAGCGCCACCATCTGCTCCAGCGTCGCCTCAAAGCGCCCAATGACCCAGGCTGCCAGAAACGCGGTCAACAGGTTGATGCCCAACCACACCGCCCGGCGGCGGGCACTCACCAGCAGGGGGGCGAACAGATCGGCCTCGTCGTCCAGACCCGCCATTTGCATCATGGCGCGATCGGCATCTTCCCGGATTAAATCCACCACGTCGTCCACGGTGATGCGCCCTACCAGGCGCTGCTGCGCATCCACCACCGGGGCAGACAATAGGTCCAGGTCCTGGAACAGGCGGGCCACCACGGTGTCGGGCTCGTGCACACCGATGGCCGTCACATCGGTGTGCATGACCTCGCTCACCCGCCGGGCGGGGTCGGACGTGAGCAGCGCACTCAGGCGCAAGGCCCCCAGGTACACACCGGCCCTGTCCACCACCATGAGCTGGTCGGTGTGCAGGGGCAGCGTCTCCATCAGGCGCAGGTAACGCAGCACGGTGTCCACACGCACATTGGCACGCACCCGGATGAAGTCGGTGTTCATCAGGCCACCGGCGGTATCGGCTGGCAGCGACAGCAGCGACTCGACCTGGGCGCGCTGTGCGCCACCGATGCCCTGCAACAGGGCCGCACCCAGCTCCGGCGGCAGCCGCTGGATGATGTCCACCAGATCGTCCATCTCCAGCGCCTGCGCCGAGGCCACCAACTCGTCGGCCTCCAATTCGCGGGCCAGGGTGGCACAAATCTCGTCGTGCAAGTGAGTCAGCACCTTGCCGGTGCGGTCGGTCTCCACCATGCTCCAGGCGTCCAGCCGCTCGTCAGGTGGCAGCGCCTCCAGCAAACCCGCCACTTTGGCGGGATGCATGCGGCTCAGCCGTTTGCCCACCCGCTTGAACTGCCCCTTGGCCAGCGCTTCGCGCACCGCCACCACCGGGTTTTCGACATCGCCTGCGCGCCCTGCCTCATCGGAGCC
Organism: Burkholderiaceae bacterium; assembly: GCA_030695205.1. GTDB lineage: Bacteria > Pseudomonadota > Gammaproteobacteria > Burkholderiales > Burkholderiaceae_C > UBA2334. The sequence continues at coordinate 78,026 of JAUYTN010000004.1, read as the reverse complement.
ACTGCCATCGCGGGCCGGATCCACTGCCAGTTGGCGGGCCAAGGCCGCCGGCAGGTGGGACAACACCCGCGCCTCCAGCTCTGGGCCCACCTGTTGCCACAGGGCATGTCGGTCTTCGTGGTCCATGGTTTCAACCAGTGCCGCGAGCTTGGCCGGGTGCATGCGGGCCAGCAGCTTGCGAACCCGTTTGTTGCGCCGCTCGCGCAGTGCCTGCACGATCCGTGCGCTGTCGGAAGTGGTGTCCATCGATGGGATGTCTCCTTGCGAGGCAGGGCCTGCTTGTGCGCCAAAGCATGTCGCACAGCAGAAAAAACAAAACCCACCACAACCGCAGTTGGGTGGGCCAGGTGGTGCAGCAGCTGTGGCTCATCGCCACAGCGGGCACAGCGTCAGCTCATGTGCAAGCCACCGTTGACAGCAAATTCCGCACCGGTGGCATAGCCACCTTCTTCGGAGGCCAGCCAGGCAATGATGGAGGCAATTTCGCTGGGCTTGCCCAGGCGCTTGACAGGCACGGTGCCAATGATTTTTTCCAGCACGTCGGGGCGGATGGCATTGACCATGTCGGTGCCCACATAGCCGGGGCTGACGGTGTTGACGGTGACACCCTTGTTGGCCAGTTCCTGGGCCAGCGCCATGGAGAACCCGTGCATACCGGCCTTGGCGGCGGAGTAGTTGGTTTGCCCGGCCTGGCCCTTGGCACCGTTCACCGACGAGATGTTGATGATGCGGCCATAGCCTTTTTCAACCATGTCGGCCACCACTTGCTTGGTGACGTTGAACATGGAGGTCAGGTTGGTGCTGATGACGGCATCCCAGTCTTCCTTGCTCATTTTCACGAACATGCGGTCGCGGGTGATACCGGCATTGTTCACCAGCACGTCAATGGAGCCGTGCTCGGCCTTGGCCTTGGAGAAGGCCTCCACAGTGGACTCCCACTCACCCACGTTGCCCATGGAGGCATAGAAGGTGTAGCCCAGAGCGGCTTGTTCGTCGATCCACTTCTGGGCATCGCGTGTGGGGCCGCAGCCTGCAATGACCTTGAAACCGTCGTTGTGCAAACGCTGGCAAATGGCGGTACCAATACCACCCATACCACCGGTCACGTACGCTACTTTTTGACTCATGTTGTTGCCTCGTCTCTTTCTGCTGGTTGAGCCATCCCCCCTGGGGGTTTGGCAGGAAATATATAGCTTACTCTTCAATCAGGGCAAGCGCAAAAGCCTATTTTTTATAGGATTTTGCACCCATTGCCCCGTCTCGGCGGCAAGTGCCGCTGGCGCTCAGCGCTCCAGCGCCAGCGCCACACCCATGCCGCCACCGATACACAGTGCAGCCAGGCCTTTTTTGGCGTTGCTGCGCTGCATTTCGTGCAGCAGCGTCACCAGAATGCGGCAACCGGACGCCCCAATCGGGTGACCGATGGCAATAGCGCCGCCGTTCACGTTCACCTTGGCAGGGTCAATGTCCAGTGCCTTGTTCACGGCACAGGCCTGGGCGGCGAAGGCTTCGTTCAGTTCGAACAGGTCCACGTCAGAGGCTTTCCAGCCCGCGCGGGCCAGGGCACGCTGCGACGCAGACACCGGGCCCATGCCCATGATGGCGGGGTCGAGGCCGGTGGTGCCGAAGCTGGCAATGCGTGCCAGTGGCGTCAGGCCCAGGGCGGCGGCTTTTTTGGCGGTCATGACCATGACAGCGGCCGCACCGTCGTTGATGCCGGAGGCATTGCCCGCAGTCACACTGCCAGCCTTGTCAAAGGCAGGGCGCAAACCAGCCAGTACCTCGGCATTGGTTTTTTTGTTGATGAACTCGTCGGTGTTGAACACCACCGGGTCACCTTTGCGCTGGGGGATGCTGACAGCAGTGATTTCGTCTTTGAACTTCCCCGCATCCTGCGCGGCCGATGCCTTTTGCTGGCTGCCCAGCGCCAGTGCGTCTTGCATGTCGCGGGTGATGCCATTGGCCTTGGCCACGTTCTCGGCGGTAATGCCCATGTGGTACTGGTTGTACACGTCCCACAGGCCGTCCAAGATCATGGTGTCGGCCATCTTCCAGTCGCCCATGCGCTGGCCGTCGCGGCTGCCCAGCAGCACGTGGGGGCTGGCGCTCATGTTTTCCTGGCCACCGGCAATAACGATCTCGCTGTCGCCCCAGGCCACGGCCTGGGCAGCCAGCATCACGGCCTTGAGGCCAGAGCCACACACCGCATTGATGGTGAGGGCAGGCGTCTCTTTGGCAATGCCAGCCTTGAGCAGCGCCTGTCGCGCGGGGTTTTGCCCGGCACCAGCGGCCAGTACCTGGCCCATGATGACTTCGCCGATGGCGTCGGCACCAACGCCGGTGCGTGCCAGCAGGTCTTTGATGACGATGCTGCCCAACTCGGTGGCGGCCACTTTGGCCAGTGAGCCACCAAACTTGCCCACTGCGGTGCGGGTTGCTGAAACGATAACGATGTCTTCCATACAAGTCTCCTCAGATCTAACGGGTAATCAAACACTCACCTGCCCCTGGCGGACAGGTGCAAAAAATGCTCAGCCCTTGGCCTTGGCCTTGACGTAGCTGCCGGGGGCTGCTTCGATAACCTTGTGCTTGCGGCTGCCGTAGGTTTTGGGCGCTGCCACCTGCTTGCCGGCCAGCGCGCCCAGCCAATCGGACCAATCCGTCCACCAGCTGCCCTTGAACTCCTGGGCGCTGTCGATCCACTCGTTCACATCGGCCGGAAACTGGTTGGCTGGGCCAATCCAGTGGCTTCGCTTGCCTTTGGCCGGTGGGTTGATGACGCCGGCAATGTGGCCAGACGCACCCATCACAAAGCGCTTGCGGCCTGGGAAGTGCTGCGTGCTGGCGTAGGCACCCCCAATAGGGACGATGTGGTCTTCGCGGGAGCCGTAGATGTACAGCGGCATGTCCACCAGACTCAGGTCGATGGGTTGGCCACACACCGTGGCGGCACCGGGCTTGATCAGGCGGTTTTCCAGGTAGGTGTTGCGCAGGTACCAGGCGTAGTAGCGGCCGGGCAGATTGGTGCTGTCGCTGTTCCAGTAGAGCAGGTCGAAGGGAGGCGGTGTCTCTCCTTTGAGGTAATTGCCCACGACATAGTTCCAGACCAGGTCGTTGGGGCGCAAAAAGCTGAAGGTGGTGGCCAGGTCGCCGCCGGGCATGAGGCCACCGTTGGCAAACTGCATTTCGCGGAACTTGACGAAGTTTTCGTCAATGAACACATCCAGGACGCCGGTGTCGGTGAAGTCCACCAGAGCCGTCAGCAGCGTGGCGCTGTTGACGGGCTTTTCGCCACGGGCGGCCAGCACGGCCATGCCGGTGGAGAGCATGGTGCCGCCCACACAGAAGCCGAGCGCATTGACAGTGTCGGCCTTGGTGATTTCGCGGGTGACGTTGATCGACTGGATGATGGCGTCCTCGATGTAATCGTCCCAGGTTTTCTGGGCCAGCTCTTCATTGGGGTTGCGCCAGCTCACCACAAAAGTGCGGTGACCCTGCTCCACCGCATAGCGGATGAAGGAGTTTTCGGGCTGCAGGTCCAGGATATAGAACTTGTTGATGCACGGTGGCACCAGCAGAAAGGGGCGCTCGTACACCTTGTCGGTGAGGGGCTTGTACTCGATGAGCTGGAACAGGTCGTTCTCAAAGACCACCGCACCTTCGGTGGTGGCGACGTTCTTGCCCACCTCGAACACGCTTTCGTCCGTCATGGACACGTGGCCCTGCTTCATGTCGTGCAACAGGTTTTGCACGCCTTTGGCAATGCTTTCGCCCTTGGTCTCTATGGCTTTTTTCTGGGCCTCGGCGTTGAAGGCCAAGAAGTTGCTGGGTGCGCTGGCGTCTATCCACTGCTGCACCGCAAAGCGAACACGGGCGCGGGTTTTGGCATCGCCCTCCACCGCCTCGGCCAGCGCCATGAGGGTTTTGGCATTGATGAGGTAGAACGCAGCGGAGAAAGCCGACACCGGGTTGCCCGTCCAGGCATCCGATGCGAAGCGCCGGTCATCCAGCGGCTTGGCCTGCAGGCCCTGGTTCCACAGGGCGGTCACGTCTTGCAGGTACTGCTGCTGGATGTGCAGCAGCTTGGAGGGGTCGATCTTGGCCTGCTTGCCGTCGGGGCCAGAGAGCATTTGGGTGAGTTTGCCGAAGTCGGGTGTCATGCCCGCCATCGCAGGCATGGCGGGCATGCTGGGCATGGGCATGCCGAATGTGCCCAGGGCAGCAAACGGATTGGCGGCCTGTCCGGCGGCAGTGCCCTGCCCTGCCGAACCGAGCGCCTGGCTCCAGGCATCCATCATGGTTTTTTGGAACTGCTCGGCGGCTTGTGTCCACTTGGGGTCAAAATTCATCGTCTTCTCCTGAGAACTGGGCTTGTCACGCTGGCGGGGCGCCAAAATGGTCACTGTTTGCGCAGTGTGCCGCAAGCGACTTCCAGCACACTGACATTCTTCTTCCAACCCACCGAAAGCTGTGCCGTGTACCTTGTTGCCATCGCCTGGCTCTATGTTGCCCTCATGATGGCCCTGGCCGAAGCCATGCATGCCAACGGCACCGTGCTTGGAGCTATCGTAACTTTTTTGTTTTACGGGTTACTACCAACCGGGCTGGTGATGTACGTGATGGGCACTCCGCTGCGGCGCAAGGCGAGGCTGGCGGCTGAGGCCGAGGAGTTGGCCGCGCGGCGTGCGTCGTCGGCGGCCACACCAGACGGACACCCTGTGGCCACCGCTGAAGCGGCGCCAACAGCGCAAACAGCACCCTCCATGGCATCGGCGGCAGCCACGTCAGCTGCCGGTGACGTTGTCGAGCCAGACGCAGGCCGCCATGCGGCCTGTGCTGCCGAGCCGCGCACTGTCGCGCCGGTGGGAAAACCAGGTTGAGCCTTGGGCCACGGTGCACCAGTCATCGGTGCCATCGTTGCCAAATACCTGCCGGACTCCCAGCGCCTGCAGCCGCCAGCGGGCCACAGCGGCCAGATTGGCCAGCCACTGCCCAGGCCGCCCCGGCACAGGCAGCACCCATCGCGTGAGTTCGGCCTGCGGTATGCCCGATGCCGCCCAGGTATCGCGCACCGCAGCTCCCACCTCGAAGCTCTGCGGACCAATGCATGGACCCAGCCAGGCCACACAGCCACTGGCCCAAACCGATCCGTCGGACACTGCATCATCCATCAATGAATAAGGAGCAAACTTCCTATACTGTTCGTGCGATAAAGACTTAAAAAGCTCAAAAACCGACTCCAACACACCCTGCCCAACCGGCCCAGCAGCTGCGGTGCCTGGTTCGGGGTCGGCCCCCACCAGGCCTCGCCAGCCAGCATGCGCCGCTGCCACGGTTCGGCCCAGCCCATCGGCCAGCAGCACAGGCAGGCAGTCGGCCACCATCACGGTGCACACCACACCGGGCTCGGTGGTAGCGCAGGCATCGGCCACGGTGCCATCGGGGGTATTTGCCCGCAGGTGTTCCGCATGGGTGCCATGGACCTGCTTCAGAAACACTGGCCTGGCCAACAGCGCAGTGGTCAGCGACGCGCGGTTGCTGGCCACTGCCTGCGGGTCGTCGCCCACATGGTCACCGAGGTTGAATTCGTCAAACGGGGGCAGCGAGACCCCGCCGTTGCGGGTGGTCATGCAGGCGCGCACCGGCCCCGAGGCAGCCCAGTCCACAGGCAACAGCACCGGCGCGGGTACCACCCAACCCTGGTCCGAGCCCATCAGGACTCCGCATCGGGGCAGGCCGATGGCTGGGTCAGGCGGAAGGCATCCAGAGCCATGCAGGCCTGCCAGACCGATTGCACACGGGCCAGGTCATCCATGGGCACCTCAAAGCGCTGGGCATTGAACAGCTGCGGCACCAGCACACAGTCGGCCAGGGTCGGGGTGTCGCCATGGCAAAAGTCGCCAGCGGGCCCGTTGGCGAGCTGCTGCTCGAACGCCACCAAACCCTGTCGCACCCAGTGGGTGTACCAGCGGTTTTTGTGCACCTCGTCCAGCCCCATGTCTTTGACGAGGTACTTGAGCACCCGCAGGTTGTTGAGCGGGTGGATCTCGCAGGCCACCGCTTGCATCAGTGCGCGAACCCGCGCGCGGCCCATGGCATCGGCGGGCAGCAATGGCGGCGCAGGATGCACCTCCTCCAGGTACTCCATGATGGCCATGGACTGGATCAGCCGCTCGCCGCTGTCGGTTTCGAGCACCGGCACTAAAGGGTCGGGCACCAGCTCGGCAAAGGGCGGTGCGTGCTGCTCCCCTTTGGCCAGGTGCACAGACACGTAGTCGTAGGGCAGGCCTTTGAGAGCCAGCGCAATGCGCACGCGGTAGGACGCCGACGAGCGGAAGTAGTTGTAGAGCTTCATGAGGCGGGTGTCTCCTGAGAAAAAATGGGGTGGAATCGGCCGCTTGTCGGGGCGCTGGGGCCTCCGGCATGGCCAGAACGGGCAGTGCGGGTGGTGCGGGTGGCCTCACTGGCTGCCGCCTGCAGGTGGAGAACGATGTGGCGCACGTCTGTGTCGCTCGGGTTTTCCGGGTGGTCCTGGTCGACAAAGCCCAGCGAGCGGACCAGGCCCAGCATGCCGGTGTTTTCGGTGAGCACCGTGCCCACCAGCTGTTGGGTGCCCCGGGCACGCAGGTGCGCAATCAGCTTGCGCATGAGCCGCCGTCCCAGCCCCCCGCCTTTGAGGTCGGAGCGCACCAGCACCCCAAACTCGGCACTTTGGTTGTCGGGGTCCGTGGTGGCGCGGACCACACCCAGGGTTTCTTCGCCACCTTCGGGCAGCGGGCGGGTAGCAACAAAGGCCATCTCGCGGCTGTAATCGATCTGGGTCAGGCGGGCAAGCTCGGAGTGGGCGATGCTGCGCCTGCGGTAAAACACCCGCATGCGGATGTCTTCGGGGTCCATCTGGCGCAAAAAGGCCAGGTGCTGCTCTTCGTCTTCGGCCCGTATGGGGCGCAGCACAATGCTCTGCCCGTGCCAGTCCTGCTCCTCCACCAGCTCTTGCGGGTAGGGCTTGATCGCAAAGTGCGGTGCACCCGCCGGGCAGGTGCCCGAGAGGCGCACGCGTGCATCCAGCACCACCGCACCACCGGGACCCAGCAGCAGGGGGTTGATGTCCAGCTCGGCCAGCTCGGGCACCTCGGCCAGCAGCTGTGACACGGCCAGCAGCACGCCCGTCAGGGCGGCCTGGTCGGCAGGGGGGTGCGCCCCGTAACCGGTCAGCAGCCGTGACACCCGCGTGCGCTGCACCACGGCCTGGGCCAGTGCCGAGTTCAGTGGCGGCAAGGCCAGCGCCCGGTCGGCCAGCACATCGGCGGCCGTTCCGCCATGGCCCACCGCCAACATGGGGCCGAACACCGGGTCCACAAAGGTGGACACCTGCAGCTCGTGGGCATGGGTGGCGGGCACCATGCGCTGCACCACCAGCCCCTCCACCTCGGCCTCGGGGCAATGGGTTTGCATACACGCCAGCAGCGCGCGCACCGCGCCAGCCAGTTCGTGCGCGCTGCCAATATTCAGGCGCACCCCGCCCACGACCGACTTTCGAACCACCTGGCTCGACGCCACCTTGAGCGCCACGGGGTAGCCCAGCAAGGCCGCAGCGGTCTGGGCCTCGCCAATGTCTGGCAGCACACGCCGGGTGGGCACCACCGGCAATCCGGCAGCCTGCAAAAAATCCATGGCCTCGGTGGGCGCCAGCCACTCACGCCCCGCTGCCAGAGCGGCGTCAACCAGGGTGCGCAGCCCTGCCTTGTCCACCGGCACGGTGCTGGCACAGCAGGCGGGAGGTGTTTGCATCAGCTCTTGCTGGTGCAGGTGGTGGGTGCGCAGCAGCGCAAATGCCCTCACAGCCTCTTCGGGCGAATCGAATGCCACCAAACCAGCGCCGCGCCAGGCCTGGCGGGCACCCTCAGCCTTGCCTGCCCCCTGCCAACACGACAGCACCCGATGGGATGGACCAGAAGCCACCATGGCCAGCGCACGCGCCAACTCGACACTGGCCACCTGCGGGGTGGGTGCATGCACCACCAGCACCGCGCAGCGCGGCAGCGCCAGCAGCGCCTCCAGGGCCTGCACCCATTGGGCGGGCGCTGCATCGGGTGGCAGGCACACTGGGTGGCCATTGGGCGCATCCGGCGACAAGGGCACCCCGTGGGTGTCGGCAGCGTCGGCCGCCATCACCGCTGCCGACACGCAGTTCGTCAGCACCGCCAGATGCTCGGTGGGGCCGTCGCGCTGCCGCGACAGGGTCTCGGCCGCCAGAAACAGCTCCTGGAACGAATCCACCCGCAGCATGCCGGCCCTGGCAATGGCCGCGTCCAGCACCGCATCGCTGCCCACCGCCCCCCCGTGGCGCTGCGCCTGCACCAAGGCACGTCCCACCGCCGACCAACCGGACTTGACCACAATGACCGGCTTGTTGCGAGAAGCCGCCCTGGCAGCCGACAGCAGCTTTCGAGAATGGTCCACCTGCTCCACGTACAGCAGCACCGCACGGGTGCGGGCGTCGCCTCCCAAAAAATCCAGCATGTCGGCCACATCGATGTCGGCCTCGGCCCCCAGCGACAGCACATGCGAGAAGCCCAAGCCCCGCGCACTGGCCCAGTCCAGCAGGCCCGGCATGGGCGCATCGGACTGGGACACCAGCGCCAGCGACCCTGGGGCCACAGGCACCCCCGCGCCGCCCGCATCCAGACCGATGTGGGGCGACAACAGGGTCACCCTGCCCGGCCCCAGGATGCGCAGGGTGTGTACCCGGGCCGCCACCAGCACCGCCCGCATCTGCGCAACACCCAGGTCGGGGGTGTGCAACACCACCGCGCGGCAGCCCAGGGCACCCAGGTCGGCCACCACATCGGCCACCGTGGCAGCAGGGGTACACACCAGGGCCAGATCGGGCGCCTGCGGAAGCCGCGAGACCTTGGGGCACACCTCCACCCCGTCCAGCACCGAGTGGTGGGGGTTCACTGGCCAGACCTTGCCCTGGTAGGCCGAGGCCCGCACCTGGGCCCACACCCGCTGACCGAGGCTGCCCACACGGGAGGATGCCCCGACCACCGCCATGCTGGCGGGTGCCATGAGGGATTCGAGGTAGCGAATGCTCATGCCGACGCCATCCCCACCAGAGCGCCTGGCGCTGGCACATCACAGGCAGCGCACCGCAGACACGCATCGGGCAAATTGGTATGGGTTGGGTAAGTCATGGCCGCAGTGTAGTGAGGCTGCCCCTGCCGCGCCAATGCCCATGTGCCCCATGGCACACTGTGCCTCTACCCAACGTTGGCAGCCGACAGACGCACCATCTGCCCCCAATGGAGCTGTCCGCCTGCCGTCGCCACCCCTCCACCGTTTGGCACCCCACACCACCATGACCATCTCTGCCGACTTTTGTGTTCCCCCGCCCGCTGTGGTGGCTGTGCCGGTGGTCGGCAGCAGCCAGCTGTTCCCGGTGCACCGGGTGTATTGCGTGGGCCGCAACTACGAAGAACACGCAAAAGAAATGGGCTTTACCGGTCGCGAGCCACCCTTCTTTTTTCTCAAACCCGCCGATGCCGTGGTGGCAGTGGCCGCAGGCCAGACCGGACGGGTGCACTACCCCAGCCTGACCCGCAACCTCCACCACGAGGTCGAACTGGTGGTGGCCATTGGCCGTGGCGGGCGGGACATCCGGGCAGAAGACGCGCTGGACCATGTGCTGGGCTATGCCGTGGGCCTGGACCTCACCCGACGCGACCTGCAAACCGACATGAAGAAACAGGGCCGCCCCTGGTGCATAGGCAAGGCGTTTGACGAATCAGCACCCATGGGCCCAATCACCCCTGCGGACCAGGTGCCCGCCATCCACAGCGCAGACATCGAGCTCACCGTGAACGGCCAGCCCCGCCAAGCCAGTGGCATTGACCGGTTGATATGGAGCGTGGCCGAAACCATTGCACACCTGTCACAGGCCTGGACCCTGCAGCCCGGTGACCTGATTTTTACCGGCACCCCGGAAGGCGTGGCGGCTGTGCAGCCCGGCGATGTGCTGAGCGCCCACATCACAGGTCTGGCCCCACTGCAGCTGACGATAGACCCACCCCTGGCCGCACTGGACAGCTGAGCTGCTAAGCACCTATGCACCACACCCCCATCAGGCACTGCCGCCACTGTGGCTCACCGGTGGCGTACCGCGTCCCCGACGATGGCGACACCCGCCTGCGCGCCGTATGCACCGTGTGCCACGCCATCCACTACGAAAACCCGCTCAATGTGGTGGGCACCGTGCCCTTTTGGGGCGAACACGGCGAGCAGGTGCTGCTGTGCAAACGCAACATCCAGCCCCGCAAAGGCTTTTGGACCCTGCCCGCCGGTTTCATGGAGCTGGGCGAAAGCACCTCGGAAGGTGCCGCCCGGGAAACCGACGAAGAGGCCGGTGCCCGCATCGAGATGCTGGGCCTGTTCTCCATCATGAACGTCACCCGGGTGGGGCAGGTGCACCTGTACTACCGCGCCCGCTTGCTGAGCGACCGTTTCAACCCCGGGCACGAAACCATGGAAGCCCGCCTGTTCAGCGAGCACGAGGTGCCCTGGGACGACCTGGCGTTCCAGACCGTCAAGTTCACGTTGCGCCACTACTTTGCCGACCTCAAAACCGGTCTCTACGGGGTACACACCCAGGATGTGCCCTGAGACGCTGAGGCGCGGCGGGCACTGGTGGCCGTGTGGCCGGGTCAGCCAGGTGTGCGCCAGCTGGGCGGACGCTTGTCAATGAATGCCTGCACACCCTCCAGGGCGACAGGGTCCATCATGTTGCAGGCCATGGTTTGTCCGGCCAGCTGGTAGGCCGCAGCCAAGCCGGTTTCGCGCTGTTGATAAAACAGCTGCTTGCCCATGGCCAGGGCCACCGCCGGGCGCGCCAGCAGCGAGCGCAGCAGTCCCTCCACCGCCTCGTCCAGACCGTCAGCGGGCACTACCCGGTTCACCAGACCACGCGCCAGGGCCTCGTGCGCCGACACAAAACCGCCGGTCAGCAGCATCTCCATGGCCTGCTTCTGCGGCACATTGCGCGACAGCGGCACGCTGGGCGTGGCACAGAACAGCCCCACATCGATGCCGTTGACGCCAAAGCGGGCCTCTTCGGCGGCCACGGCCAGATCGCACTGCGCCACCAGCTGGCAGCCTGCAGCGGTCGCTATGCCCTGCACCCGGGCAATGACCGGCACCGGCAGGGCCTGAATGGCCAGCATCACCTGGGTACAGCGGGCAAACAGGCCCTGGTAGTAGCCCAGTTCGGGGTGGGCACGCATTTGCTTGAGGTCGTGTCCGGCACAAAACGCTTTGCCCTGGGCCGCCAGCACCACCACACGGGCCTGGGCGTCCGCAGCCACCACCCCCAGCGCGGCCTTCAGGGCATACAGCATGGCCTCGCTCAGCACATTGAACGACGCAGGGGTGGCCAGGGTCAGGGTGTGTACGCCACGCTCGTCTCGGGTGTGGCACAAGGGGTGGTCGGCAGGGGTCAGTGTCTGGGTGGTCATGGGGGTCCAGCTGGGGTGGCGGTGAATACAGACCTGCGCCCGGGACATGGCCAGAATTCGGGTAAGGTTGTCAGCCATGCCGAACGACCTACCCACCTTCAGCCCCTCCGCTGCCGCGATGCAGCAGACGACGCAGCGCCTTTTGAACCAGCTTAACACGGTGATTGTGGGCAAATCCGCCCAGGTCAGCGATGCGGTGGCCTGCCTCCTAGCTGGCGGGCACCTGCTGATTGAGGACGTGCCGGGGGTAGGAAAAACCACGCTGGCCCACGCGCTGGCCCGTTCGTTCGGGTTGCAGTTTTCGCGGGTGCAGTTCACCTCGGACCTCATGCCGTCCGATCTCTCGGGCGTCTCCGTGTACGAGCGCGGCAGCGAGCGCTTTGTGTTCCACCCTGGCCCGGTGTTTGCCCAGGTGCTGCTGGCCGACGAGATCAACCGGGCCAGCCCCCGCACCCAAAGTGCGCTGCTGGAAGCCATGGAGGAGCGCCAGGTCTCCGTGGAAGGCGAAACCCGCCCCCTGCCCAGCCCGTTTTTCGTCATTGCCACCCAGAACCCGCTGGACCAGCTCGGCACCTACGCGTTGCCCGAGTCGCAGCTGGACCGCTTCCACATGCGGCTGAGCCTGGGCTACCCCGACCGCGCTGCCGAGCGCGAGCTGCTGCAAGGCCATGACCGCCGGGCCATGCTGGCGCAGCTGCCCGCGGTGCTGGACCCCGACACCCTGGCGGCCATGCAGCGCCACATCCGCTCCTTGCATGTGGCCCCACCGGTGCTGGACTACCTGCAAGACCTGGTGGCCGCCACCCGCAGCGGGCGCTGGTTTGTGCAGGGCCTGAGCCCGCGTGCCGCCCTGGCGGTGCTGAGGGCCGCACAGGCCCAGGCGTTTTTGAACGGGCGTGACTACGTCGCGCCGGACGACCTGGCCTCGGTGCTGCCCCAGACCATTGCGCACCGACTGGTGCCCCTGGGCAGTGCCAGCCGGGGTGCGACCGAGCAGGTGCGCGCCATGGTCGAAGCCACCCCCCTGCCCTGACCATGGCGACATGGTCAGCTCGGGTCAGTGCCCTGTGGCATGCGCCGTGGCAGCGGCTGACCACATTCATGGCCTCGCGCTCTGCGCGCAGCGACCACCTGGCGCTCACCCAGCGCAACGTGTACATCCTGCCCACCCGGCCGGGGTGGATGCTGGGCGTGACCCTGCTCGTCATGCTGGTGGGCAGCATCAACTACCAGCTCAACCTGGGCTACATGCTCACGTTTTTATTGGCCGGTGCAGCGGTGGCGGGCATGCATGTGGGTCACGGCACCCTGCGCGGACTGGATCTCAAGCTGGCGGTGCCGCCGCCCTGTTTTGCGGGTGGCTCGGCCCGGCTGGGTATTGAGCTCATCAGCGCCAAACGCAGCACGCGCCACGGCATTGGCCTGGCCGTATCGCCCGGCCACGACTGGGCCTATGCCGACGTGCCTGCCCAGGCCAGCACCCTGGTGGAGTTGGCCTGGCACCCCCCGGGCCGGGGCCGCCACACGCTACCGACTCTGGTGGTGGAAACCCGGTTTCCGCTGGGCACCTTTCGTGTCTGGAGCCTGTGGCGGCCAGCGTCCACTGTGTGGGTGTACCCACAGCCCGAGCACCGCCCTCCCCCGCTGCCAGCTGCCACCAGCCGGGTTGACACCATGGCCATCGCCCACACCGCACCCCAGGGCGACTGGGACGGCGTGCGCGCTTACCGCCGGGGCGACCCCCTGAAGGCCGTGGTCTGGAAGCGGGCCGCCCAGGCCATGGCCAGAGGCTCTGCCGACCTGGTCAGCCGCAGCCAGGCAGACCACAGCCCCCACGAACTCTGGCTGGACTGGCAACACACCGGCACCACCGATGTGGAGCTGCGGGCCTCGCGCCTGACCGCCTGGGTCTTGCAGGCAGACCGGCTGGGCATGGACTACGGCCTGCGCCTGCCCCAAAGCACCCTGCCCCCCGGCCAGGGAGATGCCCACCGACACCAGTGCCTGGAGGCACTTGCACTGTGCTGACCCCCTCTGCTGCACCCTCTGCCAGCCCCACCAAGGGTCCTTTCTTGCCAAGCGCCAGCGCCCGGGGGCTGCGCCAGCGTCTGACCCAACTGCCACGCGACGCCCGAGACACCCTCTTTTTGCTGGCCCTCATTGCCTGGGTGGTGATGCTCCAGGCCCAGCACCTGCCCTGGTGGTGCACCGCCCTGACAGGGGCTGTGCTGCTGTGGCGCGGCGTGCTCAGCTGGCAAGGACTACCCCTGCCCAGCCGCTGGTGGCTGGTGTCCATATTGGTGCTCACTGTGGCGGCCACCTTGCTCACACACCGCACCATTTTTGGGCGTGAGGCTGGGGTCACGCTCATTGTGGTGCTGCTCGCCCTGAAGACCCTGGAGCTGCGCGCACGCCGCGATGCCTTTGTGGTGTTTTTTCTGGCGCTGTTTACCCTGCTGACGCATTTCTCCTTTTCACAAAGCCTGCTCACCGCGCTGGGGGTGCTGCTGGCCCTGTGGGGCTTGTTGACCGGGTTGGTGAATGCCCACATGACCGCAGGCCGCCCCGCCCTGTGGCTGGCCGCCCGCACCGCCGGGTGGCTGACCTTGTTGGGGGCCCCCATCATGGCGGTGCTGTTTGTGCTGTTCCCGAGGGTTGCACCATTGTGGGGCCTGCCTGCCGATGCCCACAGCGCCCGCACCGGCCTGAGCGAACGCATGCGGGTGGGCCAGGTGGCCCAACTGGCGCAGGATTTTTCGGTCGCCATGCGGGTGAAGTTCGACGGCCCCGCCCCGGCCCCACAGGATCTGTACTTTCGCGGCCCCGTGCTCACCCGCTTTGACGGGGCCGAATGGCGGCCGCTGCGCTCCAGCCTGCCCGCCAGCATGCAGCTGGCCGCCAACCTCCAGCCCCTGAGCCCGGCCATTCGCTACGAGGTCACGCTGCAGCCCCACCAACACCCCTGGCTGCTGCTGCTCGATGCAGCGGTGCAAGCGCCCAGCCTGGGCACCCGCACCCTCTCCATGACACCCGACCTGCTGTGGTGGAACGACCGCCCCATCACAGCGGTGGTTCGCTACCAGGCGCAAAGCCATGTGCGCTTTCGCCACGGCCCCCTGCTGCCTGAGCTGGGGCTACAGGATGCCCTGGAGCTGCCCGCAGGCTTCAACCCCCGCACCATGGCACTGGCCCAACAGTGGCGCCAGGACACCCAGCACCAACCCAATGCCGAGGAAGCATTGGTACAGCGCGCCCTGACCCTGCTGCGGACGGGGGGCTACACCTACAGCCTGAGCCCCGGCGTGTACGGCACCCACAGCGCCGATGAGTTCTGGTTCGACCGCAAGCTCGGGTTTTGCGAGCACATCGCCTCGGCCTTTGTGTTGCTGATGCGCTCATTGGACATTCCTGCGCGCATCGTCACCGGCTACCAGGGCGGCGAGGCCAACCCCATCGACGGCCTGTGGACGGTGCGCCAAAGCGATGCCCATGCCTGGGCCGAGGTCTGGCTGGCGGGTCAGGGCTGGGTTCGGGTGGACCCCACCGCCGCCGTGGCCCCCAGCCGCGCCACCGGAGAGGGCCGGCTGGAGCCGGTGCAGGGCCTGGTGGGCACCGCCATGCAGGGCTTGCACCCGGCGCTGGGCCGCCAGCTGCGCGCCGCATGGGACGCTGTCAACAACCGCTGGAACCAGTGGGTGCTGAACTACACCCAGGACCGCCAGTTCGACCTGCTGCGCAGGCTTGGCTTCGAGTCGCCCAGCTGGCAGCACCTGGGCTACCTGCTCTCGGCGGTGGTGGTGGTGGCCGCCGCACTGGGCGGCCTGTGGACCCTGTGGGAGCGGCGCCAGCACGACCCCTGGCTGCGCCTGCTGCAGCGCGCCCGCCAGCGCGCCACCCGGGCCGGACTGCACACGCCCCCGCACGCCACCCCGCGCCAATTGGCCCATGCGCTGGAACAGCGCTACCCCCATGCCCCCGCCACCCAGGCCCTGGTGAACTGGCTGCTGGCGCTGGAGGCACTGCGCTACGCACAGCCCAGCCACGCAAAGGGGGTAACAGACCGCCCCAACCCTGCACCAGACCAACAGGCACCACAGCAGAACCCACACCAACGGCCACAGCCCCCAGAGTTGCCACAGCTGGCACGCGAATTTGCCCGCCTGCGCTGGCCCAGCCAGACCGACCACGGCCTGTCCAAGCAACCACCGGCTCCCCCCAACAACGCCCCAGCAATGCCCCACTGACAGCCCAGTGACGCCCCAGCGACGCCCTTAACCTGCCTCCCGATGACACCAGCCAGCCACCCCAAGCTCCCATCCGCCCACCCCTTGCCACGCCGGGGCAAGCACATTGCATCGAAGGTATTATTCTGCATATCTATAGCTGCAACTCTATACACAGCAAGCGCAAATGCCCAAAAGAGTCTTAAAAAGCAAGAACCCATTCTGACCTATGCCCAGCACCCTGCTGCCATGGCCTTTGCCCAGGATGTGGCCCAGCGCCGCGGGCTGGATGCCGAGGTGGTGCGCGACATCCTGGCCCAGGCCCGGTCTTTGCCCAGGGTGCAGCAGCTCATGCGCCCGGCCCCTACCGAAGCCGCCAAAAACTGGGGGGCCTACCGTGCCCGCTTCATCGAGCCGGTGCGGCTGAAGGCCGGCCTGGCCTTCTGGCAAGCCAACCGGCGCTGGCTGGACAAGGCCGAAGCCGCCACCGGCGTGCCCGCCAGCCTGATCGTGGGGGTGCTCGGGGTGGAAACTCTGTATGGCCGCCACATGGGCGGCTTTCGGGTGATCGACGCCCTGGCCACCCTGGCCTTTGACTTCCCTCCCGAGCACCCCCGCGCCAGCACCCGCAGCGCCTACTTTCTGGGCGAACTGGAGCAGTTTCTGAGCCTGACGCAACGCACAGGTCAAGACCCGCTGACCGTGCGCGGCAGCTACGCCGGGGCTATGGGGCTGCCCCAGTTCATGCCCAGCAGCTGGGTCAACTATGCGGTGGACTTTGATGGCGATGGCCGCATCGACCTCTTTCGCAGCCCGGCCGACGCCATCGGTTCGGTGGCCAACTACTTCCAGGCCTTTGGCTGGAAGCCCGGCATGCCGACCCACTATGCCGTGCAACTGGTCTCCTCTGAGGCCGACATGGAGGTGCTGATGGCCCCCGACATCCTGCCCACCTTCAGCGCCGACAGCATAGTGGCCAAGGGCGCGCAGCTGGACGACACCGCCCGCACCCATGCGGGCCCACTGGCCCTGATCGAGCTGCACAACGGCCTGTTGGCCCAAGGGGAGCGCCGCCCACCCAGCTACGTGGTGGGTACCGAGAACTTCTACACCGTGACCCGCTACAACTGGAGCAGCTACTACGCTATGGCGGTGATCGAACTGGGCCAGACCATCGAGGCACAGCTGCGCGGCCAGCCCGAGCCAGTTTCACTGGCCAGCCCCCGCACGCCGCCCTGACCCCCTTTGGCGCCCTGCCCGGCCCGATCGGCCGTCACGGCCGTCACGGCCTTCATGGCCTTCATGGCCTTCACCCCCGCTCGGCGCACACCACCCGGTTGCGCCCCTGCGCTTTGGCTGCGTACAGCGCTGTGTCGGCCTGCTGCACCAGCAGTTCGCGGGCATCTGTGGGGGTGGGCACACCCCAGGCCACACCCACACTGACCGTCACCACAGGGGCCACGCCGGAGGCTTCGTGTGCCATGCCCGCCGCTTCGATGGCGGCTCGGATGGCCTGCGCTGTTTCCAGGGCGTGGGCCTGTCCAGCCCCCGGCATGACCACCACGAACTCCTCCCCCCCGTAGCGGGCCACCAACTCGCCCGCACGTCGGATGGTGGCCCGCAACGCCGCGCCCACCTGGCGCAGGCACTCATCGCCCTGCTGGTGGCCGTAGTGGTCGTTGTAGGCTTTGAAATGGTCCACGTCGAGCATGATCACGGCCAGCGGCGTGGCCGCTCTCAGTGCGCGCTGCCACTCCTGCGCCCAGTAGGCATCGAAGCGGCGCCGATTGGGCAAACCCGTCAGGCCATCGGTGGCACTGAGCGTGGCCAACTGCACATTGGCAGCCTCCAGCTCCTGGGTGCGCAGGCGCACTTTTTCTTCCAGCACCCGGTTGGCGGTGGTAACGGCCTGGCGCAGACGCTGCTGCTCGTCCACCTCGGTCTGCAGGCGAACCGAATAGCGCCAGCCCACCCACAGCAGCAGCAGCATGGCCGACAGGCGCAGCACCAGTGTGGCGTCGCGCAGCTTGTCGTGCCGCTCAAAGTTGTTGGCCAGCTCGATGGTCAGCGCGCCCACCGCCGCATCGCTGTTGATTTCGTACAGCTTGAGCGACATGACATAGCCACCGCCCAGCAGCACCTCGTAGGCCCGTTGCCACTGGTCCTCGCGCATGAGGTCAAACACCTCGGCCTCCACCTCGCGCAGGGCCTCCTGCTCCAGCTTGAGGCTGAGCATGTCACTGGCCAGCAGCATGTCGCGGGTCAACCCCTCGACCTCGCGCACCGTGGCCTCCAGCTCGGTTTTCAGCGACGGATAGCTGGCCGCGCGCAGGGTGTTTTTGTCCAGCACGGCCATGGCCACCTGGTCAGTGATGGAGCGGTTCAACCTGACCATGCGCTCCAGCCCCAGCTGGATTTTCAGGTTCTGTTCGTGCAACTGCTCACTGGTCCGATCGGCATACCAGCCCAGCCCCACCGAAACCAGGAGGATGACCACCACCACATGAACACTGCCGACGATGCGCATGCAGCTGCTTTCTTTGGTTCAGCCAATGATCTTGTCGGCGCGGGCCAACAGATCGGGCTGCAAGACCATGCCCTGCGCCCGGGCAGCCCGTCTGTTGATGACCAGGCTGAACTTCTCAACCGGGCCCCAGGGCACATCGCCCGGCTTGATACCCTTGAGCACCAGTGCTGCCTTTTTTCCGGCCGAGTAGCCCACCAGGAAGTAGTCCAGACCGTAGGCCATGACCGCCCCACGTGCCACGCTGTCGATATCACCGGCAAACAGCGGCACCTTGGCGGCGTCGCACGCGCGGGCAATGTCCTCCAGGCTGGCCACGGTGGTGTTGTCGGAAGTGATGGTGATGGCCTGCACCTTGGTCACCAGCGCCTGGGCGGCCGCGGCGACCTGGTCACTGCTGGCCACAGTGGCCTCCTGCAGCGTCAGGCCCAGGCGCTTGGCCGAGTCGCGCATGGCCTGCAGGTGGGTCAGCGAGTTGCTTTCTGCTGGGTTGTAGATGGTGCCCCACACTTTGGCCTGGGGCAGCGCCCTGGCATAGGTTTCCATTTGCAGCTGTACCGGCCAGAGGTCGCTCAGGCCGGTGACGTGCGTGCCGGTTCGCTGACCAGGCGCACTGCCCGCTGGCACCAGGCCAGCACGCACCGGGTCGGTCACCGATGAAAACACCAGCGGCACCCGGCTGCCCGAGCGCATCACCGCCTGTGCGGTGGGCGTGGCAATGGCATGCACCAGATCGAGCTTGGCGGCCATGAACTCCTGCGCGATGGCCTCGGCCCGCGCGACACTGCCCTCGGCATTGCGGCGCAGGTAGGTCACGTTGACCCCTTCCTTGAAGCCGGAACTCTCCAGCCCGGCTTCAAAGCCTTTTTCGTCGGCATCCAGGGCCGCATGGGACACGATTTTGGTGACACCAATGCGCACCATGGTGCGGCTTTGCGCCAGGACCGCAGGGCCATGGGCCGCACAAGCCAGGGCCACACCCGCACCGATCAGGCGTCGGCGGGAGAGCAACAAGCCTGTGCCTGTGGGCGATTGAACAGATGGGTGCATGTCAGGAGGGTGCATATCGGTTCCGATGGTTCAACAAGCCGTCTGCGGTCATCATGGCACAAAACCCGGGAAAAACTGGCTTACCTCTTGATATCACTCGCCTGGACAGCTGGCGGGCACGAGGCTGGGTGGATTTATTGAAACAATAGCAAACTCTACTTACAAATTAAGCGCTAAATCTATTTTTCTTCAACAATGGTGATGTCCACCTGCATACTTTCCTGCCCACCACCCTGGCGCACGCCTTTGATGGGTGGGCAGGTGCTGTAGTCGGTGCCTGTGGCCAGGCGGATGTGGCGCTCGTCCGTAAAGCAGCCGTGGGTGATGTCCACCGCCAGCCACTGGCGGTAGGCCACATCCACACACACCTCGGCCCAGGCGTGGCTGGCCAGCTCGGGCTCGTTGGCCGCATAGAAGTAGCCGCTGACGTAGCGCGCCGGCCAACCCAGGCTGCGGCACACAGCCACCATGACCTGGGCCTGGTCCTGGCACACACCCAAGCCCCAGTCAAAGGCCTCCAGCGCGGTGGTGTCCACCGCGGTGCTGCCCGAGCGGTAGCGCACCTTGTCTTGCACCGCCAGCGCCAGCGCCTGCATGGACTCCACCGATGCCACCGCCTCGGCGCGCGTCGCACCCAGCACCTGCAGAGCCCACTGGGCCATGCGGGGGTGGGGCTCCACGGTGGCGGTCGAGCGCAAAAACAGGTCGGGTGGTGGCAGGCCGGGTGCATCGCACCACATGGCCTGGCCGTGGGTGATGACCACACCAGCGGCCACCACCTCCAGCGACAGCACAGGGGGCATGCGTGTGGACGGAGCAAACGTGCCGTGGTGCACATGGTTGCCCAGGCCATCGATGCGGCCATGCAGCCGGGCTGGGGACTTGAGCGACCAGTGCTCGACGGTTTGCCAGGGCCCGGAGGCCGGCCACAGGTGCAATGCCTGCACCGAATGCCTCAGCGGCTCGGTATAGGTGTAGTGGGTGCGGTGGTGGACACGCAGCTTCATCAGCTTGGCGAGGGCATCAGGAAATCCTGACTGATGCGCCCGCCCAGGTTGTTGACACGGTCCAGGAACTGCGTCAAGAACGCATGCAGCCCGATGGCCCGGATTTCCTCGATGCTGGTGAACTGCAGCTCGGCACGCAGCTTGCCCGCCAGGCGGGGAGACTCAGGCGAGCGTTCGCTGGCGACTGCCTCCAGGTTCTCCACCACCTCGTTGACACAGGCGGCCAGGCTGCGTGGCATGTCGGGCCGCAGAATCAGCAGCTCGGCCACCAAGTCGGGCTTGATGACATCTCGGTAGGCCTTGCGGTAGATCTCGAAGGCGCTGACGCTGCGCAAAATCGCGCTCCACTGGTAGAAGTCGTACTCCTGGTCCAGCTCGGTGGCGGTGGCCGAAAAATCGCTGTGCACCGCCTGGAACTTCACGTCCAACAGCCGGGCGGTGTTGTCGGCCCGCTCCAGAAAGGTGCCCATGCGGTAGAAGTGAAACGCCTCGTCGCGCAGCATGGTGCCAATGGCCACGCCCCGTGAGAGGTGGGAGCGGAACTTCACCCACTCGAAAAACTGCGACGGGTCGCGCTCGAAGGACTTGCGCTTGAGTTCCTGGCCCAGGTCCAGCCAGGTGGCGTTGAGGGTTTCCCAGGTTTCGGTGGTGAGGGTGCCCCGCACCGCTCGGGCGTTTTCGCGGGCGGCACGCAGGCAGCACAGGATGCTGGAGGGGTTGTTTTCGTCGCGCACCATGAAATCAATCACGTTGCGGGGGGTGACGTCGCCGTATTTTTTGCGGTAGGCGGGCATCAGCTCACTGATGGTGAGCAGCCCCTCCCAGCCAGCCTGGGCCACATCGGCAGACTGAGGGAGCAGCGCGGTCTGGTAGTTGACGTCGAGCATGCGGGCCGTGTTTTCGGCGCGTTCGGTGTAGCGGGACATCCAGAACAGGTGGTCAGCGGTTCTTGACAGCATCGGAGACTTTCGGGTTCAGCAACAGAAAAGATGAAGGCGGTGGGGCGCAACCGGTGGCACAAAGGGCGGGGCAGGGTGTCAGCTTTCCAGCACCCAGGTGTCTTTGGTGCCACCGCCCTGCGAGGAATTGACCACCAGCGAGCCTTCCTTGAGGGCCACGCGGGTCAGGCCACCAGGCACCATTTGCACGTCTTTGCCACTGAGCACAAAGGGGCGCAGGTCAATATGGCGCGGTGCCACACCGCTGTCCACGTAGGTGGGGCAGGTGGACAGGCTGAGCGTGGGCTGCGCGATGTAGCCGGAGGGGTTGGCCACCACAGCCTTGCGGAACTCCTCCACCTCAGCCTTGGTGGAGGCTGGCCCCACCAGCATGCCGTAGCCCCCGGCGCCGTGCACCTCTTTGACGACCAGGTCACCCATGAACTCCAGCATGTACTTCAGGTCTTCAGGGTTGCGGCCCATGAAGGTGGGCACGTTGCTCAGGATGGGCTTTTGACCCAGGTAGAACTCGATCATCTTGGGCACGTAGGGATAGATGGACTTGTCGTCTGCAACGCCGGTGCCTACGGCGTTGCAGATGTTCACGTTGCCACTGCGGTACACGTCCATCAGCCCGGCACAGCCCAGGGTTGAGTTGGGCCTGAAGGCCAAAGGGTCCAGAAAATCGTCGTCCAGTCGGCGGTAGATCACATCCACCCGCTTGGGACCGCGGGTGGTGCGCATGTACACAAAGTTGTCGCGCACAAAGAGGTCTTGCCCCTCGACCAGCTCCACGCCCATTTGCTGCGCCAGAAAGGCGTGCTCGAAGTAGGCGCTGTTGTACATGCCGGGTGTCAGCAGCACCACCACGGGGTCGGCGGTGGTGCCGGGTGACACCGCCCGCAGCGTCTCCAGCAGCAAATCGGGGTAGTGGGCCACGGGGGCGACGCGGTTCTCGGCAAACAGCTCGGGGAACAGGCGCATCATCATCTTGCGGTTTTCGAGCATGTAGCTCACGCCGCTGGGCACCCGCAGGTTGTCTTCGAGCACAAAGTACTCGCCCTTGCCCTGCGCGTCGGGCGCACGCACGATGTCCACGCCCGAAATGTGCGAGTACACGCCGCCCGGCACGTCCACCCCCATCATCTCGGGGCGGAACTGGGCATTCTGAAACACCTGGTCAGACGGAACCAGCCCCGCCTTGATGATTTCCTGGTCGTGGTACACGTCGTGGATGAATCGGTTAAGCGCGTCCACGCGCTGCACCAGCCCGGCCTGCATGCTCGTCCATTCGTCGGCCGGAATGACCCGTGGGATGAGGTCGAAAGGAATGAGCCGCTCGGTGCCCGCCCCACCCTCGTCTTTGGCACCGTATACCGCAAAGGTGATGCCCACGCGGCGAAAGATCAGCTCGGCCTCCTCCCGGCGGGCCAGCATGACGTCTTCGGGCTGCTGTGCCAGCCAGCGGGCGTAGTTTTCGTAGTGGGCCCGAACTTGCTCGGGCGACGCGTTCATTTCGTCAAACATGTGAATCGACATGGCTTGGGCTTTCTTGGAGCTCTGTGGAAGGGTCTCGGTCTTAGCTTAGCAAAATGCGGGCCAATCAGGGTGGCCAATGCGAGGCAATGTCGGGGGACCAATGCCGTCAGGGGGCATCTTGCCAATGCCAGTAGCGCAGGTACTGCGCCCGATGGCAGCTCAGCTGGGCGGCTTGGTCGCTGCGCCAGCGGGCCGCGCCGCACCCAGGGGTGGCCCGCCACTGTGCGCCCGAGGCCAGGTAGCGGGCGACCACCTCTGGCGCCGGATGGCCATAGCGGTTCAGGCGGCCCGCCTGCGCCACCACCCAGCGGGGTTGCACCGCCTGCACCAGCGCATCGCTGGACGACGACCGGCTGCCGTGGTGCGGCGCCAGCAGCCAGTCGGCCCGCAGATCGGGTGACAGGGCCACCAGCGCGGCCTCGCGGCTGGCATCCAGGTCACCGGTGAGCAGCGCGGTGCCGTGGGCGCCGCTCACCCGCAGCACACACGACCGGTTGTTGGTGCTGCTGGGCCGGGTGTAGCCATCGGTGTCGGGGTACAGAAAGTCAAAGCGCACACCGTCTTGCACCCAACCGCCACCCGCCATGCAGCGCCGCCAGGCACCCGGCGCCGCGTTGGGCAACTGGGCCAACCAGGGCCTGGCCAGTGCGGGGTTGGACAGGCCAGACACCACATCGGCCGGGTCAAACGATGCCCACACCTGCGGCCCCTGCCCCTCCCCTGGCTGGCCCTGCAGGTGCGCCAATACCGACAGCGCACCGCCCACATGGTCGCCATCGGCGTGGCTCAGGACCACATGGCCCGGACGCTCCCCCAGGGCGCGCAGCAGCGGCACCAGCAGCCGCGCGCCCGCATCGATGTCTGGCCCCCACTGGGGACCTGCGTCGTACAGCACACTCCCACTGGCTGTGCGGATCAGCACAGCTGCACCCTGCCCCACGTCGGCAGCCAGTACCTCGAACGCACCGGGCGGCGCTCGCTCGGGCTGCCACAGCAGTACCGGCAGCACCAGCACCACCCCCAGCCCGCGCACAGTGGCGGGCACGTGCAGCACCGCCACACACCCACCCACCACCGCCAGCAAAGCCAGGGGCCATGGTGCGGCAGGCCAGTCAAGGCTGGCCCATGGCCAAGTGGCCAAGACCTGCAGCAGCCCCAGCACAACACCCACCAGCCAGGACGCCAGCACCCACAGACCCGGCCACAGCGCACCCGCCAGCGCCAGTGGCGTGACCGCCACCGTCACCACCGGAATGGCCACCAGGTTGGCCAACAGCCCAACCACAGACACCTGCCCGAACAAGGCCAGGGTCAGTGGGGCCAGCACCAGCGTCATGCGCCACTGGGTGCGCAGCAGGTCGCGCGCGGCCGCCCACCAGCCTGCACCGGGGCGCGGGCGCTCTGCCGCCAACAGCACGCCCACTGCCACAAAGCTCAACCAGAAGCCAGGTTGCAGCCAGGCCCAGGGGTCCCAGGCCAGCACCGCCGCCATGGTGACCACACCCACCACCGGCCAGGGCCAGCGCCGCCCCAGCAGCCCCAGGCCCAGCACCACACCCAGCATCAGCACCGTGCGCTGGGCGGGCACCCCCCAACCCGAAAACACCGCATAGGCCAGCGCCAGGCTCCAGCCACCCCAGGCCGCTGCCACTGGTGCCGGGCAGGCCAGCAACACCCGGGCACCCACCACCGGCCACCACCGGGGCAAGCCCCGCCACAAGCGCACCACCGCCCAGCGCACCAGCCAGGCCCATAGGGTGATGTGCAAGCCCGAGATGCTGAACAGGTGCGCGACCCCGGTGGTGCGGAAGATGTCCCAGTCGGCCCGTTCAATGGCCGACTGATCCCCCACCACCAGCGCCGACAACACCCCAGCCTCCCGGGCATCGGGCACGCGGGCGGCCAAGCGGTCGCGCAAGTTCGCCCTGAGCGCCAGCCAGCCCCACGGCGCTGGCGAGAAGCGTTGGGCCAGCGGATCTTTGGCCCCCAGGCGCACACTGCCCGAGGCACCCAGACCCTGCGTCCACATCCACAGCTCGGTGTCAAAGCCATGGGGGTTGGCCGCGCCGTGGGGCGCACGCAGGCGCACCGGCAGGCGCCAGCGCTCGCCAGCCCGGGGCAGACCAGACGCATCGGCCGCCACCCAGGCCAGCACCACCCGCTTGGGCATGGCCGCCGGCTGGCCGGGCGGGCCCGTCGGCGAGGCCAACACCCCAAGGGGCAGGGACAATGTTTCACCGGGCGGAGACACCCAGCGCATAGACTCCAGCTCGAACTCGAAGCGCCAGCCACTGGGCGTGGCACGCGGCAGGTCGGCCACCTGGCCGGTGACCCACCAGGTGTGGCCCTCAAATGCCGGGGCCAGCACCTGCTGCTGCCGCTCTGCCGCACGCCAGCCGGTGCTGGCCGCACCACACACCGCCACGGCGGCGACCAGCGCCATGGCCAGGGCCACCTCTGCACGTGCTGCACCGACCGCCCCCACCGCAGCAGGCCCGAGCGGTGAATCCGGGGTAGGTTCCAATCCTTGCTTGCGGCGCCCGCCAACCACAGCCACTGTAGCTACAAAGCCAATACAGACAAGCGCAGAAGCACAAAAAGACATATACATACCGACCGGCCAAAGCCGGGGCTGGTACAGCTGTGTGGCCACCCCTGCCACCCAGGCCAGTGGCACGACCCACCACAGCGCTGCCAGCAGCGACCCACGCCCGCCCAAAGGCACCTCTCGGGCGACACGTGGCGCACTACTTGCTACAGTGGTGGCAGGTTCCGTTCCCAATGTCACTTGTTGACCCTCTGTAGAAAGCACATGACATGGCCATCCACGTCGCTCTTCACCACGTCACCCATTATCAATACGACCGCCCAGTCAAGCTGGGCCCCCAGGTTGTGCGGCTGCGCCCCGCACCCCACAGCCGCACCAAGGTGTTGTCTTACTCGCAACGCATCGAGCCCGAAAGCCACTTCATCAACTGGCAACAAGACCCATTTGCCAACTACCAGGCCCGCCTGGTGTTTCCCGAACCCACCCGCGAATTCAAGGTCACGGTGGACCTGGTGGTGGAAATGGCGGTGTACAACCCCTTCGACTTCTTTCTGGAGCCCACAGCGGAAGAGTTTCCATTCGCCTACTCCAAGACCCAAAGCGCTGAGCTGGCCCCCTACCTGGTGACTGAGCCGCTGAGCCCACTGGTGGCCGAGTACCTGAAGAAGGTGGACGTCAGCAAGCAGCGCACCATCGACTTTCTGGTGGGCATCAACCAGCTGGTGCACCGCGACATTGGCTACACCATCCGGCTGGAGCCGGGGGTGCAAACGCCCGAAGAAACGCTGACCAAGGGCACCGGCTCATGCCGCGACTCAGGCTGGCTACTGGTGCAGCTGCTGCGCCACCTGGGCTTGGCCGCGCGTTTTGTGTCGGGCTACCTGATTCAGCTCACCTCGGACGTGAAGTCCGTCGACGGACCCAACGGCCCCGAGGCCGACTTCACCGACCTGCACGCCTGGTGCGAGGTATTTTTGCCCGGTGCAGGCTGGATAGGTCTGGACGCCACCTCCGGCCTGCTGGCCGGCGAAGGCCACATCCCACTGGCATGCACCCCCCAGCCCTCCAGCGCCGCCCCCATCGAGGGTGGGGTGGACAAGTGCGAGGTGGAATTCGTCCACGAGATGAAGGTCACCCGCATACACGAATCCCCCCGCGTCACCAAGCCCTACACCGACGAGCAGTGGGCCAGCGTACAGGCCCTGGGCGAAGAGGTGGACCAACGCCTGCAAGGCGGCGATGTGCGCCTGACCATGGGTGGCGAGCCCACCTTTGTGGCCACCGCCGACCGCGACGCGGCCGAATGGAACACCGACGCCCTGGGCCCCACCAAACGCGGCTACGCCACCGAGCTGGTTCAGCGCCTGCGCGCCGAGTACGGCGACGGCGGCTTTGTGCACATGGGCCAAGGCAAGTGGTACCCCGGCGAGCAGCTGCCGCGCTGGGCGCTGTCCATCTTCTGGCGGGCCGATGGCCAGCCCATCTGGCACAACCCCCAGCTGTTTGCCGACGAGCGCAATGCAGCCAGCTACACCGCCGAGGATGCGCGCCGCTTCACCCAGGCGCTGGCGCGCAAACTGGGCCTGTCCACCCAGTACATCACCCCAGGTTTTGAGGACACCTGGTACTACCTCTGGCGCGAGCGCAAGCTGCCCGTCAACGTGGATCCGTTCGACTCCAAACTGAGCGACGAAATGGAGCGCGTGCGCCTGCGCCGGGTGTTTGACCAGGGGCTGGACGCCACCGTGGGCTACGTGTTGCCCCTGCAGGCCCACCAGACCCGCGCCGACACCCGCCACCGCCTGGGCAGCAGCGTCTGGAGCACCGGCCCGTGGTTCTTCAGGGACGAGCGCATGTACCTCATCCCCGGCGACTCGCCCATGGGCTACCGCCTGCCGCTGGACTCGCTGCCCTGGGTGTCGGCTGCCGACTACCCCTACCACATCGAGCAAGACCCCAGTACCCCGCGCGACGCCCTGCCCGAGGGCACGGCACTCAAGCGCCAGTACGCACCCCACCAGGTGGGGGGCGGTTTTGCCGAGGGTGGTGTGGTGTCGCTGCAGGCCAGCACCTACGTACCAGCCGACCCTGCCCAGGCACCGCCCAACCAGGCCTACAGTGCCGACGGCCAGGGCAATGTGGCTGCACCCGGCCAGCCAGTGGATGCGCGCTACCCCCAGCGTGGCGAATCGGCGGCCTGGCTCACCCGCACCGCCCTGTGCGTGGAGGCCCGCGACCCCCACCGCTCCAACGGCCCCAAGGCCGAAACCGACAACGGCGGCAAGCACAGCCACCTGTACATCTTCATGCCACCCATGGCCCACCTGGAGGACTACCTGGATCTGCTCTCCGCAGTGGAAGCTACCGCCGAAAAGCTGGGCATGACCATCGTGCTGGAGGGCTACCCGCCCCCGCGCGACCCGCGCCTGAAAATGCTGCAGGTCACGCCCGACCCTGGGGTGATCGAGGTCAACATCCACCCTGCGCACAACTGGGGCGAGCTGGTGGCGCACACCGAGTTTTTGTACGAAGCCGCGCACCAGACCCGCCTGTGCGCCGAAAAGTTCATGACCGACGGCCGCCACACCGGCACCGGTGGCGGCAACCACTTTGTGATGGGCGGGGCCACCCCGACCGACAGCCCGTTTTTGCGCCGCCCCGAGCTGCTGGGCAGCCTGGTGGCCTACTGGCACAACCACCCGTCGCTCAGCTACCTGTTCAGCGGCCTGTTCATCGGCCCCACCTCGCAGGCACCCCGGGTGGACGAGGCCCGAAACGACCAGCTGTACGAGCTGGAAATTGCGCTCAACCAGATCGACGCCAACCGCCAGACACACGGGCAAGTGATGCCTCCCTGGCTGGTGGACCGCACCCTGCGCAACATCCTGGTGGACGTGACCGGCAACACCCACCGCAGCGAGTTCTGCATCGACAAGCTGTACTCACCCGACAACAGCACCGGCCGCCTGGGCCTGCTGGAGCTGCGCGCCTTTGAGATGCCGCCCCATGCCCGCATGAGCGTGGCCCAGCAGCTGCTGCTGCGTGCGCTGGTGGCCCGCTTCTGGGAAACCCCGTGGCGCGGCAAGCTCAGCCGCTGGGGCACCGAGCTGCATGACCGCTTCTTGCTGCCCACCTTTGTGCGCATGGACTTTGAAGACGTGCTGGCCGATCTGCGCGAAGCAGGGTTCGGCTTTGACATGGCCTGGTTCGAGCCGCACTTCGAGTTCCGCTTCCCGCTGGTGGGCCAGGTGGCCACACGGGGCATCGAGCTCACCCTGCGCAACGCCCTGGAGCCCTGGCACGTCATGGGCGAAGAAGGCGCCACCGGCGGCACCGTGCGCTATGTGGACTCGTCGCTGGAGCGCATCGAAGTCCATGTCAGCGGCCACAACGACGCGCGCTACGTGGTCACCTGCAACGGCCGCGCCCTGCCCCTGCAACCCACCGGGGTGGCCGGGCAGTACGTGGCCGGTGTCCGCTACAAGGCCTGGAACCCACCCTCGGCGCTACACCCCAGCATCGGTACCCATGGCCCGCTGACCTTTGACATCGTGGACACCTGGATGGCCAAGTCGCTGGGCGGCTGCCGGTACCACATCGTCCATCCGGGCGGGCGCAACTACGACAGCTTCCCGGTCAACTCCTATGAGGCCGAGAGCCGCCGCCTGGCGCGTTTCTTCCAGATGGGCCACACACCCGGTCGCATGAGCGTGGCAGAACCGGTGGTCAACCGCGAGTTCCCGTTCACCCTGGACCTGCGGCAGTGAGCGAACGGCACGGCCCCTGGGGCCGTGCCCACCTCCGAGGGTTTACCCCAAAAAACCCACTTGCCTGCATACTGAAAACGTGAGCGAACTCCCCTTGCCCCTATTTTCAGCTGCCAACCCCCTGGACCCCGTTGCCGTCGCCGGTGACATGGCTCTGGAGGCCACACCTGGCCACCTCGACGAATTGCGCCTGCCCGATAGCGACCAGCTCCGCCCCCACTGGGCGGAGTTTTTCAGTCACGTCGGTGCGCAGGGCATGAACGAACTCAACCGCCGCGCGCAAAGCCTGGCGAGGCAAATCCGCGACAACGGCGTGACCTACAACGTCTATGCGGATGCCACCCACAACATCCAGCGCCCGTGGTCGCTGGACCTGCTGCCTACCATCATCACGCCGGATTCCTGGGCCACCATAGAGGCCGGGGTGCTGCAGCGCACCCGCCTGCTCAACCTCATCATGGCCGATATCTACGGCCCGGGTGAGTTGCTGAAAAAAGGCCTGCTGCCCCCCGCGCTGATTCAGGGCCACCCGGGCTACCAGCGGGCCATGCACGGGGTGCAGCCGCTGGGGGGCACCTGGCTGCACATCACCGCCTTCGACCTGGCGCGCGGCCCCGACGGCGGCTGGCGGGTGGTGTCTCAGCGCACACAGGCCCCATCCGGCCTGGGCTACCTCCTTGAAAACCGCATCGCCATTGCCCGCCAGTTCCCCAAGGCCTTCGGCCAGATGAAGGTGCAGCGCCTGGCCAGCAGCTACCAGGCGCTGGTCAAGGGCATACGCGCCATGGCCCCGCGCGGGGACGATGCACGCATTGCCCTGCTGACCCCTGGCCCCTACAACGAAACCTACTTCGAGCACGCCTACCTGGCCCGCTACCTGGGCCTGTCGCTGGTCGAGGGCAGCGACCTGACGGTCAGGGACCAGCGGCTGTACCTCAAAACACTGGGCGGCCTGGAGCCGGTGGACGCCCTCATCAAGCGGCTCGACGACGACTGGCTGGACCCCCTGGAGCTGCGCAGCGACTCCACCCTGGGCGTGCCCGGCCTCATGCAGGTGCTGCGGGCCGGCAATGTGCTGCTGGCCAACGCACCGGGCTCCGCACCGCTGGAGTCCAGCGCCTTGCTCGGCTTTTTGCCAGCCATCTGCCGCGAGCTGCTGGGCGAAGAACTCTCGCTGCCCGCGCTGGCCACCTGGTGGTGTGGCGAGCCCGCCGCCATGGCGCGCGTACTGCCGCAACTGCCCAAGAGCGTGATCAAACCCACCTACCCGTCGCTGGACATGTTCACCCACATGGGCCAGCGCCTCAGCCCCAACGCCCTGGAGGTGCTGCGCAACCGCATGCAACAGTGGCCCGACCACTTCACGGTGCAAACCTACCTGCCACTGGCACAGACGCCCACCTGGGCTGGCGACCACATCGCTCCACGCTCGGGCATGCTGCGGGTGTATGTGCTGGCCGATGGGCCCAACTCCTGGCGGGTGCTGCCCGGTGGCCTGGTGCGCCTGGCCCCGCGCGGCGAGCTGATGGCCTCCATGCAAAAGGGCGGCAGCAGCGCCGACTGCTGGGTGCTGACCCACGGCACGGTGGACACCACCAGCTTGCTGCAGTCCGCCCCCAGCACCCTGAGCCTGGCCAAAAGCAAACGCCCCGTGGCCAGCCGCGCCGCCGAGAACCTGTTCTGGCTGGGCCGCTACACCGAGCGCGCCGAAAACGCGGTGCGCTTGGCCCAGTTGGTGCTGCGCAACCTGCACAGCGATGAGCAAACTTCCACCGCCCTGCAAAGCTGGATGGTGCGCCTGTCGCAGTTGCACTCGCTGGTCACGGGCGACGTGCCTGTGCAGGCCACCCCCCATGCCCAGCGGGTGTTTGAGCGGACCTTGCTGGCCGCCCTGGGCGACACAGCCAGCAGCTACAGCGTGGGCTTCAACCTGCGCTCCATCCGGCTGGCCGCAGCCAATGTGCGCGAGCGCATGTCGCAGGAGCAGCGCAATCTCATCGAGCGGGCCGAAACCGAGTTTCTGGACCAGTGTGCAGCGGTCGGCGCCGCCAACGAACCTGGCCTGCAAGAGGCCTTGAACGCCCTGGAATCGGCCAGCGAGTCGCTGGCGGGCATCACCGGCGCTCAAACCGACCGCATGGTGCGCGACAACGGCTGGCGCATGCTCAGCCTGGGTCGCCACATCGAGCGGCTGGATACCCTGGCAGGCGCCATGATGCTGGCCTTCGAGACCGGCAGCGTGCACGAAACCTCGGGCTTTGAGGCGCTGGTGGCCATGTTCGACACCACCATCACCTTCCATGCCCACTACCAGCAGCGGCGCGACGCCGTGGCCCTGCTGGACCTGCTGCTGCTCAACCGCGACAACCCCCGCTCCCTGGCCTGGGTGCTGGACACCCTGCGCTCGCGCCTGCGCAAGCTGGAGCAAGGCGACCCCGAGTTCGCCCGCGAGCTCTTCGCCAGCCTGCCAGACCCCAGTGACTGGGACCTGGCCACCCTGAGCCAGCCCGCTGCCGATGGCAAACACACCCGCCTGCTCCAGCTGCTGGCCCATTGCAGCTCGTCGGCCATGGCGCTGTCCGACGCGCTGAGCCAGCGCCACTTCAGCCACGCCGACCGCGACAACCGCAGCACCCTGGCCTGAGCGGCTGAGCAGCCCAACCCACACCACAGCTACTCCATCCCATGCTGCTGCGCATCGTCCACCAGACCCACTACCGCTACGACCCACCTGTGGTCATGGCCCAGCACCTGGCCCACCTGAGCCCCCCTCAGCTGCCAGGGCAGGTGGTGCATTCGCACCGGTTGTCCATCATCCCCGAGCAGGCCGTGCCCACCGTTGGCACCGATGTGTTTGGCAACCAGCGGCAGTTGTTTGCCCTGCAATCACCCCACGGCGAACTGTGTGTGACGGCCGACAGCCTCATTGACACCCAGCCACCCCGAGCCCTGCCACGCTCGCCCGCATGGGAAGCGGTACGGCAGCACTTTGTGTACAGCGCGGCCACCGAGTACGACGCCGCCAGCGAGTTCTGCTTTGCATCGCCCTACGTGCCCCGGCATATGGCACTGGCCGACTTCGCCCGTGAGGTGATGGTGCCCGACATGCCCATGCTGGAAGCCGCCCAGGCGCTGATGGCCCACATCCACACCGAAATGACCTATGAGAGCGGCAGCACCGCCATCCACACCACGGTGCTGGAGTCGCTGGCCCAGCGCAAAGGCGTGTGCCAGGACTTTGCGCACCTGATGATTGGCTGCCTGCGCAGCCTGGGGCTACCCGCCCGCTACGTGAGCGGCTACCTGCTGACCCAGCCACCGCCGGGCAAGCCCCGGCTGATCGGGGCCGATGCTTCGCACGCCTGGGTGCAGGTGTACGCACCCGGTGCAGGCTGGGCCGACTTTGACCCCACCAACAACCACTGCGGCCTGGGGCGACCGGGCGAGGACTATGTGACCCTGGCCATCGGACGGGATTTTGGTGATGTCTCGCCGCTGCGCGGCGTGATCCAGGGCGGCGGCGCACCGGTGCTGACTGTCTCGGTCACAGTGGCCCCGCCCGACGAGCTCAAAGGCACCAAGATGCACCCCAGCGCCGACCCGGCACCAGAGCCAGAGCCAGAGCCAGAGCCAGAGCCAGAGCCAGATAAACAATAGCTGACTATTTAATATTAACGAGCGCAAAAAGCCACTTTTACTCGTATTTTTCAAGCAGCCTCTCAACCGCCATGCTGAACCGAATCCTGCTGCCCGTTACCCTTGCCTTGCTCGCCTGGGGCTTCTGGATCAGCCCCGACTTCAAGGAAATTGCGGCTGGGGTGGCCATTTTTCTGTACGGCATGCGTTCGCTGGAAGAAGGCTTCAAGGCCTTCTCTGGCGGGGTGCTGGAGACGGTGCTGCGCCACTCCACCGACCGGCTCTGGAAAAGCCTGAGCTTTGGCATCGCCACCACCACCGTCATGCAGTCGAGTTCGCTGGTGTCGGTCATCACCATCTCGTTTCTGAGCGCAGGTCTCATCGGATTGTCTCAGGGCATTGGCATTGTGTTCGGGGCCAACCTGGGCACCACCACCGGCGCCTGGCTGGTGGCCGGTTTTGGGCTGGAGGTGGACATTGCCGCCTACGCCATGCCCATGCTGGTGTTTGGCATGGTGCTGCTGTTCCAGACGCCCAAGGCATTCAAGGGCATGGGCTATGTGCTGGTGGGCATGGGCTTTTTGTTCCTGGGCATCCACTACATGAAGGTGGGGTTTGAATCCTTCAAAGCCGCCATCGACCTGTCACAGTACGCCGTCGCAGGCTTGGCGGGCGTGCTGCTCTACACCCTGTTGGGCACATTGGCCACGGTCGTCATGCAGTCCAGCCATGCCACCCTGGTACTGACCATCACCGCCCTGGCAGCCGGGCAAATCACCTACGACAACGCATTGGCACTCGCCATTGGTGCCAATGTGGGCACCACCATCACCGCCATGCTGGGGGCCATCAGTGCCAACATAGACGGCAAGCGGCTGGCCGTGGCGCACCTGGTGTTCAACGTTGTCACCGGCATCATCGCCATTGTGCTGATGCAACCATTTTTGTGGGCGGTGGACGCCCTCAGCAGCGCCCTCGGCATTGCCCCGGACAACCACACCCTCAAGCTGGCGGTGTTTCACACTTTGTTCAACCTGACGGGGGTGGCCGTGATGCTGCCCTTCATCCAGCCGCTGGTGCGCCTGCTGCAGCGGTGGATGCACATGCAGGAGCGGCGCAACCAGGGGGTCCGGCCCCGCTACATCAACGCAGCGGTCAGCCAGTTCCCCAACGCCGCTCTGGGTGCCCTGCGCCAGGAGGTGCTGCACCTGTACAGCCAGGCCATGCACATCGCGCTTCGGGTGCTGGCGGTGTCACCGAACGACCTGGCCTCTGCGCGCAGTGGGTCACTGGCGCTGCCACCACCAGCCGACCTGGCTGCGTTCGATGCCGAGGCGGCGTACAACGAAGACATCAAGCCGCTGTACGGCGCCATCATCGACTTCATCGTCCGCATGCCGGCCACTGGCACACAGCCCCGCGATGCCGAGAGCCTGTACGCGCTGCGCGACGCCAGCCGCAACGTGGTGGAGGCCATCAAGGCCACCAAGCACCTGCAAAAAAACCTGCAGCGCTACCTCACCTCGACCAACCCGCACATGCGCACCGAGTACAACGCCATCCGCTGTCGACTGGCCTCGCTGCTGCGTGACCTCAACGCGCTGATGGACAACCCCGACCCCACCGCCCTGCTGGCGCTGGACGGCATTCGGGCCGATCTGTTCGCCGACGACGCACTGGCCGGCGACGCCATCCAGCGGCTGATTCGGGGCGGCTACATCACACCCGACATGGCCACCTCGCTCATGAACGACAGCAGCTACGCCCACGACGTGGCCCACCACCTGATTGCCATGGCCAAGGTGGTGTTTGCCCCCACCGAACCTTTGCTGCGGGAGCTGCAAGAGAGCCTGGTGCTGGACGAGCAGAGCATTCCCAAGTAAAACCCACGGGCACCCACGCCACACACCACACCATGGAAAGCCAACGCTTGCTGACCCGGTTGCTGCAGTTCTTCAGCCGCTCGCACAAACGGCAGGAAGAAAGACGCAAGCAGCTCAAAACCCTGCTGAAGAAACTGAAGAAGGAAGAGCGCCTGCTGCGCCAGGCGCTGGACGCACCGCCCACCACCCCGGCACTGGACACCACAGCACAGGCACCCGATGGCTTGGCCGCCGTGGATGCGGCGCAGGCCCAGCGCCAATGGGCGGTGCTGCGCGAGCAGCGCAAAAAGGGCGTAGCGCTGCTGCGCAGCCTCAGAAAAACCTGAATGCCGCGCTGGCCCTCAGCTGAGCCAACGGATGTTGTCAAACACCTCGGCAAAGCCCAAGACCGCCGGTAACCTCCAACTTGGGGGGCAGGCTCAGGCAGCCAGTCCTGCAAAGACGTTTTGCACATCTTCGTTGTCGTCCATCGCGGCCAGAAACGACTCGACCTCTTCCAGCTGCTCGGCATTGAGGCTGCTGGGGTTGATGGGGTTTTTGGGCTTGTAGCCCAGCTTGGCCGACAGCACCGCAAAGCCCTGCGCAGGCAGCGCGCGGCTGACGAGGTCCAGGTCAGCGTAGTCCGTCAGGAAAATGGTGGTGCCCTCTTCGTCGCCGGGCTCCACGTCCTGGGCACCGGCCTCGATGGCAGCGGTTTCGGCATCGGCATCGGCCGACGAGGGCTCGGCTTCGATGATGCCCACATGCTCAAAGTCCCACGACACCGAGCCCGACGTGCCCAACTGCCCCTTGCGAAACAGCACCCGCATGTCGGAGGCGGCGCGGTTGACGTTGTCGGTCAGGCACTCGACCATCACCGGCACGCGGTGGGGGGCGTAACCCTCGTACACCACATGCTCGAAATGCACCGTTTCCCCGGTGAGGCCGGCCCCTTTTTTGATGGCGCGGTCCAGCGTGTCTTTGGGCATGGACACCTTGCGCGCCTGCTCCACCACCAGCCGCAGCCGGGCGTTGGACGCGGGGTCGGCCCCGTGGCGGGCAGCAATCATGATGTCTTTGGCCAGTTTGCCGAACAGGCGGCCCTTGGCGTTGGCCGCCAGGTCTTTGTGTTTGGCTTTCCACTGTGCGCCCATGGCGTGGTCCTTTGGTGTGATGGGTAGATGGGTAAATGGGTGAAGCGGTTCGAACGCCAGGCAGTGTGGGGGCGGCTAGGCCACCCAGGCGTTGGCCGCCGAGCGTTGGGCCAGCCAATCCGGCCAGGCCGCTGCCGGCATGGGACGGGCAATGCCATAGCCCTGGGCAACGGAGCAGCCCATGGCCTTGAGCCGCATGCCGTGCTCGCGGGTTTCCACCCCTTCGGCAATCACCTCACGCCCAAAGTTGGCGGCCAAGCCAATAACGCCGCGCACGATCGCGAGATCGTCGGCATCTGCCAGCATGTTGCGCACAAAACTCTGGTCGATTTTCAGCTCACCCACGGGCAGGTGGCGCAGGTAGGTGAGCGAGGAGTAGCCGGTGCCAAAGTCATCGAGCGCGAAGCGCACGCCCATGGCCTGGCAGGCATGCAGGGTGGCCGAGACCTCGGCCAGGTCACTGAGCGCACTGGTCTCGAGAATTTCAAGCCCCAGGCAAGACGGCGTCACCGTCGGATGTCGGGCCAGCAGCACGCCCAGGCGCTCCACAAAGTCGGGCTGCTGGATTTGGCGGGCTCCGATGTTGACACTCACAGGCACGTGCAGGCCCATGGCCTGCCACGCCGCCATCTGGGCCAGCGCGGTGTGGATGACCCACTCGCCCACATCCAGCGCCAGGGCATCGCTTTCGATGGTGGGCAAAAACACACCCGGCGCCAACAGACCTTGCTCGGGGTGTTGCCAACGAATCAGCGCCTCGGCCCCCACCACCTCGTCGGTGTCCATGTTGACCTTGGGCTGGTAGTGCAGCACAAACTCGCCCTGCATCAGTGCCGTGCGCAGCCGGTCTATGCCTTGGCGCTGCAGGCGGATGGCAGAGTCGGCCTGCACATCAAACACATGGAAGCGGTTTTTGCCGCCCTGCTTGGCCACGTACATGGCCTGGTCGGCGTGGCGCAGCAGCAGATCGGCGTCGGCATCATCCTGCGGAAACAGCGCCACACCGATGGACACCGACACCTGGCACTGCACCGGCCCTGCCAGCGACAACGTGACGGGTGCGGACGCCACCTCCAGCAGGCGCAGCAGCACAGGCTCGCAGTCCAGGGGCTGGGCCAGGTCGCCCAGCACCACCGCAAACTCATCGCCGCCGATGCGCGCCAGGGTGTCGCCCTCGCGCAGGGCGGCTTTCATGCGGTGCGACAGGGTCACCAGCAGCTCGTCGCCTGCGGCATGCCCGTGGGTGTCGTTGACCGCCTTGAAGCCGTCCAGGTCGAGGTAGGCCACCGCCAGCGACTGCCCCCGCCGCTGCGACTGCAGCATGGCCTGCTGCAGGCGGTCTGCCAGCAGCGCGCGGTTGGGCAGGTTGGTCAGTACATCGTGGTGGGCAATGAACTCCAGCTGCTGCTGGTGCGCCTTCATGGGGGTGATGTCGCTGAACAGCGACACAAAGTTCTGCAGCGTGCCCAGCGGGCTGTGGACTGCGCTGATGGTTTGCATCACTGCCAGCAGCTCGCCAGACTTGTGGCGGTTCCAGATCTCCCCGCTCCAATGGCCTTTTTGGAGCAAATCCGCCCACATGGCGGCATAAAAATCGGTGTTTTGGCGACCCGACTGCAGCAGCCGGGTGGTCTTGCCAACGGCTTCCTCCCGGTGGTAACCGGTCAGGCGGGTAAAGGTGTCGTTGACCTCGATGATCACCCCCTGGGGGTCTGTGATCATGATGCCCTCCCGGGCATGGCCAAACACGCTGGCCGCCAGCTGCAGCTTTTGCTCGGCGAGCTTGCGCGCGGTGATGTCGCTGGAGGTTCCAATCATGCGCAGCGGCTCGCCGCTGGGGGTGCGGCTCATGACCATGCCACGCGCCAGCAGCCATTTGGTGCTGCCGTCCTCGCAGCGCACCTCTTGCTCGATCTGGTAGGTGTCGTGCCGCCCTTGCACCAGGGCATTGAGTGCAGCCAGTGTGGATGCACGGGTTTCGGGAGTCAGGCGCCTGGACCAGCCGGGCAAAGGTGCATGGGCCACGCCCGGCAGCGGCGGCAAGCCCACCATGGCCCGAATGCGGGCAGACGCGAGGTTGACCCCGGTGTCAAAGTGGTACTCCCACACCCCATCGCCCGCACCTTCCAGGGCAAAGCGCCAGCGCTCTTCGCTGGCCTGCAGGGCATCGCGGGCACGCTCGAACTCCTGCAGCGCAGCAAACACATCGGCCACCTCCTGGCTGGCTGGCGGCGGCAGGGGCGCGGGGTGCGCCACACCCGACTGCAGCTCACCCAGCCGACGGGCCATGGCCGTCAAGGGGCCAAAGGTCTGCCACTTGAGCAGCAGCCACATGGCCAGCCAACCGCCCCCCGTAAGCAAGGCACCTGCCACCAGCATGTGGAGCATGTCCTGGGCGGCCCGCCGGGTGCCCATGGCCATCTCGGTGCTCAGCTGCTCAATGTGCTCTGCGGCCTGGTCGGCCACCGCCTGCAGCTCGCCCATGTTGGCGACCGAGGGCAACTGCCGGGCCCACACCTGGGCCGTGCGGTGCTCGCTGGCCTCGGCCAGCTGCCACAAGCTGTACACCCGCCAGGCAAAAAACCCACCGGCCAGCACAGCCACCAGCAGCACCACCCCCAGCACCCTGTGCAGCAGCTGCTGCAGGCTGGGCAGGTCGGTCCGCTTGTGTGGGGAGGTGGAGGTGGGGTCGCGGGTGGTCATCACCAGGAACCGCCCACACGGGGCACACCGGACACCCTCGGGGTCAATGTCAACATCGGCATGCTCCAGCCATCACGACCCCCTGTTTGGCGGGGTGCGTGGCACCGCCCCCCCAGCATGGAGCGGGGGGAGACGCGCCTCATGCCACGGCTGGCCCAGCAACCCTGGGCCATGCAACCGACTTGGGCCGATTCTAGGCAGTTACAGCACCTCAAAAATACCGCAAGCGCCCATGCCGCCGCCAATGCACATGGTCACGGCCACGCGCTTGGCACCCCGGCGCTTGCCTTCAATGAGGGCGTGGCCGGTCAGGCGCTGGCCGCTCACGCCGTAAGGGTGGCCCACA
Source organism: Burkholderiaceae bacterium (assembly GCA_030695205.1). Taxonomy (GTDB): domain Bacteria; phylum Pseudomonadota; class Gammaproteobacteria; order Burkholderiales; family Burkholderiaceae_C; genus UBA2334. The sequence goes on along the minus strand of JAUYTN010000004.1, from coordinate 39,219 downwards.
GCAATGGCACCGCCGTTCACATTCAGGCGATCAGCCGGAATGCCCAGCTTGTCGCGGCAGTACAGCACCTGCACGGCAAAGGCTTCGTTCAGCTCCCACAGGTCGATGTCTTGCACCGTCAGGCCCAGGCGGGCCAGGGCTTTGGGCACAGCGTACACGGGGCCAATGCCCATTTCGTCGGGTTCGCATCCGGCCACGGCAAATCCCAGGAAGCGGCCAATAGGGGTCAGGCCCTGTTGCTGGGCCAGGGTTTCGTCCATCACCACGCAGGCACCTGCGCCGTCAGAGAACTGGCTGGCGTTGCCCGCCGTCACCAGGCCACCCGGCAGCGCCGAGCGCAGGCCCTTGATGCCGTCATAGGTGGTACCGGCGCGAATGCCTTCATCCTGGCTCACGGTGACCTGTTTGGTCATCAGGCCCATCACCTTGTCAGCCACACCGGCGGTGACGGTGATGGGGGCAATTTCGGCGTTGAACAGTCCTGCTTCCAATGCTGCGGTCGCTTTTTGCTGACTGGCGGCACCATATTCATCCATGGCTTCGCGGCTGATGTTGTAGCGCTTGGCCACCTGCTCGGCGGTTTGCAGCATGTTCCAGTAGATCTCGGGCTTTTGCTTTTCCAGCGCCAGGTCTTTGAGCATGTGCAGGTTCATTTCCTGCTGCACGCAGGAGATACTTTCCACACCACCGGCCACATACACCTGGCCTTCACGGGCAATGATGCGCTGGGCCGCCAAGGCAATGGTCTGCAAGCCAGACGAACAGAAGCGGTTGACGGTCATGCCCGACACGCTGATGGGCAGGCCTGCCTTGAGCGCAATCTGGCGGGCGATGTTGGCTCCGGTGGCCCCTTCGGGGTTGGCGCAGCCCATGATCACGTCTTCCACCAGCGCAGGGTCAATGCCTGCGCGTTGGACGGCGTGCTGCACGGCGTGACCACCCAGGGTGGCACCGTGGGTCATGTTGAAAGCGCCCTTCCAGCTCTTGGCCAGGGGCGTGCGGGCGGTAGAAACGATGACGGCTTGGGTCATGGTGAAATCCTGTTTTGATAGCTACTACAGCTTACATATAAAGCGATAGAAGCCAAAATGATTTAAAACGTCTTGCCTTCGGCTGCCAGGCGGGCCAGCAGCGGCGCGGGCTGCCAGAAATTGGCGTCGTCCAGCGGGTTTTTGGCAAAGCGCTTCATGGCCTGCACCACGTTGAACAGCCCGATTTCGTTGGCATAGTTCAGCGGACCGCCACGGTACGCAGGGAAGCCATAGCCAAAGATGTAGACGATGTCGATGTCGCTGGCCTTGTTGGCAATGCCCTCTTCCAGGATGTGAGCGGCCTCGTTCACCAGGCTGAACACCAGGCGCTGCACAATTTCTTCATCGGAAATCCTGCGCGGTGTGATGCCCAGCGATGCGCGGTGGTCGGCAATCATCTGCTCCACCTCGGCGTTGGGGATGGCATCGCGTTTGCCAGGCACGTAGTCGTACCAGCCCGCGCCGGTTTTCTGGCCGAAGCGGCCTTTTTCGCACAGCAGATCAGCAGTCTTGCTGTACTTCATATTGGGCTTTTCCACGTAGCGGCGCTTGCGGATGGCCCAGCCAATGTCATTGCCCGCCAGGTCGCCCATGCGGAAGGGGCCCATGGCAAAACCGAATTTCTCAATGGCTTTGTCCACCTGTTGCGGGGTGCAGCCTTCGTCCAGCAAAAAGCCACCCTGGCGGCCGTACTGCTCGATCATGCGGTTGCCAATGAAGCCGTCGCACACGCCAGACACCACGGCGGTCTTCTTGATCTTCTTGGAAATGGCCATCACCGTGGCCAGCACGTCGTGCGCGGTTTTCGCGCCGCGCACCACTTCCAGCAGCTTCATCACGTTGGCAGGGCTGAAGAAGTGCATGCCCACCACGTCTTGCGGGCGCTGGGTGAAGTTGGCAATGGCGTCCACGTCCAGCGTGGAGGTGTTGCTGGCCAGGATGGCGCCAGGCTTGCACACGCGGTCCAATTCCTTGAACACCGCTTCCTTGACGCCGATTTCTTCGAACACGGCCTCAATGACCAGATCGGCATCCTTCAGGTCGTCGTAACTCAGGGTGGTGCTGAGCAGCGCCATGCGCTGGTCCAGCTTGTCTTGCTTGAGCTTGCCTTTTTTGACCTGCGCCTCGTAGTTGCTGCGCATGACGCCCACGCCACGGTCCAGGGCCTCCTGCTTCATTTCAAGCATCTTCACGGGGATGCCGGCGTTGAGGAAGTTCATGGCAATGCCGCCGCCCATGGTGCCCGCGCCGATGATGCCCACCGACTTGATGTCGCGCTTGGGGCAATCTTCGGGCACGTCAGGGATTTTGCTGGCTGCACGCTCGGCCACGAACAGGTGGCGCAGCGAGCGGCACTCCGATGTCCACATCAGGTTGATGAAGGTCTCGCGCTCAAAGGCCATGCCGTCTTCAAACTTCTTCTTGGTGGCGGCTTCCACGGCATCCACACACTTGGCGGGCGCGGGAAAGTTCTTGGCCATGCCTTTGACCATGTTGCGCGCAAACTGAAAGTACGCGTCGCCATCCTTGTGCTTGCAAGGCAGGTTGCGCACCAGCGGGAACGGCGTGCCGTCTGCCGCGTGCTTGGCCGCTACCTCGCGGGCCAGAGCCAAGGCTTCTTCGGCCAGGCTCTCGGGGCTGGCTGCCAGCTTGTCGAACAGCTTCTGGCCAGGCACACCCGCCAGCAGCTCGGCCTTCACGGGTTCGCCGCTGACGATCATGTTCAGCGCGGCTTCCACGCCCACGACACGGGGCAGGCGCTGCGTGCCACCGGCACCGGGAATGAGGCCCAGCTTCACTTCGGGCAGCGCAATGCTGCAACCAGGGGCCACGATGCGGTAATGCGCACCCAGCGCCAACTCCAGCCCGCCTCCCATGGCCACGCTGTGCAGGGCGGCCACCACGGGCTTGCTGGTGTTTTCCACGGCGCGGATCACGCTCAGCAGATTCGGCTCCTGAATGGCCTTGGGCGAACCGAACTCCTTGATGTCGGCCCCACCCGAAAACGCCTTGCCAGCGCCGGTGATGACGATGGCCTTGACCGCAGGGTCGGCCTCGGCCTGTTCAAGCCCGGCCACGATGGCCTGGCGGGTGGACAGCCCCAGCCCGTTGACGGGCGGGTTGTCCAGGGTGATCACGGCCACGTCGCCGTGGATTTGGGTGTGTGCTGTCATCGGTTGGATCTCCTGGGTGGGGCCAAATGCGTCTGGCTCCGTCATAAAAAAGAACGACCGTGCGAATCTAAAGGGGAAACCCGGCGCCGACTAGCTGGGGCTTGCCCCTAGTTGTCTCAGGAGGGACAAAACCCAGAGCCTGGCCGGTCTGTATCCTTGGCGGCATGACCCTGACCCACTTTGGCCTGAGCCGGGAGCCGTTTTCCATCGCGCCAGACCCCCACTACCTGTTCATGAGCCCCCGCCACCGGGAGGCACTGGCCCACTTGCTGTTTGGGGTCCATGGCGTGGGTGGGGCTGCTCCCAGCGGCGGCTTTGTGCTGTTGACTGGCGATATCGGCACCGGCAAAACCACGGTATGCCGGTGCTTTCTGGCCCAGGTACCTGCGGGCTGCCAGGTGGCCTACATCTTCAACCCCAAGCTCACAGTGCCTGAGCTGCTGCAAACCATTGGCGAAGAATTTCACCTGTGGACCCCTGCCACCGACCCGGCTACCGCTGCGACCACTGGGGCAGCCACCAGCCCGGCGCTGGCCCCAGGCACAGGCGGCCACATGCCCTCGCCCAAGGCGGCCATGGATGCCCTCAACGCCTTTTTGCTGCGCAGCCATGCCGCTAGGCAGCAGTGTGTGCTGGTCATTGACGAGGCGCAGCACCTCAGCACCGAGGTGCTGGAGCAGCTGCGCCTGCTCACCAACCTGGAAACCAACGAGCGCAAGCTGCTGCAAATTGTGCTGATTGGCCAACCCGAGCTGCGCGAAATGTTGGCCCGCCCCGAGCTGGAGCAACTGGCCCAGCGGGTGGTGGCCCGCTTCCACCTCGATGCATTGACCGAGACCGAAACCAGCCAGTACATCGCCCACCGCCTGCAAGTGGCCGGGCTGAGTGGCCCCGTCCCTCTGGAGCCACAGGCCATCCAGCGCATCCACCAGCTCAGCGGTGGTGTGCCCAGGCGCATCAATTTGCTGTGTGGCCGCGCCCTGCTGGGTGCATGGACGCTGGGGCAGACCCGTGTGGACCTGCCCGTGGTGGAGCAAGCCGCCCGGGAAGTGTTTGGCGACGCCCCTCCTCCACCCGTCCCCGAACGCGGACGCTGGCAGCGCGCCGGGTGGCTGGGGGCCGGTGCCGCGCTGGGCGTGCTGGCGGCGGTTGGGGCGGTGGCGTTGGCCCTGCGCACCACCGACGGCGCATCAGCGCCAAGCCCCATCAGCCTCAGCCCGGACGCCCCACCGGTGGCAAAAGCCGGGCCACCCCTGCCACCCACCGCCTCCACACTGGCTGCGGCCCCGGGCGACGACCGCGACCACAGCAACCTCAGCGCCCTGGCGCCACTGCTGGCACAGTGGCCCACCGAGCTCGATGCCGCATGGCCCGAGTTGGCCCGCCTCTGGCCCACCACCGGCAAGGGCACCGACTGCAGCCAATTGCAGGCCCAGGGGCATGCCTGCTACCGCAGCACCCGCATGACCCTGCCCCTGCTGCGCCAGCTGGACAGGCCTGCCGTCCTGGCGCTGACCACACCCGGCAAACCGGCAACCCCTGCCCACCAAGTGGTGCTGGTGGGCCTGGGCGACCGCAGCGCCACCCTCAGCTGGCAGGGACAGCGCCACACCGTACCCCTGGTGGCCCTGGTGCAGGCCTGGAACGGCGACTTTGCCACCCTGTGGCAACCCCCACCCGGCTTTGGCGAGCGGCTGCAGCCCGGCGCCAGCGGCCCTGCCGTTGGCAACCTGAGCCAGTGGTTGAACACACTGGATGGCCTAGGCAGTGCAGACCCGCCCGTCCTCGATGACAAATTGGAGGCCAGGGTAAGAGCCTTTCAACTGGCCCATGGCCTGGCCCCGGATGGCCGTCCCGGCCCCATGACCTTCATGCAACTGGAACGTGCCAGTGGCGCCTTGTCGGTGCGCCTGAGCACCCCCACCGCCACGCCACCAGAGCGCTGACACCACCCCACACACGCCCCCATGTCCTACATCCTTGATGCCTTGCAGCGTGCCCATGCCCAGCGCCAGCTGGGCGAGGTACCCGGCCTGCACACGCCACCCCCGCTACCCATACCCCCGGCATCGGCCACGCAGCCACCGCAACCATCCGCACCCCGCTACGCTTGGGGCGCGGGCGTGGCCCTGCTGGCCCTGCTGGCCCTGCTGGCGGCTGGTCTGCTGACCTCGGCGCACTGGTGGCCGCTGGCCACACCCGGCCCACAGGCAGCCACCACAGCCCCAGTCAACGGCCAGGTCGCCACGGCACCGCCGACTGCCACTTCCCAAACCACCGGTGTGCCTGCAGCCGTTGTGCCCGCAGCAGCGGCTACCCCGCCCACAGTGCCCAGCCCACCCACAGCACCCAGCACACCCACAGCGGGCCTGCCCAAGCCAACGGTGGTGGCACCTGCACCCAAGCAGGAGCCCCAGCCTTCGGCCCAGGCTCCAGCCCCATCTCCCGCTCCTGCTCCAGTTCAGGCTCAGGCTGCCGAGGCTGAAAAAGGTATGAAAACGACGAGGGGTTCAACCACCGCCGCACCGGCCACATCGCCCACCACCCCACCCACGGTGGCCGCGTGGCCACTGCTGGGCGACCTGGCCCCCAGCCTCCGCGCCGAGGTGCCGCCGCTGACCATCACCGGCGCGGTGTACGCCAGCAACCCGTCACAACGGCTGCTCATCGTCAACAACCAGGTGCTGACCGAAGGCGCCACCGTGGCACCGGGGGTGACGCTGGAGGAGATACAGCCCCAGCAGTCCGTCTTCAGCACCAGGGGCCAGCGCTTTCGGCTGCCGCACTGAACCCGGCACACACCAGGGGCGAGTGGTGGAGGCTACCCCGCCGGGGCGTCACACAGGCTGCTGCAGCCGGGCAAGGTCTGCCGGGGTGTCCACATCGTCGAACAGCGGGCCTTGCCACACATCCAGCCCCTGGGCCTGCAAGTGCTGCAGGGTGAGGCTGGCCACAGCATCGGTGCTCCAGGGCATGTGCTCAAACACGGCCGGGCAATGGCTGCGCAAACCCAGCAACACATAGCCTCCGTCGCGCGCACCCAACAACACGGCCTGGTGCCGCTGCAGGCGCAAGGCCGCTTCGCGCAGCCAGTCGGGGCTGAGGGTGGGGCAATCGGTACCCACCAGCAGCACCGCCCGGCCCGACTGTGTGACCCGCTGGCTGGCCCTGGCCATGCGCTCGCCCAAATCGCCCCCGCCTTGGTCTGTCCAGGTCCACACACTGCCCGGCGCAGCGTCGGCGTGGGCGATATGGGCAGGCACATGGCCGATCCAGTCTGCATGGCCGGGCGCAGGCGAGCCGCACAGCTCGGCACTCAGGGTCAGGGCTGCGCCGCTGGGCAGGTGCAGCGACTGCCCGCAGGCGGCGTGCACGCGGGCCACGGCATCAGCCAGCAGACGACCAGCCAGCTTGGTGGCACCTGCCTGCCCCAGCGCAGGCACCAGGCGGGTCTTGACCCGGCCTGCCACAGGGGCCTTGGCCAGCACCACGGTGTGCACAGGCATCAGAGGCAACATGGGCTCACCGGTAACGCCTGGCCAGCGACTCGGGCGACGCGCCGCGCCAGTAGGCCCAGCGCAGTTGCCACATCAGCACCATGGTGCGCCAGACGCCGCGCTGCGTCCACCGCCGCCCGGAGGTGGTTACCCTCTGGCGCAGGCACACGGGCCGGGCCAGACGACCCAGGCGGGCAGAGATTTCAATGTCTTCCATCAGCGGCTGCTCGGGGAAGCCCCCCACCGCCTCGAACACCTGGCGGGTCATGAACAGCGCCTGGTCGCCGGTGGCCACACCGGTCAGGCGGGAGCGGTGGTTCATGAACCACGCAATCACCCGCAGCATGGGGTGGCTACCGCTGATGGCCACGTCAAACCGGCCCCATGCCTGGTCACCGCCTGCCCGCAATGCGCGTTGAACAGCGGGCACCCCATCGGGGGGCAGCAGCGTGTCGGCGTGCACGAACAGCAGGTGCTGGCCGGTGGCCAGCCGGGCACCGGCGTTCAGTTGCAGCGCGCGCCCCCTGGGTGCGTGTACCACGCCCACCCCAGCCGCCTGTGCGAGGGCCAGGGTGGCGTCGGTGCTGCCCCCATCGGCCAGCACCACCTCCACGCCGCTGTGCCGCCAGGGCTGAAGGTCTGCCAGCAAGGCGGGCAGCGCCTCGGCCTCGTTGAGCGCCGGGATGACGATGGACAGCAGCGGGGGCGTCATGACCCGGCCCACCACCCGCACCGGGTCAGCGCATGCAGCACGGTCTGAACCAACAGCGATGATGCGGAACGAAGATCCATGGGTGAGGTGCTGCACAGGGTGTTCATGGCCAGCGATTGTGGACCATCGCGCCACCCCACACCAGACACCATGGTTATCAAATACAAGAGCTGACTATGCATACATCACAAGCGAAAACGGCATTTTTAGCTTCAAATTCCAGCCATGCATGGGTCTCTACCTTCACCAGTGCAGCCTCAACGGCTACAAAGGCTGCAACACGCGCAGCCAGATCGGCAAGGAGGTGGGCAAGCACCTGGATGGTGGTGGGTGTGGCCACCCTGACACCGGCCCATGCGGCACCCCCAGCGGGTGGCCTGGCGCCGCTGGTGGGCAGCAACGGCCAACTGGGCACAGGCTGGCGCTACGTGGGTTTTCCGTCGAAACATGCGCAGATTCCGCCCACCCGCATCGAGGCGGGCACGGTGGGCACCGAGGCGGCGGTGAAGGTGGCCACCGCCTCGTCATACGGCACCTTGGTGCACCCGTGGGGAGGCCAGGCACCTGGCCCACTGACGTGGCGCTGGCGCTTGGACCAACCACTGACCGGGGGCAAGGCCGCACCCGACTTGCTGGCCAAGGCGGGGGACGACGCCGCCCTGAAGGTGTGTGTGATGCTGGCGCACCCGCTGGAGCGCGTGCCTTTCTGGGAGCGCACCACCCTGCGCGTGGCGCGCAGCATCAGCGGGGAAGACCTGCCCGCCGCTACGGTGTGCTACGTGTGGGACAGCGGCCGCCCGGCGGGCCTGGAGGGTGCCAACCCCTACACGCGGCGGGTGCGCTTCATCAGCCTGCGGGGCTCGGAGGCACCGCTGGGCCAGTGGCACACCGAGCAACGCGACGTGGCCCAAGACTTTGCACGCCTGTTTGCCGACGAGTTGCCCACACCCGGCACCCCGCCCGACCCCGCCCCGGCCATCACCCGCGTGCTGCTGGGGGCTGACAGCGACAACACCGGCAGCCACAGCGTGGGCTGGGTGGCGGATTTGAGGTGGGTTCGCACGGGGTTGTGAAGAGCGGGCGGGTGTGGGTGACTGTGCAAGCCACTGCTTGCGCCCAACTGAGGCCCACGACCCACTTGGTGAACTGAGAATATGGCGCCAATTCAAGGACTGGTTGCGACCCTGAAGAGCCGGTCGGGGTTTCAGGTCCATCGTCGGCAGTGCAGCGATAGGTGTCGCTCGCAAGCGCTCGCCTGAGCGCCCTCTTCCGCCGATAGAGACCGCACGCGATAGCGCGAGGAAGCTCCGAGTTCAATGCTGACGTATGCAAGGCGGAGCTGGGGATGTACTGACCCAAGCTCCCAATAAGGGTCACCCGACGATTTCTGGCCCTTGCCAAGCTACTTTCATTGAGCTGCGCGTCACGGTCTCGAATTGAGCCTGCATTGAAGCGCCATCTCGTAGGCCTTTTCCAAATACGGAGCGAGCGGGCGTTCCATTGACTGGTGCTGCGCAATGACGGTCACCTTGTCCGAATCACCAAGGCGGCCTTTGAATATCAACCATGAAAACAGATGGGAAGTGGTTTGCGCGAGGGCATGGCCTGAATCTTCAGCCAACTTACGCGCCTTCATGTCGTCGGTAATGACGGCTTGACCAATCTTCATGGCGAAGGCGATGGAGGACAGCTCACCCTTGCCCAGCTTTTTCCTGCTTTCAAGGAGCTTGATGGTCTGCAGGTCGCCGATGTCGCAGGAGTGGGCGGTGAAGCCGCCTCGTGCCTGCTCTTGTGTCAGCCGACGCATCAGCTCGGTCTCTGCTGGAGACGGGGCCCTTCTCGGCTTAGTCAGGCATTCGTAACGCACGAAGCTGGTGACGCAAAACTCGCAATGCGCCTCTTTAGCGGCGGAGTGCAGCCGAGCCGACGACAGCACGTTCCACACCGAACAGGTGTCGGCGACGTTGATCAGGTGGAACTTCGATGGATCAATGGCCATGGAGCGTCCGGCCATAGAGGTTCGCAAGTTCGGCGAGCTCGCCGTGGCTGCACAGCAGGGCTTCGGCCAAACGACCGATGCTGATCACACCAGAGCTGAAACCCTCGAAGCACAGGCCGACGTAAAAGTCCGATAGGCCAAGTTCCAGGAGGTGAGCTTTGCGTTGGCGTTGCGTGGTGTTGAGGCTGTCGGGCAATTCGGGATCAATCTTGGCTTCGCGCGGTACGCGCAATCGGCGGATGCGGTCGTAGTTGGCTTGGTCGATGAGCTTGGCCTCTTTGAGAGCAATGGCAAGCGCGACGCAGCTCACTCGTAAATCGTTTGCCCATCGCTGGGCATCCACGTCGCTCCACTGGTTTGGCGGCGGCAGCTTCCTCAAGAAGGCGGGCGGCATCAAAAAACACGATGCGAAGCGATTGGCGCGAAGCTCCAAATAGTCCGACCCGCTGGGACTATCGAAACTGACGCTGGCGCCTTGCGCAGAGTCGAAGATCGCGTGGGCCATTTCGTGAGCAGCGCTGAAACGCTGGCGGTAAACATCTTCGCTATGGTTGACCAATGCACACTTTCCGGCAACCGGATGCATGATGAAGAGGCCGGAGATATTCGAGTTGCCTAACTTGCGCCGGAAGACATGGACGCCGACGCTTCGAAATTCCGCGTAGACATCGCGTGGGACCATGCGGTCATCATGTCCCAGAGTGGCGCGCAGTCGCGTGGCAGCGGCCTCGCCGTGGCCTTTAAAGAAGTCGCCGCTTGGCGAAAAGGAAAAGCCCTGGGGTGGACGCCCCAGCTCCCTCATCAAGAAGTCTTCGGTCTCGCACAGGTATAGGAAGTCCTGGATGGCCCGGCGATCTTCCTTAGTGAAGTCGTTGCCATGGGCGCGGTAGAGCGTTTCGGTTTGCTCGAACGGCGCCACCTGTTCGTTTGAGATAAAGAATTTGAAGTCGCAGCGATAGTGGTCGGCCAGGATCAGCACTTCGTCGCCTGTCGGCTCGACCTTGCCCGCTTCGACGGCCGTTAGACGCGCGGCGTCAATGCCAGTCGCGGACGCGACCTCAATGATGGATTCTTTGAGCTGTTCTCGATATTTGGTGAGTTTGGAGCCTAGGGTTTTAAGGTCAATGGTCATGGCTCTCCATCATAGGCGGACTGGCGCCAATGGCTGTCTCAGCGGTCACTTGTGGGCCAAAGTTGACTGGCAGCAATCAGCCTTCAAGAGCCGTTCGGGTTAGCACGTCGATTAACTGCTGATGGCCGAAACCATCCGGTTCAGAACCATTCCTCAAGGCACTGACGCGTCCCAAAAAAAGTACAGCCACGCGCCGCCACGGCACCTCACTCAATCCTCAAGCGCCACGCCCAAGGCACGCAGCTTTTTCGCCAATGAATCCCTGCGTTTATCAGCCCTTGCTGACGTATCAACGGCGGCCTGAATGGCTTTGGGGCCCTTTTTGGCAACCGTGCTGATTAAGCCAAGCTTGTGCGCAGCATCTGCCTTGGCCCGCTTGTAGGTGGCAATAAGTTCGGCGTGGGCAATGGGGGGATTCATACGCCAAGCATTGTAGGTAACCGGGTTTCAAGACTGGGCTTGGCTGCCCTGCCCGCGCCACCTCAACTGAACTCAACTCAACTCAACCAATGCTGGCGTGGATGGTTTCGCGCACGCGGGGGTAAATCTGGTGGTTCCAGCGGCGGCCGCTGAACACACCGTAGTGGCCCACCCCCGTCTGCACATGGTGCTGCTTGAGGTAGGGGCGGATGCCAGTGCACAAATCCTGCGCGGCCACCGTCTGGCCCACCGAGCAGATGTCGTCGCGCTCCCCTTCCACCGTCAGCAAGGCGGTGCGGCGAATGGCCTTCAGGTTGACGGTGCGCCCCCGGTACTGCAGCACACCACGCGGCAAGTCGTAGGTTTGAAACACCTTTTCCACGGTCTGCAGGTAGAACTCGGCGGGCAGGTCATTCACTGCCAGGTACTCGTCGTAAAAGGTACGGATGGTGTTGGCCTTGTCGAGTTCGCCATCCACCAGGTGGCGGTACAGGTCACGAAACGATTGCTGGTGCCGCTCGGGGTTCATGCTGATGAACGCGGTGAGCTGCAAAAACCCCGGATAAACCCGCCGCATGAACCCCGCATGCGGCAGTGGCACGGTGCTGACCAGATTCTTTTCAAACCAGTCGATCGGCTTGCTGTTGGCCAGCTTGTTCACCTCGGTGGGGTTGACGCGGCAATCCACCGGCCCGGCCATCAGCGTCAGGCTGGCGGGTTGCGCGGCGTGGTCGTCCTCGGCCATCAGGGCGGTGGCGGCCAGGGCGGCCACACAAGGCTGGCAAACCGCCACCCAATGCGAGCGCTGGCCCGTCAGGGTGGCGATGGTGGTCGCAAAGTCCGTGAGCCGGTCGATGTAATCGTCGAGTCCGAACTCGCCGTGGCACAGGGCCACGTCGCGGGCGTTGTGCCAATCGGTGATGTAGACCTCGTGGTCCTGCAGCAGGGTGCGGGCGGTTTCGCGCAACAGGGTGGCAAAGTGGCCAGACAAGGGGGCCACCAGCAGCACTGGCGGCTGGGCCGGTGCCCCTTCTTTTTTGAACCGCACCAGCGAACCAAACGGGGTGGCCTGCACCACCGATTCGGTCACTGGCCAGGACTGGCCGTCCGAGGTAACCTGCCCAATGTCGTAGGGCGGGCGCGAGTGGGTCAGGCGCAAGCGCGACAGCACCTCGCTGGCAGCGGCCAGGCGGCGCACGGCGTGCCCCTCGGTGCCTTTGAACCACAGGGCGGCGCTGGCCCACTGTGCCATGAGCCGAAAGGGAGTCATCAGGTCGGACTGGACCTGGTAAGCCTGGTAGAGCATAGGTTTCCCTTGGTTGAACGCAACCCACAGGCACAGGCAAGTTGCGAGCCAACCCCATGGCTGGCATACGCCTTGCGTCATGACGCACACACCACAACACAGGAGCCAAACCATGCCCAGCACCACCACGCTCACCATCACCAGCAAGAACTATGGCGCGTGGTCGCTCAGGGGCTGGCTCATGGCCAAGCTGGCGGGGTTGCCGTTCAAGGAAATCGTCATCCACCCCGACGACCCATCCATGAAGGCGGAAATCCTGCTGCTGGCCCCCTCGATGCGGGTGCCCCACCTGGTGCACGCAGGCCTGCATGTGTGGGACACCCTGGCCATTGGCGAGTACCTGCACGAGGTCAAACCCCAGGCCGGGCTGCTGCCCGCCGACCGCAAGGCCCGCGCCCACTGCCGGGCGGTGTGTGGAGAAATGCACTCCGGGTTTGCCGCGATGCGCGGTGCCCTGCCAATGAACATCAAAGGCCACTTTGCGGGCTACAAGGTGTGGTCCAGGGCGCAGGCGGACATTGACCGCGTGGTCGAAATCTGGGAGGAGTGCCTGCGCACCTACGGCGGCCCCTACCTGTTTGGCGACCACCCGGGCATGGCCGATGCCATGTACGCCCCGGTCGTTACCCGCATGGCAACCTACGACGTGCCCCTGAGCCCAACTTGCCAGGCCTACTGCCGCACCATCATGGCGCTTCCCGCACTGCAAGAGTGGGTGGAAGCAGCCAAACTGGAGCCGGAAGAGATCGACGAACTCGAAGCCGAGTTCTGAAAGCGCCCCAACTTGGGGCCACCCTCAGACCTCCAGCCACTCCTTGCGGGTGTAAGAGTCGGCGCGCAGACCTTCGGGCGTGCCCTGAAACACGACGCTGCCGTGCCCCATGACCTGCACCCGGTCCGAGATGGCCATGGCAATGGTGAGCTTTTGCTCGATCAGCAGCACCGACACACCCTTGGCCTTGAGTGTTTGCAGGTACTCGGCGACCAGCTCGACGATCTTGGGCGCCAGGCCCTCGGTCGGCTCGTCGATGATGATCAGCTCCGGGTTGCCCATCAGGGTGCGGCACAGGGTGAGCATTTGCTGCTCTCCACCCGACATGACCCCGGCCTCGGTGTGCTCGCGCTCCTTCAGGCGGGGAAACATGGCATACATGTCATCAAAGCTCCAGCGGGTGCCACCGCTGCTGGCCGACTGGCGCTTCTGGCCCAGCAAGAGGTTCTGGTGCACCGTGAGTTTGGGGAAGATGTCGCGGTTCTCGGGCACGTAGCCAATGCCCAGGTGCGCCACTTCAAAGGGCTTCTTGCCCAAAATTTCCTGACCCTTCCAGCGGATGCTGCCCTGGCAGTCCACCAGCCCCATGATGGCCTTGGCCGTGGTCGATCGGCCCGAGCCGTTGCGCCCCAGCAGGGCCACAATTTCGCCCTGCCTCACCGCCATGTTCACCCCGTGCAGCACATGGCTCTTGCCGTAGTAGGCGTGCAGATTGACGATCTCCAGCATGGTGTCTCAGTCCTTGTCGGTGGCCGGGCTCAGTGGCCAGCGGCTTGTTGATCGGCCAGCACAGAGCCCAGGTAGGCCTCTTGCACCCGGGGGTTGGCACGCACCGCGTCGGGGGTGTCAAACGCCAACACCTCGCCGTACACCACCACCGCAATTTTGTCGGCCAGCCCGAACACCACGCCCATGTCGTGCTCGACCGTCAGCAGGGTTTTGCCCACTGTCACCTCGCGGATGAGGTCAATGAAGCGGCGCGTCTCGCTCTTGCTCATGCCCGCTGTGGGCTCGTCCAGCAGGATGACGTTGGCCCCACCGGCAATGGTGATGCCGATCTCCAGCGCCCGCTGCTCGGCGTAGGTGAGGTTCATGGCCAGCACGTCGCGCTTTTTGTGCAGGTGGATCTGGTCCATCAGCGCCTCGGCGCGGTCGTTGGCGTCGTCGAGGTCGGCCAGAAATTTCCAGAAACTGTATTTGTAGCCCAGGCTCCACAGCACGCCGCAGCGCAGGTTCTCGAACACGCTGAGCTTGGGAAAAATATTGGTGATCTGAAAGCTGCGGCTCAGCCCCATGCGGTTGATCTCGAACGGTTTTTTGCCGTTGATGCGCGCGCCGTTGAGCAGCACGTCGCCACTGCTGGGCTCGAAGCGGCCGCTGATGAGGTTGAACAGCGTGCTTTTGCCCGCGCCGTTGGGTCCAATGATGGCCACCCGCTCACCAGCCTCCACGGCCAGGTCCACCCCACGGATGATTTCGGTCTTGCCAAAACTCTTGCGCAGCTGCCGCAGCTCCAGAGCCGGACCAATTTTTAAGCCTTTTTGGCCTTTTACGCTTGCCTGTATTGGGTTTTCAGCTACTGAATTCACAAGGCCTCCCGGCGTTTGATTTCCTTCTCGATGTCCACCTGAATTTCGCCCCAGTCGCGCAAAAACTGCCGCCGGGTCAGCTCGAACAGCCCCAGCCCCGTCAAGCTGACGAACACACAGCCAAACCAGCTGTTCAGGCTTTTGGCGTTGAGGCTCATGCCCATGAAGGACATCTCAGGCCCCAGCGCGGCATTGAGTTGCAGGTGGTACACCATCTCGATCATGGTGCCCGCCCCCACAAAAATCACCATCGCCGTGCCAAACAGCGCCAGGTAGCTGGCCCAGACGCGGCGCAGCATGCCAAAGCTGGCCACCCGCAGGTTCATCATGATCAGGCTGGCAACGCCACCGGGCGCGTACATCACCATGAACAGGAAAATCAGCCCCAGGTACAGCAGCCACGCCTTGGTGAACTCGGACAACAGCACAAAGGCCAGCACCATCAGGATGCCGCCCAGAATGGGCCCGAAAAAGAAGGTCGCGCCGCCCAGAAAGGTGAACAGCAAATAGGCCCCCGAGCGGTGCGCACTGACGACTTCGGAGGTGACGATCTCAAAGTTCAGCGCGGCCAACCCACCCGACACACCGGCAAAAAACCCGGCAATGATGAACGCGATGTAGCGCACCATCTGGGTGTTGTAGCCCACAAACTCCACCCGCTCTGGGTTGTCTCGCACGGCGTTGAGCATGCGCCCCAGCGGTGTGCGGGTAAAGGCAAACATCAGCACCGTGCACACCAGGGTGTACACCGCAATCAGGTAGTACAGCTGAATCTGCGGGCCGTAGCTGATGCCCCAAGTGGTGCCGGTGACCCGGTCGCCCGAAATACCGCCCTCTCCCCCGAAAAACCCTGGAAACATCAGCGACATGGCCCACACCAGCTCGCCCACGCCCAGCGTGATCATGGCAAATGGGGTAGCGGCTTTTTTGGTGGTGACCCAACCCAGCAGCACCGCAAACAGCGCCGCCGCCACCCCACCCACGATGGGAATGAGGCTGACTGGCAGGCCCCACTGGCCACCGCTGACCAAGTTGAGCGTGTGGATGGCCAGGAAAGACCCCATGCCGGTGTACACCGCGTGGCCAAAACTGAGCATGCCGCCCTGCCCCAGCAACATGTTGTAGCTCAGGCACACAATGATGGCGATGCCCATCTGCGACAGCATGGTGTGCGACAGGCTGCTGGTGAACAGCATCGGCGCCACCACCATCAACAGCGCAAAGAGCCCCCAGATAATCCACCGCCCCACATTCCAGGGCTTGAATTCGTAGTGTGTTTTGGATGACATGGGCTTCCTCAACCTTCCCGTGTGCCCAACAGGCCACGGGGCCTGAAGATCAGCATCAGCACCAGCAGCAGGTACGGCAAGATGGGCGCCACCTGGCTGACCTTGAGCTTCCACAGCGCATAGCCAGGGGTGGACGAACCGATGGCTGCACCCATCTGGTTGAGCACGCTCATCAGCGACACATCCACCGCCACGGCAAACGTCTGCAACACCCCAATGAGCAGCGAAGCCAAAAACGCCCCCGCCAGCGACCCCATGCCACCCACCACCACCACCACAAAGATGATGGACCCCACCGTCGCCGCCATGCCCGGCTCAGTGACAAAAGCATTGCCGCCGATCACCCCCGCCAGCCCGGCCAGCGCCGCACCCCCGCCAAACACCAGCATGAAAACACGCGGCACGTTGTGCCCAAGGGCTTCAACGGTTTCAGGATGGGTCAGCGCCGCCTGAATCACCAGGCCAATGCGGGTTTTGGTCAGCAACAGGCCAATGGCCAGCAGCATGAGCAGGGCCACCCCCATCATGAAGCCCCGGTACAGCGGAAACTGGGTGCCATACAGGGTGAACAGCGGGCCGCTGAGTTCGTCGGGCACGCGGTAGTCCACCGAGCTGCGGCCCCACACCAGCTGCACCAGCTCCAGAATGATGTAGCTCAGGCCAAAGGTGATCAGCAGCTCCGGCACATGGCCAAACTGGTGCACACGGCGCAAGGCGTACTTTTCGAACAGCGCACCCAGCACCCCCACCAGCAGCGGGGCCAGCACCAGCGCGGGCCAAAAGCCGACAAACATGGTGACGGTGTAGGCCAGGTAGGCACCCAGCATGTAGAAGCTGGCATGGGCGAAGTTGAGCACCCCCATCATGCTGAAAATCAGCGTGAGGCCGGAGCTGAGCATGAACAGCAGCAAGCCGTAGCTCACGCCGTTGAGCAGGGAGATGGTGAGGAATTCCATAGGTTGGCCGGTGTTCAGGTCATGAAAAAGCCCGCCCTTGCGTCACCGGCCAGCCCAAAGGGCATGGTGGGCGCACAAGGCACGGGCCTGCTGATCAGACCCAGCCGCCAGCGCTGGGGCTGGCGGTGGCTGGAGCCTGTTCAGGGCCGCTTCATGTCGCAGCTGGTGGGGGTGCTGGCCACATAGGCCTCGATGTACTTGACCGGTGCAAAGGTGTAGCCGGTGTTCTCCACGCTGTAGGTGTTTTTGGCATCCACCTTTTGCCACTTGGAGATCCACACACCCTGCTGCATCTGGTGGTCGGTCTTGCGCATGGTGCTGTCGCCGTTGAAGCCCTTGAAGCTGAGGCCACTCATGGCCGGAGCCACCTTGGCGGGCTCGGTGCTCTTGGCCTTGGCCATGGCCTCACCCAGCATCACCACGCCGTTGTAGGTGGCGTAGCTGTAGTAGTCGTCGTTGAACTTCTTCTTGAAATCGGCGCTCAGCTGGCCCAGCTCGCCGGTGTAGTTGCTGTGGTTGTAGGCAATCTGGTACACCTCGCTGTCGCCACCCTGGGCCAGTGCGGTGGGGGTGCCGGTCACGCCGGGGTAGTAGGCGTACATCGGGATTTTCAGGCCCGCGTCGTTCAGGGCCTTCACAAACAGCGTCAGGTCAGCGCCCCAGTTGCCGGTGACGATGGCATTGGCCCCCGACTGCTTGATTTTGGCCACGTAGGGCGAAAAGTCTTTCACCTGGCCCAGCGGGTGCAGGTCTTCACCGGCAATCTTCACATCGGGGCGCTTGCGGGCCAGCCCTTCCTTGAAGTAGGTGGCCACCTGCTGGCCGTGGGCGTAGTTCTGGTTCAGCAGGTACACGCTGGTGACCTTGGGCTGGTCTTTGATGAAGCTGGTGAGAGCTTCCATCTTCATGGAGGTGTCGGCATCGAGGCGGAAGTGCCAGAAGCTGCAGCGCTCGTTGGTCAGAGCTGGGTCCACCGCCGCATAGTTCAGGAAAATGACCTCTTTGCCGGGGTTGCGGGCGTTGTGCTTGCTCACGGCGTCGGAGATGGCGGCCGCTGCCCCCGAGCCATTGCCCTGCGTCACGTAGCGAAAGCCCTGGTCAATGGCGGCTTTCAGCGCATTCAAGCTCTCCTGCGGGGAGCCCTTGTTGTCAAACCCCACCACCTCGAACTTCACACCCGCCGGGTTCTTGGCACCGCTTTTGGCCTCGGCCACAAACTGCCAGCTTTTGAGCTGGTTTTGCCCCACGTTGGCAAACGGGCCCGACAGAGGGTCGATGAAAGCGATCTTGACCGTTTCACCCTTTTGGGCCATGGCGCCAAATGAGGCGACCAGCATAGAGGCCGCGACCACGTGCTTGACTGTGAACTGCATGGGGATGTCTCCTTGTGTTGAAAAAACCAGACGCTGCGTAACCAATTACAACCAGCTTACAGGCTGGTTCCCACCTCGCACTCAGGGATTGCACCTAGCACGTATCACCCGCGCGACTGGCGCGCGGGTGGGGGTGTCGCACAGGCGATCAGAGTCCTGGCAAGCGGTAGTCTTTGAGCTGTTCGCGCAACGACATTTTTTGCATCTTGCCGGTGGCTCCCAGCGGAATGGCGGGCACGAACACCACATCGTCAGGCGTTTGCCACTTGGCAATGCGGCCCTCGTAGAACGCCAGCAGTTCCTCGCGCGTCACCTCCGCACCGGGCTTGAGCGTCACCACCACAATCGGGCGCTCGTCCCACTTGGGGTGGGGCATGCCGATGCAGGCGGCCATGGCCACTGCCGGGTGGGCCATGGCAATGTTTTCCACATCGATGGAGCTGATCCACTCGCCCCCAGACTTGATGACGTCCTTGCTGCGGTCGGTGATCTGCATGAAACCTTCGGCATCGATGGTGGCCACATCACCCGTGGGGAACCACCCATCCACCAGCGGCGAGCTGCCCTCCGCCTTGAAGTACTGGTCAATGATCCAGGGGCCGCGTACCAGCAAGTCGCCATAGGTTTTGCCGTCCCAGGGCAGCTCCACCCCGTCGGGGCTGACGATTTTCATGTCCACCCCGTACACCACCCGGCCCTGCTTCAGGCGCACCTTCATGCGCCCGTCTTCATCAAAGGCCAGCTGCTTGTTTTTCAGGGTACACACAGTGCCCAGGGGCGACATTTCGGTCATGCCCCAGGCGTGCAGCACCTCCACCCCGTAGGTGTCGTGGAAGGTGCGCAGCATGGCAGGGGGGCAAGCCGAGCCGCCAATGACGGTGCGCGTCATGGTGCCAAACCTCAGCCCACCGGCCTGCATATGGCCCAGCAGCATTTGCCACACCGTGGGCACACCAGCAGCCATGGTGACCCCTTCGCCCTCGATCAGCTCGTAAATGGACTTGCCGTCCATGGCCGGCCCAGGGAACACCAGCTTGCAGCCAATGGCCGCTGCGCAGTAAGGAATGCCCCAGGCATTGACGTGGAACATGGGCACCACGGGCAGCACCGCGTCACGGGCGCTGATGTTCAGGGCATCGGGCAGCGCACCGGCATAGGCGTGCAGCAAGGTGGAGCGGTGGCTGTACAGCACCCCCTTGGGGTTGCCGGTGGTGCCACTGGTGTAGCACAGGCTGGAGGCGGTGTTTTCGTCAAACTGCGGCCACTGCAGCGCGCTGGATTGCGCTGCCAGCCAGGCCTCGTAGCTGACCAGGTGGGGAATGCCGGTGTTCTGCGGCAACTGGTCGGCATCGCACAGGGCCACCCACAGCTTGACGGATGGGCACTTGGCATGCACAGCCGCCACCAGCGGGGCAAAAGTGGTGTCAAAGCACACCACCGAGTCTTCGGCGTGGTTGATGATCCAGGCCAGCTGCTGGGGATGCAGGCGCGGGTTCAGGGTGTGCAGCACGCGGCCAGAGCCGCTGACGCCAAAGTACAGCTCCAGGTGGCGGTAGCCGTTCCAGGCAATGGTGCCCACGCGCTCGCCCTGGGCAAGCCCTTGGCTGTTCAGGGCATTGGCCACCTGGCGCGAGCGCCGGGCCACGGTGGACCAGTCGGTTCGGTGGATGTCGCCCTCCACACGGCGCGACACAATGGCTGCATCGCCATGGTGGCGCTCGGCGTGCTCGATCAGCGACGAAATCAACAACGGGTGGTTTTGCATCAAACCCAACATGGGCAGTTCTCCTTGGTGGTGGGGCCACTTGAGGGCAGAAGTGGCCAGCGGCGATGGTAGCGTTGCCTGTTTTTTGTGCAGCGCAGCAATGCCAGGCCACAGCTTGCAGCCTGTCGCGCACCTTACACCTTCTGCTTATCGCTCCGCCCGAACCAGCCCCAGACCTGCCGCGCACGCCACCTCAGCCCAGGAACGCCACCCCACCACCAACCACCCTCCCCCCGAAAACCCCCACGGCGGGTTGCCCCGCACAGGCGGCAGACAATCATTCGCCTTGTGTCCCCCCTCTGAAAGCTGACCATGACCTACCCCATCCAGAAAACCGACGCCGAATGGCGCGCCCTACTGGCCAGCAAACAGGCCGACCAGCAGGCGGAGCCCGGCGTCTTCGACATCACCCGCCGCGCCCACACCGAGCGCCCCTTCACCGGCCGCTACGAGTCGGTTTGGGCCGATGGCAGCTACCACTGCATCTGCTGCGGGAACCACCTGTTCGATGCCGACACCAAGTTCGACGCCGGGTGCGGTTGGCCCAGCTTCTCGCTGGCCAGGCCCGGCGCCATCACCGAGGTGGTGGACCACAGCCACGGCATGCGGCGGGTGGAAACCGTGTGCAGCCAGTGCGGTGCCCACCTGGGCCACGTGTTTGACGACGGCCCACAGCCCACCGGCCTGCGCTACTGCATGAATTCAGCCTCACTGGAGCACCAGCCCCCCACCCCCTGAGCGCGCCCGGCCATTGCCGCTCGCGCATCCCCCGCTACCCGCCCGAGCGGCACACCGATAATCACGCCCATGCGCCTACTCATCGACTTCTTTCCCATTGCCCTGTTTGTGGCGGCCTACAAGCTGCACGACATCTACATGGCCACGGCGGTACTCATGGCCGCCACCGTGGTGCAAACCGCTGTGATCTACACCATCGACCGGCGGCTGCAGACCATGCAAAAGGTCACGTTGGCCCTGGTGCTGGTGTTTGGTGTGCTCACCCTGGTGCTGCAAGACGAACGCTTTATCAAATGGAAACCCACGGTGCTGTACTTTGGCATGGCAGCGGTGCTGGGTGCGGCGCTGTGGATCTGGAAGAAAAACTTCCTGCGCATGCTGCTGGGTACCCAACTGATGCTACCCGCCGCCGTCTGGGACAGGCTCGTCCTCATCTGGATCGGTTACTTCGCCTTCATGGCAACGCTCAATGGCTACGTTGCCCTGATGTACACCACCGAGGCCTGGGTCAACTTCAAGCTGTGGGGCTATGCCTTCCCGGTGGCCTTCATCGTTGGCCAGGGGCTGTACATCGCCCGCTACCTCAAAGACGGCGAGGCCCACACCCCCAACGACCCCGCCCAGGGTCCCAGCAACGACCGCACGCCCTGATGCCGCCCCCATGAATACCCCAACCACTGCCCCCCTGCCCACGACCGACGCAGCCTGGCCCACCGCGCCAGCGCTGGAAGCTGCGTTGCAAGCCGCTTTGCAGCCCTCCACCCTGCAGGTGCTGGATGAAAGTGCGGCCCACGCCGGCCACGCCGGCGCCAACGGCCTGGGCCATGGCACGCATTTTCGGGTGCGAATTGGCAGCCCGGCCTTTGCGGGCAAGAGCCGGGTGGCCCAGCACCGGCTTGTGTACGATGCACTCCGCGCCTTCACAGACGCCGGGTTGCACGCGCTGGCCATTGAAATTCAGCCCCACCAACCACTTTGATTTTTCTCACCCTCGCTCCCACCATGAAAACTCTGTTGTCCCTCGCGGCCGTGGCCGCTTTGTCCCTGTCTGCCCCTATGGCCATGGCCCAAAACGTGGCCATCGTCAACGGCAAGCCCGTGCCCATGTCCCGCGTGGACATGCTGGCCAGCCAGCTCGCCAAATCCGGCCGCCCCGTCAACGACGAGGTACGCCAACAAATCAAAGAAGAAGTCATTGCCCGCGAGGTGTTCATCCAAGAGGCCCAAAAGCGCGGCCTGGCCGCCAGCGCTGACTACAAAGCGCAGCTGGAGCTGGCCCGCCAGACCATCCTGATCCGCGAGCTGTTTGCCGACTTCCAGAAGAAAAACCCCGTCACTGATGCCGAACTCAAGGCCGAGTACGACCAGTTTGTCGCCGCCAACGGTGGCAAAGAGTACAAAGCACGTCACATCCTGGTCGAGAAGGAAGACGAAGCCCAGGCCGTGCTGGCCAGCCTGAAAAAAGGCGACAAGTTTGAAGACCTGGCCAAAAAGCTCTCCAAAGACCCAGGCTCCGGTGCCAACGGTGGCGACCTTGACTGGGCCAACCCCTCCAACTACGTGCCCGAATTCAGCGCCGCCATGGTCAAGCTGGAAAAAGGCCAGACCAGCACCGAAGCCGTCAAGAGCCAGTTCGGCTGGCACATCATCCGGGTGGACGATGTCCGCGACGCCAAGCTGCCGTCGTTTGACGAAGTCAAGCCCCAGATCAGCCAGCAGATGACCCAGCAAAAGCTGGCCAAATTCCAGTCCGATCTGCGCGAAAAAGCCTCCGTCAAGTAAGCATTGCCCACCGACGACGCACCCCGCATCGAAGCCACCCAGGTCACCCAGCCCAACGGGCCAGGTGATGGGCCGAGTGGCGGGCCAGGCAGCGAGCCCGACAGCGGGCCCTGTCATGGCCCTGGTGGCCCCTCCGTGGTGCGTGTGTTGGGCCAGTGGACGGCATCGGCCCTGGGCCAAGCCCCCAACTGGCACCGGCTGCAGGCCAACCTCAAGGCCTGGCCCTGCGCGCCTTCGCCGTCTTCGCACTTTTCGCACTCTTCGCCGCCATCATCGGCAACCCCATCTGTCCACTGGGATCTGAGCCAGGCCGCCGGGCTGGACCACATCGGCGCCCAGGTGCTGTGGGCCCACTGGGGCGGCCAGTACCCCACCCACCTGCAAGCCACTACACAGCAGCGCGCCCTGCTCGCGCGGGTGGCCCGTTTCTCAGGGCAAGCCCTGCCCGCCAAGCGCACCGGGCTGTGGCACACGGTCGATGCCCTGGGCCAGCAGGTACTGGGCGCGGTGTCGCACCTGCACGGCTTTACCCTGCTGCTGGGTCAGCTGCTGCTGGATGTGTTACAGCTGCTGCGCGCCCCCAGGCGCGGCCCCTGGCGCGACGTGTCGGGACACGTCTTCCATTTCGGGGCCACCGCCATGCCCATCACCGCGCTGGTGGGGTTTCTGATCGGCGTGGTCCTGGCCTACCTCAGCGCCCAGCAGCTGCGCCAGTTTGGAGCTGACGCCTTCATCGTGGACCTGTTGGGCGTGTCTCTGGTGCGGGAGCTCGGCCCCATGCTCGCCGCCATTCTGATTGCGGGGCGCTCCGGCTCGGCCATCACCGCCCAAATCGGGGTCATGCGCGTGACGCAAGAGCTGGACGCCATGCGCGTCATGGGCATTGCACCGGGCTACCGCCTGGTCATGCCCCGGGCCTTGGCCCTGGCGCTGGCCATGCCACTCATCAGCATCTGGACCACCCTCGCCGCTTTGCTGGGCGGCATGCTGGCGGCCGATGTGGCGCTGGGCATTTCTCCGTCGTTTTTTGTGCATGCACTGCCAGCGGCGGTGGACACCGCCAACCTGGCGCTTGCGGTGGCCAAAACCACGGTGTTTGGCCTGCTCATTGCCCTGATTGCCTGCCACTTTGGCCTGCGCATCCAGCCCAACACCGAAAGCCTGGGCCGAGGTACCACCGCCTCGGTGGTCACGTCCATCACCGTGGTCATTCTGGTGGACGCGCTGTTTGCCATCGTCTTCAAGGACGTGGGCACATGAGCACCCATGCCGCTGATGCGCCACTGGCGGTGGACATCCGGGGGGTGTGGACCACCTTTCCCCTGGCCAACGGTGGCGAGCAGGTGGTGCACCAGGACCTGGACCTGGGTGTGCGCCAGGGCGAGGTGCTGTCGCTGGTGGGTGGCTCAGGCACCGGAAAAACCACCCTCATGCGCCACATACTGGGTCTGGAAACACCCGCCCGCGGCACCGTGACCCTGATGGGCCAGCCTGTGGCCGCCCAAGATCCGCGCCACGCCGCCACCCGAGTGGGCATGCTGTTTCAGCAAGGGGCGCTGTTTTCGGCATTCAGCGTGCTGGACAACATCGCCTTTGGTCTCAACGAATGGGGCCACCTGCCACGCGCCCTGGTGCGCGAGATGGCCATGGTCAAGCTCCAGATGGTAGGCCTGGAGGCCAAACATGCCGACAAACGCCCGTCCGACCTCTCGGGCGGCATGGTCAAACGGGTGGCCCTGGCCCGCGCACTGGCCATGGACCCACCCCTGCTGCTGCTGGACGAGCCCACCGCCGGACTCGACCCCCAAGGCGCCGACGATTTTTGCGACCTGCTGCGCTCCCTGCACCAGGAGCTGGGCCTGACGGTGATGATGGTCACCCACGACCTCGACACCCTGCTGGCCCTGTCGTCGCGCATCGCGGTGCTGGCCGACCGGCGCGTCGTGGCCGTAGGCACCGCCCGCGAAGTCATGGCGGTCAGGCATCCGTTCATCCAGGCGTACTTTGGCGGAGGCCGGGGCCAACGCGCCCTGCAGGCACTGGACACCGCCACCACCTGGCCCGATGCTGTGCCGCCCGGCACCCCCACCCCAAGGACCCCCTGATGGAAAACAAGGCACACGCCTGGGCCGCCGGCCTCTTCGTCCTGACCATGGCCGCGCTGCTGACGGCACTGGCCTTTTGGCTATCGCGCGACACCCGGGTGCGCGACGTGTACGAACTCTCCACCGCCGAGGCTGTCACCGGGCTGTCCGAGCAGGCAGCCGTGCGGTTTCGGGGCATCACCGTGGGCAAGGTGGTGCACATCGGCTTTGACCCCCGCACCCAGGGCAACGTGCTGGTGCGCATTGCCATCGACCAGGACCTGCCGCTGACCTCAGCCACCTACGGCACCCTGGCCTACCAGGGGGTCACCGGCCTGGCCTTTGTGCAGCTCGACGACGACGGCTCCTCCTCCACCAGCCTCAGTACCCGCAGCGATCAACCCACCCGCATCCCCCTGCGGCCCGGGCTGCTGAGCCAGTTTGCCGACCAGGGCAGTTTTTTGCTGCGGCAGGTACAGCGCATCACCGAGCGGGTGGACACCTTGCTGTCACCCGACAACCAACAGCTCATGGTGGACACCCTGCAGTCTGTTGGCCGCAGCGCGGAGCGGGTGGGCGAGTCGGTCGAGCGCATGCAGGCCACCATCGACGCCCAACTCGGGCCCCAGCGCACCAGCATTCCGGCGCTGGTGGCCGATACCCGCCGCACCCTGGACACCCTGCAGTCCACCGCTGCCGAACTCGGCACCACCGCCCAGGCCGTCACAGCCACGGCGCAGGCCGCCACACACACTGCCAGCCAGCTCTCCGCCATGGCCCAGCGCCTCTCCGCCGACCAGGGCCTGCTGCCCGAGCTGGAGCGCAGCGCCCAGGCCCTGACCCAAACCCTGCAAGCCGTCCACACCAGCGCACTGCCCGCCCTGCTGGAAGCCGCCGATGATGCCCGACAAGCCGCCCGCAGCACACACCAAACCGCCCAAGACGTGGACCGCGTGGTCAACACCATCAGCGACAACCCGCAAAGCCTGCTGTACGGCCACGCCCCCGGCACACCCGGCCCTGGCGAACCCGGTTTTTCAGCCCCCCTGCCCAGGAGCACCCCATGACCGCCACCGCCTCGCCCATCGCCCGCGGCCACACACACCGCACGGTGCCAAAGCGCACGCCCCTGTGGTGGCTGGGTCTGGCTCCGCTTTTGGCTTGGGCCTTGGCCGGTTGCAGCCTTCCCCAAACACCCCCCACCAAAACCACCTACGACCTGGGGCCGCTGGCGGTGGCTGGGCTCGCCGCCACTCGGGGAGCCACATCAGCAGCGACAACGGCAACTGCGACAGCGACAACCGCCGCCACTGCAGCCGCCGCAGGGCCAACGGCCCTGGTCCGGCAAGCGCCGCTGAGGCTGGCGCCCACCACTGCGCCTGCCGCCCTGGCCAACACCGACATCGGCTACCGACTGCTGTATGCCCAGCCCCAGCAACCGCGCAGCTACACACTGGCGCGCTGGAGCATGCCGCCCGCCCAGCTGGTGCACCAGCGGCTACAAACCGCACTGGTGGCCGCTGGCTGGCCCCTCAGCACCCACGCCAGCCCAGGTACACCAGAGCTGCAGGTGGAGCTGGACAGCTTTGAGCACGTGTTCCAGGCACCCGAGAGCAGCCAGGCGCTGGTGCAGTGGCGAGCCAGCCTGCGGCTAGGGCACACCACCCTGGCACAGCGCACCATCACCACCTCGGCCCCTGCCCCCACACCCGACGCCGCTGGCGGCACCCACGCCCTGGCCGATGCCACGCAACAGGCCACCACCCAACTGCTGCAGTGGCTGGCCAGTCAGCGCCAGCCAGCCCCAGGAGACCGCCAGCCATGACCACCCCACTCCCCCTCAGCCGCCAGGGCCTGGACTGGGCGCGGGCCCAGGCATTTCTGGCCGCTGAGCGCACCGCCTTTGTGCAGGCCAACCCCCGCTCGGCGCAGCTGGCCACACAGGCCAACGCCCACCTGATGTTTGGCGTCCCCCTGCACTGGATGACCGACTGGGGCACCCCCTTCGCCCTGCATGCCGCCCACGCTGCAGGGGCCACCGTCACCGACGTGGACGGCCACACCCTGGCCGACTTCTGCCTGGGCGACACCGGCGCCATGTGTGGCCACGCCCCACCCGCTGTGGTGGCCGCAGTGCAAACCCAAGTGGCCCAGGGGTGCACCACCATGCTGGCCACCGCAGAAGCCGCCACCGTCGCGGCCGAACTGGCCAGCCGCTTTGGCCTGCCAACCTGGCAATTTGCCCTGAGCGCGACAGACGCCAACCGCTACGTCGTGCGCTGGGCCAGGGCCGCGACCGGTCGGCCCAAAATTTTGGTGTTCAACGGGTGCTACCACGGCACCATCGAGGACGTGTTTGTGGACCTGGTCAACGGCCTCCCCGTGCAACGCCCCAGCCTGCTGGGACAGGTGCACGACCTGCTGGCCCACACCGTGGTGGTCGAGTTCAACGACCTGGCCGCTCTGGAAGCCGCGCTGGCCCAGGGCGATGTGGCCTGCGTGCTGGCAGAACCCGCCATGACCAACATCGGCATGGTGCTGCCCGAGCCAGACTTCTGGCCGCAGGCGCAGGCCATCATCCGCCGCCACGGCACCCTGCTGGTGCTGGACGAAACCCACACCATCAGCACCGGCCCCGGTGGCTACACCCAGGCCCATGGCCTGCAGCCCGACGCCCTGGTGGTGGGCAAACCCGTGGGTGGCGGCATGCCCTGTGCGGCCTACGGCTTCAGCGCCGAACTGGCGGCCCGCGCCGAAGCGGCCAAGCGATTGGCACCACCCGGCCACTCTGGCATTGGCACCACGCTCACCGCCAACATGCTCAGCATGGCCGCCATGCGTGCCGCCCTCATCGATACCCTCACACCAGCGGCCTACCGCCACATGCTGACACTGGCCGAGCTGCTGGCCAGCGGGCTGCGCCAGCTCATTGCCCGCCACGCCCTGCCCTGGTGCGTGACGCAGGTGGGTGCGCGCACCGAGTTCCAGTTCTGCCCCGTGCCGCCGCGCAACGGCAGCGAAGCCGGTGCCATGCTCGACAGCGAACTGGAGCACCTGATTCACCTGGGCCTGCTCAACCGCGGCGTGCTCATCACCCCGTTTCACAACATGATGCTGGTCTGCCCCGCCACCACCTCCGAGCATGTGCAGCAGCTGCTCGCCGCCCTGGACGAGGTGCTGGCCGCCATCACCCCGGCCACCTGAGCCAGCACCTGCACCTGAGCGCTTGCCGCGGCTTGAGCCTGTTCAGGTCAGGTCCATTCAAGCAAGCGCCTTGTAAGCCAGTAGCACACCCAACAGCACTGGCTGGTGCAGCAGGTAATAGCTCAGGCTCCAGCGGCCCGGCACCGCCAGCCCACGCAGCACGGGCGAGCTGGCACTCAGCCACTGGGGCCGGTGCTGCAGCACCCAGCGCCCCACACACAGCCCCACCCACACGGCGGCCAGCCAGGGAACAATGGGCACGTAGTCCTCGGTCACAGGCTTGCGGCCAACCAGCCCCAGCCAGCTCAGCCATTTTTCATTAAGAAATTGCCATCCATCGCTTTTCCTGATTAGGCTTTCAGCTACAAACTTCAAGGCAACCACCACGACCGCTGCCAACCACAACCAACGACCCCAACCCGCCGTCAGTCGCAGCAGCACCAGCATCACCGCCAAGCCGTGCAGCACACCAAAAAAAATAAAGCTGTTCGGAAACACCAGGGCAGAGCCCACCGTCACCAGCAGCGCAGCACCCGCCACCTGGCGCCAGCGCCGCCAGAACCGGGCGCCAAAGCGCTGTTGCCAGGGCAAGCCCTCCAAGCCCTGTGCCTGCAGCGCCACCGCCTGCCCCACCCCAGCGGTGAACAGAAACAGGCAGACGATGGCGGTGCGCTGCCACGTCCAGAACGGGTCGCTCAAAAACTGCTGGGGCGGCATCAGACCCAGCCAGTTCAGGTCGTAGCAGACATGGAACACCGTCATCCACACCATGGCCACGGTGCGCAGGGCGTCCAGGCTGTCCAGCCGGCCATGTGCCGTGGCCATCGCAGCCCCTTGCGCCCTCACTCGCTGGGTCACTTGCTGAGTCATATTCGGCCTCATGCGGCGGCCACGCCCGCTGCCGCAGCCTGCACCAGCAGGTGCGTTAAGGCCTCGGGCGCGCTGACCATGGGGTCGTGCCCGGTGGCCAGCTCGTGCACCATCCAGCCCGGCTCGCTGCGCACCCGATCGCGCATGGCGGCAATCGTGGGCAAGGCGGGGTCGGTGCAGTCAATGAAGGTGCGGGGCAAGGCCGCCACCGCCCCTGCATCAAAGTGCAGCGGGTCTTGGTACACGCCCAGGGGTTGCGGGGTCTGGCGGCGGTTGACCCAGTCGCGGTCCGCCCCGTCCAAGCCAAACACAGCGGCATCGGGCGGCGGAATGCCCACGCCCGCGCCTTGCGAATGGGCCAGCGCCACCCGGGCGGCCACGGTGTCGGGTGTGTGGCGGCTGCTCCAGCTCTCGCCGGGGTGGGGAGTCACGGCATCCACGTACACCAGGCCCGCCACGCGGCTGGCATGCACGCCATTGGCCACACCTTGGCCGCCCCGGGCCAGCAGCGCATCGGCCACGCCGGTGATCACCATGCCACCGTAGCTGTGGCCCACCAGCAGCACGCGGGGCAGCTCCAGGGTGTCGATCAGACCCAGCACGTCTTGCACATGGGTGGACAGCCGAATTTGGCCGGACAACAGGTGCGCCCGCTCGCCCACACCCGTGAGCGTGACCGCATGCGCCGCCAAGCCTTGCGCATGAAGCAAAGGCAGCACCCGCTGCCAGCACCAACCGCCGTGCCAGGCACCGTGCACCAGCACCAGCGTCGGCATGTCGGGCGAGGTAGATGGGTATGCAAGCGGCATGGCTGCGGGGGTGGATTGGGGTGTGGTCATGGTGAGAAAATCCAACAATGAATGACGATGTGCGATGGCAGCAAAGGCTGCAAAACTTCCAACACGCCAAAGCCGCGTTGGGCCGGGGCGTGGCCGTGGCCAGTGAACGGGCACTCTCGGAATTGGAGCAACAGGGGCCGATCAAAGCCTTTGAGTTCACACATGAGCTGGCCTGGAAGGTGCTGAAAGACTACCTGGCAGACCAAGGCCATGCCGACATCACCGGCTCCAAAGACGCCACACGCGCCGCTTTTGCTGCCAACTTGCTCAGCGATGGCACCACATGGATGGACATGATACGCAGCCGCAACCTCACGTCACACACCTACAACCTGGAGGTGGCCAGCGACATCGCACGCCAGGTGCGCGAACGGTTCTGGCCAGCCTTCCAGGAATTTGAAACCAGGCTGCTTGGCCTGGCCCAACGCGCCAACCCATGACCGCGCTGGCCCACTTGCGCCAAACCGGCCTGCCCGACACAGCGCTGCAAGCCCTGACCCAGTGCCTGGGTGCGCACACCGACATCGAGCAAGTGTGGTTGTACGGGTCCCGCGCCATGGGGCGGTACCGACCCGGCTCAGACATAGACCTGTGCGTGCAAGCGCCCAACCTCACGTTACAAGGCCTGTGGCAGTTGGAAACCAAACTCGACGATTTGCTGCTGCCCTGGCAGATTGACCTGTGCGTCTGGCACCAGCTGAACCACCCCGAACTGATGGCTCACATCCGGCGCGTGGGCATTGCCCTGTTGCCCGATCGCGCCTGCGCGCTCCCCTCACCGCCCACACCCCAACATGCTTGCCCACCAGCTTGAACTGCTCTCCCCCGCCCGCACCGCCGACATCGGCATCGAGGCCGTCAACCACGGGGCCGACGCGGTCTATATCGGTGGTCCCGGCTTTGGGGCCCGCGCCAGCGCCGACAACCCGGTCAGCGACATTGCCCGGCTGGTGAAGCACGCACACCGCTTTCACAGCCGCATTTTTGTCACCATCAACACCATCCTGCGCGACGACGAGCTAGAGCCTGCCCGCAAACTGGTGCGCCAGCTGTACGACGCCGGGGTGGACGCCCTCATCGTGCAGGATATGGCCCTGCTGGCGCTGGACCTGCCCCCCATCCAGCTGCACGCCAGCACCCAGTGCGACATCCGCACCCCCGCAAAAGCCCGCTTTTTGCAAGACGCAGGCATGAGCCAGCTGGTGCTGGCCCGCGAGCTGACGCTGGACCAAATCGCCCACATCCGCGACGGCCTCACCACGCCCCACCCCACCACGGGCACCGTGCCCGCCCAAGCGGCTATTCTGGAATTTTTTGTGCACGGCGCGCTGTGTGTGGCCTACAGCGGCCAGTGCAACATCAGCCACGCGCACACCGGGCGCAGCGCCAACCGGGGCGACTGCAGCCAGGCCTGCCGCCTGCCCTACCAGGTGCTGGACGCCCAAGGCCGCTTCGTGGCCCACGACAAACACGTGCTGAGCATGAAAGACAACAACCAGAGCGCCAACCTCGCCGCTCTGGTGGAGGCAGGCATCCGCAGCTTCAAAATCGAAGGCCGCTACAAAGACATGGGCTATGTGAAAAACATCACTGCCCACTACCGCCTGCTACTGGACGAACTGCTGGAACAACGCCCCGAACTGGCCCGCGCCTCCAGCGGGCGCTGCACCTACACCTTCACGCCAGACCCCAACCAGAACTTCAACCGCGAGTTCACCGACTACTTCGTGCAAGGCCGCCAGGACGACATCGGCGCCTTTGACAGCCCCAAAAACCCCGGCCAACCCATTGGTTGGGTCACCCGCGTCAGCCAGGGCTTGGGCCACGGCAAAGACTTCTTCGAACTGGAAACCACCAGCCCCGACACCGTGCTGCACAACGGCGACGGCCTGTGCTACCACGACCTGCAGCAAGAACTGATCGGCCTGCAAACCAACCGGGTGGAGCGCCTGCCCCCTGCCCAACCCGGCAACACCACCCAGCGCTGGCGCGTGTTCCCCAAAGACCCCCTGGCCAGCCTCAAAGACCTGCGCAAAGGCCGCACCATCAACCGCAACCGCAGCATGGACTGGGTGCGCACCCTCGAAAAGCCCTCCGCCACCCGCCGCATAGCCGTGTGGATGGCGCTGACCGACCCCGCCCCCGACACCCTGCAGCTGAACCTGACCGACGAAAACGGCGTGGTGGCCAGCGCCACGGCAGCCCTCGGCCTGCAAACCGCCAAAGATGCCGGCCAAAGCGCCAAACTGACAGAACAACTCGCCCGCCTGGGCGACACCGCCTTTGAAGCGCTGGACGTGGCCCTGCACCTGAGCCAACCGTGGTTTGTGCCCGCATCCACCCTCAACGCCCTGCGCCGCGAGGCGGTGCAGGCGCTGGAGGCCGCCCGCCAAAAGGCCTGCACACGCCTGCCCCGAGCCCGGCCCGCCGAGCCGCCCACGCCCTACCCGGAAGACAGCCTGAGTTTTTTGGGCAACGTGTACAACCACACCGCCCACGACTTCTACGCCCGCCACGGCGTCAAGGTCATTGCCGCCACCTACGAGGCCAACGAAGAAGCGGGCGAAGTGAGCCTGATGGTCACCAAACACTGCGTGCGCTTTTCCTTGAGCCTGTGCCCGAAACAGGCCAAGGGCGTAACCGGTGTGCAAGGCACGGTCAAGGCCGAGCCACTGATGCTGGTCAACGGCTCAGACACCCTCACCCTGCGCTTTGACTGCAAACCCTGCGAGATGCACGTGGTGGGCAAAGCCCGGCCACACATACTGGCCAGCACGGCGGAGTCGCCGCTGCGGTTTTACCGCGCGCGGCCCAGCCACTGACTGAAAACAGCGTCTTGAACGGCTGCGCGCTCATCACGCACGGATGCATGCAACCGGGTTCAGTGCAACTACCATGGGTTAATGACTTGCAACCCATCGATGGCCACAAAATCTTTGGTGTTGCGCGTGACGAGCGTCAGGTTGGCAGCCAAGGCAATGGCCGCGCAGGATGGCGTGCTGGCAAAGAGAAGTCTTCTGGCCCAACGCCTTTGAACCGCTGATTGATGCGCTGCGAAAAGGTCAAACCATTGGGCGTGCTGGCGTCGGACACCAGCGTGTTTTGCAGAATATTGCGAACCTCTTGCTCCATGGACACGCCATGGCTTGCAGCACGCACGCGCAAATTGGCTTTGAGCCTATCGTCGAGGTTACGGATGGTGATAC
Source organism: Burkholderiaceae bacterium (assembly GCA_030695205.1). Classification (GTDB taxonomy): domain Bacteria; phylum Pseudomonadota; class Gammaproteobacteria; order Burkholderiales; family Burkholderiaceae_C; genus UBA2334. Next base: position 6,481 of record JAUYTN010000004.1, on the reverse strand, counting down.
TACCCATGAGACGCCTCCTGAAGTGAATGCAATGATTGCACTGTAGGCATTAGCCTTGGGTTGAACTGGGATTGAATTGGGTTAAGCCCGACCGCTCATTGAACCCTGCTCAGCATGTCCCCGATGACGACATACCTGATGGCCCGCAACTACTGAAAACCCCAGATGCCGTGTTCTTCGGTGAGGGTGCCGACCTGGTGGTCGTTGATCAGCACTTTCAGGCTTCGGGTGTTCATTTGGCCTGTCCAGGCTTCGCCCGTGGGGAAGGCTGGGAAATCAACTTCGTCAGCCGCTCACGGGCATCGTCCGGTGCTTCAAGTTCCATCCGAATGCCCAGCTCATCCAACACCTGCAACACCAGTCCGAGTTGGATGGTCTCCTTGCCATGCTCCAGGTCACGCAAGAAAACGTGGCTGACCCCTGCACTGCCAGCTGCGTCGTCTTGGCGAACGCCGCTTTCTTTGCGAACCGCAAGCACGGTGGCGCCGACGTCTTTGACACTGCGAACGGGAATGCGCATGACAACCTCATGATCGAAACGAATGCTTCGATATTAGCGGCACGTGAGCGATCTGGCGAGAAAGTCGAAACGAATGCTGCGATTTTTATGGTCTTCTAACGTCGAATGACCGATAACGAAGCATTCGTTTCGTTCGTCAAGACTCCGCTACAGCCACGTCTTCCGTCTGGTGCCGGTAGGGCGTGTAGTCCTCGCCCAGCACGATGCGGCGCACGCCCTCGCGCATGATCTTTTTTTCGGGCCAGCTCAAGGGGTGAGCCAGTTCGCGGCTGAGCATGAGCAGCAGCTGGCGGTCCACCTCTTGCGGAATGCTTCGCGCCTGTTGCAGCTCGTCGCGCAAATCCAGGCGCTGGGTTTCGGGCTCGTCGCCCCACCAGCGGGCAATGTGGGCCAGTATCTGGCTTTGCATGTCGGCGTCCACACGCTCGCTCTTTTCAAAGCGAGCCTGGCGATCTGCACGGTCAAGCGCTGCCAGGGGGCCATGGTGGGCTGCCGCCGGTGCTACGGCCGATGCCGGGGACGCATCCTCGGCCACCCAGGGTATGCGGCGGTCGGCCTGCGCCAGCAGGCGTGCCCAGCTGGGATCTTCGCGCTGCAGGCGGGCAAAGTCGCTCGCCCCATCATCACACAGCACATGCACCGCCAGCCCATGCAGCTGGGCCTCGTCCATGGACGCCCACAGCCGCTCATCGTCCGATGCCAACAGCACCTGCTCCACCGCCTTGTGGCGGGCCAATGTGGCAAGGTCAGCCGATATTGCGCGCACCGTTGACTGGCCACCATCTACCGCCGGGTCAAGCACCGCGCGGTGCACCAGCCCATCCACAGGCTGCGCGGGCGGCACGTCGCCATACCAGTACACCCGAAGCATGTCCGCCTGCACACCGCTTTGCCGCACAGAGGCCTGCAAGCGGCGCAGCAGCGCCGGGCTGGGCTCCATGGCACCGGGCTCGGCCTCGGTGCCAGGGTCGCACAGCCAGCCCATGAAGCGGGCATCCACCAGCGCCACGCTTCGGTATGGGCGGCTGTCCGACACATCGGGCCGACCCTCAGGCAACACAGCAGCCGACGAAAAATGGCGCGGTGCGCGCCGAAAACGAGAATTGAACATCAAAAATATAAAAGAAAAATGCCATCTACGCTTGTTACACAAGCGAAGGCAGCTATATAAAAATTAAACCATCTGCACCGCGCTGTGCGCAGTCAGCCCCGTAGCTTACCCACCCCAGTCACCACCCCCACGGTCGAGGCACCGGCCAGTACCCCCACCGCAGCACCCGCCAGAGCGGTGGACAAGCCACCCAGCACGCCCCCCACCGTGGGCAGCGCCAGCGCCGCCACACCCAACCCCTCCACCGCGTGGTGCAGCCACGGCCAGCCGTGCACCAAAATGCCGCCACCCACCATGAACATAGCGGCCGTCCCCACCACCGACAGCGCCTTCATCAGCCACGGCGCAAACGCCAGCAGTGCGTTGCCCATGCTGCGCCGCACACCGGCACCCGCACCTTGCGCCCGTACCAGGTGCAGCCCCACATCGTCCAGCTTGACGATGGCCGCCACCAGCCCATACACCCCCACCGTCATCAACAAAGAAATGCCCACCAGCACCGCCACCCGCTCGCCCAGGCTCGCAGCGGCCACCGTGCCCAGGGTAATAACCACAATCTCCGCACTCAAAATAAAGTCCGTGCGAATGGCCCCCTGAATCTTCCCCTTCTCAAACGCCACCAGGTCGACCGCCCCATTGGCCAGTGCAGCCAGGCTGGCCTGGCGCTCGGCTTCGACGTCCGGGGCACTGTGCAGCCACTTGTGCGCGATTTTTTCAAAACCCTCAAAGCACAGAAACAAGCCACCCAGCATCAGCAACGGGGTAATGGCCCAGGGCGCCAGCCAGCTGATGACCAACGCCGCCGGGACCAAAATGGCCTTGTTCAGCAGCGAACCCTTGGCCACCGCCCACACCACCGGCAGCTCCCGGTCGACCTGCACGCCCGTGACTTGCTGCGCATTGAGCGCCAGGTCGTCACCCAGCACACCGGCGGTTTTTTTGGCGGCAAGTTGCGTCATGGCGGCCACATCGTCGGCCGCCGCAGCCCCCTGGCGGGCAGCCACCTTGGTCATGGCAGCCACGTCGTTCAGCAATGTGGCGATGTCGTCGAGGAGGGCTAACAAGCTGGAAGCCATGGGGGTTCAGTTGCTCTCAAAAGTTTCAGAGTCAAGCTCCTCGGCAAGCAAGGGCGCGGGCGAGGAGGACGTTGCCTCCAACAAGCGCTGAGCAGTGCTGGTCATCGTGAACTCCATTGAACCTTTGAACAAAAGGGCAGGGAGTTGCATTGCAGCAAACCCCCCAGGCACGGTATGGCAAGCCTGCAGCTTAAGCCGCCCGGCGCTGCCGACTGCGGCGCAGCAGCAGTGCCAGCGCCACGCCCACCGTCAGCCCTGGTGCTTGGCTTCAGCGTCCTGGGCCCAGCGCACCGTTCAAGGGTGCGTGCCCGTGGACCCGTTGTTGTTGTCAAACCCAGAGTCTGCATACGGCTGCGCAATCAGCTCTCCGGGGGTGAAGCCGTCCACCAGCTCCAACAGCACGTCCCGAATGTGGGCAATGTTCTGGGTGTTGGCCGCTCGGCTGAGCTCCGTCAGCTTGGGCAGCAGCTCGTCCCAAGGCACCATTTTTTCGTGGGCCATCATGATTCGGGGGTGTGCCGTGCGCTGTGGGTCGTTGCCAATCAGCAGCTCCTCATATAGCTTTTCGCCAGGCCGCAGACCCGTCACCTTGATTTCGATGTCGCCTCCAGGGTTGGAGGCATTGCGCAGCGTCAGGCCCGACAGCTCCACCATGCGCCGCGCCAAATCAAAAATCCTCACCGGCTGGCCCATGTCCAGCACAAACACCTCGCCACCCTTGGCCATGGCCCCCGCCTGCAGTACCAGGTGCACCGCCTCCGGAATGGTCATGAAATAGCGCGTCACCTTCGCATCCGTCAAGGTGATGGGGCCACCGTGCGCAATCTGCTCGCGGAACAACGGCACCACACTGCCACTACTGCCCAGCACATTGCCAAAGCGAACCATCGAAAACGTCGTCCGGTTCGGGTACACCATGCGGGTTTGGGTACTCATCATGTCGTCAACACGCCGCATGGCTGCTGCCCCGTCTGTGGCACGCAAAGCCTTCACACCAGCCAGTGCCTGCAGCACCAACTCAGCCAGGCGCTTGCTGGCACCCATCACATTCGTGGGTCGCACCGCCTTGTCGGTGGAAATCAGCACCACCGCCTTGCACTGCACCACCAGCGCCGCTCTGGCCACATTCAGCGTGCCAAACACATTGTTTGCCACGCCCTCAGCCGGATTGCACTCCACCAGCGGCACATGCTTGTACGCCGCCGCGTGGTACACCAAGCTGGGCCGGTGATTTTTGAACACCTCCATCACCTTGGTTTCGTTTTGCACATTGCACAACACCGGGCACAAGACCACCGCCACGCCCATGCGCTCACGCAGCTGTTCAAGCTCCCGGTGAATGGCATACAGCCCAAACTCGGAGTGCTCAAGCAGCACCAGCTTGTCGGGCGCCAGCGAAAGAATTTGCCGACACAGCTCACCGCCAATGCTGCCGCCCGCACCCGTCACCAACACCGTCTGCCCCGCAATCGCATGCGGCAGCAGGCCTGGGTCAGGGTCAACCGTGGCACGGCCAAGCAAATCTTCAATGTCCAGCTCTTTGATGTCTGAGACCGCAATTTTTCCGTGCGCCAGGTCCGCCAGCGCAGGCAACGAGCGCACGTGCACAGGCAGCTTTTCCAGCTGGTTCAAAATCTCCAAGCGCCGCTCGCGGCTGATGGACGGCATGGCCAGCAGCAAATCCGTCACGCCCTGGCTTTTGATCAGCTCCGGCAGCTCCAGCGGCGAGTACACGTTCACCCCATTGATGCTGCGCCCCTGCACCGCCTGGTCATCGTCCGCAAAAGCCGCCAGCGCAAACTCGTGCGCACGGCTCAGCGCCATGGCAATTTGCACACCCGCGGCACCCGCGCCATAAATCACCAAACGCTTGACCGGCTCACGCGAGCGCATGCTGGCAGACTGCGCCGACAGCCACTGGCGCGCCAGCACCCGCACCCCACCGGCCAGCAGCAAAAAAAACACCGGCTGCAACAACCCCACCGACCTCGGTACACCCACCGGTGCCCACAGCCACAACACCGCAGCAAACAGCACCGCGTAGGTACCCACACTTTTGGCCAAGGCCAGCATGGCCGCCATGCCCGAGTAGCGAAATACCGCCCGGTACAGACCGTTGCGCACAAACACCGGTACCGAAAGCCCCGCCGCCAACACATACACCCACCCATGCGACAGCTGCGGCCACTGCACCGTCTCGGTTCGGAAGGCAAACGCCAGCCACAGCGCCAGAGCAGCCAAACACACATCCACCACACCAACCACACCCTGCTTAGCCCGCCTGGGCAAAGACAACACCCTGGTTCTGATCATTGTTTACTCCGGTTTCAAGTAAGTCATTTTCGCACTGCAACATGACATACAACCAACACAGCCCCCCACAACCGTGACTTTGTGCCACCCGCGCCCCGACGGCCACCCGCTTCAGCCGACAGAATGGGCTGGCGCAAGGAACCAGGTCAAACGGGCTGGCCGTTCCCTTTGAACTTTGACACCCAACTGTTCTGACCCGTCATGCAACGCCTCAATGGCCAGCGTCAGCGCCTCTGCCTACATCTCGGCTTGGCGTTCGCCAAAGTTCTCAGCAGCTCACTGATCTCCCGGAGGAACGTGGCGCAGGTCATATTGGCACAGGGGGTTGGCGCATCAGACCCGGTCAAACGGGTTAACAACTTGTACCCCACAGCCCAGAAAGTCGCGCACATTTCGCGTCACCAGCACCAGTTGGTGCTCCATGGCAGTGGCTGCAATCAGCATGTCAGGGGCGCTGCGCGTGATGCCTTGGGCCTGGAACTGGCCGCGCAGTACCCCACCTCGCTGCGCAATGGCGGGCGTGATGGGGTACACCGCGTGCAGGCGCTCCACCAACGCTTTGAACAACGCCAGTTTGCGGTTGTTGGGTTGCCAGGCCAGTCCAAAGTGAGCCTCTTCCAACGTGACGGCTGAGATGGCCATTGCTTGCACCGACTGCAGCCAGCGCATCACCTGCGCGTCAGGGTTGCCTTTGACCAACTCACTGATCACGTTGGTGTCTGCCAGAACGATATTGGCGCTCATGCAAAAACCGCTTCAAGAAGGGTCAACAAAGGCATTGGCCCGCTGCCAAACCGCTTGGCGGGCGTCGGGGTTGGGCCCAACAAGACCTGCGTCGTCTTGTGGTGCAAAGGCGTCTCGAAGTTGCAGCACCTGGCTGTAAAAGCTGTCGGCAACGGGCTTTGCAGCACCCTCAGTGCGGGCAAAGTAATCGGCCGACACCAACACCGCCACCGGTGTGCTCCGGTTGGTAATGACTTGGGGCTGCTGCTGCGCCGCCGCAATCAGGGCAGAAAACTGCTGGCGGGATTGGGCAACTGACATGGGCATGATAGACCTCTTATGTACACAATGGATGCACATTGTAGACATACTTCAACTGAGCCAGACAACCCACCGCACAACGCTGCCAACGTAAACGGCTGGCGAACACACATTGCCAGCCGTTTACAGCAGACATGGTTGAGCGTTTTGCCCGGCTGGACCGCGAGCAGTTGTGGCTGTCAGCCATCGTGGCGGCAGAACTGCGGTTTGGCGCAGCCAAGCTGGGGGCACCCCGTTTTGCAGCAGTGGTTGAAGCTTGGTTGGTGGGCTTTGACATGCGCCCCTGGCCGTTGGATGCCACGCACCACTACGCACAAACCCGCGCCGCGCTGGAGCGCGCGGGCATGCCCATAGGGGGTATGGACTTGCTGATTGCAGCTCACGCCATGGCCGAGGACAGCGTGGTCATCACCAACA
>JAUYTN010000064.1 GCA_030695205.1 Burkholderiaceae bacterium | reverse complement strand
GTAGGGGTCGAACTCAGGCCGCTCGGAGTACTTGAGCACGATGGAGGTGTTGAGCTTGGCGAGGTTGACCTGCCCCATGGTCCAACCGCCAAAGCGGCGCTCGGTGATTTCTTCGTAGTGCAGCAGCTGCACCTCGGTGTGGCGGGCGTCGCGGATGATGTGCGAATACAGCTCGTTGACCGCACCGCGCCCACCCTCGATGGCCTGCAGAAAAATACCCCCGCCGTAGCACAACACCCCGGTGATGCCGTTCTCGGGGTTGTGCGAGCGGGCACTCGCCAAAATAGCATCGATGGCGGCCTTGTCGTTTTTGTCCACGGCGCGGCTTACGTACAACAGTCGGATCAGCATGGTGTTCAGCCTTTACGGGGAATGAGGGACAAAAATTCGCGGCGCAGGTTCACGTCTTTGAGGAACACACCGCGCATGACGGAATTGATCATTTTGCTGTCCATGTCCTTGACACCGCGCCAGCCCATGCAGAAGTGGCTGGCTTCCATGACGATGGCCAGACCATCGGGCGAGGTTTTTTCCTGGATGAGATCGGCCAGCTGCACCACAGCCTCTTCCTGGATCTGGGGGCGGCCCATGATCCACTCGGCCATGCGGGCGTACTTGGACAGGCCAATGACGTTGGTGTGCTCGTTGGGCAACACACCAATCCACACCTGGCCGATGACGGGGCACAGGTGGTGGCTGCAGGCGCTGCGCACGGTGATGGGGCCAACAATCATCAGCTCATTCAGGTGCTCGGCATTGGGGAACTCGGTGACTTCCGGCCCCTTGACGTAGCGGCCCTTGAAGACCTCGGTCAGGTACATCTTGGCCACGCGGCGGGCGGTGTCTTTGGAGTTGTGGTCGTTCTCGGTGTCGATGACCATGCTCTCCAGCACGCCTTGCATCTTGCTGGCTACTTCGTCCAGCAAGCGCTCAAGTTCGCCGGGTTGTATGAACTCGGCAATGTTGTCGTTGCCGTGGTAGCGCTGGCGGGAGGCCTTGATGCGCTCCCGGATCTTGACGGACACCGGGGTGCCTTCGTGGT